>CAVREM010000023.1:0-10442 GCA_963720005.1 uncultured Acidobacteriota bacterium | reverse complement strand
GAACCGCGTTCGCCACGCTGAACATGGCCACGTTGCTGCCGATGCCGAGCGCCAGGGTGAGGACGATCACCGCCGTGAACAGCGGTCTTCGGACCAAGGAGCGAATCGCGTACTTGAAGTCGCGAATGACGTCGCCGACCATGGCTATGGTTGTGCTTTCCTGCCGGAGCGCAGCAGTTTCGGAACGAAACTGAAGCCCGGCATTTGGTTACCTCTTCATGCCGCCGCGTGGAATGACCTCGGAGAGCGGCCGGGCCGGCGCAGCCCGCAGCGAAGCACCTTAATCACCGCATCGAAAGTGAGGAAGAGGACGCTGCGGCTCACTTCGCCCCCTTGGCGATCTTGGCGCGGAGCTCGTTCTCCTGGGCGGCGATCTCGGGACCGAAGTCCTCCGACTCCCAGAGCGGACGGATCTCGAGGTCCGACGGACCCGGCATCGGGTTGGGGCAGCGCTTCGCCCACTCCATCGCCTCGTCCATCGACCGCACCTGCCAGATCCAGAACCCCGCCACCAGCTCCTTGGTCTCGGCGAAGGGGCCGTCGGTCACCGACCGTTTTGTGCCGTTGAAGTGCACCCGCTTCCCGAACTTGCTCGGCTTGAGCCCGTCACCGGCGAGCATGATCCCGGCCTTCACCAGCTCCTCGTTGTACTTCCCCATCGCCTCGAACATCTCGGCGGCGCCCTCGACGTCGAACGGGTTGTCCTCGGCCTCGGATTCCTTCGTCGCCTTCACGATCACCATGACGCGCATATCGCCTCCTTATAGGGATAGGGTTGGGAGCCCGTCAGGGGGCTCTACCAGCAACGTCGAACGGGGCGAGCTGATTTCGACACTACTTCGAGAGGAAGAAGCTCTTCATCATCTCGGCGGCAAGGTGCGGCAGGTTGTGCGGCACGCCCGATTTCCTCGAAGATTCGCGCCTCATCCGCAAAGGCCATCATCAACGCAGGATACATGCCGAGCGGTCACTGTGGGAGGACTCGCTGCGAGGCGAAGGGGCGGTTCACCCCAGCCACATCTCATTTCAGAACAACAACTTACAGACGACGAGTGTCCGCCGCGAATCGAATCGTCGCAGCTCCCGATGATTTCCACCCTCGATTCCGGTATGACTGATTGAGCATCGCCGACCGCGTCGGCGCCAACAGGGAGCGGAACCGTGAGCGGAACTCAGATCCCATCGGGATCAGTCGAGTCGACAGCGCTGACCGCGGCAATTCGTGCTGGTGACGAAGAGGCTTTCAACCATCTCGCTGGCCGCCATCGTCGTGAGCTGCTCATCCACTGCTATCGCATGCTCGGCTCCCTCGACGACGCCGAGGATGCCGTGCAGGACGCGCTTCTCCGCGCGTGGCGCTATCGGGAGAGCCTCATAGAAGGAGCGCCACTTCGTCCGTGGCTCTACCGCGTGGCAACCAACGTCTGCCTCGATGCCATCGCCCGCGACGAACGGCGGTCCGTTCTGGCCGCGAAGTCTGTGGAGAACGGCGCTCCACCGTCGACCGACGAGGTTGCGTGGCTTCAGCCGATTCCAGACTCCTTGATCGAGCCGATCTCGCAACACGATGCCGACCCGGAAACGATCGTGTTGAGCCGCGAAACGATCGAAATCGCGTTCCTCACAGTCATTCAATTTCTCACGCCGCAGCAGCGGGCGGCGCTCATCCTGTGTGACGTGCTGGGCTGGTCGGCCAAAGAAGCCGCTGGGCTCCTGGATGTCAGCACCGCGGCGGTCAACAGCGCCCTGCAGCGGGCGCGCGTGACGCTTCAGCGAAGGCTGCCATCGCGGAGGCCCGAATGGCCGCCCGGCGAGGATCCCAGCGTCGCCGAGCGCGAGCTGTTGAAGAAGATCGTCGATGCGAGCGAGAAGGCTGACCTTGAAGCATTCACGTCGATCATCCGCGACGACGCCATCTTTCGAATGCCCCCTCAGCCGGGCATCGTTGTTGGTCGGGACGCCATGTTCAAGCTCTGGGTTGACGGAGGCTTTGGGTCGGAGCGCTTCGGTCGCCTTCGCTGCGTCCTCACACGTGCCAATTTGCAGCCGGCGGTGGCCAACTACGTGCTGCGTCCAGGCGATGCCGCGTGGCGAGCGCTGGCTCTCGATGTGCTGCGAATTGAGGAAGGCATCATCACGGAGATCGTGACGTTCGCAGGCCCTGTCTTTCCACGGTTCGGGCTCCCCCTGACGATAGACGAACAGGCGGGAGGAGAAAGACGGCCGCGCGTCAGCCAGTAACCCTGTAAAGGAGGTCATCATGACTCACATATCAACCACCACCGCGGCGGTCGGTACACAATGAACGCTCCCGCCTCAATCACCATCACGCCAGTCCGCGTTGCCGACCTGCTCGCCGAGGGCGAGCGGATGCCGGTCTACGTGCACGTCATCGACCATCCCGATGCGCGCGTGCTGGTCGACACCGGCATGACGGAGCTGCACCCGGCGGTGGCCGACCTCGATCCCCGCCTCAGTCCACTGAGCAAGCAGAACTTCGACCTCGCCGGCATCGACATCGTCGTCAACACACACCTGCACTTCGACCACTGCGGCGGCAACCACCTCTTCGCCGGCAGGCCGATCTACGTCCAGCGTCGGGAGCTCGACGACGCGCGCAACGAGGACGACTACACCATTCGCGAGTGGGTCGAGGCGCCCGGCGTGCGGTACGTGCCGGTCGACGGCGAACTCGAGCTGCTTCCCGGGCTCCGGCTCGTCCCGGCGCCGGGCCACACACGCGGCATGCAGGTCGTCGTCGTCGAGACTGGCGGGCGCCCGGTCGTCGTTGGCGGCGACGTGGCGGTTTGGTTTGGCGAGCTCGACGAGCCGCGCACCGAAGGCCAGCTGCGGGTGCGTGCGCTCGACCCCGAGCTGGTCTGGCTCACGCACGAGCACGAGCCGTGGCGACCCCGCACCGTCTAACACTACTTTGTCACCTTCGCTGCGGCGCGTTACGGCGGAAGCTGTCGAGCATGCCGAGGAGCCGGCGATTGTGCAGGATGTAGAGCAGGCCGAGGACTTCACACCCAGCCGCGTACGACCGGCAGCGTTGGGCGCGGGCACCTCTCCCCGCTTTGAAGAACGCGATTGTTCGGCTGGACCTTACAAGGGCGCTGTTCGTCGGGATTGCGGCGCTCGTGGTCGCGGCGCTGGTCCTGCGGCTACCCGGCGAGTGACGAAACGATGGGCTGAGCTCGAACGATTCGCACGCATCCGCCGTATATTAACCCAGTGATCAGCTACGTCACCGACCTTCGTCACGCCGCCCGTACCCTGGTCCGCGCGCGGGCGTTCACCGCAGTCTGCGTCGCGTCCCTCGGCCTCGGCATGGGTGTCGTGATCGCCATCCTCATCTTCATGCGTTCGATTCTCGGCACGCCGCAGGGCGTCGTCGAGGACGGCCTCGCGGAGCTCGTCATCCGCCCGAGCGGACAGCTCCGGGCGCAGGCCGGCGGCGCGATGATGGACACCTGGTCGTACCCGGACTACCTCGACATCCGCGACGCGGCGCGAGGGATGGGTCCTCACCGGGTGGAGCCGGGGCGAAGGCCTCTTCCAGCCAGCCGACGGACCCGCCGTGCCGGTGTCCACGATGTACGCGTCGAGCAACTACTTCTCGACCATCGGCGTCACGCTGCCGCTCGGACGCGGCTTCACGCAGGTGGACGATGCGTCGCGTGCTGAAGCGGAGGCGGTGATCAGCCATCGCGCGTGGCAGCTGCGCTTCGGCAGCGATCCAAACATCGTCGGACGAACGATCACGGTCAACCGCACCGAATACACCGTGGTCGGCGTTGCACCGGAAGGCTTCCGCGGACACGTCGCCGGGCTGAACGAGCCGTACTACCAGCTCTGGCTGCCGCTCTCGCATCACCCGCGTCTCACTGGCGCAGAGAACGTGCGTCTCCAGCGCGACGCGAACTGGGTCCGCATCGTCGCGCGGCTCGAGCCGGGCACGACGTTGCCGCAGGCGGACGCTGCGGTGCAGTCCGCGATGTCGGCGCTCGCGGCGCGGTATCCCTCCACGAACCAGGACAAGGCAGGCGGCGTCGAGCCTTACTTCACCGCGGGCGCGCGCCTGCGCTCGCAGATCACGCGCGCGCGGATGATCCTCTTCGGCCTCTCCGCGATCGTGCTGCTCGTCGTCGGACTGAATATCTCGGGAATGATGCTCGTCCGCAGCGCGATCCGTGAGCGGGACCTGGCGATCCGGTCGGCGATGGGCGCGAGCCGCTGGCGCCTGATGCGCTATCACCTCGCCGAGGCGCTGGTCGTTGCACTGCTCGGCGGCGCGTTCGCGTCGGCCGTTGTCTTCGGCGGTCCGGTGGCTGTCGCGTGGGCCTTCAACATGTGGGGGCCGACGCTGGATCTCTTCAGGCCGGATCTCTGGATCGCGCTTCAGTGCGTGGCGCTCTGCTTCGTGACGAGCCTCATGCTGGGGCTGCTCCCGGCGATCCGCTTCAGCCGCACGTCCGTGATCGACGCGCTGAAGAGCGACTCGAGCGGCAGCGGACGGCGCGTCGGCCGGCTGCAGCGCTTCACGGCGGCGGCGCAGGCGGGAATTGCGGTTCCGTTCCTCGTCATCTGCGGCGTGCAGTTCGACCAGGCACGCGTGGCCATGATTACCGACGTCGGCTTCAAGCCACAGGGGCTCTACGCGGCGGAACTGAATCTGTCCGCCATCACGAAGAGTGAGGAGGAACGCCGGCTCTTCCTCAGGACGGTGCAGGAGAACCTGTCGCGGGCCCCTGGCGTGACGTCCGCCAGCGTCGGTGACGGCATCCCGCTCGATTTCGTGTATCGCAACGCGCGCGTCGCGCGAGAGGGTGAGGCCACGTTCGTCACCGCGCACACGACGCGCGTGCGACCTGGCTATCTCGACACGCTCGGCACGCGCCTCCTTGCCGGACGCATGATCGACGCGAACGATCGCGCCGGCGCGGAACGAGTCGTCGTGCTGTCGGAGCCGCTGGCACGCGAGCTGTTCCCGGCGGGTGATCCGATCGGCAAGCGCATCTCGTTCGCGTCGTCCGGCGAAGAGAAGCAGACCTGCACCGTTGTCGGCATCACCGCGGATCTGGTCTCGACGCAGATGGGGAATCCGCGTCCGCAGTTGTTCCTGTCGCTCGAGCAGGAGCCGGTGTCATCCGTCCTCCTGATCGCGCGCGGTGCACCATCGGATGCGTCGATGCGCGGCGCCTTCGAGAACGCGATCGCGGATGCGCTCCGGGTCACGTCCACGCAGAACGCCGCGGCGCGTTCGGGTCCGGACGCCGGCGCGCTCTTCCGCGAGTTGATGACGGGTGAAGGGCTGATCGAGAACAGCCGTCGAGATCTGCTCACGAGTTCCGGCGTCGGCGGGGCGGCCGCCGCGGTGGCGCTGGTGCTCGCGGCGCTGGGTGTCTACGGCGTGATCGCGTTCATGGTCGCGACGCGCACGCGCGAGATCGGCGTCCGTGTCGCACTCGGAGCGTCGCGCTCACGCGTGCTCCGTGACGTGCTCGGCGACGCGCTCAAGCTCGTCGTCCCCGGCATCGCGCTCGGGCTGCTGCTGGCGGTCGCATGGGTTCGTCTCGTGGATCCCGCGTGGTATCCGCTCGGCGGAGTAGAGCCGCTCGTTTACACGTTCGCTGCCGGGACGGCGTTCCTGGTCGCCGTGCTCGCAGGGATCCCGTCGGCGAGGCGTGCCGCCGCGGTGCAGCCGATGGTGGCGATGCGCGCCGAGTAGAGTCTCAGTCCGTCCGCAGGGCGATCACCGGATCGATGCGCGTTCGGACGATCGCGACGAGATACGACAGCCCCGTGAGCTCGACGATGCGTGCGGCGCTACTTCGTGACCCAGGTACCTCAAAACCCGCGTCCTCGCGTCCGTGGCTGTGATCGGTGCGCAGCTCGATCGGAAGCCCGCCAGCGTCGCGAATCAGCGCGAGCACTTCGCCCCGGGGCATGCCGAACATTTCCCTTGGATCGCGCGGCGGCGCGACGATCCGATATTTGAGCCGGCGCCACAGGACGACCAGGGACCGCGGCAGTCGGCGCTTCAGCGTGCCGCCCAGCACCGGCGCAGCTTCGAAGGCCTCCTCGGGATCCACCTGCAGCACTTCCGGCAACTGAAACATGAGCGCGCCGCCGCGGGTGAGCACGCGAACAAGCTCCGGCACGTAGCGCCGCACTAGTGCTGGCCGCACGTGCTGCAGCACCAGCCGCGAGTAGACCACGCCGAACGACTCGTCCGCGAATTGGCGAAGGTGTGGCGCACGATTGACCATGAAGACGCAGCGCCGGCAGCCGCGGTGCATCCCCCTGGCCCGCGCGATCATCGACGGCGCCACGTCGACGCCGACGGCCTCGTCGAAATGATCTACCAGCGCCCGCGTGATGCGGCCGACGCCGCAGCCAAAGTCGAGCGCGCGCGTGCGGGGCGCCGCCGGAACGATGCGCGAGAGGTCCGCCACGAACCGTTCGACGTCGCGGCGGCCGGTCGCCAGAAACTCCTCGACGTCCCAGTCGGGCAGCTCGCTGCGCACCAGGATCGCGCCGAGCGGGTTCCGCCGGCCGATCGCGTTCCAGCCCTGCCCAAGGCGCTCCCATCTCGGCATCAGCGAGTGCAGCTTACTGCTTCCTCCCGCGGGCGAGCATAGCCTAATCGCCCGCAGGCTCTGCTCGGACCGGCTGGGCGCACAAGGCAAGAAGGACCCTAAGAGCTACGTGCAGGTGACACCGGATGCTGGAACTCTCCAAGTGGGTCAGCAGGGGCAGCTTTCGGGCCGCGGTTCTGGATCCCGTCGGGTTCGACCTGGCCCATCGAAAGGTGACCTGGCGACCGAGCGAACCCGTCGATCGCCACTGTGAACAGCACCGGCCTCGTCACCGCCCTGGCGCCGGGCGCCGTCACGATCGTCGCGAAGAGCGGTGCGGCGCTGAGTACGGCCGCCATCGCGGTGCAGAGCATTACCATTCCGACGAACACTGCGCCGATCCTGAAGATCCTGGAACCTGGGGATGGCGTCTCGTTCGCGGAAGGCAGCGTCATCACATTCAAAGCCAGCGCTGGAGACATGCAGGACGATGATTTGAATCCGGCGATTGTCTGGACAGTCGCCTCGGCGACTGATCCCGACCCGCCGCAATTGCCGCTGGGCACCGGCGCCACCGTCACGAGTTCGCTCGCGCGCGGCTCCTACCTGGTCGCCGCCAGCGTCCCCGACCGCGGCGGCCTCGGCATCGTCAAGCAGGTTGGCGTCACCGTCGGGTGCTCGGTCGTCGCCGACCTGCAGCCGGCAACGAACCAAGGGGGCTAGTTCATCGCTAGCCGTCCCGCAGGGCCTCCGTCGGGTCGACCCGAACAGCGCGACGGGCCGGTCCGGCCGCGGACAGCAGGCCGATGATCATGATGAAGACTGCGGCCGCCGGGAGGATCCCCGGGATGTGCCACCCGCCCTCGACTTCGATATTCAGCCTGCGATGAAGGACGAGTGCGACCGTGACGCCGACCACAACGCCGGCGGCGATCTGCCACAGCGCGCGGGCGAAGATGCTCGCCAGCATTCGCCCCGGCCGCGCGCCGAGCGCCATCCGGATGCCGATCTCGCGGCGCCGCCGGGTGACCGTAAAGGACATGAGGGCGTACAGTCCAGCCGCTGACAGAAGGAGCACACTCAGCGTCGCGATGGCAAGGGCGTAGGACGTCAGGTTGCTGGACATCTGTGTCTCGCCGAGGACCTCATCGAGACGGCGTACATCATCCAGGCGCAGAATCGGATCGAGGCCCGTGCCGATCTGCTGAAGACGACGCGACATCGTGGCAGGGTCGGGCCCGGCATGCAGGGCCAGATGGATTGGGCCGGCAGGTCCACGCGCACCAGGTAGCGCCGGAACATACAGTCGTCCCTGGGACGTATTCGCAGGACGGTCGGGAACGATGCCGACGATCTCGTACCAGG
Source organism: uncultured Acidobacteriota bacterium (assembly GCA_963720005.1). GTDB lineage: Bacteria > Acidobacteriota > Vicinamibacteria > Vicinamibacterales > CAVVIG01 > CAVREM01. The sequence continues at coordinate 2,496 of CAVREM010000023.1, read as the reverse complement.
GGCCGGCCTCCGATCCTGGGGCAGGAACCGGCCTGACCCGGCGGCCGAGGGCATTGTCGTCGCCGAACACCTGTCGCACGAACGTCTGGTCCACGATCGCCGTTGCCGCCGCGTTGAAATCCCTGCCGTCGAACGTGCGCCCCGCCAGGACCGGGACGTCGAAGACCGCGAAGAAGGCCCGGTCAACCTGATTCGCTCTGACGTAACGCTTGACGCGTCGGGCGCCGTCCCCCTCGTCCATCTCGACGAACATCGCGGGCTCCGCGCCGGGCAATGCCGCGGCGAACGTCACCGCGAATACGCCGGGCTCCGCTTCGATCTGGCGAACGACGCCGGCCTGGAGGCTGCGGACGCGAGAGGCGAACGCAGGCAGGTCCGCCTCCGCAGTTGGCCTGCTCTGGGAATCGACTGCGAGCCGCGCGGTAAGGAATTCCCTTGCGGCGAATCCGGGTCCAAGAATGTCGGGCCGCAGGTGCCCCCACGCCAGCTCCATCGTGGACGGCAGCCCGGCCACAGCCAGGCCAACCTGTGCGACGATCAAGGCGGTCCACGTCGCACCGAGCGGTATTCCCGTTCGACTGCCCAACGAGCGGACTGCAATGGGCAGCACCCGGCCGGTGGCCTGCAGCGCAGGTACCAGGCCGGCGATCAGCGCGGCCAGCACGGTGAGGCCGCCGACGAAGAGGGCGGCGCGCCACGAGAAACCGAAGTCCACCCAGAACGGGAGCGAGTCGCCCAGCTCCGGGAAACGCCTGATGATCTCCCCTATCTGGGTAAGGATGGGGCGTGCCAGGACGAGCGCCATGGCTCCCGCCGCTGAGGCAAGCACGAGCACCTCCACGCACAGTTGCACCACGATGCGACCGCGACTCGCGCCGAGCGCGTAGCGCGCGGCAAACTCCTCCTGGCGCGTGACCGTGCGTGCGTAGATGAGGATGGCGATGTTCAGGCATGGTGGTACGAGCAGCAGGGTGACGAGCAGCAGGATGATGCGCTGCTGCCATGCCAGCTCCCCGGGCTCGACGTCATCGGTGAATGCAAACGTATAAGGCACGACGCGTGGGCGGCGCGCGTCGATATCACTGACGCGCTGACGCGCGTCGGCGCTCGTCGGCACGGGCGCTGGCGGCAGCAGCCCTATGGTCGTCAGCTCCGCCTGGGCGCCGTCCAGCGAGACGCCGGGCGAGAGCCGGGCGAACACGACGCCTTCGGGCGCGTGCTTCAGCGAGCCAGAGGGATCCGATCGCAGCGGGATCCAGAAGCGGTGGTTCAGCGGGAACGCGAAGCCCTCGGGCATCACGCCGACCACCGTGTGGAGGATCTCGCCGAGCCGCACCGTTTGGCCGATGACCGCAGGATCGGACGCGAACCGCGACCGCCAGACGTCGTAGCCGATTACCACCACGGGCGCCGTAGCGACGTGCTCGTCGGCTTTCGCGATCCACCGCCCCAACAGCGGCGGCACCCGCGCCAGCCGGAAGCCCGAGGCGGTGATCTCGGCGACGCGCACCCACTCGGCCGGGCGGCTCTCGACGATCAGTCGGCGTTCGACTGTCTGAAACCCGCCGAGATCCTCCACCGACTGCAGCGTCGCGCCCCACCGCTCGAGATCCTGCCGGGACGTATCACGCCGGCGATGCGCCACCGCGTCCCAGCTCTGAAGGGCGACCACGCGCTCGCCCTCATCGAGCGGCGGCGCGGTGCGCCCCATGAATTGGTCGAGGAAGACGAAGACGACCGCAGCGATGGTGATCACAATCGTCATCGCCAGCCCCGCGGCGAGCGTGAGGCCCCAGGATCGACGCAACATGCGGAGCCCCAGCCTGGCGTCGAGCGCGAAGCCGCCCAGCCAAGGAAGGCCCCACGGCAGGCCCCGGGCCGCGCGCCACGACTCGCGCAGCTGCGTGATGCCGCCCAATCGCACGCGGGCGGCCCGACGCGCCTCCTCGAGGTTGAGCCCCCGGCGCAGGCCGTCTTCTTCCGCCATCTCGAGGTGGGCGGCCATTTCCTGATCGAAGTCCGACTCGAGGTCGCCCGGCCGGAGGAATCCGCGAATGCGGGCTGCGATCGTGTGGAAGAACGCGAGCACGACTCAGCTCCCAGTCTGCGGGCGCAACACCCGGCCCATCACGCCAGCGACGCGTTCCCAATTCTCGGTTTCGGCCTGCAGTTGCTTCCGACCGGCCTTCGTCAGGGAATAGAACTTGGCCTTGCGGTTGTTGTCGGACACGCCCCACTCTGCCCTGATCCATTTCTTCTGAACCAGGCGGACCAGGCACAGGTAGACGGTCCCCTGGTTCACGATCAAGGCACGTTCTCCGACCTGCTCGATGCGAAGCGCGATACCGTAGCCGTGCAGCGGCCCGAGGTGCTCCAACGTTTTGAGGACCATCAGGTCGAGGGTGCCTTGAAGAATTGACGACTCAGAATCCGACATGCCGATCACCTCTGGGATGTACAGAGGAGCGTAGCCGTCGTCGTGTGGGATGTCAAGAG
>CAVREM010000022.1:0-231040 GCA_963720005.1 uncultured Acidobacteriota bacterium | reverse complement strand
GCCGCGGTGTTTGTGGTGTTTCTGGTTTCACAGCGCCGCATCCGCGATCCGATCCTGGACCTCCGCATCTTTTCGAACCGCAATCTTTCCGCGGCCAGTGGCATCAACCTGCTCGTCGGCTTCTGCATCATGGTGGCGCTGGTCAGCGTGCCGATCTTCATCAACGTCGCGGGCGCGGCGGAGACGACGAAGGCGGCCCTGATCACGGGATACTTGCTCTGCGCGTTTACGGTACCGATGGCGCTCGCCGCGATCCCCGGCGGCTGGCTCTCGGAGCGGCTTGGCTACCGGTCGACTGTTGTTGCGGGCTTGCTGATCTCCATCGTCGGCTTCTGGTGGATGAGCCTCTGGCGAGTGGAAATGGCGGCGCAGGCGGTTGCGTTCTTCGACAACCTGCGACAGGGGCCGGATCCGTTACAGGCTCGCGGCATCGGGTTCATGGCGGGCGGGCTGGCGCTGGCCGGCATCGGGCTCGGATTGACCATCGCGCCGATCCTCACGGCGGTCGTCAATGGCGTCGGCGACCAAGAGCGCGGCATGGCGTCGTCTCTCGTCATCATCCTTCGCCTGATCGGCATGAGCATCAGCATGAGCTCGATGACGGCTTACGGCCTGCGGCGCACGACGCTGCTGAGCCGCGAGTTGATCAGCCCGGAGGACGCCCTGGATCTGGAGAAGACGGCCAGGGTGGCGCTTGATGTCGTGACGAAGATCTCGAGCGAGATTGCCCTGATTTCCGCGGCCGTCGCCGTCGTTGCCCTCGGCGTGGCCTTTCTGCTTCATCGGGGAGACGTCGTTCCTACCCGGCAGCCCCTTTCGGGTTGAACCGATACCCCACCCACGGCTCCGTCAGGAGATACTTCGGCGCCGACGGATCCGGCTCGAGTTTCTTGCGCAGCTGTCCCATGAAGACGCGCAGGTACTCGGGCTGTTCCTGGGAGGCGACGCCCCAGACGGCTTCGAGGAGCGACGCGTGCGTCAGGACGCGGTTGGGCCGCCGCGCCATGTAGACGAAGAGGTCGAATTCCTTGGGCGTGAGGCGGACCTCGTTGCCGTGCGCATGGACGCGGCGCGCGTCGAAATCGATGCGGAAGTCGCCGAGCTCGAACGATGAGGCATCCGCCGCGGTCGCGCCGCTGCGCCGCAGCGCGGCGCGGACGCGCGCCAGCAGCTCGTCGATGCCAAAGGGCTTCGTCACGTAGTCGTCGGCGCCGGAATCGAGCGCTTCGACCTTGGTGCGCTCTTCGCCTTTCACCGACAGCACGATGATCGGCACGGTGGAAACGGCCCGAATGCGGCGGCAGAGCTCGATGCCGTCCATGTGCGGCATGTAGAGATCGGTAATGACGAGCTCGGGGCTCCACTCGTGGAAGCTCGACAGCGCCCCTTCCCCTTCGGCCGCCGTGCGCACCTGGTATCCCTGGCTGACCAGCACGGTCCGCAGCACGCGCGTAATCTGCGGCTCGTCGTCGACGACCAGCACCTTCGATCCGTCAGTGGCGTCCATCACGCTTCCAGGCTCCTCGTCTTACCCGAGGGGCTTCGCCCCTCGGACTCCCCGACACGCTCTCTCGGGCGCCGCAGCGCCGGCGCGCTTCCACCTCCGCGAAAGGGGGTGGAGGGGGGCGTTAAGTGGAAGGTGGGTGGCTCGCTCGCGCGCTCGCTCGCGGCGCAGGTCAGCCGATTGTTGAGATAACTTCTGGTTTCTAGCACATCAAGCGGGAGACGACTGCGCCACGCTGGCCGCGTCGGTGACCGACGGACCGGCCGGGGCTCCCGGCAGCGTCATCATAACCGCGGTGCCGCCCGACGGATGTGCCGCCTGGATCCACATGCGTCCGCCCTGCGCTTCGACGAGCCGCCGCGCGATGGACAGTCCGAGCCCGATGCCGGCGCGCTGCGGGTCGACCGGTTCGCGACCCGGCACACGAAAAAACTTCTCGAAGACGCGCTCACGCAGCGCCGGCGGCACGCCGGGTCCCTCGTCGGCAACTTCAATGGTGACGTGCCGGGCATCGAGCCGCGATGCGGCCACACGGATCTCGGTGTTCTCCGGCGCGTACTTGCTCGCGTTGTCGAGCAGCATGTAGATCACTTCCGCGACCGCCGCGGCGTCGACCGCCACCGGCGGCAGGTTGTCCACGACCTCCACGCGCACCCGCTGCCTGGCGGTGACGGTCCGCGCACGCGAGACGCCTGCGCCGATGACGTCTTCGACGGCGACGCCCTGGCGCCTCGCCGGATGCTCGCCATCGGAGCGCTCCGCCGCCGAGAGCCCCTCCACGAAGCGGTTCAGGCGGTCCGACTCCTCGTCGATCACTTGAAGCAGCTCGCCGCGGCTCTCGCCAGACAGCCCGGACCAGCCCGTTCGGCCGCCGGTGCCAATGAGCGCGGTGACCGCCGCCTTGATGGCGGTGAGCGGCGTCCGCAGGTTATGCGTGAGCGCGTCGAGGAGGGCGGCCTTGAGCTGTTCGTTCCGCCGGTCCGCCTCGACCTCGCTTGCGCGATCGAACGCCGATTGCAGCTGCTGGTACAGGCGCTCGATTTCGCGGCGGCCGGCAAGCGCCTCACGCCGTCGTTGTTCCGCGCGCGCCGCCAGCCAGGCCACGATCGCCGCGCTGAAGGTGAACGTCAGGAATCCGAGCCGGAGCGCTTCGGCATCCAGCCCCGCCATCGGCAGGAAGTAGTAGGAGTAGCCGATCGAGGCCGACACCGTCGCGACGAACGCCGGCCCGAGGCCCCAGCCGCGCGCGATGACCAGCACGAGCAGCAGCAGGACCGGCGCCGCCGCCCGCGCGGTGATGTCCGGGACGACCAGCAGCGCCTGGACGGCCGCGGCCGGCAGCACCAGGCCGGCGGCGTAGCCGATCGCCGCGCGGCCGAAGCCCTCCGATCGCATGCGAGCCATTATAGGCGGTGGCGTGGCGGGCGGCCGGTTCGGCCGCTTGACGGCACGCCGCGGTGCGCGCACAATCGAACAGTGGTTCGAATTTCGAACAACCGTTCGAAGAATCGCCGGGCGAGCCGGCGCGCCGAGGCGCGGCGGGCCGAAATCCTCACCGCCGCGTCCCGCGTCTTCCGCACGATGGGGTTCGCGGCCGCGGGAATGCGCGACATCGCCGTTGCCGCCGACCTCTCCCCCGCCAACCTCTATCACTACTTCAGCGGCAAGCACGAGATTCTCTACGCCTGCCAGAACCTCACGCTCGACCGGCTCCAGGCCGCGGCCGATGCGGCGGCGCGCGCGAAAGGGCCGATCGCCGGGCGGCTGCGCGCGCTTGCCACCGACCACGTGCTCTGCGTGATCGACCAGATCCAGGGATCGGCCGTGCACTTCGAGCTCGACGCGCTCCCCGGCCGGTTGAGGGCGGCCGTGGTGGCGAGGCGCGACCGCTACGAGCGTGCGGTCCGGGCGCTGGTCGCGGCGGGCATCCGGCGCGGCGAGCTGGCGCCGGCCGATCCGGCGGTGGCGACCCGCGCCTTCCTCGGCGCGCTCAACTGGACCGTCCAGTGGTTTCGTCCCGACGGTGCGCTGCCGGGCGCGGTGATTGCCTCGATGCTCGCGGACTACGCCGTCGGAGGATTGGAGAACCGCCGTGCAGAAAACCCAGATCGCGCTCACCGTCAACGGCGAGCCGCACGACGTCGCGTTCGAGCCGTACAAGACGCTGCTCGAGGTGCTGCGTGAGGATCTGAACCTCTGTGGCACCAAGCACGGGTGCGAGCTCGGCGAGTGCGGCGCGTGCGCCGTGCTGCTGGACGGCCGTCCCGTGCTGTCGTGCCTGGTGCTGGGCGTCGAGTGTGGCGGCCGGGAGGTCGTGACCGTCGAAGGCCTGGCGACTGAGGGCCGGCTGCACCCGCTCCAGGAGACCTTCGCCGACCTCGGGGCGGCGCAGTGCGGCTACTGCACGCCCGGGTTCCTCGTCACCGCCAAGGCGCTGCTCGATCGAACACCGCATCCCACGCGGGATCAGATTCGAGAGGCCCTGTCCGGAAACCTCTGCCGGTGCACCGGCTACCAGCAGATCGTCGAAGCGGTCGAAGCCGCGGTGCTCCAGAGTCGATGAACATCATTGGCAAGGTCCGCCGGCGCGTTGACGCGCGGGCCAAGGTCACCGGGCAGACGCGCTTCGCCGACGATGTCGTGCTGCCGCGGATGCTGTACGCCCGTCTGCTCCGCTCCCCGGTCCCCCATGCGCGCATCAAGGCGATCGATGTGTCGCGCGCGCGGGCGTTGACGGGCGTTCATCTCGTCCTGACCGGGAGCGACCTGCCGATTCCGTATGGCATCCTGCCGGTCAGCCAGGACGAACACGCCCTGGCCATCGACCGCGTCCGATTCGTCGGCGATCCGGTCGCGCTCGTGGTTGCCCGCGACGAGCTGACCGCCGGCGAGGCCCTCGACCTGATCGAGGTCGAGTATGAGCGGCTGCATACGTTTGCCGATCCGATCGACAGCCTGACGCGCGACGAGCCAGCCATCCACGACAACGCTGCCCGCGGGAATGTCCACAAGCTCGTCGTCGCTGGCGTTTGGCGATACCGACCAGGGCCTCCGCGAGGCGGACCTCGTCTTCGAGGACACGTTCTTCTACCAGGGCAGCACGCATCTGCCGATCGAGCAGCACGCGGCCGTCGCGGCGCGCGATCCGGACGGCAAGCTCGTGCTGTGGTCGAGCACGCAGACGCCGCATTACGTCCATCGCGCGCTCGCCCGCGCCCTGGCGATGCCGGCGGCCCACATTCGCGTCATCGCGACCCCCAACGGCGGCGGGTTCGGCGGCAAGAGCGATCCCTTCAACCACGAGGTCGCCGTCGCCAAGGCGGCCCTCGTGCTCGACCGGCCGGTCAAGATCTGCCTCAACCGGGAAGAGGTCTTCTACTGTCATCGCGGCCGCCATCCGGTGCTGATGCACTTCAAGACCGGCGTGAAGAACGACGGGACAATCACCGGCGGTGCAGCTCGAGACGTTGCTGGATGGCGGCGCCTACGGATCGTACGGCGTCGCGAGCACGTTCTACACCGGCGCGCTGCAGACCGTGACGTATCACGTCCCCTCGTACCGGTTCCGGGGCTGCCGCGTGTTCACGAACAAGCCGCCGTGCGGGCCGAAACGGGGCATGGCACGCCGCAGAGCCGCTTCGGCCAGGAAGTGCAGCTGGACAAGATCGCCGAAGCGCTGGCGATCGATCCGGCCGACTTGCGACTGCGGATCGTCGAACAGCCAGACACGCTGACCGCCAACTATCTTCGCGTCGGCACCATCGGACTCGCCGAGTGCATCGGCAAGGTCGTCGAGGCGTCGGACTGGCGGCGGCGCAAGCAGCTGCCGCCCGGCCGCGGCCTCGGCTTGGCGTGCTCTGCCTATCTCTCGGGCGCAGGCCTGCCGATCTACTGGAACGACATGCCGCACTCCGGCGTGCAGCTCAAGCTCGATCGCAGCGGCGGCGTGACGGCCTTCTGCGGCGCGACGGAGATCGGCCAGGGATCGGACGATGTCCTGGTGGCCTGCGTCGCCGAGATTCTCGGCATCGATCCCCACGACATGCGCGCCGTCACCGGCGACACCGATCTGACGCCGGTCGATCTCGGCTCGTACTCCAGCCGCGTCACGCTGATGATGGGCAACGCGGCCATCCAGGCTGCGGAGCGCGCCCGCGAGCTACCTTGCCGCAGCGGTTGCCGAGAATCTTGGCGTTCCAGCGGACCGGTTGACGTTCGCCGATCGGCGGGTCTTCGACGCCCAGGATCCAGCGGTCGGCGTCGACTTCGATCGCGCGGTCGGCCTTGCGGAGGCGAAGTTCGGCAGCATCGGCACGACCGGTTCGTACACCCCACCTCGTTCACGCGGCCCAATACAAAGGTGGAGGCGTCGGCCCCTCGCCGACCTACTCCTATTCCGCCGCGGTGATCGAAGCCGACGTCGATCCCTCAACTGGCTGGATTCAGGTGCCGCGTGTCTGGATTGCACACGACATCGGCCGCGCGCTGAACCCGGCGCTTGTCCGCGGACAGGTCGAAGGCAGTGTCTACATGGCGCTCGGGGAAGCGCTCATGGAGGAGCAGGAATTCCGCCGCCTGCCGCCTCGCCTTTCCGGGGCGCTCGTTCACAAGTTTCCCTCGATGCTCGAATACAAGAGCCCGACGACGCTCGACATGCCGGAGATCTTTACCGAGCTCGTCGAGCACCCGGATCCGCGCGGCCCGTTTGGCGCCAAGGAAGTCGGTCAGGGTCCCCTGCTGCCGGTGATGCCGGCGCTCGCCAACGCCGTCTACGACGCGGTCGGTGTGCGCATCGACGAGATCCCGATCACCCCGGAAAAGATCCTCGCCGCGCTCAAGGCGAAAGCCGCCGGCAAGGAACCACGTTTCGGTCCGCCCGCGTTTCCCGCACATCGAGTGGCCCGAGCCGCTGCACGTCGCCGCCCCCGTGGGAGGGCGGGGACGGGCAGCCTCTGCAGCCTCTGCGCTCTGCGTCCTCTGCTCCCTCTGCGTCCTCGTCGAGATCACGCCAATGATGCGACTGCCCCGCTTCAGCGTATTGCGCGCCGCGAACCATCGACGAGGCGGCCGGTATCCTTGCCGAGCATGGCGACGCGATGGTGGTGGCCGGTGGGACTGACGTCCTTCCGAACATGAAGCGACGCCAGCAAACGCCCGACGGTCCTCGTGGGCTTGCGTGGCGTTGCGGAACTTAAGCGATGTCGCTGAACGGCGACGGTCTGACGATTGGCGCGGGGATCACGCTTGCCGACCTTCTGGCGCTCCCGTCAGTGCGCGAGCGCTACACCGGCCTCTGGCAGGCGGTCTCACAGATCGCCACTCCCCTCCTGCGCAACATGGGGACGCTCGGCGGCAACCTCTGCCTCGATACGCGCTGCAACTATTACGACCAGAACTACGAGTGGCGGAAAGCGATCGACTTCTGCATGAAGAAGGATGGCGAAACGTGCTGGGTGGCGCCCTCCAGCCGCCGTTGTCTCGCCGTCTCGTCGACCGACACTGCCCCGATGCTCGTGGCGCTCGGCGCCGTGGCCACGCTGCAGAATGCGAGCCGCACACGCACGATTCCTGTCGCGGATCTGTATCGCAACGATGGCATCGACTACATGACGCGTGAGCGCGACGAGCTGCTCACCGCCGTGCATCTGCCGGATGCGACCGGGTGGCGCAGCGCGTACTGGAAGCTGCGGCGGCGAGGCTCGTTTGACTTTCCGGTGCTATCCGCGGCAGTCGCCGTCAGGACGACAGGCGAGGGAACCGTCGATGCCGCGCGCATCGTCCTCGGCGCCGTGGCCTCGTGTCCGGTCGAAGCGAAGGACGCCGCCGCCTCGCTGGTGGGCGGTAGGTTGACGGAGGAGTCGATTGCCGGCGCGGCCGAGCTCGCGGCACGCCCCGCACGGCCGATGGACAATACGGATTTTTCGCTGCTCTGGCGCAAGCGAATGGTGCGCGATTTCGTGACCTACGCGTTGCGGGAGGTGAGCGGCGACGACGTGAGGGAGTTGAGGCGGCGCGTCAGCCGCACCGCGCTCCTAGCCTGAGTGGCCGTCGTGCAGCACGAACGCCCCATCGCGCGTTCGCACCAGGAATCGCGCCTTGACCAGCGCCGCGAGGACCGCTTCACACGACCCTTCGTCCAGAAGCCACAGGCGCCGGGCCTGCTGAGCCGTCAGCCGCAGCCCAGGCATCTCCAGAAACTCTCCACGTATGCGCCGGACCACATCCTGCAGGCCAGTGCCCTGGTCCCTCAACAATGCCCCGTCCTCCCGTTGCCGCACCGGATTAGGCATGGTCCTTATTCATGGAGGGTGCCAAGGGAGAACCAGAAAAGTTGAAGAGTTAGTGAGTTAGTGAGTCAGGGAGTTACCGAAGTGGTGAGTGAGCAAGCGACAACTGAAGTCGCCCACTCACGAACTCTGTAACTCTCCAACTTCAGTATCCGGATGTGCTCGGCTGTGGTGTCTGACCCCGGGCCTGTTGAACGATCTTCACGCCCGCGCTTGCGCCGACGCGCGTCGCGCCAGCGGCGACCATGGCGTTGAGCGAGTCGAGATCGCGGACGCCGCCCGCCGCCTTGACGCCCATCTCGGCGCCCACGACGCGGCGCATGAGCGCGACGTCGGCCGCGGTGGCGCCGCCGGGGCCAAACCCGGTCGATGTCTTCACGTAGTCGGCGCCGGCCGCCTTCGCCAGCGTACACGCCGTCACCTTCTCCTCATCGCTGAGGAGCGCCGCCTCGATGATCACCTTGCTGAGCACGCCGCAATCGCGGCATGGGGCGACGACCGCCTCGATATCCCGCTCCACCACGCGAAGGTCGCCCGACTTCAGCGCGCCGATATTGATGACCATGTCGATCTCGCGCGCGCCGTCGAAGATCGCCCGGCGGGTCTCGTAGCCTTTCACGTCGGCGGTTGTCGCGCCGAGCGGAAACCCGACCACGGAACAGACGCCGGTCGAGCTGCCGCTCAGCCGCCGCGCCGCCACGCGCGACCCATGCGGGGTTGACGCAGACCGTCGCGAACCCGAACTGCGCCGCCTCGCGGCAGAGCTCCTCGATCTCCTGCCGGGTCGCATCGGGCTTCAGGAGCGTATGGTCGATCATCGCGGCCACGCTCGCCGGGGCGCCGCCCGCCGCATGGACCCCGACGCGGGTTGCCCCGGCATCGAGCACGCCCTGGAGGCGATCGGGACAGCAGTCGGTCGCCACGGCGTGGCACGAGCACCGGGATCGAGGCAGCGCGGACGCTGCCGCAACTTCCTCGACGATCATCTCGATCAGCCGCTGCAGCTCGGACCGGGTCACGTCAGGTGCTCCAGATCGCGGATCTTGGCCAGCCGGCGGATGTATCGCGGCTCGCGCATGGGCGTGCTCAGCCACGTGCCGACGATCGCGCGCGCCTCTTCGGCGGTGACGAGCGATGCGCCAAGCGTCAGGACGTTGGCGCCGTTGTGCTCGCGCGAGTACCGCGCAATCGTCTCCGTTGTCGCCATCGCCGCCCTGACCCCACGCAGCTTGTTGGCCGCGATCGCCGATCCGATGCCGGCGCCGTCGATCACGATGCCGGCATCGGCCTCGCCGCGGGAGACCGCCCGGCGCCACCGCTGCCGCGACGTCCGGGTAATCGACCGGCTCGGTGCTGTCCGTTCCATGGTCGGCGACCGCCAGGCCGCGACCGCGCAGCCAGGCGATCAGGTCGCGGCGCAACGTGATGCCCGTGTGGTCGCTGGCGATGGCCACGGTCCTGATATCGGCCGGCGGAGCGAGCCGGAGATCGTCTGGCGCCGCGCTCCCCTCCTGGACGACCGTGACCCTGCGCTCGCGCAGCGTGTCGAGCGCGAGCGGCGTGATGTGTCCGCGCCGCGACAGCATCACCGTCTCGCCGCGCTGCAGGACGCGGGCGTCGGCCTCGGTGATGATGTCGAAGGTTTTCATTGCGGTATCATTCCGGCCGATGCTTGACGTCCTGTTGACCGAAGCGCAGATTCAGGCTCGCGTGCGCGAGATGGCCGCCCAGATCCGCCGCGACTTCCCCGATGGCCTGCATCTTATCGCGGTGCTCAAGGGAGCGTTCGTGTTCCTGTCCGATCTCGTGCGCCACATGGACGGCAACGTCTCGCTGGACTTCATGGCGGTGTCGAGCTACGCGAAAGGCACGACGACCTCCGGCGAGGTGCGGCTGCTCAAGGATCTCGATACCACGCTCGACGGCCGCCACGTGGTCATCGTCGAGGACATCGTGGATACCGGCCTGACGCTCACCTATCTCCAGGACATCCTGCGGGCGCGCGGTCCGAAAACGCTCCGCACGGCCTGCCTCCTCAGCAAGCCGTCGCGGCGTCAGGTCGACGTGAAAGTCGAGTACATCGGGTTCGAGATCGAGGATCGCTTCGTCGTGGGCTACGGCCTCGATTACGCGGAACAGTATCGGAACCTCCCGTATATCGGCGTCGTCACTGCGCCCTGACGGCGGCCCGCACTTTCTGCGCCAGCGCATTGGCCTCGCGGATCACGCCGTTGCGATCCAGCGTGCGCACCTGCCCGTCCTTCATCAGCACCTTGCCGTTCACGATGGTCGTTCTGACGTCGTCGCCGCGGGTCACGTAGACGAGGTGTGAGATCGGATCGTACAGCGGTGTCTGGCGGGCGCGACCGGTCGACACGGTAATGAGATCGGCCTTCTTCGCCCGTTCGAGCGAGCCGATGGCCGCTTCCATGCCCAGCGCTCTCGCGCCGCCAATCGTGGCGAGATCCAGGGCAGCCCGGGCCGGCAGCGCCGTCGGGTCGTGGGAGGCGTGCTTCGCCAGCAGCCCCGCCTGCCGCATCGCCTCGAACATGTCCAGGTCGTTGTTGCTGGCTGCGCCGTCGGTACCCAGGCCGATCCGAACCCCCGCCGACAGGTACTTCAGGACAGGCGCGGTGCCGCTGGCCAGCTTCATGTTGCTCTCGGGGTTGTGCGAGATACCAACCTGTCGGCGCTTGAGGATCTCGATGTCCGCGTCGTCGACCCACACCCCGTGCGCGGCCAGCGTGCCTGGCCCCCAGAAGCCAAGTGATTCGAGGTACGCCGTCGGCGACATCTTGTGCTGGTCCCGCGCGATCTTCACCTCGTCCTCAGTTTCCGCGAGGTGAATGATGATCGGAACCTGATACCGCCTGCCGAGATCAGCTGAGGCCTTCAGTGTCGCGGCATCCAGGGTGTACATCGCGTGGGGGGCGATCGCCGGTGTGATCAGACTGTCGCCGCGGAACGCCTTGATGAACGCCTCGGCCCGCCGCAAACCATCGGCGGGCGTCTTCGCGTCGGCAACCGGGAATTGAATGATGGTCTGGCCCAGCACGCCGCGAAGGCCCGCCTCGCGGGTCGCCCTCGCGATCTCCTCCTCGAAGTAGTACATGTCCGCGTAGGTCGTCGTGCCGGACTCGATCATTTCCAGCGCAGCCAGCCTCGTGCCGATGCGGACCATCTCCGGCGAGACGGTTTTTGCTTCCGCCGGGAAAATGTACTTCTGCAGCCAATCCATCAGCGCCAGATCGTCCGCCAGGCCGCGGTACATCACCATCGGCGCGTGCGTATGGGTGTTGATGAGACCGGGCAGCACGATCTGGCCGGTCGCGTCGATGGATTCGACGGCCCGGTAGCGCGCGGCGATCGCCTGAGGAGTATCGACGTCGACGATGTCCGCACCATCGATCGCGATCGCGCCAGGGGCCAGGACCTGCCGCGCACCGTTCTGGGTGATCACTGTTCCGCCCGTGACGACGAGCGAGATCGAGCGAGGGGCTTGCGCGGACGTGGCGATGTGCGCCAGTGCAGCGGCGAGTACCAGCGAGCGCGCATCGTGCACGCATGGGTCAGAAATTGTATAGTGTGAGGCCGTGCCGGTCCACATCGTGGATCATCCGCTCGTGCATGATGCGCTCGCCGAGCTGCGCGACAAACGCACCACGCCCGATCGCTTCAGGCGCGCGGCGACGCGGATCAGCGTGCTGCTGGCTGCGGAGGCGATGCGCGAAGTGCCGAGCAACACGGTGACGGTCGACACACCGCTCGGCCCCGCTGAGGGCCTGAGGACATCCGACGACGTCGTCATCGTGCCGGTGCTGCGCGCGGGGCTCGGGATGCTCGATGCGGTCCTTGAGATCGTGCCGCGCGCCCGGGTCGGGCACATCGGCCTGCAGCGCGACGAGATGACCGCGGTCGCGTCGCAGTACTATGCCAAGCTCCCGCCGGCGCTCGACAAGAGCTTTGTGTTGATGATCGACCCGATGCTGGCGACCGGCGGCAGCGCCGTGGCGGCCCTCGACCTGCTGCGCGCGGCCGGGGCCCGCCAGGTGCGCATCGTCTGCATCGTCGCCGCCCCGGAAGGCCTGAGCGTCGTCGAGCGCCATCATCCCGGCGTCGTCATCTTCACGCCCGTCATCGATCGTTGCCTGAACGAACGCAAGTTCATCGTGCCCGGACTGGGCGACTTCGGCGATCGGCTCTACGGGACGCTCTGAGCATCGATCGGAAATCAGACTGACGCGGGAGACAGCCATGCCGACCATCAACGAACGGCGGACACAGCCGCGCACGATGACCGATCGCTGGCAGACGGCCCTCACGTCGATTGCCCCCAACACCATCCTGATCCGTGGCTACGCGGTCGACGAGCTGATGGGACGCCTCTCGTTCGCGGATGCCGTGTATCTGTTGCTGATGGGCGAGCTGCCCTCGCCGGCGATCGGGAGGATGCTGAACGCCGTGCTCGTCTCGACGCTCGATCACGGCGTGACGCCGCCTTCCACGCTCGCCGCCCGGAACGTGGCGACGTCGGGTGCGCCCTTGAAGGATTGCGTGGCGGCCGGCATCCTGGCGTTCGGGCCTCATCACGGCGGCGACATCGAATCGTGCATGCGGTTCCTGGACACGGGGCTCGCGCTGGTCCGGGGCGGTGGCACGATGCAGCAGGCGGCCGAAACGCTCGTCGAGGGCTGCCTGAAGGACGGCCAGACGCCGCCAGGATTCGGTCATCGCTTTCACACGCGCGATCCGCGCGCCGCGAGGCTCTTCCAGATGGCCCTCGAGCTCGAGCTCGAGGGCGAGCATGTCCGGATGATCCGTGCGATGGAGCGCGCGCTCGAGGGGCGCAAGGAGGAGGTCGCGCGCCAGCTGCCCGTGAACGTCGACGGCGCGATCGCGGCAATTTCAGCTGATCTCGGGTTCGCGTACGACCTCGGCAACGCGATCTTCCTGATCTCCCGGTTGCCCGGCCTCATCGCCCATGCGCACGAAGAGCGCGCCCGCCAGACACCGATGCGGCAGATCGATCCCAAGGATCACGATTACGATGGCTCAGGGCTCCGGCGGTTGCCAGAGACGAGGAAGTAAGCAAGAAGTTCTCCAACTCTCCTTTTGGGCGCTTAGCTCAGCTGGTTAGAGCGCGTGCTTCACACGCACGAGGTCATAGGTTCGAGTCCTATAGCGCCCACCATCACTAAACCTTTTCACTGCAACACCTTCGAAGCGTCGGCCGTTGGCGTGCTCGGCACCGGGTCGGCCGTTTGCGTATCCGCTTGTGTATCTTTGCCGTCGCGCTCCTTCTCGAAGGTCTTGAGCGCGGCGTGCATCCCCTTCCGATCGATCATCAGGTAGCGGCTCGCTTCATCTCGATCAGCAGACTGAAGAGAACCTCGCAGCCGGCATGCACGTCGAAGAAGCAAGCGCCTCGGCGTTGCGTTCGGTCGGCAGCCTTACATTTGTCAAGGAACAGTGCCGTGACTCTTTGGGTCTTAAAGCTTCTCGACGAAGTGCGGCACGACGTGAAGTACCCGCTCCGGCAGCTCCGCAGGAATCCCGGCTTCACGGTCATCGCGATCGTGACGCTCGCGCTCGGCATTGGTGCGAATACGGCGATCTTCAGCATCGTTGACGGCGTCCTGTTAAACCCGATTCCCTACGCCGAACCAGACCGCCTCGTTTCCATCTACGGAACGAATGCGAACGGAACGAAAAACTCCATTTCGTATCTGAATTTTCTGGATTGGCAGCGCGACAACAAGACGTTCGAAACGCTGGCCGCGTGGCGCGGCGGTTCATTTTCGTTGACCGGCAGTGGTGACGCTGAAATGCTATCCGGGCAGATGGTTTCTGCTAATTTTTTTACCGCGCTCCGCGTTCAGCCCTTGTTTGGCCGCGTGTTTCGTGAAGAGGACGATCGACTCGGCGCCGAGCCAGTTGTCGTGCTGGGTGAAGGCTTCTGGAAGCGCCGCTTCGCGGCCAATCCCAATATCATCGGCACCAGCGTCACGCTCAATGGGAAGGCTCACACGGTGATTGGCGTGATGCCGCAGAGTGTCCGGTTGCTGAATTCCGGCACGGCGCCGTTCAATGATGCGTTCACGCCGCTGGGGCAATACGACCCCGAACTCTTCAGGAATCGCGGTGTCAATGACGGCACACAAGGCCTCGGGCGGCTGAAGGCCGGTGTCACACTAGGAGCGTCCCGCGCCGATATGGCCACGATCGCGGGGCGACTCGCGACCGCATATCCGGAGGCCAACAAAGGCGTCGGCGTGAATATCCTGACGCTCAAGGAAGACCTCGTAGGTGACATCAAGCCGATCGTGGTCATGCTTCTCGTTTCAGTCGGCCTCGTGCTGCTGATTGCGTGCGCCAATGTGGCGAACCTTCTGCTCGCGCGGGCGACGACCCGCACACACGAGTTCGCTCTACGCGCGGCCCTCGGCGCGGCTCGCGGGCGCATCGTGCGGCAGCTTCTGATCGAGAGCGTCCTGCTGTCGATCGTCGGAGGGGCGGGCGGCATGTTGATGGCCACGCTCGGCACGCAGTCGGTCCTGAACGTGTTTCCGTCGGCCCTTCCGGGGATCGCGCAGGTCGCTATCAACGGCAGAATCCTCGGGGCATCGTTGACGCTCGCTATCCTCACCGGCATCCTCTTCGGCCTCGTTCCGGCGGTCCAGGCCGCACAGCCGAATCTATATGACGCCCTGAAAGTCCGCGGCACCTCTGGACGTCGGGGACGCCGCGCGGCACAGAATCTTTTCGTGGTAACGGAAGTGGCCCTCACGCTCATGCTGCTTGTGGCCGCAGGCCTCATGGTCCGCAGCCTCACCAGGCTTTTGAACGCAGATCCCGGTTTCAAGCCGCGCGACGTCCTCACGTTTTATACGCGCCTTTCGCCAGAGCACGCGTCGAACCCCGCTAAAGTTCGAGCGGCGCTCCTAGCGATCGAGGAAAAGATGGCGGCTGTGCCCGGCGTCGAGTCGACAAGCGTCGACATTGGCGCGCTTCCCTTCAGCGGCGGAGTAACCGGGCTCAGCTTCTGGCGCGGGGACAAGGCACGGCCCGTTGATCGAAGCGACCGACCGGTGGCCCTGTTCTATGCAGTCGGCACAAAGTACTTCGCGACCATGGGTATTCCGCTGCTGCGCGGGCGTTCGTTCACTGCACAGGATGACTCGCGCGGCCGTCCCGTCATGGTCGTTGATGAAGAATTGGCCCATACCGTGTTCTCGAACGAGGATCCGATTGGGAAACGGATCCACATAGGCGCCTTTGGTCAGGATTACGAGATCGTCGGCATCGTTGGCCATGTCAAACACCACGGCCTCGTTGCCGACGATACCGCGAGAGTGCGATCGCAGTTCTACGTGCCGCACATGCAGTTGCACGATGTAATTGCGCCACTCGCCGCCGACGCAGTCACCGTGATGATTAAATCGCCGGCCTCCACGCAGAGCCTAGTGACGTCAATCCGTCGCGAACTCGCGGGCTTCGATCCCACGCAGGCGATTGTCGATGCCAGGCGCATGGACGATGTGGTTGCGAAATCGCTGGCTGGCCGGCGCTTCTCGCTTTTGGTGCTCGGGATGTTCGCATCGATCGCGCTCGTGCTCTCGGTCGTCGGGATCTACGGTGTCGTAACACACGTAGTCGGGCAGCGCACGCGTGAATTCGGCGTCCGCCTAGCGCTCGGCGCGCCCGCTGGCGATGTCCTTCGCAACGTTCTCGGGTATGGTCTGCGCCTCGCGCTCGCCGGCAGCGTCGTTGGAGTGGCCTGTGCGCTCACCATCTCTGGACTGTTGCGTAACCTGTTGTACGGAGTCAGCCCCACTGACCCTGCGACGATAGCCATTGTCACGGTGCTGCTTCTCGCGGTTACACTCCTGGCCTGCTACGTGCCGGCCCGGCGCGCTACACGAGTCGACCCGCTAGTCGCGCTCCGCTGCGAATAGGTGAGCCGGTTCAGTCTGTCTATCGCAGTCAGCCGCTGGAACATCTTGAGTGCGGTTCAAGACTACATCAGCGCATCAGGTCGTCCACGTTACCCGGTTGGTCGATTAAAGCCGAGACGTGGACCGTCGAACCGAACGTGTTGTCCGACTCGACAGTGACCGCACCGTGCCTTGCGGAGACCGATATCCCCCTCAGGCACGACGGACGATAAACGCTCGGCCAACATCGAAGCCAGCCGATGCCCCAAGGCGACTCGAGCGGCATCAGACATAACCTCGCACTCCGAATCCGCACGACGCACCTGGCACCTTGCACCTGGCACCGTCTGGCCCCCTGAAACGTTGCCTTCCGTTGAGTCGTATCTTCCTGATGCCAGCGCCTGCCGGGGGCGCCAACTGTGCCGTACGAGCCCTGGCAAGATTCCGCTTTCGTGTGCGTCGTTGTCCCAGTCGTCGTCATCGCGGTGATGCTGTGCTCGCGATGGCTCTTCTAACATCTGCGTGTGTTGAGTTCGAGACGAACTCAACACACCGCGATGCCTCGCCTATCGGCTGCCAAACCGTCCTTCGAACGTCCGCTCGACGCGCCGGCCAAGC
This sequence comes from uncultured Acidobacteriota bacterium, assembly GCA_963720005.1. Lineage (GTDB taxonomy): Bacteria > Acidobacteriota > Vicinamibacteria > Vicinamibacterales > CAVVIG01 > CAVREM01. The sequence goes on along the minus strand of CAVREM010000022.1, from coordinate 214,697 downwards.
GGGTTGACGAACACCGCCCGCCCGCGCATGAGATGCGGGGCCGCCTGGAAGCTGCACCCGAAGTTCGCGTTGAACGGGAACGTGCGCTCCACGCCGGCGATGACGGTGGTGGAGCCAAACAGGACCTTGAGATCGTCCTGGCCGAAGTTCACCGGTGAGACGATCCCCGCGGTGTCCACGAACTGGATGCCGACCTCGGTCATGGTGAGATCGGCGTTTATCGGATTGACGAGCAGGGAGAAATGCGAGCCGAACCGCCCTGCGGACGGGCACCCCTGCACGGGCATTATCTGGAACGGGAGCGTCGTCGCGGGAATGACAAGCGTGTTCACCGTCGGCGTGACGAACCCGTCACCGCTCGGGGCGGTGAGCACGTCGTCTTCGAGTTTGATGTCGTCGCACGCCACGAAGGACAGTGAGATCACCAGGATGATCGCGGCGCTTGTTCGGGGGAGTGATCGGAACATGCAGGCACCTCGTGCGTAATGAGTAGGTCGGATGCCCGCGTGCAGTCAAGTGAAAATCCGTGCAGCTAGCTCATCAATCCTCCCACCAGAACCGCATCACCTCTTCGACGACGCCGTCCGCGAAGCACACGGCGCGGAACCGGTAGACGCGCTTCGTCGGGCTGCGTGTATACAACCAGCACACTGTCGCCGGTTCGCCCAGGATTCCGCGCGCTTCTTCAGCGGCCTGTCCCGGCTGGACGCCACGTCCGCCGCAGGCCTCGGCGGGCCTTGCCATCGCGATACGTCCCCGATCGACGAACACCAGGCTGCACGCGTCGGGCTGCTCCGACCGATATGCCCATGCCAGTTGCAGAGGTTCGCCCAAAACCTGGCGGACCGATTCTTCCGAGCCGCCTCGAGGAATCTCGTCGAGCTTCCGCTCTGAATACCCTGGGGCGTACTCGGTATCCTCGCGCAGCACGAGGCCGGTCGCTTTCTCGCGAATGCTGCCACTCAGCGGCGAGACGAGGATCAGCACGACCGTCATCCACAACATCACGGCCACGTAGTGCCGTGCCCAGAGCGCACGGAAGCCCTCGGGCGACCAGGCCCAGGCGAAGAGTGGGCTGAACTGGACGAATTCTGTCGCGGCGACCGCCAGGCCAAACGGCGAGAAGAATGCCAGGCCTATCGGCGCCACGGGGATGGGGTTCCAGGGTGCGAAGTAACGCGTGAGATCGAACGGCCAGAACAGCGCGCATCCGAGTCCGCCGTCGGTGAGCGTGTCCAGCAGTGGATGGCTCGCGAGCACACCGATCGCGATCGCTCCAGTACGAACCGGCGGCACGCGCAGTCCGGCGGCGGCGGCGCCCACCACCGCGCCTGCGAGGACCGCAAAGGCAAGCGAGTGAGTTGCGCCGCGGTGGCCCCACGGATCTCCGTAGCGGACCCCGAGGCTGAATCCTATGACGTCGGCATCGGGGAGCAAGGAGAGCGCCGACCACAAGAGGACGGAAACGGCGAGCGTTCGGAGCGGAAAGCGGCCCGGGCGGCAGATGCGCGCCGCCGCCATCCCGACCGCGACGTGCCCGATGCTCGCCACCTGCACTTCCCCATCGCTCGGAAGCGCCCGTCCGCTACTTCCAGCCCGTGGGCCTGCGGGTGAACCGCGCGGGCAGTTGCGGCTTGCTCTCAGGCGCCGGCGTTGGCTCTCCCGAGGCTTCGCTGATCTCCCGTTCCAGTTCCTGATCGTCGGGCAGGCCTGCCAGCTGGTCGACGAACATCAGCGAGTGCTGCGAGGGGATCTCGAATTTCTTGCCACACGTCTTGCACGTCACCTCGTCGTCGAGGCGGAGGAGGTAATCGCGCAGCTTGGCGAACTTGGCCCGGTCCGTTTCGTCGGCGCCCGGCGGCGGCCTGTCCTTCTTCGAGCGGCGAACCCATCTGATGGAGTACTCATTGGTCCGCCGGCACTTGGGACACTGATACCGTCCGGTCCGCGATTCCGACCTCTCCGTGAAAAGCGTGCGTTCGTCGAGTGCCATGCCTTATGGTATCTCGCGTTCAATCGCAACGCCCCGGAGGGTCGCTGGCGGCAGCCGCGGTAGGGGACGCCGCCGCCGGAAACCGGTTGTCCCGAGCGGTCCGCACGTGGAGCCGCAGGATGGCCGGCAGGCATCGGATCACAAATGCGAACGACCGCCGGTACTGACGCCGCAGGGTCAACAGATCGCCCAACGCCAGGATCGGTCCCAGCCGGCGCTGGAAGAAATCGACTTCTTCCTCTGTCGTGGCCGTCCGTCGGTGATAACAGAAGAAGCAGCTGTGCAACGAGTGCTTCAGGGCTCCCATCGCGTACTTTGTCGCATCCGGCAGCGCGGGAAACGCCGCGGCGCTCAACACCACCTGGCTGGACAAGGCGAACATGGCTTTGAGGATATCGAAGCGCCGGACGGATGGCACGGGGACGCGCGGAAGCAGATCTTCTCCCCACACCGTCACCGCGGAGGCCACGATGCTGGCGAAGATAATGCGGTCGACGAACGGTGCCTCCAGCGGTCCCAGGTCGAGCACGCGAGCGACGTCCCCGGAAAGCAGGTCACCTCGCGTGCAGACGAAGCAGGACATCCCGTGACCCACGGCTCGCTCGATGAGCGCCTGCGGCACTCGCGGCGAGGACGCGGGTGCCTGGCGCAGCCCATGGACGGCTTCGAGTCGTGCGACGTTTTCGGCCAGTCGTCGCCTCTGCATGCGTGACGCATCGTCGGGCACGACGATGATGACGTCCACGTCAGACACATCCCCCGAGAAGCCACCTTTCGCCGCGCTGCCGAATAGAACGAGGCTCACGAATGCCGGAAGGTCCCCGGCGGACGTTTGCACGAGCGCGTCGAGATAGGTCTCGACCCGCTCGGGGTACTGAATGCCGGACGCCGCAAGGGACATCATCAGTGGATCAGCAGCAAACGCGGTCAGCGCGGGCGCGCCGTGACGAGCGGGCGGAGCGACAACGTCCAGGACACCGGCAGGGCAACCGGGTTGAAGCACACCTTGTCGTCGCAGGCCTGGTACTTGAGGGTGCCCCCGATCGTCAGCGCGGTCTGTCCACGAAGCGCCGCCTGCGCCTGCGGCGTGCCCTCGACGACGATCTCCCGCAGCAGCCTGAAAGGCCTCTGATAGACGGCGACGCGCTCATTGAGCGGTGCGAAGACGTACACCTCTGACGGCGGGTACTCGATCGGGAGCACGCGAATCGCAGGCTGCTCGGCGATCGCCAGCGTGATCACGCGATACGCGGCGGCGCCGGGCGCATACACGTGGATGCCGGGCTTCGGCGTCACGTCAAGCGCGATCGTAAACCGGTTGCCCACCGCCACTTCCCCATCGCTCGGAAACGCCGTGGCGTCGAGGTGCGGCGTCGAGAGCTTAAGAGCGTTGACCGGCGCGCCACCCGTTCCGAGTTTCAGCATGACGCTCGCGATCGTATTCCGCTCGACGTAGTACTCCTCGAAGAAGCGCGACGTCACGCGTCCCTGACGATCGACCATGAATGTCCCGGGAAACGCCATGCCGGCCATTCGGCTGGCCGGAGTCCCGGGCGACACGTACCGCTGGAGCTCCGCTTTGAGCGCCGGATCGTCGGCGCCGCCGGCCAGCGCCAGCTCGGGCAGCGGGTTGAGGATGCCGTACCGGCGAATCGTGGCCGAATCGGAATCGGACAAGAGCGGAAACGAGATGCGCTGCGCCCGCGCGAACGCCGCCAGGATCTCGGGCGGATCGTAGCTGATGACCGCGACGCCCAGGCCCTGGCGCGTGAGATCGTCGATGCGCCCTTGCAGCTCCACGAGCTGCGTCTTGCAGTAGGGTCACCAGTCGGCAGAGCGGATGAAGACGATCATCGCACCGCGCGTGCCCATCACCGACTGAAGCGTGCGCGCCGCGCCGTTTTGATCGCGGAGGGAGAAGCCGGGCACCGTCTCGCCGACCTGCGGTCCCAATTTGGCGACCTCAATCGGCACGCGAGTCTGCGCCGCGAGGCCCGCAGTGAGACAAAGGGCTGCCGCAAAACCGATGCGCATGAGCTTCAGTCTACAACTGGATCAGCGGTTGCACGTAACTCGGTCATGTCCAAACTTGCCCGTGAGATCATGACGCCCACCCCGGCGGTCTGCACGCCCAACACGACGCTGGATGAGGTCGCCAAGTTGATGCGCCAGAACGATTGCGGCGAGATCCCGGTCATCGACTCCGCCGAGCGTCCGATCGGCGTGGTCACCGATCGCGACATCGTCTGCCGCGTCGTCGCGGAAGGCAAGAACCCATCGGCGTACACCGCCGAAGGGTGCATGTCACAACCTGTGGTGACGGTTACTCTCGACGCCACTCTCGAGGACGTCGTCGCCACGATGGAAAAACATCGCATTCGCCGGGTACCGGTGGTGGACGAGAGCGGAGCGTGCGCGGGCATCATCGCGCAGGCCGACGTGGCGTGGACCGAACGGCTCAGCGAGGTGGGCGAGCTCGTTCGCGAAGTGTCGCGCGAATAGTGGTCGGGTGAAGCGAGCGAGCGCGCGAGCGAGCCCACGCGAACGGAGCGCGCCGGCGAAGCGGCGCGCGAGAGAGCGTGTGGGGAGTCCGAGGGGCAAAGCCCCTCGGATAAGATTACGAGCTCTTCTTCAGCGCCGAGATGAGCGCCATCAGCATCTCCGCGTAGCGCGCGTCGGCGCCGGCATAGGTCTTCATGTACTCCTGTTCCGACAGCTTCTGGCGGCCCCATTCGCCGTCGAACATGATCCGCTTGCCGGAGGCTTCGTACATGTCCATCGGGTTGTTGTCGGAGGGCTTGGCAAATAATCCGTTCGCTCCGAGATCCTCGACGAAGATCTTCGAGGCCGCGACGCCGGCGCTGTTCAGCTCGATGTAGACGTCGCGGTACTCGCCCTTGGCGAGTCGCGGATCCAGGAGCGTAGGCGCCGGGTATTCAGCGGCGACGACGAGCAGCTGGACGCCGGGGATATGCAGCGCGCCGATGAAGATGCCCTCGTGGACGGGATCCTTCGCGGCCACGCTATCAAGCTTGGCCGCGGCCAGCGCCGACGTCAGCTGCTTGGCCAGGGGACCCGACTTGGACTCCTGCGCGAAGGCGCTGCCGCAGATCCCAACACACGCAACGGCGAGACATCCGCGGACGAAAGCCTTCATGCCACCCTCCCTGTATTCGAGCCCGACGGAGTTCTATCACTCCAGGCCGCCAGGTTCAAGGTTTCGGCGAAGTGATTTCAGGGGCGGGCGTGCGTCAGATGAACAGCGCGTCGTCGTCGTCCGCGCCGGTCCTTGCGCGGGGGGAGCGGAAATCGCGTACGGCGGACAGCGCAGCCCGGATGGCGGCGAGCATGGCCGCCCCTTCGCGGGCGCCCCCGGAGGCCGCGCTGTGCAGCGTATGCAGCGTCCGGTCGAGGCGATCGGCGAGATTGGCGGACATGCGGTCGACCCGTTCGAGCTGCAGGGCGGCGAGCGAAGACGCCCGCTTCGCGTCGCGGCCGATGGCATCGAGGTGCTCGATGAGCGGCTTCAGGTCCTGGTGGAGGGAGTCGGCGGCCCGCTCGACCCGCCGGGTCACCTTCCCCGCCGCGACGAAAAATGCCACCTGGAGGGCCGCCATGACGAGCGTCGCCACGGCAATCACGCCCAGGAAGACGACACCCCAGTCGTTCACGCCTGCTCCCGGGAGCGGGCTTGCTGGTACGCCTCGCGGCCGCGCTCAACCGCGGTGGACAGGGTCTCGCGCCCCTGCTTGATGGCTTCGCGGCCCTTCTCGGCCGCCTCGGCCGCACGCGCCCGTCCCTCGCGTGCCCTCTCACCGAGGTACTCGCGCGTTTCGCGTCCACTCGTGGGCGCGTACAGGAGGGCCACCGCCGCGCCGCTCACCGCGCCCAGGATGAACGCCAGAAGGATGCTTCCGGCTCCCGCGCCTTCGTCTCTCGCCATGCCCAGCCCCCTAAAAGATACTCACCCGCACCGTGAGGTACTTGCGCGGGTCCTTTTTGATCTCGGCGATCAGCCCCGAGATCTCGGTCGTCACCTTGTTCATGTTCTCATATAACGCGGCGTCTTTCAGCAGCCGCCCCGCCGTTCCCTCGCCCTGGTTCAGGCGCAGCATCAATTCGTCAAGGCGGCCGGACATCGAGTTCAGTTTGTTGAACAGGGCCGGATCGGTCACGAGCTTCCCCATCGTGCCTTCGCCGTTCTTGACGCTGGCGGCCACCGCGTCGAAGTTCGCCGTGGCCGAGGTCAGCGAACGCGAGAACGCGTCGTCTTTCAACAGTTTGCCGATGCTCCCCTCGCCGGCGTTGATGCGCTCGGTGAGCGTCTGGATGTTGCCCAGCGCCGCCTCCAGCGACTCGGCCGCCCGGCGGTCGTTCATCAGGCGCCCGAGCGTGCCGCGGTCGCTTCTCAAGCTATCGGTGAGCGTCCTGGCGCTGACGGCGAATCGATTCAGCTCGGCGTACAGCTGCTCGTCGGTCATCAGCTTGCCGACGGTGCCGCGGCCGGAGCGGATATCGGCAATGAGGTTGGAGAGGTTTTCGACCCCGTCGCCGACTTCATTGGCGAGGTCGGTGAATTGCGCCGCCGCACGTCCCTGCGGGACGTAACCCCACTCCGGAATCGGCGTACCCGCGGCCGAAGCCGTGATGTCGACCGCGCTCTCGCCGAGCAGCGACACCGAGCCGAGCGTCGCCACCGAGCTGGTGGTGATGCGGTCGCGGACTTCCTGGTTCACTTCGAAGGTGACCTCGACCTGTTCACCGGCCAGCGCGACGTCGGTCACCGTGCCGACGTCCAGCCCCGCGACGCGGACCGGTGAGCCGGCCTTCAGTCCGGGGACGCTGGCGAAGCGGGTCTTGATCGAGTAGCGCTGCCAGGGAAACCCGCGATCGCCGGTCAAAAAGAAGATCGTCAGCGCAGTGATCACGACGGCGGTGATTGTCAGCACGCCAATCTTGAGCTCTGCCCAGGCAAGCGATCGTGTACGCGGCATACGAAATCCCTTTCACCATCGCGGACCTAAAGGCCCGCACTACAAGAGCAGCAGTCGTAAAAAGCACCAGTCGTCGTGCGGACCTTCAGGTCCGCCCATCATCACGAAAGAAACGTCTGCAGATACGGGTCCTTCGAGTGACGCAGCGTGTCGGAATCGCCCTCGAACACGAGCATCCCGTCCCGCAGCATGAGAAATTCCGCCTCGCTCTCCTTCTTTTCATCGGCCGGGACGACCCGGATCTTGCCGTTCTCACGGACGGCGCGATGCGTCGCCACGTAAAAGGCGTCGCGCAGCTGGTGCGTCACCAGCAGTCGAGCTGACATTCTCCAGATCGCGCAGCTTGATGATCTCGTCGTCCACGGTGGTCGCGGTGATCGGATCCAGGCCGGTGGTCGGCTCGTCATACAGCAGGATCTTCGGTTTCGAGGCCATCGCGCGGGCGATCGCCACGCGTCGGCGCTGCCCGCCGGACAGCGCCGACGGCATGCGATCGATGAATTCGCCGAGCCCGATGAACCCGAGCACTTCCCGGACGCGCTGCTCGATCTGGTCGAGCGGCATCCGCGTCTCCTCGTACAAACGGTAGCCGACGTTCTCGCGCACGGTGAGCGAATCGAACAGCGCACCCTCCTGAAAGACCATGCCGACGTCTGCCCGGACGCCCATCAGCTCGTCCTCGGAGATCTGGTCGACGCGGTGGCCGTTGACCCATACCGCCCCGGCGTCGGCGCGGAGCAGGCCCAGGATGATCTTCAAGGTGAGCGACTTTCCTGCCCCGCTCGCGCCCAGCAGAATCTTGGTGTGCCCCGTGAGCAGCGTGAAGCTGACGTCGCGCAGAATGACCTTCTCGTCGAACGCCAGCGAGACGTGATCGAGCACGATGGCCGGCGCGCCCTTCTCGGACAGGACCTGTTCGGCCGTCAGGCTGGCAGTGCGGTCGCGATCCACAGCATTCCTAATTCCGAATTCCTAATTCCAAGTACAAGAGTCAGTACATCACCGATATCAACACGCGCGTCACGAAGAAGTCGACCGCGATGACCCCGACCGATCCCGCGACCACCGAGATCGTTGTCGCCCGCCCGACGCCCTGCGTGCCGCCGGTGGTGCGCAGCCCGACGTGACAGGCAATGGTGACGATCACGAATCCGAGCACGAACGGCTTGATGAGGCCCATCCAGACGTCCTCCATGTAAAGCGCCTGGAAGATCGACGACCAATACAACCCGCTGGCCACCTGCAGCTGGTAGCGCGCGACGATCCAGCCGCCGAGGATGCCCACGAAATCGGCTACGACCGTCAGGATCGGGGCCATCAGGATGCCGGCCAGCACGCGAGGAACCACCAGTTTTCTTATCGGGTCGGTGCCCAGCGCCCGCAGGGCGTTGATCTGATCGGTCACGACCATCGAGCCGAGCTCCGCCGCAATCCCCGAACCGACGCGGCCAGTCAGCATCAGCCCGGTCAGCACCGGGCCGAGCTCCTTGATCATCGAGGCGCTGACGAGCCGGCCGACGACCGGCCGTGCGCCGAATTGATCGAGCGTGAGCCCGCTCTGGAGGGCGAGCACCGCTCCCGTGAAGAATCCGGTCAGCAGGACGACGGTGAGTGATTGGATGCCGACGGCGTCCAGCTGTTCGATGATGTCGTGACGGTAATGCGGTGGCGTAAAGATCCCGCGAAACGCCGCCACCGTCATGCGGACGTACTCCTGGACCTCGAGCGCGGCGGCCTTGAGCTTGTTCACGCGCGGCGCGCCTGTCGGGGGAGCCCGAGCTCGGGGTTCCGCAGACGCTTGATTTCGTCCCGAAGCCCCGCCGCCTTCTCGAAATCGAGGTTGGCGGCCGCGGCACGCATCTCTTCCTGGAGCTTCGCGATGTGCGCGTCGAGCTGCTGCTGGCTGTGGAACCGCTCGGTGCCGTCGAGCGTCGCGGCCGGGTGAAGTAGTCCAGCTCGCCGGCCCCGGCCATCCCCTCGTCGATCGCCTTGACGATCGACTGCGGCGTGATGCCGTGCTCGAGGTTGTACGCCTCCTGCAATGCGCGGCGCCGGTCGGTTTCGCCAATCGCGCCGCGCATCGAGTTGGTCACCGTGTCGGCGTACATGATGACCTGGCCGTGCACGTTCCGGGCCGCACGGCCGGACGTCTGAATCAAGGACCCGGCGGATCGCAGGAACCCTTCCTTGTCCGCATCGAGAATCGCCACCAGCGATACCTCCGGAAGATCCAGCCCCTCGCGCAGAAGGTTGATCCCGACCAGCACGTCGAACTCGCCCCGCCGGAGGTCGCGCAGGATCTGGACGCGCTCCAGCGTCTCGATGTCCGAGTGGAGATAGCGCACGCGGACCCCGAGTTCCTGATAATACTGTGTGAGATCCTCCGCCATGCGCTTCGTGAGCGTGGTCACCAGCACCCGCTCGCCGCGGGCGGCGCGCGTGCGGATCTCCTGCAGCAGATCGTCGACCTGGCCCCGGACCGGGCGCACGTCGATCGGCGGGTCGACCAACCCGGTCGGCCTGATGATCTGCTCCACCACGACGCCCTGGGATTTCGAGAGCTCGTAGGGTCCTGGCGTCGCCGACACGAACATCACCTGCCCGACGCGGGCCGTCCACTCATCGAAGTTCAGCGGCCGGTTGTCGAGCGCCGACGGCAGGCGGAAGCCGTAGGCCACGAGCACTTCCTTGCGTGACCTGTCGCCGAAGTACATGCCGCGGATCTGCGGCACCGTCTGGTGGCTCTCGTCGACGATGACCAGGGCGTCTTTCGGCAGATAGTCGAGGAGCGTCGGCGGCGGCTCGCCCGGCGCGCGGCCGGTCAGGTGCCGTGCGTAGTTCTCGATCCCGTGGCAGTAGCCGATCTCGCGAATCATCTCGAGATCGAACATCGTCCGCTGATGCAGGCGCTGCGCCTCGAGCAGCTTGCCCTCGCCTTCCAGCTTCGACCGGTACCAGGCGAGCTCCTCCTTGATCGACTCGACCGCGCGCCGGGTTCGATCGCGCGGCGCCACGAAGTGCGACTTCGGATAGACCGCGATCTTGTCGTGGCGCCTGGCCTTCTTGCCGGTCAGCGGGTCGAACGAGATCAGCTCGTCGACCTCGTCTCCGAACAGCTCGATCCGGAGGCCCTGCTCCTCGTACGAGGGATAGACCTCGATGATATCGCCGCGCACACGGAAGGTGCCGCGGCCGAAGTCGTGGTCGTTGCGCTCGTACTGGATTTCGACCAGCTTGCGGAGCACCTCGTCGCGCGAAATGCGCTGGCCGCGCTCGAGCGGCAGGAGCATCCCGTAGTACGCCTCGGGCGAGCCCAGGCCGTAGATGCACGACACGCTGGCGACGATGACGACGTCGCGGCGCTCGAACAGCGACCGCGTCGCCGAGAGCCGCATGCGGTCGATCTCGTCGTTGATCGTCGCCTCCTTCTCGATGTAGGAGTCGGTCGACGGCACGTAGGCCTCGGGCTGGTAATAGTCGTAATAGCTGACGAAGTACTCGACCGCGTTCTCAGGGAAGAACCGGCGGAACTCCTGGAACAGCTGGGCGGCGAGCGTCTTGTTGTGGACCATCACGAGCGTCGGCCGGTTCACCGTCGCGATGGTGTGCGCCATCGTGAACGTCTTGCCCGAGCCGGTGACGCCGAGCAACACCTGATGGGGATCGCCGCGATCGAGCCCCTCGGTCAGTTCGCGGATGGCCCGCTCCTGGTCGCCGGCCAGCTCGAAGTCGGACACCAGACGGAAGCGGTCGTACAGGGAAGGCATGTGAATCCTCGATCGTACCACGCGAACCCGCCAGCTCGGCCGAAGCGTATAATCACGGTTTGGATTCACGATGCGGTGCCTAGCCGTATGTCAGGACGAGCTGGTCATCAGGATGCTCGACGAGATCCTGCTGCCCGGCTTCGAGATCGAGTTCATCGTCGAAAACCGGCCTCTCGCGCGGCGGCTGCATGACGCGGACATCGACGTTGTCGTGGGCGACCCGCGGCACATCGATACCTTCGTCAAGGCGGATTTCACCCCCGGCACCTGCGTCATCGTCGAGGACAACGGCCGCCGGAGCCCGCAAAAAATCCTCGAGGCGGTGCGCGACGCCGGCGGGACGCTCGTCTACGTCCTGGGGGTCGGGACGGCCTCCAGCGCGAAGCGGGTCGAGGACCTCCACGCCGACTTCCCCGACGTCTCGTATCTTTCGATGTCGGAGCTGTTCGGCGGCCCCCTCCTGACCGAGTTCAGCCGGTCGCTCACCAAGGCCAGGGTCCAGCAATACCAGCGGTATTTCAGCGACGCCGACCGGGTTCTCATCCTCCTGCACAACGATCCGGATCCCGATGCCATGGCCAGCGGCCTCGCCTTGCGCAACGTCCTGCGGCGCACGAAGACCACGGCGATCATCGGCGCCATCCAGGGCGTCACCCGGCCCGAGAACCTCCGCATGGTCAACCTGCTCGATATCCACGTCGAGCCGGTGACCGCCGAGTCGCTGAAGGAATACGACCGGCTGGCGATGGTCGACGTGCAGCCGCACTACTTCGGCGGCCTGATCGACCGCGTCGACCTGGTGATTGACCATCATCCCGAGCAACCGGGCTACACCGCGGTGTTCAAGGACATCCGCGCCGATTACGGATCCACGTCGACGATTCTCACCGAGCACCTGCGGGCAGTGGACGTGAACATCTCGGAGCGGACCGCGACCGCAATGCTCTACGCGATCAAGTCAGACACGCTTTTCTTCAACCGCCAGACCAACCGCGTGGACATCGAGGCGTTCTCGTATCTCTATCCGCTGGCCGATGCCGCGTTGATTCGCAAGATGGAGGGCGCCGAGATCACCCTCGAGCGGCTCGACTACGTGATGAAGGCGTACCGCGCCGGGACGCTCGTCGACCAGGTGTTCTGCGGCTTCATTGGGGTGACGCCCCGCGAGGACTTCATCCCGTACGTCGCCGATTTCTTCCTGCAGCTCGAAGACGTCAAGTGGACGCTGATCGCGGGGATCGTCAACGATTCACTGATCGTCTCGGTGCGGAACCTCGGCTACTCGAAAAACGCCGGCGAGTTCGCGCGCCGGTTCTTCGCCGACATTGGCAGCGCGGGCGGCCACCGGGCGATGGCGAAGGCGGTCGTGCCGATGCGCGCGTTCCGCGAGAAGTTCGGCGACGTGCCGGCCGAGGAGATCGGCCGCCGGCTGCACGAGCTCGTCGCCCAGTTCCTGCACGAAGCGCCGCCGGTCGAGAAGCGGCGGGAGACGGCGGGAGTCAAAAGTTGACGACCAGCCCTTGCGGCCGCGCTTCCTCTAACCATTGCCCTCGCCGTCAACACGGCCGATCAGCGAACACTCCCTGGCGCCGAACGCGTCCGGCCGCCGGAGGGTTTCGAATGCCCTCTTGATTGGACCACCGCCTACATCGGCTCCGTCACGCGGCTCACCCGCGAACGAGACCGGACGATTCTGGATATCCGAACGGATTGGGACACGACCGAGCGGGTGGTCGTCTCGCACGCGGGGTCGGACGGTCCGGATCGCTGGTTCCTGCTGCGCGGGAAGCCGTTCGCGCCAGATGGATGGAACGCGATCGAGTCGAAACCCGGGCAGCTGCGCCCGGGAATTCGCGCAAGCGCCTGGGTCTGTCTGGACAGACAAAATCCCGTCGTGGATTGGAACCCGGCGGCGGAGCCACCGCCGCCGCCGGTCCGGTAGCGTCCGCCTTCAGGCGGACGTCACCAGCGGAAGGTCCGGCTAAAGCCGGACCCTAGTCGACTTCGCTCGTGACCCTACTGGCCGGATCGATACGTGCTGAACTGCGCGTCCATCCGCTGATCCTGTCCCGCCGTGAACTGGAACATGCACGCGTCGTCGGTGTAGTCCATGAAGTTCTCGATCGGATCGAGTCCGGCGCGCGGGCACGAATCGCGGCCGACGGGGCAGCCGAAGGCCGGGCTGCGCTCCGCCGGCGTGTCGCCGATGTAGTCGTTCGTTGCTGCTGCAGCCGCCCTGGAACGTGTGGTACAGCCCCATCCAGTGGCCGACTTCGTGTGTCGCCGTGTCGCCGAGGTTGTACGGCGCGGCCGAGCCGCCCGGGAGCGACGAGAAGAGGATCACGACGCCATCGTGCAATCGGCTTCGCCGCCGTAGCTCGACGGGAACGTCGCCCAGCCGAGCAGCCCGCCGCCGGGGTTCGCGCGTGTAGATGTTCAAATCGTCCGCGGTCCCCTGTCGGAGCGCGGCTTTCGCATCGCGCTCCGCCGTCGTGCCAGGCTCCATCGCGAACCAGGCGTCGTTTGCGGTGCGGTCGACCGACACGAGATTGAACGTCCAGCCCCATGGACCGAACGCGTTGTTCAGCACCGTGATCTGCTTGCTGATCTGGTTGTCGCGCACGTCGCCATCCCCCGCCGCGTTCGTGACGACATGGAAATGGACGTCGATGACGCCACCGGTCACGGCGGCGGCCGCTGCTCTGATTCAAATGGGCGGCAATTTCACGATCCACTTCATCCCGGCGCTCCGGCGTGAGGTCGCGCGTCGCGCAGCGCGCGCCGCTCGCGATGAAGGCTTCCTGGTTCACCCAGTTCCGGCCCTGGAAGCGGAAGGGGCGATCGGGATTCCCCTGCGTCCAGATGACCGCAGGGGCGGCCAGCAGCAACGCCGTGATCAGTCCGAGTGTCCGTCTCATGCCATGCCTCCTCGATTGGGCGCCGGGGGAGGCGAATGATACCGGCAGGTGCGTAGCCAGGCAAGCCTAGGAAAGAGCCTGATCGAGATCGGCAATCAGGTCGGCGGCGTCCTCGAGGCCCACGGACAGCCGCAGCATGCCCTTCGTCACCCCGGCCGCGCGCAGCTGCTCGTCGGAATGGCCCCACTGGGAGGTCAGCACCGGCATGCTGATCAGGCTTTCGATGCCGCCCAGGCTGGCCGCCCGCTTGATGACCCTGAGCCGGTCGTACAGCCGCTCGGCGCGACGGTACTCGCCCCCCAGGTCGAAGCACACCATGCCGCCAAATCCGGTCATCTGGCGCCTGGCGATCTCGTGATCGGGATGAGACGCGAGCCCAGGATAGTAGACACAGGACACCCGCTTGTCGGCGGCGAGGAACTGCGCGACGGCAAGGGCGTTGGCGTTGTGCTGTGCGATACGCAGCGGCAGCGTTTTCAGGCCGCGGCCGAGCGCGTACGCCGGGTACGGATCCATTACCGTGCCGAGCAGGCGGCGTGCGCGTTCGATGGGCCCGACCAGCGCGGCGCTCCCGGTCACGACGCCGCCGGTCACATCGCTGTGGCCGTTGAGATACTTCGTCGCGCTCTGCATGGAGAGATCGATGCCGAGCGAGAACGGCTGCTGGTTCAGCGGGCTCGCGAACGTGTTGTCGATGACCGACAGGACGCGGCGCGCGCGGCACGCTTCGGCGATCCGCCGGATGTCCACGCACCGCAGCGTCGGGTTGATGGGCGACTCGAACCAGACAATCCGGGTCGCGGCGCCGATTGCCTGTTCGGGATCGGCGAGCTCCTCGAGCGACACGAACCGCGGGCGCACGCCGAACTTCACCAGGACGTCGTTCAGCAGGTGGAGCGTGCCGCCGTAGATGGCCGCGGAGCACACGATCTCGTCGCCGGCACGCGCATGCGCCATCAGGATCGTCGTGATCGCACCCATGCCCGAGGAGAAGACCAGCGCCGCCTCCGCCTGATCGAGCGCCGCCAGCTGCCGTTCCACCGACGACAGCGTCGGATTGCCGTAGCGGGAGTACAGATACTTCCCGGATCGTCCCTCGTTGTAGGCGACCACTTCGGCGGCGTTGTCGAAGACGAACGTGGATGTCTCGTAGATGGGCGGCGTCAGCGGCGACGCACCAGTCGGATCCGGCGCACCGGCGTGGATCAGATTCGTCGCGGGCTTCATAGGCGCTCCCGTACGCCAACCTGCTCACCGCTTGCCGCAACGACCGGCTCGATGAACTGGTGATAGGCGTCCTCGTAGCCGCGGCTCAGCAGCTCGGACAAGCCTGGCCGCCGGTCGGATCGATCGTCGAACCCGCCGTCGAAGTCGAGGGGGCCGACCGGATTGTGCGCCGGCCGCACGATGTAGAGCCGCGGACCCGACTCGCTGGAGAGCTGCGTGGCGTCGCGGACGGTCGCCGCCTCGAACGACTGCAGGTACTCGCTGATGCGCCCGCGTCCGTCCAGACGCGGCGGCGCAAGCGCGTGGGGGCCTGGTGAATCCGCCGCGGCCGAGACGAGGATGATCTGCTCGACGTCCACCAGCGCCAGCTCTTCGATCAGGCGCAGCAGGCTGCCCGGGCGATCGCACAGGCGATGCGTCTCACCACGCCAGAAACCTTCGGCGGCAAACGTGACCGGATGAGGATCGGCGCCGAGAGGCAGCGCGAGCGAGGCCGCCAGCGCATCGCTCAAATGATCGCGCCCCAGCCCGGTCAAATCGAAGACCTCGCCGCGGCGCGCGTCGGCGGCCTGCGAGGTCGGCCGCCGGACCAAATCGCGGCGCCGTGCTTCCGACACGAGCGCGAACACCAGATCCCGGCGCGCATCCAGGTCGTGAACCGTGATGAACAGCTCGCGGAATCCCGGCTGGCCGAGGTTTTCCACCAGCAGTTCGGCGTACCGCCGGGCCAGATCGACGCGGCTCGGCGCCTTCACGCGAGCCGCCCCGCGGACCAGATCCCACATCACCGCCCAGCAGTGGTCAATGCCCGGCGCTGCAGACAGCGGCGACGGCACCGCGCGCCACCACACCCTGCCCCGCTTCCGGCGGCGATCGCGATCGCGCCAGCCGGTGACGACGAGCGTGGCCGCGCCGGCGACGAGGACGAGCACGGCCAGCCGCGGGAGCCACGTCGGCAGCATCGACGGCGCCAGCGCGGCCTGCGCAAAGGTCAGGTACCACTCGGCCACGCCGGATGCCCCGAACAGCTTGAGAACGAAATCGAGGGGAAATACCACCAGGCCGACCGCCACCGACAGGAGCGGGATGGCGATGACGAACACGGCAGCGGCGAGGCACACCACGGCAAAGCGAAGGGCGGGCTGCCAGACATACATGCGCCGCGCCCCAGGCGCGCGCCAGAACCCCCGCTCGTCCCAGAGCCGCTGGGCGCCGTCGACCGCCGCGAAGAGCGCGCCGATCGCGCCGACGCCGCGGCCGGCGACAACGTCGATCTTGACACCCGCTTCATGCAGCGCCCGCAGCACGCCGGCGTGGTAGGCCCCTGCCGTCCCCGTTCCGGTCAGGACGAGGGCAGTGCGGCGGCGTGGCGAAGTACGGATCTGGCGGAGGGGCGAAGCCGCGGTCCGTCATTCACCCGGATCGTGAATGGTCAGGAGCTTGACGATCTCGAACTCGCGCCTGCCGCCGGGAGTGACGACTTTCACCGTGTCGCCGACTTCCCTGTTGAGGAAGGCCCGGCCGATCGGCGAGGTGGTTGAGATCAACCCCTTGGCCGCGTCGGCGTCCTCCGGCATCACCAGCTGAAACACCAGCTTGTCGCCGGTGCTCTCGAGGACGTGAAGGGTCGACCCGAACCCGGCGCGGTCGGCCGGAATCCGATCGACGTTGATCAGCGCGATTTCCGACACCCGCTTCTTCAGCATGCTGATCCGCGCTTCCACCAGCCGCTGCCGCTCCTTCGCGGCGGCGTACTCGGCGTTTTCGCGCAAATCACCCAGCTCGCGGGCGCGCTTGATTTCCTTGGGCAGCTCCAGCTTCAGCTCGCGATCGAGCGCGTGAATTTCGTCCTCGAACTTCTTGATCAGCCGGTCTTTCATGGAATCGGACATCGTGAGCAGGCGTGATGAAAAACCGTTTCATAGTACCACAGTGGTATCCTTCGTCCGGCTCCTGCCGCTCAACCTCTTATGCAGCGTATTTCCAGTCGTCAGAACTCCATTGTCGCGAAGTACAAGAGCGTCGCAGCGGGCGACGATGATGCGCTCATGCTGCTCGACGGGGTGCACCTCGTCGGCGAGGCGCTGTCGGCGAAAGTGCCGCTCACTCACGTCCTGGTCGCCTCCGAGGCGGCGGACCGACCCGACATCCGCCCGCTCATCGACGGCGCGGTGCGCGCCGGCGCGGACGTGGCCGCGGCGAGCGCGCCCGTGATGCGGGCCGCGAGCCCGGTTCGCTCGTCGAGCCCGATCGTCGCGCTCGCCAGCCGCCCCCAACCCGGCGAAGGGAAGCTCTATGGCAGGAAACCCGCCCTCGTGCTGATTGCCTGCGGCGTGCAGGATCCGGGAAACATCGGCGCGATCGCGCGGGCCGTGGAAGCGGCCGGCGGCAGCGGACTCGTCGCGACCAACGGCTGCGCCGATCCGTTCGGCTGGAAGGCGCTGCGCGGATCGATGGGCAGCGCCTTCCGCCTGCCAATCGTCGTCGATCGGAGCATCGAGCACGCGGTCGCGCGCGCGCGCCATCACGGCTGCCGGATTGTCGCGATGGTCCCGCGCGAGGGACAACCGCTCGAGAGCGTCGATCTCGGCAGTCCGACGGTGGTGCTCGTCGGCGGCGAGGGTCACGGCCTGCCGGCGCCCCTGGTCGACGCCGCCGAGGTCCGCGTGACGATCCCGATGCAGCCGCCGGTCGAATCGCTGAATACCGCGACGAGCGCCGCGCTCATCCTGTACGAAGCGCGGCGCCAGCGGCTGACGGCAAAACCGGGATAGGACTTGGGATGGGTCCCGACCGCGAACTCGATCGCCTCGTCACCGAGCTGAATGCCTCCGGTGTCAAGCGGCCGGCCGAGGCGTCGCGCGCTCGAAGAATGGCTCGCCATCCTCCGAACCAGAGCGGCGAGCGATCTCTACCTGGTCGCGGGCGTGCCGCCCACCATCCGGCTGAACGGCGTCGTCTGTCCGCTCGCGGAGCCGCCGCTCGACGGCGACGAGATCGAGAACGCCGTGCTCCCTGCGCTGCCCATCCATGCGGTCGACCGGTACCGGCGTCACGGCATCGCCGACGCATCGCTGCGTCGAAGCGGGCGCGGCCGGTTCCGCATCAACCTGCACCGCGAGCGCGGGCGCGCCGCGGCGAGCATTCGCGCACTCCCCCTCAGTCCGCCGCAACTGGCCGAGTCTGGGCCTGCCGGAAGGCGGTCGAGGCGCTGACGAAGCTCTCTCACGGCCTCGTCCTCATCGGCGGACCAACCGGCTCCGGCAAGACCACCACGCTGGCGGCGCTCGTCGACGTGATCAACCGGCGGGATGCCAAGCACATCGTCACGATCGAAGATCCGATCGAGTACGAGCATGCGCACCGGCAGAGCGTTGTCGAACAGGTCGAAATCGGCATCGATGCGCCCGACTTCGCGACCGCGCTGCGGGCCGCGGTCCGGCAGTCACCCGACGTGATCGTGGTCGGGGAGATGCGCGATCCCGGAGACCATGCAGATTGCGCTGGCCGCTGGAGAAACCGGCCACCTGGTGTTCTCAACCGTTCACACGACCGACGTGGCGTCGACCGTGTCGCGCGTGTCCGACGCGTTTCCGCCGGAACGGCAGGCGACCATCCGGCAGGAGCTGTCGATGGCGCTGGCCGCCGTCATGACGCAGATGCTGCTGCCGAAGACGACTGGCGGCCGGGTGCCGGCCGTGGAGCTGCTGATGCTCGGATACGGCGCCCGTCAGCACATCCGGAAGAACGCGCTCCAGCACCTCCATCAGGAAATCACCATCACGCGCCGCAATGGGATCGTTCACGTTCGAAGAATGCCTCGCCCGCCTGGTCCGGCAGGACCTGATCACCGCCGAGCACGCGCGATCGTGCGCGAGGCACCGCGACGAACTGGACGGGCTCTGTTATGAAATGTGCAACTGAAGGGTCGCTACCACGCGATAGGAAGCTGCGAGCTGATTTCCGGGTCGGAAGAGTTCACAATCCCGTGAATGGACTCGCTCTTTCCTGACGAACCGGTTGCAGCGACGGCGAACATTCGGCGCCGCTGGCCGAGCGGATGCGGCCCCGCACCTTCGACGAGCTGGTCGGCCAGGAAGAGCTCCTCGCGCCCGGCAAGCCGCTGCGCGAGGCGATCGAGCGCGACCTGCTTCAGTCGATCATCCTGTGGGGTCCGCCCGGGACCGGCAAGACGACGCTCGCCCGGATCATTGCCGACTCGACCAAGGCGCGGTTCGTCTCGTTCAGCGCCGTCATGGCCGGCATCAAGGAAATCCGGGAGGTGATGACCGAGGCCGAGCGCATCCGGCGCACGACCGGCCGGCGGACGATTGTCTTCATCGACGAGATCCATCGCTTCAACAAGGCGCAGCAGGATGCCTTCCTGCCCCGCGTCGAGGCCGGCGACATCGTGCTCGTCGGCGCGACGACGGAAAATCCCTCGTTCGAGGTCAACGCCGCGCTCCTGTCCCGCTCCAAGGTGTTCGTGCTGCGCGGCCTGACGACGCCGGAGATCGCGACGATCCTGACGCGCGCGCTCGCGGACGCCGAGCGCGGGCTGGGCCGCGAAGCCGTTGACGTCGACCCGGACGCCATCGACGCGATCGCGCATCTACGCCAATGGTGACGCCCGTGCGGCGCTTGAACCTGCTGGAGCTGAGCGTCGCTGCCGCGCCGGCGGCGGACGAACGCCGGCGAGTCGACGCCCCGCGCGTCGCCCAGGCGATTCAGCGGCGGGCGCTCCTCTACGACAAGTCGGGCGAAGAGCACTACAACCTGATTTCGGCGCTGCACAAGTCGATGCGCAACAGCGATCCGGACGCTTCGGTCTACTGGCTCGCGCGGATGGTCGAGGCCGGCGAGGATCCGCTCTACATCGCGCGGCGGCTTGTCCGGTTTGCCTCGGAAGACATCGGCAACGCCGATCCGCAGGCGTTGACGGTCGCCGTCGCAGCGAAGGACGCGGTTCACTTCATCGGCATGCCCGAGGGCAACACCGCGCTCGCCCAGGCGGCGATCTACCTGGCGACGGCGCCGAAGAGCAACGCCGTCTACGCCGCCTACAGCCGAGCGGCCGAGGATGCGCACGGGGACGTCGCGGAGCCCGTGCCCCTGCATCTCCGGAACGCACCGACGAAGTTGATGAAGGAGCTCGACTACGGCAAGGGCTACCACTACGCGCACGACGAGGCGGACGCGGTTGCCGACATGTCCTGCCTGCCGCCAGCTCTCGAAGGGCGGCGGTACTACCAGCCGCCCGAGCGCGGGTTCGAGAAGGAGATCAAGCGCCGCCTCGACGGGTTGGGAGGCAATCAAGAAGAAGCGGCGATCCAGCTCTGAATCTTCTCGCTGAGGTAGCCGAGCGGCACGGCGCCGTCCTCGAGCACCCGATCGTGGAACGCCTTGAGGTCGAACCTGGGCCCCAGCTTCTGCTGCGCTTCCGTGCGCAGCCGCTGGATTTCCAGCATCCCCAGCATGTAGGCAGTCGCCTGTCCCGGCCAGATGATGTAGCGGTCGATCTCCGCCGCGACATCGTCCGGCGTTTCCGTGGTATGCGCGAGCATGTAGTCGATCGCCTGCTGCCGCTGCCAGCCGAACACGTGCATGCCGGTGTCGACGACGAGCCGCACGGCGCGGAAGGCCTGCGACGACAGCATCCCGAGCCGATCCACGTCGGATGAGTACAGCTTCATCTCGTCGGCCAGCATCTCGGCATAGAGCCCCCACCCTTCGGCATACCCGCTGCTGCCGATGTACCGTCCGATCGGGTGAATCTCCTTGCGCTCGATGGCGATCGCGTTCTGCAGGTGATGGCCGGGGATGGTCTCGTGGAACGCCGTCGATTCGATCCCGGCACGGCTCTTCTTTTCTGCCTGGTATGCACTGATATAGAAGAGCGCCGGCCGGCTGCCGTCCTCGGCCGGCGCGTTGTACTCGCCCGGTGCGTTGGCTTCCCGATAGGCAGGATAGGGCTCGATACGGACGTCGGCCTTCGGCAGCAACCCGAACCAGTTCGGGGCCGCCGCCTTCGCACGGGCCAGCGCCGCCGTGCTGTAGTCGATCAGTTCCTGCCTGCTCTTGAAGAGGTATTGACGATCGGTTCGCAGCCGTTCGAGGAGCGCGTTGACGTCCGACGTATGGAACGACCGCTCGGCAATCGCGCCCATCTCCTTCATCAGGCGATCGACCTCGCGCAGGCCCAGCTCGTGGACCTGCTTGGCCGGCATCGCCAGCGAGCTGTGTGCGCGAACGGCGGCGTCGTAACAGCGGGCGCCGTCGGGGTTGCTCGCGACCGCGATCTCGTCGCGCGCGGCCGGCAGGTACTCCTGCTCGAGGAAATCTCGATACCGTGTGAAGGCCGGCGTCAGCTGGTCGCGGACCAACGCCGTGAACGACTGCTTGAAGACCGGATCGTCGTCCCGCGTGGCCGGTGAGAGAAACGGCGTGTCCGCCTGCCCGATCAAGGTCTCCAGCTGGCCGATGACGATCCGGACGTTGAGCTTCGGCGCGAGATAGCCGCGCTTGATCCCCTCACGCAGGTTGGCGATTTCCGTGTCGATGTACTTCGACAGCGCGCCCCAGCGCGCCAGCGCTTCCTTGCGCGCCTCCGCGGTGCCAACCGGCTGGATGGTCACGAGGTACCCGAACTGCACGTGCCAGCCGGTCATCTGGCTCGCCGGCCACAGCTCAAACCGGCAGGTGCGGGCTCCAATCGATCCTTCGACGGCCTCGCGCACGATGGCGTAGGTCGCCTTGAGCGATCCCGATTGAATCGCAGCGGGATCGATGGCAAGCGCCTCGGTCAGCCACGCGTCTTCCTTCTGCTGCCATGCCGCGAGCCCTTCGAGCGAGTTGTCCGGCAACTGGTCGTGACGGCGTCCCGGCACGCCGTAGTAGGTCCCCTGGTCGGGATTGCGTGCGAACCAGCCCTCCAGGTATGCATCGGCGAGCGCCCTTGCGCGGTCGTCGACCGCAGGAGCCGGCGGCCGCCCCTCCTGCGCATCGCAACCGGCTGACACGACGATTGCAGCGACAGTCAGACAGCGCGCGATCGAGGGCATGGCGGAATGGTACTACTGGAGTGCTTCCGAACCCTGAACCGTGAACCCTGAACCGAACTTGAACGCGAACTGAGAAGTGAGAACTTGGAAGGGTGAACTGTCGGTTCACAGCGTGCTGGTGCACGCGCGGCAGCGGGTCGCGGCCTGCGGGACCGTTTCGCCGCAGAACGGGCACGCCTTGGTGGCGGCGGCCGGTTCGGGCTTGAGGGCGACGCGGAGGATCATGAACACGACGAAGGCGACGATCGCGAAGTCGATGACGGTGCCCATGAAGGCGCCGTAGTTGATCGCGCTGACCAAGGGCTGGCCGTCCTTGCCGACCGTTTCGGACAGCACGATCCGCGCGGCGCGCCAGTCGCCGCCGGGCATCGCCAGTCCGATCACCGGCATCAGCAAGTCGCCGACGATCGACTGCACGACGCGGCCGATAGCGGTGCCGATGATCACGCCGACCGCGAGCGCCAGCGCGTTCTGCTTGAACAGGAAGTCGCGAAACTCTCGAAGCATCAGGGGACCTCGCTCGAGGCCCCCCAATTCTAGCTGCGGTCCGGAATCTTGCGGAACATTTCGTCCCGAACCGGGAGAATGAAGGAGAAGCGGTAATCCCCCTGCATCCGGCCAATCGGGATCCCGACGAGGTCGCCCTTCTGGTCCAGCACGCCCCCGCCCGACACGCCCGGATGTCCGTCAGTCAGGCACGACACGAGGCCGTTGGACATGCGCTGCCCGACGTAGCCGGTCGACAGGATGATCCCTTTCGAGTAGTCGTTGCCCAGCCGGAAGATCGGCTCGGCGAAGTCGTAGGCGAACGAGGTATTCGGCTTCAGGGCGGGCAGGTCGAGCGGCGCGGTCTTGATGATCGCCCAGTCGCCGGTGTGCACCTCGACGTCGGCATCGCCGGCGTCGACGAGCTTCGCAGGAATCTCCTTGCCGTCGTGGAGGATCTTGATCCCGACGATCTTGCGCGTCGGCGGACGATCGCCATCCTTCAGGGCGACGACCGCGTGCTTCACGGTGACGAAGTAGCCGTCGCCCAGGTAGCCGGCGGTCCCGTAGTTGGTCTTCCCGAAGTTGTCGGTTGAATACAGCTCGACGAAGCTCGTGCGCCGATCGCGCAGGAGCGCCAGCGGCAGCAGTCCCATTTCGCTCTGCAGCTCGCGCTTGATGTCGGCGATCATCCGTTCGCGGACGTGGAGCCGGTCTCGCGGCTCGGCCCGTCGGTGGTGCCGCCCATGGTCGATGCTGGAACGATCTCCGGCGCACGAGCCTTCCCCAGCTGCGTGCGCAGTTCGGCACGAAGCGCATCGAGCTTCGCGTCGTAATTGGCGCGCACTGCTGCATCGTCGGTGCGTTCGTGGAACACGCCGAGCAGGAAGAACGCGGCTGCCGTGGTGATGATGGAAACGACCGCGAGGAACCGGCGCGAGACCATGAGAACTCCAAGTTCGGCAACTGAACACCGCACCGCGCGGCTTCAGCTTTGCGCTCCCGGTCACGCCTCGCGCACACACGCGGGCTGGAACCAGGATTGCCCTTTCGCTTGGAAAAGGCGATCAACTACTTTGTTTATCGGAGCTTGACAGAAACTGTAACAGGGCATCGGCGACAAATCAAGCTCAAGATCGCGGTTTTGCAGTCTTTGTCAGCCCCCACCCCGCCAGGAAGACCGCGACGCCTGCCGCGAAGAGCTTCGCATCGGGGCCCATCGGCCCCGCCATGAACAGATCGACGAGGAGGAGCCACATACCGATGAGCTGAGCGGCCCGTCCAAGGTAGTAGATCGCCAGCACGTTTCTCAGATCCGCTCGAAATTTTTCTCGACCTCACGCCTCGTCAGCCGCAGCATGACCGGCCGGCCGTGCGGACAGACGGTCGAATATGCCGTTTGCCTGAGCTCTTCGAGAATGTGCGCCATTTTCTCGTGGGTCAGCGGGTCGTTGGCCTTGACGGCAGCGTGGCACGCCGTCGTCGCGGCGATCCGCTGAATCGCTTCCTGGACCTGCGCGCCGCGATCCAGCCCCTCGAGGTCTTCGCCAAGCGCCCGCAGCGCCTTCGAAGCGTCCGCCGCCTTCAGCAGCGCGGGTACCGCCGAGACCTTGAGTGTCGCTCCGCCGAAGGCTTCGAGCTCGAATCCGAGGCGGCGCAGCTCTTCGCTCCGGGCGACGAGCGCCTGGAGCGCCGACGGCTCGAGCTCGATCAACAGCGGCACCAGCAGCAGCTGCGATTCGATCGCGCCCGCGGTCAGCCGCTCCATGACGCGCTCGAACAGCACCCGTTCGTGGGCCACGTGCTGATCGATGATCGCGATCCCCTCGTCGTCGACAGCGATGATGAACGTGTCGCGAAACTGCCCGAGCGGGATCATTGGCCGGATTTCGGGAGCAGTCGTTCGTGCCGGCCTTCAGGCCGGCCATGTGGCCATCGGTTGTCGTGCCGCCCTTCAACCCAGCGAACTGGAAATCTCCCTCCGCCGGACGCCATCGGCTCGGGAACGTCCCACCGCCGAGCACACCGGGAAGGGCCGGCTCCACAGGAGCCTGAACCGGAACGTCGGGTCGCAGCTGCAGGAGCGGCACGCCGCCCTGTCCGAGCGCATCCATCAGCGCGCGGCGCACGACTTCGTGCACGAGCGATTGGTCGCGGAAGCGGACCTCGGCCTTCGTGGGGTGGACGTTCACGTCGACCGCATCCGGCGGCATTTCGATGAACAAGTGAACTTCCGGGCTTCGCTCCTTGATGGAGGCGACGCTGTACGAATCGATGATGGCGTGCGCGATCGTCCGGTCCCTGACGATCCGCCGGTTGACGAACACGTTCTGCGGCCCGCGCGTCGGCCCCTGCTCGGCCAGCGACGCGACGTAGCCGCTGATCCGCAGTCCTCCGGCGTCCTTGCGCACTGGCAGCAGATCGTCACGCTCGCCGTACAACTGATACAGCCGATCGCGGAGGGTGGCAGCCGGCGGACACTGCAGCACCGTCCGGCCGCCGCTTGTGAGGGTAAACCCGATCTCGGGGTTCGCCAGCGCAAGCTGGGTCGTGATGCGCGACACCTGGGCGGCCTCAGCCGCGTCCGATTTCAGGAACTTGCGCCGGGCCGGCAGGTTGTAGAAGAGATCGTTGACCTCGACCGCGGTACCCTCAGAGGCCGCTGCCTCGACGACCGACGAAATCGTCCCGCCATTGACGCGGATCTCCGTGCCGCTCTGCCGCCCGCGCCCACGCGTCCGCAGCACGAAGTGCGACACCGAGGCGATGGATGGCAGCGCCTCGCCCCGGAAGCCCAACGTGACGATGGCGGCGAGATCGTCGGCGCTTCGGAGTTTGCTCGTGGCATGACGCTCGATGGCCAGCCGCGCATCGTCCGGCTCCATGCCTTCGCCGTCGTCCTCGACCCTGACCTGCTTCTTGCCGCCGAGCTCGACGTGGATCGACAAGCGCCGCGCGCCGGCGTCGATGGCGTTCTCGACGAGTTCCTTGACGACGGACGCCGGCCGCTCGACGACTTCGCCGGCGGCAATCTGGTTCGCGAGGTCCTGAGGGAGCCTGGTGATCTTTCCCATTCAGATCGCTTCAGTGACGGAGAGTGCGGAGGTAGACGGTTCAACACGGAGGCACGAAGGCACGGTGACGACACGGAAAAGACCGCAAGAGTGCAACCGCCCCGCGAAGCGGGGTCACCCTCGGCGTGCGGCCGGCTGCGCCGGCCGCGGTCGCACGCTGCACGCCTTTACCCGTGCGTCTTCGTGGCTCCGCGACTCCGTGTTGAACCGTCTACCTCCGCATTTCTCCGTGCGCTCAGATCAAATCCACCGTTTCACGCGCAACAGGGTGAGCATGCCGACGGTGAGCGTCACCATGAATCCAATCACCCACCAGAACTGTACCGCTTCGCCGCCCGGGAAGTGCGGCAGTGGGACGTTCATGCCCCAGATGCCCGCCAGGAGCGTCAGCGGCATGAAGATCGTGGACACGACGGTCAGCACCTTCATCACCTCGTTGAGGCGGTTGCTGACGTTCGACAGGTGCGCTTCGAGGACGCCGGTGATACGGTCCTGCAGCATCATCGCCTCGTCGTTGAGGCGGACGATGTGGTCGTAGACGTCGCGGAACCGGTAAGCCATCTCCGCGCTGATGTCGGTGAACTCGCGCCGGGCGAGCCGGCCGATGACGTCGCGCTGCGGGATGGCAATGCGGCGCAGCGCCGACACCTGCCGCTTGAGATCGAGGATGTCGCGCACCACGTCGGAGGCTCGCGTCGACGAAAAGACCTGGTCCTCGATCTCGTCCATCCACTCCTCGAACTCGTCCACTTCCGGCATGTAGCGGTCGATCATCAGGTCGACGATGCGGTGAAAGAGCGCGACCGGGCCGTCGCCGAGGATGTTGTGGTTGCGCGGGCAGTAGTCGCGAATCTCGGAAATCGAGCGCGACGTGCCATCGTGGACGGTGACCAGAAAGCTCCGGCCGAGGAAGAAGTCGATGTCGTGAGTCTTGAAGCCCTCGTCGTCCTTGTTGTAAGCGAGCCCGTGGAGCACGACATACAGGTAGCCGTCGTAGGGCTCCACCTTGGGGAACTGCAGCGCGCTCATTGCGTCCTCGACCGACAGCGGGTGAAAGCCGAATGTGTCGGAGAGAATCAGCGATTCGGGAACCGACGGTGCGGCGATGTCGACCCAGAGAGCGACGCCGGCGGCCGGGTCGAGCCAGGTGCGGTCGATGCTCGTCACCTGCTCGGTTCGGCCGTTCCGGCTGGCAAAAATCGTCGTCAATCGCCGACCTTGACCGAAAGCGCCGCCTGCGCGGCCGCGAGGCGCGCCACAGGAATCCGGTAGGGT
Source organism: uncultured Acidobacteriota bacterium (assembly GCA_963720005.1). Lineage (GTDB taxonomy): Bacteria > Acidobacteriota > Vicinamibacteria > Vicinamibacterales > CAVVIG01 > CAVREM01. The sequence goes on along the minus strand of CAVREM010000022.1, from coordinate 187,902 downwards.
GAGGCGCTCACGTAATCGAGGCCGACCTTCTCGAAAAAGTGAATCGATGCCGGGTCGCCGCCGTGCTCGCCGCAGATCCCGAGCTTCAGGTCGGGGCGCGCGCGCCGCCCGAGCTGTACGCCTGTGCGGACCATCGCGCCAACTCCCTCGACGTCGATCGAGGCGAACGGATCCTTCTCGAGAATCTTCTTGTCCTGATAGATCCGCAGGAACTTGCCGACGTCGTCGCGCGAGAAGCCGAAGGTCATCTGCGTCAGGTCGTTCGTGCCGAAGGAGAAGAACTGCGCCTCCTGCGCGATTTGGTCGGCGGTGATCGCACCGCGAGGCACCTCGATCATCGTGCCGACCAGGTACTTGATGGTGACCCCCTGGGCCTTCATCGTCTCGGCGGCGACGCGGTCGACGATCTCTTTCTGATCCCGCAGCTCCTTCACATGGCCGACCAGCGGAATCATGATCTCGGGGACGACCTTCTGCCCTTCCTTGTTGAGCCGGCAGGCCGCCTCGATGATCGCCCGCGTCTGCATCTCGGTGATTTCGGGGTAGGTGATGCCGAGCCGGACGCCGCGGTGGCCGAGCATCGGGTTGAACTCGTGGAGCTGTTCGACGCGGTGCAGCAAACGCCGTTTCTCTTCGAGCTCGGCGCCGCTCTTGCCGGTCACCTCGAGCCTCGCGATCTCGACCATCAGCTCTTCCCGCTTCGGGAGGAACTCGTGGAGCGGCGGATCGATCGTGCGGATGGTGACCGGCGTTCCCCGCATCGACTTGAACACGCCGTAGAAATCGTCGCGCTGCAGCGGCAGCAGTTCGTCGAGCGCCTTGCGCCGGTCGGCTTCGTTGTCGGCGAGGATCATCCGCTGGACGATCGGGATCCGGCCCTCGCCGAAGAACATGTGCTCGGTGCGGCACAGGCCGATCCCGCGGGCGCCGAACGCGTAGGCGATGTCGGCCTGATCGGGCAGGTCGGCGTTCGCGCGCACGCCCAGCCGGCGCACCTTGTCGGCCCACGAGAGGAGCCGCTCGAACCGCTGATAAATCTCGGATTGCCGTGACTTCAGGGTGCCGTTGATCACCTGGAGGATCTCACTCGGCTTCGACGACACCTTGGCGAGCTTGACCTCGCCGGAGAGCCCGTCGAACGAGATGAAGTCCCCTTCCTTCACGGTCTGCCCGTTGACGCGGAACTTACGCGCCCTTTTCGTCGATGTCGAGCGCGCCGGCCCCGACGATCGACGGCTTGCCCATTTGCCGGCCCACCACCGCCGCGTGCGAGGTCATGCCGCCGGTGGCGGTCAGGATGCCCTGCGACACGAACATGCCGTGGATGTCGTCGGGCACTGTTTCGCGGCGGACCAGGATGACCGGCTTGCCCTGCTCACTCCACTCGACGGCGTGGTCTGCCGAGAAGACCACCTGGCCGCACGCGGCGCCCGGCGAGGCCGGCAGCCCTTTCGTGGCGGCCGGGATGCGCTTCCACTCGTCCTGATCGAAGCCCGGCGCGAGCAGCTGGCTGAGCGCCTCGGGATCGACGAGCAGGATCGCTTCTTTCTCGCTCACGAGCTTTTCGGACACGAGGTCCGTCGCGATGACGACGGCGGCATAGCCGGTGCGCTTGCCGCTGCGGGTCTGCAGCATGAACAGCCGTTCGTCCTGGATGGTGAACTCGAAGTCCTGCACGTCCTTGTAGTGCTTCTCGAGGCGCGTCGTGATATCGCGCAGCTGTTTGTAAGCCTTCGGCATCACCTGCTCGAGCTCGCGGATCGGCTGCGGCGTCCGGATGCCGGCAACCACGTCTTCACCCTGCGCGTTGATCAGGAATTCGCCGTAGAACTCCTTCTTCCCCGTCGCCGGGTTTCGCGTGAACCCGACACCCGTGCCCGAGCGATCGCCGGTGTTCCCGAACACCATCATCTGGACGTTGACCGCCGTGCCGATGTGATCGGGGATGTCGTAGATACGGCGATACTCCTTCGCGCGCGGGTTCATCCAGGAGCGGAACACCGCATCGCGCGCCATCTTCAGCTGATCGTGCGGATCCTGGGGAAACGCGCGCCCGGCGCGCTTCTGCACGACCTGCTTGTAGCGGCCGACCACGTCGCGGAGGGCGGCTTCGTCGAGATCGGTGTCGAGCTTCGCGCCGCGCGCCTTCTTGATGGCGTCGAACTCGTGCTCGAAGGCATCCTTCGGGATCTCGAGCACGACGTTGCCGAACATCTGGATGAACCGCCGATAGCTGTCGTAGGAGAAGCGTCCGTTCTTCGTCCGCGCCTTCAGCCCTTCGACCGCGTCGTCGTTCAGCCCGAGGTTGAGGATGGTGTCCATCATCCCGGGCATCGAGAACTTGGCACCCGACCGCACCGAGACGAGCAACGGGTTGTCGGTCGACCCCAGCGGCGCGCCGGCGGCCTTCTCCAGCTTCCGCAGGTTCTCCTCGATTTCGCGATCGATCGCCTGGGGAATCTTCCCTTTCTGGTCGTAGTAGATGGTGCAGACCTCGGTCGAGATCGTGAACCCTGGCGGCACCGGCAGGCCGGCGTTGGTCATCTCGGCCAGTCCGGATCCCTTGCCGCCGAGGAGATCTTTCATGTGGCGATTACCATCGGCCTTGCCGCTGCCGAAGAAGTAAACGTGCTTGCCGCTCTTCGCTTTCGGGGCTCGGGGCTGGGCGCTCTGGGCTCGGCGAGACTTGCTGGAACGCTTTGCGGCGGCTTTTCTGGCCATTCGACGACTCCGGAGGAGAAAGATGATGAATCGAGCTATGGATTCTAGTTCAGGAAGTGGGAGCGGATCGTAGCGTCCGGCTTCGGCCGGACGAGAACCCGAACAGGCTTCAGGCCTGCTCGCCGGCGAGCTCGGACACGTCCGCGATACCCAGGACGACGTCGCGCAAGTGGGCCATCAGGCTCAACCGGGCACGCCGCAGGTCGGCGTCGTCGGCCATCACCAGGACATCGACGAAAAACTTGTCTACTGCGGGTCCCAGCGCGGCCAGCTCGCTCAACGCCCCCCGATAATCCTGTTTGGCAGTCGCGGAATGGACGCGCGGCATCCGCGTCTGGAGGTCGTCGTACAGCTTCGTCTCGGACGCATCGCGCAACGAGCCCGACAGGCGGTCGAGGGGAACGGGTGCCGAACCTTTCAACTCGCGTGCGATGTTCTTGACACGCTTGAACGTGGTCGCCAGTTGATCGAACGCCGGCGAGCCGGCGAACTCCGGAAGCACCTCGAGCTTTCGACGCCACTTGAGGGGCGTCAGGTCTCCGGACGCGCCGACCGAGCGGACGTATTCGTTGGCAAACCCGCGCTGTTCGACGACGTATTTCAGACGCTCGTGCCAGAAGCTCAGCGGGTTCAGCTCCGCGCCGGTCTGCCCTTCGAACTGTTTGAAAGACTCGGCAGCTCTGGCGATCAGCGGCTCGATGGAGAGCGCCTTGCTGATCCCGGTCAGCTCGGGCAGGTCGATGAGAATCTTGAGGACGCCGTGCGCCTGCCGGCGAAGGCCGTACGGGTCGCGCGAGCCGCTGAAGCGTTCGCCGACCGCAAACAACCCCGTTATGGTGTCGAGCTTATCGGCCAGCGAAACTGCCGCCCACGTGACGGCCGCCTTGCCAAGCTGCTCGCGCGTCGGCGGCGCATCGGCCTCGACGCCGATCGGCTGGTAGTGGAAGTAGATGGCCTTCCAGACCTCCTCCGGCAGCCCTTCCTCGCGCGCGTAGATGCCGCCCATCGTGCCCTGGAGTTCTGTGAACTCCCGGACCATGTCGGTCGTCAGATCGGCCTTCGCGAGCCGGGCGGCCTGCTCGGCGTATTCAGCGGTCCCCGCATCGGCGCCGAGGGCCTCCACGGCAAGCCACCGGGCCAGCGGCGCGATGCGATTGGCCTTGTCAAGGTAGGTCCCGAGCTTCTTGTGGAAGAGCAGCGTGGCGAGGCGGTCGAGCCGCGACTGCAGCGTCGACTTGCGATCCGCTTCCCAGAAGAAGCGCGCGTCGCGCAGCCGCGCGGTCACGACGCGCTCGGCGTTGCGGGCGATGGTCCGCTCGGTGTCGGGCTCGGTGTTGATGACGGCGAGGAACGCGTTCTTCAAGCGGCCGTTCTCGCCCTCGACCGGAAAGTAATGCTGATGGTGAATGAGCGTCGTGGTCAGCACTTCCTCCGGCAGCTCCAGGAACTCGAGCGCGAAAGTCCCGCCGACGACCGACGGGTACTCGACCAGATCGGGCACTTCGTCGAGCAGCCCCGACTCGGCGCGCGCGATGCGGCTGACGCGGCCCTGCAGGCGCTGAGCCTTCGCGTCCAGCTCCCGCGCGATCTTGTTGTGGCGTTCGCTGCGCTCGAGGATGACGAAGTTCTCGAGGAGCCGCGCGCGGTATTCATCGAACGTCCGGACCTTGATAGCGCGGCCCGCGCGTCCGCTCGTCGTCAGAAAGCGGTGTCCGTACGTCACGGCACCCGAGGTCACTTCCTGGACCTGGCCCGTCTGGGCGGCCGACGAGCGAGTAATCGTGAACGGCACGACGCGTCCGCCGTAAACGAAGAGGATCCAGCGGATCGGGCGGCCGAACAGCAGCTCGCCCCGCCCGTCCTCGAGCTGCGCATCCCAGTGCATCAGCTTGGGGAATGTGAGGCCGCGCAGCGTTCCGCCGAGGATGTCCGGGAGCACGTCGACGGCTGCCTTCCCGCGCTGCTTCTTCCGGAAGGCCAGGTAGGTGCCCTTCGGCGTCTCGACCCGTTCGAGCGCGGCGACGTCGACCCCCTGCTTGGCGGCGAATCCAGCCGCCGCGGGCGTCGGCGCGCCGTCGGCGGTGAAGCTCGCGGACACTGGCGGGCCCGTCACCAGATCCTCGAGATCGGTCTGACGTTCGGCGAGACGGGCAATCCGGACCGTGAGCCGCCGCGGCGTGCTGTAGGTTTCGGCCGGCGACTCCGGGGCGAGGCGGTGCGCACGCAGCTGCGCCAGGACGACCTCGCCGATCTGCTGGGTCAGACCTGGCAGCCAGCTGGCCGGGAGCTCTTCACACCCGATTTCGAGCAGCAGTTCCCGATCGAGCACCTACGCGACCGCCTTTCCCGCCGACTCGTCGACGTACTGCCGCGCGATGCCAACGGCAAGCTGGCGGACCCGCAGGATGTACGCCGTGCGCTCGGTCACGCCGATGCTGTTGCTCGAGTCGAGAATGTTGAAGACATGCGAGCACTTCAGGCAGTGCTCGAGGGCGGGCCAGATGAGGCCCGACTTGAGGAGCGACTGGGCCATCGCGTAGTACTCGTCGAACAGCGTGCGGTGATAGGCGCCGAACTCCAGGCCCGGCGCCAGCTCGACGCCCTTGTTGAAGACGTATTTCGACTGCTCGATTTCCTCGCGGAGCCTCACCTCGCCGTACTTGACGCCGCCGCCCCAATCCAGGTCGTAGACGCTGTCGACGCGCTGCAGGGCCATGGCAATCCGCTCGAGGCCATAGGTCAGTTCCGCAGAGATCGGCGACAGCTCGACGCCGCCGGCCTGCTGGAAGTAAGTGAACTGCGAAATCTCCAGGCCGTCGAACATCACCTGCCAGCCGATGCCCCACGCCCCGAGCGTCGGCGATTCCCAGTTGTCCTCTTCGAACCGGATGTCGTGCTGCCTCGGGTTGATGCCGCACGCCTCGAGGCTCTCGAGGTACAGCTGCTGCACCTCGTCGGGCGCCGGCTTGAGGATGACCTGAAACTGGTGGTGCTTGAAGAGCCGGTTCGGGTTCTCGCCGAAGCGGCCATCCGCCGGGCGACGCGAGGGCTGGACGTAGGCGACGTTCCAGTGCGCCGGTCCGAGCACGCGAAGAAACGTCTCCGGGTGCATGGTCCCAGCGCCGACCTCGACGTCGAGCGGCTGCTGCAGCGCGCACCCGCGTGAGGTCCAGAACTCGGACAGTTTGAGGATCAGATTCTGAAACGTCATGGTCAGGGTCGGCGCATCTCTCTCAACACTTTCGTCGATCGCAGTTCCCGCTCCAGGTGCACCGACATCATCGTCCGATGCGACGCCTCGAGCTCGCGGAGCGCCTTCTGCGAGGCCGTGTGCGCCGTGAGCGCGAACGGACTGCAGGTCCGCGCCGCCTGCAGAAACGCCTTCGCCTCGTGCGACGCCTTCGGGTCGGGCTGATAGACACCCTGGATTCGGAGCAGCCAGAACTCGAAGTACCGGGCCAGCGGCTCCACCGGGACGCCGGCCGCCAACGCATCCACGACCGACGTGCCGAGCCGGAACAGCGTTTCGTTCGGGTCGGCGTCAGGCGCCCACTCGTCAATCAGCTCGGCGAAATACCCGACGTAACCCAGCGCCTCGCCGTCGGCCGCGGCCAGCGGCGAACGGATCGGTTCGACGTAGTTGACGAACACCAGGTCTCGCCGCTCGTGCTCCACGTAGCCGACGCGCCCGTAGGTCATCGGCTCGAGCGCGCCGCCGAACCGCCGCCGGCTCTGACGCGCGTTCTTCGCCACCCCCCGCCGTTTGCCGCGGTCTCGCGTCAGAAACACCACGATCCGGTCGGACTCGCCAAGCGCATACGTCCTCAGGATCAGCGCTTCGGTCGTGTACAGCATTCCTAATTCTTAATTCCAAATTCCAAATTACTTGTCAGTTCGAATGCCCAGCTCCGCGAGCATCCGTTCGTCCTCGCGCCACTCCGACTTCACCCGCACGTGAAGGTCGAGGAACACCTTCGTGCCGAAGAAGCGCTCCAGCTCCTCGCGCGCGGCCGTGCCGATCTTCTTGACCATCTCGCCGCCGCGGCCGATCGACGATCGGCTTTTGCGAGTCGCGATCCACGACAATCGTACAGGTACAGGCGCAGCAGCGGCCGGTCGGCCTCCGGCTCCTCGAACCGATCGATCACCACGGCGCTCGCGAACGGGATCTCGGCGTGCGTGAACTGAAGCAGCTTCTCGCGGACGATTTCGGCCGCGAACACCCGCTCGGGCTGGTCCGTCAGGTAGTCGTCAGGGTACAACGGCTGCCCTTCCGGCAGCCGATCGATGATCGTCCGCTCGAGGCGATCGACGTTCTCGCCGGTCGCCGCCGACAGCGGAATGATTTCCTCGAACCCGCCTTCCTCCTGGTACCGCGCGATCATCGGCAGCAGCCGGGGCTTCCTGATCAAGTCGACCTTGTTCAGGATGAGGAAGACCGGTGCCGGGGCGTCCTTCACCAGGTCGACGACGAATCGCTCGCCTTTGCCCGGCGGCTCGGCCGCGTCAACGACGAGTCCGAGCACGTCGACTTCCTTGATCGTCTGCACCGCGGCATCGACCATCCGGACGTTCATCCGGTGCAGCGGCCGGTGGATGCCGGGGGTGTCGAGGAAGACCACCTGGGCGTCGGGATAGTTCCGGACGCCGAGAATCCGAGTCCGGGTCGTCTGGGGCTTGTCCGAAACGATGGCCAGCTTCGAACCGACCAGCCGGTTCAGGAGCGTGGACTTGCCGGCATTCGGGCGGCCGATGAACGAGACGAAGCCGGACTTCATGGCGTGCCGCCGGCGTGGACCTCGCCACGGCGGATCCGCACCTTGTGCACGCGCCGCCGGTCGACTTCCAGGACTTCGACCGTCAGCCCGTCGATGTCGACGCGCTCCCCGACCGCCGGCACGCGGCCCAGGTGCGTCATCAGGAAGCCGCCGACCGTCTCGAACCCTTCCCGCTCGATCTGGACGCCGAGCCGCTGCGCCACTTCGTCGATGTCCACCTTGCCGTTGAACACGAACCGGCCGCCGCCCTCGTCGACCACCGGCTCGGATTCGACGTCGTACTCGTCGCGAATCTCGCCGACGATCTCCTCGAGCAGATCCTCGATCGTCACGAGGCCGGCGGTGCCGCCGTACTCGTCCACCACGATCGCGATTTGCGTCTGCTGCCGCTGGAACTGCTTCAGCAGCTCGGGAACCCGCTTGCTCTCCGGGAACGATGACCGCCGGGCGCAGCAGCGAGGTGATCGGCCGCGAATCGTCGGCGGTGTTCAGCACGACCAGATCCTTCACGAACACGAACCCGGCGATGTTGTCGAGGCTCTCGCGGAACACCGGAAACCGCGAGTATTCCTGTTCGCGGAACAGCGCGCGCAAGTCGCCGATCGTCGCCGCCTCGGGAATGGCGACGATGTCGGGACGCGGCGTCATCACTTCGCGGACCAGCGTGTCGCCGAAGTCGACGATGCTCTGGAGCAGCCGGCGCTCCTCGCCCTCGATCAGGCCTTCCTGCTCGCCGGTGTTCAGGTACGCCTTCGTCGCTTCGCTCGCCTCCTCGGCCGCTTCATCCGGCGTCGTCGCAGCGGTCGGCCGCTTCGCGGACATCATCTGCGCCGTCCATCGCGAGAACGGCCCCAGAGTCCGGGCGATCGGGTTGAACGTCGGTAGCAGGATTTCCAGGACGCGTTCGGGATCGCGCGCAACGATGGCCAGCGGCAGCAGTAGCTCCACGATGACGATGAAGGCGGCGACGCTGACCAGCACGAGCGCCACCTCGCGGAAGCTTGACGGCGCCGATCGCCATCGCCAGGAGCGCGGTGGCTGCCGCCGTGACCAGTCCGAGCAGCAGACGGAGCGGCGCGAACAGCAGCACCGGGTCGTCGAGGTAGGCCGAAGATGCCCGGGCCGCCCGCTTCGCTCGGCGACCAGGCGGAGCGACAACCTCATCAGCGCGCTGAAGGCCGCCTCGATGGCGCCGAGGTAGACCGCGGCGCACGCCAGGAGGAACACCAGCAGGGGAATCATCAGCGCTCGGTCAATGCTTCCCGAAGGCCGCCTTTCCGCCGGAGCCTCTGCTCCAGACGCGCCATTTGGCCGTTGTCGCGCTCGTGATCGTATCCCAAGAGGTGGAGGAGGCCGTGCAAGGCCAGAATTCGAAGCTCTTCCGGGCGGGCGTGGCCGGCCGCCCGCGCCTGGCGATGTGCAATGCCCCGGGCGATCACGATGTCTCCGAGATGGCGATTTCCGGGGGGCCTGATCCCCTCCAGGGGATCGGCCATGACCGGGAAGCTGAGCACGTCCGTCGCGTAGTCCTTGCCCCGATACTGCCGGTTGAGCGCGCGGATGCGGGCGTCGCTGACGAGAGCCACGGTCATCGACCCGCGCGCCCGGCGCGGCGCGACATCCGCCAGCCATCGATCCAGGCCACCGGACGGGATCGGCCTCCCCATCCCGTCGGTCACCGCCACGCGCAAGCGCGCCCCCGTGCTCCGGCTCGCGCCGGCAGCCATCCGTCGCATGGCGATTCTATGACCGGCCGTTCCCGTTGGTGAACGCCTCGTACGCTTTGACGATCTGCTGCACGAGCTTGTGGCGGACCACGTCGCGATCGTCGAAATAGATGAACGAGATGCCCTCGATGGCGCTCACCACCTTCATCGCCTCGACGAGACCCGAGACCCGGCCGATCGGCAAGTCGATCTGCGTCACGTCCCCGGTAATCACCGCCTTCGCGCCGAACCCCAGTCGCGTCAGGAACATCTTCATCTGCTCGGACGTCGTGTTCTGGGCTTCGTCGAGGATGACGAACGAATCGTTGAGCGTCCGGCCGCGCATGAAGGCAATCGGCGCAATCTCGATCGTCCCGCGCTCGATATAGCGGGCCACCCGCTCGACGTCGAGCATGTCGTAGAGCGCGTCGTACAACGGTCGTAGATACGGATTGACCTTTTCCTGGAGGTCGCCCGGCAGGAACCCGAGCTTCTCGCCGGCCTCCACCGCCGGACGCGCGAGGATAATGCGGCTGACCTTCTTCGCGACCAGGAAAGAGACGGCCTGGGCCATGGCGAGATAGGTCTTCCCCGTCCCGGCGGGACCGATGCCGAACACGATGTCGTTCGCGTCGATCGCGTCGAGGTACCGCCGCTGGTTGATTGTCTTCGGCGCGACCCGACGCTTGCCGGCCGGCGTCAGGCTGCCCTTGAGGAAGTGCTCCCGCAGATCGACGGACTGGTCCTGGGCCACCAGATCGGAGGCGGTCTTCACGTCGGCATTCGACAGCTTGTAGCCGTCCCGCATGAGCGACGACAGCTGTCCCACCACGCGATCGACATTCTCAGGGCCTGGGGTGTCGCCGTCCACGAGGAGCTCGTGGCCTTGGGTGCGGATGCGGACGTTGAACAGCGACTCGAGGTGCTTCAGGTTCTCGTCGTAGGAGCCAAACAGCGTCTCGATGCCTTCTTCGGGGACGGTGATGCGTTTGATTGCGTCTATCTCCTTATAATACAGCGACTTAGTGGCGCATTATAGCACGGGACTCGAGGCTCGGGCCTCGGGGCTCGCAAACTCGCGTAGTGCGGACCTTTAGGTCCGCTCGTCATTTCCTCGGCTCGACGATCCGGATGTGCAATTCGCGCAGCTGCTTCTCCGACACCGGCGACGGCGCATTCATCAGCAGGTCCTCGGCGCTCTGGGTCATCGGGAACGCGATGACCTCCCGAAGGTTCGGCTCCTGGGCCAGCAGCATGACGATCCGATCGATGCCCGGCGCCAGGCCCCCGTGCGGCGGCGCGCCGAATCGAAACGCATTGAACATCCCGCCGAACCGGCGCTGGACTTCCTCGGGGCCGTAGCCGGCAATCTCGAACGCACGCAGCATGATGTCGGGCCTATGGTTCCGGATGGCGCCACTCGACAGCTCCACGCCATTGCAGACGATGTCGTACTGGAACGCCTTGATGGTGAGCGGATCCTTCGTGTTGAGCGCCTCCAGCCCCCCTTGAGGCATCGAGAAGGGATTGTGGCTGAAGGTCACCTGGCCGGTCTCGGCATCGAGCTCGAAGAAGGGAAAGTCGGTGATCCAGCAGAACCTGTAGGCATTCGCCTCGAGCAGCCCGAGCTCGCGGCCGAGATGCGTCCTCAGGCCGTCGACTGGCCGCGCGAGGCTCTTCGCGGGACCGGCCGCGAGAAACACCGCATCGCCAGGCTTCACGCCGGCGGTTTCGAACAACCTGGCTCTGCGCTCTTCGCTCAGAAATTTTGCCAGCGGCCCGCGCGGTGGATCCGCCGCGACGATGTACGCGAGCCCGCCGAGGCCGAGCGATTCCCCGAGCCCCACGGTCTTGTCGAAAAAGCTGCGTGACTTCCCGGCTGCGCCAGGCGCGGGAATCGACCGCACCACGGCGCCCTCCTCCACCGCGCGCGCGAACACCGCGAACTCGGACCCTCTGAAGATCTCGGTCACGTCCGCGGCGCGAATCGGATTCCTCAGGTCGGGCTTGTCGGTGCCGTACATCACCATCGCATCGTCGTAGGCGATGCGCGGGAACGGCGGCTCCGTGACGTTCCAGCTGGAGAACTCGCGGAAGACGCCGGCGAGCACCGGCTCGATTGCGCTGAACACGTCGTCCTGGGTGACGAACGACAGCTCGACGTCGAGCTGATAGAACTCGCCCGGGGAGCGATCGGCCCGCGCGTCCTCGTCGCGGAAGCAGGGCGCAATCTGGAAGTAGCGGTCGAAGCCGGCCACCATCAGCAGCTGCTTGAACTGCTGTGGGGCCTGCGGCAGCGCGTAGAACTTGCCGGGATGAATCCGGCTCGGCACCAGGTAGTCGCGCGCGCCTTCCGGCGAGCTCGAGGTGAGGATCGGCGTCTGGAACTCGAGGAACCCCTGCGCGTTCATGCGCCGGCGGATGCTCGAGATCACCTGCGAACGCAGGACGATGTTCGCGTGCAGCTTCTCGCGGCGGAGGTCGAGGAACCGGTAGCGCAGCCGCTGTTCTTCCGGGATCTCCTGGCTGCCCGACACCTGGAACGGCAGCATCTCGGCCGGCGACAGCACGTCGACATGATCGACGACGACCTCGACGGCGCCGGTCGGCAGCGCGGGATTGACGTTCTCGGGCGTTCGGGCCGTGACGCGTCCTTCGACGGCGATCACGCTCTCGAGCCGGACCGCCTCGGCGATCGCGAACGCCTTCGAGTCGGGGGTGAACACGCACTGCGCGACGCCGTAGTGATCCCGCAGGTCGATGAACAGCAGCTGGCCATGATCCCGCTTGCGATTGACCCAGCCGGCCAGGCGCACCGTCTGGCCGACGTGCTCCGCCCGAAGCGAGCCGCAGGTGTGCGTCCGGTAACTACTCGATGTCGTCTGATGCGTCAGGATTGCTTGATCCGTCACGATTGCCGCCTTGTCGCCACGTGCCGACCCGCCTCGCGGCGATCGACCGTCTGCTGATCGCCGCTCCGGAGATCCTTGATCGACACTTTTCCCTGCGCCCGCTCGTCGTCGCCGACGATCGCCACGAACGGCACGTTGCGGCTGGACGCGTACTTGAACTGCTTCCCGAGCTTGTCGGCCTCCGGATACACATCGACGCGAAGGCCGGCTGCGCGCAGTTCGCTGGCGAGCGCCAGCGCGTCAGCGCGCGACCGCATCGTTCCACAGCGTGACCATCACGTCGACCGTACCGCGCACGACGTTCTCCGGAAACATGCTCCGCTCGGTCATCACGACGATGATCCGCTCGAGGCCGAGGGAGAAGCCGCAGGCCGGCACGTCGCGCCCCAGGAACATCCCCACGAGATTGTCGTACCTGCCGCCGCCGCCGAGACTGCCAGCGAGGTCGGGAACGACGATCTCCATGATGGCGCCCGTGTAGTATGACAGCCCGCGCGCAAGGTTCAGGTCGATGCGGATCCTGTTTCCAGCGGATGTCGCCGCCGCCAGGGACGTAATCTCGCGCAGATTTGCGACAGCGCCATCGTCCTTGCCGAGCGTTTCCTCGAGACGTCGAACGGTGTCCGCCGGCAGCTCCGTCGCCGGAACTGCGAACCGTTCGAGACAGCGTTCGGCGATGGCCTCGGGAATTCCTCGCGCGCTGAACTCCCGTGCGACTCCCTCCGGGCCAATCTTGTCCAATTTGTCCAACGCCACTAACGCGTCGGCGTGGTGGGCGCTGGCAACGCCCGCTGCATTCAACAGTCCGGACAGGACACCGCGGTGGTTCAGGCGCACGACGAAATCGGCGAATCCGAGCTGCAGGAGCACATCCGACACCGCCGCCAGCTGATCGACTTCGGCGACCGGAGCGGTCGAGCCGATCGAGTCGATGTCGCACTGATAGAACTCGCGGAAGCGTCCGCGCGCCGGCCGGTCGGCGCGCCAGACGGGCTGAATCTGGTAACGCTTGAAGAACTTCGGCAGATCGTTCTGGTACTGCGCGATGACGCGGGCGAGAGGAACGGTCAGGTCGTAGCGCAGCGCCAGATCCGCTTCGCCGCTCTGCTCGTGCTCGCCGCGGCGCAGGATCTTGAAAATCAGCTTGTTGCCTTCCTCGCCGTACTTGCCGAGCAGCGTCTCGATGTTCTCGAACGCCGGCGTCTCGAGCGGCTCGAACCCATAGCGTTCGTACACACCGCGGACGATCCCGATGACGTGCTCGCGCCGGCGGACGTCGTCGGGAAGGAAATCGCGTGTTCCGGATGGTGGTTTTGTCGATGACATGTATGTGGCGGCCCTAAGAGGGCCGCCCTACTTCCGAGCCCCGAGCCCCAGTCCCTAGCCTCCAGCCCCCATGTAATCCAGGCGGTACTGCACGTACCGATCAGCGTACATCTGGATCTCTGCCACCTCGGCGTCGGTCAATGGGCGCTTCACCTTTGCCGGGCTGCCCATCACCAGCGAGCGCGGCGGCACCTGCATGCCCTCGACGACGAGTGCGCCGGCGGCGACGATCGAGCCGGAACCGATCACCGCGCCGTTCAGCAGGATCGCCCCCATGCCGATCAGGCACCGGTCCTCGATGGTGCAGCCGTGGACGACCGCGGCATGCCCGATCGTCACGTCGTTGCCGATGGTGGTCGCGTGCGTGTCCTTCATGACGTGCACCACCGTGCCATCCTGGACGTTGGATCGGCTGCCGATGCGGATCTGGTGCACGTCGCCGCGAATGACGACCGCCATCCAGACGCTGCTCTCTTCGCCGATTTCCACGTCGCCGATGACCTGGGCGCTGTCGTCGATGTAGGCGGTCGGATGGACGCGAGGCATTCGCCCGCGGTGGGGCCGAAGCATTCGGGGTGAATTATACCGGGCAGGTAGGGCAGGTAGGCGGAGGGGCAGGAGGGCGAGGCACGGAGCCTCCGTGCTCTCCACCTTCCTGCCCTTCCTGCCCTCCTGCCCTTCGTTAGTTCGCCGCCCGTTGCTGCTGCGCCGGCTGGCGGGGCGTTGGGCCGCCGCGCAGCGTCAGCAGGTAGTCGCGAATGAGGCGGATTTGAGCCTCGGCGTCTCCGCCCAGCTGCGGATAGAACGACTTGGGATGCTCCGGCCAGAACGCCGGCATTCGCGTCCCTGGGACGATGCGGCTGGGTGCACGCATCCAGTCCGCAATCCAGTCAGGTTGCAACCGGTCGGACGCCATCCGCAGATCCGGGGCAAGGTTCGACGTCGGCTGATCCTTCGGGATGGCGCCGAGGACGTGGCACTGCTGGCACTTCAGCAGCTCGAACAGCTCGCGGCCGACGCCGAGGTTCTGCGACGCCGGGACGACCTCCGGCGTGCGAAATGGGTCGAGCCGCTCGGAGACCGCACCGAAGTACTGAATCACGCCGTTCAGGTTCTGGTCGTCGAGGCCGAAGGTCGGCATCCGGACGTCGAGCCACGGCCGGATCGTGATCGGTCCGCGCAGGAAGGCGTACAACCAGTCGTGCTGCACGCGGGCGCCCTCGGGCGTCAGCAGCGGCGGACCCAGCGATGGTTCGGCGACGAGCTTGAGGTAGTCGCCGCCGCTGCCTTCGACGATGTGGCAGCCCACGCAATTGCGCCGGTGCACGAGGTTGCGGCCCTGGACCAGGAAGTCGCGCCGCGCCGTCCGCGCCGGCATGGCCTGCGCCGGCTGGATCTCGCGCTGGAAGCTCATGATCGCCGTCAGCAGGCGCTGGATCTCGTCGTCGGCGAACTCGAAATTCGGCATCCGCAGCTTTTCCAGGGGCTGCAGGACGCGTCCCTCGTCGAAAACCCGCGGATCGTGCAGCTTGGTCCGGTACCACGCGATCTTCGAGCTGTGCGGGATGTCGTGCACGAACGCGAAATCGAGCCGGGAGACGAGCTTGCTGCCGGCTTCCGACAACTCGGTGCCGATCGGCTGCGTCGTCTCGAAGCCCTTGATCTGGTGGCAGCTGAAGCAGCCGTACCGGGCAATGGCGCGCCGCCCGAGCTCGAGCTGCTTGGCATTCGCGTCGAGCTTCGCGACTTCCGCCTGCGCCTGCTCGAACGGCATCACGGAACGGAAGTAGTCGAGCAGTACGCTGATCGACCGCCGCCTGGTCGGGCGTTGCCTTGGCGGCATCGCCGCCCGCCTGCTTCAGCGTCGTCAGGTACGTGGCGACGTCGGCCACCTGCGGATCGGTGAGGCGCAGGTCGGGCATGAACGTGTCGGCGTTGTAGTGCTTCGGATCGCGCACCCAGTCGAACATCCACTCGTAGGTGGTCTTGTTGCCGATGTTCTGCAGCGGCTGACCGAATGTCCGATGCGGCCCGGCCTCGGCGCGGGTCTTTTCGTCGACGACGTGGCACCCCAGGCAGCCGATCGACTTGACGATCTGCTCCCCGCGCTTGGCGTCGCCGCGCGGCGGGTTCGACGTTTCAGGCCGGAACTCCTCGTCGTTGGCGAAGAGATACGCGACGGTCGCGTTGATCTCGACTTCGTTCCGGACCGCGTCCTCCGGCGAGCTGGAATTCGAGTTGTACCAGACGCGCGGCATCCACGTGGTCGGCTTCACCGCCTTCGGATTGCGAATCCACGTCTTGACCCAGTCCTCCGACAGCTTCGACCCGATCTTCGTGAGCGTCGGCCCCGGCTTCCGCAGGTTCTCGAAGCCGCGCGTCTTGTGGCAGGCGTAGCAGCCGGCCCGCTCGTAGGTCGCGTAGGCGACGTTCAGCTTCTCGGCGTTCGGGATGAACACTTCCTGCTTGTGGCACTTCGCGCACGACGCTTCCGTCATGTTGAGCGGAAGCATCGGGTAGTCCCACAGGTGCGGCTCTTCCCAGTCGTACTTCTCTTCCCACTCGTGGGCCTGCTCCGGCGTCGACGGCGCGTGCGAGGCGTCGCGGAAGCTCACCGACTGCCCCATCCCCTCGTGGCAGACGGTGCAGCCGACCTGATCGAGCGGGTGCTTCGAGTTGCTGCCCAGGTAGACGTCCAAGATTCGGATGGGTCCGGAACGGCTGCGGGTACTTCTCGTAGCCGACGCGATCGATCGCGAGGTGGCACGTCTGGCACCGGTCCATCTTCGCGACCTTGACGAAGTTCACGTCGTCGACGATGTTCGGCAGGATGACCTGCTGGACCTTCAGCGTCGGCGCCATGAAATCGAGCAGCGGCGCATCGCGGAAGTAGGCCTTGAGGACGCTCGGCTCGAGGACGCGCAGCCGGGTGCGCAGGCGGCCCTGCTCCTGCTGCATCTCGGTGATCTGGCCCTGGATCTTGCCCGACTCGCCGAGGATCTCGTCGAGCTGCGCTGAAGCGCGTTTCGCTCCGCGGTCGTCTTCTCGATCTGCAGCTGCAGCTCGTTCGTCCGCTGCTGCAGCGCCTTGACCGCCTCGCCCTTGCGCTCGGCGTCGGACGCGCCGCGCGGCGCGGGCCGCCTCGAAGTCGTAGCGATCCTGGTCGTAGGTCGCCTTGGCGAACTGGTAGTCCTGCGACTCGCGCGCCAGACGGGCGTCGAGCTCCGCCATCTGCCCGCGCAGTTCGTCGATCTTGGCCTGGTTCGCCTCGACGTTCTTCTGCGCCTCCGCCAGCGAGCTCTGAAGCTGCGGTCAGCTTGTTCTGATCGACGTCGCGCCCGGCCTGCTCGAGGTTCGCCTGCGTCACCTGGTACTCGAGCTCGGCAAACTGCCGCTGCGTGCTCTTCCACTCGCGATCGTAGTCGTCCCAGACCATCCAGATGACGGACAGGAACAGGAAGATGCTGGACGCGGCGAAGACCACGTTCAGGAAGTCGACGTTGTAGGCGTGTCCGACGCCCTTCTTTTCAGCCATGACGTCAGATGTTGAAGAAGAATTCGGGAATCGCCACGATGTACTTCAGGTTGACAGATCCATCGCAGCAGCATCTTGATCGGCAGCGACATCATCATCAGGAACAGGAACGCGCCGACGTAGAACGCGCGGGCCGCCCATCTTCTCGTAGAACGAGCGGAACACCGTCTTGCCGAGCACGACCGGCAGCACGAAGACGTAGGCGAGCACGAGCAGGATGCCGAAGATCTCCCGGACGAACCAGTTGGCCGGGCAGCCCGGTCCGGAAGAGCCGCATCCAGATGTACTCCGACAGGTTGACGTTGACCAGCGCCTCGAGCTTGTGGAGGTCCCAGAACTCGAACGGCCCGAAGAAGTTCCAGTTCGGCCCGCGCAGGAACGTGCCGAGGACGATCAGCACGACCACAGGATGAGGAAGCCGAACAGGAAGAGCGTGATCTCGCGCCTTGCGCTCGGTGAACGTGTAGTAGCCGTTGCCCTTCGGGTTGCGTGTCGATGTACGGGATCGCCATCAGGCCGACGATGATCAGGCCGGGCAGCACGACGCCGGCGAGCCACGGGTCGAAGTAGACCAGCATCTCCTGCAGGCCGAGGAAGTACCACGGCGCCTTCGACGGGTTCGGGCGTGACCGACCGGTTCGCGGGCTCCTCGAGCGGCGCCTTCAGGACGATCGACCAGACGATCAGCACGACCGAGCACAGGACCAGCGAGATCAGCTCGGTGTAGACGAGGTCGGGCCAGACCAGACCCTGTCCGACTCGGCCTTCTCGATCGGCCGCTGCCCGGCCGCGATCCGCCGGTCGTTCAGCACCGCCTCGCGGATCGAGTACCAGGTGAAGAAGACGAGCAGGAAGATCAGCCCGACGATCGGCACGTTGTCGGGCTTCGTCGATGATCAGCCGGAAATTCGGATCGAAGGCGCCGAAGAGGAAGAACACGCCCAGGAGGCCAAGCAGCCCGTAGCCGACCAGGTTCGACGCGATCTTCTCGCGCTTCCAGACCATCAAGATCAGCGCGACGACGGCCAGCAGGAAGAAGAGCCGCGGGTCGGCGAGGTGTTGAAGAATCCTTTGATCACGCCCATCTCAGCTGATCCTCGAATTAGGAATTGGAATTTGAATTTGGAATCGTACCATTCACTGCGCATTCCTACGCATTCCTAATTCCAATTCCTGACAGCGGCCCGGAGATGCCGCCGTCCTTGCGGACGCGCCAGAAGTGGACGGCCATCAGCACGGCGATGCCGAGCGGGAGGCCGACGCAGTGCAGCACGTAGAAGCGCAGCAGCGCGCCCTCGCCGACGAACGTGCCGCCGAGCAGCGCGAACCGCGCGTCGTCGTAGGCGTGGATCAGCGGCACGTCGCCGAGCCGCAGCAGCGCGGCGCCCGGGCCTTCGTGCCCGAGGAACGGCGTGGCGCGCGCCATGTTGGAGCCGACCGTGATGGCCCAGATGGCCAGCTGGTCCCACGGCAGCAGGTAGCCGGTGAAGCGACAGCAGCAGCGTCAGCACCAGCAGGATCACGCCGACCGACCAGTTGAACTCGCGCGGCGGCTTGTAGGAGCCGGTCATGAACACGCGGAACATGTGCAGCCAGACGGTGATGACCATCGCGTGGGCGCCCCAGCGGTGCATCTCGCGCATGATGCCGAGCGGCACGTGCTCGCGCAGCGCCGACGATGTCGGTGTAGGCGTACTCGAGCGTCGGCCGGTAATAGAACATCAGGAGCAGGCCGGTGAACGTCAGCGACCAGGAACAGGAAGAAGGTCAGCCCGCCCATGCACCAGGTGTAGCGCAGCTTCACGCCCGACTTGCGGATGCGCACCGGGTGCAGGTGCAGGAAGACGTTCGACAGCATCACCAGCACGCGGTTGCGGTCGCTGTTCGGCCGCCCGTGCCGGAAGACCGAGGTCCAGATCTGCGTCTCGGTCAGCCAGTTCCAGAACCGGACGGGGGCGCTCTCCTGCGGATCGATTGTCTTGGTCTCAGCCATGTCGCTGCATCCTGTAACTCAGGAACTTGAGCTCAGGACTCGGAACGCTTCAGTTCCAAGTCCTGCAGTTCTGAGTTCCTAAGCTCTCAAATCTTCAGAAACGCCTCCGGGTCCGCCCACTGCCCCAGCTCGTACTGGAACTTGCGCGCCTTGTCGATCAGGAGCTGGCCGTCGTCGGCCAGCACGATGCGGGCGCGCTCGAGCGGCCGCGGCGCCGGACCCTCGAAGTTGATGCCGCTCTCCGCCCGGAAGCCGCTGCCGTGGCACGGGCACTTGAACTTGCCTTCGGCGCTCAGGTAGTTCGGCGTGCAGCCCAGGTGGGTGCAGGTGACGAGCAGCGCGAAGAACCCGCTCGATCGCTGCACGACATCGTTCGGCGTCCGGACGATCCAGACGCCGAACTTCTCCTTCCACCGCTCGTCCACGCCCATGCCGTACTCGGTCGGGAACCCGGCCTTGAACTGCTGCGGCGGCTCGTTCAGGACGTTCGGGAACATGAAGCGGCCGGTCGCCGCCAGCGCGGCGGCGGAAGCCGCCGAAAACGCGCCCCAGGCGACGCCCATCCAGGCGCGGCGCGTCAGCAGCGGCGAGGTATCGTCTGGATCGCGCGTGGCCGCGGCCGCGGCCGGCTTGGCGGCCGTCGTGGCCGCCTTGGCCGCCGCTCCGCCCGCTGACGCCGGCGACGTGGTCTTTCCGCGCGAGATCGGGAAGCGGCGCGGCCGGCGCGCGGGGCGCCGGCGCGGGACGCGCGGCAGGCGTCGTCGCGGCATGCGGGGTCGCCGCCGGGTTCGCTCCGGTAGCCGGCGCGCTGGCCGTTGGCCCGGCCGCCGGCGAGCCGGTCTTTGCCGCCGCTGCCGTTGCCTCGCCCGTTTGAGGCGCAATCTTGGGCGCCGGGGTGTTCCGGCGTCTTCTCTCAGCCATGCCATTTCTCCCTATCCCCATCGTCTTGAGCGCTTCGAGCGCGGCCTGCCGCACGCGCAGGCTGCGGTCCTGCTGGCTCAACCCTTCGACCGATGCCTTGAGGGTGGGTCGTTGAGGGCGGCGGCGGCGCGAAGGCCGCTGATCATCACGTCCGCCACCGGATCCTGATCCTCGTACTGCCGCACGTCGCGCTTGACCGTCTGCTCGACGAACGCGCGATCGAGCATCTCCCGCAGCACGGGCACGCCCTCGCGCGCTGTCGTGCCGCGCCAGCGCGACGGCGGCATTCCATCGCACGTCGGCGGCTTCGTCCTTCAGCGCGGTCGAGCAGCGTCGGCAGCTGCGCCTCGCCGGGCAGCGCGCCAAGCGCGTACACGACCATCTTCCGGATGCCCGCGTCCTTCGACTCGTAGAACGGCACGAGCTTGGCCACGACCGAGGCGTCGCCCGACGAACCCAGCGCCCAGATCGTCATGATCCTGGCTTCGTTGATGTCGATGTCGGCCCACCCGTTGATGCGCGAGACGATGTCGGGCGTCCACGCCGTGCCTGGTTCGTCGAGCGCCTTGGTCAGGACGTCGATGGCCTCCTTGGGCAGAGGCGGTTCGAGCCGGCCGATGGCCAGGGCGAGATAGCGCCGGATCCGCGGGTCGCCGTCTTTGGCCTCGTCGAACGCCTTGACGAGCGCCGGGACCAGCGAGCGGTCGGCCCGCACCTGCGGGTCCTCCATCAAGCGCGACAGCTCGTAGGCGGCCGGCCACTGGCGGCTCCAGCCGCCGTACCGCACCTCGGCGAGATACTCGTGCCGGCGCTGCGCTCCTCGGTGAGCATCGAGCGGAAGCCCACGTAGACGAGCACCGTCACGCCGACAACGGCCAGCGGGATCAAAAAGAATTGAACGGCGAGAGCGGGCGCGGCGGCGAGTGGATTCCGAGGCGCGTGTTCGCGCTCGACGAGTTTGTCCATGTACCCAGGAATTCTGGAAGGGCGCCGGATTACCCGAGGCCGCCGCAAGTTTTACTACGTCTGAGCTTTAGGGGTCAAGATCAGCCGAGACTGTCGCATCCTAGATCTTCGGCAGCGTCACGCCGCGCTGCGCCTGATACTTGCCCTTCTTGTCGCGGTACGACACCTCGCACGGCTCGTCGCTCTGGAAGAACAGCACCTGCGCGATGCCCTTCGTTGGCGTAAATCTTCGCCGGCAGCGGCGTCGTGTTCGAGATCTCGATGGTGACGTGCCCTTCCCACTCGGGCTCGAACGGCGTGACGTTGACGATGATGCCGCAGCGCGCGTAGGTCGACTTGCCGAGGCAGACGGTCAGGACGTCGCGCGGAATCCGGAAGTATTCGATGGTCCGCGCGAGGGCGAACGAGTTCGGCGGGATGATGCAGACGTCGGCCTTGATGTCGACGAACGACTTCGGGTCGAAGCTCTTCGGATCCACGACGGTGTTGTAGACGTTCGTGAAGACCTTGAACTCGTCGGCGACGCGGATGTCGTAGCCGTACGACGAGACGCCGTACGACACGACGCCGGTGCGGGTCTGGCTGTCGACAAACGGCTCGATCATCTGGTGCTCGAGGGCCATTCGCTTGATCCAGCGGTCACTCTTGATCGTCACGGTCGAGTCTCCTTCATGTCGTTCGTCGTTCGTGCGATCTTCGCCGATCGTTCGGCGTTCGTCGCTGCCGGCGCGTTCGAACGCCGAACGCGCGAACGTCGAACGACCTCGTCAGGACGTCTTAGCGTCTGAAGAGCGCGAAGATCAGCGTCAGCAGAATACTCAATATGATCGACGTGGTGAGCGGAAAGTAAAAGGCGAAGTTGCCGCGCTTGACCGCGAAGTCTCCCGGCAGACGTCCAATGGCACGCCGAGCATGACGAGCAGGCCGATGCCGCTGATGACGAGGCCGACGATCAGCAGCAGTTTACCCATGCTCTGCGGTCGCGCGATCGTCACGCGCTCAAGATCAGTCGACCCGGCGAAGAAATAGCCGATCTCGTAGGCCGCCGTCTCGGCGGCATCGGAGCCGTGCGTCGCGTTGCGCTCGATCGATTCGGCAAACTCCTTCCGCAGCGTGCCGGCATCCGCCTTCGCGGGATCGGTGGCGCCCATCAGCGTGCGCCACTTCTTGATCGCGTCGGGCGCCTCCAGCACCATCACGACCGCGGGGCCCGACGACATGAACCCGGTCAGGCTGCCGAAAAACGGGCGCTGCCGATGGACCGCGTAGAAACCCTCCGCCTCCGGCTTGGACAGATGCACGCGCCGCATGGCACGGATCTGGAATCCTTCTTCTTCGATGCGTTGAATGATCCGTCCCGCCAGCCGTCGCTGGACGGCATCGGGTTTGATAATCGCGAGGGTCCGCTCGGTCATCGAGCGATTATAGCAGCGGCTAACTCAACCACTCCGCGGCGCGGAACGACGCCAAGCACCTTCACTGGAGGCGCAACGTGACGACGATGGCGACGAAGCAGCAGGACGATCAGGACGCACAGAAGGGCGCCATCGAGGGCGACCGTCCCACCGACAAGCAGATGGGCAACCCCCACGGTCCGGGGTCAACGAGGATGGACTGCCGAACGATCCGATCGCCACCGCGGAGGACCAGATCGGGGCAAATGAGGATGAGAGCGAAGGGGGCTAGGCGGTAATTGGAGAGTTCGGCGAGTTAGAGAGTTGGTGAGTTCAAGGGGGCACGGAGTCTGCAGTTCGTGCCCGCGTGAACGACATCGCCGATCGCCTTCGTCAGAGAACCGGACGAGTTCAATGCCTGTTACTCTGGCGTGACCTGACACTGTCGATCAGGAGCTGGGGCTGTCCGCTGACATGGCGTCGCAGGAAAGGTCCACGTGACTTCGCCGCGAAGCTCCGTCAACGTGGCAATCGCGACTGAAGCGATTCACTAGCGAAATCGCACAAGACTCGCCCGCGACGAATCGCAAAGAAGAAAACAGCGAGCAGGCTCGGCGAAGCCGCCAATCTCACTAACTCTCCAACTCTCCAACTCTGCTAATTCTGCAACTGCATCCAACCTATCGGAGGCTCTCCATGATCTCTTCGAGCGCCTCCCTGCCCGGCCGGGTCGCGCTCGAGCGGCAGGCTGGCCAGGGGTTCGTCGACGATGTTCAGCTGGGTGAGGAAGTCGTCGCGATCGGGCTCGATGTAGATCAGGCCGGTGGCGAACTCGCCGCGGCGCGCGGTCTCGTGCAGGCGCTTCAGCGCGCGAGATCTTGTCGGTCGGATCGTAGCCTTCCTCCAGCTTCTTCAGAAACAGCTTCGAGCCGTCGTGCATCGTCACTTCCTGCGTCGAGCCGGGCTCGTAGTCGACCGCGATCTCCTCGAAGAACGGTACGAAGCTCGACCTCCTCGAGCGGGTCGTCGTGGTCCTTCGCGTACGCGTAGCTCTTGGTCGATCCTTCGTGATCGTTGAACGTGACGCACGGCGAGATGACGTCGAGCATCACCGTGCCGCGGTGCGCGAGCGCCGCCTTGAGCAGCGCCAGCAGCTGCTTCTTGTCGCCCGAGAACGACCGCGCCACGAACGTCGCGCCCAGCTCGACCGCCAGGGCGCAGGTGTCGATCGGCGGCAGCTCGTTGACGACGCCGGTCTTCAGCTTCGATCCGAGGTCGGCGGTCGGCGAGAACTGGCCCTTGGTCAGGCCGTAGCAGCCGTTGTCCTCGATGATGTAGATGATCGGCAGGTTGCGGCGCATCAGGTGGACGAACTGGCCGATGCCGATCGCGCCCGTGTCGCCGTCGCCGCTGACGCCGATCGCAATCAGCTTGCGTTGGCCAGCATCGCGCCGGTGCCGACCGAGGGCATGCGGCCGTGGACGGCGTTGAAGCCGTGCGATCCGCCCAGGAAATACGCGGGGCTCTTGCTCGAGCAGCCGATGCCCGACAGCTTCGACCACCTGGCTGGGATTGACCCCCATCTCGTAGAACGCATCGATGATGCGTTCGGAGATGGCGTTGTGGCCGCAGCCGGCGCAGAGCGTCGTCTTGCCGCCCTTGTAGACCTGTGGTTCCAGGCCGATGCGATTGACTTTGATTGGTGTGGCCATAAGGAAGCTGAAAGTTTAAGCATTGAAGATTTAAGATTGCGGGTCGGCGTTGCTATTCGCCGCCCGCTGATCCGGCACTCATCTTCGCGACCGTCTTCTTCGCCACCTCGAAGCCTTCCTGCGCCAGCACGTCGTCGGTGATGCTCCGCGCGTCGATCGGCAGGCCGTTGTAGTGGAGGACGCTGCGCAGCTTCGCGATCACGCTCGGGGTCAGCTCGAGGCGCATCAGCTGCAGCAGCTGGGCGTCGCGGTTCTGCTCGACGACGTAGACGCGCTCGTGCGCGTCGATGAAGGCGGCGAGCTCCTCGGTGAACGGATACGCGCGCAGGCGGAAGTATGACGTCTTGACGTCGGTCTCCTCGCGCAGCTGATCGCGGCTCTCCGTGATCGCCCAGTGCGAGGTGCCGTAGCCGATCAGGCCGATCTTCGCGCCGGCCGTCTGGTCGATGACCGGCTTGGGCACGTAGCGCGCGCGCGGTCTCGAACTTGCGCGCCAGCCGATCCATGTTCTCGACGTAGTCGTCGGGCCGCTCGCTGTACTGGCCCTTCGCGTTGTGGCCCGAGCCGCGGGTGAAGTACGCCGGCATGCCGTCGCCCGGCACCGTGCGGTACGGGAATGCCGTCGCCGTCGACGTCCTTGTAGCGGCCCCATTCGCCGAGCTGCGTCAGCATCTCCTTGCGTGAGCAGCTTGCCGCGGTTGATCGGCTTGTCGGGATACTTGAACGCCGTCGGACATCCAGTTGTTCATCCCGAGGTCGAGATCCATCATCACGAACACCGGCGTCTGGAAGCGCTCGGCGAGGTCGAACGCCTGCTGCGCCATCGTCGTAGCACTCCTCGACCGACGACGGGAATGAGCATGATGTGCTTCGTGTCGCCGTGCGACAGGAAGGCCGTGAAGAGGAGGTCGCCCTGCGCGGTGCGCGTCGGCAGGCCGGTCGACGGGCCGACCCGCTGCACGTCGAAGATGACCGCCGGGGATTTCCGCGTAGTACGCGAGGCCGGCGAACTCGGACATCAGCGAGATGCCGGGCCCGGCCGTCGCGGTCATCGCGCGCGCGCCCGCCCAGCCCGCGCCGATCACCATGCCGAGCGACGCGATCTCGTCCTCGGCCTGCACGATGGCGAACGTGGCCTTCCCCGTCGCCTTGTCCATCCGGTATCGCTTCATGTAGCCGATGAGCGACTCGCAGAGCGACGACGACGGCGTGATCGGATACCAGGCGACGACGGTGACGCCCGCCATCATGCAGCCGATCGCGGCCGCGGCATTGCCCTCGATGAGAATCTTGCCGGCCGTCTCGTTCATCGGCTCGATGACGAACGGATCCTGCTTCGTGAAGGTCGCCTCCGCATAGTCGCAGCCGGCCTTGAGCGCGCCCTGGTTGAGCGTGACCGCCTTGGCCTTGCTTGCCCCAGCTGCTTGCCGAGCGCCTGCTCCATCAGCTTCAGGTCGATGCCGAGGAGCTTGGCCAGGATGCCGTCGTAGATCATGTTGCGGACGAGCCGCCGCAGCTTCGCGTCGGGACAGACCGGCGGTGACCAGCTTGTCGAACGGCACCGGGTAGAACACGAGGTCGTTGCGCAGCGTGTTGAGCTTCAGCGGCTCGTCGTAGACGACGGCGGCGCCCGGATCCAGCGTCAGCACGTCTTCCTTCGCCGTCTCGGCGTTCATCGCGACGAGGAAGTCGACTTCCTTCTTCCGGCGCGATGTAGCCGCGCTTGCTCGCCCGAATCGTGTACCAGGTCGGCAGCCCGGCGATGTTGGACGGGAACATGTTCTTGCCGGACACGGGAACGCCCATCAGGAGGATCGACCGGAGGAGCACGAGGTTGGCCGTCTGGCTGCCCGAGCCGTTGACGGTGGCGACCTGGATGCTGAAATCGTTGACGACCCGCTGCTTGCCCGACGCAGCCTTCTGCTCCTGAACCGCTAGATCACTCGGTGACATTCGTTAAGTCCTTACAGGCTATTGAGAAAGGAGGAGTGGATCCCCGGAATTATAGCAGTTCTCTGACCGCACTACCCATATCGGCGGGACTCTTGACCACCTTCACGCCGGCGGCCGTCAACGCACGCATCTTCTCGGCGGCTGTCCCCTTGCCGCCGGCGATGATGGCGCCCGCATGGCCCATGCGGCGTCCTGGCGGCGCGGTCTGGCCGGCGATGAAGGCCACGACCGGCTTCTTGAAGTGCCGCCTGAATCCAGGCGGCGGCCTCTTCCTCGGCGCTGCCGCCGATTTCGCCAATCATGATCACCGCGTCGGTGTCGGGGTCCTGCGCGAACAGCTTGAGCGCGTCGATGTGTGTCGTGCCAATCAGCGGGTCGCCGCCGATGCCGATGCAGGTCGTCTGGCCGAGGCCGAGGCGCGTCAGCTGGTGGATCGCCTCGTAGGTGAGCGTGCCGCTCTTCGACACGATCCCGATCCGCCCTTCCTTGCAGATGTGCCCGGGGATGATGCCCGCCTTGGCCTGGCCGGCCGTGATGATGCCGGGGCAGTTCGGCCCGACGAGACGCGTCTGCGGATGCTCCTTGAGGAAGGTCATCGCCCGCATCATGTCGAGCACGGGAATGCCCTCGGTGATGCACACGACGAGCGGCAGTCCCGCATCGGCGGCCTCCATGATCGCGTCGGCCGCGAACGGAGGCGGCACGAAAATCACCGAGGCGTTGGCGCCGGTCTTCTCGATCGCGTCGTGGACCGTGTCGAAGATCGGCCAGCCTTCGTGGGTGGTGCCGCCCTTGCCCGGCGTCACACCGCCGACGACCGTCGTGCCGTAGATCGCCGCCTGCCGCGCGTGAAACGTCCCCTCCCGTCCGGTCAGGCCCTGAACGAGCAATCGCGTCGACTTATCGATGAGAACGGCCATGTATGCTCGTGCTTTATCCCGCCAGCTCCACGACTTTCTGTCGCGGCCTCGCTCATGCTGTCGGCGGTCGTGAAATTCAGCCCGCTTTCCTTCAGCATGAGCTTGCCTTCCTCGACATTGGTGCCTTCCATCCGGATGACGATCGGCATCGACACGCTCAGATCCTTGACCGCGGCGATCACGCCCTGCGCGAGCACGTCGCACCGCAGGATGCCGCCGAAAATGTTGATCAGCACCGCCTGGACCTTCCGGTCGGACATCAGGATCTTGAACGCGTTCCGGATCTGGTCGGCGCTGGCGCCGCCGCCGACGTCGAGGAAGTTGGCCGGCTCGCCGCCCGCCAGCTTGATGATGTCCATCGTCGCCATTGCCAGGCCGGCGCCGTTGACCATGCAGCCGATGTTGCCGTCGAGACGGATGTAGTTGAGCGAGAACTTCGACGCCTCGATCTCGAGCGGGTCTTCCTCGCCGAGATCGCGCAGGTCGCGAAGATCCGGGTGCCGGTAGAGCGCGTTGTCGTCGAAATTCACCTTGGCGTCGAGCGCCAGCAGATCGCCGCCGGCGGTGACGACGAGCGGATTGATTTCGACCAGGGAGGCATCGGTCGCGACGAACGCGTCGTAGAGCGACGACATCAGCTTGACCGCCTTGCCGACCTGCGGGCCGTCGAGGCCGATCGCGAAGCCGATCCGCCGCGCCTCGAACGGCACCAGCCCGACGCCCGGCTCGATGAAGACCTTGACGATCTTCTCCGGCGTCGCGGCGGCGACCTCCTCGATGTCCATGCCGCCGGCGGCGCTCGCCATCATCACCGGCTTGCCCGAGGCGCGATCGAGCACGAGGCTCAGATACAGCTCGCGCGACATCTGCAGCCCTTCTTCGATGAGGACGCGCGACACGACACGCCCTTCCGGGCCGGTCTGATGGGTGACGAGCGTCATGCCGAGCATCTCGCCGGCGATGCGCTCGGCTTCGTCGGCCGATCGCGCCAGCTTGACGCCGCCGCCCTTGCCGCGGCCGCCGGCGTGAATCTGCGCCTTGACGACAACGATCTGGCCGCCGAGGCGGCGTGCGATCTCGCCCGCTTCGGCGCCGCTGAACGCAACTTCACCGCGCGGCACGGGGACGCCGTAGCGCGCCAGGATGGCTTTGGCTTGGTACTCGTGGATTTTCATCAGAGGAGGCCGAGCAAACTCCTGATGCTAACTTGCGCCCTTTCGCGACGCAACAGTAAACTCTTCGATCGATGTCATCGCGATCGCGCGTCTTCGATTCGTCCGTCGGCACGAAGCTCCTCATCGGCGTCACCGGCCTCTTCCTGGTCCTGTATTTGATCATCCACATCGTCGGGAACGCGGTGTTCCTCCTCGGTCCGAACGCGTTCAACGCGTACGCTCGACCTGTTGGGCGGCAACCCGCTCATTCTGGTCATCGAGATCGTCCTGCTCGCAGCGTTCCTTGTGCACATCTACAAGACCGTGCGCATGTTCTTGAAGAACCAGGAAGCCAGACCAGTCGGCTACGCGAAGCAGCGACGGGCAGGCCGCGCCGAGCCGGAAGACGCTGGCCTCCACCACCATGATCGTCACCGGCTTGTGGCTGCTGGTTTTTCTCGTCATCCACGTGCGGACGTTCAGGTTCAGCGAGCATCCGGAAACGCCGGCCGGCATCATCGACCTGTATCGCGTGGAGACGGAGGCGCTGGCCAGCCCGCTGGCGCTCGCCTTCTACGCGATCAGCATGCTGATCGTCGGGTCGCATCTGTGGCACGGCGTGTCGAGCGGCTTCCAGTCGCTCGGCTTCGATCACCCGCGGTGGACGCCGCGGCTGGTGGCGTTCGGCAAGGTGTTCGCGGTGGTCATCGCCGGCGGGTTCATCGGGATTGCGCTCGTCGCGCACTTCGTCGGAGCGCAGCCAGTGAGCGGCATCACCCTCGACGCCAAGGTCCCGTCCGGGCCGATTGCCGAAAAGTGGGATCGCCACAAGTTCGAAATGAAGCTGGTCAACCCGGCCAACAAGCGCAAATACACGATCATTTGCGTCGGCACCGGGCTCGCCGGCGCGTCGGCCGCCGCGTCGCTCGGCGAGCTGGGCTACAACGTCCTCAACTTCTGCATCCAGGACAGCCCCCGCCGCGCGCACAGCATCGCCGCCCAGGGCGGCATCAACGCCGCCAAGAACTACCAGAACGACGGCGACAGCATCTACCGGCTGTTCTACGACACGGTGAAGGGCGGCGATTACCGCTCACGCGAGGCCAATGTCTACCGGCTGGCGCAGCTGAGCGTCGACATCATCGACCAGTGCGTCGCCCAGGGCGTCCCGTTCGCGCGCGAGTACGGCGGCCTGCTCGACAACCGGTCGTTCGGCGGCGCCCAGGTGTCGCGCACGTTCTACGCGCGCGGCCAGACCGGGCAGCAGCTGTTGCTGGGCGCCTACCAGTCGCTGATGCGGCAGGTGCACGGCGGCAAGGTGCGCATGTTCCCGCGGCGCGAGATGCTCGATCTCGTCGTCGTCGACGGCCGGGCGCGCGGCATCATCACGCGGAACCTCGTGACCGGCGAGCTCGAGCGCCACGCGGGCGATGCCGTGATCCTCGCCACCGGCGGCTACGGCACCGCCTATTACCTCTCGACGAATGCGGTCAACTCGAACGTGACCGCCGTCGTGGCGCGCGCACAAGCGCGGCGCGCTGTTTGCGAACCCCTGCTTCACGCAGATTCACCCGACCTGCATTCCGGTGACGGGCGATCACCAGTCGAAGCTCACGCTGATGAGCGAGAGCCTGCGCAACGATGGACGCGTGTGGGTGCCGAAGAAGAAGGGCGACCGCCGGCCTCCGGAACAGATTCCAGAGGACGAGCGCGACTACTACCTCGAGCGGAAGTACCCGAGCTTCGGCAACCTGGTGCCGCGCGACGTCGCCTCACGCAACGCCAAGCAGGCGTGCGACGAAGGCCGTGGCGTCGGCGACAGCGGGCTGGCCGTCTATCTCGACTTCGGCGACGCCATCAAGCGGCTTGGCATCGAGACGATCCAGGAGAAGTACGGCAACCTCTTCCACATGTACAAGAAGATCACGGATGAGGACGCCTACAAGGTGCCGATGCGCATCTATCCGGCCATCCACTACACGATGGGCGGCCTCTGGGTCGACTACAACCTGATGAGCAACGTGCCCGGCCTGCACGTCCTGGGCGAGGCGAATTTCTCCGATCACGGCGCGAACCGGCTCGGCGCGAGCGCGCTGATGCAGGGACTGGCCGACGGCTATTTCGTCATCCCGTACACCATCGGACACTACCTGGCCGGCGCGCACGCTGCCGAAAGTCACGACCGACCACGCCGCCTTCAAGGAAGCCGCCGACAGCGTGCAGCGCCGCATCAACCAGTTGCTGGCCGTCAGGGGCAACCGCAGCATCCGCGAGATCCACCGCGAGCTCGGCCGGCTGATGTGGGACTACGTCGGCATGGCGCGCAATGAACCGGGCCTTCGGCACGCGCTCACCGAAATCCCGAAGCTGCGCGAGGAGTTCTGGCACAACGTCTCGGTCCCGGGGACGCCTGACAACCTCAATCAGAGCCTCGAGTACGCCGGGCGGGTCGCCGACTACCTGGAGTTCGCCGAGCTGCTGGCGCTCGACGCCCTGCAGCGCCGGGAGTCGTGCGGCGGGCACTTCCGCGAAGAGAGCCAGACGCCCGAGGGCGAAGCGCTCCGCGACGACGCGAACTTTACCTACGTGGCGGCGTGGGAGTTCACCGGCGTCGGCCGCGAGCCGGCGCTGCACAAGGAGCCGCTCGAGTTCGAGGAAGTTCATCCGACGCAGAGAAGCTACAAGTAGGCCAGCGCTTGGTCAGGCTTCAGCTCGAGCGACGTGAACAACGTATGCGACTAAAACTCCGAGATCTGGCGCCAGGCGGACCGACCGCGGCGGGTCGGCTCGAAGACTACGTCGCCGACGACGTCTCGCCCGACATGTCGTTTCTCGAGATGCTCGACGTGGTCAACGAGGGGCTGATCCGCAAGGGACAGGACGCGATCGCCTTCGATTCGGACTGCCGCGAGGGCATCTGCGGCATGTGCAGCCTGGTCGTCAACGGCATCCCGCACGGGCCCGACCGCGGCACGACCGTCTGCCAGCTGCACATGCGGCGCTTCAAGGACGGCGACACGATCACCATCGAACCGTGGCGCGCCAAGGCGTTCCCGGTCATCAAGGACCTCGTCGGTCGATCGCAGCGCGTTCGATCGCATCATCGCCGCCGGCGGCTATGTCTCGGTCAACTGCGGCGGCGCGCCCGACGGCAACGCGATCCCGATCGCCAAGGAGATCGTCGAAACGCGCGATGGACTCGGCGGCCTGCATCGGCTGCGGCGCGTGCGTGGCGGCGTGCAAGAACGCTTCGGCGCACCTGTTCATGAGCGCCAAGATCTCGCACCTGGCGCTGCTGCCGCAGGGCCAGGTCGAGCGTACCGGCGCGTCGTGCCATGATCCGACCAGGCCGATGCGGACGGCTTCGGCAGCTGCTCGAACGAGGGCGAGTGCGAAGCGGTCTGCCCGAAGGAGATCCCGATCTCGAACATCGCCCGGATGACGCGCGAGTACGTCAAGGCCATGTTCACGGCCGCAAAGTAGTGCGGGCCTTCAGGCCCGCCATCCGCTCGAACTCGCCCTGGGCCTCGCGCTATGGGCAGGGCGCGAAACCCGGACGCGCAGCACCGACGAAAACGCGCAACCGTAGGTCGGTGCGGCGACCACCGCCGGGTGACACATCGTCACCGGCGGCTTGACGCCGTTCAAGGTCGCGATCAGGTCTAACGTCGATGGCATCTGCGCATCAGATCGTCTATCAGTGCCGAACAGCGTGGTCAGATCGATGCGGAACGCATGGCTGGCACCATCGTTAGACGCTCGGTCCAGCGGCAACCGGTTCGGGCTGACGGCCTGCGGCCTCACCGCGGCGAGTGATCCCGAACAGGAAGTGTCCCCAGGCGGCACAACGCAACCCGCGCGGGGAAATCTCGTTCGTCGCGGCGGGTCCCTTCATGCTCGAGATCGACGGTTAACCTGCCGGACACTGCAAGAACGGCGAACCCCTTCGCCGCCCACGACCGCAGTCGATAATTCGCCGGGTCGCCCTCACGCACGTCGTATCCGTTCTTCCCGTAACTCGATGCTGCCCACGCGTATCCGTGTTGCACCAGGTACGACCTGATCGACGGATTGGACACGGTCAGCTCGAGACCCGTGCCCCGGAAGCCGTGCGCATACACGACCAGGTCGCCATTCCAGTTGTCGGGGACCTCGATGCGATACCCGGCCCCACCATGAACGCCGTACAGGCGCGTGGTGGATGTCCCGGCCAGCGCCGGAAATGGCAGGTTGGCCTCGTTGACGAAGTATTGGGGCGGCTGATCCGCTGACAATTCAACCCAGGGGCCGGCGAGGATGGCGACGACGGCTAGTGCGAGAAGCTTGCGCACGGCGGTCCCTCCTTAGTTCCGCACGGAGTGATGCGGCGAGGAAGCGCGCACGCTAGCAAAAGCCGCGGACATTTGGCAACAGTGTTTCGAGGCGGACGCCCTACGCGCTCCCGTAGGCCGGGCCTTTCAGGCCCGGCGCACACGGCTCACCGCGGGACCGTCGCGCCGTCAGCGAGCGGGATGAACAGCGAGAGGCGATCCTGGCCGCCGACGGCGCGCGAGATGTGGCCCTGCCCCGTCGTGTCTTCGGCAAGCAGGATGTGCCCGGGTCCCAGGCGGATCTTCCGGCCGCCCTCGAGCTCGACCTCGCTCTCGCCGCTGAGCGTCACCACGAATTGCCTCGCCGGCGCGGGATGCCAATCGAGGTTGTAGTCCTGGTTGGTCCGGCGGAATTGAACGCCGGTCACCGGCACGACGGTCGACAACTCCGTGCCGCGCCCCTGGGCCTTCAGCGGGATCTCGAACTCCTCCACCTTGGTCTTGCCGTCGGCGCCCGTGTACAGGCGCGTCACCTTGATCGGCGTTCGCCCCGGCGCCAGCAGCTTGGGCGGGTTCGACTGCGCGATGCCGGTGGCGATCGCGAGCGTTGGAATCCAGCCGAGCGCGAGGACGGCGTAGATCGTGTTCTTCATGGCGCGAGGCTACGCCCGGCGCCAGCGATCTTCAACACAAATCGCCCGTGCGATAATCGGCGGCGATGGCTTCCCTCACTCGCGGGCTCGCGGTCGTTCTGCTGCTCACGACGCTCGTCGTCCCGGCCCTACCGGCAGCCGCCGAGGCCGACATGGCCGGCGGATGGACCGTCGAATTCGCGCTGCCATGGGGCGGAAGCGCGTCCTACCCGATGTGGGTGAATCAGAACGGGAAGACGCTCACCGGCCGGGTGACGTTTCCAGGGGTTGCCGAGTATCAGATCAAGGGGACGATCGACAACGATCGCTTCACGATTGTCTGGCAGACCGTTGTCGACGGCGAGTTCGTCGACGTCACCTTCGCCGGCCGCGTGGCCGGCGACGAGATGAACGGCACCGCCAAGATCGGAAAGTATTCAGAGCGCGAGCTGTACGGGCGGCGAACGGAACGATAGTTTCCGAGCCCTCAGCCTCACACCGCGATCACGTCCACGAGCTCCTTGACGGCACCGGCCGACTTCTTCAGTGCGGCGTCTTCCTCGGGCGTCAGCTTGATCTGAATGATGTCTTCGAGGCCGCGCGCGCCGAGCTTCGCGGGCACGCCGACGAAGAGATCGCGGATCCCGTACTCGCCCTGCAGGAACACCGAGCACGGCAGGATCTTCTTCTTGTCGAGCAGGATGCACTCCACCATCTCGGCGGCTGCCGCGCCCGGCGCGTACCAGGCGCTCGTCCCGACCAGCTTGGTGATCTCGGCGCCGCCGTCGGCGGTGCGCTTGCAGATCGCCTCCACGCGTTCCTTCGACATCAGCTCGGTGATGGGCACGCCGGCGACCGTCGAGTAGCGCGGCAGCGGCACCATCGTGTCGCCGTGGCCGCCCAGGACGAAGGCGTGGATGTTCTCGACCGAGACGTTCAGCTCCATCGCGATGAACGCCCGCATCCGCGCCGAGTCGAGTACGCCGGCCATGCCGATCACCCGCTCGCGGGGAAACTTGCTGAGTCGGTAGACCGCCTGGGCCATCGCGTCGAGCGGATTGGCGACCGGGACGATGATGCAGTTGGGCGAATACTTGACCACCTGCTCGGTGACGGCCTTCATGATGCCGAAGTTGACATTGAGCAGGTCGTCGCGGCTCATCCCCGGCTTCCGCGGCACGCCCGACGTCACCACCACCACGTCGGAGTTGGCCGATTGCGCATAGTCGGAACCGCCAATGATGTGGCTGTCGGAGCCGATGATCGGGCAAGACTCGAGCATGTCGAGCGCCACGCCGGCGGCCTTCTGATCGGCGATGTCCACGATCACGACGTCCGCCAGGTTCTTGTCCGCGATACAACGCGCTACCGTCGAGCCGACGTTGCCCGCACCACCCACCACGGTCACTTTTCGTCTCATCGTCTGTCAGCCTCTGCGCTCTGCGCCTTGCGTCCTCTCCTCTGCGTCCTCTTATTCCTCTGCGTCCTCTACATGTTTGCGATCAACGCGTCAGCGAACTCCGACGTCTTCAGCTCGGTCGCCCCATCCATCAGTCGAGCGAAGTCGTAGGTCACCTTCTTGGCGGCGATCGCCCCGTCCATCCCCTTCACGACGCGGTCTGCGGCCTCCGGCCAGCCCATGTGCCGCAGCATCATTTCGCCGGACAGAATCACCGATCCGGGGTTGACCTTGTCCTGGTTGGCGTACTTCGGCGCCGTGCCGTGGGTCGCCTCGAAGACGGCGTGGCCGGTGACGTAGTTGATGTTCCCGCCGGGGGCGATGCCGATGCCGCCGACCTGGGCGGCCAGCGCGTCCGACAGGTAGTCGCCGTTCAGGTTCAGCGTCGCAATCACGTCGAACTCGTCGGGACGCGTCAGCACCTGCTGCAGCGTGATGTCGGCGATGGCGTCCTTGATGACGAGCCCGGCGCCCGGCTTGCCGTCCGGGATCCGGCACCACGGTCCGCCGTCGATCTCCTCGGCCCCGAAGAAGTTCTTCGCGATCTGGTAGCCCCAGTCGCGGAACGCTCCTTCGGTGAACTTCATGATGTTGCCCTTGTGCACGAGCGTGACGCTCTTCCGCTTGTTTTGAGACGGCGTACGCGATCGCGCTGTGGACGAGCCGTTCGGTCCCCAGGTAGCTGACCGGCTTCAGCCCGACGCCCACTTGAACCGAGACATCCCGCTTCGGCGCGCCAATCTCCTCCAGCTGCCGCTGCCACTCGCGCGACGCCTCGAGAGTGCCGAACCGGACTTTCTTGAACTCCTTCGGGAACTCCTTGGCGAAGAAGTCGAGAACTTTCTGCGCTTCTGGCGTGCCAGGGGCGTACTCGATGCCCGCGTAGATGTCTTCGGTGTTCTCGCGGAAGATCACCATGTCGACCTTTTCCGGATGCCGGACCGGCGAGGGCACACCTCGATACCACCGCACCGGACGCAGGCAGACGAACAGGTCGAGCATCTGACGCAGCGCGACATTGAGCGACCGGATGCCACCGCCGACCGGAGTCGTCAACGGGCCCTTGATGCCGACGAGATACGTGCGGAAGGCCTCCACCGTCTCGTCCGGCAGCCAGTTGTCGAACTGCTTGAAACTCTTTTCGCCGGCATAGACTTCCATCCAGGCGATCGAGCGCTTGCCGCCGTACGCTTTCGCCACGGCGGCGTCGAGGACGCGCACGCTGGCGCGCCAGATGTCGGGGCCGGTGCCATCGCCCTCGATGAACGGGATGATAGGGTTGTCCGGCACGACGAGCCGTCCGTGCTGGCGCGTGATCGCCGCGCCAGTGGCGGGCGGCTTGAGCATTGTGGAAGTCGACATTGTTCTTAGGCGTGATTGATTAGGTCAGGTTCCCTGAGCGTCTCCGGCCTTCTCCACAGGAACTGTGGAAAACTCTGTGGAAAAGACGCGACGGTTTACTCGGTTGTGACGTGGCATTGCGAACGTTTTAGCGGTTTGCACCACCGCAGGGCGACTCTGAAAGCAGCCGCATTCCTGGACGACAAAACCTCCGGATTATACTGTAGGGAGCGCTTGCGTATTGATAAGGAGGGTCTGTTCGATGCGCGTTGTGTTTCGCACCGTGTGGTTCGCGTCCGCCGTGGCGGCTCTCTCCCTCAGCCTCGTGACGTTCGCGGCCGCCGCGCAGCAGCATAAGCATCCTGACGCGGCCAAGATGAAGAACCCGGTCGCTGCATCGCCAGCGTCGATCGCCGCCGGCAAGAAACTGTACGATTCTCAGTGCGCGTCGTGCCATGGGACGACCGGGAAGGGCGATGGCAAGGCCGGCGCGCTCCTGAAGCCGACGCCGTCAGACCTGACCGACGCCGACTGGAAGCACGGCCAGACCGATGGTGAAGTCTTCACCGTCATCCGAGATGGCTCCCCGGAGAAGACGGGCATGCGCGCCTACGGCAGCCGGATCCCGGCCAACGACATATGGAATCTAGTGAACTACGTTCGCAGCCTCGGCCCAAAGACCACCAAGTCGCACTAAGCTTGATCAAAGTAGTTGTCTCGGACGATTTGCCAGCCTCGGCGCTCGAGCTGCTGCGCTCCGAGCCCGGTTGGCAAATCGACGCCAGGAGCGGCCGCCCGGCGGCGGAACTCGCGGCCGCGCTGGCGGATGCCGATGCGCTCCTCGTCCGCAGCGCGACGAAGGTCACCTCCGAGCTGCTGGCCGCGGCGCCGAAGCTTCGGATCGTCGCCCGCGCCGGCACCGGCGTCGACAACGTCGACGTGGCCGCCGCCAGCGCGCGCGGCATTCTCGTCGTCAACGCGCCGGGCGCGAACAGCATCAGCGTCGCCGAGCACGCCTGTGCCCTGATGCTGGCGCTCGCCCGAAGCGTGCCCGCGGCCGATCGGGCCATGAAGGATGCCAAGTGGGAGAAGAAGCGCTTTCTCGGCACCGAGCTCCGCGGCAAAACCCTTGGCATCGCGGGCCTTGGACGGATTGGCCAGGAGGTGGCGCAGCGCGCCCGTGCCTTCGGGATGCGCGTCATCGCCCACGATCCCTTTATCTCCCGTGAGATTGCCGAGGGCATGGGCGTCGCGCTGCTCTCGCTCGACGAGGTGTGCGCTGCCGCAGACTTCCTGACGCTTCATCTCCCCTCGACGACCGACACGCACCATCTCCTGAACGCCGAGCGTTTTGCGCGCATGAAACCTGGCGTGCGCATCGTCAACACGGCGCGCGGGGAGCTGATTGACGAAGCGGCATTAAAAGCTGCCCTCGAAAGCGGCATCGTCGCGGCGGCGGCGCTGGATGTCTTCGAGAAGGAACCGCCGGCGGATTGGGCCCTTGCCAAAATGCCGCAGGTCGTCGCCACGCCGCACATCGCCGCTTCCACCGAGGAAGCCCAGGAGCTCGTCGGGCTGGACACGGCCGCGGCAGTCCGGGATTTCCTTCGCGATGGTGTGGTGAGGAACGCGGTCAACTTCCCGTCGGTGCACCCCGATGAACTGCAGCGGCTCCAGCCGTGGATCCGGCTCGCCGATCATCTGGCGACGCTGGTGACACAGCTGGGCCCGGCGCGAATCGAGGCGATCGGCCTCCGCTACTACGGCGCGCTGGCCCAGGGCCGTGCCGCCGAGGTGCTGGCGGCGAGCGCGGCGGCGGGTGTGCTCAGGCCGATTCTCTCGGGCGGCGTCTCAATGGTCAACTCCCGGGCGGTTGCCCGCGAACGCGGCATCGAGATCATCGAGTCGCGCAGCACCCGGACGCGCGATTTCACCAGCCTCGTCTCGATCAAGCTGCACACGAATCACGGCGAGCGCTGGGCCGAGGGGACTGTCTTCGAGCCAAACAGCCCCCGCCTGGTGTCGATCGACGGCATCAGCGTCGAGGCGCCGCTGGCCGGCGGCACGTTGCTCGTGATCTCGAACCAGGATCAGCCGGGCGTCATTGGCGAGGTGGGGACGATTCTCGGCCGCCACCACATCAATATCGCGAGCTTCGCGTTGGGCCGAAACGATACCGGCGCGGTCGGTATCGTTGGCGTCGACGACGTCGCGAGCGCTCCGGACGCGCTCGACGCCGCCGTCGAAGCAATCCGCCGCGTTCCCGCCATTCGCGCCGCATGGGTGGTGCGGCTGGGCGGAGTAGAATGGAATTGTAATCAGGATTTGGAATTCGCGGAATTCACGCGCATTCCAATCCTACGTTCGAACGCGACACTTCAGGCTTTAGGCAGGACTCTGACCTCGAGCGCCGTGCCGCCCTCGACCGGTTCGCCGTCGACGTGAAAGGTCATCGGCACATCGCTCTCGATCCGTGCCCGGTCTATCTGCTGTGTCGTGAAACCACGCACCGCGCTCGATGCCTCCGGTAAAGAGTTTCGGCAGCGCGCAGATTGTCGAAAAGCGGGAGACCTCCTCGTAGACGACCAGGTCGAGCCGCCCGTCGTCAACGCGCGCGAACGGTGTGATTCGGGCGCCGTTGCCGAACTGCGGGGAGTTGGCGATCGTCACGAGGAGGGCTCGGCGGTGCGGTAGGGCGACGCTTTGAGCGTCGCCTGAAATGCCGCCGGCAGCCTCGCCGCAATCGATCCGATAGTTCATCGATCGATAGGTCAGCAGCTCCCGCGCTGACACCCGCACGTAGGTGGCCAGGCCACGGCGTGGTGCGCGATCGAAGCATGACGCGATGTGAGCATCAAAGCCGACGCCCGCGACATTGAAGAATGGGCGGCCGCCCAATTCTCCGCCGTCGATGACGCGCGGCCTGCCTTTCAACGCCGCCGCGATTGCAGCGGCAGGCTGCATCGGAATGCCGAGCTCGCGGGCGAGACCGTTACCCGAGCCGGCCGGAATCACACCCAGCGGCACATCGGTCCCGAGGAGCGCCGCCCCGGCCTCGTTCATCGAGCCATCCCCACCCCAGACCATCACCAGCCTCGAGCCGGAACGCGCGCGCTGCCATGGCCAGCTCGCGCACATGTCCACGCCGTTCCGAGACCACGACGTGCGACTCTTCGCCGCTGCCAGCTAACGCTGTCCGGGCAACATCCACGCGGTCGGCAATCTCGCCCCAGTGCGCGTTGCCGGAGATCGGGTTGATGATGAGGGTGATCACTGAGTGCCTGGTAATTAGGAATTTGGAATTTGGAATTAGGAATGCGGGTCCGAATTCCAAATTCCTAATCCTTAATTCCTAATTACAGATCTTCTTTACTGCTGAAGGCGGATGGTGAAGGTCGTCTCGTCCGAGGTGTTCGTCACGACGACGCCGTCGGCATCGATGCGGGCCACACGGTACTGCGCGCCAATCTGATCGCCTTCCCTGACCAGGAAGAGATCGCCGAAGCCGGAAACGATAGCCGTGCGGGTGGCTCCCTCAGCGGCGAATCCGATGAGCGACAACGGCGGCGGGGGCGGCACAGCGGCGACCGGAACCGCGCTCTCGGTGAGGGGTGGCGGCGCCGACGAACGCGCGCTGCGCGCATTGAACTGAAAGAGATTGCGCGCGGGTTCCTGCGGCTGATCGCGTCGGCCGGAGGCGGGCGCGAAGGCGCGCGACCTCCACGGCCAGTTCGGCACCCTGCAGCTCGATGGCGGTGGTGTTCGGCGCGATCGCAACTGGCGCCGCGCGCCGGACACCCGACGTCGTCGCGCCGGCGATCATCGCTGCGAGCACGGCGCCCGCCGTCGACAGCGTCGCGATCCGCTTGATGTTCATCGCAGTCTGGCGGAATCGTAGCACGCGGGCGCAAGCGGTGTGCTATTATTCGTCGTGCACCCTGCGTCGGCTGGATTCCCGGTCGATTCCATCACACCCCCTCCGCTTCAAATCGTCGCCATCATCCCCGCACGGTACGCGTCGACCAGATTTCCCGGAAAAGCGCTCGAACAGATCGACGGCCGTCCGATGATCGAGCACGTCTACCGGCGCGCCGCAGCGTCGAGCTCGATCTCGAAGGTCATCGTCGCCACCGACGACCTGCGGATCGCGACGACCGTGACCGGGTTCGGCGGCAACGTGCGTCTGACACGCGCGCATGAAACCGGCACGGACCGCCTCGCCGAAGTCGTCGCGTCGCTCGACTGCGATGTCGTCGTCAACGTGCAGGGCGACGAGCCCCTCATCGACCCGCGCGCGATCACCGAAGCGGTGCAGCCGTTCAGCGATCCGTCGATCCCGATGACGACGCTGTACCGGCGGATCACCAAGCCGTCCGAGCTGGCCAATCCGAATGTCGTGAAGGTCGTGCTGGATCGGGGCGGATTTGCACTGTATTTCTCACGGGCGCCCATCCCCCACACGCGCGACCCGCGCGGCGGATGGCCGCCGCTCTATAAACATATCGGCCTGTACGCCTATCGGCGCAGCGTCCTGCTGGTGCTCGCGTCGCTCGAGCCGACTCCGCTCGAGCGGGCCGAGTCGCTCGAGCAGCTGCGCGCGCTCGAGCACGGCATTCGGATCAAGGCCGTCGAGACCGCTTACGACTCCATTGGCGTGGATACGCCCGAGGACCTGGAACAGGTGCGGCGCCTGTTTGCGACTACGACGTCGAGCTGAACAATGACCAAATACATCTTCGTCACGGGCGGCGTGGTTTCATCCTTGGGAAAGGGACTCGCGGCGGCGTCGATTGGCGCCCTTCTCGAGGGGCACGGCTACAAGGTCACCCTGCAGAAGTTCGACCCGTACATCAACGTCGATCCGGGCACGATGAGCCCGTATCAGCACGGCGAGGTCTACGTCACCGACGACGGCGCGGAGACCGACCTGGATCTCGGCCACTACGAGCGCTTCACCAACACCACGACCAACCGCAACTCGAACTGGACGACGGGCAAGATCTACCAGAGCGTGATCCAGAAGGAGCGGCGCGGCGATTACCTCGGCCGCACGGTGCAGGTGATTCCGCATATCACCAACGAGATCAAGGATGCGATCCGCGGCGGCGCCGGCGACGCCGACATCGCGCTGGTCGAGATCGGCGGCACGGTCGGCGACATCGAGAGCCTGCCGTTCCTCGAGGCGATCCGGCAATTCCGGCAGGACGTCGGCCGCGACAATTGCATCTACATCCACCTGACGCTGGTGCCGTTCATCGGCGCCGCCGGCGAGCTGAAAACCAAGCCGACGCAGCACAGCGTCCGCGACCTGCGGTCGATCGGCATCCAGCCCGACATCCTCCTCTGCCGCACCGATCGGTTCCTCGACCACGACATCAAGCGGAAGATCGCGCTGTTCTGCGACGTCGCCGAAGAGGCCGTGATCACCGCCAAGGACGTCTCGACGATCTACGAAGTGCCGCTGGTCCTGGCCGCCGAAGGCCTCGACGAGATCGTGCTGAAGTACCTGCACCTCCCCGCGACCGAGCGGCGGATGGACGCGTGGGAGGAACTGGTCGCGCGCATCAAGAATCCGCTCGACGACATCACCATCCACGTCGTCGGCAAGTACGTCGGCTACGAGGACTCCTACAAGAGCCTCAACGAGGCGCTCTACCACGGCGGATTCCCGCACCGGCTGAAGGTCAACATCAAGTGGATCGAGGCCGAGGCGCTCGAGGCGCCTGGCGGCGAGGCGCTGCTCGCCGGCGCCAACGGCATCCTCGTCCCCGGCGGATTCGGCGACCGCGGCACGCGGGGCATGATGAAGGCCGCCCAGGTCGCGCGCGAGCGCGGCATTCCCTACTTCGGCATCTGCTACGGGTTCCAGTGGGCGACGGTCGAGTACGCGCGCAACGTCGCCGGGTCTGTCCGACGCCG
Organism: uncultured Acidobacteriota bacterium; assembly: GCA_963720005.1. Lineage (GTDB taxonomy): Bacteria > Acidobacteriota > Vicinamibacteria > Vicinamibacterales > CAVVIG01 > CAVREM01. The sequence goes on along the minus strand of CAVREM010000022.1, from coordinate 146,250 downwards.
ACTCGACCGAGTGCGCGCCCGACACGCCCGAACAAGGTCATCTACAAGCTGCGCGACCTGCTCGGCGTCGACGACCTCGGCGGCACGATGCGGCTCGGCTCGTATCAATGCGAGCTGGCGCCGGGATCGCTCGCGCAGCAGCGTCTACGGCGCGAACACGATCAACGAGCGGCACCGGCACCGCTACGAGTTCAACTGCCTCTACGAGCGCACGCTCTCCGAGCACGGCCTGCGCATCTCCGGCCGGTCGCCCGACGGCAAGTTCGTCGAGATCGCCGAGTTGCCGGGACACCCGTGGTACCTCGCCGTCCAGTTCCATCCCGGAGTTCAAGTCGAAGCCGACGAAGCCCCACCCGCTGTTCGCGGCGTTCGTCGAGGCGAGTTACAAGCACAAGACGCCGGGTGCGCCGGTCGGCCGTCACGCAGCGCCCGATATCGCGCTGCGCGCGTAGCTTCAGGGCAGGAAGGCGGGAGAGGCTGGCCGGTCCCGCCATTCCCGCCCCTCCTGCCCTTCCAGCCCCTCCTGCCTATAATGAGCAGCGTGGCCCCCGTCCAGCTTGGCTCTCTGACGTTCGGCGGCGGCAGCCCATTCGTCCTGCTCGCCGGACCGTGTGTCATCGAGAGCGACGTCGCACGCCCTCGAACTCGCGACACGCTGCGCGACATCACCGCAAGACTGTCGACGCCCTTCGTGTTCAAGGCGTCCTACGACAAAGCGAACCGCACCTCGGGCCGCTCGTTTCGCGGTCCCGGCCTCGACGAAGGCCTGCGCGTGCTCGCGGCGATCAAGGAGCGGATTGGCGTTCCCGATCCTGACCGACATTCACGAGGTCTCGCATGCGGCGCCCGGCCGCGGACGTCGCCGACATCCTTCAGATCCCAGCCTTCCTGTGCCGGCAGACCGACCTGCTGGTCGCGGCCGCGAAGACCGGCCGGATCGTGAACATCAAGAAGGGTCAGTTCCTCGCGCCGGACGATGTCCGTCACGCGGTCGCCAAGGTGAAGGACGCCGGCAACTCGCGCGTCGTCGTCACCGAACGCGGGACGAGCTTCGGCTACCACAATCTCGTCGTCGACATGCGCGCGTTCCCGATGATCCGCGAGGGGGGCACACCGGTGATCTTCGACGTCACGCACAGCCTCCAGCTGCCCGGCGCCGGCGACGGGGTGACGGCAGGCCTCGCGCAATACATCGAGCCGCTGGCATCAGCCGGCGTCGCGGCCGGCGTCGACGGCGTGTTCATGGAAGTCCATGACGATCCGTCCCGCGCCAAGAGCGACGCCCAGAATGCGCTTCGCCTCGACCTGCTCGAACCGTTGCTGACCCGCTTGATGGCTCTGGACGCCATCGTGAAGCGGGCCGATGCCGCCCGCCAGCAGCGGCTCGACGTGCCGGGAGTGGCTCGTGGGTGAACGCCTACTGGCCCGGAAGGTGCTCGAAACGGAAGCGGCGGCGATTCTCGCGCTCGTGCCGCGGCTCGATCACCAGTTCGACCGGGCCATCGAGCTGCTTCACGGTTGCAAGGGCCGGGTCATCCTGACCGGAATGGGCAAGTCCGGAATCATCAGCCGCAAGATTGCGGCCACGCTGACCAGCACCGGTACGGCGGCAATGTTTCTGCACCCGGCGGAGGCGATTCACGGCGATCTCGGGGTTATCCAGGGCGACGACGTCGTCGTCGCGCTGTCCTACAGCGGCGAGACCGACGAGATTCTCAGGCTGCTCGAAACGATCCGCCGCCTTGGGGCCAGGCTGATCGCCATCACCGGGGCCCCCCGCTCGACGCTGGCGGAAGCCGCTGACGTCGCGCTCGACTGCAGCGTGACAGAGGAAGCGTGCCCGATGAACCTGGTTCCGACCGCGAGCACGACGGCCGCGCTCGCCCTGGGTGATGCGCTGGCCATGACCCTCCTGGTGCAAAAGGGATTTCACGAGGAAGACTTCGCCAACCTGCACCCGGGTGGAAAGCTCGGCAAGAAGCTGATGCGGGTCGAGAGCCTCATGCAGGCCGACAAGCACTGCCCGGCCGTGGGCGCCGCCACGCCGATGCCTGACGTGATCTACGAGATGTCGAGCAAGAAGCTCGGCATGACCTGCGTGGTCGACGACGAACATCGCCTGCTCGGCGTCATCACGGACGGCGACCTGCGCCGGCACATGTCCACTGACCGCGATATCCTGTCGTTGAAGGCGGCAGACGTGATGACGCGCGGCGCGGTGTCGATTCCGCCGGGGACTCTTGCCGCCGAGGCCCTGAACATCATGGAGCAGCGCAAGATCACCTCGATCGTCGTGGTCGAGAGCGGCTCGCGGCGCGTTGCGGGCGTGGTGCACTTGCACGAGCTCTGGCGGACCGGGCTCGTGTAGACGCGACGACGCAACGAACATGTCTCTACAGTCGAAAGCCGCCGCAACCCGCCTGATCCTGTTGGACGTCGATGGTGTGCTGACCGACGGGCGGGTGATCGTGCACTCGGACGGCACCGAGAGCAAGTCGTTCGCCATTCGCGACGGCATTGCCCTGGTCTGGGCACAGCGGAACAAAATCAAGGTGGGCTTGCTGTCGGCCCGCTACTCCGCCGACCACGCAGCACCGCGCGGCGCAGCTGGGGATCGCCCTCGTCCACCAGGGGGTGTCGAACAAGATCGAGGTGTACGAGCGGATCCTCGACGCCGAACATCTGTCCGATCAGGACGTCGCGTATATGGCCGACGACGTCGTCGATCTGGCGGTGCTGGCGCGCGTCGGCTTTTCCTGCGCGCCGGCCGATGCCGTGCCCGACGTGCGATCGCGCGTCGACTGGGTCAGCCGCTTCAACGGCGGTGATGGCGCGGTGCGCGAGCTCGTCGAACTCGTGCTGCGCGCCCAGGGGACCTGGGATGCGGTCGTCTCGTCTTACGAGCACGAGCCGGCCGGCGGCGCGTCGCGCAAATAGCATGGACGACTACGGGCTGCTGCTCACCGCGCTCCTGGCACTGCTCGCCGGCCTGGCGATCGGCAAGGCGTGGGAGCGGTACAAGCTGCGCGGCGGAAAATGGATCGACCGGCGGCGCGCCCGCGAAGCCCCGCACTACATCCTCGGCCTGAACTTCCTCGTCGCGAATCAAATCGATCTCGCCATCGAAGAGCTGACCCACGCCGCGAGCCTCGACGCCGAGGCGCTCGAAGTCCACATGATCCTCGGGAACCTGCACCGCGAGAAGGGCCAGGTTGGCAAGGCCATCACGGTTCACCAGGGCCTGCTGCAGCGTTCGCGGCTGACGCGCATGGAGCACGCGTACGTCCTGCTGTGCCTTGGACTCGACTACAAGCGGGGCGGCTTCGTCGACCGCGCGCTCGAGGCGTTCAACGAAGTGCTGCGGCTGGATCCGCGCAACGAATACGCGCTCATCAACCTCCAGAAACTGCACGAGGAACAGCACCAGTGGATCGAGGCCTACGACACTCGTCAGCGGCTGTCGTCGTTGTCGACGGGCGAGGCGCGGCCGCAGAACCAGGCGATTCTCGCGTTCCTGGAGAATGAGATCGGCGTCGAGGCGATGCGCCGCAAAGACTTCGCCGAGGCCACGCGACGGTTCAATGCCGCGATCGACCTCGACGCGCGCGCCGTGCCTGCCTACTTGAACCTGGGTGATGTACGGGTCGCGGAAGGGAACGAGAAGGAGGCGGCGGCGATCTGGGACAAGCTCGTCCAGGTGGCGCCCGACCGCGCCTACCTGGCGTTCGACCGGCTCGAGAGCCTTGCCCACCGGACCGGTGTCCCCGAACGTTTCACGCGGCTCTGCCGGCGCCTGATTGATGAGAGTCCTCAGGACTGGCGCGCGCGGCTGGCCCTCTCGAAGCACCTGGCCGCGGCCGGCCAGCCCCACGAGGCACTCGACCTCCTCTTCGCTGCGCTGGTGCAGAATCCGCATGCGCTCAGCATCCACCAGGCGATCTGGCGCGCGCTCGGCCAGCTGCAGCATCCTTCAAGCCTGGTGAATCGCTACCGCGACCTCACCGAACACGCGGTGTTCTACCTCGATCCCCACATCTGCATGCGTTGCCGGTATCGGAGCACCGAGCTGCTGTGGCAGTGCCCGCACTGCCACGACTGGAACACCTTCGTCGAGGAACGCATCGCTCCAGCGAATGATCCGACGGAAGTCGAAGCATAAGCACTCATCACCACGCGGCTTTCCTTTGCGTCCTTTGTGGTGACTCTTACCTACTGCGGCTGCGAGGACGGCGGCACGATCCCGCGGATACGGAAGTAGGTCACCAGGTTGCCGTAGTGCTCGTTCATGTGGCCGACGTTCATCGTCAACACACCTACGCGAGGCGACTTGCCCATCCCGAACGGCAGGTTGACCACTTCGGCGGCGGTTCGATCGGTCAGCGCCTTGTAGGCGCCGTCGCAGTAGGCGAGCGAGTCGTTGACGGCCTTGGTAATCTGCGCTTTGGTGGTGGCCGTCTTCTCGAAGTCGGCTTCGCCGTGCGGCGATTTTTCGCCCTTCGCGGCGGCGCAGAACTCATAGTTTGCGCCCGCCACGTGGGCGAGAACCTGCCCGAAGGTCCGGACGGTGTCGACCGGGCGGAAGCCGTAATTTGCTTCGGGCATCTGCTCGGCAGACCGCTGAATGTACGCCCTGACACTGGCCCACTGCGACTGGATCGCCGCGCTGATCGGATTGGCGGCGCCGCCCTGCGCCCGCGCGCCGGCCGGGATCATCGTCGCAAGCACGACACCCATGACGAAAGCCGCATTCTTCATCGTCCCTCCTCGGACTTGAGCTGAGACCAGATCGCTTCAACCTGGGCGTCGGTTTCCGGAAACGTGCCATCGGTCCTGATCACGAAATCGGCCCTGGCCGCTTTTTCCTCGGCCGGTATCTGCGCCGCCAACCGCTGGCGTGCGTCCGACTCCGACAGCCCTCGTTCCAACAGCCGCGCCAGCTGCGTCGCCGGCGCGCAGACGGTGGCAATGACGCGATCGAAGCGCTCCTGCCCTGCCGTTTCGTACAAGCAGCGGGATGTCGACGATCGCGATTGCCGAGCCCGTCAGCTCGAACGCCCGCAGGCCTGCGGTGATGGCACGGTAGACCGCCGGGTGCACGATCGCCTCGAGATCCCTGCGCGCCGCCGGGTCGGCGAACACCAGCGGCCCGAGTTTCTTGCGATCGACGGCGCCGGTCGCGTCGAGCATCGCGGCTCCAAACCTGGCGGCGATCGCCTGCGTCGCCTCTGTTCCGGCACCGGTCACGCCGTGCGCCAGTTCATCTGCATCGAGACAGGCGGCACCGAGACGGCGAAAGCGCTCGAGGACGTGACTCTTTCCCGTCGCGATTCCTCCTGTCAGGGCAGCAGTCAACATTTTTTCACTGGCGGCGGGGCCTCCGCCTTCGCTCGCTGCGATTATGAGCTGAGCCTACGGCGAGACAAGCCATTCCCTTGGGCACCGAAGCGCGAAGCGCGGAGGTGGCACGGCTCGGCCTTCGACGTTGCTCAGACGCGACCTGAGCGAAGCCGACGGGTCGCATGGCCGCAGGCGCTGCTGTCCGTGTCTTCTATCCATCCATCCCGGCGCTATGCTTTGCGGCTTTCAGCGTGTTCTTCAGCAGCAGCGCGATCGTCAGCGGCCCAACGCCGCCGGGCACAGGCGTCAGGGCTCCCGCAACGCGTTCGACTTCGGGGTGGACGTCGCCGACGACCAGCGCGCCACGGCGCTCGAACGCCTGGTGCCGCTTCGATCCCGGCGCGAAGAGGCGTTCCACGGTGGCGCGGTCCTCGACCTTCGTCGTGCCGACGTCGATCACCGTCGCGCCAGGTTTCACGAAATCCGCGGTGACGAACGCGGCGCGGCCGAGCGCCGCCACGAGGATGTCGGCGCTGCGCGCGACGTCTGGCAGATCGGCCGTGCGCGAATGGCAGATCGTGACGGTCGCATGGCGATGCAACAGGAGAAGCGCCACCGGCTTGCCGACGATGTCGCTGCGGCCGATGACGACGGCGCGGGCGCCCGAAATCGGGATATTCGAGCGATCGAGCAGCTCGATGATGCCCGACGGAGTGCAGGGCGCCAGGACCGCGCGATTCTGCACCAGCCGGCCAACGTTCACCGGATGGAAGCCATCCACGTCCTTGGCCGGATCAAGCGCGTCGAAGACACGCTGTTCAGCGTCGGCGCCCATCGCATCGGGCAGCGGACTCTGGACGAGGATGCCGTCATGGACGCCGCTGCCGTTGAGCCGCTCGATCAACGCCAGTAGCGACGAAAGGCTCGCCGTCGCCGGGAGCCGCTCGATATCCGCCCGTAACCCCGATTCGCCCGCAGACTTGAGCTTGCTGTTGACGTAGAGATGGGACGCCGGATCATCGCCGACCAGGACCAGCGCGAGGCCCGGCGGCCGGCCCGCGCGTGCAGTGAACGCCGCCACGTCCGCCGCCAGTTCCTGCCGGATGGCCTGCGCGACGGCTGTGCCGTCCAACACGCGTGCCGCCACTACGCTGACGCCCCACGAGAACCATCGAACGATCGAAGAATCATGCTGACGGCATTCTAATCAAGAAAGTCGCGGACTCGTGCCGTGGGGTCGCCCGTGGTCAGCAGATCGGAAATCACGGCGACGGATTGCGCGCCCGCATCCAGCACCGACCTCGAACGGTCTCGGGTAATCCCGCCGATAGCGACGAGCGGGACATGCCGGGCGACTGTCCGCGCCGCCGCTGCCCGCACCGCTTCAAGGCCGATTGCCGCGTAACCGGTCGCCTTGGTGTCTGTCCCGAAGACCGGTCCCACGGCGACGTAGTCGATTGACTCCCGCAGAGCGTCGTCGAGTTGATCGAGCGTGTGCGTCGACACGCCGACGATGGCATCGTGCCCGATGACGGCGCGGGCCTGCGCCGGCGTCAAATCATCCTGTCCGACGTGCACGCCAGCGGCCCCCGAGAGTCGCGCCAGATCGGCGCGATCGTTCACGATGATCGTCGCGCCTGCTGCCGCGGCGCGTCCGACGATCGCGGTGGCCGCCTCCAGGAAGTCGCGGCCGGGGAGCTGCTTGGCCCGGATCTGCAGCAGCCGGGCGCCGCCCGCCAGGCACGCCGACGCGTAATCGACGAGGGCCCAGCCGGCCCTGGCGCAGACATCCGCGTCGCAGATGACGTAGAGATGAGGTGGCTGAAATTTCAGATTTAAGATTTCAGATTTCAGATTGCTGAGACGGAGCGTTCACACCGCTTCGGCGAGGCGGCCGCCGGGTCGTCGCGCGAGGAAGCGGTCCATGAACGACGTGCTGAGCTTGCCCGCCGCGAACTCGGCGTCGTTCAGGATGCGGAGGTGCATCGGGATGTTGGTCTTGATGCCCTCGATGACCGTCATCTCGAGCGTCCGCCGCATGCGCGCGATCGCCTCCTGGCGGTCGCGCCCGTGCACGATGATCTTGGCGATCATCGAATCGTAGTACGGCGAGATGGTGCACTCCGAGTGCGCCAGCGTCTCGAGCCGCACGCCCGGACCGCCGGGAACGCTGAAGACGTGGATCGTGCCAGGAGATGGCACGAAGGTGTCGGGATCCTCGGCGTTGATCCGGCACTCGATCGAGTGTCCGGTAAACGTGACCTCCCCCTGCTTGAAGGCGAGGCGCTCTCCGGCGGCAATCCGGATCTGTTCCTTCACGATGTCGATGCCGGTCACCATCTCCGTCACCGGATGCTCCACCTGCAGGCGTGTGTTCGCCTCCATGAAGTAGAACCGGCCATCCGGATCCATCAGGAATTCGAAGGTGCCCGCGTTGGTGTACTGCACGGCCTTGGCCGCGTCGATGACGATGCCGCCCATCTTGCGGCGCAACTTCTCGCTGAGCGCCGGCGACGGCGACTCCTCGATCAGCTTCTGATGGCGCCGCTGGATCGAGCACTCGCGCTCGCCCAGGTGGATGACCGATCCGTGGTGATCGCCGAGGATCTGGAACTCGATGTGCCGCGGCGCTTCGACGTACTTCTCCAGGTAGACGTCGCCGACGCCGAAGGCCGCTTCGGCCTCGCGTTGCGCGGTCTTCACCGCGTTCGACAGCTCGCCGGCCGCGCGCACGACCCGCATGCCGCGTCCGCCGCCCCCGGCCGTGGCCTTGACGATGACCGGGTAGCCGATGTCCTTGGCGACCTTGAGCGCTTTCTCCTCGCTCTCGACCGGTCCGTCGCTGCCGGGCAGGACGGGGAGGCCGGCCTTCTTCATCACTCGGCGCGCCCGCGCCTTGTCGCCCATCAGGCGAATCACCTGCGGGTCGGGTCCGATGAACCGGATGTGGCACGCCTCGCACACCTCCGCGAGGTAGGCGCTTTCCGAGAGGAACCCGTATCCGGGGTGGATGGCGTCGGCGCCGGTGATTTCCGCCGCGGTAATCACCGACGGCACGTTCAGGTAGCTGTCAGCGCTCCGCGCCGGGCCGATGCAGACGTCCTCGTCGGCGAAGCGGCGATGCAAGGAATTCTCGTCGGCTTCCGAGAACACGGCGACGGTCTTGATGCCGAGCTCCCGGCACGCAAAGATGATCCGGAGCGCGACTTCGCCGCGGTTCGCGATGAGAATCTTTTTGAACATAATCCGCCGGACCTAAGAGGTCCGGCCTACTTCGTCCTGATGGCGAACAGCCGCTCGCCGTACTGAACCGGCTGGCCATTCTCCACGTAAACGTTGACGACCTCGCCCTCGTACTCCGAGTCGATCTCGTTCATCAGCTTCATCGCCTCGATGATGCAGAGCACCTGCCCCTTCTTCACCGTCGAGCCGATCTCGACGAACGACGCGGCCCCCGGCTCCGGCGATCGGTAGAACGTCCCGACGATCGGCGACTTGACGACCGCGAGCTCGACCTCGCTGTCGGCAGGAACGGCAGCAGCCGGCGCGGACGGCGTGGTCACGGGCGCGGGCGCCGGCGGCGGAGCTGCGCGGCAACGCGTTGGAGGGCGCGGCCGCCGGCAGGGTCATGAGTGTGCCGGCCGAATCCTTCCGGACCTTGAGGCGCAACCCCTCCTGTTCGATCTCGAACTCAGCCAGCTCGTGCTCACGCACGAGGTCGAGAATCTTCTTCAGCTGATCCAGGTCCAATCAGATCTCCAGCAAGGTCGTCGTGACGTCCGTCAGCAGCTCCGCCCCGCGTGGCGTCACCACGACGTCGTCTTCGATGCGCACCCCTCCCCATCCGGGGAAGTACGCGCCGGGCTCGATGGTGAACACCATGCCGGCCGCGAGGGCTTCGTCCTGGCTGTCGACGTCTGAACGTCTGCGCGTGATGCGGGGGTCCTCGTGCACCTCGAGACCCAGGCCATGACCGGTCCCGTGGCCGAATGCCGCTCCCATGCCTTCATTGTCGAGGACGGTCCTCGCGGCCTCGTCGACCGCGAAGCGGGAGGCCCCGGGACGGACGGCGGCGAGCGCTTGATCGTGGCCGTTGAGCACCGCAGCGTGGACCTGGCGTGCGCGAGCGCTCGCCGGCCCGATGGATACGGTTCGGGTCAAGTCCACGCAGTATGAGTCGTAGACCCCGCCAAAGTCCAGCACGACGAGATCGCCTTCGCTTAACGTTCGCCCCGTCGGACGGGCGTGCGGCAGCGCCGCATTGGGCCCGGATGCGACGATTGTCTCGAACGCCGTCCGCTCGAACCCGGCGCGGCGGATCCGCCAGTCGATGTCCAGCGCGAGGTCGCGTTCGGTCTGACCCGCGCGGACGGCCCGAAGCACCTCGGCCGCGACGTCGGACAGCAGTCGGCCCGCCCGCCGGAGCGTGGTCAACTCGTAACCGTCCTTCACGACGCGAATCCGTTCGACGATGCCTTGCGTTTGTGCGAGCTCGACACGCCTGTCAACGTGTTGCTCGAGCCAGGTGAGACGGCTGACTGTCAGATGCGTGGCCTCGAAGCCGACGCGAAGTCGTTCCTTGTCGGGCGAGGCTTCGCTCAGCAACCGCGCGACCCGGGCGTCGTAGCTTCCCTCGACCTCCACGAGCTCGAGCCCCGGACACTCGTACGGTTCGCCCCGCATGTCGGCGACGGCCGTCACATACCTCGAGTCGGTCAGGAACAACAGGCGCTCGGCCGTCACGACGACCATCGCCGAACTGCCCGAAAAGTTGGTGAGGTACAGAATGTTCGGAGGAGCGATCACGACGAGCGCGTCGAGCTGGAGCTCGATCAGGCGCTGGCGGACCGACTGCAGGCGGGCGCTAAGGGCGGCGGTTGGCGCCTGCGCCATGGATCGCGGCGAGAAATCCCTCCAGCGCGACCACCGTGCGCGCGGCACGGTCACGTTCCGCGTCCGGAGGAGAGTCGAGAGTGACCGCCAGTTCGGACCGGGCGCTCGATTCGAGCTGCCGCGTCAGATCGGCGACCGTTTCTTCCAGGTCGGGATCGTTCGGGGCCAGGCTCAGCGCCCTTTGGTACTGGGTCAGGGCCGCCTTGACGTCGCCCTGGCGGTGATGAATTTCGGCGAGGCCGCGGATGGCCGACAGGTTCTCTTGAGCGGCGCCGAGCACAATCTCGAGCTCACGCCGCGCGGCATCCAGCTCGCCAAGCTCGATCAGGGCCCGGCCCAGCGTCACGCGGGCCGACAGATAGCCGGGATGAATGGCGAGGCCGGCGCGGCACACCTCGGCCGCCTCGGTATACTGCCTGGCGCGGCGATACTCCTCTGCGAGCTGCGCAAATGCAATCGACGCCGGGTCTTTTTGAACCCGGCGTCTCAGTTCCTCAATACGCGGATTGTCGGTCATGCCGACCGTCGATTATCCAACAGTAATGATTTGCGTGGTGCTGGCCCGTTGACCGAGATCGTCTGTGACGGTCAGCGTCACCGAGTATGTACCAGCACCAGCCCAATCGTGATCCTCGGACGGACTGGAGTTGAAGTTGTCGGTGGTTCCGTCTCCCCAGTCCCAGGCATAGTTCATGATGCGGCTGCCGGTCACCGGATACGACCCGCTCGCGTTGAACGCGACCTCGGTCGCCGTCGTGATGCCCGTCGAGGGCGCATAGGTGAAGAACGCGACCGGCGCTCCCGGCGTGGTGGTGATCGGCAAAACGAGGCGGATGTCGGCGGTTGTATGAGTCGCTCCCTGTGCGTTGGTCCCAACCGGTGTGACGACCACCGTGATGCGGTCGGTGACAACGGAGGCGCCGATCGCGGGCGCCGGCGGAGCGGTGTAGATGGCGGTGGCACGGCCGTCCGCATTGGTGAACAGCGTGCGTGTCGACAGCGAGCCGAAGTCCTGGACCACGCCGTTGACCAGCATGTCGAGACGCATCTGCAGGGACCGGATCGGAGCGCCTTGCGGGTCCCTTGCCGTGACGACGATGGTCGACTGCGACACGCCGTCGCGCATCACCAGGTCGGGTACAGCCGAGAGCGACACGGCCGTCGCGAATTCGGACGGGCCGGTCAAGCCTGGAGCCGGCGTATCGTGGACCATACACGCCGCGAGCGTGAAGGTCGACGCGGCAATCAGTATCGACAACGGTCTGACCATGGCACCGCTCGTCACGACGGATCCCCGTAATTGGCGAAGTTGATGAGAATGTGGCCGGTCACGTTCACCTCGTTGCCGACCTGGTCGCGGCCGTAGAACGTCACTTCGGCGATCGTGCTGATGACGTTCAAATTGGTAGCCAGATAAACGAGCGGCGCTTCCAGCTTGGCGACGTGTCGCACGAGCTCGAAGTCGAGCGTCAAGCGTGCCGCCGCTCGGGATCGTGCCCGTGGCGGCGCCATCGAACCCGTACGGCACGTCGACGCCTGGCGTGTTGCGACCGTCCGACCGCTGGAAGGTGACGCGATAACGGTTGATCGTCACCTCGTTGTTCGGGCTCGGAGATGGAACCGTCCCCGTCTGCGGGCCGATATCCTTCGGCGACATCCTCAGGATGACCCGACCGAAATCGTTGTAAATCGTCGGGCACGGACTCGACGTGCTGCAGCCGCCGCCGGTGGTGACGTTTGTGACCACGTCGGACAGCAGCGTGCCGGTATACGCTCCGGGCGTCGGCGCGCCGCGCGAGGCGGTCAGCTGGTCGATCACCAGGTAGACGGGCGACCGGCCATCCCGCACGACGTCTCCGCATGAGGCGGCGGAGGCGGCGACGGCCGCCAGAAGCACGTAACTCTTGACCCTCTGCATCGTCATAACCCAATCACCCCCGGATGATGCGTGGGGTGATGAAAATCAGCAGCTCGCGGCTCTCGTCCGAGACCCGATCGCGCCGGAACAGCCACTTCAGGAGCGGGATCTCGCCGAGCCCCGGCGTCTTGTTCGTCAGGTTCTGCTGGTTGCTGGTGTAGATGCCGCCGATGACGGTCGTCTGGCCGTCGTTGACCAGCAGCGTCGTGATCGCGCGCTGCGTGTCGATCGGGCGGAATCGCCGCCGGACCCGCCGCCCGGCTGAAGTCGGGCGTCGCGTTCTCGAGCTGAATCCGCATGATGACGGTGTCGGCCGCCGTGATCTGCGGCGTGACGGTCAGGAGCAGCGCCGCGTCCTTGAACGTCACGGTGACGGTGTTGTTGGCGATGGTTTGCAGCGGAATCTGCACGCCCTGCATCACCTGCGCCTCGACGTTGTTCAGCGTCGACACGCGCGGCGTGGACAGGATCCGGCCGTTGCCCGACTGCTCGAGCGCGGTCAACGCCATGTCAAGGTTGAAGGCGCCGTTCACCGATCCGAGCGAAATGCCGACGCCGCTCGTCGCCGAGCCGACGGGGAGATTGACGGCAGTCGGCGTGGCTGCCCCACCCGCCGGGCCCTGGAGCGGCCCGACGCGTCCAGAGAGGTTGCCGTTGTTCGGGAACGCGAGGTTCGTCGTGTTGCCGAGGGCGGGATCGACCCGCCCGTTGAAGCCCCACTGGACACCAAGCTCGCGCGCGAAGTTGCGGTTGGTCTGGACGATTCGGGCCTCGATCTCGACCTGCGGCTGCGCCTTGTCGAGCGTTTCAATCAGCTGCGATGGCGGTCTGCAGGCGATCGGCCAGGTCAGTGATGATCAACGTATTGGTTCGCGGATCGATCTGGACGGTGCCCCGCTGTGACAGCGCGCTGCGCGTCAGGAGCGTCTGCAGCTCCTCGGCGCGCGCGTAGCTGAGCGTCTTGGTCACGACCTGCAACTGCGCCGGCGAGCGCCTGTTCGTCGGCGAGCTTGCGACGCTGCCCTTCTTCTTCGGCCAGTACCGTCAGTGGCGCGATGCGGACGATCGTCCCGTCGAGGATGTACCCGAGCTTGTTGGCGCGCAGGATGATGTCGAGCGCCTGGTCCCATGGCACGTCGCGCAGCGCCACGTCGACCGATCCCTGAACGGTCGGGTCGATCACGATGTTCAACCCGCTGATCTCGTTGAACGCGCGCAGCACGAGCCGGAGGTCGGCCTGCTGGAAGTCGAGGGTAATGGCGTGGCCGTTATATTCCCTGCCGCCCTGCCGGACAATCTGATCGGTCGACGACGCACCCGAGGATTGCTGGCGCGCGGCCGCCGCGGTTGGAGCCGCACCCGACGCAGGGGCAGCCCCGCCGGATGCGGCAGCCTGCGCGAGCAGGACTGGCCGCGCCGCCGGCGGCGGCTGCGGCGCCGGCGCGAGGAGCGCGGCAATCGGATCGGCGGCCGGCGGCGCCGCCATCTGCGCGAGCGCCTGCATCGCGTCGGGCAGACCGCCCGCCGGCTGCGGTGTGACGTACGGCACGGCGCCCTGCGCGTCGCGCTCGAATTGCGACCAGGACGTTGTTGCGATCGCTGCGCACGGTGTGGGCAATCGGCTCCGCGAGTTTGATCCGCACGCGCGCCATCGGCACGCCCATCGATTCGACGCGCTCGACGGCGACGCCGGCGATGAGGCCGGTTCGCTTCGGCCGCGACGGCGTTGGTGACGCCTTCGGCGCCGACGTTGCGGAAGTCGAGAAGGACGGTCAACGGATCGGGGCGGGTCGTGAGGTACGGAACCGGCTCGCTCGCCTCGATGACGAGCGACGGGCCACCGCGCCCCGCACGCTCGCTGATGCTTTTCAGTTTGGCGCTCGGCGCCGCAGGCGTGTCGGCCGCGGTGCCGGGCCGTCCGCCCACCACACCCGCCACCGCCAGGGTCAGAACCAGGGCAAAGCCCCTCGTCAGAGTCACTGCTTCGACGTCCTCCTGCGCTCGCAACGGTTTGCGAACCATCCGCTGCTTGACGAGCGAAAGTGGATCGTTGACTTCCTGCATGATGACCAGCCCGTCGGTGGTCACCTCTTGCACCGCGCCATCGGCCAGCTCGATCGCCCTGACGCAACATGTACGTTCGGTTGTCGGGCCCCTGCACCATCGCGATCAGGGTGCCTCGGCTCTGCAGGATGCCTCGGACGGAAATCTCGGCGACCGTCATGCCCGGCCACTCCATCGCCACGCTTCGATTGCGGGCCCTTTTCGGCGCCGGCGCCGAGCAGGCTCAGGAACGGATCGCGCCGGCCGTCGGGGTTGTAGCGAGTACGGATCCGGTGGAACCGCCGGCGGGGCCTGCGGCTGCGGCGGCGCCGGCGCCGCGGCCTGACCCGCGGGGGCAGCCGGCGTTTGCGCCTGGGACGGCGCCTGCATCAGCACCAGTACAACGAGAAGTGTCGCGTTCATGATTACGCCGCCGGCTTCGCGGCCGGCGGCCGGGGCCGGCGTGGCGCCCGGCTTCGGCGGGGCTGGTTTATCGAGCAGGACGAACGTGGTCGCGACGCATTGCGCCGACGATCGTCGTGTTCGCGCCGGGCGGTTCCTTGCCGCGCACGTCGAGCCCGGTGATGTTGACGATTCGCGTGAACTTCCCGATGCGGTCGAAGAAAATCGCGAGGTTGTGGTACGTGCCTTCGAGCTCCAGCGCGATCGGCCACTCGGCGTGCAGCTGCTTGGTGACCGGCGGCGACGGCTTGAAGCTCTTGATCGTCAGGTTCGACTGCGTCGCCACGGTCTGCATCCGGCGCAGCAGATCGGCGGCGTCCTTTTCTTCGGGGAGCACGGCGCGAAGGCTGCCCAGGCGTGCCTCGAGATCGTCGACCTCGGCGCGGAACTGCCCCAGCTGCTTTGCGGTCGCCTGCCCTTTCGCGATGTCGTTCCTGAGAGCCGTGAGCTGCACCTGCCGCGCTTCCATGTCCTCGCGGAACGGCAGCTCGTAGTACCAGACGAACACGCCGACGCCGGCGATCGCCAGCACCAGGAACGCGCCGACCTGCGCATACCACGGAAGTTTTGCGAGACTGATATCCATCCGTCCTACTCAGCCCTATCGGGGCGTTCCGCCCCGAGCTTTAAGTCGCCGGCGAGCCCGCATGTCGGCATCGATTTACCGCGCCGCGGCCCCTGCCGCCGGCGCCGCCGCGGGCGCCGCTGGCGTTGCCGCCGCGGTGTCGCCGGCGCCGGCCCGGTCGGCTTCGCGCCCGCCGCGCCCTTCGCCGCATCGCCGCCCGGCGGCTGGAACGTCGCCTTGATGCTGAACCTGATCAACTCGCCGACGCGTCGCCGGTCCGGCTTCGGTCTGGCTCTGAATGATCTCGACGCCGCGCTTGAAGAATCCCGAGCCCTCCAGGTTCGCCACGAAGTCCGACAAGCCGGTCATCGTCGTGCACCGCCCGTCGATGACGACCTCGGTCGGCGTCGCGCCCTGCTTCAAGCCGGTGAGCCACAGCATCGGCGGCAGCGACCGGCTGATCTGATCGAGCATGTGCACCGGGCCGGTCTGGTCGCGACGGAGCTGTTCGATGAGCGCGACGCGCTGCTGCAGCTGCGCCTTCCGCTGTTCGAACTGCTGGACCTGCGAGATGATCGGAGTGGAGCCGCGTGGTTTCCTGCTGCGCGGCCGAGATGTCGAGATCGAGCTGTGCCGACTGCTTCTGGAGCGACCAGTACCGCCACGCCGATGCCCGAGCGCCGGCGGCCAGCAGGATCAGCGTGCAGCCGATGCGTGATCTTCTGGCCCGACTGCAGCGCGACGACCGCCTTCTTCTTGACCGCCTTCCGCTCGACGGCGAGCAGGTTGATCTTGATCATCGGTCGCCCGCCCTTCGAAGCGCGAGACCGACGGCCACTGCCGCCGTCGGGCACCAGCTGCTCCAGCTGCGCCGACGCCGAGCTTCGGCGGCGTCGAACGCGATCTTCCTGAACGGATCGAGCATCTCGACCGGCGCCTTGAAGCGTTCCTCGAGCGCCTCGGCGAAGCCATCCACGGCGCAGGCGCCGCCGCTCAGCAGGATCCGATCGATGCGATCCGAGGCCGCCGTCGCCTTGAAGAAGTCGAACGTCTTCTGGATCTCGAGCAGAACGTTCTCGGTCATCGCGTGGAGAACCGGCCGGACGTCGTCGAACGCCATGCCGTCGGACTGCGCCCTTCTTGGCCTGCTCGGCCCGGTCGAACGGCAGGCCCAGCTCCTTCTGCACCGCCTCGGTGTAGGCATTGCCGCCGATCGAGATGTCGCGCGTGAAGAGCGACTGATCGCCGCTCAAGATGTTGATGTTGATCGCGCTCGCGCCGGCGTTGAGCAGGACGACGATGGCGCCGGGCTCGAGGCCCGTAGTTGATCTCGTAGGCGTTCTGGAGCGCGAAGGCGTCGACGTCGACGACGACCGGCACGCGGCCGGCCTGGGAGATGACGTTCGTGTAGTCGGCGATCTTCTCCTTCTTCGCCGCGACGAGCAGGACGTCCATCGTGCCCTTGGAGTCGGGGCCGGTTCCGGGATCGAGGATCTGGTAGTCGAGGTTCACGTCCTGAATGTCGAACGGGATGTACTGCTCGGCCTCCCAGTAGATCGACTCGCCGAGCTCGGCCTCGGTCATCACGGGCAGGCTGATCTTCTTGACGATCACGGCGTTGCCCGAGAGCGACGCCGCCACTTCCTTGGTCTTGAACGTCTTGCTGTCGAACAGGCGGCGGATGGCCTCGGCGACGGCGCCGCCGTCGATGATGGCGCCGTCGACGATGCTGTCGGGCGGGAACGGGTTCGATGGCAAACGCGGCGACGCGGAATCCCTTCCCGGCCGGCTTCAGTTCGACGGCTTTGACGGCGCTCGAACCGATGTCGAGGCCGACGACGGCTTTGTTCTTACCGAGACCAAACACGATGCTGTCCTTCTGAGAAGTGAGGCCGCGCACCCTGTCGGGCAAGGCCGGTACCAAACCTCGACTGTGCAGAAACCGCGAATATTGGCGCATCCCTGACGAATACCGCGTCTGCGTCCGTGTTCCCTTCCCTACCCCGAGGGGAACAGAATCGTCACTCGATTACAGAACTGAGGGTCGATGGAACGAAAGTGACGGCTCGAGTCAGTTATCGGCGCAAGGCCGCGCAGCTTGACAGTGTCCAGAAAGGTCCGTATGATTTGGGTTTACCGTTGCCTGGACCCGCCGACCAGATAGAGCCCCGGCGGGGAACCCCGAACAGGTCAAGCGTGCGCAGGTTCGTGCAGTATCGAGAGGTTTAGTTCCGCATGTCTACGTTCATGGCCAGCGCCACGAGCGCCGCCGCCGGCGGCCGCTGGCACGTCATCGATGCCGAGGGCCGGGTGCTGGGCAGAATTGCCACGGCCGCGGCCCGTCTGCTCCAGGGAAAGCACAAGGCCAGCTATACCCCGTTTATCGACACCGGAGACCACGTCGTGGTTGTCAACGCGGCCAAGGTGAAGCTGACCGGCCGCAAGGAAGATCAGAAGATCTACCGGCAGCACTCGGGCTATGAAGGCGGCCTGCGCGAAGAGCGGGCGCGGCTGGTGCGGCAGCGTCATCCGGAGCGGCTCGTCGAAGAGGCGGTCCGCGGCATGCTTCCGAAAACGAAGCTCGGGCGAAGCGATGTATCGGAAGCTCAAGGTCTACGCCGGTCCGGATCATCCGCACACGGCCCAGAAACCCTCCAAGCTCGAGGTCGCATAGTGGCAGCAGTTCAGTACTACGGGACCGGGCGGCGCAAGACATCGACCGCCCGCGTGTTTCTTCGCCCCGGCACCGGGGCCATCAGCATCAACCGCCGGACGTTCGAAACCTTCTTCCCCACCGAAGCGCTCCGCACGCAGATCCGGCAGCCGCTGCTGCTCACCGAAACCGCCGACAAGTTCGACATCCTGGCCACGGTGGCGGGCGGCGGCGTTTCCGGACAGGCCGGCGCGGTGCGCCTGGGCATCGCGCGCGCGCTGGTCGAATACAACACCGAGCTGCGCAAGCGGTTGAAGGACGAAGGACTGCTGACGCGCGACGCGCGCGCCAAGGAACGCAAGAAGTACGGCATGGCCGGAGCGCGCAAGCGCTTCCAGTTCAGTAAACGTAACGTAGGTCGGCTGGCGGAGTGGAGGTTTTGTTGGCGATCGCGATGAAGGATCTGCTCGAAGCGGGGGTTCACTTCGGCCACCAGACCAAGCGCTGGAACCCGAAGATGAAGGAATACATCTTCGGCGAACGGAACGGCATCTACATCATCGACCTCGGCAAGACGGTCAAGCTGTTCCGCGAGGCCGAGGATCTCGTCACCAGCCTCGCCTCCGAAGGCCGCACGATCCTCTTCGTCGGCACCAAGCGCCAGGCCCAGGACGTCATCGCCGAGGAAGCGCAGCGCTGCGGGATGTTCTACGTCAACGAGCGCTGGCTCGGCGGGCTGCTCACCAACTTCGCGACGATCCAGCGCAGCCTCGGCCGGCTGCGCGATCTCGAGACGATGGCCACCGACGGCCGGTACGACACGCTGTCGAAGAAGGAAATCGCCCGCAGCGAGAAAGAGCGCCGCAAGCTGCTGAAGAACCTCGAAGGGATCCGCGGCATGTCGCGGCTGCCCGACGCGGTGTTCGTCGTCGACACGAAGAAGGAAAAGATTGCGGTCGACGAAGCGCGCAAGCTCAAGATCCCCGTCATCGGCATCGTCGACACGAACTGCGATCCGGACGAAGTCGACTACGTCATTCCCGGCAACGACGACGCGCTGCGTGCGATCCGCCTGTTTGCCTCGAAGATTGCCGAGGCGGTCATCTCGGGCCGCGACATGAAGCAGTCGTCCGATGCCGAATCGGCGCGCGACGCCGACGACGAAGCCGGCGGCGAAGACCTGCGGCGCGGCGCCCGCCCGCAGCGGCGCACGCGCGAAGCCGCATCAGCCTCGGCCTGACGCCGACAACTTGGTGAGTTGGACGAGTTGGAGAGTTGGTGAATTCATCAGCTCCCCACGTCCTCCTAACTCACTAACTCTCGAACTCTCCAACTCACCAACTTCGACGATGGCTATTTCAGCAAGCGACGTGAAAAAGCTTCGCGACCAGACGGGCGCGGGCATGATGGACTGCAAGACCGCCCTCGAAGAGGCCAACGGCAACTTCGAGGAGGCGGTGACGATTCTTCGCAAGAAAGGCCTCGCCACGGCCGCCAAGAAGGCCGGCCGCGCGACCAGTGAAGGGCTGATCGGGCACTCGCTCTCGCCGGACCATGCGACCGGCACGCTCGTCGAGGTCAACTGCGAGTCGGATTTCGTCGCGCGAACCGACGACTTCCAGCAGCTCATGCAGGACGTGCTCGCCGAGATCGAGAAGGCCGGCGATCGCGGCAACCGATGCCTGGCTGCAGGACCCGAACGGCCCGGTGCAGCAGCGGGTGGCCGCCGCCATCGGCGAAGCTCGGCGAGAACATGGCGGCGCCCCGCTTCGTGCGCTACGCGGGCCAGGGCTACGTCGGCCAGTACATCCACCTGGGCGGCAAGATCGGCGTGCAGGTGGAGTTTGGCGGCGCCACGCCCGGCGATCGCTGCGCGCGAGGAATTCACGACGCTCGTCAAGGAGATCGCGATGCAGATCGCCGCGGCGAGCCCGCAGTTCGTCTCGCGCGAAGCCATTCCCGCGGTGACGCTCGACAAGGAACGCGAGATCTACCGCGCGCAGATGGAGGACTCGGGCAAGCCGGCGAACGTCATCGACAAGATTGTCGAGGGCAAGCTCGGGAGCTACTATTCCCAGTTCGTCCTGCCGGACCAGCCGTCGATTCGCGATCCGAAGATGACGGTCAAGGATGTGATCGCCGCGGCCTCGAAGTCGCTCGGCGCGCCGGTCACGATTACCCGCTTCGCTCGGCTGAAAGTCGGCGAAACGCACCGCCTGACCAGATGCAGGGCCGAGGCTCGGCGGCCCTCGCGACTCTGCGTCCTCTGCTCCCTCTGCGTCCTCCACTATAATCAGTCCGTGGCCGCCCCCGCCTACAAGCGCATCCTCCTCAAACTGTCGGGCGAAGCGCTGATGGGCGAACAGACCTACGGCATCGATCCCGCCGTGGCCACGCAGATCGCCAAGGACATCGCCGAGATCCAGAGCATGGGCGTCGAGACGGCGATCGTCATCGGCGGCGGCAACATCTTCCGCGGCGTGGCGGCCAGCGCGCGGGGCATGGATCGCGCCACCGCCGACTACATGGGGATGCTGGCGACCGTCATCAACGCGCTGGCGCTCCAGGACGCGCTCGAACAGCAGAACGTCCTCACCCGCGTCGTGACCGCGATCGAGATGCGCGCCGTCGCCGAACCGTTCATCCGGCGCCGGGCCATCCGCCACCTCGAGAAGGGCCGCGTCGTGGTCTTCGGCGCCGGCACCGGCAATCCGTACTTCAGCACCGACACCGCCGCCGCGCTGCGCGCGATGGAAATCAAGGCCGACGTGATCCTGAAGGCCACCAAGGTCGACGGCATCTACGACGCCGACCCGATGATTCATCCCAAGGCGTCGCGGTTCGACCGCATCTCGTATCTGCAGGTGCTCGAACAGGGCCTCAAGGTGATGGATGCGACCGCCATCTCGCTGTGCATGGACAACCGCCTGCCGATCGTCGTCTTCAACCTGCAGACGCCCGGGAACATCAAGCGCGCCATCGCCGGCGAGCCGATCGGTTCGTTGGTGACGGCGTGATGAGTTGGAGAGTTCGAGGATTTGAGGATGAGCTCCTCAAGAATCTCGATCTGAGGTTCGGAGCTGCGACGATGGATGTGAATGACCTGAAGAGCCTCTATGCGAGAAGTCAACAAGCGGATGAATGACGGCCATCGAGCACGTCCGGCACGAGCTCGCGCGGCGTGCGGACCGGCCGCGCCTCGGTCACCATTCTCGACAGCGTCCACGTCGAGGCGTACGGCGCGAGGATGCCGCTCAATCAGCTCGCGGGCCTGTCGGTGCCGGAGCCGACGCTGATCGTCGCCCAGCCGTTCGATCCATCGCAGCTTGGCGCCATCGAGAAGGCGATTCGCGCCTCCGACCTCGGCCTGAATCCCGTCGAACGACGGCAAGGTGGTCCGCATCCCGATCCCGTCGCTCACCGAGGAGCGCCGCAAGGAGCTCTCGCGGCACGTCCACAAGCTCGCCGAGGAAGGCCGCAACAGCGTGCGCCAGGTTCGCCGCGACGCGAACGAGCGGCTGAAGAAGCTGCTGAAGGACCACAAGATCTCCGAGGACGACGAGAAGAAAGGCCTCGACGAGGTTCAGAAGCTCACCGACAGCCACGTCAAGCACATCGACGAGCTGCCAGAAGAAAAAGGACGCAGACCTGCTAGGAAAATAGACCGGCTCAGGCCAATTCATGTCTTTCTTCACCCACTTGGAGTGCTCCGTCCCCTGCGGAGCTCCCCTCTCGATCCCCGCGATCGGCATCATCTCTGTCGCTTGCGGCGCCCCCTTGCTCGCGCGCTACGACCTCGTTGCGGCGCGCAGCTGGTCGGCCGTGACAGCTTGCCGGACGGCCGCCGACGATGTGGCGGTACCGCGAGCTGATGCCGCTCTTCGACGGCGAGACGCCAGTCAGCCTCGGCGAGGGGTTTACGCCGCTCTTCCACGCCACGACGCTTGGCTCGAGCGCTCGGCCTCGAGCAGCTGTACGTCAAGGACGAGTCGCTCAACCCGACGAACTCGTTCAAGGCACGCGGACAATCGGCGGCGATCACGCGCGCGAAGCATCTTGGGGCGCGACGATCGCTCCTTCCGACCGCCGGCAACGCCGGCAACGCGGCCGCGGCGTACGCAGCCGCCGCCGGGCTTGCGTGCGAAGTCTTCATGCCCAAGGACGTGAAGCAGCCATTTGTCGACGAGTGCCGCCTCTACGGCGCCGAGTGACCCTCGTCGACGGCCTGATCACCGACGCCGGACGTGTGGCCGCGAACGGGGCGCGCCGCTCGGCTGGTACGACGTCTCCACACTCAAGGAGCCGTACCGGATCGAGGGCAAGAAGACGATGGCCTACGAGCTTGCCGAGCAGATGGCCTGGCAGTGGCCGGACTGGATCGTGTATCCGACCGGCGGCGGCACCGGCATGATCGGCATGTGGAAGGCCTTCGACGAGCTCGAGAGATCGGCTGGATGCCACGCGGACGGCGCCCGCGGATGGTCTCGGTCCAGGCGGAAGGCTGCGCGCCGATCGTTCGCGCGTTCGAGAGCGGCACCGAGAAAGCCGCGGCCTGGGAAGAACGCCGCGACGGTCGCGGACGGCCTGCGCGTGCCCCGCGCCATCGGCGACTTCCTGATCCTGCGGGCGATTCGGGAAAGCGGCGGCACGGCGGTCGCCGTCCCGGATCAGCGACATGATCGACGGGATGCTGGAGCTCGGGCGCACCGAAGGGATCAGCGCGGCCCCGGAAGGCGGCGCGACGCTTGCCGCCGTGCGGCGGCTGATCGCTGCCGGCACGATCCAGCGATCGGAGTCGGTCGTGCTGTTCAATACCGGCGGCGCGCTGAAGTATCTCGAAGTGCTCCGTAATTCACAATCGTAAATTTACAATTGTCAATCTCGGCGTTCCGCGTCAGTCGCCGAACGTCACGCCGAGCGCCTTGCGCCGTCAGCAGCAAATCCGAAGTCGAGCGGCACCGTCTTCGTCTTCCCGACGACGTCCTCCAGCCGCCGCGCGACGATGTCGGGCGGATCGAAGCGCGACCATCGTGCCGAACTCGCCCCTGCTGGACGAGTTCGACCGCCTTGCCGCCAAACCGCGTCGCGAGGACACGATCGAAGCTCGTCGGCGCGCCGCCGCGCTGCAGGTGGCCGAGCACGACCGAGCGCGTCTCCTTGCCCGTCGCCTTGCCGAGCGCCTCGCACACCTGCGCGCCGATGCCGCCGAGCCGCTCGACGTGGCCGTCGTGCGCCTCCTCGAGCGAGCGAGCGCCTGCCGCCCTTCGGGAACGCGCCCTCGGCGACGACGACGATGCTGAACTTGGCGCCCCAGCGATCGCGCTCGCGCAGCCGCTGCGGCGACGCAGTCGAATGTCGAACGGGATCTCCGGGATCAGGATCGCGTCGGCGCCGCCGGCCACGCCGGCATACAGCGCGATCCAGCCGGCGTACCGGCCCATCACCTCGACGACCATGATCCGCTCGTGCGCTTCGGCCGTCGTGTGCAGGCGATCGATGGCGTCGGTCGCGAACGCCACCGCCGTGTCGAATCCGAAGCAGTTCGTCGTGCCGACGATGTCGTTGTCGATCGTCTTGGGCACGCCGACGAGCGGGATGCCGCGGCAGCAGAACTGGTGGGCGATCGCCAGCGTGCCGTCGCCGCCGATGACGACGAGCGCGCCGAGCCCCATCTTGTGGAACATCTCGACGACGCGGTCGGAGTAGTCGCGCGTGCCTTCGGAGGTCTCGATCGGATACGCGAACGGATTGCCGCGGTTGGTCGTGCCGAGAATGGTGCCGCCGAGCCGCAGGATGCCGGTGACGTCGCGCGGCGTCAGGACGCGCGAGCGGCCGGGCTCGATCAGGCCGTCGAAGCTGTCCTCGAGGCCGATGCACTCGATGCCGCTGTTGGAGGCGGTCTTGACGACGGCGCGGATGACGGCGTTGAGGCCGGGCGCGTCGCCGCCGCCGGTGAGAACGCCGATGCGTGTGATGGTGTGTGCCACGTTGCTCCGAGCTATGAGCAGAAACGCGTCGCTGCCGTCCTGCGACTGTAGCAAAACGCGCATGTTACACTGAGGGTTCGTCATTCCTGTCGAGTGGGCGGCTAGCTCAGTTGGGAGAGCGCCGCGTTCGCAACGCGGAGGTCGGGAGTTCGAGCCTCCTGCCGTCCACCAATCTTTTTCCATCCGTCAGATTCTCCGTTCTGCCCAGATTCTGCCCATCGACGCGCGCGAAACGTCGTCGAGCGCGTCCGATCTTCCGCGCGCTCGGTCGGATGCGTGTAGCGCGCCAGCATCCGCGTCGAGCTGTGCCCGCGAGATCGCCATCACGGTGTAGTCGTCGATACCCGCTGCGCGATCATCCGGCTCAGCGCCGTGTGTCGCAGCGTGTGCAGGCGTCACGTCGCCGGTCAGGATGCCGGCCCGCTCGACGGCCCGCCGGAAGACGTGCGCGACGCCGTTGACCGTGTAGCGCGTCGTGCGTCCGCGGGTTCGTGAACACCTAGGGCGACCGTACCCGCGGGCATGTCGTCCAGGACGGCCTTGCATCGCCGGGCTGAGCGGGAGCCGCCGCGGCGTGCCGTTCTTCGTCTCCAGGAACGTCAGGTCGCCGTCGGTGACGTCCTCCCAGCGCAGCGCCAGCAGTTCGCCGACCCGCGCGCCGGTGATGAGCGCCAGCGTGACGATCCGCCCGCAGCTTCTGCGGGCGCGGCCTCGAGCAGGCGCCGCTGCTCGTCCTCGGTCAGGATCCGCGTCCGCCGGTTGTCCACCTTCAGCCGCTTGACCGCCGCGCATCGGGTGACTCGAGCAGCTTCCCCCACTCGACCGCCTTCGAGAAGATCGACTTGCAGCGTGTCGAGTTCGCGGTTGACCGTCGCCGGCTTGAATCGGCTTCGCGCGCGCTCTTGTGGCCGTGGCCGCGCCACTTCCCCGCCAGCCGCTCCCGCTTGAACTGCTCGATCCGATGCGCCGTGATCTCGTGCAGGATGAGCGAGCCGAACGCCCGATTGAGCACCTTCAGGATCTCCCGGTCGCGATCGACGCTCCGCTTGTGCAGCTCGGCGTGGTCGCGCAGGTAGGTCTCGGCGAACGCCCGGAACGTGATGTCTGGCTGCTGGCGGATGCCGTGCCGGCCGTCGAGGATCGCGCGACCGCTCCTTCGCCTCGATGTTCTTCGCGTCCTGCTTGTTCGCGGTCTCCGTCGTGCTCCGGTACCGCTTCCGGTTGACCCGGAAGTCGTAGTGCCAGTGGTGCTCGCAGTGCGGCGACGCTGTGCAGTGCAGCGGGTTCGGCTGGCCGTCTCGGAGGACGGCCGGCAGTGTCGGGCTGCAGAATTTTCGAAGGCTCATTTTAGTGTGTTGGCTATTTCGATGGCGCGCTGTTTCAGATCAATGGCATCGTCCAGAAGCACGTGCCACCGTTCCGGCGAGCGTTGTATTTCGACAACACGGTGTCCCCCGCACAAAACATCCAGACAGTTGTCTGGCTCTGACTAGAAATCGTCTCGCAGACACTCTTTTGTCGCAGAGATTCGACGGTACGGTGATTGCCACTCCCCTGTGCGACGATGAACCACCAGAAAGAACCCGTTCCCTACGCGGTAGCTGCCGTATGCCCCTCATGCGGCCTGCTCACAATGACCGGGCCGCACGGCAGCGGCGAAGAATGCATCCGTGCGCTTGAAGCGGAGAAACGCCGGCTGTCTGAGACGATCGAAAAGCTCCGAACACAGCGCCGGGCCTAGGCCTCGGAAATCTGACGAAAAGCCCTAACGTCCGGCCTCGTCTACCATATTGACGTCAGGACCGCTTGCGGGTGCTCGCCCGCTTGCGGTCCGCTTCGACGCTGACGCCTCGCTTCTTCAGCCAGTCCTGAATGGCGCGCCGGACCTGTTCGGATACCGGCACACCGTCTCAATCGGTCCTCCCTACGCCTGCAACCAGCGTGATCGACACATGCCTGTTGCCACGCGATATGGCCGACGACGGGCCTCGCACGAAAGTCTTCGGGACAGAGCAGAAAAGTCTCCCTACGGCCCGATCGAGTGCAGCGGAAACAGGCATTGCCTTACTCTCGAGTCGTTTCTGATCTCTCCGAACCAAACGGTCTAGCTATTGCTCGAGTTCGGCTCATGAACCTGTCCTGGGCTCGCCCGTCCCACTCATTCCCATTCGTCGTTTCCTTCGTGGTCGTCATCGTCGCAAGTGCGATGGCCGTTCAGGCGCAGCCGAATGGCCGTGGCCGTGGAGAAACACCCCCAGCGAACGGTCGGGGCGGAGGCCCCCCAGAATGGGCGGAATCGCACAAAGATTTCGTATCCGTTCCGGAACCAGCCACTCTAGTGTTGCTCGCGGTTGGAGCGGGCGGCTTGGCAGCCTTAAAGGCCGTGCGTAACCGCCGCAATCGGAACCGCTGATTCATTCAGCTTTTCTCGTCAGCGTCACTCTGCTCAACCGCGCGGTGTGCTCCACATATCTTTAGCCGGCGCTTCCGGTTGCCGCGTGGGCGCCCCTTTTTAGAAAGATTCCGCCGATAACCGGATCGATGATCGACACGCCGAATCGTTAGCGCGTCTTCCATCCGGCGGCACATCCGGCCAGCGTGATTTATTGTGGGCAGGCCCAGGTCGCGGTCGACGGCGGGTGGATCGATCTCCGCGATTCGCGGCGTCGCTGTGGCTGTGACGGAGTCGCCGACGTACGCCGCGCACAGTCCGCCATGAAGTCGGCCATGCGATGGGCTTTTGGCACACCGACGGCTCGCAGGACCTGATGCATACGCCCGCGGCAGGTTGCGACGCCTCACTGAGCCCTCGTGAGGCGTTCCACGCCGCGATAGCCTACCAGCGGCCGGTCGGCAACACCGACCCCGACAGCGATCCAGCGGGCATTGTCACGCTGGCGCCGCTGCGCGTAATTCCGTGATTGGCTTCGTCCTAGCGCGCGGGTGTTTGTAGCGACCGTTGTTGCCATTCGAGATCACAACGGTCGATGATGCCAATTACCTGCTTGACGAGAGCCTCGCGCTCATGACGGTCAAAGGTCATCGGCAGAACTGCTCGATGAGAGGCGGCATTATCGTGAGAGCGCCCGCTCCAGGTCGTCCAGCCGGGAGTTGAACTCCAGCCAACGGTTCTGCTCGGTCGCGAGGAGCACCGATAATTCGTTTTCCTGAGAGCGAAGCGTCTGCTCCTCTCCGCTGCCAGATCGCTGCATCCGCCTGCAGGCGAGGGAGCATCTTCTCCATCTCAACCAGCGCGTCTGAAGGAGCTGTTCGAATCTGCATCGCATCTTCGAAGCGCTTGAGCCGAATGACTGGCGACTCTGGATCACCCTGCTTGCTACTGAGCGCTCGTCTCGTTTCGTTCAACTGACCTGCAAGAGCATTGATCCGCTGTTCCTGCAATGTCACTCGGGCGACCAAGAGCTGCGTTCGGAAGCTGGAACTGGAAGATTGATTGAGATCCGCGCGCAAGCCGCGAATCTCGGCCAGCAGATCGTCCAGGGTGGCCGGAGAGCGCGGCCCTTGGCCAGAGGCAACGGCGACAACCAGAACCGCCAGACAGGTGCCCACTGCCGTTCCGCGCCACATAGATCGCCTTCCTTCCGTTTCCTGTTGTTGGTCGCCGTTTGTCGTCACCTCTCTAGCGGTCGGGCCGATCGCAGGGCACCGAGATGATCCCCGCGCCGTCCATCCCGAGGTAACACTGTTCGCCGGTCATCGAGCCGTATCGGATGAACAGCAACTCCGCTTGGCGTTCGGTGCGAAACCGCGACACCTGCGCCTGGGCGATGTCGGGGCGCCACATCCCACCGATTACCAAGCCTACGGCCAAGCAGACCGCGCCTACCAGGAGTGCCCTGAGATTCGTCATCAGCCAGTCCTCCACCGACGATTATCGACCTGTCGCCCTTTCAGACGGATTTCCCTTGCATTCCTCATTTAGTCTCTTATAGTGATTAAATGCGCCGCCGCGACTACCTCGGGAGCTTCGAGCTGATGGTTCTGCTGACGGTCATGCACATCGGGGATGACGCCTACGGCGTGCCGATCAGCGAGGAGCTGGAGGCGGAGACCAGCCACGAGATCGCGGTCGCCAGCGTTTATGCCGCCCTCCAGCGCCTGGAGGACAAGGGCCTGGTCAGCCTCCCGGTTTGGCGATCCCACCCCCGAACGCGGTGGCAGGGCCAAGAAGTTCTTCAAGGCGACTGGCAAGGGCGTCCGGGAGGCCCGGAACACCCATCGTGCCCTCACCCGCCTGTGGCGCAACATCCCGCAACTCGAGGGAGGAACAGTATGAAGGTGGCAGCGGGTCTGATGGAGTTCCCGCTTTACTATGCGATTGCGCCGTCCATGTTCTTTTCAACCATTCTCCCGCACCTCCCCTTCTTCCTGATGGCCAGTCTGCTTGGTGCGCCGAGCATACTGATTGGTGGTTGTCGGTATCCCAAACGGCGGCAGACTGACGGACGGCTGGTGCAAGCAAACGGAGGGAGGAGCGACGTGACGCGACGACCCGTCCCAACATGGCTCTTGAAGAACTTAGGCGTAGATGAAGCGGTGATCGGTGATCTCGTTGAGGAGTATCAATCGGGCCGCTCCACGCGATGGTTCTACTGGCAGGCGCTGCGGGCCATTTTCGTTGCGCTGAGACAGCACACCGTCTTGACGATCGTTGCTGTCGCACTAGGATGGCTGGTGCTGTGGCTCTTTTTCAGGTTCGCGGACGCTCCGTTGGCGGGGCTGGATCGCGAGCTGTTTGCGGCCGGCGTGATGGATCGTTACTCGGGCGCATGGTGGCTGCGTAGCGCTCTCATGTGGGGAGCGATCGGACTCCCCTTCTTCGTGAGCGGATGGATGGTGGCTACGGTTGCTTCGCGAACCCCGATGCTCCCGCTGCTGACGTTTGCGCTTTCCGTTAGTGCCACGATCTTCGTAGCCTTGATTCTCGACACGGGTCAGGGGAACAGCCTCGATCTGCGGATGTGGTTGACGGTCCCGCTGTTCCTGACGGTCGCTCCGGCCACGGCGATCGTCGTTGGCGGGGTGGTTGCGGCGAAGCGTTGAGCCTCCGGGCGTTAGTGCGTTTCAAGGAGACCACGAGGTCATTGCCGCTACGTTGAGTGGCTGGCTTGTCGGTCGTTTCCACGCACAGCATTCGGGCCAGCGCGTAAGAGGCAACCCTTGTCAATTCTCTCCGTGGCAGGACCCGCGTCCCGATTGATGTGCCGCGACGACAATCGGTGCCGTGGTCATCTCGTTGGCGACGGATGCGGGCGAGCGATGAAGGAAGAAGTCATTGCCGATAGTCCCCACGGCCGCCGTCTCACGTGACCATCCGTGCTGCCGGAGCGTGAACATCGGCTCGACCAGCGTGCAGTGTGCGCCAACCAGACGCGCCACGCCGCGCGTGCGCAGTTGATTCCCGGCTTCCGCGATCTCCGACTCGCCGCTCGCGAACCAGTGAAACCCACCAATCAGCGCCGCAATCGGCCGGCCGGGAAACAGCCGTCGGACGTGATCGATCGTGTTGACCACTCCGGCATGGCCGCATCCCGTCACGACGATCAGGCCATCGCGGGTGTTGATCACCAGCGCCTGCTCGTCGGGGACCGTATCGACGACCAACTGATCACCTTGGCGCATCAGGTTGCCGGGGGCAAGCTTCTCATCATCGTGGTTGGGACGCGGGATGCTGCCTGTCAACACAAGTCCCGGTCTGATTTCGCGGGGGGCGTCCGACAGATCGAAGACCCCGTGCTTCCCTTCGATGACGGGGCGCTGCGTCCGCAGGGCGTTGATCTGCTCGGTTGTCGAACGACTGCTGAACTTTTCGTCGAAGACGGCCGTGTGCGCGTAGATCCTCGCGCCATCCTGGCCGAACACGTCGAGCACTGAAGGTATTCCGCCAGTGTGGTCGAAATGCCAATGACTGAGAACCACTTCGCGAATCCCTTGCAGCGGTACGTTCAGGACTTTCGCGTTGGCGGTGACAGTCCCTGGCAGATTTCCGGTGTCGAACAGAAGCCTCGCATCATCGGCCTCGACGACCGCACTGAAGCCCCACTCGGCTCTTGCGGCGGGGTTCGCCGTGATCTGCGTGCTGAGAAATCGCACCCTGACATCGTCGAACGTACGCGTGAACGCGACGCGAGGCTGTGCTTTGGTGGGAGACACCATGAGCGCTAGAACTGCGGCCGCCAGTATCTTCATCGTTCGCTTCACACGCCGCATTGTAAGCTCAGTTTACTCGGTGCCGAGATGCCGGAGGGGAGGCCCCCCAAACTACTCAACCCGCTCCACCCGTTCGCCTGCGTGCGCCTTTTCCACCTCGGCCCACTTTACCGCTTCTGCCTTGAGCAAAAACCTCGTCGGAAATGGGCGTCAGTCTACGCCGACCTTGGACAGGCTGGGTCACAAGAGTCGGCGCCGACCGGCATACGGCCCCCGACAAGGCGACCCCTCGAGGCAAGGCCGTCCCTTTCCGGTCGATGCGATGGCCCCGGTGTTGCGGGCGCTTCCGGTCCGGATGGGACAATACGCGGAAGGCTGAGCAGTACAAAAAGCAGTCTAGGCTGTTACGGCGGAAGTCACGGTCATGCAGTTCCAGACGGAGGGCGCGATGACGCAGAGAATCGCAGTTGCCCTGACGGTCGTGAATCTTGTGCTGTGTGTCGTGCTGTTGGCCCAGGTACGGCCGGTGGGCGCACAGAGCACGCCCGGTCTATTACGTGGCACTGGATTGGAAATCGTCGATGGACAGGGTCGCGCCAGAGCCACTATCTCGATTCTCGCTGGTAATCCTGCCGTCGCCGCCACCGACGGAGGATCATTTCCCGAAACCGTCGTCTTCCGATTAATCGATCCGAAATATGGACCTGTCGTGAAACTTAGTGGATCTGAACGAAGTGCTGGATTGGGTCTTGGCGGCGATTCTCAAGCGAAGTTCACGCTTCTGGAATCACAACCGACTGGCAGCTTTTTGAAACTCACAGATGCCACTGGCAGAGAGCACCTAATCAAGCCGTAGGGTCGTCGGCAAGGTCGGCACAGACGCCGAGCGCTTCTCTACTCCCATTGCCAGATGACCCGCCCGGTTCGATTGATGTAACCGCAGGTCTTCGTTCCGCAGACCGTAACAATGCCGTTCCGGAACCCGCCGCCGACCTTTGCAAACGGTCCTGGAATCACAGTGCGTCCTGTTTTGTCGATGAACTCAGAAGGAGACGCCGAGAATCGCGAGCACCTTGGACATCAGCGATCCTCGTGCAGGAACCCCTCAGCCTTTGCCTTGCCCGGGTCTCGCGTCACGCAATCAGCGTGAGCGTGCTTAGAGACTTTGCTCACCTTGGACTTGATGTGGTAGTTCTGCCGGTCCCTCGGGTCCATCGCTTTGCCGCAGATGGCGCAGGTCTGAGGTGCCGTCATCGATCCGCTCCTCGATGGACATTCTACGACGACACGCTCATTTGACGTATCATGGCGGCCCCTTCACGCTCTCTACTGCAGGGAGTGCGCATGACACGCTTCTCTATCGCGCTCGCCACCATGTTCAGCATCTGGACCCTTGAGACGCCAGCCGCGCGTTCTCAGTCGCATCCAACGACACCAGCGAGCCCTCGGGAGCCGATTGCGGCCATCCTCGACGCATTCCGGTCGCACTCGCTCGTCGCGCTCGGAGAGGGCCGCCACGGGAATGAGCAGGGGCACGCCTTCCGTCTATCTCTGATCCGGCGATTCCAGATTCCCGGCCGTTGTGAACGACATCGTGGTCGAGTTCGGCAGTGCGAGCCACCAGCCCGTCATGGATCGCTTCGTTCGAGGCGAGCAGATCCCCGAACAGGAGCTTCGCCTCGCGTGGCAAGACACCACGCAACCCCATACGATTTGGGATCGCCCGATCTATGAGGAATTCTTCAGAGCCGTTCGCGCGCTGAACTCATCGCTGCCGCGCGCTCGTCAGCTTCGGGTGCTGTTGGGCGATCCGCCAGTGGACTGGAGTCGAATCAGCAGTGACGGCGACTACGGCAAGCTGGTTTCAGACAATCGCAACCGACACCCATTCGGTCTGATTCAACGAGAGGTGCTGTCGAAGAAGCGCCGGGCTCTGATCATCTATGGCGACATGCACTTCGTGCGACGTCACGCGCTCTACAACTATGACTCGTCGCCGGCCCTCGACGGCGGCTCGATTGTGACGCTACTTGAAAGGGCACGTCCAAGCACGAAAGTCTTTACGATTTGGACAAACACCACGACGGACCTCGAGAAAGTGCAGGCCGAGGTGGCCTCCTGGCCCAGGCCCAGTGTTGCCGTGCTGAGGGACACGATGCTCGGGACGACGGATTTTAGATTCTTCAATCCGACTGAAATTGCTCGGTACTCGTTCCGAAACGGCAAACCTGATTTCTCGAATCCAATTCCACGCGAGCAATGGAGCGTGATGCCGATGCAAGACCAGTTCGACGCGGTCCTCTACCTCGGTCCAGTTTCGTCCATCACCATTTCCCCACTCTCACCTGCCCTGTGTAGCGATGCAGCCTACATCGCCATGCGAGCGAAGCGGTCTGCAGCAGTCGACTGGGCTCAAGGCGATTTCGACCGGCTGAAGGCGTTCTGCGCAGGTCAGGTAGGCAAGTTTCCCATCGACCATTCGATCACCATCGCGTTAGGCCAGCCAAGATGAGCGGCGACGATCCGGCGCCCGGCAGCACACTCTGTTCAGGAACCCCTCGTGGGGCCGCGACCGTCCGCCGCAGACCCTCGGCATCCAGCGGCGGGGACGTCTTGAGCGCGATATCTTTCAGAGATTCCAGCGATGAATAGAGCTCCTGTGATCGCCGGGGTGATCCTGCTGGCGAGTGTGGTGTCGAGTCCAGGTCAGTCGGCGCCGCGATCGGCGGCGACGCCCACCGACGTGCCGCGCACACCCTGGAATGTCCCTGACCTTCAAGGTCGTTGGACGAGCGCGACGGCCACACCGCTGCAGCGGCCGCCGGAGCTGGCCGGCAAGGAGTTTTTCAGCGGCAATGAGGCCGCCGAATATCAGAAGCACGCACTCCAGCGGGGAATCGAGCTCTCGGGCAATGCAGAAGAAGCGAAGATCAGCGGCGAATTTGTGCCGACGTGGATGGAAGATCGTCCGCTCGTCTCCACCGGACGGACCTCACTCATCATCGGCGCCGAGGGGCGCATTCCGCCGTTGACCGCGGACGCACAAAAACGGGGCGGCGCCGCGGGCCCACCAACGGCCGACAATTCCGAAGAACGGTCGGTTACCGAACGGTGCCTAGCGTTCCCCGTGGGCGGACCACCAATGCTTCCAAGTATTCTGTACAACAGCAACTACGAGATCGTTCAGACGCCGACGCACTTGATGATCTTTGCTGAATTGGGTCTGCTGCGCGGATCATTCCGCTCGACGGACGTTCGCATCTTCCGGATAAACTGCGGCTGTGGCAAGGCGACTCGCGCGGCCACTGGGAGGGAGGTACGCTCGTTGTCGAGACAACGAACTTCAACGACAAACGTCCGTTCCGGGGCTCCGGTGCCACGCTCCATCTGATCGAACGATTCCGCCGCGTGAGCTTAGACACGATCTTGTACCGAGTTCACCGTCGAGGACGCGACAACGTGGACGAAGCCGTGGACCGTAGAAATTCCGATGCGGCCGCTGAAAGAACAGATCTATGAGTTTGCCTGCCACGAAGGCAATTATGGCCTCGCCAATATTCTCAAGGGTGCTCGCTTCGTCGAAGCGCAACCGGCGAAGTAACGCCAGCAGGTTCGTCGGTCCACTAATCGTGAAAAGCCCGCATCCGTTGGAGAGCGGATCCGCCGTTTCGTGAGGCCCCAAGCCGCGGTTCGTGAACGTCCTTGAAATTACGGCCTCGCCGACAGAAATCAGGATCAATCGCGGCTATTCTCCAGTCGAAACCTACCGCCTCGACGGAACAGTCACCGACTTCGGCAACGTCTTGTGCCAACTGCCGCTCCCCTACGACGGCCTCCAGTGGCAAGTGCCCTTCTCCGCTTCTGCCACTCCTGACACCACCCGTGGTGGCAGGATGACGGGAGGGATGGCGACAGGGGTGGCGCTGAGGTCGTGATGGAGTGATAGAGTCCGGGCGCTTGCAGCGGGTGTTCACCGTTCTCCGCCATCTATTCGCGATAGTTGCCCTGCCGGGGACCGTCATCGTCCTCGTCCCGCTTTGGATCATTGATTGTTATCAGGTCCGACTCTCATGGCCCCGAAGCGCTAACGATTTCGCGCTCGCGCTTCTCGGCTGCGGCCTGCTTGTGGTCGCGGCGGCACGCTATTCGTCGCCTCACTCCGACGCTTCGCTGATGATGGACGGGGAACGCTCGCACCGTGGGACCCACCGCGCAGATTCGTTGTTCAAGGACCGTATCGTTACGTGCGAAATCCGATGATCAGCGGCGTCATCTTCCTCTTGGCCGGCGAGGTCGCGGTCTTGCGGTCGCTCCCACACCTCGTCTGGACGTTGACGTTCATCGTCATCAATCTGGCGTACATTCCGCTGTTGGAAGAACCACTGCTTGCGACGAAATTCGGTAAGCAATACGAGGAGTACAGCCGACATGTCGGCCGGTTTCTGCCGCGACTACGGCCATGGCGCGGCGCGGATTGATCCGCTTCCCACAACCACAGTGAAATAAGTGAAATGTGAAATCCCCTGCTACCCGTTCTCCCTGATACGGGTATGAAACAGGCTCAGCTGGTCAAATCAGGGAAACGGATCGCGCCCGGTTGTGGAGCTTCGATCCCTCGCAACCCCGCCGCTGGTTCGAAAGTGTTGGGGGGCGAGTGGGGTGTCGTGAGAGTGTGGGATGCTCGCCGCCAGGCCTTCAGATAGCAAAGCGACCTAGCTGTGGTGCCATCCAGACGCACTTCACTCCGCGCGTAATGCGATCATTGGATCGACACGCACCGCGCGCCATGCGGGGACTACCGCGGCACTCACGGCAATGGCGATCAGCAGCGCGACCGACACGATCAGCGTCGTCATGTCGCTCGTCCTGACACCGAACATGAGCGACTCCAACACCCGGGCGGACATCAGAGCGGCCGGAATACCGAGACCAACGCCAGCTCCGGCGAGGATAACAGCGTCGCGCAACACCAAGGAGGACACGTCGCGAGCGGTTGCGCCGACCGCGATCCTGATGCCGATTTCGCGGGTCCGACGAGCGACGGCATACGCCAGCAGCGCAGACACGCCGACACACGCGATGCAGAGCGCCAGCACGGTCACAGCGGTGCTCACGGTGGCGCCCATCCGCTCGGCAACCAGCCAGTTCTCGAACAGACCATCAATGGTCGACATCACCAAGACCTGTTCGTGACCCATGTTGGTGAGGATCTCGCGAACGGGCCCGGCCACCGCACCGAGATCTGCCTTCGTTCTGATGTGCAGGGTGCCGTACGTGCCCTGTCCGGCCTGTATCCCTGGAAAGTACACCGTTCGAATCTCTGTTGACCGGGAGTTTCCGAAGCTGGTGTTGCCGACAACACCGATGATCTGCAGCTTCTGACGCGCCGGCTCCGCTCCATAACGGAGAGAGCGACCGACCACGTTGCCGTCGGGTTCGAGTAGGCGCGCCAGGCTGTCGCTCACCAGCACGACGGGGGGCGAGCCGGGCGCATCCGACCATGAGAAATCGCGACCGCGCAGTAGCGGAATGCCAACGGTCTGGAAGAATCCTGGAGAGGCGTATTCATAAATCGCCGTCGTTGCCGCCTGCTCCTCGCCTGACCACGAGACCGGCCCATACCAGGCACGTTCGTTGGGAACCGTCCCGAAAAATTTCGCCATCCCGACGGACGTCACGCCAGGCAGCGCGCCGACGCGTTCGACCAGCTCGCGGTAGTAGGTGGGCTGGTCCAGTGTGCTGTAACCGCCGGCAGTTGACGTCAACCTGATCGACAACACGTCATTCGCGCTGTACCCTCGATCGACGCTGTCGAGCGCCACGAGCGAGCGGACCAAAAGGCTGCACCCGAACACGAGCACCAACGTCACCGCGACTTGGAGCACGAGGAGCACCTGCGCCGATCGATACGTCGCGCGGGTCACGCTCCGATCGGTGCCGAGCATCAGAGAGCGGCGGCGGGTCGCGATCCAAGCCGGGATGGCTGTAATCACTACGGCTACGAGAGTCGCAATGCCGACCGCCGCGGCGATAACTCTTCCGTCCGGCGCGAACGAGATGGTCCACGGTACATTGCCGACCGGCAGTAGGGTCACAAACGCGGGCGCCGCGACGTAGGCCAGAAGCAATCCGATCGCACAACCCCCAAAAGACAGCAGCACGGCTTCCATCAGTACGCTGCGCACGATCCGTGCACGCGTCGCGCCCAGTCCACGCAGGATCGCCAGTTCTGTGAGTTTCGACGCCAGGCGCGAGCACAGCAGGCCACCGACGTTGATGCTGGTCAAGAGAACCAGGAGGCCCGTCAACCAGGCAGTATTCACGAATGTGGAACCATACAGATTCCGTAACGTCGAGTGGCCGGCGCTCGCGGATCGAAGCTCGGGTTCGGCGTCCAACGCCGCACGGCGGTCAGCACCGGTCAGCGTTGCCGGCAAGGCGACGTCAAGCGCCGACGCCCAGACGGTGCGCAGCTGAGTTTCTAGCTGGCTGATCTGCCGGTCACCACCAAGCCGGGCGAGGATAAAAAGAGCGCCGGGTTGTGTGCGGTGTGAGTTGAACGGCACAACCAGGCCGGTATCAACGTCCTTGCTGATGCCGGTAAACTGGCGTGGGAGCACGCCCACAATCGTTGCGGTCGCGGTCTCGATGCGGATGGTCTTGCCGACGACGTCGGGAGCGCCGCCGAACATCCGCTGCCAATACCCGTACCCGAGCACGGCGACGGCGCTGGCCTTCCCTTGAAACGGCGCCTCTTCTGGTCGAATAACCCGCCCGAGCAGCGGTTGAATCCGAAGGG
This sequence comes from uncultured Acidobacteriota bacterium, assembly GCA_963720005.1. Taxonomy (GTDB): domain Bacteria; phylum Acidobacteriota; class Vicinamibacteria; order Vicinamibacterales; family CAVVIG01; genus CAVREM01. Next base: position 109,422 of record CAVREM010000022.1, on the reverse strand, counting down.
CGGCGAAGCAATCGCCCGCAACCACCATGAGAGAGGTTGACGACGACTGCCTGTTGGCCTCTGTCGCCGCCAGGCCGCTGCTATACGCGCACGGTGAATCGCTCGATAGCTCCGAACGTGCAAGCGCCTCAATCAGCGGTAGCGGAATCGGGCGCACGAGGCCCTCTTTGGAGCGCGAGCCGATCAGAACCAACTGCTCAGGATGTGGCACATTCACCGGCCGCCACATGAACGCGTTGACCACGCTCAACGTGGTTGCGCTCGCACCGATCCCAAGGCCGAGAATCAGCATCACCGCAACCGAGAACAGAGGGGCGCGGCGCAGTCGTCTGAACGCGAACTGTAGGTCCTTCATGACGCCTCCGTTTTACCGTACTGCGGTGCTGGCGTGGCAAACGTAAGCGCAGTTCTTTTCGTGCAGGTCTGGGCAAAACGCGCTGGGGAAACCCAGCGGCCGAGTGAACCCCTACGCGGGCGGGATCGGTGGCGTCGGCGGCGGACGCGAGAGTGAAGCGCGAAATCCCCTCCAACGCCTCTCCTCTGTGCTCGTGGTCAACTTCTGCCCCCGCCCGACGCATTCATGATTTTAGGTTCTCGTCCCAAGACCTTCTGAATTGTGCCAAGCAGTCGGTCGGGCGAGCACGGCTTGGTGAGCACGTCGCAGGCACCCACCGCCATCGCATGGTCCGTCAGGTCGATGTCCGTGACGCCGGTCAGGAGGATGACGGGAATCGATTCAGTAGCGGGATCGGATTTGAGCCTCGTGCAGGTTTCCCACCCGTCCATCCCCGGCATGAGCACGTCAAGAAGAATGGCGTCGGGATGATTAGTCGCAGCCAGGCGTAGCCCATCCCGACCTCGATCTGCAGTCACCACGTCGAATTCAGCCCCGAGCGTCATCTCGTACATCAATCGGTGCGGCTCGCAATCATCGATGAGCAGAACTGTTGGACGCGCCTCCTGAATCTGCATGTCCGCCCCCATCCGTCAGCTGGCCGACGCCGACTGCACGCGGGTGCACACCGACTGTCGGGAATTCGACGCGGATCGACCGTTTTCTGGGGGAATACAAGTCAGACAGCATCAGCCGTGCCCGAGTTCTTTCGTGGTCACTGCACGCCTTGACAATTCGCCTTCTCGAAGCGCACTTCTCCATCAGGTAACCTCCGGTTCAAGCGCTGCCGAAGCTGCGCTGTTCGCGCAGAACCTGCAGCTTCCTCTCGATCTCACGTCCTCTCACCGCACTCAAACACCAACAAGAACGTCGGTCCGCCCCAGTGGTCGTCGCGGTGCCTGAGCCAGCAGCCGGCACTGGTAAAGGCTGAGAGGACATCCTGGAGCTTCACGCCGTGATCGCCGCCGTGGAACCAGAGTCGGCCCGGGGCGAAATCGATGACTGCCACACGGCCGCCTGGCTGCAGGCTCCGGACGACGTCCAGCGCGTACGCGGTTGGGTCCGCGACGTGGTGGAACATCGTGCGCATGTAGATCGCCCGGCAACAGCGATCCGCCAGGTTCGTCGAATCCCGCGCGGCTTCGACGACATGGACGTTGGATGCGTGTTCACGGGCGACGCGGTCGGCGATGGCGCGACGCCGATCGGGATCGAGGTCGCTCGCCAGCACTTCCCCATCCTGCCCGATGAGCCGCGCCACAGCGACGGCGTGCGTCCCGTCACCCGCCCCGATGTCCGCGACGCGATCGCCCGGTCGAATCCCGAGGAGATCGATCAGCCGGGCTGGCTCGTTGGTCCAGGTAAACGGCAGAAAGAAGAACGAGAAATGTGCGGCGGCCGCGATCAGCACGGTCGTACCGGCCACGGCGAGCACCAATCCGGCAGCGAGCCAGGGTTTGTCGAGCATCTGTCACCTCCTGTCCGGGGTGACGGACCTTGCCGCGTCGAGTTCTCGGGAATCGCTGAGGAAAACCTGAAGAAGGGTGCCGGGTGCTGAGGGCGGGGTGCCGGGTGCGGGGTGCTGAGGTTAGAAGAGGCGGTCGTGAATCGATCTGAGGATCGTGACCGCGATCTCGTGGTGCCGGTTCGGACGCCGCTCGATCACGACGGTCGCGGCGGCGAGCAGGACACCGCACAGCGCAGCGGCCATCCATCTCCGGGCGGGCCGCCCCGGCAGACTTCGTGTTCGGTCCGCGGGCGCCGATAAGCCGTCGACGGTCGCGACGAACCGGTATCCGCGGCGTGGGATCGTTTCGACGTACCGCGGCTGCCGGACCTGGTCGTTGATCGCAATCCGAATCTGTCGAACGCTGTAGTTGAGGCCGTCCTGAAAACTCACGCTGGTGTGATCACCCCAAAGGGCACGAATGGCTTCCTGGCGTGTGACCAGCTCACCCGGCCGGGACATCAGCAGCGCAAGCAGGGCGGCCGGCTGCGGCTCGAGGCGGGTGATCGACCCGCCGCGATGAACTTCGCCCGTCCCGGGGTCGAACTCAAAATCCTCAGCCCGAAAGCGCATCGATTTTCCTAAACTAGGGACGACCGGGGCATCGGTTCCGTTCCTTTCGCGGACCTCAATGCCTGGGCTTCAGAGCACCGGCCCGGCTGAACCGCTGACGTCGCCGCATTTGCACTCAGGCGCTCACGGAGGGTACCGCTATGTTTGGCGTGATCGGGTGGATCATCTTCGGCCTGATCGTCGGGGCTCTTGCCAAGCTCCTCATGCCTGGCCGCGATCCCGGCGGCATCATCGTGACGATGGCGCTCGGCATCGCCGGCGCGCTGCTCGGAGGTTTCATCGGCCGCGCCCTGGGCTGGTACGGCGAGAACGACGGTGCCGGGTTCCTGATGTCGCTGATCGGGGCGGTGCTGCTGCTGTGGATCTACCGGATGATGGTCGGCAGGCGTCAGACGATCTAGGATGTTTCGGGGTTCGGGTCTCGGGGCTCGAACAAGCCTCAGGCATGTTGAAGTACCAGACCTGACCCCTCAGCCCCGAGTCGATCAAAGCCGTCTGTCGCTTACAGAATTGTGTGGTGCGTGACGGATACGTTCACAACTCCAGCATGGGCAGGAGATTAGGGCATCCGCTCCCCTGACAGTTTCGGCCGAAAATCCCAAAAACCTGTATCGGCATCACTCTTGCCCAAAGGCGAACCACTGCTTCTCCGAAAGGCGCTCGTATGTGGAGTTGGTTCAACTGCTATCTCTCTGGCCGCCACGAGTACGGGATGTGGTGCGAGCCCGGCAGCATCTTTCTGCGATGCATCCACTGTGGCCGTCGATCACCAGGCTGGGCGCTCAGTAGCCAGCAGACGTCGCTCACTCCTCCCCAGGCCAAGCCCGCGAAGCCACAGCTCCGGATCGTCCCGCGCCGTGGCGCGCGAGTCGTGCCGTTCAATCGCAGCGTCGCCGGCTAGTCACGAGTCCCGCTCGAAGCCGGCGCCGCCACTCGAGCTCGCCGCCCGTTGACAGTTCCGCGATCCCGCGACGACAATTAGCCGCGTGCCGGTCCCCCGAATCTCCAAGGAAGATCTGAAACAGCGGCTCGACGGCGACACATCGCCGGTCCTCGTCGACGCCCGCCTGAAGTATCCCTACGAGCACAGCACCGTACGCCTGCCGGGCGCCATTCGCTACAACGGCGACGGCCCCGCACCCTCGCTGCCGCGCGATCGGGACATCGTCGTGTACGACTCCGATCCCAACGAGCTCGCGAGCTCGCACGTGGCCGCCCTGCTGATTCGTCAAGGCTACCGGGCCGCGACACTCAAAGGGGGCATCGCGGAGTGGCTCGCGGCGAATCTCCCGACGGAAGCCAAGGAGGCGCCGAGGCAAGCGGCGCCCGAGCCAGGCGCGCTGAAAGGTTAGCGATCGCTCCCGAGAAATCCGGCGCCACCACCCCCGCTGCCCTGCCGCAGACGCTCGACGAGCTTGGAGCGGTTGCCGCCATCCGCGGCGACGCGCCGGAAGCGGCGCTGTTTGCCGATGCGGCAGCGCTCGTCCGGTCGCGGCACATCGAGTCCGACGCCGACCTTGCCCCGCTGCTCGCCGATCCGCCGCCTGATGCGAGCCCGGTCCTGCTGACCCGGCTTCGCCACATGTACGACGCGGGGGCCTGGGTGCTTCTCGAGTCGGCCGTGGCCGATCTGCCCGCCGACTTGCGATGGCTGTTCGAGTCGGGCGCCGTCTCGATCGACCAGCTGGCCACTCTGCATAGCAGGCTCGGCGTGACGAGCGCAGCGGATCTCACCATCGCGATCGCCGCCGAGGCCGTTCGAGGGATACAGGGACTGGATGCCCGAATCGAGGCGGCCATCGCTGCCGCGCTGCCCCATCTGCGAGCGGCCGTTCCCCGTGTACCGCTGGGTCGAGCGATGAGCCTCGCGCAGCCAGTGATGGACTGCCTGACCGGGGCCGGCGCCCCGTGGGCCTCCCCACTGGGCTCGCTGCGGCGGGGACGGGAACTGATCGGCGACCTTGAAGTGCTCGCGCCGCTCGAGGATCCCGCAGCCGCGTTCGAGGCCATCCTGAAGCTGCCCGACGTCACACGGACGCTCCACCGCGGACCGCGTCGCCTTTACGTGCTCGTCGATCGCGTCCAGGTCGGCGTTCGGTGTCCGGCCGCCGAAGAAGCCGGCGCCGCGCTGTTGACCCTCACGGGTTCCTTCGACCACGTGAAGCGCCTCGCGGCGATTGCCGCAGAGCGCGGCCTGATGCTCGGTCCGCGCGGCCTTCAATCTGATGCGGGCGCGCCAATCGCCGGGACCGAGGAAGACATCTACGCCGCCCTCGGTCTGCCGTTCATCCCCGCCGAAATCCGCGAAGGCATGGACGAAATCGGAGCCGCCCGGGCCGGCCGCTTGCCTGCACTCGTCTCGAGGCGCGACATTCGGGGCGACCTCCACATGCACACGGAATGGAGCGACGGGCGCGATTCTGTGGCAACCATGGTCGAGGCGGCAGCCGCGCTCGGATACGAATACATCGCCATCACCGATCATTCGCCGCATTCCGCGGCGGCGCGTAACCTCACGGGCGACGCTGTCGCGCGGCAGGCTGAGGAGATCGCGGCGCTCCGCGCGAAATACCCGGGCCTGACGATCCTGCACGGCTGCGAGGTCGACATCCTCGCGGATGGCCGGCTCGATTTCCGGGACGCGATCCTCGAGCGCTTCGACATCGTGCTGGCGTCGCTCCACGAGCGTCATGGCCATTCCCCGGACCAGCTCCTCGCGCGCTACGTCGCGGCGATGGGGCATCCGCTCGTGTCGATGATCACTCATCCGACCAATCGACTCATCCCCTATCGGCCTGGCTACGAGCTCGACTACGACCGGCTCTTCGAAGCCGCCGTCAAGACGAAGACGCTCATCGAAATCGACGGCGCACCCTCGCACCTGGACCTGGACGGCGCGCTCGCGCGGCGCGCGATCGCCGCCGGCGCGACGGTCGCGATCGATAGTGACTGCCATCGCGCCGAGATGCTCGACCGGCAGATGCAGTTCGGCGTCATGACCGCGCGCCGGGGCTGGGTCGAAGCGCGTCACGTCGTCAATACGCGGCCGATGTCCGAGGTCCGCGCGTTCATCGACGCCAAACGCCACCGATAGCCATGCGCGCCACGGCCGCCGCCGTCGTCGCGCTCGGCGCATTCCTTCTTTACCGCGCAACGCTGCTGCCCGACTTCGATCTCGGCGACACCGCATCGTTCCAGACCATGGGCGGCCTGCCGAAAATCACGCCGCGCGACGCCTATCCCTTGTATTACGCCATCGCCCGTCCCATCGTCCCGCTCTTTGACAACCACGCATATGCCATGAACCTGCTTTCGGCCGTCGAGGCGGCGCTGGCGTGCGGGGTGATCGTCCTCGTGGCGTTCGAGCTGTGCGGATCGCTGGTCGCGGCGGTGGCGGCTGCGCTGCTCTTCGCCGGCTCGTACACGTTCTGGAGCCAGGCGGTGATTGCCGAGGTCTACCCGCTGCATCTTCTCCTTGTCGCCTCGACGCTGCTTCTGCTGCTCCGCTGGTCCGCGGAGCCCACGTTCCGGCGGCTTGTCTGGTTCCTGGCGGTTTACGCCCTCGCGTTCGGCAACCATCTGTCGACGATCCTGTTGCTGCCCGCCTATACAGTCTTCCTGCTTTCCGGAGCGGCCGGCGGCTGGCGATCGCTCCTGTCGCCGCGCGTCGTGGCCGCGGCGGTGGGATGTGCCGCGCTCGGCGCACTTCAGGTACTCGTGGAATTTTTCGGGTCTCTGGGGCGAGGTAGTTCCGCCGGCCAGTTTCGCAGATGCCCTGCGGACGTTCTGGTTCGATGTCACGAAAGCTGACTGGCGGGAAACGATGGTTCTCGAAGTGCCTGCCGCCGTGGTGAGCGAACGGCTGCGCATGTACGCGTTCGATCTCGCGCAGCAGTTCGGGTGGGTGCCGCCATTGGCGGCCGCGGCAGGACTCGTGCACCTGTCGAGGACGAATTGGCGGCGCGCCGCGCTTCTCGTCCTGCTCTTCGGGTCGACGATCGCATTCGCGCTGGGTTACAACGTCGGCGACGCACACGTCTTCTTCCTGCCTTCGCACCTCGTCGTCGCGCTTCTGGCGGCGGTTGGCCTCGTCGCCTGGCAGCGTGCCATCGGGCCGCGATTCCGTTCTCTTGTCCCGGCTGCGTTCCTGGCGCTCGCCTCGTGGAACATCGTGATCAACTATCCAGCCCTCGACAGGAGCGCGGATCGGCGACCGACTGCGGTCCTGACGGCGATGACGGAAGGCCTCTCCGAACGGAACGCGCTGCTCATGACCGACATGAACTGGCAACTGCAGAACGGCCTCACGTACTTCGGTCAGTACGTGCGGCCTGAAGTGCTCCACACCTGGCTGCCAGAGGTTCTGTTGTACGCCCCGGTCCTGATACGTGACAACCGGGCCGTCGGTCGTGAGATCGTCACCACCGAGCGCGCCGCCGGGCAGCTCGCCGCCGCCTATGGGCCGCTCTTCGGAATTGAGCGCACGCGTTCCGCGCCGACGCTGGAGGCCGTCGTCGGTTCACTTCCCGCCGGATCGCGCTACGTGTTGTGCGTGCTCAAACCGACTCGCGAGTTTGTCATCGACTACGAAGACGCCGACCGGGCGATCAGACGTCTCACTGGAGGCAGCGCTCCGGCGGTAGCCGGCCAGGACTACGTGGCACTCGCGGGGCGCGTGGGCACCGCTCCGGTGTTCTTCCACGGCTCGAACGATCCGTTCCGCCGCCGCCTCCACATCGACGGCGTCACGGTGGACGTGCGCATGGAATCGTGGCTGGCGTTCGACACGATCCGGCGGATGGGGTTCGGACACGTCATCGCAAACCGAAATCACAGTCTCATCGTGGAGCGCGGCATCAGCCTGGTGACGCTGGACGACGACGGACGGCCGTTGCGGACGGCGTATGCGGCGGGCATCTTCGCCCCGCAGCCCCGGTACGTGGTGCTATCGTCTAAATGAATATGGACCTCCGAGTCTGGCCCGCGCTCATCGTGTCGCTCGTCGTTGCCGCGGATCGACCGCTCGCTCAACAGCAGACTGCCGCTGAGCTGGCGGCGTCCCTCCAGGGGAAGTACGCGACGGTTCGCGATTTCTCAGCCGACTTCGTCCAGACCTACCGCGGCGGCGTCCTCAACCGGCAACTGAAGGACTCGGGGCGGGTCATGGTCCGGAAGCCGGGCAAGATGCGCTGGGAGTACAAGACGCCCGAGGAGAAGCTCTTCGTTTCCGACGGGGCGCGCGTTTACTCGTACATCCCCCAGGACAAGCTGGTTCAGATTGCCGCGGTGCCGCCGGACGATCAGGCGAGCACGCCCGCACTATTTCTGGCCGGAAAGGGCGATATCACGCGCGACTTCACGCCAGCGCTGGTCGAGCGCCCTGCCGGCTACCCCGACGGCTCAAGGGCGCTCAAGCTGGTGCCGCATACACCTCAGGCAGAGTACGATTGGCTTATCATCGTGGTCGACGCGGCGACTCTGACTTTGCGGGGCCTGGTGACGGGCGACTCGCAGGGGGGCACGTCGAGCTTCTCCTTCACGAATCTGAAGGAAAACGTCGGGTTGGCCGATAAGCTGTTCACCTTTACTCCGCCGCGTGGTGTTGAAATTGTCGAGGATTCCCCCCGGCGTTGAACGCCGCCTCCTCCTTGTCGTAGCGGCCGCTATCCTGGCCGCCGGCTGCGCTGCCTCGGCGGCGTTGAGCCGCGGGCGCGAATTCGAGCTGCGCCAGGAATACGACGCCGCTGTCGCCCAATACACTCAGGCGGTCCGCCTCAAGCCAGACGACACCGAGGCCCGGCTTGCGCTTGATCGCGCGAAGCTCCGCGCCTCGCTGGACCACTTTCAGCGGGGCCGGCGCCACGACGCCGTCGGCAGGTACGAGCAGGCGCTGGTCGAGTACGAAGCGGCGGCCGAGCTCAACCCGTCGAGCGGAGAGATCGACACGGCGGTTCGCGAGACGCGCAACAAGCTGCGCTCGAAGATCGCCGTGATGCGGGAAGGCAAGACCGAGCTTCAGACGCTGATCGACCGAACACGTACGCTGCCCGCGCCCGGGCTCGAGCTCCCTGCCGACGTCAAGATGCCCGAGTCGCTGTTCTTCAGCGGCGCGAGCAGCCGGCTGGTGTTCATGGCGATCGGCAAGATCGCGGACATCAGCGTTGGCTTCGATACCACCTTTCGCGACGCGCCGGTCACGATCGATCTGCGGAACACCACGCTGCGCGATGCGCTGAACGCCGTCAGCGACCAGACCCGCGCCTTCTATCGGGTCACCGCTCCGCGCACCCTGCTCATCGTCCCCGATACCCCGGCCAAGCGCCGCGAGTACGAGGAGGAAGTCGTTCGCGTCTTCTATCTGAGCAACGCCGACCTCAAGGAGACGATGGACCTGCTGCGGATGGTGCTGGATGCCCGCCGCATCTCGCCGGTGACCGGGACCAATGCGCTGACGGTGAAGGACACGCCGGAGCGGATCGATGCCGCGTCAAGGCTCCTGGCTGCCATCGACAAGGCCAGGCCGGAGGTGATCATCGACGTCGAGCTGCTCGAGGTCGATCGGACGCGGCTGCAGGAATACGGCCTGCAGATCGCCACACCCGGATCGCCCGGCCTCGACGGCGGCGTCGGGATCGCTCCCGATGCGGCGGGGCCGCCGACGATCATCAGTCTGCAATCGCTTCGAAATCTCACGCAGGCCGACGTGCTGTTCGCCAACCTGCCGAACCTGTACTATCGCCTGCTCAAGACCGACTCGAACACACGGACGCTCGCCAACCCGCAGCTGCGAACGATGGAAGGGATCACGGCGCAGGCGCGGTTCGGCGAACAGGTGCCGGTGCCGGTCACGACGTTCTCGCCGATTGCGGCGGGCGGCCTGCCGATTCAGCCGACCACGAGCTTCGATTACCGGAATATCGGCGTCAACATCGACATCACGCCGCGCACGCATCACGAGGACGAGGTCACGCTGACGCTGCGCGTCGCGGTGCAGGCCATTTCCGGCACGGGCTTCGGCGGCCTGCCGACGTTCGCCAACCGCGAGATCAACACGCAGATTCGGCTGCGCGACGGCGAAACCAACATGCTCGCCGGCCTGATTCGCGACGAGGAGCGGCGCGTCCTCGACGGCATTCCGGGGCTGAGCGATATCCCGGTGGTCGGACGAATCTTCGCGCACAACCGGACCGAAATAAATCAGTCGGACATCATCCTCACGCTGACGCCGCACATCATTCGGGTGCTCGACGTCAGCGAGGACGATCTCAGGGCGTTCCGCGTCGGCCGTGATTCGGGAACGTCGCTCGGCGGCGGCGACTTGCCGCCAGCGCTCGATATTCCTTTGCCGACTCCGGCTCTGCCGCCAGCCGCTCCCACGCCGGCGCCCGCACCGCCGCCGCCACCCGGGCCGTCGCCAATTATTCCCGGGACGAATCCCGGGACGATTCCCGGCACCGCGATTCCTGGGACAAATCCTGGCCGCTAGCTCGGCTCGCCCGCCTTCGCCGGCGTGACGGAGCCTGGCTACGGTGGGCAAGCTACGCGAGCTTCGAAACGTTGGCGCCGAGACCCTGCAGCCGTTCGACGAGCTGCGCGTAGCCACGCTCGACGGTTTCGAGCGGCGAGAGCCGGCTCTGGCCATCGGCCGCCAGCGCCGCGGCAATCAGCGCCATCCCCGATCGAAGGTCGCGGCTGTCGAGCGGCCGTCCCCGCAACCGTCGCGGACCCGTGACGATGATCCGGTGGGGATCGCACAGGAAGAGATCGGCGCTCATGGCGCTCATCTGCTCGAGCGCGAACAGTCGCAACTCGTAGAGCCAGTCATGGACGAGGGTTCGTCCTTCGGCCTGCGTCGCGAGCACCGTCACCAGGCTGATCAGATCGCTCGGGAAGCCCGGCCAGAGCCCGGTCGTGATACGGCCGGCGGCTTTCGGCTGTGAGCGACGGATGCGAAACACGTCGCCGTCCATCGCGCATTGGACGGAAAGCCGCCTCAGGACCGCGGCAACCACTTCCATGTCCTCCGCCCGGGCGCCGCGGATATCGAGATCGCCGCCGGTAATCGCCGCGACGACCGCCCAGCTTCCGGCCTCGATGTAATCGCCCCACAACCGGTGCTCGGCGCCATGCAGCCGCGCGCCGCCTTCAACCCGAATCGTCGTCGACCCAATGCCGCTGACCGGGACGCCAATCTTGCGCAGGAACTCGCACAACTCGACCACGTGCGGCTCGCAGGCGGCGTGACGGATTTCAGAGACGCCGGGCGCAGCGGCGGCGGCCAGGAGCGCCGTCTCGGTACCTGTGACCGACGCTTCGTAGAGGTAGATTGACGTCGGCTTCAGTCCATCGGGCACTTCGAGCTGATGGCCGGGGGCGTCGATCACCCGCGCGCCCATCGAGACGAGCGCGTCGAGATGCGTCCCGATCGTCCGCCTCGCGGGAAAATCTCCTCCCGGCGGCGCCAGCCGCGCGGCTCCGCGCCGCGCGAGCAGCGGACCGAGGAGCAGGACCGAGCCGCGGAGCCGCCCGACGAGCCCGGGATCCGGCTCGTCCTTCACGACCGACGGACATCGAATCCGCAGCGTCGTGCTGCCGATGCCCTCCACCTGGGCGCCGACGTCGAGCAGCAGCCGCGCCATCACCTCGACGTCGCCAATTCGCGGTACGTTCTGAAGAACGCATTCCTCCGTGGTCAGCAGGCATGCGGCCAACAGCGGCAGCGCCGCGTTCTTGTTGCCTTCGACTTCGACCGTCCCGGACAGGCGCCGGCCGCCCTCAATCAGCAGTGTCGACATCGAACTCCCCGAGGTAGACGATCTCTTCCCTGAGCTCCACGCCGAAGCGCTCGCGAACGGTCCGCCGGCACTGCTCGATCAGGCGCCGGATGTCGGCCGCCGTCGAGTGTCCGTCGCTGACGATGAAATTGCCGTGCGTCGTGGAGACGCGAGCGCCTCCGATCGCAACGCCCTTGAGGCCGGCGCGGTCGACGAGCGCCCCGGCCGACCACGGAATGCCTTCCGGGACAACGTCGCGGTCCCGCTGCGGATTTTGAAAAACGCATCCCGCGCTCGGCGTATCCAGCGGTTGCGTGCGCTTTCGATACGCGAGCGATTCTCGCGCCGTGCGGCGCAGCGCCGACGGATCGCCGGGCCCGACCCGGAACGTCGCCGACAGCAACACTTCGCCTGACTCCTGCAATCGGCTGCGATCGTAGCCAAACGCCATCGCCGCCGCCGGATAATCGGCGGTCGTTCCGTCGAGGCCGACCACTCGCACCTCCACGATCAGGTCGCCAATCAGGCGCCCGCCGAAGTGGGCGTTGCCGAACACGGCGCCGCCCACCGTCCCCGGCGTACCAGCCCACGCTTCGAGGCCCGCCGCACCGTGCATGATCGTCCAACGGACCAGTCCGTTCATGGTCACCGCGGCGTCGGCTCGGACCCTCGAGGGATCGAGCCGGGTGATCGTGCCGCCCCGCGGCCGAATGACCAGACCGCGGACCCCCGCGTCGGAGACGAGGACGTTCGAACCGCCGCCCAGCAGCGTCACGCGCGTGCCTGCCGCATGGGCCAGGCGCAGCGCCGTCATGATTTCCTCGCTCGTCCGCGTCTCCAGGAACAACTCGGCGCGTCCGCCCACCCGGAACGTCGTCATCGGCGCGAGCGGGACCTCCCGTCCGATGCGCTCGGAACCGAACGCTTCCGACAGCCGGCTGGCGAGCTCGCTCATCCGCGCTCGCCCCGCTCGATCGCCATGAACGCCCGCTCCTGCTTGATGAGCGCCGCCAGCGCCTCTTGAAGCGTGCATGCCTCGAAACGGATGCGATCGCCGGGCGCCAGCTGGCCGGCGAGTCCAATGTCAGCCGAGATGACCGTCGCCAGGTTGGGATAGCCGCCGGTCGTCTGCCGATCGGCCATCAGGAGAACAGGCTGACCGGACGCCGGCACCTGCAGCACCCCGAGCGGCGTCGCGTCCGAAATGATGTCCGCGCTGCCCGCGTGTGTGAGGTGAGGGCCCGCCAGCCGGAATCCCATCCGGTCCGACTCGTTGGTCACGGTGTAGTCCGACGATTGCAGCCGATCCAGGGCATCCACGGAAAACCGATCGGCGTGAGGACCGGGCAGTACCCTGATGCGCGCCGCCTCGTCACTCGCCGGCAGTGCCGCATCAGCGCTCTGGCCCGGTCGTGGTTTGCCCTGCCGTCCGAGAGGAAGCGAATCGCCCGCTGCCAATGCTCGGCCTCCGATTCCGCCCATCCGGCTGACCAGGTGTGTCGCGCGGCTGCCAAGCACCTCGGGCACCTCAAACCCTCCCGAAATGGCGAGATAGCCGCGTGCACCAGCTCGCCGCCCGCCCACCTTCAGCCGGGCGCCGGCCGGCACGATGAACGCGGTATTCGGCGACTGGCCCTTGCCATCGACCTCGATCGCGAACTGCGCGCCGGCGACGGCCACAAACCGTTCGTCTTCGAATTCGAGCTCGGGACCCAACAGCGTGATCTCGAGCGTCGCCGCTCCGTCGCTGTTTCCGACGAGCGCGTTGGCAAGACGATGCGACCAGGGATCCATCGGTCCCGCAGGCGGAACACCCCGTGCCTGCAAACCCCAGCGCCCGCGATCCTGCACCGTCGTCAACAAGCCTGGTCGAAGCACGCGTACCAAGGCCATGTCATGGCTCCGCGTAGAACTCGACGGCATCGCCCGGCTCGAGAAGAAAAGGGCCTGTCCGCGACACGTCGAACAGCGTCACCGGTGTTCTGCCAATCACCTGCCACCCGCCGGGCGTTTCGGCCGGATAGATGCCCGTCTGCGAACCGGCAATGCCGACCGACCCTGCCGGTACCCGCAGCCTCGGCGTCGCACGTCGTGGGGCCGCGATCGCCGGATCGACGATCCCCAGGTAGGGGAAACCGGGAAGGAAACCCATCATGAACACGCGGTAGACGCGGCCGGTATGGCGCGCGATCACCTCCGCTTCAGACAGTTTCGCGAAGATCGCGACGTCAGCGAGATCCGGGCCGTCGTCCCCGCCGTATCTCACCGGAATACGCACCAGTGCCCGCGGGCTGTTGCGACGATCGTTCGCGACGGAGGCAGAACCTTCGGTCGCGTGGGTCGACAGAAAGTCGCACAGCCCGGTGTAATCGGTGCGCAGCGGATCGAAGTACACAGCGACGGACCGATACGTGGGGACGACGTCGCGGACACCGCCAATCCGCGCCGCTTCGACGACCGCGGCAAGACGGATGGCTTGCGCGTTGACCCGTTCGTCGATCCGATCCTCGAGCTCCACCACGACGACGGAATCTCCGGCCTGGACGAGCCGGAATGCAGAGCCGTTCACGACAGCGCCTGGAGTAGCTTGCGATGGATGCCGCCGAACCCGCCGTTCGACATCACGACGACCAGATCGCCGGGGCGGTGCTCGCGGGCGATCGTGTCCACGATCTCATCAATCGACGCTGTCTCGCGGGCCGACTTGCCGCGGTCTGCGAGGTCTCGAACCAGCCTGGGTATCGAAAGGCGCTCTCCTTCGGGCAGCGTCGACCGGAAGACCGGGGCAAGCATGATCTCGTCCGCGGCGGCAAAGGCATTGGCGAAGTCGTCCTGGAAGACCCGGCGGCACGAAGAAGCGGACCGAGGCTCGAAGACTGCCCAGATGCGCGCACCGGGTTGGGCGGCGCGGAGGCCGCCGAGTGTCTCAGCAACAGCCGTCGGATGGTGGGCGAAGTCGTCGTAAACCGTCACGCCGCCCGACGTGCCGACCACTTCCAGCCGCCGCTTCACGCCGGCAAACGTTCGAAGCCCTTCGCCAATCCGCTCACCGCTGACCCCGACTTCCACGGCCACGGCGATCGCCGCCAGGGCGTTGCGGACATTGTGCGCGCCGAGGAGCGGCACGTCGAACGTCCCGAACGGCGACCCTTGCCTGCGGACGTGAAATCTCGTGATCGCCCCATGCGACTCGAGATCGTGCGCTTGCCAGTCGACATCGGGGCCGGTTCCGAACGTCACGACCCGGGAACGCGCCGACGCCTTCAGTGAGAGCGCGACGGGGCTGTCCGCGCCCAGCACGAGCAGTCCTCGGGCGGGAACCAGGTTCACCAGCCTCCTGAACGCGAGGGTCACAGCATCGATGTCCTGGTAGATGTCGGCGTGATCGAACTCCACGTTGCCGACGACTGCGATGTCGGGCAAGTACTTCAGGAACTTGGCGGTCTTGTCGAAGAACGCGCTGTCGTATTCATCCCCTTCGATCACGAAATCGCGGCCCCGCCCCATGCGATAGCTCGACCCGTCGGCGCCAAGATTCCTGGCCACGCCACCAACGAGAATGGTTGGATCGGCGCCTCCATGCGTCAGCAGCCAGCCGGCCAACGATGTCGTGGTTGTCTTGCCGTGGGTGCCGGCAATCACGATCGACCGCGAGCCCCACAGAAAATATTCGCGGATCGCCTCGGGCAGTGAGCAGTACCGGATCTTCCGGTTCAGCACTTCCTCCAGCTCGACGTTGCCGCGTGAGATCGCGTTGCCGACGACGACGAGATCGAGGTCGGACGTGATATGTGCGGGATCGTATCCGACGAACGTCGTGACCTGTTCCGATGCCAGGAAGTCGCTCATCGGCGGGTACATGTCCTGGTCGGAGCCGCGGACGTCGAACCCTTTCTGTTTCAACATCGCCGCCAGCGTGGCCATCGCGGTCCCGCACACGCCGATGAAGTGGACGCGCGTTCTAGACAACGGCCGCTTCCTCGATCACGAGCCGCGGGTTCCGGCCGCCCACCACCCGCGCGGCCACGCCAAAGGGGAGCGTCAACGCTGGCCCGGACGTGTGTCCGGATGGCAGGCCGATCAGCACTGGACCGGGAAAGTCGGCGAACAGGTCGGCCATCACCGCTCGGGCGGTAACCTCACCCGACGGCTCGTCGCAGCGAACCAGTTCGCCAATGACGACCGCACTCGCCCGCATCAGCAGTCCTGTCTGCTTCAGCTGCGTGACCATGCGATCGAGCCGGTACGGCCGCTCCCCCACTTCCTCGATGAAGAGCACGTAACCCGGCGGGGGCGCGAACGCGTAGGGCGTGCCGAGCGAGGCAAGAAGCTGGGTGAGCGTGCCACCGAGAAGCACTCCCGCGGCCTCGCCGGGGCGAAGGGACTCGACCGCCGCAGACCTGATCTCTCCGGCGGGCGCCGGCCGGCAGAGGACACGCTGGAACGACTCACGATCGTAGCCGGCCTCTCCCCTGGCCAGGCGCTTTTCCAGCATCGGCCCATGAAACGCGACGATGCCGCAGTGCAGCGTCAGGAACGTCAGCATCGCGGTGATGTCGCTGTAGCCCACGAAGCACTTGGCCGAGAGGCGTATCGCGCGGGCGTCGAGTAGCGGCAGGATTTGCGCAGATCCGTAGCCGCCGCGCGCGGCGATGACGCCGGCGATCGCGGGGTCGTCCCACGCCGCTTGAAACGCCGCCGCACGAACTTCGGGCGAGCCGGCCACGTACGCGCGTCGCGCAAACACCGACTCGTCGTAGGTCGGCACGAAGCCCAGCCGCTTGATTTCGTCGACGCCGCGATCGAACTCGTTGCGATCGAACGGGCTGGCCGGGGCGACGATGGCAATCCGGTCGCCTGCCGCGAGGGCGCGCGGTTTGTGCATCACGCGAAGCGCGCCATTTCGCCGGCGATCGCCCGATGCTCGTCCCGGCCGAGCGCCTGCCGCAGCGCCTTGCCGCCTTTCGGCTTCGCCGCGACATCCGCAGCCAGGAATCGCTCCTTCGCACGCAGCTGACGCTTCAGCGCATCCTCGATCCGGGCAATCGGGATTCGCTCCTCTTCGACGGCGTGGACGAGCGCCTCGAGCGCGGCGGCCTGCACATCGTGATCGCCGCTGCAAATCAGCACGCCGTCGCAACCCGCGGCGACCGCGCGGACGGCCGCATCGGGCACGGTGTAGCTGCCGGCGATCGCCTTCATCTCGAGATCGTCGCTGAGGATGACGCCCTGATAGCCCAGCTCCTCGCGCAGCAATCCGACGATGCGCTTCGAGAGCGTCGCCGGCACCTCCTCGTCGAGGGAAGGAACGAGCACGTGGGCCGTCATGATGGTCGCCACGCCGGCCTCGATCGCGGCCCTGAATGGCGCGAACTCCACCTCGCGCAGCCGCTCGGGCGGATGCTCGACGAGCGGCAGCTCCAGGTGGGAATCGGTGCTGGTATCGCCATGCCCCGGGAAGTGCTTGCCGCACGCGGCGAGGCCCTCCCCCTGAAGCGCCCGGATGATCGCGGCGCCGAGACGTCCGACCTCCTCGGCGCTCTCAGCCAGCGCGCGGTCGCCGATCACCGGGTTCTTCGGGTTGGTGTGGATATCGAGGACCGGCGCGTAATCGAGCGTGATCCCGACGGCCTTCAGCTCCCAGGCCAGCGCCCGCGCGAACCGTTCGGCGAGCGCGACGTCGCCGCTCCGGCCGAGCGTCGCCATCGGCGGCCACTCGGTGAACGGCGCCTTCAGCCGTGCGACGCGGCCGCCTTCCTGATCGACGCTGACCCACGCCGGCAGGTCGGGGACGAGCCGCGCGCCTTCGTACGCGAGCTCGGCGACCTGCTCCGGTTCGACGATGTTGCGCGCAAAGAGAATGACGCCGCCGAGGCCGAACTCCCGCGCGAGCGATCGGAGCTCGATCGGGAGGGCGCCGCCGTTGAAGCCGGCAATCAACAGTTGGCCGATCTGCCGGCGCAGGGGGGGCATCGTCGGTCAAATTATAATTCGTGGCGTGCAGACGGCGGCTTCCGCTCCAACCCGTATCGACCTGGCCGGCGGGACGATTGACATCTGGCCCTTGTATCTCTTTCATGAAGGCGCGGCGACGCTCAACGCCGCCATCAGCCTCCGCGCGCACGCGCGGATCGAGCCGCGCACCGACGGCCGCATCGAGCTCATCTCGGTCGATACCGATCGGCACGCCGGCGCCGGGCACTGGTCCGAACTCTCGGCGTCGAATGAGCTATCGCTGCTGGCGCTCCTCGCCCGCCACTACCGGCTCGAGAACGCGACGTTGACGACGCGCGGCGAGTCGCCGGCCGGTGCGGGCATCGCCGGGTCGTCGGCGCTGACGATTGCCGCCTGCGGGGCGCTCGCTCGATATACCGGCGCGTCGATGCGCGCCGAGGACCTCCTCCAGATCGCGATGAACATCGAGTGCCAGACCATCAAGGTCCCGACCGGCGTCCAGGATTACCGGCCGGCGCTGTACGGCGGCATCGCGGCCATCGAACTCAACGTCGACGGCGTCCGGCGCGTCCAGCTCGACGTCGACCCGCGCGAGCTGGAACGTCGCATCGTCCTCGCCTACACGGGCGCGCCGCGCAACTCCGGCACGAACAACTGGGAAATCACCAAGCGCCATCTCGACGGCGACCGCGAGATCTTCGACTGCTTCGAACGGATCCGCGACACGGCGGCGGCGATGCGCGGTGCGCTCGAGAAAGGCGACTGGGACGAGGTCGGCTACCAGATCGCGAAGGAGTGGGACAACCGCAAGCGCCTGGCACCCGGCGTCACGACATCTGGAATCGACGATCTCATCGAGCGCGCGGCGGCAGCCGGCGCGACCGCCGCGAAAGTGTGCGGCGCCGGCGGCGGCGGGTGCCTGTTCTGCTATGGTCCGCCGACGGCGCGGAGCGCGATCGCCGAGGCGCTCGCACGCGGCGGGGCCCGGTTGCTCGACTACCGCATCGAGACGGAAGGCCTCCGGCTTGGATAACGCCGCCATCGCCCACGTGCTCAGGGAGATCGCCGATCTGCTGGAGATCAAGGACGACAACCCGTTCAAGATCCGCGCCTACCGCAACGGCGCCGACATCGTGTCCAATCACCCGCACGAGATGGCGGCGCTCGACGTCACCGGCCTTCGCGAGATTCCCGGCATCGGCAAGGACCTCGCCGCGCGGATCCGCGAGATCGTCGAGACGGGCGACGCCGAATTCCACCGGGAACTCATCGCCGAGTTCCCGCCGACGATTCTCGACCTCCTCAACCTGCAGGGTGTGGGTCCGAAGACCGTGGCGATGCTGTATCGCGAGCTGGGCATCCGAACGATCGAAGACCTCGAGAAGGCGGGCGCGGAAGGAAGGATCCGCTCGCTGCGCGGCATGGGCGCGAAGAAGGAGGCGCTGATCCTCAAGGCGCTTGCCGACCGCAAGCGCCACGCCGGCCGGCATCTCCTGCCGGATGCGCACGACATCGCCTCGGCGCTCGTCGGCTGGCTCCGGGAGTACGAACCAGATGCGCCGATCGAAGCGGTGGGCAGCCTTCGGCGCGGCTGCGAGACCTGCGGCGACATCGACATCCTCGCCTCCGGCGCTTCACCCGCGCTCATGGAGAAGTTTGCCGAGTATCGTCTTGTCGAGCGCGTGCTCGCCCTGGGCGACACCAAGTCGAGCGTTCTCCTGCACGGCGGGTTCCAGGCCGACCTCCGGCTCGTGGCGGCCGACAGCCGCGGCGCCGCGCTCCAGTACTTCACCGGCTCGAAGGCCCACAACATCGCGTTGCGCGACCGTGCGATCGGCCTGGGCTTCAAGCTGAACGAGTACGGCCTGTTCCGCGTCGAAGGCGACGAGAAAGTCGCCGGCGAGACAGAGGAAGGCGTGTACGAGGGCTCGGCCTTCAATGGGTCCCGCCCGAGCTTCGCGAGGATCGGGGCGAGATCGGCGCTGCGATTGGCCGCGCGCTTCCCCGTCTGGTCGATCGCGCAGACCTGCGCGGCGACCTTCACATGCACACGACCGAGACCGACGGCAAGGAGGACATCGCGGGAATGGCCGCCGCCGCACGGGCCGGCGGCCTCGAGTACATCGCCATCACCGATCACAGCAAGTCGCTGGCAATGGCCAACGGGCTGGACGAGCGGCGCGCCCTCGAGCACGCCGCCCGCATCCGCGCCGCCGACGGCCGCCACGGCGTTCGTACGCTGGCCGGGATCGAATGCGACATCCGGCCGGACGGCTCGATGGACCTGGAGACCGACTGTCTTGCCGCCCTCGATCTCGTCGTCGCGTCCATTCACTCGGCGTTCAACCAGGATCGCCGCCAGATGACCGACCGGATCCTTCGAGCCCTGGAGAATCCGTACGTCGATATCCTCGGCCACCCGACCGGCCGCCTGATCCTGCGCCGCGAACCCTATCCGGTGGACATCGACGCCGTGCTCGACGCGGCCGCGCGCCACGGTGTCGCCGTCGAAATCAACTGCCAGCTCGATCGCCTCGACCTCAACGACGTGCACGCCAGGCTCGCCCGCGACCGCGGCGTCTCGATCGTCATCTCGAGCGACGCGCACTCCACCGCAGCACTTGGCTGGACGCGGTGGGGCGTCCTGGTCGCACGGCGTGCCTGGCTCGAGCCGCAGCACGTCCTGAACACGCGCCCGTTCGAGGAGTTCAAGGCTCTGCTGCGGCGGAATCGCCGCCGACCCTGAAAGGGTCGGCCTACAACCCGATGACACCGATCAGGATGCTGACCGCCGACGAGAAGCTGGCCGAGATCCGCCGCCTCTACTTCAAGACCACCAGGCACACGATTCAGGACGATCTCGCGAAGGCGCTCGACCTGCTGAAGTCGATGAACAGCGAGGAAGAACGCGAGCGCGCGACGGTCTTCATGGAAGGCCTCGCCGAGATGTACAAGGACTGGATCGGCAAGAAGAAACGAAAGAAGCGCACCAGCTGACCTGCGCCGGCGAAGCGAGCGCGCGCGAGAGCGTGTCGGGGAGTCCGAGGGGCGAAGCCCCTCGGTTACGTCAGTCTGTGAGGATGCCCGCGAGGAGTCCGAGGACGAACGACGCTCCACGTCCCGAAGCCGCCGAATCATCGACAGGCGGATCGAGGGCTAAAACGCGGCTGGCCGCGGCAGCCGACGCCGCCGCGACGATCTCCGGCGCGACGCGTCCTCGATCCTGGCCCGGGGCGTCAGTAATCTGCTTCAGCTCGCCGAAGTCGAGCCACACCAGATCGCACTTCGCGCACGTATCGATGATCACGTTGCCGGGCCCGTAGTACGGGTGCACCTCCATCATCTTCCGGCACGACGGACACGCCACCCGCCGCTCGAGCTCACGCCGATCGAGTTCGACCACGGGTGCGCCGGGCCCGGTCGCCCGCGCGCGACGGCCCATGACGGCGCCCGTAAAGGCGGTCCGCTCCAGCAGCACGCCGCGGCATTGCTCACAGTGCTGGACAACGTGCCGATCGTCGAGGAGCGCCTTGGCGAGATGCGCCCGGCACAGCGGGCAGGGCAACGCGTCGGCCTGCCGCTCCAGGACCCGGATACCGTCAACCTCCCCGCGCTCGAGGAACTCGAACGTTCCACAGTGCCGGCAGAAGTAGTAGCGGCGCCGGTCGAAGAGCTCCATCGGCGCCGCGCAGTTGCGACAGTTCATCGGCCCTTTCCCGAGGGGCTGCGCCCCTCGGACTCCCCCACACGCTCTCTCGCGCGCCGCTTCGTCGGCGCGCTCCGTCCGCGTGGCTCACTCGCGCGCTCGCTCGCGACGCCGTGGGTTTACGAGATAGCTATTAAGTCTTCCCGATGGCCACCGGATGCCTAGGTTCGTAGAGCATCACGTCGACGCCGCCGGGGAGCTTGAGCATCACGGTGATTCCCCAGCCTTCATCCTCGGGCTCGCCGGTCACCTCGATCCCCTTGGCGGCGAGTTGGCGAGACGTCGCGCGGATGTCGTCGCACATCAGCGTCAGCTGATGACGGACACCGGAGTCGAACGTGGGTCCCTCGGCGGGGTGCACGCCGAGCTCGGCCGGTGGCAGCGCGAAGATCAGCCAGCCGTCGCCCGCATCGACGTGCTTCCAGCCGAACACGTCTCGAAGCGTGGCCCGCAGGGCCTCCGGCTGCGTGGTGTACAGCAGCATGTGCGCACCGGTGATGGCCATCGTGCCTCCACTCGCTATCGCCTGGACACGGCGTCGACGATCTTCTTGCGCGCGGCAATCCGCAGCGGCTCGGGGACGTTGCGATCCATCGACAGCATCTGCAGATCGCGATCGTTGAGCCGGTTCATGTTGTTCAGCGACAGGGCCAGCGGGGTCTTCGGGTTCCGGCACAGCCCCACGACGACACCGTAGTTCTTCATCCAGCGCACGATTGGCGCCGATGATCCGCAGCACGTCCTCGGAGACGTTCGCCATCCGCGCGATGGCCTCGATCTCGTTCTCGGTCAGCTTCGGGCTGCTCAACACCGACGCCGAGATCATCTTGTTCGGGTCGCGGATGAGGACGGCGCGCATCTCGCGCGACCCCTTGACAGCGGCCTTCAGACGTTCCGAGAAACCCATCTTGGCGATTTGCTGCGAGATGCTCTCGCGGATCACCTCGCCGGCCGGTCCCTCGGGAATGTCCGGCGCATCCGCGGACACGGGTGGGCCCGCGTCGATGAGCGGTTCGTCACCCTCGCTGGGCTTGGCATCGCCCGGGAGCACGCCGCGCGTGGCGAAGAAGTCGCGTGTGGCCGCCGCGGCGTCGGACCGCGCGAGGTAGGACTTGAGCGCGTCGGTAGGAATCCTGCCGATCGTCGCCTCAGCGGTCTGGCGGATCTCACCGTCGCCGTCTCCCGCGAGGAGCAGCAGGATTTCGATCTGCTCGTGAACGCTCGGCGCGAGCGCGCCCTCGGCCGCCTGCATCCGCACGTCGCGCGCCACTTCGCCGCGCTTGAAGAAATCGAGAAGGGGTGTTGGACGCGTCACTGGGATGCCAGGTACTCCTTGAAGTTGGTCGGGGTGACGCGAACCGTGACGACCTGGCCGGCACTGCCAAGCGGGCGCGCCTCTTCGCCGTTGATGGTCACCGCGAGCGCCGCGGCGTCGCCCGCCGTCAGGACGACCGATTGTCCCACTTCGAACGCGATACGCTCGCCGGTCTGGAATTCGCGCGCGACGACGCGTTCGCCGTCCACGATCGCCGACACCCAGCACGGCTTCGTCGCCACGACGGCGACCGTCACTCGATCCGCCGGGTCGGGCGACGCGGCGGGGAGCGATGACGCGACCGCGCCCGCAGTGGCGGGAGGACGGCTGGTCTCCGGCGCCGGCGACGATCCGGCCGACGCGACTGGCGATGCGGATACGGCCACCTGCGCCGACGCTGGCGGAGGGGCGGGCGCCGCAGGCGAAGCGGCGGGCGCCGCCAGGCGGAGCGGCGGGCGCAGCAGGCGGTTCGGGTGTGGAAGCGGCACCTCCAACCGCCTCGGTGGCGCGGGGCGTTTCGGCGCCCCGGCGGGCGACCGTGCCCAGGTACAAGAGTCCGGCGACAATCGGCACGCTGATCGCGATCAGGCGCACGAAGGTCGCGGCCGTCTGCTGGTTGCTGTCGTGCTCCTCTTCCTCTTCCTGCTGCTCCGCCGCCGCATGCGCGGCGGTGACGGCCACTTCGGGAAACCGCGCGACGAACCGCTCGATCGTCTGATCCGGGTCGAGCCCGACCTCGACCGCGTACGAACGGACGAAGGCCCGGCTGAAGAGGCCGCCAGGAAGCCGAGAGATATCGTTGCGCTCCAGCGCCTCGAGCGCCGCGACCGGGATCTTCGTCGCGGTGGAAACATGCCGGAGCGACACGCCGCGCTTCTCACGCGCCGCCTTCAGCATGCCGCCGAAATCGCCGGAATCGCGTTCTGCAGCGGTGGTCACAGCCGTATCGCTTATGTTAGGAAGCGGATCCCGGGGTGTCAAACGCGGCGCGCGCGGCGTCCACGACGTCGCGCAGCGATCGCACGCGGCAGCCGTCGCGATCCGCGGATGGCGACATGAAGAGGCCGATCGCGGCCGCGCCGGCCGCGCCCGACCGCGCCGTATCAGCCAGGCGCTCGAGCGTCACTCCGCCGATCGCCAGCACCGGCACGCCTACCGCAGCAGCGATCCGCGCCAGGCCTTCGAGCCCGATCGTTGCCGCCGAGGGCTTCGACTCAGTCGGCCAGACCGTGCCGGCCACGAGGTAGTCGACGCTGGGGGCGGCTGCGACAGCCTCAGCCAGCGTATGAACCGACGCGCCGACGACGAACGTCGCTGGAACAGCACGCCGAACGGCGTGCGGCGGCACGGAGTCGCCGCGAAGATGTACGCCCGCCGCGCCGCAGGCGAGGGCCACGTCG
Source organism: uncultured Acidobacteriota bacterium (assembly GCA_963720005.1). GTDB lineage: Bacteria > Acidobacteriota > Vicinamibacteria > Vicinamibacterales > CAVVIG01 > CAVREM01. Next base: position 85,798 of record CAVREM010000022.1, on the reverse strand, counting down.
AGGCGATCGTTCACGACGACGCGCGTCGAGCTGCCGCGCGCCAATACCACCACCTCCTGCACCAGGTCCACGAGCGCCGCGGCTTCGAGATCCCGTTCCCGGACCTGCAGGTAGTCGATGCCCGCATCGACGGCATGACGGGCCTGCTCGAGGAAGCATCGCCGCACTGCACCGGTGTCCCGTGAACCGCCCGCCAATCGACGGCGATCGGTGACGAGCTGCAGGATCAGGGCTCGACCTGTGAGTCGGTTTGAGGTTCGAGCCGGGCCGCGCGCGCCGGAGAACAGGGGCGCAAGCTCGGCAACGCCCGCGATGAGATTGGCAAATCCTAGGCCTGTCACCCCGCCGCGCACGAACGAATTGCCGATGAGCGTCGTCAGAAACGGCCAGCTTTGCGCGAAGTAGTTGCGCTCCCAGTAACCAGACCAGGGCAGCACCATCAGCAGCAGGCCGACCTCGAGGAAGTACGCGACGAGGAGGAGGCGCCGGATCAGAACGACTACCCCCGCGCCCGCACGTTCGCCAGCCGATCGATCCGGGCTGCTACGTCACGATAGTTGCCGGCGTCGGCCTGGAGCTCCATGCAGATGGCGAGCGCCCGCGCCGTTTCTCCGGCATCCTCGAGCGCCTGGGCAAGATCGAACAGCAGCTGGTGGCCCTCCTCGGGCGTGGGTGCAGGCGCCTGCGCGGCTCGCTCGAACCATTCGATGGCCTGCGCCGCAGCGCCCTGGTCTCGAAAGATTCGGCCAAGCAGCGACGCCGCGACAAATCGGAATCCCTGGCGTTCTCGACGCCGACTGGAGCGGGACGAGCGCCTCCTCGACACGACCCGCCTCGTAAAGCGAGAGGCCGAGCCGGTATTCTCCGTCGGCAGACTCGCGCGGCGTGGGCTTCTCGAGGATTCGGGGTGACTTGGTCTGGCGCTTGAGTTCGTCGAGCGCCCCGTTGAGGTCGACATTGAGGTCGACCTCGGCCTGCGCCGGACGACCCTTGCCGGTTGGTGGCGCGGGCGCAATCGCGACCTCTTCGAAGATCTGATCCAGGTTGAACGGCGCCGGCGTGTCAGGTGCCGCGGCGATCGGACGCGCGATGTCGTTCGAGATGGTGTGGTCCCGCACGGCCGCTGCGGTGGCGCCGGCGACTCCGCGCCGCCGCCGGTGGACCCTCGGCGCTCGTAAACGGCGCTTCCCCGCTGAGCCGCCGGGCGATCACCTCGTCGGGATTCTCTTCGCCGATGAGCACGAGGGCACGGCGGAACCGCTCGATGTTCGCTCGCTCCCAGGGTTCGCGCGCAACCAGATCTTCGGCGATCGATCGCGCTTCGTCACCCTGCCCCGCCGCGATATACGCATCGGCCAACTGCCCCCGGGAGCTGGTGAGCGTCGCCTCGAGATTCCCGCCGACGCAGACCTCGACGAGCCGCACGAGCGCCGGGATGTCGGACGGCACCCTCGTCACGTATTCCTGGATGAAGGCCGCCGCGGATGCGTGATCGCCTGCCGCCACGGCCGCGTCGGCGGCGAGTTGGACGACGTCGAGGCCCAGCGAGGGTTCGGCCTCGGCAATCGACCAGCCAAGGAACGCGACGTCCTGTTGCCGCTCCGGGTCGGCGCGGAGCAGCCGCTCGAGAATTGGCAATCCTTCGACGCGATTGCCCTCGCGCAGGTGCGCCTCGGCCGCCTTCAGAAGGAGGCGCGGGTCGTCGTCAGCCGGATCGGGGGAAGGGACCTCCGCGCCTTGCGGGTCGAGCGCCGCCGCTTCCTGCAGTGCCTGGCGGGCTTCCTCCGGGCGCTCCTTCTCCTGCATATAGGCGGCGAGCGCCCTGAGATCCGCGACGGCGCCCTGAAGGTCGTCGAGCGCCACCCGCGCACGCGCGCCGTTGAGACGCGCCTCGAAGTCGTTCGGATCGAGCGCCCCCAGGCGAACGACAATCTCCCGGACGCCGCGATCGTCGCCGCGCCCACGCCGGCGATCGGCGATGCTGTTGAACAGCGCGCGCGCATCCGCCAGCAGCCCCTGTCGCCCCGCGATTTCGGCGGCCTGCAGGATCGCGGGTTCGTGGTCCGGCTTCAGCTTCAGGACTTTCTTGTAGACGGCCGCCGCTTTCGGCAGGAAGCCTTCCACGTAGAGGTGATCCGCGATGCGGACGAACTGCTCGACGGCCCGATCGGGCTTGCCCGCGCGCACGTACATGTCGCCGAGGACGTTCGCGGTGTTCCAGTCGCTCGGCTGATCCTCGACGATCCGCAGGTACTCGGCGATCGCCAGATCGAGCTTGCCCTGCCGGAGCAGCTTCTCAGCATTGCGCAGGATTGCGGGACGGTCGATTGGCACGTGGATCAATCAATCGTATCAAACAGCGTCGGCGGGCGAAACGATCGGCGGTGCGCATCCGAGTAGCCGAACCGCGCCACCGCCTCGAGATGATCGGCCGTGGCGTAGCCCTTGTGGCGATCAAATCCGTATCGCGGGTCGGCATCGTGCAGCAGGCGCATGTCGCGATCGCGCGTCACCTTGGCGACGATCGACGCCGCGGCAATCGCCGAGCAGCGGCGGTCGCCGTGCGGGACGCCGCGCTGCGCCATCGGCAGGTCCGGCACGCGGAACGCGTCGACCAGCACGACGTCGGGCAGCGGCGCGAGCGCGAGGATCGCACGGCGCATCGCCTGCAGCGACGCCTGGTGGATGTTGATGTGGTCGATCTCGCGCGGGTCGGCCGAGGCCACCGCCCACGCAACGGCGTGCCGGACGATCCGCTCGAACAACTCCTCGCGTTCCTGGGCCGGCACCAGCTTCGAATCGCAGACGCCGGGAATGTGCCGATCGGGATGGAGCACGACGGCCGCGGCCACCACAGGCCCCGCCAGGCACCCGCGCCCCACCTCGTCGACGCCGGCCACATGACAGAAGCCCATGCGCCGCAGCGCGTTCTCGAGCGTGCGCATGGCGGGGACGCGAGCCATATGGGCAGGAAGGGCTGGACTGGCGCCTTTCCCGCCTATTGGTTTTTCGCGCCCTCTTTCATTCGCGCCGCCTTGCCCTTCAGGTCGCGGAGGTAATACAGCTTCGCGCGGCGGACCTTCGCCGACCGCGTGACCTCGACCTTCTGGATCGTCGGCGAGTGGAGCGGAAAGATGCGTTCGACGCCCTGTCCGAACGAGACCTTGCGGACGGTGAACGAGGCGCGGGTTCCACCCCGGTGAATGCCGATGACGACGCCCTCGAAGATCTGGATCCGTTCCTTGTCGCCCTCGCGCACCCTGACATGCACACGGACCGTGTCGCCCGACCGCATCGCCGGCCGCTCGGTCAGCTGCGCCTTCTCAACGAGCTCAATCGCACCCATCACTCACCTCGTCACTGTGAACTTGTAATTATGAATTAGGAATTTGGAATTTGGAATTCGTGTCAACTTCCCATCAGCGTTTCCGCATTCCGCATTCCAAATTCCAAATTCCTAATTCTAAATTTCTTTCTTCTCCATCAGCTCGCGCAGCAGCTCCTGCTCTTCCTCGTCGAGCGCCGCCGCGTCCAACAGGTCCGGGCGCCGTGCATAGGTTCGCGCGAGCGCCTCGCGCTTGCGCCACCGGCGGATCGCGGCGTGGTTCCCCGACAGCAGAACGTCAGGCACCTTGTCGCCATTCCAATCGGCCGGCCGCGTGTAGTGCGGGAAGTCGAGCAGGCCGCGGCTGAAGGAATCCTCCGCCACCGACTGCTCGTCGCCCACCACGCCGGGCACCAGCCGCGCCACCGCGTCGACGATCACAAGAGCGGCCAGTTCGCCGCCGCTCAGCACGTAATCGCCGATCGAAATCTCCTCGTGGACGCGCGCCCTGACCCGCTCGTCCACGCCTTCGTACCGCCCGCAGACGATCACCAGTCGCGGCGCCGCCGCCAGCCGCTCGGCGACCGCCTGCGAAAACCGCGTCCCCTGCGGCGACGTCAGGACGACGACCGGCTTCGCGCCGCCGTCGCTCTCGATCGCATCCAGCGCCCGGCAGATCGGCTCGGGCTTCAAGCACCATCCCCGGGCCGCCGCCGTACGGCACGTCGTCGACCACGCGGTGCCGGTCGGTCGTGAACGCCCGCAGATCGTGCACCGTGACGCTCAGCGTGCCGCGATCGATCGCCCGGCCGACAATGCCGGCCGCCACCGCCTGCTCGATCATCGCCGGGAAGATCGTGACCACGTCGAACCGCATAGTCGTCGGTCCGGACTAAGGCCGGCTTAGCCCTTCGCTTTGGCCCTTGCATTCAACTCCAACAACCCGTCCGGCGGATCGATCACGATCCGCTTCGCCGCCGGATCGATCACCTTGCAGATCTCCGCGGCCAGCGGCACCAGCAACTCGCCGCCGCCCTCGGCGTCACGACCAGCCGGCTCCCGCCCATCGTGCCTTCGACATCCTCGACGCGGCCGACGACGGTGCCTCGCTGTCGTTTCCACCGCGCAGCCGATCAGATCGTGGCGGTAGAACGTGTCGGGCGGCAGAATCGCGAGCCGATCGATCGGCACCCGCAGCTCGGCCCCGGCCAGGCCGGCGGCCGCGTTCATGTCCTCCACCCCCCGCAGGCCGATGACCGGCCGCTCCTGCTGGAACCGCACGGTCGTGATGGTTATCGGCTCGGCGCGACCCGACCGGTTGACGAACAGCTCGGCCCCCGGATGAAACCGCTCCCCCGGAAAATCGGTTTCCGGGTTGACGATGACCTGCCCGCGGAGCCCGTGTGGCCGGGCAATCCGGCCCACGAGCAGCCATGGTGTCCCAGTCCGGCACGCCAGCCACTAGCCCCTAGCCTCTAGCCCTTAGTCCCTGTAAGGCGTATCCCGAATTTCCAGCGTGACGGTCTTGCCTTCCTTCTCCCCCGCCGTGGCCGCAAGCGTCCGCAGCGCGGCCGCGGTCCGCCCCTGCTTGCCGATCACCCGGCCGAGCTCGCCGGCGGCCGACGTACAGCTCCACGAGCGTCGTGCCGCGATGCTGCGACTCCTTCACGCGCACCTCGTCCGGTCGATCGGTGAGCGCCCGGGCCAGCACCTCGACGACCGCGGCGACGACCGACGGAGCGTCATTGCGCGCTCGCGTCGGCAGCCGGCGCGCGGCGCGGGCGGCTGCGTCAGGTGGCGCGCAATCAGCGTCCGCACCGAGTCGGACGGCTGGGCGCCCTTCTTCAGCCAGTAGTCGACGCGCTCCTTGTCGACGTGCACGACGGCCGGCTTGGTGCGCGGATTGTAGTGTCCGAGGATTTCGACGAAGCTGCTGTCGCGCGCGGCGCGCGAGTCGGTGACCACCACGCGGAAGAACGGGCGTTTCTTGGATCCTGCCCGTCGAAGACGAATCACTACCATCACACTCTCCTGTACATCGATTCAGCGGCTCGTCCCGAATCGAAGGTTCGCTGCGCTGCGGCGCACCTGAGAGGTCGCGCACTACGTCAGTCATGTACGTAGTGCGGACCTCTCAGGTCCGCCGACCTCGAGCGGCCGCGGACTATCCGCGGCTGCGCAGCATCTGCATCGCCCGGCGCCGGGCCTGCTTCGCCGCCGCCGGACAGCCCGGCCAACCCGCCGAGCGACTTCAACATCTTCTGCATCTGCACGAACTGCTTCAGCAGCCGGTTCACTTCCTCGACCGACGTGCCGCTGCCCTTCGCGATCCGTTTGCGGCGGCTGCCGTTGATGATGTGCTGCTTGCGCCGCTCGTCGGGCGTCATCGAGTTGATGATCGCCTCGACGCGGCCGATCTGCTTCTCGTCCGGCTTGTTCTCGGCCAGCGCCTTGAGGTTCCCCATGCCCGGCAGCATGCCCATGATCTGCTCGAGCGGGCCCATCTTCTTGATCGTCTTCAGCTGGTCGCGGAAATCCTCGAGCGTGAACTCGTTCGCGCGAATCTTCTCCTCGAGCCGGCTCGCGTCCTCCTGGTCGATTGCCGCCTCGGCCCGCTCGATGAGCGACAGCACGTCGCCCATGCCGAGCACGCGCGAGACGACCCGCTCGGGATGGAACGGCTCGAGGTCCTCGAGGCGCTCGCCGCTGCCGGCGAACGCGATCGGCACGCCCGACCACCGACACGACCGAGAGCGCCGCGCCGCCTCGGGCGTCGCCGTCCAGCTTCGTCAGGACGACGCCGGTGACGCCGACGCGCCGATTGAACTCGCCGGCGCTCTTGATCGCATCCTGGCCGGTCATCGCGTCGGCGACGTAGAGCAGGTCGGACGGCTCGGTGGCGCTCTTGATCGCCACGAGCTCGTCCATCAGCTCGTCGTCGATGTGCAGGCGGCCGGCGGAGTCGACGATGACGACGTCGAATCCGAGGTTGGCGGCCTCCGCGACCGAGCCCTTGGCCCGCGCGACCGGATCCATCTGCCCGGCAGGATCGTAGACGCGCACCTCGGCCTTCTCGCCGACCACTGCCAGCTGCTGGATCGCGGCCGGCCGCTTGACGTCGGTCGACACGAGCAGCGGGTGGCGGCCCTGCTTCGTCAGCCACATCGCCAGCTTGCCGGCGGTCGTCGTCTTGCCCGCGCCCTGCAGCCCGAGCAGCAGAATCACGCGTGGCCGCTTGGTCGACGGCTGCAGCCCGCCCTGGGCGTCGCCGAACAGGGCGATCATCTCGTCGCGGACGATCTTGACGACCTGCTGCGCGGGCGACAGGCTGTGCAGCACGTCCTGACCCATCGCCCGGTCGCGGACCCGGTCGATGAACGCCTTGACGACCTTGAAGTTGACGTCCGCTTCGAGCAGCGCGAGGCGGATCTCGCGCAGCGCGACCTCGATCGCTTCGGGCGTCAGACGCGTTTCGCCGCGCAGCGACTTGAAGACGTCCTGCAGACGTGTGCTGAGACTCTCGAACATGCAGAATCGTGCCGACCCTGAAGGGTCGGCCTACATGCGCATTGTAGGGCGACCTTCAGGGTCGCTCGGAGCGCAGCCTACTGTGGCTGCTAAGCTCCTCTACCGCAAACCCTTATATTACACGGACGAGAGCTTGTGGCCGAGCTTTTCTTTCTTCGTCTTGAGGTAGCGGCGCGTCGAATCGGAGGCGGGAATCTCGAGCGGCAGCCAGTCGGTGACCGTCAGGCCGTAGCCCTCGATGGCGACCAGCTTCCGTGGATTGTTGCTGAGCAGCCGCATCGTCCGGACGCCCAGCTCGCGCAGGATCTGGACGCCGACGCCGTAGTCGCGCTGGTCGGCCTTGAAGCCCAGCCGCTCGTTGGCTTCGACCGTGTCGAATCCCTCGTCCTGCAGTTCGTAGGCGCGGATCTTGTTGGCCAGGCCGATACCGCGGCCTTCCTGGTTCAGGTACAGCAGCACGCCGCGCCCTTCAGCCGAGATCCGCTCCATCGCCGCGTCGAGCTGGGCGCCGCAGTCGCACCGGATCGAGTGCAGCACATCGCCGGTCAGGCACGACGAGTGGACGCGGACGAGGACGTCCTTGCCGTCCGTGATGTCGCCGCGCACCAGCGCGACGTGCTCCTGGTTGTCGACGGCGTTGTCGAAGACGTGGATCGTGAAGTCGCCGAACCGGGTCGGCAGCTTGGCCGACGGCGGCCCGCTTGACGAGCGACTCGGTCCGGATGCGGTACTTGATCAGATCGGCAATCGTGATCATCGGCAGGCCGTGCTTCCGCGCGAACCGCGTCAGCTCCGGCACGCGCGCCATCGTGCCGTCGTCGTTCATGATTTCGCAGATGACGCCGCCCGGATACAAACCGGCGATGCGCGAGAGATCCACCGCCGCCTCGGTCTGACCGGCCCGCACCATCACGCCGCCGGTCCGCGAGCGCAGCGGGAAACATGTGGCCGGGCCGCGCGAGATCGGCCGGACGCGTCGCCGGATCGATCAGCGCCTGCACCGTCGCGGCGCGATCGGCGGCCGAAATGCCGGTGGTCGTCCGGCCCTTCGCTTCGACCGGCACGCAGAACGCGGTGTCGAAGCGCGCGGTGTTCTGCGTGACCATCAAGCGGGATGTCGAGCTCGTCGAGCCGCTCCGGCGTCAGCGACACGCAGATCAGCCCGCGGCCGTACTTCGCCATGAAATTGATCGCCTCGGGCGTGACCTTCTCGGCGGCGATGGTCAGATCGCCCTCGTTCTCGCGATCCTCGTCGTCCACGACGATGACCATCCGCCCGGCCCGGATGGCGTCGACCGCCTCTTCGATCCGGGAAAACGGCCCGTTGCTGCCGGCGTGCACCCTTGGCGATTTCCATCCTGCGTGTCATGGCTTCAATATTAGCTCCGCGGCACGAGCGACGTATTTGCCGATCATGTCGCACTCGAGGTTGACGCGGTCGCCGATGCGCGCCCGTTTCAGGTTCGTGTGCTCCAGCGTGAACGGAACGAGCTGCACGTCGAAGCGATCGTCGCCAAGACCAGCAACGGTCAGGCTGATGCCATCGACGGCGATCGAACCCTTCAGCACCATGTACCGGCGCCAGCTCCGTCGGAAAACTCACCGTCAGCCAGTGAAAATCGCTCGCCGGCCGGAGGTCCTCGATGCGACCCACCGCGTCGACGTGCCCCTGCACGAAGTGGCCCGCCCATGCGCCCGTCGCCGCGGAGCGGGCGCTCGAGGTTCACGAGCGCGCCATCCTCGAGCGAACCGAGCGTCGTCACACGAAGCGTTTCGGGACCGACGTCGGCATGAAATGCCGCGTCCGTCTGCACCACCGTCAGGCAGACGCCGTTGACCGCCACGCTGTCGCCGAGACTCAACTCGGCGGCGAGCGGCGACCGAATCGAAATCCGTTGACCGCCGGTCGTGGCCGTGCGCGCCGTGACTTCCCCGATCGCCTCAATGAGGCCCGTGAACATAGCCCTCGATCAGGACATCCGGCCCGAGCGGCACGACGCGGCGCTCGGCGAGCGTCGTGGTCGAAAACCGGCACCCCTCGAGAAATGGCACGCCTCCGGCGCCGAGGACGTGCGGCGTCACGTACAAGCGCACGAAATCGACGACGTCCTCCTGCCAGGCGGCACACTGCAGCGCGGCGCCGCCCTCGAGCAGCAGCGAGCTGATGTCGCGCTCGCCGAGGCACTGCAGCGCCGCCCGCATCGAGCCGTCCGCGGCGCACTGCGAGCTCTGCGCCCTGCGCTTCGAGAGCCCCGCGCGCTTCTGCGCGCCGATACGACGGAGCCGTGGTCACGATGATGACAGGGCCCGCCTCGGGTGTCGAGAGGATGCGGGCGCCGCGGCGGCGTGCGCAGTTCGCGGTCGAAAACGACTCGGGTCAGCGGGCGCTCCCGATAGGCGCCGCGTGACGTGAGCTGCGGATCGTCGGCGAGGATGGTCCCGACGCCGACGCCGATCGCGTCGATCTCGGCCCGGACCCGCTGGGCGTGCCGGTCCGCGCACGCCGACGTCAGGCGCGTCGGACGCCCGGGCGCCGCGGCCATGAAGCCGTCCTGGCTGATCGCCGCTTTCATGATCACGAACGGGCCGGCGCTTTCGAACCAGCGTGAAGAACGGCTGATTCGAGCGCGGTGGCCGCCTCCCGGCCGGGCCCGACCTCGACCCGCACGCCGTGCTGCCGACAGGAAGGCGAACCCCTGGCCGCTGACGCGCGGATTCGGATCGATCGACCGCGGCGACGACGCGCAGGATGCCCGCCTCGACGATGCGGACGACGCAGGGCCCGGTGCGGCCCAGGTGGCTGCAGGGCTCGAGCGTCGAATACAGCGTGCCGCCGCGCGCCCGCTCCCCGGCCATGTCGAGCGCGTGCACTTCGGCGTGCGCTTCGCCGGCGCGGTGATGGTACCCGTGGCCGACCACGACGCCGTCGCTCGACACGACGACCGCGCCGACCATCGGGTTGGGGCTGGTCCGGCCGCGGCCGCGCTGCGGCGAGAAAGAGCGCGCGGGCCATGTAGTCGCGATCGGTCAGCACGGCGTCCCTGGGCTACCACTTTTCTTCGAACAGCCCGTCGACGTACTCCTGCGCCGAGAACGGCACGAGGTCGTCGATCCCTTCGCCGACGCCGACGTATCGGATCGGCAGCTTGAGATCGTTCGCGATCGCCACCGCGACGCCGCCCTTCGCCGTGCCGTCCAGCTTCGTGAGCACGATGCCGTTGACGCCGGCGACGTTGGTGAACTCCCGCGCCTGGGCCAGCCCGTTCTGGCCGACCGTCGCGTCGAGCACGAGCAGCACCTCCTGCGGCGCGCCGGGGACTTCACGCGCGGCGACGCGCCGGATCTTGTCGAGCTCGTTCATCAGGTTCACGCGGGTGTGCAGCCGTCCGGCCGTGTCGACGAGCACCGGGTCGCGCCCCCTGGCCTTCGCGGAGGTGATGGCATCGAACACGACGGCTGCCGGATCGGATCCCTCGCGCGCCCGCACCATGTCCACGCCGGCGCGGTTCGCCCAGATCTCGAGCTGCTCGACGGCGGCGGCGCGGAACGTATCGGCCGCGCAGATGATCGGCTGCCGGCCTTCCTTCTTCATCGCGTTCGCCAGCTTGCCGACCGTCGTGGTCTTGCCGGTGCCGTTGACGCCGACGATCAGCACGACACGCGGCGGCTGGGCGGCGACGATCGGCAGATCGGCGCGCATCGAACACGCGGCGAATCTCCGCCTTGACGAGATCGCGCAGGCTCTCGCCGCTCCGCGACGCCTTTTTCACCGCGGCGATGATCCGATCGGTGGCCGCCATGCCGATGTCGGCCGAGATCAGCAGCTCTTCGAGCGCCTCGAGGGTGTCGACGTCGACCGCCCGCGACCGGCGCTCAGGCTCGTCGGCGCGGCGGACGATCTCGTCGAAGCGTTCGACGATCTGTTCTTTGGTGCGGGTCAGGCTCTCGCGGATGCGGCCGAGGATGCCCATCCGGGCGATCTTACCGAAGTCGTGCAAGTTGAAGGCAGACACTCTGAAGAGTCCGTCAGACGGCGGACTTCGATTAGTTTTCTGCGCGCTGGCGGCGGAGCATCAGCGCCTCGACGGCCGTGCGCACGTCCGACCGGCCGTCGAGCACGGCGGCCATCTGGGTGGCGATCGGCAGCTCGACGCCGTAGCGCGCGCCGAGCGCAAGCGCGGCGTTGGTCGTGTTCACGCCCTCGGCGATCATCTTCATCCCGGCCAGGACGTCGGCCAGCCGCCGGCCGTGCGCGAGCTCGATGCCGACGTGGCGGTTCCGGCTCAGCGAGCCGGTGCACGTCAGCACCAGGTCGCCGAGGCCGCTCAGGCCCGCGGTCGTTTCCCGCTGCGCGCCGGCGGCGCAGGCCAGCCGCGTGATCTCGGCGAGGCCGCGCGTGATCAGCGCGGCCAGCGCGTTGTGGCCGAGGCCCAGCCCTTCGACCACGCCGGCGGCAATCGCGATGACGTTCTTCAGCGCGCCGCCAATCTCGACGCCGACGACATCGGGCGATCCGTAGATGCGGAAGAACGGTCCGCGGAACTCCGCCTGCACGAGCTCGGTCGCCGCGCAGGCTCGGTCGACGCCGCGAGCACGACCGTCGGCAGCTCCCTCGCGACCTCCACGGCGAAGCTCGGCCCGGACAGCACGACGACCGCACGGTCCGGGCCCAGCTCCTCGGCAATCACTTCGGACATCCGCAGCAGCGTGCCGCTCTCGAGCCCTTTCGTCGCGCTGACGATGGTGGCGTCGCGGCTGGAGATAACGCGGCGGCCTGACGCATCACCGCGCGGCAGCCGTGCGACGGAATCGCCGACACGACGAGGTCGGTGTCGCTGAGCGCTTCCGGGATCGATGCGGTGACGAGGACCGTCTCGGGCAGCGAGACGTCGGGCAGATAGATCGCATTCGCGCGGCGCGTGGAGATGTCGGCCGCCACCTGCACGTCGCGCGCCCACAGCCTGACGTCGTGGCCGACGCGACCCAGATGGACGGCGAGCGCGGTGCCCCAGCTGCCCGCTCCCAGTACCGCGATCGTCCGCACGTCAGGGTTCCCGCGACATCAGCCGGAGGCCGATCCGCTGCTCGGTGCCGGCCAGCACGCGCGCCAGGTTCGTGCGGTGCCGGATCAGGATGAGCGTCGACGCGGCGAGCGCCGCGGCGAGCACCGGCGCGGGGCTGCCGGTCGCGTACGCAATCGGCGGCAGCGCGACCGACGCCAGGATCGATCCGACCGAGATGTACCGCGTCATCCAGACCGCGCTCAGGAACACCGCGAGCGCGGGCCCAGCCGCCAGCGGGGTCAGCACGGAGAAGACGCCGCACGCCGTCGCGACGCCCTTGCCGCCGCGAAAGCGAAGCCAGACCGGAAAGACATGGCCGACGATGGCCGCGAGGCCGGCCGCGGCCGCGACCGCTCCCGCGTCGAACCGCTGGACCAGCATGACGCTGCCCGCGCCCTTGGCGATGTCGAGCAGCATGACGGTCGACGCCGGCGCGGACGCCCGACGTGCGCAGCACGTTCGCGGCGCCGAGGTTTCCGCTGCCGATGCGGCGCAGGTCGCCTGTGCCCAGGCGCCGCGCCAGGATCAGCGCAAACGGCACCGAGCCGATGAGATACGCGGTCACGACCAGCAGGAATACGGTCAGGGACATACGAGCCGTGCGTCGGCCAGTCGAGTATAGGCCGGCCCCGACGAGGATAGCCGACTTTGAAACAGCGCCACGCGACCGACGTCCACGGCAGCGACTTCCGCCCGCGCTTGGAAGATCGACGCCGTCGGTCGATCCGATGGGCGGCTTTCGCGCCAGCGCCCGAGCGTCAGATGCGGATGGAACGGCCGCTGGTCCGGCGCCACGCCAGCCTGCGCGAGCCGATCGGCCACGCGCGCGTGCAGATCGATCGCCGCGCTGCATCCCCTCCTGCACATCCAGGTAAAGGACGCGCGGCGCGCCCCGCGCCGGAAACGCGCCGATGCCGCCAAAGCCGATCCGGAACGGGGCGATCGGAATGTCTCCGGCCATCAGCTTCCGCGATCGCCGCGCCGCGCTCCTCGTCGACCTCGCCGATGAACACCAGCGTCAGGTGCATCTGCTCCGGCTTGACGAGCCGCAGCCGTCCGCCATCGCGGCGAAGTGTCTCGACCACCCGCTTCTGCTCGCCGGCGATCGCGAACCGCGCCGAATCGGTGAGCTCGATGGCGGTGAAGAGACGCAAATGTGATCGTGAAATTTAAGATTTCAGATTTAAGATTTCAGATTTCCTGAATAGGACTGCCAATCGGACGTTCAGCAATCTTAAATCTTAAATCTGAAATCTTAAATTCCACCGACCTCAGGCTTTCATCATCAACAGCCGCAGCATGTTCATCGCGGCCTGCGTCGACTGGAACTTCACCATCTCCCGGCCGCCGAAGAACCTGAACGTCCGGACACGCTCGGCGTCCCTGGCGGCCACGGCGATCGCGACCGTTCCCACCGGCTTTTCGGGTGTGCCGCCGCCGGGCCCGGCGATTCCGGTGATGCCGATGCCGACGTCGCTCCCGGCGAGCGCGCGAATTCCTTCCGCCATGGCTCGAGCGACCGGCTCGCTGACCGCGCCGTGCTCCGCGATGAGGGCCGCAGGAACATCCAGCAACTCGATCTTTGCCCGATCGCTGTAGCACACGACGCCGCGGTCGACGTAATCGGAGCTGCCCGGGACGTCGGTCAGCCGCGACATCAGCAGCCCGCCGGTACACGACTCGGCCGCCGCAATCGTCCACCGGGCACGGCGAAGCAGGTCGCCGACCACCGCTTCGAGCGGCCGGCCGTCGACCGAGTAGATCGCGGAGCCGAGCGCGTCCTGCAGCTCGCCGACCGCTGCCTGCAGCGCGCCGTCGGCCGCGCTTCGACTTGTGGCCGACGCGGTGAGATGCAGTTCGATCTGACCCGAAACCGCGAGAATCGTCGTGGCGATCGGAATCGGCCGCGTCAGCCACCGCGAGTAGATCGGCTGCACGCGCGCATCGACGTCCGATTCGGTGCGTCCGGTGATCCGGACGACGCGCCGGAAGAGGCCGGCGCCGCTCGATCGGCGGCGCGAGGCGTTCGTCGATGAGCGCCTCGAGCATCGGCATCATTTCGCGCGGCGGTCCCGGCAGCACGAGGAGCGCCGGTTCCGCCTCGCTCGAGCCACAGCCCGGGCGCGGAGCCGTTGGGGTTCTCGAGCACCGTCGCGCCGCGCGGGACCATCGCCTGGCGCCGGTTGATGTCCGGCATCGTCAAGCCCGCGCTCGGCGAAGCGCGCTTTGAGCCGTTCGGCGATCGGTTCGTGCATGTCGAGCGGCAGCGAGAGCGCTCTCGCGATGGCATCGCGCGTGATGTCGTCCTCGGTCGGGCCAAGGCCGCCGGTCGTGACGATCAGGTCGACGGTGCCGAGCGCGGCGCCGAGCACCCTCGCCAGCTCCTCGACATCGTCGCCGAGCACCGCCTTCAAGCGGATGTCGTAGCCGATCGCGTTGAGCCGCTCGGTAATGGCGAGGGAGTTCGTGTCGACGCGGAACGGCGTCAGCAGTTCGCTGCCGACCGCGATGATGCACGCCTTCACGACAGCCAGGCGATCGCGGAAAGCGCGGCCCAGAGCACAAGGTTGGCGTAGATCGCCGCCATGCCGTCGTCAGCCATGACGCCAAGCCCGCCTGGCAGCTGTTCGAGGCGATCGGCCGGGTACGGCTTCAGGATGTCGAACGCCCGGAACAGGAGAAATGCCGCAATCGCGCCAAGCCAGCCCACGGGATGCATGAAGAGCGTGACGAGCATGCCCATCACTTCGTCGATCACGACGGGACCGGGATCGGTGCCGCCGAAGTGCCGCTCCGCGACGGTTGCGCACCACGCAGCCGACCGCGAAAATCAGCAGGATGGCCGCGGCGTGCGCGGCGAGGGACGAGGGTAACAGCGCCCAGACGATGAGACCGACCGCCGAACCGAAAGTGCCGGGAGCGAACGGAACGTAGCCGACGCCGAACGCGGTGGCGAGGGAGAGCGCGACGACCGGACGCCTCACCCAACCCCTTTTATCACACGCGTGCCGGCGAACCGATCGTGCAGGCCGCGCCGTTCGGGGCTGAAGAGAGCGGTCAGAAACCCGAGCCCGGCGGGAATGGCGAGCAGCAGCCACAGCACCGTCCGAAGGAGCGAATGCGGCACGTCGATCTGCTCGCGGCTGCCGTCGAGATGACCTTGATGCCCATCGCCATCTTGCCGAGCGTCTGGCCGCCGGCGGTGAAGGCCACGAGGTAGCCGCCGTTCTGCACGACGAAGAACGCCATCAGCGGCGCCTTCGGCAGCACGTCCAGATCGGCCGCCGTCGAGCCCGCAGATCTGCATCGTGAAGTAGACGACGAGGACGTCGATCGCGGCAGCACGGCGAGATCGATGGCGACCGCGACGAGCCGCGACAGCATGCCGGCCGGCGCCGTGCCGTCCGCTTCGGCTTCGCGCTGGCGCGCGATGCCGCGAGCGGCATGCCCGATCACGGTCTTTCGAGAGCGCGGGCTCCGACAGGTCGAGCAGCGCGGGCCGCGGCGTCTCGGGGCGCGGCCGCGGCATTTCCGGAGTCGCGCGCCGAACGGCCAGCGGCGCGCCGCGGCGGCGACGCCTTGGTGATGAGCGGCAGGTCGTCGGCCGAATCCGGCGCCGAACAGCGGCAGCTTCGTCAGCACTGGCGTCGGCGCGGGCGCCGCCGTGTTTCGGCGTCGCTGGGCCGCATCGATGAGCGCGAGGTCGTCGAGAACGAGCCGGCAGGCGGCGTCGCCCGACCGGATCTCCAGCTCGGGATCGGGCGCCGGCACCAGCGAGAAGTCGTAGCCGCAATTGCGGCAGCGTTCGACGTCGTCGAATCCCAGGTACCCGCACTTCGGGCACTTCATGGCCGCGGCCCCGTTGACCGCGAGCAGTTGCTGCTGGATGTCGGCGCGGAGCCGATCGGCCTCCGGCCGCAGCGGATCGGTGATGCGCACCAGGTCGAGGGCCTGCAGCGCGTCGTGCAGCCGTCCGCTCGCGGCGAGCGCGCGCGCGCGCGAAATCGCGGTCTCGGCGCGGCGAGGAATCGGCAGCGGACGCTCGACCGCGGACGGCGACGGCGCCGCCTGCGGTTCCGGCTGCGTCAGCACGGCCGCCACTTCTCGATGTTCGGGCACGGCGAAGATCGCTGCCGCGGCGACGATGATGAGCGCGGTGGCGGACCAGGCGATGACCCGCGTTCTGCGCCACGGGCTGCGGCGGCCGCGCACCGAGCAGACCCCGTCCGGCGCCGCTCGCTCGCCACGAGCTTCCTGGACCTGCGGCCCGGTGCCCTGCTCGAGACGGTTGAGCCGGTCGAGCAGCGCCAGCGCCTGATCACTCGGCGCTCCCTGCAGCATGGCGGCCTCGAGGAGTCGCCTCGCTTCGCTGGCGTCGCCGCGATTGAACGCCGAGACGCCGTCGTGGAGGAGCTCCTCGGATTGACGCAGCCGTTCGGACAGCGCGCTGCGCGCGCGCTCGATGTACGCGCGCGCTCGCGGATGACTGCGATCCAGGAACAGCGCGCGCGTCCAGACGTTGACCGCCTGCTCGTACTCGGCGGCGAAGTAATGGTCGAGACCGAGGAGGAGAAGCTGCTCGATCTTCGCCTCGCGGCCCGGCTCCGGCGCGCCGTCGAGCGCACGGGCGGGATCAGTGCGAAGCGGATCAGACATAGGTAAGTGATTGAGGACGGGGGGATTATAGCACCGGGAGATTTAAGATTTCAGATTTAAGATTTAAGATTGGTGAACGTCGACTTGGCCGCAGTCGCGAACGCCAACTCGGCGTCAGTTCCAATCTGAAATCTTAAATCTGAAATCTCAAATTTCATGCCTCTGATCGAGTGCGTGCCCAACGTCAGCGAAGGACGGCGGGCTGACGTCGTCGCGGCGATGGCCGACGCCGTCGCCCGCGTACCCGGCGTGCGGCTGCTCGATCATTCCTCGGACCCGTCGCACAACCGCTCGGTGTTCACGCTCGCTCGGCGACGGGCCGGGCCTCGAGGCCGCGATCATGGCGCTGTTCGAGCGGGCGGTCGCCGACATCGACCTGCGATCGCACCGCGGCGAGCATCCGCGTGTCGGTGCCGTCGACGTCGTGCCGTTCGTCCCGATCGAAGGGGCGACGATGGCCGATTGCGTGGCGCTCGCGCGGAGAGTCGGCGCCGCGGTGGCGGGTCGATTCTCGGTGCCCGTGTATCTGTACGAAGAGGCGTCGGCCAATCCTGCGCGCCGCAACCTCGAGGACATCCGCCGCGGCGAGTTCGAAGGGCTGGCGGCGAAAAATGGCGTCCGAAGGATGGACCCCGGACTTCGGCGGTCCGAAGCCGCATCCCACGGCGGGCGCCGCCGTGATCGGCGCGCGAATGCCGCTCATCGCCTACAACATCAACCTGGCGACCGACCGGCTCGACGTGGCGAAGAAGATCGCGGCCGCGATCCGCTTCAGCTCCGGCGGCTTCCGCTACGTCAAGGCGATGGGCGTGGCGCTGCAGGACCGCGGCATCGTCCAGGTGTCGATGAACCTGACGAACTACGAGAAGACGCCTGTGTTTCGCGTGTTCGAGGTGGTGCGGCGGGAAGCGGCGCGCCACGGCGTCGAAGTGCTCGAAAGCGAGATTGTCGGGCTCGTTCCTGCCGCGGCCCTGACCGACGCAGCCGAGTACTACCTGCGGCTCGCTGGATTCTCGCGCGAACAGGTGCTGGAAAACCGGCTGCGCGCGACGAACGCCGAACGCCGAACGTCGAACGGCAGCGACAACTACGACGGCCTCCTCCTCCGGCTCCGGGCGGCGAGACGGCGCGATCCCGAACGCCCGCATCTTCCGATAGAGGTTGCTGCGCTCGACGCCGAGGACTTCGGCGGTCTTCGACATATTGCCCTGCTGTTCGGCGAGCGTGCGCAGAATCAGGTCGCGCTCGAACTGGTCGCGCGCCTCGTGCAGCGTCTGGCGGCCGGCTGTCTGCTCGGGCGGTTCCACCCGGCCGACGGTGTTTTGCTGCAGGAACGCCACGTCGATGCCGGTGATCGCGTCGCCGGGCGCCATGATCGTCAGCCGCTCGATCACGTTGCGCAGCTCGCGGACGTTCCCCGGCCAGGCGTAGCGCTGGAGGGCGGCAATCGCCCCGGCGTCGAACGTCTTCAGGCGCCGGCCGTACTCGCGCGAGAACTCCGACATGAAATGCTCGGCCAGCAGCGGGATGTCTTCCTGACGCTCGCGTAGCGGCGGCACGAAAATCGGGATGACGTTCAGCCGGAAATACAGATCCTCGCGGAAGTTGCCGGCGCGGATCTCGGCCTGAAGGTCCTTGTTGGTCGCGGCCAGCACCCGCGCGTCGACCCGGATGCGCGCGGTGCCGCCGACGGCCTCCATCGTCTGCTCCTGGAGGACCCGCAGCACCTTGGCCTGGGTTTTCAGGCTCATGTCGCCGATTTCATCGAGGAAGATCGTGCCGCCGTCCGCGACCTCGAACTTGCCCCGCCGATCCGCCACGGCGCCGGTGAACGCCCCGCGGACGTGACCGAACAGCTCGCTCTCGATCAGCTCTTCCGGGATCGCCGCGCAGTTGACCTCGACCCACGCGTTGTTCCGGCGCCTGCTCAGCGCATGAACGGTCCGCGCGACGAGCTCCTTGCCGGTGCCGTTCTCGCCGTAAATCAGCACGCGGCCGTTGGTCGGCGCCGCCATCGCGACCTGCTCCCGCAGTTGCCGCATCGCGTAGCTCTCGCCCACCATCGTCTGCGTGCGATCGACGCGCGCCCGGAGCGCCTGGTTCTCGGCCTCGAGGCGCCGCTGGCGGAGCGCGTTGCGGACGACGAGGACCGTCTTCTCGAGCGACAGCGGCTTCTCGACGAAGTCGAACGCCCCCATCTTGATGGCGCGCACCGCCGATTCGATGTTGCCGTGACCGGAAATCAGGACCACCTGGGCGTCGACCTGACGCTCGCGCAGCCGCGCCAGCGTCGCGAGGCCGTCCATGCCGGGCAGCCAGACGTCGAGCACGATCAGATCGACCGGGCCGCGCGTGACGCGATCGAGGCACGCCTCGCCGCTCGGCACCGCCTCCACCGTGTAGCCCTCGTCACGCAGGACGCCGGTGAGCGACGTCCGAACGCCCGGGCTCGTCGTCGACGATGAGGATGGTCGGCTTCAAAGGCTAAGACTCCAGTGAACTTAGAACTACAGTTCACGCTTCTCAGTTCTCCGTGCTCAGTTCGTGTTCACGTTCGGTTCGGGTTCGATGTTCGCGGTTCGAGATTCCTGGTTCGGACTTCCAGGTTCCGGGTTCGGTGTTCCGTGTTCCCGTTCCGCTTCTACGCGATCTCACCGGCGGCTGCTGAACCCCCGAACCCTGAACGCTAGAACATCAGAACCTGAACATCGAACCGAACGTGAACACGAACCGAGAAGTGAGAACTGAGAAGCGTGAACTGGACTTTCAGGTTCTGTGTTACCCAGGCAACTCGATTGTAAACCGCGTGCCGCTGGGCTGGTTGTCGGCGACCTCGATACTGCCGCCGTGCTCGGCGATGATGCGGCGCACGATCGCCAGACCGAGGCCGCTGCCGCGTCCTTTCGTCGAGTAGTACGGCAGGAACAACTTCTCGCGCTCGGCGGGCGGAATACCTGGGCCGTTATCGGCGACGATGATGCGGATGATGTTGTTGGCCGCGTCCCGCTGGGTTTCGACGACGATGCAGCCGCGGCGCTCCATCGGCTTCGGCCGCGTTGTCGACCAGGTTGATCATCACGCGGCGGATCTGCTCCGGGTCGAGGCGGACCGCCTTCACGTCCGCGGCAAAACGGCGTTCGATCGTGACCTCCGTGAAGAGGCCATCGTACAGAGCGAGCGTCTCGGCGAGCAGCTGATGCAGATCGACGGTGGCCGCCCGCGGCGACGGCATGCGCGCGAACTGCGAGAACTCGTCGACCAGCCCCTTCAGCGATTCCACCTCGCCGACGATCGTCGTCGTGCATTCGTCGACCAGCGCGCGTGCCCCGGCCGGCGCGTCGGTGAAGTGCCGGCGCAGGCGCTCCGCCGACAGCTGGATCGGCGTCAGCGGATTCTTGATCTCGTGCGCCAGCCGGCGCGCCACCTCGCGCCACGCGGCGACCTTCTGCGTCCGAATCAACGGCGTCACGTCGTCCAGGACCAGCACGACGCCTTCGTGCGCGCCGCTGTCGCCGAGGAGCGGCGTGGCCACGGCCGCGAGGTGAAGTTCCTGCTCGGCCCGCTGCATGGCGATCTCCTGTGCCGCCGGCGAGCTCTTGGCGCGCGCGGCGCCATCGACCATCGCCTGCAGCGGCTGGAGTTGAGCCCGCTCGAAGACCGCGGCCACCGGCAGGCCGACGACGGATTGATCGAGGCCCAGCAGCCGGGCGGCTGCGCCGTTCACCATGGTGACGACGCCCGCGGCGTCGATCGACACGACGCCGGTCGCGATCCGTTCGAGAATCGTCTCGATGTAGCGGCGGCGTCCCTCGACCTCGACGTTCTTCCGTTCGAGCTCGAGAGTCGACCGTTCGACCTTCCGGCGCGTGGCCGCGAGCTCGCCGGCCATCGTGTTGAACGCTTCGGTGAGCGCGCCGAACTCGTCGTTGCTCTGGGGCTCGACTCGCTGATCGAGATGCCCGGCGCCAATTTCGCGTGCCGCCGCCGCGAGCATCTGCACCGGACGCGTGATCCGCTTCGCCAGGTACGAACCCATCCAGATCGCGCCGAACAGGATCAGCAGCGTGACCATCAGGAAGAACGACAGATAGAGCCCGGTCAGCGGCCGGCGGAGCACGCGCAGCTGGCTGTAGCTTTCGAAGGCCTGCGTCATCCGCCGCGCCCGGTCGGCCATTTCGCCGGTCAGATAGTCGGTGGCGACGACCACGCCCTTCGGGACGGCGGTCCGGGCCGCGGATGACGGCCGCCGCATGGAGCAGATCGCCGCCGCTCAGCAGCGTCTCGATTGATTTGCGTTTCGGGGGAACCGCTGAGCGCCTGCGCCGCCAGGCGGTCGGCGGCCGCGCCGTTATATCCGGGCGGCAGCGCCGGCGCGGCGACATCGACCACCGCCTCGACGCCGGGCAACGCTCCTACCGACGGGCGCGACGCGATAGACCTCGACGAGCTGCACGCGAACGGTCGTCACCTCGGGCGCCAGCAGATCGCGAATCCGGCGAGACGTCGGGATTCGTCAGGTCGACGTCGGCGAGCCGCCGCGCCATGCGCGCCGCGTGGTCGCTGACCAGCGTCTGCCGTTCCTCGTAGTAGTCGCCGGCGATCTCCTTCGCCGAATCGAGAATTTCCTCCATCGGCGATTGAACCAGCGATCGATGTTGGTCCGGATCAGCTCGCTGCCGACCATCAGCACGATGATCGTCGGCACCAGCGTCATGCCGAGCAGCAGCGCGACCAGCTTCGCGCGGAACCGCGCGAACGGCAGCCCGCGGCGCCGCTCGACGACGAGTTTGACGATGTTGCGCGCCAGCACGAACACCAGCGCGACCAGCATCGTCAGGTCGGCGGCCGACAGCGCGTAGAGGACGAACTCGGTGAGGAAGTCGGGCGTGAACTGCGGCGTGCGGTTCGCGAGCGCGACCAGTCCGACGAGCACCGCGAGGAGCAGCGCGATGCCGGCCAGGATCAGCCGCGTGTTGTCTCGGAGCGGCCGCTTCGGGCGCCTTGCCGGCATCCGGCGAAGGCGGCGGAAGCGCGGCACGTCTCGGCGAGATGGACGTGACCGTGGCCGGCATCGCTACTCCTTCGGGTTCAGCAGGCTCTTGAGTTCGTCCATGAACTCACCGATGTCGCGGAAGTGGCGGTACACCGAGGCGAACCGGACATACGCCACCTTGTCGAGCTTCTTCAGCTCCTCCATGACGAACGCGCCGATATCGGCGGTGGCAATCTCCTTCTCGGGACGCTCCTGCAGCGTCGCCTCGACGCGGTCGGCCACGGTTTCGAGCGCCGCGACGCTCACGGGCGCTTCTCGCACGACTTTCAGCAGGCCGCCGATCAGCTTCTGCCGCTCGAACCGCTCGCGGGTGCCGTCCTTCTTCACCACCATGTAGGGGATCTCGTCGATCCGCTCGTAGCTGGTGAAGCGCTTGCCGCACTCGAGACATTCGCGCCGGCGTCGGATGACCTCGCCTTCCCTGCTCTCCCGGGAGTCGACCACCTTGTCGCCAAGGTGCGCGCAGTAGGGACACTTCATCGACGCGTCGTCAGGCGGTCCGGCCGGGTTCGGCCTGGTCGGCGAGGTGCCGGATGCCGGCGAGGTTCAGGCCTTCCTGCGCGGCGAAGAAGACGCCGAGGAAGAACGGCGACCCGACCGACATCGCGTGCAGCACGATCGCCGCGCCGACCGCCGCCGAATCGGGCGCGCCGTAGAAGACGGTGACGCCGAGGCGGAACGCCTCGTGAAACCCGCCGACCGATCCGGGCGTCGGGATCGCGATGCCGATCGTCAGGAGCGCGATGATGCAGGAACGAACCGGTGAACGGCACGTCGAGCCGGAACGCCCTGGCCACCGCCCAGATCCCGAGCGCGATGCACAGCCACAACGGAAACGACCAGAACAGCGTCGCGACCACCTGTCCCGGCCGCCGGATGGCGCCGAGGCCCGTCGCGAACTTCTCGGCGATGCGCGCGATGAGCCCCGCGAACGCGGACGGCAGGACCTGCTCCAGGCGCTGGAACATCGCCGCGAGCCGCGCCGGATTGCCCGGCCATGACGAACAGGACGACGCAGCGCGACCATCGAGACCGCGCCGGCGGTGGCGCCGGCCCACTTCACCGCCGCCAATGCGGTGGGGTTCACGTCGCTCAGGCCGCGACCGAACACGAACACGTAGGACGCGAGCAGGATGAGGACCGTGATCGTATCGAGCAGTCGCTCGATCACGATCGTCGCGAACGCCCCAGTGGCGCTCATCGGCTCGCGGCGCGACAGAAAGTACGGGCGCACGAGCTCGCCTGCCGCCGCCGGCAGGAAGCTGCGCGCCGCGAATCCCACCGCCGTTGCGCGAAACGAGTTCGCAAAGCTCGCCTTGCCGAGCGGCTCGAGCAGAAACTGCCAGCGCCACGCGCGAATCACCAGGTTCAACAACATCGTCGCCAGCGAGAGCAGCAGCCATCCCGGGTGCGCGTGGACGATCTCGCGCAAGACGCCGCCGAAGTCGACGTTCCTGAGGAACAACCCCAGCAGTGCCAGCGCCAGCACGACAACGGCGACTGTGCGGATATGTGAGCGCATCGACCGGGAGGCTCCTACTATACCGCCCTAGCGGCTCGCGCGGACGATCGCGCTATATGTTGTTGTTGTCACGGCCAGGACGTCTTCTGTAAGATTCGTCTCTTCCCGCGAGGCATCCTTTGTCGTTCGACACTCCTGTTCTCAATACGTCGCTCGCATCGCGCCGCCCGGATCGTCACGGCAAGGTGCGGGACATCTATGACTTCGGCGATCGGCTGCTGATCGTCGCCACCGATCGCATCTCCGCCTTCGACTACGTGCTCGGCACCGGCATACCCGACAAGGGCAAGGTGCTCACGCAGATCTCCGCGTTCTGGTTCGATCGGCTCAAGCCGGTCGTCGACAACCACCTCATTTCGATCGACGCCGCCGACTTCCCTATCGACTCCGACCAAGAGCGGCCGCTGTTCGCCGGCCGATCGATGCTGGTGAAGCGGGCCGAACCGCTGCCGATCGAGTGCGTGGCGCGCGGGTATCTGTCCGGCTCCGGCTGGAAGGATTACCTCGTCGACCGGGCAGGTCTGCGGCATCCAGCTGCCCTCCGGCCTTCGCGAATCCGATCGCCTGCCCGAGCCGATCTTCACGCCGGCGACGAAGGCGCAGACCGGCCACGACATCAACATCAGCGAGGCCGAGGCCGCCGAGCTCGTCGATCCGGCCGTACTCGCCCGGGCGCGCGATCTGACGATCTTCCTTTACGCGGAAGGCGCCGCCTATGCCGAATCGCGCGGCATCATCGTCGCCGACACCAAGTTCGAGTTCGGGCTGCTGCCCGACGATGGCCGGCCAGCCGCCGAGCGTCTCATCCTGATTGATGAGGTGCTTACGCCCGACTCGTCGCGCTTCTGGCCACGCGACCAGTACAAGCCGGGCGGTGCGCAGCCGAGTTTCGACAAGCAGTTCGTCCGCGACTACCTCGAGCACATCAAATGGAACAAGCAGCCGCCGGTCCCGACGCTGCCTGACGACGTCGTCGCGCAGACCCGCGAGAAATACGTCGAGGCGTTCACCCGCCTCACTGGCCGGGAGCTTCGATGATCGCCGAGCGCCTCGAGCGGCTGGTCGACGAAATGGTCGAGAAGGGCGTTCAGTTCGACGATGCGGTCCGCGAGTTCGAGAAGCGCTTCATCTCCCGCGTCCTCGGCGTCCTGCGACGGCAGCCTGACCAAGACCGCCGATACGCTCGGCATTCACCGCAACACGCTGACCCGCAAGATGGGCGTGTACAAGATAAAGAAAAGGGCGCAGGGCTAAGGCAGAGGGCACCACACCCTACCCTTGGCCCTCTGCCCGCTGCTGTTAGCGCTCGGCCCTTGACACTGCTAACCGCGGAAATATAATTAGCAGTCGCACCAAGCGAGTGCTAGCGCGATACGCAGGCCCCACGAGTTTGCCCGGAAGGACCTCCACACATCTCACGACAGACGGAGTAAAGAGCATGAACGTCAGACCGCTGCACGACCGGATCATTGTTCAGCGCATCGAGGAAGGGGAACAGAAGATCGGCGGGATCATCATCCCCGACACCGCCAAGGAAAAGCCGCAGCAGGGCAAGGTGATCGCTGCCGGCAATGGCAAGGCCAAGGACGACGGCAAGCGCGTGCCTCTCGACGTGAAGGCCGGCGACGTCATCCTGTTCGGCAAGTACTCAGGCCAGGAAATCAAGCTCGATGGTGAGGAGTACCTCATCATGCGCGAGGACGAAGTCCTCGCCGTCATCGACGAAAAGACGAAAAGAAAAAGAAGTAGAGCCGGGTCTTCAGACCCGGCGGCGGGTCTGGGCGTAATGGCGGGTTGCAGACGGCCCGCCCCACAGGAGAGCAGGAAATGGCAAAGCAGATTGTGTACGGCGAGCAGTCGCGGCAGGCGGTACTGCGCGGCGTCAACCAGCTGGCCGACGCGGTCAAGGTGACCCTCGGCCCCAAGGGCCGGAACGTCGTCCTCGACAAGAAGTTCGGTTCGCCGACGATCACCAAGGACGGCGTGACCGTCGCGAAGGAAATCGACCTGAAGGACCCGCTCGAGAACATGGGCGCGCAGATGGTCCGCGAAGTCGCGAGCAAGACCTCCGACATCGCAGGCGACGGCACCACGACCGCGACGGTGCTGGCGCAGGCCATCTACCGTGAAGGCGCCAAGAACGTCGTCGCCGGCGCGAACCCGATGGACGTCAAGCGCGGCATCGAAAAGGCGGTCGAGGCCATCACCGCCGAGCTGAAGAAGATGTCGAAGCCGGTCAGCGGCAACATGGTCGCGCAGGTCGGCACGATTTCGGCGAACAACGACGAGACGATCGGCAAGATCATCGCCGAGGCGATGGACAAGGTCGGCAAGGACGGCGTCATCACCGTCGAGGAAGCCAAGAGCATGGAAACCTCGCTGGACGTCGTCGAGGGCATGCAGTTCGACCGCGGCTACCTCTCGCCCTACTTCGTCACCGATCCCGAGCGCATGGAAGTGGTGCTCGAGAACCCGGTGATCCTCATCCACGAGAAGAAGATCAGCTCGATGAAGGACCTGCTGCCGGTGCTCGAGCAGGTGGCCCGCCTCGGCCGCCCGCTGCTCATCGTCGCCGAAGACATCGAGGGCGAGGCGCTCGCGACGCTGGTCGTCAACAAGCTGCGGGGCACGCTGCAGGCGGCGGCGGTCAAGGCGCCGGGCTTCGGCGATCGCCGCAAGGCGATGCTCGAGGACATCGCGACGCTGACCGGCGGACGCGCCATCACCGAGGATCTCGGCATCAAGCTCGAGAACATCAAGCTCGACGATCTCGGGAAGGCCAAGAAGGTCGTCATCGACAAGGACAACACGACGATCGTCGAGGGCGCGGGCCAGACGTCGGCGATCGAGGGCCGCGTCAAGCAGATCCGCGCGCAGATCGAGGACACGACCTCGGACTACGACCGCGAGAAGCTGCAGGAGCGGCTGGCGAAGCTGGTCGGCGGCGTCGCGGTGATCAAGGTCGGCGCGGCGACCGAGACCGAGATGAAGGAAAAGAAGGCGCGCGTCGAAGACGCGATGCACGCGACCAAGGCGGCGGTCGAAGAAGGGATCGTCCCGGGCGGCGGCGTGGCGCTCATCCGCGCGGCGAAAGCGCTCGAGGCGCTCAAGCTCCAGGGCGATCAGCAGATTGGCGTCAACATCGTCAAGCGCGCCATCGAGGAGCCGATGCGGTGGATTGCGACCAACGCCGGCCACGAGGGCTCGATCGTCGTGCAGAAGGTGCGCGAGATGAAGGCCGCCGACGAAGGGTTCAACGCGCTGACCGACACCTACGAGAACCTGGTCCTGGCCGGCGTCATCGACCCGACCAAGGTCGTCCGTTCAGCGCTGCAGAACTCCTCGTCGATCGCGTCGCTGCTCCTGACGACCGAAGCGCTCGTCTCGGAGATTCCGGAAGAGAAGAAGGAAGCTCCGGCGCCGGGCGGCGGCGGAATGGGCGGGATGTACTGACGTCGCGTAATTTGGAATTGGGAAGTTAGGAATCGTGCGAAAGTCCTGACGCGATTTCAAATTCCAAGTCCAAATTCTTAATTTCACTCGTCAGACAACAAAGGCCCGGTCAGCGAACGCTGCCGGGCCTTTTTCTTTTCCCGTATCGCGCCGCTACCGCAGCGTGAACATCAATTCGATCGTGACGAGCACCGGCACGGGCTGACCGAGCCGGGTGCCGGGCTTGAATCGCCACTGGCGCGCGGCGCGGATGGCTTCCTGGTCGAGGCCGAACGTCGGATCCAGCGAGCGGACGACGCGGCAGTCGCCGGTGCTGCCGTCCTGGCGCACGACGCATTCGAGATACACCGAACCCTGCACCTTCGCGCGCATGGCTTCGGCGGTGTACGCGGGCTTCACTTCCTGCAGCAGCTCCGGCGTCGTAACGCCGTTGCCCGGACGATAACGCGCCACCGCCGGTGCCGCCACCCGTCCCCGGACCGAGGCCCGAACCGGTCCCGGGACCGATACCTGATCCGCGGCCGGTTCCCGCTCCTCCGCCGCTGCCAGATCCCTGAGATAGCGTCGGAAGCTCCGGATCTGTGGCGATCACGCCGGCCAGGGTTTCCACGGACGAGCCCAGCGTAACAGCCGGAATATTCAGCTGCGCGACGAGCTCGGGCTCCTTCTCCGGAGGCTTCGGAGTCGGCGCCGGCGGCTTCTCGACGGGAACCGTGATCTTGGCCTTGCCCGGCAGTTCGGCAACCCGCGGCGGCTCCTTCATCTTGTTGCCGCCGCCGCCGCCGCCGCCGCCCGGCCCGGGCTCGCTCAGCCAGACGATGTGTTCGTTCGGATTCTCGGGCAGAAACGCGCTGACGATCGTCCGGGGCGGAAAGAACGTCGGCAGGATAAGCGCAGCGGCGAGGAGGACGCGATTGATCCCGAACGACACGGCCATCGACCAGCGGGTTCGCCTGGGCTGCCAATCGAACATTGAAGGGCACCTCGACCGGGTGCTCACTCTCGAAGTGGATCGAGAGATGCCCCGCAGAAGCGTTGAGGCGGCTTCCCGTCTTGGCCGGTGGTTTCTTCCATTTGAAGCGGGAGTTGGCTCGCTGAGATATTTTCGCGCACGCGTCCGGATCGCTGCAACTGCAAAAGCAGTGCCTCCATCTCGTGCATATTTCGATTAGACGCAGGCCAGGACGGGCCGGACGTGTGTCACCAAGGCGGAGGCATTCCGGGTGGCTGGGTGCAAGGGGGCTGGCGACACCTACGCGCGCCCGAAAATCCGTGCGACGGCAGGAGTTAGACCCGGCCCGGTCCAGGCGCCGATCGCGGCGTTGCCGCCGCCGTAGGAGTGCAGGATCGCGAGCGAGTCGGCGGCGCGGGGTTCGCTGTGGATGGCGACGAGCACGCCGCCGCGAGCGGTCAGGACCTCGAAGATCCGTCCGTCGTGCGCCTGAAAGCCGACGCGGCGCATGGTGCCGGCGATTCCGAACCGCGAGAAGTCGCCTGCCGGACCCTGCAGCGCGGCGACGAGCGGTCCGCGAGCGAGCAGCGCGCCGGTGGCGGCTGTTTCGAGCGCTCGCCGGCCGCGCCGAGCGACTGCTCGATCAGCCTGGCGACTTCAGGACTCTCCTTCGCCATCACGCTCAGGGCTTCGGGCGGCAGTGCGGCCTTCTTCAGCGCGTCGATGCCCTTCTGCGCCCACGCCACATCCTGAAACACACCGACCGTGAACCGGCCCGTCGCGACATCAAGCATGGGGCGTAATCTATCATGAAGACTTCGGTCGTCAGTGCGTAGGGTGCCGGGTGACTCACGCTGTAGAGTGCTCCGTGACTGACGCTGTAGAGTGCTGGCGCTTCGCGCCAGCGTGTTGATTTCAATGCTCCATGACGTCGCGGTCGTCGGCGCAGGGCCGGCCGGCGCGTGGGCCGCGTTTCTGCTGGCGCGCGCGCGGTGCGCGGGTGCGTGCTGCTCGATCCGTCGCATCCGCGTGAGAAGCCGTGCGGCGGCGGGATCACCGGACGCGCGCTGGCCCTCGTCCAGTCCTGCACTGCCGCCGCTGCCCGGCGGTCGACCATCCGCCGCGCCCGTTTCCTCGATGCCGGTCGACGGGCACGCTCGGCGGCCGTCGATCTGCCTGGGCAGCGGGTCGACCGACGCGCTGGTCGTGACCGGCCGCGCCGCGTTCGATGGCTTGCTGCTGCAGCGCCGCGCAGCTCGCCGGGAGCCGAGCTCGTCGCCGCGCGCGCGACTGACGTCCGCCGCGCCGCCCGCGGATTCGAGATCGACACAGCCGACGGGCGAACTCATGCCGCGCCGCTCATCGTTGGCGCCGACGGCGCGAACAGCCTCGTGCGCCGCAGGCTGGCGCGCCCCTTCACGCGCAGCGAGCTGTCGATCGCGACCGGCTTTTTCGTCCACGGCGCCACGAGCGACGAGATCCTGCTCGAGTTCGTCGCCGATCCGCCCGGCTACATCTGGTCGTTCCCGCGTCCTGATCATCTGGCGGTCGGAATCTGCGCGGCAGCCGACTGCCGGCGTCACGTCCGCCGCGCTGCGGGCACGTGCACAGCCAGTTGGATCGATCGCACGGCATCGGTCCGCGGTCGACGCTCCTCGAACCGTACTCGTGGCCGATTCCGTCCTTGAGCGGCCGACGACCTGGACCGGTTGGCGATCGTCGCGGACCCGGATGGTACCTCGTCGGCGACGCAGCCGGCGTGGTCGACCCGATCACGCGCGAAGGCATTTTCTTCGCCCTGCAGTCCGCGTCGTTCGCGGCGGACGCCATCGCCGGCTCGAGCGACGCCGGCGAACGCCAGTACGCCGAGCGGATGCAGACGGAAGTCATCGAGCGAACTCCGCCGCGCCGCGCGCATGAAGGACGCTGTTCTTCCGTCCGCAGTTCACGCGCCTGCTTATCGACGCGCTCGGCCGCAGCGCGCCAATCCGCGGTGTCATGGCCGACCTCGATGGCCGGCGTGCAGAGCTATCGGGGTCTCAAGTGGCGGCTCGCACGGACCTTCGAGATCTCGGTTACGCAGCGAAGGCGCTGGCGGCGCTCTTGTAGCACGGTCCAGTGATCTCCAGCACCCTCAGCGCAGGCATCGAGCACCCTGCAGCGTGAGTCACCGAGCACCGTCGCTACTTCACGTAAGTATCCCTCCCGCGCGCGCACCCGCAGCTCCGGGCGCGCGACGCGTGACGCGAATCGACCGCCAGCCGCGGCGCCGCGTCCGCCGTCGGCGTGTAGCCGAGCAGGTACTGCAGCCGCAGCTCGCGCGCGATCGCGCCGAGCGTCGCTCTCGAGCTCGCGCCGTTCCGCCGCGTGGAACGAGCGGCCGCCGGTCACCGATGCGAGCTCCGCGAAAAGCTCGGGACGTTTGCGGCCGGTCGCGACCGGATAGACCAGCACGTCGCGCCGCCGCGCCTCGGCGACGAGGGCATCGGACGATGCGTGCGGCTGTAGCGGTCTTCGCCGTCCGACAGCAGAATCAGCGCGCGCCGGCCCGACGCGGCCTGGATGGCGTCGAGCGCCTTCAACGTCGCGTCATACAGCGGCGTCGTGCCCCACGGCTCGATCGCGTCGAGCGCCGCGGTGGCGGCGCCGTGGTTGGCCGACAGCGGCGCCGACGGTCTCGACCTCGCTGCCGATGGCCAGCACCATCACCTGATCGGCCGGCCGCAGGCGCTCGACGAACGAGCGCGCCGCCGCGGCGGCCGCGGCGAGCCGGTCGCGCGGCACGCTGAAGCTGCGATCGAGCCGATGGCCACGCGCCAGCGGGAACTCCCCCGCCGCAAATGTCCTGATGGCCTGCGGCGTGCCGTCCTCCTCCACCCTGAAATCGGCCGGCTCGTCAGCCCAGTGACCGGCTCGCCCCTGGCGTCGGTCACGGAGGCGTAAACCTCGACGGCGCTCACGCCGGAGGTGAACTGGAGCGGCCCCGCCACTACCGGCCGATTCCGCCAAAGCCAGAGCCAGCCAGCAGGATGCATGGTACAATCGCCCCACAAGGAGAACGACCAATGGGCCGCATTGGACTGCCTGAGCTGGTGATCATCCTGATGATCGTGATCATCATTTTCGGGGCCAACCGCCTGCCGCAGCTCGGGCGCGGCATCGGCAGCGCGATCAAGAACTTCAAGGACGGGATAAAGGACGAGACCGCCGACCACAAGTCATAGGATCACCCGCGACTCCCCTACCCTCCTGGTCACCCGCTCCCGGTCCAGATACTCCAGGAGCGGGATGGCAAACTTCCGCGTCACGCCAAACCGCTCCTTGAACATCGCCACGTCGATCCTGGATGTCACCGCCGGCCTTCAGCGCGGAGATCTGGCTCTTCAGCGACCGCAGCGCCTCCTCGTGAAAGACGAGCGTGTCGAGCCTGACGAGCCGCTTCTGCTTGACCAGCACGTGAACGACGCGCTCGGCCACCGCCGCGGCCAGCCGGTGCTGCGCGACGATGGCCGCGAGGTCGGGCGGCGTCAGTGCCGCCGCCGCGGAGCGCCGACTCGATCGCCTCGCGCGCCTGCTCCTCGCCAGGCGACAGCGCGACGTGGTGGCGCGCCAGCGACAGCCGATCGCGGCCGGCGACCGTTCCAGACTGCACCAGGTCGTCGACGACGCGCTCGAACACGGCCGGGTGGCCTCGGCGGAACAAGCGTTCCCGCGCCTCCTCGCGCGGAACGCCCTCGGACAGCGGCTGCGCGCGGTGGTGCGCGGTCAGCATCTCGACGAGCGACGTCTTCAGCTCGTCGACGGCGCGGCGCGACACGAGCATGTCGGACACGCGATCGATGCGTTTCGTCGCGACGAGCGCCGCGGCGCGGCCGTCGACGTCCTGCGGCGGCACGCCCGCCCGCGAGACGAGCGCCGCCAGCGGAAACGCGCGGCGGCCGGCCTCCTCGATCATTCGCGAAATCGCCGCGACGTCTCCGTCGCCGCCCGCGGCCAGCTCGCGCGATCGCTCCAGCGCGGCCGGCGGTTCGAATCGCCGCGCGCGGCGGCGCCGGATCGAGAATTTCGCCGCCGGCGATCGTCATCGGCGGCGAGTAGGCGCGCAGGATGTACCGGTCGTGCCTCGTCAGCACCGCCGGACGCTCGAGCCGCAGGCGGACGAATCCGCGTGCGCCGGGAGCGATCGCCGGCGCCGCTCCGCCGCTGCCCGGGCCGACCACGGCCACCCGGCCGATGATCTCCGCGGTGCCCTGGTGGAAGCGGACGCGCGCGCCGTGTCGCAGCGGGCGGGCGCCGGGCAGCAGCTCGAGGCTCGCGTCCGCCAGCGCCGTGCTCTCGAACGCCCCGGGCGTGACGAGCTCCTGCCCGCGCGTCGAGATCGCCAACCTCGAGATTCGCGACGTTGACGGCCGCACGCTGGCCGGCGATCGCCTCTTCCCTCCGGCTGCCGTGCACCTGGACGCCACGCACGCCAACCGGCCGTCCGCTCGACGCCGATGGCAGGACGGCCAGGCGATCGTCGGCGCGAATCCGGCCGGACACCAGCGTCCCGGTCACGACGGTACCGAATCCCCGGACCGAGAACACGCGATCGATCGGAAGGCGCGCGGGGCCTTCGGCAGAACGGCCTTTCACCGCCGCGGCCGCCTTTCGAAGCGCCCGCCGCAGCTCGTCGAGCCCCTCGCCGGTCCGCGCCGACACCGTCACCATCGGCGCACCCTCGAGAAAGGATCCGGCCACCAGCTCGCGGACTTCGATCGCCGCCAGCTCGCGGGTTTCGGCGTCGGCGAGATCCGACTTGGTCAGCACGATCACGCCGGCCGCGATCGTGCAGCAGCTTGCAGATGTCGAAGTGTTCGCGGGTCTGCGGCATCACCGACTCGTCCGCGGCCACGACCAGCAGCACCAGGTCGATGCCGCCGACGCCCGGCCAGCATGTTCTTGACGAACCGTTCGTGGCCGGGGACGTCGACGAACGCCACGTTGACGTCGCCCAGCTCGGCATGCGCGAAGCCCGAGGTCGATCGTGATCCCGCGCGCCTTCTCTTCCTTGAGCCGATCGGGATCGGTGCCGGTCAGCGCCTGCACCAGCGCACTCTTCCCGTGATCGATGTGCCCCGCCGTCCCGACGACCACGGACTTCATCGCCTGCCGCCGTGCTTCCGCCGGCCGCGTTCATGCTTCCCCGGCCGTCCTTTCCGCTTGCGAGGCTGCTCGTGCTTGGGCCGCGCCTTCGATCGGCGCGGGCCGCGCTCGCCGTCGCGGACCCGCTCGAGGATCTCGACCAGCCCGAGGTCGATCTGCCGCACTTCCATGTTGACGCGCACGACCTGCACCTTGACCTTGTCGCCAAGCCGGTAGACCTTCTGGGTGTTCTCGCCGCGAAGCAAGTGGGCGCTCTCGACGAACCGGTAGTAGTCGTCGGCCATCGTCGACACGTGCACGAGCCCCTCGACGAAGTGCTCGATCAGCTCGACGAACAGGCCGAACGCCGCGACGCCGGTGACATAGCCCTCGAACTCGTCGCCGACCTTGTCGGCCATGAACTTCACTTTCTTCCATTGCAGCAGCT
This sequence comes from uncultured Acidobacteriota bacterium, assembly GCA_963720005.1. Classification (GTDB taxonomy): domain Bacteria; phylum Acidobacteriota; class Vicinamibacteria; order Vicinamibacterales; family CAVVIG01; genus CAVREM01. Next base: position 52,674 of record CAVREM010000022.1, on the reverse strand, counting down.
CGCGCTCGGCATCGTCGGCGCGGCGCTCCATCTCGGAGGTGTGGCGGGCCACCTCGGGAGGTCCTCCCGCCACTGTTCCCGAGTCTCCTCGTCGAAGGCGCCGTGCCGCGCCGCGCGCAGCGCGCGATGCACGACCAGATCCGGGATAGCGCCGGATCGGCGACGTGAAGTGGGTGTAGCTCGACGCGGCAAGGCCGAAGTGGCCGAGGTTCTCCGGCGCGTAACGCGCCTTCTGCATGGTGCGAAGCATCAGGAACGCGACCGGCTTCTCCTCGGGCTTGCCGTGGATGCGCTCGAGCAGCTTCTGGAAATGCCGGGGCCGAAGCGCCGTCAGCGGCGCGCCGAGGCTGTAGCCGAATCCGGAGATGAAGTCCTCGAACTTGGCCACCTTGAGGACGTCCGGCTCTTCGTGCACTCGGTACAGCGCCGGCGCCTCCTGCGCCTCCAGATACGAGGCGACCGTCTCGTTGGCGAGGAGCATGAACTCCTCGATCAGGCGGTGCGCGACGTTCCGCTGGAGGGCGATGATGTTCTCGACGCTGCCCTGATCGTCCATGACGACTTCGGCCTCGTTCAGGTCGAAGTCGATTGAGCCGCGGCGCCGCCGCGCGTCGTGCAGAACGTGGAAGAGCTCGCGCATCAGCTCGAAGGTCGGCACGAGCGGCGCGTAGCGCTGCAGCAGCTCCGGATCACGATCGGTGAGGATGCCGTTGACCGCCGTGTAGGTCATCCGCTCGTTGCTGTTGATCACCCCGTCGTGGAACTCGTAGCGGACCACCGTCGCCGCGCCGATCCACTTCCATCAGGCACGACTGCACCAGGCGATCGACGCGCGGATTCAAGCTGCAGAGGCCGGTGGCGAGCTCCGCCGGAAACATGTGCACGGCGCGCTCCGGGAAATACACCGATGTCGCGCGCTCGTAGCCCTCCCGATCGAGCGCGCTGCCCTCCTGCACGTAATGCGAGACGTCGGCGATGTGCACGCCGAGCCAGAAGTGACCGTTCGGCAGCTTCTCGATGGTGATCGCATCGTCGAAGTCGCGCGCGTGCTCGCCGTCGATCGTCACCGTCAGCACGATCGCGGAAGTCGGTGCGGCCGCGGATGTCCCGCTCGGATGACCGTCTCCCCCAGCTTCACCGCCTCGCCAATCGCCTCCGGGGAATGCGCGTCGGGAATGCCGTACTTGCGGATGATGATCTCGGTGTCGACGCCCGGCGCGTCGATGTCGCCCAGCACTTCGGCGACCCGTCCGATGGCGCCTCGCGTCGACGTCGGCCACCTGCGTGAGCTCGACGAGGACCATCTCGCCCGGCGACGCTCCGCCCTCCTGGCCCGGCGGCACGAAGATGTCCATCAGGACGCGGCGATCGAACGGCACGACATAGCCCATGCCGTCTTCGCCGCGGTCGTAGCGCCCGACGATCCACGTGTTGCTGCGCTCGAGGATCCGGATGATCCGGCCCTCGACCCGCCCGCCTTCCTTGACCCGCTCGATGCGCGCGACCACGCGGTCGCCGTGCATCGCCTCGTTCAGCAGCGGGCCCCGAGATGTAGATGTCGCCGCCGCCGTCGAGCGGACGCTCGGGGACGACGAACCCGTATCCCGCCGGATGCGTCTGCAGCCGGCCGACATACAAGTCCATCTTTTCGGGCAGGCCGAAGCGCTGGCCGCGAATCTGGATCAGATCGCCGGAGGCGACGAGCGCATTGATGTGGCGCTTGAAGGCGGCGCGCTCGTCGCGCGGCACCTTGAGCAGTTGCAGGAGCTCGCGGATGCCGGCGGGATGGTGCACCCGCTCGCGCATCGACGCGAGGATTTGGTCGCGTGACAGCATGTGGAAATTCAGGCTAGCAGAATTACCTGCAGGTCGCCGACGTTGGTGCCGGTCGGCCCGGTGTGGATGAGGTCGCCGAGCGCCTCGAAAAATGTGTAGGCATCGTTGTCCTCGAGAAAGCGTGGCGCTGAGCAGGCCCGCCGCCTGCGCCCGCGCGGCCGTGGATGAATCGACGAGGGCACCGGCCGCGTCGGTCGGACCATCGACGCCGTCGGTGCCAACGCTCGCCAGCGCCGCGCGCCGGAAGAGCGACTCGATCAGGTTGACCGCGGCGAGCGCGAATTCCTGGTTGCGTCCGCCGCGTCCGCGTCCCTTCACGTGCACGGTCGTCTCGCCGCTCGAAATCAGACAGACCGGAGCGCCGCCCGCCAGACCCGCCGCGGCTGCGACGCATGTCTGCGCGGCGGTCCGGGCTTCGCCGACGACCGCGGCCTCGGCCGATGCGCACCGTCGTATCCGCGGGCGCGAGCTTCCGCGGCGGCGCCCGCCATCGCCTCGTGCCGGCTGCCGATGACTCGCGCGGTGCCTGACGGGCCACCGACCGGCTTCGGCGTCTCGGGCAGTCTCGCCACGCGCGCCGGCCGCGAGACGCGAAACCACCGAAGGCGGGAACAGCGTCCCGTCCGCCGTGCGCATCGAGTGCGTCGAGCGCGTCGGCGAAGGTACTCGCATCGGCCACGGTCGGGCCCGATCCGATGACGCTCAGGTCGTCGCCGACGACGTCGGAAATCGCCAGCGTCAGCGCCGGCGCCGCGGCGGCCGCCGCGAGCCGGCCTCCCTTGATCGCGGACAAATGCTTGCGGACGCTGTTGAGCGCGGCGATCGAGGCGCCGTTCTTCAGGAGCAGGTCTGTCGTCCGCGCCTTGTCCGCGAGCGTCACGCCTTCGATCGGAACCGCCATCAGTGCCGAGGCGCCTCCCGACAGCAGCACGATCAGCACCTCGCCAGCCCGTGTCGATCGCGCGAGCCTCAAGGCGAGACGGCCGGCCTCTTCGCTCGCGTCGGTCGGAAGCGGATGACTCCCCACGCACCACCGGAAATGGTCCGTCGCCGGACTCTGTCGTGATGATCAGGCCATCGCGGATGTGCGAGCCCAGGCGGCGCGCGGCGGCGGCGGCCATGCCTCGCGCCGCCTTGCCGACGGCGAGACAGTTGTCAGTGCGGAACCTTCAGGCGTTAGGTCCGCTGATGGCGGGCCTCAAGGCCCGCACGACATCCGCGCTGTCAAGCGCACGATCGACGAGCGCCGCGGGATCGACGGCACGAATACCGGCCTGGACAATCGAGAGGAGATCGGAGCGAAGGTTGGCGGGCGAACGCGTCAGTGCGAGTGCTTCGGGTCGGACCAGTTCGAGAGTCCGGTCACCACGTCGAACTTCTTGAGGAGCGCGCTGACCAGCTCGTGAGCATTGTCCTGCGTGCACAGGTGCTCGAGCTGTCCCATGGTCCGCTTGAGAGCGGCTTCAACGTCGGTGATGGCTGTTTCGGAAAAGTAAGGGCGGTGATGCTGAAGGCAACGGTGGTGCTTGATGAATTCTTCCCGGTAAAACTCGGTGAGCGGGTGCTGCGCGCTGATCGGCCTCGAAGCACTGACGAAGCGTGGCATGCAGATCCTCGGGTTGAATTGTGCGCGACTGAACCAGTGTAGTGCCGCGTGAAAAGACGTGTCAACGGCTTATCTACGCCCGAGTGCTCGCGGCCACCAGGCCGCCGAGGCACCCGACCACGGTGCCGCCGGCTATGAGCAGCAGGCAGAGCTCGGGCGCCAGAAACCGGATCCCGGACAGGTTGAGGGCCTCGGCGAGCGGCACCAGATACCGGCCGCGAACGGCCAGAAACGCCAGCGCCAGCGCGGCCAGGGCCAGGAGGGCGCCGATGCCGCCCTGAAGCACGCCCTCCATCACGAACGGCCCGCGGATGAATGTCTGCGGAGCACCCACGAGGTGCATGATTTCAATTTCGTCACGCCGTCGCCCAGAGCGCCAGCCGGACCACGTTGGCGACGGTCAGGGCCGCCGCGATCGTCAGGAAGGCCCCGAGCAGCAGCCCGATTCTCCGAACCAGCGTCACGGCCGACAGCAAGCGATCGAGCCATTGGCGGTCGTATCGGACGTCGGAGACACCAGGCGTGTGTTCGAGCGTTGCGGCCAGCTCCGCAATCGCATCCTTCGCGCACGGCGCGGCCTGCAGCCGCACTTCGTACGAAGCCGGCAGCGGGTTCCCGTCGACGGTGTCGACGGCGCCCGCCAGGTCGGCGAACGTCGCCTTGAATCGCGCGCAGCGCTTCGTCCTTCGAGACGAACTGATGGCCCGGCGACGAGCGGCCCCGGCGCCAGCAGCGCCTCCACGGCCTGCCGATGCTCCGCCGACGCATCGTCGGCCAGGTAAACCGACATCTCGGCCGATCGTCCCCACTCGTCGCCGAGCCGCTCGAGATTCGAGGTGGCGATGAGGAACGCTCCCGAGCACGAACAGCGCGACCGCAATGGTCGCGGTCGACAGGATGCCGGACCGGCGGCCGCGCCAGAGGCTGGCGACCGCCTCGTCGAACGCATAGCGCAGCGCGCGCATCAGGCGACCTCCACGATACGGCCCTGGTCGAGCGTCATGGTCCGCCGACCGACGCGCCGGATGAGCTCGCGATCGTGCGTCGCGACGACCACGGTCGTGCCGCGCGCGTTGATCTCGCGGAAGAGGTTCATGATCTCGAGGGAGAGATCGGGGTCGAGGTTGCCGGTCGGCTCGTCGGCGAGCACGAGCTGCGGCTCGTTGACGAGCGCGCGCGCGATCGCGATCCGCTGCTGCTCGCCGCCGGACAGTTCTTCCGGGTAGGCGTTCATCCGGTGCTGCAGGCCCACCCACTTCAGCACCTGGAAGGTCTTGCGCTGCTGCACCGCGAGGTCGACGCCGAGCACGCGCATCACGAAGGCGACGTTCTGGAAGACGGTGAATCGCGGGATCAGCCGGAAGTCCTGGAAGACGAAGCCGACCGTGCGGCGGTAGCTCTGGGTCTGCGACGGGCTGAGCAGTTTCAGGTTCCGGCCCGCGACCTTCAGATCGCCTTCGCTCGGCAGCTCCTCGCGCAGCAGCAGCCGGAGCAGCGTCGACTTCCCGGCGCCGCTCGGTCCGGTGAGAAAGAGAAACTCGCCCTTGTCGATGGTCAGCGAGAGATCGCGGAGCGCGTAGACGCCGCGGCTGTAGAGCTTGGAAAGATGATGAGCTTCTATCAAGTCACCGGCCAGAAACGCTGCCTGTGCACCACGGTGTCCTTGTCTTGGAGGCCTTCAGTATAACACGGTGATCTAGCCGAGCGCGATCGTCGCGCAGCAGTTCGTTGACGCGCTTCGGATTCGCCTTGCCGCCGGCGGCCTTCATCACCTGGCCGACCAGAAAACCGAACGTCGCCGCGCGTCCGGCGCGGTACTGCGCGACGGCGTCGGCATTGCCGCGATCACCTGGGCGACGAGCGCCGCAATCTGCTGCTCGTCGTCAATCTGCGTGAGCCCTTCCGCGGCCACGATCTCCGTCCGCCGTTCGTCCGGTGCCAAGCATCTTCTCGAACACGTCCTTGGCGATCGCGCCGCTGATCGTTCCGCCGTCGACGAGTGCGAGCAGGCCGGCGAGCCGCTCCGGCGCCACGCGGCGAGTCGGAGATATCGCGGCCGCGCTCCTTCAGCGCGCGCGCGAGCTCGCCCATCATCCAGTTGCTGGCGGCCTTGGGCGGCGCGCCGGCGGCAACCGTTCGTTCGAAGAACTCCGCGAGTCATGCCGCGACTGCGTGAGCTGCGCGGCGTCGTATTCCGGCAAGCCGAACGACGCCACGAACCGCCGCCGGCGTGCATCCGGCAGCTCGGGCATCGCCGCGCGGATCGGCCGTCACGGCGGATTCGGCGACGACGCACCGGCGGCAAATCGGGCTCGGGAAAATACCGGTAGTCGTGCGCTTCTTCCTTGCTGCGCATCGAGACGGTGACGCCCGCCGCGGCATCCCAGAGCCGTGTCTCCTGCGTGACGCGGCCGCCGCTCTGCAGCACGTCGATCTGCCGCTCGATCTCGTACTCGAGCGCCTTCTGCAGGAAGCGGAACGAGTTCAGGTTCTTGACTTCGGCCTTCGTCCCGAGCGCCTCCGTGCCCGCCTGGACGCACCGAGACGTTCGCATCGCAGCGCAGGCTGCCCTCCTCCATGTTGCCGTCGTTGACGCCGAGCCAGACCAGAATCGCGCGCAGCCGCGCGAAGAACTCGGCGGCGTCGGCCGCCGACCGCAGGTCGGGTTCGGTGACGATCTCGATGAGCGGCGTGCCGCTGCGGTTGTAGTCGACGTAGGTCTTGCGATCGGAATCGACGAAGCCCTCGTGCAGCGACTTGCCTGCGTCTTCTTCGAGGTGGACGCGCGTGATGCCCGACGCGCCTGCGCGCCTGCCGCTGGTCTCGAATTCGAGCGACGCCCTGGCTCGCGAGCGGCCGTTCGTACTGCGAGATCTGATAGCCCTTCGGCAGATCCGGATAGAAGTAGTTCTTGCGCGCGAAGATCGACATGCTCGTTGATGCGGCAGCCGAGCGCCAGCGCCGCGCGGACGCCGAGCTCGACGGCCATCCGATTGAGGACCGGGAGCGCTCCAGGGAAACCCAGGCAGACGGGACAGACGTGCGTGTTCGGCGGCGCGCCGAATGCGGTGCTGCAGCCGCAGAAGATCTTCGAAGCGGTCAGCAGCTGCGCGTGGATTTCCAGGCCGATGACCGGCTCGTAGGCGATCACGTCTTTACCGACGGTACCGGAAGCGCGCGGGCCGGCGGCTGCGGACACGTCCGCGCGACACTTCGCTCTCGAACGTCTTGAAGTTGTCGGCGAACATCTGCGCGAGCCGCGCCGCCTGCCGATCGTAGGCCGCCGGCGTCGCTCCACGTCGCGCGCGGCTTGAGGATCTCTGGCGGCACGCCGGGACAGCTCGCGGGCACGGCGACGTTGAAGACCGGATCGGTCTCGTACGGGACGGCATCGAGCTCGCCGGCGAGCGCGGCGCGGATCATCGCCCGCGTAAAACGGATCGGCATGCGCGACCCGACGCCGTACGGACCGCCGCGTCCAACCCGTGTTGACCAGCCAGACGCGCGCGCGGTGCCGCGCGATCCGCTCGCCGAGCATGGCGGCGTAGCGGCCCGGCGCGAGCGGCAGGAACGGCGCACCGAAGCAGGTGCTGAACGTCGCGCGTGGTTCGGTGACCCCTTTCTCGGTGCCCGCCACCTTGGCGGTGTAGCCCGAGAGAAAGTGATACATCGCGCCTTCCGAGGTCAGCCGCGCGATCGGCGGCAGCACTCCGAACGCGTCGGCCGTCAGCATGACGATGTTCGTCGGATGGCCGCCCTGCCCTGACGGCTCGGCGTTGTCGATGAACGAGATCGGATAGGCGGCGCGCGTGTTCTCGGTGAAGCCGATCCGCGTTCAGATCGAGCTCCCGGCTCACCTCGTCGACGACCACGTTCTCCAGGACGGTCCCGAAGCGGCGGGTCGTCGCGTAGATCTGCGGCTCAGCCTCGGGCGACAGCCGGATCGTCTTGGCGTAGCATCCGCCTTCGAAGTTGAACACGCCGCGATCGCTCCAGCCGTGCTCGTCGTCGCCAATCAACCGCCGCTCCGGATCGCTCGAGAGCGTCGTCTTGCCCGTGCCCGACAACCCGAAGAACAACGCGACGTCGCCGGCCGGCCCGATGTTCGCCGAGCAGTGCATCGACAGCACGCCGCGGAGCGGCAGCAGGTAGTTGAGGATCGTGAAGACCGACTTCTTGATCTCGCCGGCGTAGCTCGTGCCGCCGATGAGCACCAGCCGCTCCGCGAAACTCAGGGCGATCACGACATCCGACGCCGAGCCGTGCCGGGACGGGTCGCCTGGAAGCCGCGGCGCGTCGATGATCGTGAACTCGGGCGCGTGCGCCGTGTCCGCCGCTGGCGCCGGCGATGAACAGGTTGCGCGCGAAGAGGCTGTGCCAGGCGTACTGCGTGATGACGCGAATCGGCAGGCGGTACTGCGGGTCGGCGCCCGGCGATAGCAGTCCTGGACGAACAGCTCCGTCCCATCCAATGACGCGAGGAGATCGTGCCGAAGCGTGCTGAAGTGTGCTTCGGACATGGGACGGTTGACGCCGCCCCACGCGACGTTGCGGTCCGCGTCCGGATCGCGAACGATGAACTTGTCGTTGGGAGACCGGCCGGTGTGTTGCCCGGTGCGGCAGACGAGCGGACCGTGCGCGGCAATCTGCCCTTCCCCGCGCCGCACCGCCTCCTCGTACAGCGCTGCCGGCGACAGGTTCCAGCGGGGCGTCGCACCCTTGAGGCCCGCCGCCTCCAACGTTCGCCCCCGCTGAACGCCGATGCTCATCGAATCACCGATCGTAGGCGGCCGGATCCGTCGGAAGTCAAACAAATGAAGGGGCCTATGGAGTAAACTGTAAACGGTTTCGGCGGCCGCAGCGTAGTTTCTTTATGAATGACCGCACCACGCGACGCGCCGACGCCCCTGTCGGCCCGACCGGGGGACATGCACCCGGCCAGCCAGAGTGGCGCCCGGACAGGGCGTCCGGCGGCCGGCTGCGCCACCCAGTTCCGAGGACACGGAGCTCGCGGTCGAAATCCGCGGCCTGCTCGAGCGGGGGGCGGTCGACGAAGCCCGCGATCGGTTCGCGGGGCTCGTGGCCCGACATCAGCGGCGCGCCCTCCGCATTGCGTATCAGTATCTCCGCGACAGCGCCGACGCCGACGAGGCGGTCCAGGACGCGTTCGTCAAGGTCTTCGCCCACATCGGATCCTATCGCGAAGCGTGGCCGTTCGAGGTGTGGTTCACGCGCATCCTCATCAACGGATGCCTGGATCGCCGCAAGGCGCGCGCGCGCCGCGAACGCTGGTTTGCGCCCGCCGACGAAGCGCGACCCGAAGACGCGCGGTCGGCGTTCGGCGGCACGGCTCGCGCTGGATCCCGGAAGCGCGGCTGCTTGCGCGCGAGCGGCGCGCGACGATCGCGGCGGCGATCGATCGGCTCGACGGACGGCAGCGGACGGTTTTCATGTTGTGTCACTACGGCGACTGCACGCCGCGCGAAGTGAGTGCGATTACGGGCCTGAACGAATCGACGGTGCGCGTCCACCTGTTCCGCGCGGCTCGAAAGCTCCGCGGACTGCTGGGAGGAAAGCCGTGATGGGTCGGCCACACCATCTCGCCGAAGATCATCTGTTCGAGTGTTATACGGCCGAGCGTGCCGGTGAGCCGCTCGATCCGCGATCGGCCGAGCACCTCGCCGACTGCCTCGAGTGCGGCGATCGGTATGCCGACCTGTCGCGGTTCATGGACGGTCTCCGGACCGAAGCCGAAGCCGAGACGGACGCGATCTTACCCGGCCGACTGGCTGGAAGCGCAGCGGCATGCGATCCTGCGCCGCGTCGAGCACCTCGGCCATGCCGCGCGCGTCATCACCTTCCCGGGCCGGCTCGTCACGCAGCAGATGGCGAAAGGCGTCAGGCTTCGCGTCTCGCCGTGGGCGGCGACCGCCGCGGCCGCGTGCCTCGTTCGTGGGCGTCGGCGGTCGGCATGTTCTACGACGCGCGCAACCACGCGCCGCAATTTGCGGTCGTGCGCGCCGTGCCGGCGCCGGCGGCTCGCCGCAGGCCACCGCGGGCTCCGGCGCGCCGCCGGTCGCAATCGATACCGACGCCTTCCTCTCGGAGCTGGAGCGGGCGCTCGGCGGTCCGCAGACTCCGGAGCTGATGTCGCTCGACGTCCTGACGCCCGCACGTCCGCGAAATCGTGTTCGATGCCAGATAGGGGTCAGATCTTGATTTTTGACGCCGCTCGGATCTGGTCAAAAATCAAGATCTGACCCCATGACCAGCGTCATCTTCCGGAAAGGCCTCGACCTGAAGCATGCCGTCGCCGGCATGCTGGCCGAGAGCTACCACAGCGACCTCGTCGATCGCATCAAGGCCGACGACTTCACCTACCGGGCCGGCCGCCTGACCGTCCAGCTCGCGCGCGAGTTCGGCTTCTGCTACGGCGTCGATCGCGCGGTCGACTACGCCTATCAGACGCGGCGGCGCTTTCCCGGATCGCGCCGTGTTCCTCACCGGCGAAATCATCCACAACCCTCACGTCAACGATCAGCTGCGCGCGATGGGCATCGGGTTCCTGAGCGATCCCGGCGCAGTCGATCGAACAGCTCGGCCAGGACGACGTCGTCATCCTTCCGGCGTTCGGCGTCACGGTCGCCATGCTGCAGCAGCTCGAGCAGCGCGGGTGCACGCTGATCGACACGACGTGCGGATCGGTCCTGAACGTGTGGAAGAACGTCCGGCGCTACGCCGAGGGCGGCTACACGTCGGTCATCCACGGCAAGGTCTGGCACGAAGAGACGCAGGCGACCGCGTCCCACGCGGTGACTTACGGCGGGCGCTACCTCGTGGTCCTCGACGATCGCGAGACCGCCATGGTGTGCGACTACATCCGGGGGCGCGGCGATCGCGAGGCGTTTCTCGCGCGCTTCGGCGGGGCCGTGTCGGCCGGGTTCGACCCCGATCGCGACCTGTGCCGGATCGGCCTGGCCAACCAGACGACCATGCTGATGTCGGAGTCGCTGGCCATTGGCGAGATGCTCAAGGCCGCCGATCCTCGAGCGTTACGGGCGCGGCCGCGCTCGCCGACCACTTCCAGGCGTTCGACACGATCTGCAGCGCCACGCAGGACCGCCAGGACGCCGTCGTCGCGATGCTGGCGCGAGACGCCGCCCGACCTGATGATCGTCATCGGGGGCTACAACAGCAGCAACACCTGCAATCTGGCCCGCATCTGCGCCGAGCGCTGCCCGACCTTCCACATCGCCGACCCGGATTGCCTGGTGTCGGCCGAGACCATCCGGCACCGGCCGGTCGGGGCGAAGGACGGAAGCGCTGACGTCCGGCTGGCTGCCGCTGGCGGGGCCCGTAACGGTGGGACTGACGTCCGGCGCGTCCACGCCGGACAACCTGGTCGGCGCCGCCGTCGAAAAACTGGCCGGATTCTGCGCCTAGCGCTGGGCTGTCAGGCGCTTGGGCGCCGGCTCGCGGTCTCCGGCCATAGTCAGCCGGCCGAGCCCGAGAGCACGATCGCCAGCACGAGCCACGCGCCAAAGATCAGTCGCACAGCCGGCCCAACGCAACCCGAATGCCAGCAGAAACCTGGCGTTTTTCCGTCAAGCTCTGCTAAAATTTTTCCTTTGTCCGACTGCCCGGCCCGGCTCCCTGTGAAACCGGTTCCCGGCGAAAGCTGTGAAAAATCTGCGGCGGATAAACACAACCGGCAGGCGCATCGTATTCCCTTCAAGAACAGCTATTTCAGAGGTTTACGCATGATGCTGTCGCGTATCTGCCAGCTGACGGCGGCCGCAGTTCTGCTCAGCTTGATGGCCGTCCCGGTGGCGGAGTCGAGCCAGCAGACGACGCCGCGCGGCTGGTGGCGAACGAATCGATCGTCAAGGACCTCGGTCTGACGACCGATCAGTCCGCGCGTTTCGAACGCCATTTTTGAAACGCACGATGCCCGAACTGCGCCAGGACCGCGAGGAGCTCGAGCGCCTCGAAGCCAAGCTGTCGCGGATGATCCAGGACGATCGCATGGACGAAGCGAGCCTCGCGCGCCAGATCGATCGCGTCGAGATGGCGCGCGCCAACGGCAACAAGACCCGGTCGCTGATGCTGTTGCGGATGTACCGCGTGCTGACGCGCGAGCAGCGGACGCGCTTCGATCAGCTGTCCAAGCAATGGGCCGCGTCGGCGGGCAGCCCCGGACCGGCGGTCCCGCCGGCGGCCAAGCCGGGAACGAGCCAGCCGCAGGGCAACCGGCCTGCCCCATCCGACTCACAACGCCGTCCGGATAGCGGACGGAGGAGCTACAGAGGAACAGCAATGAAACAGTGTCAGTTGATCGGCTGCACAGCCGTGCTCGTCGCGCTCGTCGCCGGCGCGACGTCCGGCGCAGCGCGCAAATCTCCGAAGACGCGCATCAAGGAACTGATCCGCGAAGCGGCGAAGACCGCGCGAACAGGCCCCGGCACCGTCGCCCGTGCAGGTGCCCGGGCGAGGGGCCGACCGTCGCGCTGACCCTGGACGACGCGGTGAAGCTTCGCGCTCGAGCGGAACCTCGACATCGCCGTGCAGCGGCTGAACCCGCAGCTGCAGGACATCGCCGTCGGCGAGCGCGCGCGACGTTCTACGGGCCGACGCTGACCTCGCACGCTCGGTCAGAACCGCAACGTCAACGCGCCGACCAGCCAGCTGCAGCTGTCGCAGGGCGGCGGCGGCGTGACGAACCGGCACGTCACCTACAACGCCGGGGTCGACGAAGAACTTCACGTTGCGGCGGCGGCACGCTCGCGGCGACGCTGAACAACAGCCGGCAGGCGACCAACTGAACAACGCGCTCTTCAACCCGCAGTTCAACTCGATCTGGACGTTCGCATTACACGCAGCCGCTGCTGCGCGACTTCAGGATCGACACGCAGCGGCGCCAGTTGATCGTCTCGCAGGTGAACCGCGAGATCTCCGACGTCCAGCTGCGCGCCTCGATCATCAACACTCGTCTCGAACGTGCGCAACGCCTACTGGGACTACGTCTTCGCGACGCAGGCGGTCGAGGTCGCGCGGCAGTCGCTCGATCTGGCGAGCAAGCTCGTGCAGGACAACCAGATCGCGCGTCGAGGTCGGCACGATGGCGCCGATCGACGTCGTGCAGGCGCAGGCCGAGCAGGCGACGCGGCGGCAGGAGCTGGTGACGGCCGAAGACGACGCGGCGCACCGCCGAACTGGCGCTGAAGCGGCTGATCGTCGTCCGGCACGGAGGATCCGAACTGGGCGGCCGACGCTCGACCCGGTCGATCGGCCCGATTTCCGTGCCCGAGCCGGTCGACATCGAAGCGGCGATTCGCGCGCGCGCTCAGCGCAGCGGACCGATCTCGAGATCGCGCAAGAAGAACGTCGAGAACAACGACCACCACGCTGAGTACCTGCGCAACCAGACGCTGCCGCAGGTCGACCTGCAGGTGAACTACGGCCTGCAGGGCGTCGGCGGCACCGTATCTGCAGCGCTCGAACAACGGCGTGCTCGGCAGCCAGATCACCGAGACGGTTCCCGGCGGCGTCGCCGACGCGCTCTGCTCGCTGTTCGACAACCAGCTATCCGCGCTGGACGGTCGCGCTCAACGTGACCTATCCGCTCGGCCTCGAGCACGCAGGAGGCGGCGGTCGCGCGGGCGCGCGTGCAGCTGAACCAGGTCGAGGCGCAGCTGCAGGCAGATCGAGCTGCAGGTCGCGACCGACGTGACCAACGCCGCGATCCAGGTGCAGAACAACGTCGAGTCGGTGCAGGCGGCGCAGGCGGCGCGCGAGCTCGTCGCAGCGGCGGCTCGAGGCCGAGCAGAGCAAGTTCGAAGTCGGCATGTCGACGAACTACTTCGTCGTCCAGGCGCAGCGCGATCTGAACGACGCGCGGAACAGCGAGCTGCGCGCGATCCTGAACTACCGGAAGGCGCTCGTCGAGTTCGAGCGCCTGCAGCAGACCACGCTGTCAGAACGCGAACATCACCGTGATCGCGGCCGGCGGCGGTGGCGGCGGCGCATTCTAGTCGGCAGTCGAGTCGGACGGCGGCAGTCGCAGTCGGTGGGCAGCAGTCGAGAGAACTGGATCATCATGAAACGTTCGATTATCGGTCTGGTGGTCGTCGCTGCGGTCGGCGCCGGGGCGGCTGCGTACTACATGCGCGACGGCGAGGCCGTCGAGGGCGCCGCCGACGCGCCGAGCGGCAGCAGCGGACGCGGCGGCGGCGGCGGCTTCGGCGGTGGCGGCGGCTTCGGCGGCGGCGGGTTCGGCGGGCGGGTTCGGCGGCGGCCCGCGCATGCCGATGACCGTCGAGCTCGCGGCGGTCAAGCGCGCCGACATGTCTCGAGCAGATCACGGTCGTCGGCAATCTGATTGGCGCCGCGACGGTCGAGGCCGACGCCGAAGGTCAGCGGCCGGCTCGAGACGGTCGCGCGTCCGGCTCGGCGATCGCGTCACGCGCGGCCAGCAGCTCGCCAAGATCGAAGACCGCGAGCTCCTGGAGCAGGTCAAGCAGGCGCGAGGCGTCGTACGACGTCGTCGGCGGCGACGATCCGCCAGCGCGAAGCCGACCTCAAGCTCGCGCAGACCAACCTCGATCGCTCGCGCAACCTGTTCGAGCGCCAGCTGATCCCGAGGCAGACCTACGACGACACCGACGCGCGCTATCAGGCGGCGGCGGCGCAGCTCGACCTCGCGCAGGCGCAGTACTCGCAGGCGCAGGCGCGGCTCGACGAGCTGAAGATCAACCTGGCGAACACCGTCGATCACCTCGCCGGTGAACGGGTTCGTCGGCAAGCGCGACGCTCGACCCCGGCGCCTGGGTCACGCCGAACTCCGCGTTCCTCTCGGTCGTCGACATCAGCATCGTCCGGCTCGTCGCCAACGTCGTCGAGAAGGACCTGCGGCGCATTCCAGCCGGGCCTGCAGGCCGACGTCGAGGTCGACGCGTTCCCGGGCGAGAAGTTCGACGGGCCGCGTCGCGCACGTCGCGCCGGTGCTCGATCCGGCGACGCGCACGGCGCAGATCGAGGTCGAGATCCACAACCCGAACTTCCGGCTGAAGCCGGGCATGTACGCCAAGGTCAACTTCACGGTCGAGCAAGCGCGAGAACACGCTGGTCGTGCCGGCCAACGCGGTCGTCGACGTCGGCGGCAAGCAGGGCGTGTTCCTGCCCGGCCGAGGGCGACGTGGCGAAGTTCCAGCCGATCGACGTCGGGCATGATCGACGACGGAGCTCGTCGAAGTCGCGTCGGGCCTGACCGAAGGCGACGCAGTCATCACGACCGGCGCCGGCGGCGCTGCGCGAAGGCGATCGCATCGTGCTGCCCGGCCAGCGCCGCAGAACGCGGGCGGCGGCCGCGGCGGGCGCGGCGGGCCGCGGCGGACGCGGCCGGCGGCGGAGCGCCGGCGGCGACCGCGGCGGCGCGCCGCGGCGCGCCGCCGGCGACGGCGGCGGCCGCAGCCGGCCGCAGCCGGCGCCGGCGAGCGGCGCGCCGACTCGGCCGAGCACCGGCGACAGTCGAACGCGAGCGCTCAGGAGCCGAGCATGAGCATTCCGCGCTTTGCCATTCAGCGCCCGGTGATGATGACGATGATCAGCTGCGATCATCATCCTGCTCGGCGGCATCTCGCTGACCCGCCTGCCGGTCGACCTGCTGCCCGACATCTCGCAGCCGACGATCAACGTCCGCGTGAACTACACGGGCGTCGGTCCGCTCGAGATGGAGGAGCTGATCACCCGGCCGCTCGAGCAGCAGCTGAGCGCGGTCTCCGGCCTCGAGCAGATGAACTCGACCTCGAACGAGGGCAACACGCAACATCCAGCTGAACTTCACCTGGGGCACACGACCTCAACGAGGCGATGGACGACATCCGCACGCGCATCGACCGCGTGCGCGGCCGCCTGCCCGAGGACGCCGACCCGCCGATCGATCCAGAAGTTCGACTCGAACGCCGCGCCGATCATGGGCCTCGGCCGTCGAGAGCATCGACGGCACGCTCGACCGCGTCGAGCTGCGCGAGCTGGCCGAGAACGTGCTGTCGCCGCGCCTCGAGCGCGTGCCCGGCGTCGCGGCGGTCACGGTCAACGGCGGCCTGCGCCGGCAGATTCACGTCGAGCTGTCGCGCGAGAAGATCACCGCGCTCGACCTCTCGGTCGATCGCGTCGTCAACGTCCTCCGGACCGAGAACCAGAACATCCCGATCGGCGAGGTCTACCAGGGCGACCGCGCCTACCTGCTCCGCAGCCAGGGACAGTTCGAGAACCTCGATCAGATCCGCAACCTCGTCGTGCTGACGCGAGACCGGCGTGCCCGGTCTACCTGAAGGACATCGCCGAGGTGAAGGACTCGACCGAGGACATCCGATCGGTGCTGCGCATCAACGGCCGGCCCGGCGTCCGCATGCAGGTCACCAAGCAGTCGGGCACCAACACGGTGCAGATTGCCGAGGGCGTGCGCGCCGAGATCGAGCGCATCAACCGCGAGGTGCCGGGCGTCCAGCTGACGCTGCTCGACGACAGCGCCAAGTTCATCGAGCGCTCGATCGACGCCGTGCAGGAGCACGTGATGATCGGCTCGGTGCTGGTCATCGCTGATCATCTTCCTGTTCCTGCGCAACTTCCGCTCGACGCTGATCGTCTGCACCGTCGATTCCGATCTCGGTCGTCGGCACGTTCGCGCTGCTCTACTTCGCCGGCCTGACGCTGAACACGATGACGTTCGGCGGCCTGGCGCTCGGCGTCGGCATGATCGTCGACGCGGCGATCGTCGTGCTGGAGAACTCGTTCCGGCACATGGAGCACCACGGCAAGGATCGGATGACGGCGTCGATCGACGGCAGCGAGGAGGTCTGGTCGGCGATTCTCGCGTCGATCCTCACGCACATCGCGGTGTTCGTGCCGCTGCTCTTCCTCGAGGGCGTGTCGAGCATCATGTTCCGGCAGCTGTCGATCGTCGTCGTGCTTCTCGCTGGCTGATGTCGCTGTTCGTGGCGGTCACGCTGGTGCCGGTGCTCTGCTCGAGGCTGCTGGTGCTGCCGCCGCCGCGCCGACCAGCGCAGCGGCATCGGCGGCTGGCTCTACACGATGAGCGAGCGGATGCTCGAACGGCGATGGACGACGGCTACCGGCGGCTGCTCCACCTGGCGCTCGCGCACCGGCCGACCGTGGTCGGCCTGAGCGCCGCGTCGGTCGTCGCCGCGGCGCTGATCTTCCCGACGCTGCCGACCGAGTTCTCGACGCAGACCGACGAGGGCCAGGTGCAGGTGAACGTCGAGCTGCCGCAGGGCACGCGCATCGAGGTCACCGACGCCGGTGCTGGACCGGATCGAGGCAGATGGTGCACGAGCTGCGTGCCCGAAGCGACCGACGTCATCGTCAACGCCGGCGGCGGCGGCTTCGGCGGCCGGCGGCGGCGGTCCGGGCGGCGGCGGCGGCAACCGCGGCAACATCCAGCTCCTGCTGACGCCGAAGGACGAGCGGACGCGCTCGAGCGAGCAGATCGCCATCGACCTGCGCCGGCAGCTGTCGGGCATCCCGGGCGTGATCGTCCGCGCCAACGCGTCGGGCGGCAACAACCAGATGAATCGCTTCCTCTCGGGCGGCGGCAGCGGCGGCGGGGCGGCGGCCGCCTGCGCTCGAGATCCGCGGCGAGGACCTCGACGAGTCGCAGCGGCGTCGCGCAGGCCGCCAAGGATCTGCTCGACACGGTGCCCGGCATCGCCGACGCGCGCCTCGGCCGCGACGAAGGCCGGCCCGAGCTGGCGGTGCGCGTCGACCGCGCCAAGGCCGCGCTGCTCGGCGTCAGCGCCACCACCGTCGCCAACACGATCCGCACCAACGTCGCCGGCACGCAGGCGGCGATGTTCCGCGCAGGGCGGCAACGAGTATCCCGATCATCGTCCGGCTGCGCGAGGACGAGCGCCAGGGCAGTGACCGACGTCGACGACGTGCTGGTCAGCACGCCGCAGGGCCAGGTGCTGCCGGCGAAGAACCTGATGCAGCGTCGAGAACGCGGTCGGCCCGGTCTCGATCGAGCGGAAGAACCAGCAGCGCATCGCCTACGTGAGCGCCGAGCCGGAGATCGACGCTGAGCGAAGCGGTGGAGGCGGTCGAGGAGCGGCTGCCGCAGCTTCGCAGCACGATGCCGCAGGACTTCAGCATCGGCTTCGGCGCCGAGGTCGAGCAGCAGGCGCAGGCGTTCGATCAGCTGCGGATGGTGCTGATCCTGGCGCTGGTCCTCGTCTACGCGGTGATGGCGTCGCAGTACGAGTCGCTGCGCGATCCGTTCATCATCATGTTCTCGGTGCCGACGGCCGCCATCGGCGTCGTGCTGTCGCTCAAGCTGACCGGCACGTCGTTCAACATGCAGGCCTACATCGGCATCATCATGCTGGCCGGCATCGTCGTCAGCAACGGCATCCTGCTCGTCGACTACACGAACGTGCTGCGGCGGCGCGACGGCCTGCCGCTGCGCGAGGCGGTCGAGCTGGCCGGCCGGACGCGGCTGCGGCCGATTCTGATGACGTCGATCGCGACGGCGCTCGGCCTCGTGCCGATGTCGCTCGGCATCGGCGAAGGCAGCGAGCTGCAGGTGCCGCTGGCGCGCGTCGTGATCGGCGGCCTGACGACGTCGCTGCTCATCACGCTGGTGCTCGTGCCGACGGTCTACACGATCTTCGAAGAAGGTATCGGCGGCCTCTGGCGGCGGTCGAAGAAGGTCGAAGCGCCGAAGCGTAGACTCGATGAAAAAAGCGCTCGTCGCGCTCGTCGTCGCTCGCGGTCGTCGGCGGCGGCGGTTACGCGTACTACAGCTACCGGAAGACGCGGCCCGAAGCCGACGGTCACGACCGCCGCGGTCACGCGCGGCGACATCGTCGACACGGTCGGCGCCACCGGCACGCTGCAGGCGGTCACGACCGTCCAGGTCGGCACGCAGGTCTCCGGGCACGATCCAGGAGCTGTACGCCGACTTCAACTCGCTCGTGAAGAAGGGCCAGGTCCTCGCGCGCCTCGACCCTTCGCTCTTCCAAACGCAGATCGAGCAGGCGCGCGCCAACCTGATCCGCGCGCAGGCCGACCTCGAGCGGCTGAAGGTCGACGCTCGACGACGCGCGCACGAAGCTGACGCGCGCGCGGGAGCTGTCCGGCCGGCAGCTGATTCCGCAGAGCGAGCTCGACACCGCGGAGGTGAACGTCCGCTCGGCCGAGGCGCAGATCCGCTCGTCGCAGGCGCAGGTCACGCAGGCGCAGGCGTCGCTCAACCAGAACCAGGTCAACCTCGCAGCACACCGTCATCGAGGCGCCGATCGACGGCCTGGTCATCTCGCGCAACGTCGACGTCGGCCAGACGGTCGCCGCCAGCATGCAGGCGCCGACGCTGTTCGTCCTCGCCGCCGACCTGACGAAGATGCAGGTCGTCGCCAACCTCGACGAGTCGGACGTCGGCCGGATCCGGCCGGCCAGCACGTCACGTTCCGCGTCGACGCCTACCCGGCCGACGACTTCGTCGGCACGGTGTCGCAGGTGCGGCTGCAGCCGATCGTCCAGCAGAACGTCGTGACCTACGCGACGGTCATCGACGTGCCGAACCCCGAGCTGAAGCTGAAGCCGGGCATGACGGCGAACGTCAACGTCGAGATCGCCCGGCGGACCGACGTGCTGCGCGTGCCGAACGCGGCGCTGCGGTTCCGGCCGACGCACCGAGATCTTCGCGGCGCTCGGCCAGACGCCGCCGCGACCGGCGGCGAGGCGCGGCGGACGCGGGGACCGGGCGGCGGCGCACGGGTGCACAAGGTGCACCGCGGCTCGCAAGGCGCTCAGGCGCCACACGGCGCTCGCAGCGGCGCTCAAGGCGCGCAGCCGGCGCACAGTGCCGCGCCGGTGCGCAGGGCGCGCCGAGCGCGAGCGACGGCGAGGGCGGCGACGTGGCACCGAGCGCACCGCGGCACCGGCGATGCGCCGCGGCGGGAATGCCGGCGGCGGCGATCCGCGCGGATGGCCGAGCGGATGCAGAACATGACGCCCGAGCAGCGCGAGCAGATGCTGGAGCGGATGCGCGGACGCGGCGGCGATGGCGGCAACCGGCGGCGGCCGGCGCGGACAGGCGCCGCGCGACGCCGCGCGCCTCGCCGGCGCGCGGCGCCGTCGCGCCAGCCGACGCGGCCGCGCGCAGCGCGACGACGATCGACGCGCTGTTCGGACCGCTGCCGCGGTCGAGACGCGTCGGCCGGGTCTGGGTGCTACGTCGACAAGCAGCTGAAGCCGGTTCGCGTGCGGCTCGGCATCACCGACGGGCAGATCGACGGAGCTGCATCGAGGGCGACCTCGAGGAAGGCACCGAGCTCGTCACCAACGTCACCACCGGCACCGAAACCGGTCCGGCCAGCCGGATCCGGCGGCTTCCCGCCGTTCGGGCCCAGCCGCGGCGGCGGTCGGCGGTCCCGGCGGCGGAATCCCGGCGGCGGCGGCAATCGCGGCGGCGGCGGCGGCGAGCGCGACGTGACGATCGAACGTAGTGAGATGTACATCCATGTCACCAGTCATGACGTTCCGCATCGCGTTCAAGGCGCTCGGCCGCAACAAGATGCGCACCGGCCTGACGATGCTCGGCATGATCATCGGCGTCTCGGCCGTCATCACGCTCGTCGCGATGGGCAACGGCGCGCAGTCGGTGATCGAGGATCAGATCAAGGGCGCCGGCACCAACATGATCACCGTCAACGCCGGCAACTTCACGCAGGGCGGCGTGCGCGGCGGCGCGGGCACGTCGAGCTCGCTGACCGTCGACGATGCCGAGGCCATCCGCGACGAAGTCCCCGGCGTGCAGTATCTCGCCGCCGGGCGTCCAGACGCAGACGCAGGTCGTCGCCGGCAACCAGAACTGGTTCACGCGCATCCAGGGCACCGACGTCGACCTGCCGCTCATCCGCGCCTGGCCGACGCAGCGTCGGCAGCGTTCTTCAGCCCGCAGGACGTGACGAGCGCGGCCAAGGTCGCCGTGCTCGGCACGACGGTCAACGACGCAGCTGTTCGGCGCCGACGCCGATCCGGTCGGCCAGGTCATCCGCATCCGCAATCAGCCGTTCAAGGTCATCGGCGTCATGGCGTCCAAGGGCCAGGGCATGGGCGAGGACATGGACGATCAGATCCTCGCGCCCTACACGACGGTGCAGAAGAAGCTGCTGGGCGTCACCTCACATCCAGAGCATCACGGTCTCGGCGGCGTCGGCCGAGCGAGACGAGCGCCGTCGCCGACGCGATCGCCGTCCTGCTGCGCACCCGCCACCAGATCGTGCCCGGGCAGGACGACGACTTCATCATCCGCACGCTCGAAGAGATCGCCGACATCCGCACCGCAGGCGATGGGCACGATGACGACGCTGCTCGCCGGCATCGCCGGCGTGTCGCTCATCGTCGGCGGCATCGGCATCATGAACATCATGCTGGTGTCGGTCACCGAGCGGACGCGCGAGATCGGCCTGCGCATGGCGATCGGCGCCAAGGGCCGCGACGTGCTGCTGCAGTTCCTCGTCGAAGCGATCGCGCTCAGCCTGCTCGGCGGCGGCATCGGCATCGCGCTCGGCTTCGGCCTGGCCGAAGGCATGTCGCGCTGGATGTCGTGGCCGGCGAAGGTGCCGCCGAACGCCGTCGCGATGGCGTTCGGCTTCGCCGCCGCGACCGGCGTCTTCTTCGGCTTCTACCCGGCGCAGAAGGCCGCGCGCCTCGATCCGATCGACGCGCTGCGCTTCGAGTGAGCGCAGCACGCATGCCGCCGGTCATCTCGGTCAGAAACCTCGTCAAGACCTACATCGTCGGCGAAGTCGAGGTGCGGGCGCTGCGCGGCGTGTCGCTCGACGTCGAGCCGGGCGAGTTCGTCGCCGTCACCGGACCGTCCGGCTCGGGCAAGTCGACGCTGATGCACATCCTCGGCTGCCTCGATCGGCCGACGTCCGGCCAGTACGTCCTCGACGGCCAGGACGTGTCGCGGATGTCGAAGGACCAGCTCGCCGAGGTGCGCAACAAGAAGATCGGCTTCGTCTTCCAGGGCTTCAACCTGCTGTCGCGCACGACGGCGCTCGACAACGTCGAGCTGCCGCTGCTCTACGGCGGCGGCAAGCTGCGACGCGCCGAGCGGCACCGGCGCGCGATGGACGCGCTGACGGCGGTCGGCCTCGGCGAGCGCGCCGACCACCATCCCAATCAGCTGTCGGGCGGCCAGCAGCAGCGCGTGGCGATCGCCCGCGCGCTGATCACCAAGCCGTCGATCCTGCTCGCCGACGAGCCGACCGGCAACCTCGACACGCGGACGAGCATCGAGGTGATGGGCATCTTTCAGCGGCTGAACATGCGAGCGCGGCATCACCGTGCTGCTCATCACCCACGAGCACGACATCGCCGAGTACGGCACCCGCATCATCTCCTGCCGCGACGGCCACATCGTGTCGGACCAGCCGGTCGAGCACCGGCGGTCGGCGGATGAAGAGCTGAAGGCGCTGCCTGAGGAAGTTACGGCGTAGACGACTGCACCCTGCAGTTCGGTCGGCCGGTTCACGTTCGAGGGTCGGTCTGCAGCTCGTCCGAACCTGACAGAACCGAACTTGAACACGAACCGAGTCAGGGTGGCTCGACTAGGTTCTGTCAGCGCAAACGCCACCAGCTCCTGGTCGCTGCCCGATCCGGTCGCGATCAGCACGAACTGCCGGCCGCTCGCGGATCGGTAGGTCATCGGCGTGCCGGTCGTGCGGCGCGGCAGGCGGGCGTGCCACACCTCCTTACCGGTCTTCTTGTCGAAGGCGAACAGCGCCTGGTCTCCCCCGCCGGCGAACACGAGCCCGCCTCTCGTGACGATCGATCCTGGCGTGCCGGGTGTGCCGAGGCGCTCCGGCAGCGTCACCCCTTTGAGCGCGGGATGGTTCCGGATGGAATCCTCGCCGAAGCCGAACGGCACCTGCCAGGCGATCTCCCCGCGGTTCATGTCGAACGCCACGAGCGTGGCGTATGGCGGCTTGTTGAGCGGCAGGCCGTCCGAGAAGTTCGTGCCGGCGTTCACGAGCTCGTAGCCGACCCAGTCGGCATCGGCGAAGCGGGCCTGCGGATTTCGCGTCGTGGCGGGATCGTACTTGCGCAGCGCGCAGATTGCCGAAGCTGTTCGACGTCTTGACGTAGAGCATGCCCGTCTCGGGATCGAACGAACCGCCGCCCCAGCTCACCGTGCCCGCCGGCCCTGGACGGACCAGCGATCCTTCGAGGCTCGGCGGCGTGAAGATGGGCCCGAGCCGGTACTTCTGCATCTCGCGCTGGGCCGCCGCCTTCAGCTCCGGCGTCAGGTCGAAGGCATCGTCGAGCGTCACGCCCTGCGGGCTCACTGGAGGCGGCCGCGTCGGAAACGGCTGGCGTGCGGCGCTGCGCTCGCCGGGAACGTCGCTCTGCGGCACCGGCCGCTCCTCGATCGGCCAGACCGGCTGCCCGGTGACGCGATCGAACACGAACACGAATCCATGCTTGGTGAGCTGGGTGACCGCCTCGATGCGGCGGCCGCCGACCTCGAGGTCCATCAGCATCGCCTGCGTGGGCAGCGAATAGTCCCAGACGCCGTGGTGGACCAGTTGATAGTGCCAGCGCCTGGCGCCGGTCTCGGCGTCGAGCGCGATCAACGTCTCGGCGAACAGGTTGTCGCCCGGACGGGCGCCGCCGTAATACAGGTTGCCGGGGTTCCCCGTCGGGAGATAGACGAGGCCTCGCTTCTCGTCGACCGTGACGCCGGGCCAGGTCTCGATCTGCCCTGCGTCGCGCCACGACTGGTTCTCCCACGTCTCCGCGCCGACCGCCGTCGGCGACTGCGGAATCGACGACCACCGCCACACCAGCTTGCCGGTGCGGGCGTGATAGGCGCGCACGTCGCCGGGCGGCGTCTTCTTGTAGAGGAGGTTGTCGCCGATCGCGCTGCCGAGGATGACGAGGTCCTTGTAGATCGTCGGCGCGGCGTTGATCTCGAAGTGCGACGACTCGATCGGCCAGCTCAGATCCTTGCTCGTGTCGACCATGCCGTCGAGGCCGAACGATGCCGACCGGCTTTCCGGTCTCGGCGTCGAGGCTGAAGAGCCGGTAGCGGCTTGCCAGGAAGATGCGCAGCTTGTTGCCGTCCTGCGCGTCCCGCCACGCGGCCACGCCGCGATGGCGGAACCCGCCCGCCAGCAGCGGCATCCCGATCTCGTAGGCGCGCGGATCGTAGACCCACTTCACGGCGCCGGTTTCTGCGTCGAGCGCGGCGACGCGGTTGTAGTTCGACGTCACGTAGATCACGTTGTCGATCATGATCGGCGTCGACGTGAAGTTGCCGGGCACCGTGCCGAACTCCTTCAGCGCGCGCTCCTCGGGCCGCCAGCGCCACGCGATCGCCAGCCGATTCACGTTGGCGGCCGTGATGTCGTCGAGCGTCGAGTAGCGGCTGTTGTTCTGATCGGCACCGACGAACGGCCACTCCACCAGGCGGGTCCGGTCGCGAGCCGTCGAACCGCGCGCCGGCGCAGGGGCGGTGACAACGGCGCTCGACCCGAACGTCACCGGTCCTGATGCGGCGGCCGGCCGCGTCCCGGCCTGGGCGGCAGGCGCGCCCAGGCTGCGCAAGGTACTGCTCGATGGCGCGAACGTCGGCGTCGCTGACGTCGGACGCCGAAAAGCCGTTCATCATGGTGCCGGCGCCGGCGCGCACGATTCGCAGCAGTTCCTGTGAGCCGCGCGTGAACGGCACGAGTGCCGGCGCCAGCCGGCCCTGTCCCGCGTCGCCGTGGCAGGCGGCGCATGCCCGTTCGTACACCGCCTTGCCGTCCTGCGCAGAGACCCTCGCGCCCAGGAAAAGCCAGACAAGAGGCGGCGCCATGAGAAGAACGGTGAACACGACGCCAGCGGACATCCGTCTCATCATCCCTCGCCTATATTAGGTGTCAGGCAGTGAATCGTGAATTCACGATTCACTGCCTGACACCTCGGCGCGCAGCCGCGTAAGATTAGCAGCTATTCGCCGCGCAGCACGAGGGCGGGGTCGGTTCGCGCCACTCGACGCACGGGGCCGGCGATCGCCAGGACCGCAACGAGGAGCAACACCGCGGCGACCGCGGCGAACGCCAGCGGATCGGCCGTGTCGATATCGGTCAGCGCCGACCGCAACAGGCGCGACGCCCCGGCCGATAGCAGCAGCCCCGGGATGACGCCCGTCACGATGACCTTCGCCGCGTGTCCGGCAATCGAGCGCTGCAGCTGGGAGGGGTCGGCGCCCAGGGCGACGCGCAGCGCGAGCTCGAAGCGGCGGCTGGCGAGATCATGGGCGACGACGCCGAACAGGCCGATGCCGGCCACGACGAGTGCCAGTGCCGCGAATGCCGCGAAGCAGGCCGTCATGACCCGGCGGGCGGGCATGCCTGGAGAAGACTCGACGAGCGACGCCATCGGCCGCACACCGTAGACCGGCAACTCGGGATCGAACCGTGCGACCTCTGCGCGAAGGGTCGACACGGTGTCCTGGGCGCCGCGGGAACTCCGAATCACGAACCTGCTCGTCGGCGAGGGGGCCTGCCAGGCCGACACGTAGAGCGTCGGCAGCGTGCGTTCGTCCAGCGCACGATGCTTCACGTCGCCAACCACGCCGACCACCTCGGCCATGCGTCCAAGCGCGGCGACCCACAGCGACCGCCCGGCCGGACGCGATGCGCCGAACAACGCACGCGCGAGAGACTGACTGACCACGACGCGCATGGTGATCGAAGCGTCGTCACGGTCCTCGAGCCCGCGGCCCTCGATGATTGGGATCCGCATCACCTCGAAGTACCCAGGCCCGGCGACGCGAAGAACCGCCTCCTGCTCGGCCTCCTCGCGCTGCGGACCGACGAAGCTTCGGCCTGCATCGCCGTCGAGCGGCAACTCATCGATGAGGGCGACGTTCCCGCTCCCCAGCGATCGCTCAACACGGTGCCAACGCTGCGGTAGAACGCGGCGACGCGTGGCGCGTCCGGGTAACGCTCGCGCGGCAACGAGACGCCCGCCGTCAGCACCCCGGCGGCATCGAATCCAGGATCGATGGCGAGTGTCCGCTGCAGGCTTCGCCCGACCAGCGCCAGCGAGGCAAGGAGGACGAACGCCAGCATCACCTCGATGCAGACCAGCGCTGATCGCAGGGAGCGCTCGCGCGGGCCGGGTGACGTCGCGCGCGACAGCAGTTCCGATCCGCTGACGCGGTACCCGCGCGCCGCCACCGCAAGACCGCACAACCAGGCGCACGCCCACGCGACGATTCCCAGCGCCGCCATGGCCTTCCAGCTCACCGAGATGCCGGTCGCCGGGATGCGGCCGAGACGGCCGACCCACGGTGTGACCCACAGAGCGACCAGGATGCCGCCGGCGGCGCCCGCCGCGACGACCACGTGTGCCTCGACGACGACCTGTTTGACGATCTCGATCGTCCGGGCGCCCAGAGCACGTCGAATCGCGAACTCGCGATGGCGCTCGATGGCTCTGACGCCGAGGAGGCCCGTCAGGTTGATCACTGCCAGAGAGACGGCCACCGCGGCCGCAACGAGCATCAGCGGAACAATCGCGGCGGCACTGCCTGCAATCACCGCTGTCACAGGGCGCGCCAACGCCTTCGCCGGCGGCGTCGCCTGGCGGCTCACCTCGTCGAGCACGAGCGAAGCCTCGACGGCCGACGTCCCGGGCGCGAGGCGCGCGAGCACGCGCACCCTGGGAAGCCGTCGAAGCGGTACCCAGACATCCGACGGATTCAGCCCGAACTCGAACTGCGGTGGGAGCACGCCGATGACGGTGAAGCTGCGCCCGCCGAGCAGGATCGGACGGCCCAGGGCGGCGTCCATCCCAAGCTTCTCTCGCCAGAAGCCTTCCGACACCACCGCCACGTCGCTGTCCGACTGCTCCTCGCTCCACGTCCGCCCCAGGACGGTCGAGATGCCGAGCAGCGAGAAGAAGCCAGTCGTCACCGCGGTGCCGGACACACGCTCCGCAGGGCCGCGCCCGGTGAGCGTCATGTTCGTCGAGTCGAACGCCTCGACTTGTGTGACGGCGCGTCGATACTCCCGCCAGCGCTGAAAGGTTGTCCAACTAACGGGATACGGCGTGGCGGCGGTCGTGCCGGCGGGCACTTCGCCGACCAGCACGAGCGATTCCGGCTCAACGAAGGGCGGTGGCGTGAGGACGACGGCGTCCAGCAGCGCGAAGATGGCGGTGCCGACGCCCATCGTCAACGCCAGCGTCAACACCGCGACGGCAGCGCTCGTTCGCGACGAGCGAAAAACACGGCTGAAATCACGAAGGCCAAAGGGCATCGACGCGACCGTACCGGACTGCGGTAAGATCATTGTGGCGCCGATTCGCGACGAACGGCGACCTCGATTCACGGGTTAGTCACTTTCTTGAACGGACCTGATCCATGGGACAGGTACCCTCGCTCACCACCTCACCGCTCGGCATCGTCGGGGACGGCCGCGTCGCCCGCCACTTTCACCACTATTTCGATCTCCTGAGCTTGCCCGTCCGCGCCTGGTCCCGCCAGGCGTCGGATCGCAGTCCGGCCGAAGTGCTGGCGCCCTGCGACACGGTGCTGGTGCTCATCGCGGACGCCGCGATCGAGCCGTTCATCGCCGCGTGGCCGGCGCTCAGCCCGGCATCGCCTTGTCCACTGCTCGGGCAGCCTCGTGACGCCGGCCGCCGAATGCGCGCATCCGCTGATGACGTTCGGACCCGACCTCTACGATCTCGCGACCTACCGGAGCATCCCGTTCGTCCTCGACGCGGGCGGGACACCATTTCACGACGCTGCTCCCCGGCCTGCCGAATCCGTCGTTCACCATCGCCGCGAGCCGATCGCGCCGCTTACCACGCGCACTGCGTCATGGCCGGCAACTTCTCCACCCTGCTCTGGCTGAAGCTGTTCGACGAGCTCGAAGGCCGCCTCGGAATCCCGGCGTCGGCCGCGCATCCGTTTCTCATGCAGACCGCGCGCGAACCTCATCGCGCGACGCGCAGCCGCGCGCTGACCGGACCGCTCGTCGCGCGGCGACGCCGCGACGATCGCCGCCAACCTGACGGCGCTCGAGGGCGACCCGTTCCACGAAGTCTATTCCGCGTTTGCGAGGGCCTATGCACGCCGTCAATGAATTCGCCCGCGCCAAGGCGGCGGGCCGCAAGATCTCGATCGTCACCGCCTACGATGCCTGGTCGGCGCGGCTGGTCGCCCGATCGAACGTCGACGCGATCCTGGTCGGCGACTCGGCGGCGATGGTCATGCACGGCCACGACACGACGCTGCCGGCGACGCTCGGCCTGATGGCGATGCACACGCGCGCGGTGGCGCGCGCCGCGGGCGGCAAGTTCGTCATCGCCGATCTGCCGTTTCTCTCGTACCGCAAGGGCATTCCCGCGGCGATGACAGCGGTCGGCGCTCTCGTCAGGAACGGCGCGCAGGCGGTCAAGCTCGAAGGCGTCGACGGCCACGAGGACGTCATCCGGCAGATCGTCGGCTCCGGCGTGCCGGTGATGGGACATCTCGGGCTGACGCCGCAGTCGGTCAACGGGCTCGGCGGATTCCGCGTGCAGGGGCGCAACGATGTCGATGCCGCGAAGCTGGTCCAGCCAGGCGCACGAGCTCGAGCGTCTCGGCTGCTTCGCGATCGTGCTCGAATGCGTCCCGGCCGCGCTCGCGGCGCCGGATCACGTCGGCGCTGACGATTCCGACGATTGGCATCGGCGCCGGCGCTGCCACCGACGGACAGGTGCTGGTGCTGCAGGACCTCTGGGGCGTCGATTCCGGGCCATCGCCCCGGTTCGTCCGCCATTACGTCGACGGCGAAGCCGTGCTCACCGACGCGCTCAACGCAGTACGACGCCGACGTCAAGGAGACGCGCTTCCCCGGCCCCGAGGAGAGCTACTCGTGACGAAGGTCTTCACCAGCCCTTCGGAGTGGCGCGCCGAGCGCCGCGCGCAGCTTGCGCGCCGGACTCACCCTCGGTTTCGTGCCGACGATGGGCGCGCTGCACGAGGGACATCTGTCGCTGGTGCGGCGCAGCCGCGCCGAGAACGACCGCACGCTGGTCAGCATCTTCGTCAACCCGACGCAGTTCGACGATCCGACCGACTATGCGCAGTACCCGCGTGCGGTCGAGGCCGACCTGGAGATGCTGCGGCATGCGGGCGCCGATTACGTCCTCGTTCCCGCTCGAGACGATCTGTACCCGGATGGCTATCCGCTATCGCGTCACCGAAATCGAGTTCTCGAAGACGCTCGAGGGCGCCCACCGGCCCGGGCACTTCGACGCCGTGCTGACCGTCGTCCTCAAGCTGCTGCAGATCGCGGCGGCCGACCGCGCCTACTTCGGCGAGAAGGACTGGCAGCAGCTTCAACTCGTGCGCGGAATGGCCGAAGCGTTTTTCCTGCCGACGGCGATCGTCGCGCTGCGAAACCGTGCGCGAAGGCCGACGGCCTCGCCCTCAGCTCACGAAACCGCCGCTTGTCTGCGGCCGATCGAACGAAGGCGCCGGCGTTCCACCGGGCGCTCGTCGAATCCGCGACGCCAGACGAGGCCGCGCGCTCGCTGCGCGCGTCCGGGTTCGCCGTGGACTACGTGGAAGATGTCGAGGGACGCCGGCTTGGCGCCGTCCGGCTCGGCGACGTGCGGCTGATCGACAACGTACGGCTGAACGGCGGGCCTGAAGGCCCGCCCTACGAAGAGGACTCATGATTCTCGCGCTGGACGTCGGCAACAGTCAGATCTTCGGCGGCGTGTTCGAGCAGGGCGCGCTGACCATCCGCTTCCGCAAGCCGTCGCAGCTGCCAACCTCCTCCGACGAGCTCGGCCTGTTCCTGCGCGGCGTGCTCCGCGAGAATGGCGGCGATCCGGCGGCCGTCCGCCAGATCACGCTGTGTTCGGTGGTTCCCGAGATCATCTACTCGCTGCGGAGCTGCTGCCGGAAGTACTTCGCGCATCGATCCGTTCATCCTGCAGGCGGGCGTCAAGACCGGCCTGAAGATCGGCTATCGCAATCCGCTGGAGGTCGGCGCCGACCGGATCGCGAACGCCATCGCCGCCACGCACCTGTATCCCGACCGCAACCTCATCATCGTCGACCTCGGAACGGCGACCACGATCGACGTCGTGCGCGCCGGCCGGGACTTCGTCGGCGGCATCATCCTGCCGGGCCTTCGAATCCAGATGGAAGCGCTGGAGAAGAACACCGCCCGGCTGCCCAACGTGGAGATCGTCCCCGCCGCCGAGCTCGTCGGCCGCTCGACGGTCGAATGCATCCAGTCCGGGTTGTATTTCGGCAATCGCGCGGCGCTCGACGGATTGACGCGCCAGATTCGCGAGCGCGTGTTTCCCGGACAGACCGGCCCTGGTGATCGCAACCGGCGGGTTCTCCCGGCTGTTCGAGGGCGATCGGCTGTTCGACGTCCTCG
Organism: uncultured Acidobacteriota bacterium; assembly: GCA_963720005.1. Classification (GTDB taxonomy): domain Bacteria; phylum Acidobacteriota; class Vicinamibacteria; order Vicinamibacterales; family CAVVIG01; genus CAVREM01. Next base: position 22,764 of record CAVREM010000022.1, on the reverse strand, counting down.
ATCCCGACCTGGTGCTGGTCGGCCTCGAGCGCGCCCTGGCGCTCAACCCGAACACCGGCGCGACCAGGGCGAGCTGACACTACAATCGGCCGGGACGATGCCGTTTCGACTCTCCGCCGCCACCGAGCGCGACATCCCGGTGATCCTGTCGCTGATCCGGGCGCTCGCCGACTACGAGCGGCTCGCCGATCAGGTCGAATCGACCGAAGCCGACCTCCGCGCAGCGTTGTTCGGTCCGCGGCCGGCCGCCGAGGTCATCCTCGGCTACGCCGGCGACGAGCCGGCCGGGTTCGCGCTCTACTTCCAGACCTTTTCGACCTTCATCGGACGGCCCGGGCTCTATCTCGAAGACATCTTCGTCAAGCCGGAATGGCGGAGGCAGGGGCCTCGGTCAGCAGCTGCTTGCACGGCTGGCGCGAATCGCCGTCGAGCGGGGCTACGGCCGGATGGAATGGTCGGTCCTCAACTGGAACGAGATGGCGCTGCGCGTCTACCGCGCCGTCGGCGCGAGAGCCGATGAACGACTGGACCGTCTATCGGCTCAACGGCGCCGCACTTCGCGATCTGGCCGCGCGAGACTCGTAAGCAGCTCGCGCCGCTGTCACGGCCGCGTCACCGGATCCCGCACGTCTGGCGCAATCTCGACCAGCGGCTCGAGCACGAATCGCCGCTCCCGGAACCGCGGATGCGGCACGGTGAGCTGCGGCTCGTCGATGATGCCGTCACCGAACAGGATCAGGTCGAGATCCAGCGTCCGCGCGGCGCCGGCGTAGGGCCGCTCGCGGCCCGCTTCCCGCTCAATCGCCAGCAGCTCGCCGAGCAACGCGCGGGCATCGAGCGTCGTCTCCCCGACCGCGACGGCGTTCAGAAAACGCGGCTGATCGCCGGGCACGCCGACCGGATCGGTTTCGTGGACTGAAGAAACGCGGAGCGCAGCGAGATGACGGGCGAGGCGCGCGATCGCGCGGTCGAGATGCGCCTGCCGGTCGCCGAGGTTCGATCCGAGGCGCAACGACAGGCAATTACCCGATTACTCCAATTACCCGATTACCACGATTCGGCTTACTCGACCCATCGCGTCGGCAGCACCTCGCCGACACGCGACCCGACGGCATCGGAACGGCGGCCGAGCAGATCGAGGTTGCCGGCGGCGCCTGCTCGAAGAAGCGCTTCTGCTCGAGCATCTCGCCGAGAATCACGCGGAGCATGCCGCGATGGCGCGCGTTGGTCATCGCCTCGACGCGGGGCCGCCAGCGATCGACGAACGCCTGCGCGTCGCGGGCGTGCCCCTCGGCGAGACTGCGCCAGGCGTCGCGGCCGCGGCTTGCCTCGACCCGCGCGGGCTCTGGCGCCGAGCGATCTCGGGACGCGCCGCCGAGCGACGTGATGGCGGCCGACAGCCAGGACAACTGCGTGTCCTCGCGGTTGATGATGTACTGGTAGGTGTTGTTGGCGTCGTACTGCGCGACGGCTCGCGCGCCGGCCTCGTGCCGCAGCAGCATGGCCAGCTTCTCGCGGTAGAACTCCTGCAGCAGCTGGCAGCAGATCGGTCACGAACCCTGCTTTTCCTTGCAGGTGATGCAGACGCGCGTCCACGGAATCGCGTTCAGCCGGGCTTCGGCGATCGGCTCGCCGCAATCGCGGCAGACGCCGTAGGTGCCCTTTTCGATCCGCCACAGCGCCTCCTCGATGGCCTGCAGAATCTTCGCGTCGGTCTGCTTCAGCTTGAGCTGGATGTGGACTTCGTTGTTGCCGCTCGCCTGATCCGCCATGTCGCCCTGGCGGGTATTGTTCTCCATCGACGCCTGCAGCGGCTTGATGCCGCCGGTGCCGAGGATCTCGCTGCGCTTCTTCAGCAGCGCGTCCTTGTAGACCTGCACGTCCATGGAAGTTGTCAGTCTCCTGAATCCCACATCATAGCATTCACACGCAACGCTCGCATCGATAGCACCGCGCCTAACCGCGAGGAACGACGTAGCGAGCGACGAAACAGCACCGCGAACACGTAGAGCAGCGGATGCACCTCGCGGCCGCGGCCGGCGGCGACCTTCAGCACGGCATACGCGACCACGCCGAACGCCACGCCTTCGGTGATGCTCACCGCGAGCGGCATCATGATGATGGTCAGGAACGCCGGAATCGCCTCGGTCGGATCGTTCCACTCGATGTCGCGCAGCCGTCCGATCATCATCGTGCCGACGAGGATGAGCGGCGGCGCGATGACCGGATAGAGCGTCGATGCCGCCGTCCGCGTAGCCGCCGCCGATCATCCGGACCAGCGGATGAGAAGAACAGCGACAGCAGAAACAGCGCCGCCGTGACCAGGCCGGCGAGCCCGGTCCGGCCGCCGGCGGCCACGCCGGCGCCGCTCTCGATGTAGGCGGTCACGGTCGAGGTGCCCGAGCGCCGCGCCCGCGACGGTGCCGACCGCGTCGGCGAGCAGCGCCTCCCGCGCCCGCGGCAGCGTGCCGTCCCGCATCAGCCCCGCCTGCTCGCCGACGCCGACGAGCGTGCCGACCGAGTCGAACAGCGCGAGAAAGAAGAACACGAAGCACGACCGGCGATCATGCCCGGCGCGAGCGCGCCGGCGATGTCGAGCTGCAGGAACGTCGGCGCGAGCGACGGCGGCGGGCTGGCGATCCCCTGATACTGCACGATGCCCAGCGGCAACGCCGACGGCGGCGCTGGCCAGGATGCCCCAGAGCAGCGCGCCCGGGACGCCGCGCGCCATCAGCACGGCCGTGACGCGCGAGGCCGACCAGCGCGACCACCACCGGCCGGCTGTGCAGATTGCCGAGCGTGACCAGCGTGCCCGGCGACGCGACGATGAGCCCGGCCCACTGCAGGCCGACCATCGCGATCAGCAGGCCGATGCCGGCGGCGATCGCGTGCTTCAGCGACGGCGGAATCGCGGTGATCAGCGCTCGCGAAGCCGATGCCGGCCGTGAGCACGAAGACGATGCCGGCGATCGCGACGGCGCCGAGCGCCACCTGCCACGGCACCTTCATCCCGACCACGACCGAGTACGCGAAGAAGAAGTTGTGGCCCATCGCCGGGCGCCACGGCGATCGGATAGTTCGCCAGCAGCGCCATCAGCGTCGTCGCGAGCGCGGTCGACAGACAGGTCGCGACCAGCACCGCGCCGAAGTCCATGCCGGCGGCGCTCAGCACCGCCGGCTGCACGAAGATGATGTAGGCCATCGTCAGGAACGTCGTCAGGCCGGCGAGGACCTCGGTCGCGACGGTCGTGCCGTGCGCGGACAGCTGAAAGCGCCGTTCGAGGAAGCTCGCATCGACGGCTGTCTACTCCGCGCGAAGCGTCGCGAGCGGCTTGTGCCGGAGGACGTCGAGGCTCGAGAGCACGCCGATGGCGGCGACGAGGACCATCGTGATCAGCACGCCCACCGATGTGCTCGCGCGCGAAGACCCGCCACGGGATGTCGAGCGCGAAGCGGCTGACGCCCCAGGTGAGCGCCGACCGCGCCGAGCGACCCGACCGAGCCGGCCAGCAGGCCGAGCACGCTGTACTCGAACAGCAGCATCCGCGCGATCGTCCGCGTGTTCGCGCCGAGCGTCTTGAAGACCGCGGCCTCGTAGACGCGCTGGAACTTCGTCATCGCCACGGCGCCGATCAGGATCAGCACGCCGCTGAAGAGCACCAGGCCGCCGACGACGGTGATCGCCAGCGTCACCTTGGCCATGACGTCGCGCACCGTCTGCAGCATCTCGCGGAAATCGATCGACCGACACGTTCGGAAACCGCTGCGACCAGATCGTGCTGAAACCGCGCGCGCTCGGCCGCGCTCGTCCGGGCCCTTCAGCGGCGCGATGATCATCTGCGGCGCGTTGTCGAGCACGCCCGGCCGGAAGACGAACATGAAGCCGCCGCTGCGGGCGTCGCGCCACTCGACCTTCGCGGATGCTCGTCACCCGGGCGCTGACGATCCGGCCCGAGGATGTCGAACCGCACCGTGTCGCCGACGTTGATGTTGAAGCGCTCGCGGAGCCCCTCCTCCATCGACACTTCGGCCTCGGTGGACGGCGAGTTCCAGAATGCGCCCGTCGACGACCGTCTCGTTCGGCTCCAGGTGATCGCGATAGGTCACGGTGTATTCGCGGCCGAGCGAGCCGCGCTCGCGGACGTCCTCGAAGCTCTCGAGGTTCGTCTCGCGGCCCTCGACGCCCGTCACCCGCGCGCGCAGCACCGGGATCAGCTGAAACCCGCCGGCCCCGCGCGGCTGGATCCGCCAGGAACTCGCGAACGCCCTCGACCTGATCCCGCTGGATGTCCATCAGGAACATGTCGGGCGCCGTCAGCGCTCGCGCTCATCTCCAGCTCGTCGAGCAGGCTCGACTGCATCGAGCGGACGCCGACGATGAAGAACGCGCCGAGGCCGACCGCCAGCAGGATGACCCGGGTCTGGTTGCCCGGGCGCGAGATGTGCAGCACGGCATGCCGGAGCGGAAACGACGGCGCTGCCGAGAGCGGCGCGATGGTGCGGACGAGCAGCCGCCCGGTCCAGTGCAGCGCGAGCGCGACGCCGCAGAAGCCGGCACAGACGATGAGGCCGACGCGAAGCGAGGCGGCCTGCCACGCGGTCAACGCGACCAGCGCGGCCGCCGACCAGCACGATAGCCGTCCATCGCACCCAGTCGTAGGTGCGCCGCGCTCGACGATTCGTCGCGCAGCAGCAGCGACGGCTTGACGAGCCGGACCTGCAGCAGCGGGACGACCGAGAACAGCAGCGACACGAGCACGCCGACGCCATCCCCTGCGCGGCCGCGCTCAACGTCACCCCGTACTGGACGTCGGCCAGCATCGGCGTCGTCCGGCGGCGAGAAACAGCGGGATCGCGGCGATCGCCACGCGCGCCAGCACGACGCCGAGCAGGCTGCCAGCCAGGCCGAGCGCCAGCACCTGCAGCAGGTAGACGGCGATGATCTGGCGGCTGCGCGCGCCGACGCACTTCAGCACGGCGATGCTGCGGATCTTCTGCAGGATGAAGACGCGCGTCACGCTCGACACGGCGATGCCGCCGAGGATGACGATCACCAGGCCGACCATGCTCAGGTAGTTCTCGGCCCGCTCGAAGTCTTCGCCGATCGCGTCGTCGGTGGCCCGGAACGAACGCGCCGTGACGAACTCGTCCTTGAATTCCTCGCGCAGCGCTGCGGACGAGCGCCTCGACCCGGTTCTCCGGCGACGCGTGACGAGGATCACCCGCCGCACCTGGCTGCCGAACCCGACCAGCCCGGTCGCAGCCGACATCGGCCAGGTCGATCAGGACGCGCGGGTCCGAGGCTGAAGTTCCCCATGCTCCGCCCCGGCTCGGTCGTGATCACGCCGCGAATCGTGAAGGTCGCCTTGCCGATGACCAGCCGATCGCCGACCTTCACGTCGAGCGCCGTGAGCAGCTCGGGGCGGACGAGCGCGCCGTGGTTCGCGAGCAGCGCATGCGAGTAGGCCTGTCCGCCTTCGAGCCCGACCGTTCCGTAGAGCGGAAACTCCGGTCCGACGGCGCGCAGCTCGACCATCCGCACGGCACTGCCGCGCGTGCCGGCCAGCGACCCTTCGTCCTCGACGGCGCGGACCATCGTCGGCGTCTCGATGGTTTCGGTCCGCGCTTCAGCGCCCGCCACCTCCAGCTGGCGATCGATCGTCTGCCGCGCCGCCGGCGTCCACTCCCGCCTGGTGGAGATCGGTCACGTCCGCGGCAATCAGGCCGCGCGCCTCCTGGGTGAACACGTCGCGGACGTTCTGGATGACCGAACGCAGCGCCACGATCGCCGCGACGCCGATCGCGATGCAGATGAAGAAGAACAGCAGCCGCCTCCACGACGCGCGCGTCTCGCGGACCGCCATCGAGATAGACGAACTTCATGTCTGCTCCACCACCGCGCCGTCGCGCAGGACGATGCGCGCCTCGGCGACCGCCGCCAGCTCGCGATCGTGGGTGACGAGGACCAGCGTCGTCTGCCGCGGCGCGATGGATGCCCTGCAGCAGCTCGAGGATGTGGCGGCCGTTGGCGGTATCCAGGTTGCCCGTCGGCTCGTCGGCGAGCAGGATCGGCGGGTCGTTGGCGAGCGCGCGGGCGAGCGCGACGCGCTGCTGCTCGCCGCCGGACAGCTGCGACGGATAGTGATGCCCGCGATCGGTCAGGCCGACCTCGTCCAGCAGCCGGCGCGCGCGGCGGCGGCGTCCGGCGCACCCGCGATCTCCATCGGCACCGAGCACGTTCTCGTAGGCGGTCAACGACGGAATCAGGTGAAAGAACTGGAACACGAAGCCGATCTTCTCGCCGCGCAGCTTCGCCAGCGCGTCCTCGTCGAGCCGGGTGATGTCGATGCCGTCGATCACGCACCGAGCCGGACGACGGCGCGTCGAGCCCGGCGATGAGGCCCGAGCAGCGTCGACTTGCCGCTGCCGGACGCGCCGACGATGGCCACGAACTGCCCCCTGGGAATGGTCATCGTCAGCGGCTGGAGGATGGTGAGCGGATGCGTGCCGCTCGTGACGGTCTTGGAGACGTCGCGCAGCTCAATCATTCGGGTTTCACGATCGGCCGCAAGCGCGCTCCAGACCGTTGTCGGCCACTCTCTCGGCGCCGGCCGCGGTCGGGTGAATGCCGTCGCCCTGGTTCATCTCGGGCAGCCCGGCGACGCCTTCGAGGAGAAACGGGATGAGGACGGCGCCGTGCTCCGCCGCCACGTCGCGGTACGTCTGACGGAACGCCGCGGTATAGGCCGCGCCGAAATTCGGCGGCGCCTCCATACCCGGCAAGAATGACCTTGATACCGCCGCGCCTTCGCGCGCTCGATGATCGTCGTCAGGTTCTGCACGAAGCTGCTCGACCGGCAGGCCGCGCAGGGCGTCGTTGCCGCCAAGCGCGACGATCAGCACCTTCACGTCCCCGTCGAGCGCCCAGTCGAGTCGCCGGAGGCCGCCGGCCGAGGTATCGCCGGACACGCCGGCATTCACGACTTCGTACTTGAGCCCTGCGGCGTCGAGGCGCTTCTGGAGCAGCGCCGGATACGCCTGATCAGGTTCCAGTCCGAGACCGGCGGTGAGGCTGTCGCCCAGCACGACGATGCGCGGGCGCGATGCGGCAGGCTCGGCAGCGACAGACGCGGGTTTTTCCGAAGCCGCAGCCGGCGGGGCGCCAGAGCCCCGTTCCTCCGACGCGCACGCCGCCATCACGACAACCAGGGAGAAGACGCCGAGCGCGCGGACCATGAGGGAACGACTACAGTATCCTACAGCGATGCACAGCGCGCACGACCTCGACACGCGCCGGGGGAACGGAGACAAGCGTGCCCGCCTCCAAGACAGCCTGTCGTTGTCGACCGGACCGCTCGAGCAGACGATCGGCACCTTTGGCGCCATCGCCATGCGCGCCGCCGCCGGACTCTTCCGCCGCGATCCGTCCGTGTGGAGGAGCGACGCCGCCGTGCAGCAGAAGATCGCCAATCGGCTGGGATGGCTGAGCGCGCCGGCGCTGATGGCCGATGCGCTCGCCTCGGCTTCGGAGCGTTTGCCGACAGCCGTTCAGCAGCGACAGGTGACCGACGTCGTCCTGTTGGGCATGGGCGGATCGAGCCTCGCGCCCGAAGTCCTGCGCGCCATCCTCGGGGTCGCTCCCGGCTCGCCGCGCTTCCGGATGATCGATTCGACCGATCCCGCCGCCGTTCGATCCGTCACGTCGCCGCCCGAGCGGACGCTGTACGTGCTCGCAAGCAAGTCCGGAACGACCATCGAGCCGAATTCGCTGGCAGCGCACTTCCGGAAGATGCTCGAGCGCGCGGGCGTCGGCCGCTGGGCCGATCACTTCGTCGCGATCACCGACGAGGGCACCGCGCTCGCGGCGCGTGCGAGGACCGACGGCTTTCGCGAACTGTTCATCAACCCCGGCGACATTGGCGGCCGCTACTCGGCGTTGTCGTATTTCGGGCTCGTGCCGGCGGCCCTGATGGGCCACGACGTCGAGGCGATCCTCGGCTGGGGCATCGCGATGCTCGAAGAAGCCGCAGCCATAGACGCAGCCGGCGGCGAATCCCGCGGTCGGCCTCGGCATCGCGATGGGCGCCGCCGCGCGGAGCGGCAGCGACAAGGCGACGCTGGTGATGCCCCCGCTCTTCGAACCGTTCGGCCTCTGGGTCGAGCAGCTCGTCGCCGAAAGCACCGGCAAACAGGGCGTGGGCATCGTGCCGATCGCGGGAGAACCGGTCGGATCGCCAGACGAGTATGGGAACGACCGGCTCTTCATCCACCTCCGCAGCGGGAGCAGCGACGAGACGCATGCGCGCGTGATCGGCGGCCTGCGTGCCGCCGGCGCGCCGATCGTGACCGTCGACGTCGCCGAGCCTGCCGCACTCGGGGCCGAGTTCGTCCGCTGGGAGATTGCGACGGCCGTCGCGGGCGCGATTCTCGACGTGAACCCGTTCGACGAGCCGAACGTCCAGCAGGCGAAAGACGCGACCCGCATTCTGCTGGAGGGATACAAGGCGAACGGACAACTGCCGCCGATGTCCGCCCGATACTTCGATCGTCGGCGCCGCGGCCACGTTGACGAGCGCCGCGCGTCAGAAGTTGGCTGGCCGTCCGGCGGACAGCTTTTTCTCGCTCATCGGACCAGGCGACTACTTCGCCCTCCTCGCCTACCTGGCACCGGACTCGAATGTCGAGGAGGCCGTCGCGGAGTTTCGGCGCGCGGTGCGGGCGCGCAGCCGCGCGGCCACGATGTTCGGGTACGGGCCGAGGTATCTGCATTCCACCGGCCAGCTCCACAAGGGCGGCCCGAACAGTGGCGTGTTCGTCGTGATCACCGCTCACACGCAGGAGGACGTTGCGATTCCTGGCGAACCATTCACGTTCGGCACGCTCGAGCTCGCGCAAGCGATCGGCGACTTCCAGTCGCTGGATGCCGCGGGCCGGCGCGCCCTGCACATCCACCTCCCCGCGCCGGACCATGCGATGCTGAAAGCGGTCTTCGACGCGCTCCTGAGGAGCTGACATGCGATACCTCGTCACGGCACGCCTGAAACCTGGCCAGGAGTCTCCGCTGCACGACGCGATCGCCGACGGCACGCTTGGCCGGGGATCGGTCGCAGGCGACGAATACGTCCGGAACATGCGCGCCGCGCGACTCCATGACGACGGCCGCGTGCAGTGGGTGGAGGTGTGCTTCTGTCCCGACGCCGCTCCAGGAAGAGCGGGAGTACTGGGAGGAGTACTTCACCCTCGAAAAAGTCCAGGACGCACACGCGCGCAGCCGGTGCCGCGATCTCACCGGCGAGGAGCCGTGGGCGTGCTGCGACTGCGACTGCTCCGAGCAAGCTGGAAGCGAAGCTGGCGACGAGAGGACGAGCGTTTCTGTCGCCGAGTCTCAGTCCGTAGGCCGACCCTTTCAGGGTCGGCGACCGACACTTTCACAATTCGGCACTCGGCGGACCGTCAATTCCGACGCGTCGGCGGCCTAAAAGGTCCGCCCTACACGCCGGTTCTTCCTTATACTCCCTCCGTGGCGTCACCCGCCCTCCAGGCCCTGCTGGCGCGCGCGGCCGTTGCGCTCGAACGGGGCCGCGGTCCCGAAGCCGTGCAGCTGCTGGCGCCGACGCTCCGGTCGGGCAGCCTGATTCGCGACGACGAGCTCGCCATCCGCGCCGCGCTCGCCGAGGCCTGGCTGCTGCAGGACGACCTCGACCAGGCGGCATCGGCTCTCGGACGCCCGCCCGATACCTTTCGCGACACCGTCGCGCCGAGCCGGCTGTCGACCCTGTGGCGGCTGCACGGCCGGCTGGCCTCGGCCCGCGGCGACCAGTCGCGGGCGATTGCGATGCACGGCCGCGCCCTGAAGCAGGCCGAAACCGCCCACGAATCGCGCGCCATCGGGCTCGCGCATTACGAGCTCGGACAGTGCTACCGGAAAGTCGGCGACATCGCCATCGTCCGCGAGCACATCGTCAAGGCGGCGTCCGCCCTTCACGCAGCCGGCGATCGCCGCCACCTCGCGCTCGTCCACTCGCTGTCGGGGATCTCGTTTGCGCAGCTCGGGCGGTACGAGGAAGCGATGACGGCGCTGCGGCACGCCGAGCGCATGGCGTCGCTCGTCCACGCCAACGACGTCCTGGCCACGGTGTGCGGCAACCAGGCGAGCGTGATGGTGCTCGAGCACCGCTACGAGCAGGCGCTCGCGCTGGCCGAGCGCAGCGTCGCGCTGCACGAAGCGCACGGTTCCGGGCACGGGCTGGCCGTCGCGCTCGGCACGCTGGGTCAGATCTGCGTGCGGCTCGGCGACCTGGCGCGTGCCGAGGACGCCCTGCATCGCGCGCTCGACGTGCGGAGCCCGATCCAGTTCCACGAGACGACCGGCGCGGTCTTCGACACCCTGGCGCAGATCCACTTGATGCGCGGCCGGTACGAAGTGGCCAGCGAGTTCCTGGCCCGCGCCGTCGAGGCGTACGGCGCCTACGGCCGGCAGACCAGCCATTGGTACGAATGGTCGGTGCGCATCCTCGGCGCGCGGCTCGCACTCCGCCGGGGCTTGCTCGACGAAGCCGCCACGCTGGCCGACGACATCCTCGCGGCCGGCGCCCCGCCCTTCGACGCGCTGCAGGCGATGCTGATCGCGGCCGAAGCCCTGACGCTCGCCGGACGCTTGTCAGAGGCCGGACCGCGGCTGGCGTCGGCCGCCGACGTGCTGGATCCACAGGTGGCGCCGGCAGCCTGGGGGGAATTCCTGCGCCTCCGCGGCGAGCTGCACGCCGCCACTGGCGAGCCGGCCGACGCGTACCACGATTTCGCGCAGAGCGCCGCCTTGCTCGACCTGCTCGGCGAGCGGTATCAATCTGCCCTCAGCCACCTGGCGATCGGGCGCCTCGTGGCCCGGACCGGCGCGCGATCGGTCGCCGAACATCATCTCGACAAGGCATTCGCGCTCTTCAAGCAGCTCGGCGCCGAACGGGACCTGGCCGATACGGAAGCCGCGCGGCAGCTGCTGACCAACGTCGGCTCCGGCGAATACGTCATCTCGCCGGCGGACGCCGACGATGCGATGGTCCGGCGCATTGTCGACGCCGCGGCGCTGCCCGACCTGCTCGGCCGCGAAACCGCGGCGGCACTTGTCGAAGCGGCCGCGGCGGACGGCGCGATCGTCTTCGTGGAACCGCCCGCCGGCGACGTCCGCGTGCTGGCCGCCTCCGGATTCGATCACGACACGGCGCGCGCCCTGGCGCGCGCGGCCCACCAGGGCCAGTCGTACGACCGCGGCACACTCGTCGTCGAACGGCTCGGCCGCGATCCGGAAGGTCCGCGGTATGCGATGCTCGCGTCGCCACGGCCGATCGGCCACCCGATCATGCGGCGCGTGCGGATGATCGCGACGGTGGCGCGGCAGGGATACGACCTGTGTGCGGCGCGCGACCGATCCGCGATCGAGGTGGGCACGGCCGTCGATCGATCGCTCGAACCGCTCCTGCCCGGCTTCCTCTCCGCGAGCGCGGCGATGAGCCGCGTCGTCGAACAGATCCAGCGCATGCAGGGCAACGACCTGACGGTGCTCGTCACCGGCGAGAGCGGCACGGGCAAGGAGCTCGTCGCACGCGCGATTCACGTGGGATCGCACCGGAGCGCGGCCATGTTCCTGCCGTACAACTGCACGACGACCGGACGCGATCTGGCCGACAGCCAGCTGTTCGGCCACCGCCGCGGTGCGTTCACCGGCGCGGTGTCGGATCAGCCGGGGCTGATTCGATCGGCGGCGGCGGGCACGCTGTTCCTGGACGAAATCGGCGATCTCCCGCTGGACGTCCAGCCAAAGCTGCTGCGTTTTCTCGAGCAGTCCGAAATCATGCCGATTGGCGAGGCGCAGCCGCAGCGCGTCGACGTCCGGGTCCTCGCGGCGACCAACGCCGACCTTGAACAGCGCGTTGCCGAGGGCAAGTTCCGCGAGGATCTCTACTACCGGCTCAGCGTCATCCGGATCCATGTGCCGCCGCTGCGCGAACGGCGCGAGGAGATCCCGCACCTGAGCACGTTCTTCCTGCGTGAGGCATCGGAAAGGCTGGGCAAGCCGGACATTCACCTCAGCTCGGCTGCATTGGACGCCTTCGCCCAGTACCTGGTGGCCGGGCAACGTCCGGCAGCTCAAGAACGAGATCCAGCGTGCCGTCGCCCTCAGCGCCCCTGGAGGGACGATCGAAGCCTCCCACCTGTCGCCTGAGATTGGGGCGACGAGGGTGCCCGGCACGGCCTCCCCTGTCGTTCGTCGGGCAGCAGTCCCCACCAATCTGGCAGAAGCGGTCGAACAGGTCGAGCGAGAGCTCATCCAGTCGACCCTCGACCGGACCGGCGGCAACATTTCCGAAACAGCCCGCGTCCTGGGTCTCACCCGCCGTGGCCTGTACCTCAAGCTGCGGCGCCTTGGCCTGGCCTCCCAGAGCGAGTCGGAAGTCGACGCCGTCTGATCCCCAACCCCCTTGTCCACCGTAGCGCCGCAGGCGCGAAGGGGGGTGGATGGATGGATACTGAATACTCGGTTTACAGCCTACCTGGATACAAAGTATCCCGGCTTCACGATCGTCGCGATCAGTGCACGAATCTTTAAAGCGTTGCAATGCGAAGAGTTAGGTGTCTTGCCCGAGCCTTGGGTGGGCTTGAACGCCCTGCGGCCTTCAACTTGATAAGCACTACAGCATTCCCCGGAGTTTCACGTGAACCAAATCTGGCCTGCCGAGAAAGCTCAGTCGATGTCGAACAAGCGGACCGCCGAGCGGCGCCCGATCTGCCTTCCGGCGCGCCTGACCTGGAAGGACCAGCGTGGCACCACGCGGTTTGCCAGCGTCATCACGCGGAACGTCAGCGACCTGGGTGTGTTCGTCGAGTGCCAGGGAGCGGTTTCCATCCCGCTGTACCGGCTCGTGCAGTTCCAGCTTGAGCGCGACGTTCGCGACTCCGATCCGCTGCCGGCAGCTCTCCGGTCGGGACGCGTGCTGTCAGCCGTCTACCGTGTCACGCCCCCGACGCCGAGCGGCGGTCGGCAGGGCCTCGCGCTGCGCCTGATGGTCGACCCCAAGCGCCGCGCGCTCGAGGTCCCGGACGTGCACGCAGCTACCGCGTAGTCGGCAGTCAACAGTCGTCAGTCGACTATCCGGTCTTTTTTCGCCAGTATCTCGCCAGTCCGCGCCAGCTCAAATCGAGGCGGGCGGCAATCTCGTACGATCGGCCTTCGGCTTCGCCCAGCCGGCGGCGCAGCTCGCGTCGTAACTCTTCCGAGAACCAGATCTCGCGGTCCTCGTCGGACCCGTCCCGCGCAAGCGATGCCTTGACGAGGTCAGCTGCGAGGGCAAGATGGTCGCGCAGTTCGGCGATGTGCGCACCAGAGGCGCCGTGGGGACCGAAGTGCGTCAGGAACAGCGTATCCGGACGCCACGACTCGATCGTCCGCAGGCTCTCGTCCCACGCCTCGAGGTTGATGTCGGGGGGCGGCGTTGGCGGCAGGACGTACCCGTTCTCGACGATCTTGATGCCGGCCGTGTCGCCGACGAACGCGATCCCGGTGTCGCCGCTGAAGTAGCTCACGTGGTGATACGCATGACCGGGCGTATAGGCCACCTCGAGCTGGCGGCCGCCTTCCTCGATGCGCTCGCCGCCCTTCAGCACGACCAGGGCGCTCGCCGGCACCGGGCTGACCTCGCCCCAGAGCCGATCCATGGCGTCGCCGTACAGCAGCGACGCGCTGGCCAGCAGCTTCGCGGGATCGACGAGATGCGGCGCGCCGCGCTCGTGCACATAAACCCGCAGCGCGGGATTGTCGCGCACGAGAGGGCCGGTCGCGCCGGCATGATCCAGGTGGATGTGCGTGAGCAGCAGCGCCGTGACGTCGCGCATCGACAGCCCGGCGGCCGCAAGTGCCGCGTTCAGGGCCGGGAGTGTGCTCGACGGTCCCGGGTCGATGATCGCCGCACCGCCGGCTCCATGAAGGAGCGCGGCGGCCACGATCCGGGGGCGTGACTGGAAGTTCAGGTCGCAGTAGGACACACCTGCAGCGAGTCGGAGCATCCCTGCCAGTGTAAGAGCACGTCGCAAGCGAGCACGCGAGCGAGCTACGCGAACGGAGCGCGCCGGTGCAGCAGTGCGTGAACGTGTGGGGAGCCCGAGTGCACTGCCCTCGACGACCATGGTTCGTCCACGACGATGCGGAGCGGCGTGCCCCAGTGGTCGGCGACAGTCCAGGCATCCGCCTCGATTGCAGGTACGTGACCGGCGGCGGCCAGGCTCCGCGCCGCCGCCTCGGCATCGACGCGGCGAGGCACGACGAGGTCCCACGACAGCAGGCGCGCGTGGCGCTCGTCAGCTGGCGGGCCCGCGGACCATGTGTTGGTGCCGAGGTGATGATGGTAGCCGCCGGCCGACAGGAACAACGCGCCCGGGTAGGTCCAGACGACTTTGTCGAAGCCGAGCGCTCGATGGTAGAACGCCTCGGCGGCACTGAGATCCCCGACGTGCAGATGCACGTGCCCGATCGTGGTTCCTGGCGGCATTCCGGTCCAGGTGGCGCCCCCCGCAGCCGCGACGAGACTGCGGACGTCGAGCGGCGCGGTCGTCATGAAAAGCTGCCCTGTTGAATCGCTCCGCCAGGCCGTGCGCGGCCGGTCGGCGTAGACCTCGATGCCGAGGCCATCCGGATCCGACAGATAGATCGCTTCGCTCACGGCGTGATCAGCCGATCCGGCGTAAACGCCGAGGCCTGCGAGATGTGCCACGAATCGCCCCAACGCCGCCCGGTCGGGCAGCAAAATGGCGAAGTGGTACAAGCCGAGGAGCCCGCCTCTCGGCACCGGCTTCACGCCTCGCTTTTCCACGACCTCGACGAGCGCACGCGCCTCGCCATGCGACGCGAGCCCGGCACGCTGCTCGTCTCGCGACAGCACGTCGAACCCGAGCACCTGCGTGTAGTGACTCGACCGACCGCTCCAGGTCCGCGACCTGCAGCCGCACCATGCCGACACGCGTCTCGTCGGGCAATCGGTAATCCGGCGGTCGAAGGCCGAATGCGTCAGCCACAGCCGTGCTTGACCATCCTTCCAAACCCCTCTGACAATAGAACATCCGTCATGCAGCGCAGGGATTTTCTGAAGCGCGCGGCGCTCGCCGCGCCTGCGATTCTGGTGGCCGACTCCGCCTTTGCGGCGCTTGCCAGCTCGGCGGCGATGGCGAGCCGGGCGCTCACCTTTCACCACACGCACACGGGCGAAACCCTTACGGCCGAGTATTTTTCTCGCGGCTCGTACGTAGCCGGATGCGCTGGCGGCCATCAACCACCATCTGCGCGACTTCCGCACCGGCGAGGAGCACCTGATCGATCCCGCGCTGCTCGACCTGCTCCACCGCCTCACGGCGGCCACCGAAACCACGAAGCCCTTCGAGGTGATCTCGGGCTACCGATCGCCGAAGACGAACCAGATGCTCCGGGAGAAAAGCGCGGGCGTCGCCGCGTCCAGCCTGCACATGGTGGGCAAGGCGATCGACATCCGGCTCGCGGACGTGCCCCTCGCCGCCTTGCGCGCGGCAGCGCTCGGCTTGAAGGCCGGCGGCGTCGGCTTCTATCCGGAGTCTGATTTCGTGCACGTCGACACCGGGCGGGTTCGGATGTGGTGAACGAGAACGAAGCAACAGTGGTAGGATCGCCGCGTGGAAACCCCGCTCACTCCCCTCGAGTTCGCCCGGCGCGCGCGCCGGCTTTATGCCGGCCGCGAAGCGGTCGTCGATGGCCAGCGCCGCTTCACCTACGAGGCGTTCTTCGCAGCGGTGCGACCGCTGGGCGCGCGGCCTGCAGCGCCTGGGCGTCGCACGCGGCGACCGCGTTGCTTACATCGCGACGAACACGACGCGCCAGCTCGAGTCGTTCTACGCGGTCCCGTCGATCGGCGCCGTCCTCGTGCCTGATCAACTTCCGGCTGACCGCGGCCGACTTCTCCTACATCATCAACCACAGCGGCGCGACCGTCGTCTGCGTCGATCCGGAGTACGCGCCGGCCGTCGACGGCATTCGCGCACGAACTACAGACCGTCCGCCATTACGTGACGCTCGATGAGCGCGCCGCGGGCCCGGGCTGGCGTCGCGTACGACGAGCTCCTCGACGCCGCCTCGACCGGCTCTTCACGCCGCCGGAGATCGGCGAGCGGGATCTGCTGACGATCAACTACACGAGCGGCACGACGTCGCGCCCGAAAGGCGTGATGATCACGCATCGAAACGCCTACATGAACACCGTCGGCACGCTCGTCCACATTCCGATGACGTGCGCCGATCGGTACCTGTGGACGCTGCCGATGTTCCACGCGAACGGCTGGACGTTTACCTGGACGGTGACCGCCGCCGGCGGCGTGCACGTCTGCCTGCCCAAGATCGATCCGCGGCGTGTCTTCGAGCTCATTCGCGACGAGCGAATCACGCTCCTCTGCGCGGCTCCCACGGTCCTCATCAGCCTCGCCAATGCGCCCGAGGAGGCGCGGCAGGGCGTCCCGCGCGGTGTGCGCGTCGATCACCGCCGGCGCTCCGCCGGCCGCGGCCACCATCCAGCGGATGGAAGGCGAATTCGGGTGGTCGCTGACGCAGGTGTACGGACTGACGGAAACCGCGCCGTTCATCACGGTGTGCGAGGCGCTGCCCGAACATGACGCGCTCTCAGCCGAAGACCGCGCCGTGATCAAGGCGCGCCAGGGCGTCGAGCTGATCACGTCCGGGGAACTGAAGGTCGTCGACGACGGCGGGCAGGAGGTGCCGCACGACGGCGCGACGCTCGGTGAGATCGTGGTCCGCGGCAACGTCGTCATGGACGGGTACTACAACGACGCCGGCGGCGACGGCGTCCGCGATGCGCGGCGGCTGGTTCCACAGCGGCGACGCCGCCGTCGTGCATCCGGACGGCTACGTCGAGATTCGCGATCGGTTCAAGGACGTGATCATCAGCGGCGGCGAGAACATCTCGTCCGTGGAAGTCGAAGGCGTGCTGCTCCGCCATCCCGTCCGTCATGGAGGCAGCCGTCGTGGGCGTGCCGGATGATCGCTGGGGCGAGGCGCCGCACGGCTTCATCGTGCTCAAGCCCGGCGCGGCGGCCAGCGAGGACGACCTGCGCGCGTTCGCGCGCGAGAAGCTGGCGCACTTCAAGGTGCCGCGCGCGTTCACCTTCGTGCCCGAGCTGCCCAAAACCGCGACCGGCAAGATCCAGAAGTACGTCCTGCGCGGCGGCCGGGCCGCAATTTCCGCGCAATAACCTCCTTTTCACCCGCGTTTGCCCCAGATTTCATCAGGAATTCATCAGGAGGCTATCGTCGTACCGAATCTGGCTGCTACCTTGGATCGTCCAACTGGACGATATCGGTGGCGCCAGCCGCCCGCACCGATGCTGAAGACGCGCGGCACATTCGGAGGCATTCGTGAGCACACTCGTGCGACGGCTCGGAATCGCGGTGGTCTTTGGGGCGATCACCATGGCCGCGATCCCGGCTTCGGCCAGGAGATTTCTCTCGGCTATCAGTGGCAGCAGGTTCTCGTTCGATCTCGACGCCCTCGACGGAACCTCGTCCCGTTCGTGGACGACACCCTGACCGCCCCGCTCGGATTCAACATCGATGTCGCGGCGTCCGATCACGCCGGCCCTCGACGTCTTCGGACAGCTCGACTGGTCGCGCTGAGAGCGACGATCGCGACTCTCCTCGGCGACGATCGTGGAAGTCGATCTGGAATTTCACGACGTTCGGGGGCGGATCCGGTGGAGCGGACGAGAGGCAACCCGTGCGTCACGCCGTTCGTGCATGGGCTGTTCGGCGCCACGCATACCTCGTTCGGGTGCGAGGTTCGCCGGCTTCGACTGCGACGGAAGTCTTGGAACGATTGGCCGACGACGAGCTCAGCTCTACCGATCTCATGTTCCAGATCGGCGGCGGCGTCGCGGTCCCGGTCGGCAGCTGGAGTGCACTCGGGCAGTTCGACTGTCGCCGCATCTTCGCCGAGGGCGAAGGCGCAACAGCATTCGTTTCGTCATCGGAATCCGGCGTCGCCTGCGTTAGCAGTCTCTGCGGCAGCCGGATCGTCCCGGCTGCCGCGTCACCGAAGGATCAGCTTCTGCACCCGCCAGTTCGACGTTTCCGCCGCATACACCTCGCGTTCTGATGGACACGCCAGCTGGTGCACGCCTGAAAACTGCTTGAGCAGCCGGCCCGACTTGCCGATGACGCCGAGTACCTTCCCGTCGAGCGACACCTTGAACAGCCGGCCAGGGAACGTGCTTTCGCCGACGAACATCACCTGATTCGGCCCGGGCGTGATGCAGATCGAATTCGGCGCACCGATGGTGTTGGCGAGCGCCGCGCCGGTCGGCGTATTGCCATTCACGGGACGCGTCCCCGGCGCCGGCGGCACGTCGATCGTGAACATCCGCAGGAATTTCCCGTCACGGTCGAACACCTGGATGCGACGGTTCGATCGGTCGCCGACGTACACGTTGTCGTTGCGGTCGATCGCGATCGCGTGCGGCAGACGGAACTGACCCGGGCCCGTTCCCCGCTCGCCCCAGGATTTCACCCAGTCGCCGTTGCGGTCGAACTTGGCGACGCGGGAATTGATGTAGCCGTCGCTGATGTAGATATTGCCGTCCGAGTCCCAGGCCACATCGGTTGGCTGCCGGAACATGCCATCCACGTGGGCCATCGGCGGATCCGGCCGTTCCCACGGTCCGGTCTCGGCATCCGCCGATTCGCGGCGCCGTCCGAACACCATCATGACGCGGCCGGCCGGGTTGAACTTCACGACCATGTCGGAGCCTTTGTCGACGGCCCAGATGTTGTCGTCCTTGTCGATCCGGACCGTGTGCGCGAACGACCACGCATACAGGCCCTTGCCCACTTCACGCAGAAACTTGCCGGTCGGGCCGAACTCGAGCAGCTGCGCCGCCGCCGGCGCGTAGGCCGGCCCACCGGCGCTGTTCGACCGCGTGAAGACGAAGACGTTCCCTTTCGAGTTGACGGCGACGCCGGACACCTCTCCGAAGTTCATACCGTCGGGAAGCTTGAAAAAGTCCGGGATCGAATCGAACTCGATCTCTGGAACGGCCCGAGCGGAGTCGAGGGCCCTGGCCCGAGGGGAGTCGACGACCTGCTGGGCCGCCATCGGCGAGGCGATCGCGGCGAGCAGCAGCGCGACAGCGAGCGGTTTCATGGCGGCGCCCTCCCTACTTCGTACGGTTGCCCAGGTACACGATCAGCACGGCGATGGCGGCAGCGAGAACCACGAACGGCATGGCCAAAAGAACGATGGCGATGATCGGATTCATAGCGGGATAGTACGCGCCAGTCTACCTCCGGCGCGCGTGATTCGCGTGAGGGTGATTAGAGGGGGCCGGCCAGCGGCCGATCAGCGGGCCGTGACCTTCGTTGCGGTGCCGCGGCGAAGCGGCGCAGGCGTGCCGCGTTCCCCGGTCAGGCGCAGGGACACACGCCTGCAGGCGTTCCGGGCGTCAGCGGTCAGCAGATCGACGAGATGCGAAGCGACCTGGCTCGTCGTCAGCGGCTCGGTGCGGACCGATACCAGTTGCTGCCGAATGGCGTCGCACACGGCGGAAGGATCCGGTTCCGACTCGATCAGCGAAAACGTCGGACCCAGCTGATGCAGCCGGTGAACGTCGGCGTTGCCGACCACCGGTTTGCCCCGCTGCCGCGCCCACTCGAGGCTCCAGCGATTGAAGTCGAGTTGGCGGGTATAGAAGGCGTTCAGTTCCAGGGCGTCGAACAGGTCCGGGTAGGCGTCGAGAACACGGCGTCCGAGAGACGTGGGGTGCGGAAAGAAAGGGTGCGGCGCGATGACGAGGCCGCCGGTCCGGGCCTTCAGACGCCGCAGGTCGTCGAAGTCCGCGACCGATTCGGCGTACGCCGCCGGAAAATTGAGCAGCAGCACGTGCTTGCCGCGTATGGTCCGCTCGATGCCGGGAACGAGGACGATCCCCCGTTCGCGCGCGTACGGCGCCAGGACCGCCAGGTCGAGCTGCCGATCGTGAAGCGTCACGGCGAGCGCCGTGTACCCGAGGGCTGCCGCCCGATCGACGAGCCCTCGTGCGTCGTAAGGGATCAGGTCGGCTGGATCCTCGCTCGAATGCGTGTGGAGGTCGGCCTTCAGCATGTCACGTCCGCCGCTGACTACAAGTCTTCACTTCTGACGACTAACGCCGGCAAGACATTGCGATCCGCCTATGAACCGACGTCTGCCCGCCTCCCGGCGACAGTAGAGCAAGCGGCGGTCCATCTCCATAGTGCGCAAATGCCGGAAACCGTATCCAGCCTACGAACATTGACGATCCCCGACAGTATTGTGAGTCACGTGCGCGAAACGGCGCCCGAAACCCCTGAATGTGCCTCGGCACAACCGTTGCCCATTCCCAACGGAGCGCCCGACGCGCCAATTGACGAACCGTGCAACATTGTCCTCACTGTAACCAGGCCCTCGACGAGGGATTACTCCCGATTTGCTGGCACTGCGGCCGCGCCATCCAACTCGAGACTAGTAGTCCGGCGCCAGCTCCGGCGAAGCCGCACGCGACCGGCGAGGACACGTCTCACGGGCCCACGGCGTTCGACCTCGCTCAACTGGTGGAACAGCTCGACCTCGAGCCAGATTTCGTCTCGGCGCCGCCGGTGACGACTACTCCGGTGAGACCACCCGGAGACGCCGCCGCTGATGCCGCCGGTGATCGCACCGCCTGAGGTGATCGCACCGCAGCCGGTCGCAACATCCGCCAGGCAGTCGGCCAAGCCGCCGGCCTTCGCACCGCAGGTTGCGCTGGCCGCAATGGCCGCGCAACTGCGAGAGCGCGTGCCCGACTGGCGGCGCCACAAGCTTCCGATCCTTGGAGTCGCCGGCCTGGGCGTGGCCGTGCTCGCACTGTCCGTCATGGGACGACCGAACGCAGATACGGAAGTGGCATCGACGCCGCCGGCTCCCGCAACAGCGACACCTGCTCTCGACGCCGCCGCGGTGTCGACGACGCCGACGTCCGCGGCGACACCGAGTCCGGCGACACCGAGTCCGCCGAAACCCGTTCAGGCGTCGGCTGTTCCAGCCGCGCCTGCCCCGCCGGCGCCGGCCCGAGCTAACGTGCAGATCGACGGGGCGCCAAGCTGGGTGGTGCCGCGCCGTGTTGGCTACGCCCGCGACGGTTCGCGGATGCTGACGCTGCAGGTGGACGCGCTGCGCGAGATTCAGGTGTCGCGGCAACCCGTCCGGCCGGTGCTCGCGGTCCGCTGCCTGTCACGACTCACCGAAGTGTTCGTGGCGCTCGGAACATCGGCCAACATCGAAGCCGGCGACACCAACCGCGTAACTGTCCAGCTCGACGACCAGACGCCGTCCGTGCAGCAGTGGCTGCGCACCGACACCTATCAGGAGCTCTTCGCGCCCGACGGCCTCACGCTCGCCCGGCAACTCGTCGGTGCCAGCCTGATGCGCTTCACCTTCACGCCGTTCGGTTCACGGCCGGTCGTCGCCGAGTTCAACGTCGGGGGCTTCGACCAGCACGTCGCGACCGTGGCGCGGACCTGCGGCTGGCCTGGTGCCGCTGGGACCAGCGCGCGCAAGAGATAGCCGAGACAAACGCAAAGAAGCTTGAAGGCCGACCCTTTTCAGGGTCGGCGCGCTCACGCAGCCGCGACGAAGAGTTCGACTAGAATGATCTTGTGATCCTGTAGCAGCCGAACGATCACGTCGCGGCTGTCCTGAAATTCCGCCCAGACAGATTCACACCAGCGATCGATGGCAGCGTCGCGCTCCGCGCCGGCGGGCGCGGCCATCACGTCGGCCGGCGTCAGGCGTCCCCGTTCGGTTGGGAGCGGGATCGCCGGCCACTCGCGTTTCCGTTTTCCCATCGCGATGTGGGCCTGCTGAACCTCGGCGCCTGAAAAGCCCTTCTCGAGGTGAAGATAGAGTCCGGCCAGGGCGAATACGACGCCGATGGGCTTGCTGTCGGCGTCGCACCGCTGGGCCATGTTGGCGTCGACGACATGCTGGAGGATGAAGCGGGGGCGCCCCATCGTGTAGACGTAGAGCGCGTGATACGCGTCTTCGTCCATAGTCCTACCCGAGGGGCTTCGCCCCTCGGACTCCCCGACACGCTCTCTCGCGCGCCGCGCCGCCGGCGCGCTTCCACCTCCGCTAAAGCTACGGTGGACAGGCCGTTCGCGCCTGCCCACCATAGCACGGCGGCTTCAACGCTGCGAGGGTGGCTCGCTCGCGCGCTCGCTCGCGACGCATGGCTGGCTGGTTTGTGAGATAGCTTCTTTAGACTCTACGCCTGGCCCATCGGCGCTTTTGCGCCAGTGAGATTGCGCGCCGGGCTTTCGCGGACAGCTTCCGGCGGTTCCGCGACCGACCGGCAGCGCGTTTCCTCCGGGCCAGCTTCGGAACCCCTCCCCCGCCGAATTCGAGCGACGAGATCGCCGCCCGGATACCTTCGAGTTGTTTCTCCAACTCTCGTTCTGCCTGACGGAGTCGTTTGATCAGGTGCTGAAGCGCAGCCATGTGATCCCCCGAAAAAAAGAGCTTACATCGTCGATGAGCCGTTTCGCGCGCGCTTGACGCGTATAGGAGCCAACGGGACATCACGGAGGTAAGCGTCATGGTGCGTCAACGATCCGCCCTCGTCATTGCGGCCCTGTTCCTTGGTACTATCGCGCCGCAGGCGCAATCGAAGCCGCAGGCGCCACCGAAGCGCCCG
>CAVREM010000021.1:0-18915 GCA_963720005.1 uncultured Acidobacteriota bacterium | reverse complement strand
AACGCATTGACCTCGAGGTCGGTTGCCGGGGGACCTCCGAGACAGGTAAGCTCACCGGAAAACGAGCGCCCCTGCTCACAACATGGACTGATGACATGAAATCACGAGTCGTTCTCGCCGTGCTCTTCGCCTGCGCCGCGGCCGCGGTGGCCGCACAGAGTCCGTCTTCCGGCCATCCACGCGGCAGCGGCCTGCAAGCGTGGCAGGATCCCGGACTGCCAGCCGTCCTGGCCAAGTGCAAGACCCCACCTCCTCTCAACTCCGACCGACTCAAGCAGGTGGCAGACGCCAACACCGACCCCGCGAATGCTGGGGCGCCACCAGAGTGGGCACCCCTGCCCGCATCGCCGGCGATTCCCGGCGTGATCGCCGCGGGCCAGAACTGGAAGGTCGTCTGGTCGTGGGAGGGCAATAACACCGACGGCCCCCTCGCCGGCGACAACGGCTCGGTGCTGTTCGCGAACAACGACGCGAGCAACGTGATGAAGCTGGATCCGGCAACCGGCCTTGCCACCGTGCTCTACGGCAACACGAAGACCGCTGGGGCCTTGTCGCGAAGCAAGAACGGCGCGCTGTTCGTGGCCGAGCGCGGATTGGGCATGGGCGTCGAGCAACTGGAGCCGCAGCGGAAGATGCTGGCGAACTCCTACAACGGCGAGCCGTTCGAGTGCGTCGGCGGCGGCATCAACGACCTCATGGCCGACGCTCGCGGCGGTGTCTACATCTCAGGTCTGGCAGGCGGCGTGTACTACGCCAACCCGCAGGGCGTCGTCTCGCGGTATGGTCAAGGCGTCCGTGGCAACGGCATCATCCTGAGCCCGGATGAGAAGACGCTCTACGTCACAAACGGCGGAACGCTGGTCGCCTTTGATGTGAAGCCCGACGGGTCGCTGACGAACCAACGGGACTTCGGAAAACTGCGTGGCGGCCAGGGCGGTGACGGCTCGGCGGTCGATGCACAAGGGCGGGTCTATGTCGCCACCGGGTCGTCCGTGGATGTCTTTGCCCCGAGCGGCGAGTTCCTGGGCAGCATCATGGGGCCGCGGGGGCTGCACGGCACCGCCTTCGGCGGCCGGGACAAGAAGACGCTCTTCGCCATCGTCTTTTACGGCACGTGGGGGACAAAGAGCGCCAGAAACCGGATCATCGCGATTCCGACGATCGCGGAGGGCTACATGGGACGAGCGAAGTAGCTCGTCACGACGCGAATCTGAGCGAAGGAGACAGGACATGAAATCGGCAATAGGGGCGTTGCTGCTCGCCTTGGTGTCGTCGCCAGCGTGGGCTCAGGTCAATATGGGCGACCAGAAGCCCGAATCCAGCGTGCCATTCAACATGACCACGGTCGCCACCTTCACCTTGCCATGGCGAATGGCCTTCCTGCCGGACGGCCGCATGCTGGTCAGCGAGAAGGTCGGGCCCGTCTGGCTGGTGACCCAGGAGGGACAGAAGACCCTGGTGACCAATACCCCCCCGGTCTATTGGCAGGGGCAGAACGGCATGCTGGGCGTCTACATCTCGCCTACGTATGCCACCGACCAGCGTATCTATCTCACCTATGCCGAGCCGGGCGACTATGGCGGCGGCCTGGCACTGGCCCGCGCCAAACTGAATACCACCGCCACCGGGGCGAACCTGCAGAACGTCGAGGTGCTGTGGCGTCAACTGCCCAGAGGCAGGGGCGGCCAAGAAGGCGCCGCGGTGGCGTTCTCGCCTGACGGTCAGTATTTGTTCCTGACGGTCGGCGACCGTCAGCGGTTCACGCCGGCTCAGGATCCCGATCAGCCTGTCGGCAAGATTCTGCGTCTCACGTTGGATGGCAAACCCGCTCCGGGCAATCCCCACTACGGCAAGACCGGCGCTGCCACGATTCCTCTGATCGATCCGCCCAGTGACACCGAAGCCGCCAAGACGGCGAAGGTGGTGAGCACCTATACCTTCCCTGGTCCGAACAACACGCCGGCAGAAACGTGGACCATGGGCCACCGCACGCCCTACGGCCTGGCGTTTTCTCCGACGGGCGAGCTGTGGGAGATCGAGCACGGCCCGCGCGGCGGCGACGAGTTGAACCTGATCGAGAAAGGGAAGAACTATGGCTGGCCGCTCGTCGGGTATGCCCCCAACTATAACGGCGTGCCGATCCCCAATCCCGACACACGGCCCGACCTGGCGAAGCCCGCCATTTACTGGGTGCCGGTGATCGCGCCCGGAAACCTGATGTTCTACCGCGGCACCCAGACCTTCCCGCAGTGGGACGGCAACGGATTCATCGGCGGCCTGGGAACCCGATCGCTCACCCGCGTCATCTTCGACGGAAAGGGCGGCGCCAAGCTCGCCGAACGCTGGGATGTGGGAAAACGTATCCGCGATGTCGCGGAAGCCCCCGATGGCTCTCTGTGGCTGCTGGAAGACGCCAGTGTCGGCGCGCTAATCCATGTGACACCCAAGTGACTGCTCCGCCGTAGTTGTGGCTCCTCGGCCGCACGCCTGGCGGCGTCCGCGGTAGTCCGGGCCGCGCTGGACAGTGCATGCCAGACCGAAGGCGTCGCAGTGAGCGACGGCCTCGCAATCTATCGTCATCCGTGGCGCCTTGGCGCTCACCATGGACGAGCGTCTCGGCGATCTGCCGGATGCGGATATCTCGATCGAGGACGATCGGATCGCCGCAATCGGTCCCTCCGGCACGCTCCTCGGCGTGGACGCCGAGATAATCGATGGGCGGGGCAAAATCGTGATCCCCGGTCTGGTCAATGCCCACATGCACACGTGGCAGACGGCCCTTCGAGGCGTAGCGTCGAACTGGACGCTGCTCGAGTACTTCAAGAAGATGCATGCAGGCCTCGCCACGGTATTCCGGCCCGAGGACCTGCACATCGCAACGCTCGTCGGCGCGCTCAACCAGATCAACTGCGGCACGACCACGCTGGTGGATTGGTGCCACAACAATCCGACGCCAGCCCACAACGACGCCGCCATCGACGCGCTGCAGGAGGCAGGCATCCGCGCCGCATTTTTTCACGGCACGCCCAAGCCGAATCCCAAGCCGGGACAGCCGGGGTTCTGGGAGACTCCTCATCCAAGGGCCGAACTGGAGCGGCTGCAGAGGCATCGCGTGGGCGGCCTGGTGAGCCTCGGCGCGGCCATCCTGGGCCCACACTATTCCACGATGGAAGTGGCGCGCCAGGATTTCCGAATGGCGCGTGAACTTGGACTGATCGCGTCCATGCATCAGGGCGGTGGCCCGCCACGCACCCCCGACGGATGGCCGACGCTCGAACGGGAAGGGCTTCTCGGCCCAGACGTCAACATCGTGCACGGGAACGATCTCACCGACGATCAACTGGCGCGCTTTTGCGATGCCGGCATGACCTTTTCGATCGCGCCAGAGAACGAGATGACCCAGGGGCACGGGTTCCCCATCACCGGGCGCCTGCGCAGGCTCGGACGCGCACCCTCGCTCGGCATCGACCTCGAGTCGGTGATTTCTGGCGACATGCTGACTGCCGCTCGAATCGCGCTCGGAACACAGCGTGCGCTCGACAACGCGGACTCACGCGCACGCACGGGAACCATCCCCGAGACCTCGACGATTACGGCCCGCGAGGCGCTCTCGTGGGTGACGGTGGAAGGCGCGCGTATGCTGAAGATGGAGAAGCAGATCGGGTCGCTGACTCCAGGAAAGCAGGCCGACCTGGTGCTTATCGACAGCACCGCCCTCAACATGCAGCCGATGCACGACGCGGCTGCCACCGTGGTCATGCAGACAAGTCTCGCGAACATCGAAGCCGTCATGATCGCGGGACGCTGGCGGAAGCGGTCCGGCTCGTTGCTCGCTGAGGGAGTGGCGGACAAGGTCGCCAGGCTGCACACTTCAGGAAGACGGATTCTCGAGGCGATGAACCTGCAGTGATGTTCGGCATGCGGTAACCTGTCACCGGTGAAACGCTGGCTCGTCAGGGCCTTCTGGGCCGCGGTGCTCATATTCGCAACCGTGGTTATCGGCGGCGCCGTTGACGCGCGGCGGCGCCTGCCGGATCTCGAAACATGGCACCGCTACGTGCCGGCAGACGCGACGGCGTCGGATCTCGAGTCGGCAACCCTCGCGGATTACCTGCGGCGGGAAGAGACCGTTTTCCGGGACGTGCACGATCGGATCGAGCGCACGTCCGCCGGATCGGCGTCGCCGCCGGCCAACCGCTACGACAGCCGCAGCCGATCGCATCCCTCGCGGATGGGTTCGGATCGTAACCGCACGTACGAGATTGTGCCTGACCGGCGAGATTGCTGGCGGGGCCCTTCTGGTTCACGGTCTCACCGACTCGCCGTACAGCATGCGCGCGGTCGGAGAAACATTAAAGGCGGACGGTTATTACGGTCTGGTGCTGCGGATGCCCGGGCACGGCACCGTGCCGGCCGCGCTCACCACCGCTGTCTGGGAGGACTGGCTCGCCGCCGTCCGTCTCGGCGTCCGCCACGTGCGGGAACGGATCGGTCCCGGCAAGCCGCTGGTGCTCGTCGGCTACTCGAACGGCGGTGCGCTGGTGCTGAAATACGCGCTGGAAGAGGTCGAGCGCGGCGAGGATTTGCCATCGACGCGCCTCGCACTGATCTCGCCGATGATCGGCGTCGCGCCATTTGCGTGGCTGGCGCGCGTCATCAGCCTCCTCGGTCCGATCCCATATTTCGAGAAGGCCCGATGGCTCGACGTCATACCCGAGTACAACCCCGTCAAGTACAACTCGTTTCCTGCGAACGCCGGCTTGCAGTCGTGGCGGTTGTCGACCGACCTGCAGGCCCACATCCTTCGCCTCGGCAAAGCCGGCCGCCTGAAGGAGCTGCCGCCGGTGCTCGCGTTCCAATCGCTCGTGGACGCCACGGTCAGCACCGCCGCGGTGGTGCACGCGCTCTTCGATCAGCTCGAGAGCAACGGATCGGAGCTCGTGCTCTTCGACATCAATCGGTTGTCGGGGATGGAGCCGTTCATCGACCCGGCGGCCGCCACGATCCTGTCGCGCCTCACCGACAGGTCGCCGCGACGCTATGCGCGCTCGCTCGTCACCAACGCGAATCAGGATTCGCTCGAGGTGGTGGAGCGCTCGATCCATCCAAACGCGACGGAGATCGTCACGCGGCCGCTCGGGCTCGCCTGGCCGCCCGAGATGTTCTCGCTCGCGCACATCGCCCTGCCCTTCACGCTCGATGACGACTTGTATGGCCGGAACCCGCCGCCCTCGTCGTTCGACGTGGTGCGGCTGGGCACCCTCAGTCCCAGAGGCGAGCGCGCGGTGCTGACGGTGCCGCTGGAGACGCTGATGCGGGTCTCGTCCAACCCGTTCTTCCCTTACCTGGCCGCGCGTCTGACGGCATTTATCCACAATGGGAAGACGTCCGGCAGAGAGCCCTAAAGGCCAGCACTGGCTCATCCGTGAGGCCGCTGAAGTAGCAGCACGCTGACGCTGGCGCGGGTCACGAAGGCCCACGTCCGGCGCGTCTGACGGGAGTAGAATGGGACCTCATCAGGCTGGTCCAACTGGCCAGGGAGGTCACCATGCGTCTCCCGTCTGTTTCTCACCCAGACATCCATACTTTCATCGCGCTTGTGTTCGCGCTCGCCTCGGCGGACATGGTGGGCGCCGGCCAGCGTGGGGCGACGGACCAGGATCCGGTGATTGGCCAATGGCGCCTGGACGTGTCGAAATCGACCTACAGCCCGGGGCCTGGGCCGAAGAGCGAGACCCGCACCTATAAACTGACCGGGGACGGCATCAGGGCGGTGATCGTCCGGACCCATCAGAACGGCCGCGTCGACACGATCGAGTACGACGCCGATTACGACAGCGTCAACCACGTCATCGGCACGCCCGACTATGACGCCGTCCGGCTGACCCGGATCAATGCTCACGTGTCGGAAGCCACGCTTTCACACGCGGGCAAGCTGACTGGCACCGCGCGCCGCGAAATCGCCAAGGATGGGATGACGATGGTCATCACCTTCCAGCAGGAATCGCAGACGCTCATCCGCAATGTCTCGCACTACGTCAAGGTGACACCATGACAGCGGCTACTTCAGCAGCGCGGCTTCACGAGCGTGTGTCGCCGCACATCATCACAGCAGACGCATCACGACATTGGCGGCGCGCTCCGTGACCCGTGCCCACCACGACCGGCGCTGGAAAGTGACGAGGGTGATCTCTTCGGCATGCCGAAGATCGTCCAGAAACATCTGATCCATCTGCCGGCCGATCGTCGGATCGAGGATCATCAACGTCGCTTCGTCGTTCAACGCCATCGATCGATTGTCGAAGTTCATCGAACCGATCGTGGACCACTGCCCGTCGACCACGAATGTCTTCGCGTGCAGCGTCGACGGCTGCCATTCGAAGACGCGGACACCGGCGTCGAGAAGCGTGCCGTACCACGCGCGCCCGGCATTGCGCACGATGGTCACGTCGGTTCGTGGACCCGCCGTCAGGATACGGACATCGACGCCCCGTTTGGCTGCGGCGGCCAACAGATCGATGAAGCTGCGCTCCGGGGCGAAGTACGAGTTGGTGATGTACAACGTCTTTCGGGCGCCGGCGATGGACAGCGCGACGAATCGTTCGGCAGCGGTGCTTCCGAGCGTGGGAGCCGTATACAACAACCCCGCGGCGGCCACTCCGTTCTCTTGTGGTGACAGCGTGACGTGCCCGGTCAGCATCACGCCGGTGGCTTCGGCCCACGCGGCCACGAACGCGGCCTGCAGCTGCCTGACCGCTGGACCCTCGAAGCGCACGTTGGTTTCCCGCCAGGACCCATTCGTCCGTCCATCGCCAAACCATTTGTCGTCGATGCCGAAGCCTCCGGTCCATCCGACACGACTGTCGATGACGATGCCCCGAACGTGCGAGCGATTCTGGGCGAGATGGAGCGTGGAGAGCCTGATCGGCCGGAAGGGCTCGACAATGATGCCGCCGGCTCGGAGCGTGTCGCGATGGCTTGCGGGGATGTCCACGGTCCCGAACGCATCGTAAAGAACGAGGACGTCCACACCCGCTCTGGCTCGGTCGATCAGAATCTGGCCGAGCGTGTCGGCCATCCGGCCCGGGGCACCGTAGTACAGCTGAAGCGTGATTGACTGCTTCGCCGACCGCAGGTCTTCCCACAGTCTCGGATAGGTACCGTCGCCATTCAGCAGCACGTCGACGCGGTTGCCTGGCGCGAGCCACGCGCCCGTGGCCATCGTGGCCATCAGCGGGAACTCTGGCGCGCCTACAGCAATCGGCGTTCCGTCTGATGACACACCGCGCACGTGGCGAACCGCTGTGCCCCGTGTGAGATGCAGAAAGCCGATGAACGCCAGGCCGAGCACAATCGCCGCCAAGGTCCATCGTCCGACTCGACCAAGGACGCGTCGCACGCGGCTCTTCCGAGGGGGTACGCGAACGTCGATCGGCCTCTTGCCCATCTGCCGATTCGTAAACGGCCTCTAGGTCGGCCGATGAGACAGCAGGAAGCTCCGAACGTGGCGCACCGCTCAGCGGAACTCTCTCTGGGATTGCCTCCAGCGTGTGCAACGAAGTCCCGCCGCCGACAGTCGTCAGGAGTTCGTCATCGAAACCACCCTGTCCAGCCTCTCGACCTGCGTGACACCTCGACAGCGCAGGGGCTCTCGTCATCGGGACGGCGCCGTTCGGCTGCTGCACCCGGACTATAGCTCGCCCAAGCAGAACCGGCACACGCGCCGGCTGCCAGCCCCCTCTCCTGTCGGTGTTCGCCTTCGGATTCCGATTAATCCGACAGAGGTGGCACATGCGACGACTCGTCGGATTCTCCGCGCTGGCGATGATGCTGACCGGCTCGCCCCTGCAGGCCAGCACCCTCACCTTCGAAAACGTGCTGGCCGATCGCGGCTCGATCGTGTTCTCGCCAGGCACGCGGCCGTCACGGTGACCAATTGGGGCATCGACCGCCTCGTCGTGTCGGACGGAGGTCTGCCGGTCAGTACGACGTGGACGGCCCCGTGCCGTCCATCTTCGACGACGAAGGCGGCGCCGGCGCGCTGGAATTCTTCGTCGATGGCTGCGTCCCGTTTGGGACCATCATCATACTCGGCTACAACTGCACACCGACCGCCGCCAGCTACTTCCAGATCGTGGGATCGATACCGGCTCTCGGGCTTTCGCAGCAGTCGTTGTTCGTCGGCAATCTCATCGGCGGTGCGCCAGAGCGTTTTCCGCTCCCGATCGCCTTCTCCCAATCGGTTCAGGGCGGTGGCACCGCCTTGCTGTCGATCCCACTGAGCCAGGCGCTCGGCCTCGATCCCGCGAGCGCAGTGGCAGTTCACGTTCAACGTGTACACGCGGACCCGAGTTCGGGCCGCCCAGCGAAGCGTCAAACAGGTGATCGCGACGGACGGGGCGGCCGCGGTGGTGCCGGAGCCGGCGTCGCTGGTGCTGCTCGGGACCGGGCTCCTGGCCTGCGCGCGGCGACTGCGGCGCCGCGGACGCTAGCGGCTCGACGTCGTCTTCGCGCCGGCGTCGGTGAGCTGGCGCAGCACGAAGGGATTGTCCGGGTGCGTCCGGTTCCACTGCTGCCATAGCGCCAGCCGCCGCGCGTCGAGCGCGTCGGCTTCGGCCGACCCACCGGCATCGCGGTAGAGGCGAGCGAAGTCCCGATAGAGCAGCGACAGGCTGTTGGCGTCGCGCAGGTCGTGCTCGATGTCTGGCCCGGCCGCCATCACCTTCGCGAGCAGGTCGGTGTACTGCCGGACGGCGCCGGCGAGCCTGCCTTCAGCGGCATCCTGATCGGCGCGCGCCTGCAGGACCGAATAGAGCGGGCTGTCGAGGCTGACGCGGTCGGCGGGATAGTCGCGTGTTTCCTGCAGGATCGCCAACGCTTCGTCCACGCGCCTGCGGCCGTCCGCCTGTCGACCGAGGCGCCGCAGCGCGTACGAGGAGTTGGCGAGGACGAGCGCCCGGTCACGGCGCGCCCCGACATTGTTCCGGACCTCGGCGAGGCGGGCAAGCGCGACGTCGTACACCGCCAGCGCCGCGGCCGGATCGCGCCAGCGCAGGATGTCTCCGAGCTCGCGCCCCGTCGTTCCAACGCGGACGCGGCTGGTGGTATCGTCCGGATCCCGCCGCGCGCCGGCTTCGTGCAGATCGAACGCCTGGCGGAGCAGCGCCGCCGCTTCCTCGGGCCGGTCGAGGCTGATGCCGCGGTCCTCGCCGAGGATGAAGGCCTCGCGCAGCAGGAGCGGGTACAGATCGAACATCCGCTGCGTCTCGTTCGGACGGGCGGCGATTTGCGTGCTCATCGAGCGAGCCTCGCGGATCGCGCGCAACGCACCATCCAGATCGCCCTGGTATCGGCGCGCGTTCGCGATCACGGTCAGCGCGCTCCTCATCGGCCGCAGCTCGGGTCCGTTCGCCCGGGCGAGATCGAGCAGACGGTTCAACTGGACAATCGCCTCGTCGTAGCGATGCATGTTCACCAGTCCGAGGCCGACGTTGTTGTACAGCTCGAAGGCGCTCTTCAGTTCGGCTGGCGTCGGGGAGCCGAGACTCAAGAAGCGCGTCCATCCGCGTCACCGCCTTCCGCGCGTGCGCGAGCGCGTCGTCTTTCCGCCGCTCGGTGTCGGCGACGATCATCCGGTCGTGCGCGACCACCGCCGAACGCTGCAACGCCCGGCGATCGCGCGGCCTCGCCGCGAGCACGGCGTCGAGCAGATGATCCGCGTTCCTCAGGCTGTCCTCGGCCTTCGCCAGGTTGCCGAGCGAGAGACCGATCGGCACGCCCTGAATGCGGCCGACGCGCCAGTAGCCGTCGGCGAGCTCCTGCATCAGCGCCAGATCGCCGCGCGTGTCGCGTGCGAGCCCCGCGAGGTATTCCAACGACGCGGCGACGAGCGCCTCCCGCGCCTGTGTCGCGCCGGCCAGGTACTGGATTCGATCGTCGAGGCCGAACACCTGCTGTGACAGCTGGCGGAGCTGCCCGAATCGGCGCTCGGCAATCTGCCGCTGGCGATTGACCACGAGCAGTCCGATGATCAGCATTGCAAAGGCGGCCGCGGCGGCGGCCATCGGCCAGCGATGCCGCCGGATGAACTTCGCGGTCCGGTAGCCCCACGCCTGGCCGCGGACGCTGAGGGGCTCGTGGTTCAGGAAGCGGCGGATGTCCTCGGTCAGCGCCGTCACCGAGGCGTAGCGGCGGCCCTGCTCCTTCTCGAGGGCCTTCGCGAGGACGTTATCGATGTCGCCGCGATAGGTCCGGCGCAAACGGTGGGGAGCCGCGTCGCTCGCGCGAACCGGATCGCGCTCGAGCAGCGCGCGCAGGTGCTCGGCCGCCGTCCGGCAGCCGTCTCCCGTCGGATGGCGGCCGGTCAACAGCATGTAGAGCAGCACGCCGAGCGCGTAGACGTCGGTCGCCGTGGTCACCGGTTCGCCACGCGCCTGCTCGGGCGCGGCGTATTCCGGCGTCAGCGCCTGCGCGGCCGGCCCGGTCAGCGTCGCCTGGCCTGACGCGTTCTCCTCGAGCAGTTTCGCGATCCCGAAGTCCAGCAGCTTCACCTGCCCATCGGCGCCGACCAGGATGTTCGACGGTTTGAGATCGCGGTGAATGACGAGATTGGCGTGCGCATGCGCCACGGCCTCGGCGACCTGCAGGAACAGCTCGAGGCGTCCGATCGGATCGAGCCGTCGATCGTCAGCGAAGCGGTCGATGCGTGCGCCCTCGACGTACTCGAGCACGAGGTACGGCTGGCCGGTCGACGTGACGCCGGCGTCGAGCAGGCGCGCGATGTGCGGGTGCGTCAGTCGGGCGAGCAGCGTCCCCTCGCGCCTGAAGCGCTCGTCGCCGCCTTCCCCGAGCAGCGCCAGGTTCAGCAGCTTCACGGCGACGGCGCCTTCGAACCGTCCGTCGCTCCGCCGGGCGCGCCAGACCGTGCTCATGCCGCCCATCCCCAGCGGCGCTTCGAGCGTGTACGGGCCCACCGCATAGCCGGCGAGCGTCGGCGGCGGCGCATCGTCCAGCGTCAGCGAGGTCTCGAGAAAAGCGGATCCCGCCAACCGGTCGTGCTCGGTCAGCAGGCGCGCAAGAACGGCCGCCAGCTCGGGCTGCTGGCCCGCGACGTCGGCGAGCAGCGCCTCGCGCCCCGCCGAATCGAGCTCCAGCGCCTGGTCGAGCAACGGGCTCAGCGCCTGCCAGCGGTCCTTATCGAGGCGCAACATCCCTGCATCTTGATCGGAATCAGCCGCCGGATCCCGACAGCGGCGGGTTTTCGAGCGCGTGGTGCAGCAGCACGCGGGCCTTGGCCCAGTTGCGCTCGACCGTGCGCTGCGAGACGCCTCGCATGGCCGCGATTTCGGCGAACGACAAGCCGCAAAAGAACTTCAGATCGACCAGCTCGGCGAGTGACGGATCGAGTTGCCCCAGCTCGTCGAGCGCATGACCGAGAGCCTCCACAGACGCGGCCACTGCTGCGGTGCCGACGTTCTCGTCCGCGAACGGAGACGAACGTGATCTCCCCGCCCCGCTTCTGCGCCCGCCTGGCGCGGATGTAGTCGATGACCAGGCCGCGCATCGCGCGCGACGCGTACTTCAGGAACCGGAGGCGATCCGGAAAGGCCACCCGGCTGCGCCGGTTGAGATCCAGGTAGGCTTCGTGCAGCAGCGTCGTCGCGCCCATGGTGAGCTGTCCGCCGCTGCGCTGGAGATGAAATTGCGCGAGGGTGTGCAGCTCGCTGTACAGGGATGCGAACAGGGCGTCGCGGGCGGCCGGATCGCCCGCATCGGCGCGCTCGACCATCGCCGCAATCTGCTGCGGGCCTTCGGGAGGATTCGAATTCGCCATGCCTCACCCGCTGCCGACGCCTGCCGACACGGCGAAAGTGTAGCAAACGGGTGCCTGAACTCCGCCCTACGTCAGGGGTGCGCGTCAGGAACGATCGCTGGAGCGCTTTCGCCGTCATAAAGCTCATCTGTGCGGGTGACGCGACACGCGTCAGGATCGGTGGCCACCGATCGCCAGCGTTGGCACGAGCAGCACGCTGGCGTGCAACGCCGCGCTGATGACCATCGTGCTCATGCCGGCAAAGCCTGGGCCTGTCGTGATCGTCCACGTGCTCGACCACACCGCCACACCAAGAAGAACAAGCGCCACCGCCATGCGGGCCATCCGCGTCGATAGCGCGACGGAATCGTCGAGCGCCCGCGTGCGCATGAGCAGGAGGGCCGCGCCCACGAGGCCACAGAAGCGGCCGGCATCATGAGCGCTGAGTCCGGCACCGAACAGCGCGGCGAGCGCGACCACGACGAGGAGCGACACGCCCAGTGCCGTTCTGGCGCCGGCCGTGAGTGTGCTGATGCCCGCGGCAGCCGAAGGAAGCTCCAGACGTGCGATGGTCAGCCCCGCGACACCGACGACGAGGCCGCCGATCACGTCCGCGGGGAAATGGCGTCCCAGGTACATGCGTGAGAGGGCCATCAGCGCGACCCATGTCGCTGCCGCGCCGAGCTGCCACGGTTTCCGACGAGACCAGGCGAGACCCAGGGCCCATGCCGCGGTCGTTGCCACGTGTCCGGAGGGAAACCCGAAGTCGTCCGCCGGCACGGACGTGCCCGTGGCCAGCGGCGGCAGCCCCAACTCGAAGGCTGCGAACGTTCGGACACGAGCATCGACGTCATGCGGACGAGGCGATGCGAATGCGCCTTTTGCCACGATCGTCATCGCATCGGCGAAGACAATCGCCAGGATCAGGGTCACGCCGAGTCTGAGCCGCCAGCCAAACCCGCACACGATGGCGACAGCCAGACAGCTTGGCACGTAGCCCCAGAACGACACCGCCCGCATGATCTCGGTCAACGCAGGCGATGCCCGCTCCTGAAGTAACAGAACGAGAGTCGTATCGAGCATCGGGGACCCTGGCAGCCCTGCAACTCACGAGTGAGAACGTCGACCACCGATCGTTCGTACGAGGCCGATCTTTCGGCGCTTCCACGCATGGTCCTTCAGCGCGTCGATGGCCGCCCAGAGGGTGTGAAAGCGTCCGTATTCGTCGGCCTCGTCGCCCCAGCCCCCGTCTGGACGCTGAGTGGCAAGCAGGAACGCTCTGCCGGCCTCCACCAGTGGGTTCGTGTCTGATACTCCCAATGCCAGAAGGCTCTCGACGATTTCGGCCACCGTGTCAGGTTCCCTGCGGTCCAGAGCGGGCCGAAGACTGGCCGCGAGAAAGGCCCGCTCGCGCGGAAGGACTCGAGGCGAGAGCCGCGCCTCGCCGTAATCGTTGAGCACGTACACGATGTGGGTCACAGCGTACACCGCCTGATAGTGACGGCGCGTGCCGGCGGCAGGATACGGGCGGAGGTCGGACACCTTTCTGAGAAGGTCGGCGGGCCGTACTTGCAACGGCATGCCCTGTCGCTCACAAAAGTACGCGTTCGTCAGCGCGTAGTACCAGACCTCGTACGGATCCAACAGCTTCAGGCGCCGTCCGCACGTGGCGCAGGTTCGTCGACCGCGCGGCGCGAACGTGCCACAGGCGCACTCCGCCGGCACGTCCATAGGGACGTCCTCGCGCGCGGGGTCGAAATAGAGAAGGGTATGGTGGAGTACCGGGCGATGACTGCGTGCAGGTCTCGCTGGATGCGCCGCGCCGTGAGCCCGAGCCTGCTGGCCCCGTCGCTCGCGATCACCTGCTGCATCACGGAATCGGCGTCCAGCCGGGGACGAATGAGCGGCCACCGCGTCATCCAGCGGCGTGCACGCTCGCGTCCCATTGCGGTCGCCTTGCGTCTGAGCCCGCGGCTGCGGGATGTGCTCGCGGCCAGCGCAAGTGCCAGCAGCAGGTGGCCATCGTAGAGGCGGAACACAGACTCGCGTCTCGCGATTGCGTAGAGACAATCGAGGGCGTGATGGACTGCCCTTTCCCGTTCAAGCGGGGAGGCCCGCGGGCGTGTGCTGCGTGGCAAGAGGCTCGCGGAGTCTACCGGTTCAGCCCTCCGCGTGCCAACGACCAACGCCCAGCAGGCTATCGCATCCGCGAGTTGACATGCGCAGGGTCTGGTGCATAGTCTATGCACTTAATTCATAATTCGTGAGCTCACGCCGACGGCGGGAAGGTCAGCGTGTGTAAATGGCTGGTAGGACCAATCGCACGGCGTTCGTGCGATGTGTCGTCGACAAGCGCTCGTACTCAGCGCGAGTGAATGGATAGATGCCCAGCTCGAACGGATCGACAAAGACGCGATGCGACGGCCGCTCGTCTTCGTGGCGCAGCGCGGTGCCCATCGTGAACCAACCGCCGGCGATCAGCGCGAACGAGGCTTGGCATCTCCCTATCGGCCTGAAAGGAATGAGTGCCGGCGGGGCGCCTGCTGCTCCTCGCTCTCTTGGCCATGGCGTATCAAAGGATCGAGTTCGCTTGACGTACAACAATGTTTCGTGGCAGGAGAACCGCTGCTGCGGCACAATTCCTTTTTAGACTGGATGGCTGGCTCGCATCACCGCGCAGTTCGCCGTCTGGCCCAGGGTCGTTTCGTCACGGAAAGGAAGTCGACGATGGCCAAGAAGAAGACGCGTGTTCAAACTGCTGCGCGTTACAGATTTCAGTACGCAGCGAAGTTCCTCTGCACAGCGAACATCCCCGGCACCTCGCAGACCACCTCGGCGCTGCTGCCTGGTTCGTACCAGACGGCAGTCAACATCCACAACCCTCAGCGACGGACCGTGGAGCTGCGCACGAAGCTCGCAGTCGCCAGTGGCGAGATCAGCAAGTTCATCAACGGGAAGCTGGAGTCCGATGCGGCGACCAGAGTCGACTGCGGCAACGTCGACAACTACGGGCTGCGTCTGATCCATGGGTTTGAGGGGTTCCTCGTGATCGAAAGCACGCACAGTCTCGACGTCGTGGCAGTTTACACGGCGGGGGCACGGGGCGCCGAAGTGTCGAGCATCGACGTCGAGCAGGTCCCTGAGCGGAGGATCTGAGTAGAGCCCTGCCCTGACGACGACCTCTCCACCGGCGAAAGTTGGCCGAAACCCTTGCTTTCGGGACAGTCTGCTTGCAGGACCTGCGTACCGAGTCTCAGCGACCGATAAAAGATTCTGCATGGCGAGCAAGAAGCCCATAGGGATTGTTGTCAGGCGCGGGGCTCTTCGCCGGTTCGATGCCCTGACCCGCAAGACCGCAGACCTGCCCGTAGAGGTCACCTGGGATCGACGCGCCGAGGAGCGACGCGTGTCGGATGAGGCGGCGGGCGTCGAGCGCCGCTCAGGCGATCGAAGGAAACAGCCGCCATTCACATGGCAGGTGGCTGACTTCGTCGTCGTCGACAGCCAGGAGCAAGGCACGACATCACTCGACGAACCGAGCAAGAAAACACACCGAGGGCGATAGGAAGACTGCGCCTACTTGAACCTTGTCACGCCGCTGGTGGGATCGACATTACGGTTGTTCTCCTCACAGACGAACTCCTGGAGCTTGAGATCCGCGCGGTACCGATAGGTACGCTTGTCGGTCCACGAGGCGACGTAGGCTTCGGGGTCGTCGTAGGTGATCTCATAGGCCAGCATCCCCGGGGGGTCTGGCGAAAACGTTCGGTGAGCCGCAACTTGCTGCTGTGCGGTAATGGCGGCCGGCCGCCGAATGCCACGTCAGCACGGATGCCCACGGTTTCGACCACGAGCACGTCGCCCTCCCATCGGCCGATCGAGTGGCCCACGAAGGTCTCCTCGAGCTCGTCGGCTGGCGGGTGCGCTTTTTCGTCCATCCAGATACGCCGCGTCCCCGCCTTGAACTCGCTGCTTATGGCGATGATCTTCGGCGTCTGCAGGATCTCCATCCCGTAGATTGCCCCCATCATTCCAGGCATGCCCTGCGGCAGACACAGCGCCCCCGGATCCGCCAGCGTGCCGGCCGCGGCCTGTTTGAGGAGCGCTTCATAGCGCTCCTTGTATGGCGACTTCATCTCAGGAACGTTCGCGGGACGCTGAGCCTGAGGAACGTTAACGGCGCCCCGGCCCCCGCCGCGGCCGGTCACACCCGCCGGTCCTCGGTACACCTCGAGAAAGCCGTTTGGCAGGTCCCAGAACCCCGTCCAGTTCGGCTTGCCGTCGGGCAGGCGCGCCGGCTCAGGCGCCGGGCGCTGCGGCGCCGGAGCCTGGGTTGAAGCCGGCGTCGTCTGCGACAAGACGGGAACCGCCACACTCACGAACGCGCTCAGCGCGCAAAGCAACTGGATGTTGGTCCTCATGTGAGTTCGCATGCAGTCCTCGATCGAACGAGCCCTAGCGGACGTTCGATGGCGCCGCGGTGGCTGGCAGCCGGTCGTTCAGGTCCGGCAGGCAGTAGGCCTCCTCGATATCTGAATTGTCGTAGCGGAACCATCGCTTGGTGTTCCTCCATTCGCCTTCCCAGTTG
Source organism: uncultured Acidobacteriota bacterium (assembly GCA_963720005.1). GTDB lineage: Bacteria > Acidobacteriota > Vicinamibacteria > Vicinamibacterales > CAVVIG01 > CAVREM01. The sequence continues at coordinate 2,515 of CAVREM010000021.1, read as the reverse complement.
TCCGGGTCGGTCATGATGAAGGTGTCTTCCATCGTCTTGCCGTCATCGATCAGGCGGATGCGCTCGACAATCTTGAGCTTGGGGCCTACAGGAATGCCACTCATGATCCAGTGATGCTTGGGTTCGAAATTGGTGGTTTCGACGACCAGCGTGTCGCCCTCCCAGTGCCCGATGGAATCGCCCGCATAACTGGCCGCCTTGATCTCGGGATCCTCGTGCGGCCGGCCATCCAGGTAGATCCAGCGGATCTCGCCCTTGAGCATCTGAATCATCACGATCATGGTCGGCAGCTGGATGGTCTGATTCGGCCAGACGCGGGTCATCATTTGCGGCATGCCGGCTGGCCAGCACGCGCCCTCGTCGTTCTTGTACGCCAGCCCTTGAGCCTGCGCCTTCCGCGCCTCGTCGTAGCTGGCCTGGGCGGCCGCCTTCAGCTTCGGCAGCGGCAGGTAGCCGAACCCGCCGTTCTCCTTGTTCTGCTGCGGGGCGAACATCCAGTTGCCGGTGAGGTCGAATGGAGGCTTGGGTCTGGATTTGGCCAGATTGTCCTTGGCCAGGGCGCCGGGCTTGTCGAGCGGGTTCGCCGGCTGCGCGGCGGGTGCCGGGCGCTGCGCTGCAGGGGCGCCCTGCGCGTAGATGGCCACTGTTGCCATCGTCAAAGCCAAGGCTGCGGCCGCCGCCAACGCACGTCGCAGACGTCGTGGTTCGTGAGTCGGTCGTGTCATCTCAACCCCCTGTGTGCTTCGGATCTCAGAAGTTCGGGCCACTTCGTCCCAGCTCGGTCCCGTCGGCAAGCGTCGCCTGCACCAGCTGAGCGCCAGGACGGCCGTCCTTGAGCGGCCGGCCGACGATGGTGACTCTATCTCCGAACTTGAGGCTGGATCTTCTCCATCCCGACCGCACCAGCGCCTGTGTGGAGGCGGCTTCGATGTTCCAGTCCACCGCCTGCCCCTTGTCGTCGGTCACGGTTATCAAGATCGTCACGTGAGGGTTCGTGAAGATGAACTCCTTGATCGTGCCCTTGAGCGTGACTTGCTTCATCGGGTCGAACATGATGCCCGAATGATGGGCCTGCAACGGAACGCTAAGCAGGAGAGCGACTGACGAGCGAGGTGTGGAGTCGCATAAGTGAACTACTCCATCTAGAAGTCGAATCGGAACCCGATCTGGACCTGACGCATCAGGTCGGCCGCGTTCGGCACGATGCCGCTCAAATCTGTGACCAGCCCCGTCGTTCCGCCGATGTTGTTGTTGTACCCGGTGTAGTTGACCCGGTTGGTCAGATTGAACGCCTCGATCATCCCGGTGAGCCTGGCGCGTCCCGATCCGCACCTCCTTCGAAAGACGCGCACTGACCGTCCAGTTCGGCTCACCGATAAAGGAGTTGCGGCCGATCACCTGGCCGTCGTCGATGTTGAATGGGTAGCATTGGCTGTAATACACCTGACAGCCCTGCGCCGGGGACGGACGTCCGTTGGTGACCGGGTTCACTCTGATACCGCTGGTGGCTCGGAACAGCGGCGCGAGACTGATGCCCCACGGCAGCACGAGGTTGCCGCTGATGTTGAGAATGTGCAGTTGATCGTTGGAGGCGGGCCCCTGGTCCACGGAGTAGTCGAACGGGTTGGTGGCGGGGGTTTGGCCTATGCCATTAGCGAGGTTGCCGATCGAATTGTTGCTTGCCGAGCCGAGCGCATAGGCGACTTGCATCTGGCGCCTCGCCGATCGGTAGCCGACCTCCACCAACAGCTGCTTGACATCCAGCACACCACCATTGCCCAGCTTATTCAGCGACTGGAACACCGGATCGATGATCCGGCCTTCGGTCGTCAGGTTGACGTTGCGAAGAATGTAACTGGTCCCGCCCCTGGATGAACTTCAGGTCGGCTGACGCGGAAAAACCCTTGCCGAGATCGAACTGTGCGCCGATCGTCTCCTGACGTGTGAACGGCGTGTTGAGGTTCTCCTCGATGTGCCCGACGCTCAAGGGGATGGGACTGACCGCCACGCCTGGCAACGCGGTCGTCACCCCGTTCACGGTGACAGAGGTGGCCGCCAGGTTTGGCACGGTGTTGTTGATAATCGCGAACGCCATCACCTGTCGCAGGGCATTCTGGAGATCCGCTGGCACCCCGCCGACGCACCGGGTGTTGCCGAGACAGTAGGGATTCAGCGTCGCGTTGTTCGAGGCGATGTTCATGAGCGCGCCTCCCGGGAACAGAGGATTGCCCACCTGCCCGGCCCACCCCGCGAACGTGGCGTTCTTGGCCGTGTCGTAGAACATCCCGAAGCCGCCGCGAATCGCCACCCGCCCGGTACCTCCAGGCGCCCACGTGAATCCGAGCCGCGGCGCCACGTTGCCGAGGTTCGGATTGACGTGATTCAAGTGGGTGTTGTAGGGCGGTTTCATCGAGTCGACGTCTTCATTGATGGACGACACCTTCGCCTCGGCGTCGTAGCGAATGCCGAGTGACAGCGTCAACTCCTGCCCCAGGCGCCAGGTATCTTGCGCGAA
>CAVREM010000020.1:0-113737 GCA_963720005.1 uncultured Acidobacteriota bacterium | reverse complement strand
TTCTTCCCGATAGCGGATCCATCCGTCCCGGACCGACCGTGTCAGCTCCTCGATTGCCTCCGGGTAGCGGGCGCGGAAATCGAACACGAGGATACCCTGCATTCGCGCCCGCTTCACAAGAAGGTGGCGCTCGACGCGCGGGCCCTGCGGCCAGGGGTCCCATGAATCGATGGACGCCGTGCCGCACACCACGATACGGGCGCCAACGTTGAGCCGGGTGAGCACGGCGTCGCTCGTGGCTCCGGACGTGTTGTCGAAATACACGTCCACTCCGTTCGGCGCCGCCTGGGCCAGATCCGCATCCAGGCGGCCGGCCTTGTAGTCGACCGCCGCATCATAGTGAAATTCTTCGAGGCACAAACGCCGTTTCTCGGCCCCTCCCGCGATGCCGACGGCCCGGCAGCTCCTGATGCGCGCGATCTGGCCGGCGCACGACCCCACTGCCCCCGCGGCCGTGGACACGACGACGGTCTCGCCCGGCTTCGGCTGGCCGACCTCGAGCAGGCCGAAGTAGGCGGTCAAGCCGTTCATCCCCAGCACACCCAGCGCCGTCGACAGCGGCAGTTCGCGATCGGCGACGCGCCGGATCACCATCTGCGGGTCGACCGCGGCGTAGTCCTGCCAGCCGAACTGGCCGGTGACGTACTCGCCCTCCCGGAACCGTGCATCGCGCGACGCTTCGATACGGCCGGCCGCGTAGGCACGCATCACCTCGCCGACGCCAACCGGCTGCGAATAGTTGGCCACCGCGCTGACCCAGCCGCGCATCGCCGGGTCGACCGACAGGTAGATGTTGCGGACGAGCAACTGCCCGGGACCGGGGTCAGGAACGCGCCGCTGAACAACCTCGAAGTGTTCCGCTTGTGGAATTCCCGACGGCCGGGACTTAAGAATGACCTGACGATTGATGGGCGCCGACACAGAAAGTAAAGGGGTCGGGGATGCAACCACGAAGACTCGAAGACGCGAAGCAGATCTTGAAGTGTTCTTCGAGTCTTCGTGTCTTCGCGGTTGCCTTTAGCGCTGCATGCCCAGAGCCTCTAGTCCTACCGCGATCCGGTTCTCGAATTCGCCGCCGCTTCTTTCGCCTCTTTGGCGCGCGCGCCGGCGAGCATCCCGACCATCGAGTGATTGCCCTCGTGGCACGCGTACTCGTAGAGCTGATCGTCGCTGCGTTTCAGGCGGATCATAAACGTCCACGGCTTGGTCCACGTGGCCGGATCGTCGACCGTGAGCTCCCAATTGATGAAGTCGCGGCTGATTCGCGTGTAGCGCTCGGTCAGCTTCAGATCCGGCGAGGTGCCGAGGAACAGATTGCCGATGCTGAAGTTCGTCGTCTCGACGACGAGCGTATCGCCCTCCCAGCGACCGCGCGAGTCGCCGTGCAGCTGCTTGACGCGCTTCGGTAGGTGAGGCTGCGAGGAACATCGGCACGACGCGCGCGTCGTGAATCATCTCCTGCAGGATCACGACCGTTTCCGGCGACTGGATGATCTGCTGGTAGGCGTTGTAGCCGGCAAACGCGAGCGGCGCGCCGTAGGTGATGCAGCGCTCGTTGAGCGGCCGATCCTCGGGGCCGTCGGCCTTGCCGGCCGGTCCGCTCTCGGACCGCGCCGACTGCTGCGCCAAGGCTGCGGCGCGTTTCATCCCCTCGGGCGTAAACGGCGGGTACTGGCCGTTCGGCGGGTCGATGATGAGCGACGTTCGGTTGTCCCAGTCGCGATCGGCCATCCAGAACTGGTTGTAGTTGCCGGTGGTCGGGTCGTAAGAGGTCTGATCGAACTTGCCCTTCTCCTTGGCGTCGAGCGCCATCTGCACGACGCTCTGGAAGATCGCGTCGCCGCCCTGGTCAGTGAACTTCTGGACGATCGACTTCAGTTCCTGGACCTCCGCGTCGGTGATGCGATCCTTGTCCTTCCACTGCGTGGGACGCGTCATCGGCGTGACGCTGTTGTTGGCCCAGACGCCCTGCAGATCGGGTTTCCCGTCAGGCGTGCGAGGCACCACGTAGCCGGCATCGGGTGTCCGATATGACGGCTTTGACTGCGCCGGCGAGCGGAACGCTCGCCAGCGCGACGGCAACGACGAACCCCGAAGCAGTTTTCAGCATGGACGTTTCCTCGAACGTAGGCCCGACCTTCCAGGCCGGGCGTCCTCCGGCGGACCTAAGAGGTCCGCCCTACCCCTCTACCGCGACCCCGTTTTCGACGCCGCCGCGGCGGCCTTGGCTTCGTCGGCGCGCGCGCCGGCGAGGATGCCGATCATCGAATGGTTGCCCTCGTGGCATGCGTATTCGTAGACCTGATCATCCGTCCGCTTCAGGCGAATCATAATCGTCCATGGACGCTCCCAGGTGGCGGGATCGTCGACGGTGAGCTCCCAGTTGATGTAATCCTGGCTGACGCGTGTATAGCGCTCGGTCAGCTTCACGTCGGGCGTCGATCCCTGGAAGCCGCCGATGAAGTTGGTCGACTCGACCACCAGCGTGTCGCCTTCCCAACGGCCGCGCGGATCGCCGTGCAGCTGGCGGACGGCTCTTCGGCAGATGCGGCAGACTGCTCATCGGCACGACGCGCGCGTCGTGAATCATCTCCTGGAGGATGACGACGGTCTCGGGCGATTGAATGAGCTGGACGTAGCTGTTGTAGCCGGTGCCGGTCCGCGGCGCGCCGTAGGTGATGCAGCGCTCGGACAACGGCCGATCCTCGGGACCGTCGGCGCGGCCCCGCGGCCCGCTCTCTGAACCCTCGACGACCACCGGGCGCTGACGCGACGCGCGGCGCGCCACGGCTGCGGCCGTCAGCGGCGGCAACTGACCGTCCTTCGGATCGGTGATGAGCGAGGTCCGGTTATCCCAGTCGCGATCGGCCATCCAGAACTGGTTGTAGTTCCCGGTCGTGCGGTCGTACGAGGTCTGGTTGAACTCCCCCTTCTCCTTGGCCGTGAGCGCCATCTGGACGAGGCTCCCGAAGATCGCGTCGCCGCCCTGATCCGTGTAGCGGGCCACGATCTGCTTCAACTCCTCCACTTCGGCGTCGGTCAGCCGCTCCTTGTCCCTCCACTGCGGCGGGCCGCGTCATCGGCGTGACGCTGTTGTTCGACCAGACGCCCTGGAGATCCGGACGGCCATCGGGCGTGCGCGGTACGTTCCACGCGCTGGACTGCGCGTGAACGGTGGCCGCGGCAAGACCCGCCGCGAGGAACCCGGCAAGAAGCGTTTTCACACGTCCCCTCCTGAAATCAGGTATACGGCCGCAGCGCGCTCGGTTCGCGCCGTTCCGGCTGCGTTATTTTCGCCCAGCGCGCAGTTCCCGTCCAGTGTTATGCTGCCTCACAGACAAACAGGAGGTTGGTGCAAATGCGACGCAAAATCTGGGCAGCGGTGGCGGGTGCCGCGATCGTTGCGGCCACCGGGTCGGTGGCGGCCCACCATGCGTTTTCGGCTGAGTTCGACTCGAACGCTCCGGTCAAGCTGCAGGGTGCGATCACGAAGGTGGAGTGGGTCAATCCGCATGCATGGATCCACATCGAGGTGAAGGGCGCCGACGGCAAGACCGAGACGTGGGCGATCGAAGGAGGCACGCCGAACACCCTGATGCGCCGCGGCATTTCGCGCGACCAGGTGAAGATCGGCATGGTGATCAAGGTCGACGGCTACCAGTCGAAGGACGGAACCCTGCGCGCCAACGGCCGGGACATCACCTTCCCTGACGGCAAGACGCTGTTCATGGGGTCCTCGGGCACCGGTGCGCCCAAAGACGGCCGCGATCCTACCGAGAAGCCGAAACACTAACTATGGCGCGGACGCTCGCCGCGCTGGCGCTCATCGCGCTGGCGCCTCTCGCCGCGGCGCAGTCGCAGTCGACGGACGCGACGCGCCGCTTCGTCATCATCGGCTGCGTGAGCCAGGAGAACGCCAAGGCGCCGTACGTCCTCAACGATCGCCGGCGCGATCCACCTGCCGTCTATCGACTGGACGGCGACGCAAAACAATTGTCAATGCTCGTCGGGCAGACGGTCGAGGTCAGCGGACCGATTGCGCCTGGCGCCAACAAGCAGCCGCCGACGCTGAAGGTGGCGGCAGTGATCCGCATCGCCACCACATGCGCGAAAACGGGGAAATGAGATGCGATACCGAGTCCTGAAATTCGGGTTGGCGGCCGTGGCGCTCGTCGCCGTGGCGGCCGCGGCGACGATGGCCCAGACGGCGTCGGGCGTGCCGCGCACCAAGGATGGCAAGCCGAACTTCACCGGCATCTGGCAGGTGATGAACACGGCCAACTGGGATATCCAGACACACTCGGCGCGGATGGGTCCGGTCGTGGCGCTCGGCGCGGCATTCAGCATCCCGGCCGGCGTCGGCGTGGTCGACGGCGAGGAGATCCCGTATACACCTGCGGCGCTCAAGCAGAAGCAGGAGAACCAGGCCAACTGGCTGACGCGCGACCCGGAGATCAAGTGCTACATGCCGGGCATCCCGCGCGCGACCTACATGCCGTACCCCTTCCAGATCGTGCAGTCGCAGAACAACGTCCTGATGGCGTACGAGTTCGCCAGCGCGAGCCGCGTGATCCGGATGAACAGCCAGGAAAAGAGCCCCGCGCCTTCCTGGATGGGATGGGGTCTCGGACGCTGGGACGGCGACACGCTCGTCGTCGACGTCACCGATCACATGGAAGAGACCTGGTTCGATCGCGCCGGCAACTTCCATAGCGACGCGCTCAAGGTGACCGAGCGCTACACGCTCGCCGACGCCAATACGATCAACTACGAGGCGACGATCGAAGACCCGAAGACCTTCACGAAACCGTGGAAGATACGGATGCCCATCTACCGCCACCGCGAACCGAACGCCCAGCTGATGGAATACAAGTGCGTCGAGTTCGCTGAGGAACTGATGTACGGCCACCTCCGCAAGCAACCGACGGCGAAATAGTTCTCCAACCAGACGAAGGGCGGCGGTCGAAAGACTGCCGCCCTTTTTTTTTTGGCCTCCCGTTGCGGCGTCATGTCGAAGCACACGGGGCGACGAACGATTCGCCGATGCTTTCGTCCACCCACCTGTCGCGCACGAGCCGATTGGCGCTTGCCGCTGAGCTGGCCAGGTGAAGACCTTGCCGCAAGCCGCTACGATATTCCGGACGCCCTCCGTAGGCACTCGACGGCCGCGCGGGTCTGAGCGGCATGCGGCGAAAATCTTCAATGAACGCGGCCTGTACCGTCTGGCACGCGCTCTGAGTTCAGACGATCATTACGCCGAGCCTCTTCGCGCGGCGAGGTAGCGGCCCCACGTAATTCCCGCCGTCCGGCAAAGGAGTGCGCCGTGTTCTCGAAGCTCACCGCGGAGTCGATCGGCACGTTCTGGCTCGTTCTTGGCGGGTGCGGCAGCGCGGTCCTCGCCGCCACCTTCCCCGATGTCGGAATCGGGCTGCTCGGGGTGTCACTGGCCTTCGGTCTCACCGTGCTGACAGGGGCGTACGCGCTCGGCCCCGATTTCGGGCGGTCATTTCAACCCGGCGGTCTCCGTGGGCCTGTGGGCGGGTGGCCGCTTCCCGGCCGCCCTGCTGTTGCCGTACCTGCTGGCGCAAGTGGTCGGCGGCGCCGCCGGCGCCGCCGTGCTGTACTTCATCGCGAGCGGGCGCGCGGACTTCAGCGTTGCCGGCGGATTCGCCTCCAACGGCTACGGCGTGCACTCACCCGGCGGGTATTCGCTGGCGGCGGGGCTGGTGGCCGAAGTGGTGTTGACAGGCATGTTCCTGGTCGTCATTCTCGGCACCACGCACAAACGCGCTCCCGTAGGCTTCGCCGGTCTTGCAATCGGGCTCGCGCTCACGCTGATCCATCTGATCAGCATCCCGGTGACGAACACCTCGGTCAATCCAGCCCGCAGCACTGCCACCGCGCTGTTCGTAGGAGACTGGGCTCTCCGGCAGCTCTGGGTGTTCTGGCTCGCTCCGGTGATTGGCGCCGCAGTCGCAGGCTTCGCATACAAGTCGGTTCTCGAGGGCCCGGTGGATGAACCTCCAGTGACTGGACGCACTGCTTCGTAGATCGCCAGGCACCGTATTCCCGCCACGTTTGCGCCGGAGTCTTGTGGAGTGCGCCTCCGACCGGGAAGAAAATCTCGGGCGGCTTGCGGGCCACTTGCACCATCCAGTTCACCGCCGCCCAGCAGCGGCGCCGGCCGCAAGCGCGGCGTGCCTGCGCCCCTGCTCGAGACCTGAACCCGGAGCGAGTCGCGTGGCCGGACTGCCAGTCGCTCTCTCTTTACTCGCTCCTCAGGATTTCGAGTGGATCGACCGACGCCGCCCGGCGCAATGGCAGATAAGCTGCGGTGATCACGGTAAGGAAAAGTAGCGACGCTGCGGCGAAGAGTGTTGACGTGTTGGAGGTGCAATATCGAAGAGCACCGTTTGAAGCCCGGCGGCGCTCATCACACCAACGTCGGCCGCGCACCAGGGCCCACCGGCCGTTTCCATCCATGTTGATCGCGACATGGAATCGGTCGCGGCCCCGCCCCGGCTGCTCGGGGTCCCGCCATCGCACATCCCGTCGATGCACCGCTGCAGTCTGGACGTTCGAGCCGTCCGAGTCTTCAGCGTTTGTGAGCAACCGGTGAGATGTGGGTGAGAAGGACAGGGAGCGCGGGCTACACTTCAGCCATGATTGACATCGACACCGATGAGTTTTCCTTTCCGCTTTTGGATTTGGAATCCGCGCCGGCGACCTCCGCGCACGTGCGTATCGATGTTGCGGCGCTCTCGGACACGGGGAAGGTCCGGCAACGGAACGAGGACCACTACTTCGTCGCCCGTGGAGGGCGCCACGTCACGACCCTGCTGACCAATGTGCCGCCAGGAGACATCCCGTCACAGTCCGCCGAGACATGCTACGTGATGATCGTTGCCGACGGGATGGGAGGCCACGCGGGAGGCGAGGTGGCGAGCCGGATGGCGATCGCCACTCTCATGAACATCATCCTTCACGCTCCCGACTGGATCATCGAGGCTGGACGATGAACACGCGCACAAGGTGATCAAGCGTGCCGCCGATCGCTGCCAGCAGATCCATAAAGCGCTGCTGAAGAAAGGCCGACTCCACCCGGACCTGGAAGGCATGGGAACGACGATGACCGCGGCCCTCAGCCTGGGCGACGATCTGTTCGTGACCCAGGTCGGTGATTCGCGAGCTTACCTTTTTCGCGCCGGGACGCTTCAGCAGCTGACGCGCGATCAGACTCAGGCCCAGCAGCTCGCCGACCGAGGGGTCATCAGCCAGCAGGATGTCGCACGGCATCGGTTGCGCCACGTGCTGACCAACGCCCTGGGGGGATTCCAGAGAGACGTGCGCGTCGACATCAAGCGATGGAAGCTCGCCGACGGCGACCGGGTGCTGCTTTGCAGCGACGGTCTGACGGACATGGTCGACGACGCCCACATTGCCGAGGTGCTCGCTCGCGAGGCCGGTTCCGACGAAACCTGCCGGCTGCTGGTCGAAAGCGCGCTGGAAAACGGGGGAAAGGACAACATCACCGTCGTCCTGGCGCGCTATGGGATTCCAGCCACGCCTGATGCGTGAGCGGTTCGCTTTGTGGCGTCACCTCACGCTGACGCTTTGAAGCGCTCAGAAGCTCATCCGCAAGGCATAATGTTAGGAGTCGGCTGTGTCCGTTTTGTGGTGACAGGAGTGAACGATGCGAACGGTCGTTGTTGTTGCGATGGTGCTTGGACTCGTCGTGCCAGGACGGGCTCAAACCGTTTCTCGTACGGCATGGGGAGATCCTGACCTTCAGGGGCTCTGGAACAATGCGACCGTGGCGCCGCTGGAGCGTCCGGCGATGTTAGCCAAGAAGCCGTTCTGGACGGAAGCAGAGGCTGTGGAAGTCGAGAAGAACGGCCTTCAAACGCTGCTCAAAGCAGTCGCCGCCGAAGTAGCTGTCAGCGGCGAGTTGAACGAAACCTGGCTCGAGACGGGCAAGGTGCTGCGAAACCGCAACACCTCGATGATCGTCGATCCACCGGACGGAAGAATCCCGTACACGCCCGACGGCAAGAAACGATGGGATGCCCAGCCGACGCTCGGGAAGAAGTTGACTGCGGACGGTCCCGAGGAGCGCGCGCTGATCGAACGGTGCATCCAGGTCGATCCGGTGCTTATCCCAAATCCTTTCTATAACAACAATCACCAGATCGTTCAGGCGCCTGGCTACGTCATGATCCTCAGCGAGGTGATCCACCAGGCGCGAATCATTCCGCTCGACGGCCGGCCCCGTGTCGACGGTCGTGTCGCGCAATGGTTCGGCGAACCGCGTGGACATTGGGAGGGCCAGACGCTCGTGGTCGAAACGACCAACTTCCGCGAAGATGGACTCTTTCGAGGGGCGACGGCCGCGCTGCGCCTCGAGGAGCGTTTCACGCGCGTCGACGCGGCAACGATCGATTACGAGCTGAAGGTGACGGACCCCGCGACGTTCACTCAGCCGTGGACGGCGGTCGGCACCCTACGCGCCACGGCCGGGCCGCTTTTCGAGTACGGCTGCCACGAGGGCAACTACAGCATGCCCGGAATTCTGAAAGGGGCGCGCCTCGAGGAAAAAGAGCGCTAGTCAGCCGTCGACGCGATCGTCAAACGCAACCACGAAGACACGAAGAAGATCAGCGCGTTTCTTCGAGTCTTCGCGTCTTCGTGGTTGCCTTTTCGGCGCTTACTTCGCCAGCGGATCGGGCCTCAGCTGGAACTTGACCAGCGCGCTACGCGCGTCGGTGCTGCCTTCGATGTGCCACACCAGGTTCGTTCCGTAGTCGGCCCACACGCCCCTGCCCTTCCAGCCGCCCTTCGGATCGTCGATCCGGCCGTCGAGTCCGCGTGAGTAGAACCCGAGCGGATACGGGACGCGGAGCACCACGAACTTCCCGTTGACCAGTGCGAGCAGCGAGTCGGAGCCGGAGCCGTTCAAGATCGGCACGTTCGCGCCGAGGCCGAGCGTGTCGTGCTGGTCGACCCAGTTGTAGTACCAGAAGTCGGCGCTGCCGGCGATGTCGGTCCCCTTCATCTGCGGCCCGGGCGCCGGATAGAGCGTCCAGCCTTCGGCGCAGTGCTGGCCGGTGGCCGTCGGACCGTTCAGCGTCTTGCACTTCCGGCGGTCGAACGACGCCATGTGCGGCCCGCCCGACAGGCCGGTCCAGAGCACGCCGTTGCGATCGACGTCGATGCCGCGCGGCGTGAAGCCGGTGATGGTGTTCGGCGGGTTGTACGGCGGCTCGAACACCTCCGTTTTGCACGTCAGCGGCGGGTTGCTCCCGAGCTCGAGGCGGCCGATCCGTCCGGGTACGCCGGCGTTCGCGTACCAGATCGATCCGTCCGTCGGATTGACGATGATCCCGTAGGCGAAGCCGGAGACGCGCATGTCGCGCGCCGGATCGGGCTTCTCGTTCGGCTGCGTGTAGGCGCCGATCTTGCCGTCGCCGTTCGTGTCGACGATGAGCGGGCACCAGCCCTGCGCCTTCGCCGCGTCGCCCGTCTCATCCCAGATGCGCGTGTTGATCCAGCCGATGACGTTCGTGTCGCCGGAGAAGTACAGCGTGTTGTCCTTGTCCTCGGCGAATTGCAGGTGGTGCGTGGAATAGCAGGTGTCGACCGCCGTCGTCTTCTGCGTGCGCGGATCGTAGACCGCGGCCTGGCGGCTGCTCTGCGCCATCGGATAGTTCTTGCCGAAGACGTTGCCGTCGCCACCGCGGCAGTACTCGGGGTTCTGCGCGGGACGCACCGCGGCGGTCGCCCACACGCGCTGCCGGTGGTCCATCATCGGGTTGTGCGGGTGGACCGTGTTCTTGAAGACCGCTTCCTCGCCCCAGTACGGCGACGGGTTCATGATCTTCTCGGGGATATACGACGGCGCTCCCGGCTTCAGCACAGGAATCGGAATGGTCCCGGCGGTGTGCTCGACCGGGTCGACCCAGATCAGTGAGTCGCCCGTGAAGTCGACGCCGTAGACCTTGCCGCGCGCGCCGATCGTCGGGTTGCGCTTGTCGGCCGCCACTTCGTCATGAATATAGGAATGTTTACCGCCCCAATCCCACTGCGTGAGCACGAGGTTGCGCTCGAGGCCCTGCGGACGCGGCGGCGCTGGCGGCACCTCGCCTTTGTTGATGCGATCGGTCCAGTCGGCGAACATCTCGATAGCGCGGCGGCGCCCGAACTGATCGAGCGCGCGGCTCATCTGCGGGCCGCGCTGGCCGGATTTCACCCGGTGATCCCACGAATCCGCCGTCGAGCTCGCACCAGGAATGGGCTTCATGAATTCACGCGTCGCACGATTGCCCATCTGGTGGCACAACTGGCAGCCGTCCTTCAACTGACTGATCCAATCCGCCTGGCTGCGCATGTTCGGCGAGATGCCGTTGCCCTTCTCACCGGTGCCCGGGAACTCGCTCTTCTCGGGCACCTTGATCATCGAATACCAGTAGTTCGCGGGATACACGGCTGCGGCGTCGCGCGGGTTCGCCGCGATCGTCGCCTGCAGGCTGACCTGCTGCCCGGGCCGTCCTGGCACGGGCTTCGAGTCGGTCAGGCCGTAGCCGCGCACCCAGAGCGTGTAATTGCCACGCGGCAAATCGGGCACGACATACCGGCCGGCGTCGTCGGTGACGACGATCTTCCGGAGCTTCGTGCCCAGGCCGGTGGTTTCGGCGACGACCCAGACGCCGGCTTCGGGGCCCTTGGCGCTGGTCACCACACCCCCGATGTCATCGTCGTCGATGGCCACCGCACGCGCCGGTTGTTGCGCGAGCGGCGCCGACAGGAATCCCGCGAACAGGAACGCTATCAGTGCTGCGAACGGTATTCTGAGCATCATCGTAGGACCACCACTTCTTCGTTGCCCTCTCCCATTCCGACCGCGACGACGACGAACCCGCCGCCGACCGCGACATCGCGCGCCGGCGCCGCCGTTTTGAAACCGCCGACCAGCGCCGGCGAAGAGGGGTTGGAGAGATCGACGATCTGCACGCCTTCGCGTCCGTCGGCCACGTATCCGCGGACGCCGTCAATGGCGATGCGCGCCGGGCGTCCGCTCGGCGTCTTGAAGCTCGAGAGATGAGTTGGCTTGGCGGGGTCGGTGACGTCGTACAACTGCAGTGCGCCCCCACCCACCAGGCATGCGACGATGCGGCCCCCCTGCTCCATCACCTCGATCATCTGCGGCGCGGCGGCCGATTGTATCTGACCGACGGCCTCCAGCGGCCCGGGCCGCGCCGGATCGAGCGCATAGAGGCCGGTTGGCGCATCCACCGCGAACGCGAAGCGGCTGGACGCGGCGACGTCGCGCGCATAGCCGTCGACGAAGAACGACCCGCGCAGCGTCGGCTTGTCGAGGGATGACAGGTCGACGACGTCGACGCCGGACATGTGATCGGCGACGAACGCCGTCGTTCCGACGAGCGCGACCCCCTTGGCCTGGCCGGGCGTCTTGAACGCCGCCCGGAGCGTGGGCGCCGCCGGGTTCGAGATGTCGAGGATGCCCAGGCCATAGAAGTTGGCCGCGACATACGCGTACGAGCCCACGAGGCGGAACGACCAGATCTGCTCGGGAAACGCGTACTCCGCGACCTTCTTCGGCGACGAGGGCTCGGACAGGTCGAGGACCGTCAGCGTGTGCCCGCCAGCCACGAACGCGTGCGTCCCGCGGACTTCAACGGTGTCGGCGGGCACACGGAATGATCCGACCTGCTTGAGCGCGATGGGCTGGGCGAATGCGACTCCGCCCGCGAGCAGAGACGTACCAACCACAAAGGACACAAAGGACACGAAGGAAAAACATCATTTCTGTGGCTTCGCGATCCTGTACAGCTTCGACTGGGTGCGGATAAGGACGCTTCCGCGCACGACGGCTGGCGTCGCCAGCGACATCTCGTTCAGCGAGTTCTTGCCAATCAGCTTGAACTCCGGTCCCGCGGCGACGACGAAGGTGTCGCCATCCTCGCTCAACAGGAAAATCTTGCCGTTGTAGGCCCAGGGGGATGCCGTGAAGCCGCCCGCTTCGGCCGAGATCCGCTGCCGTCCGTAAACCTGACGGCCGGTCCGCACGTCGTGGCTCAGCAGGAACCCGCGGTCCAGCAGCGTGTAATACAGGTCGCCGTAGACGAGCGACGACGTGTTGTAAGTGCCGAGGAGCGGCTGATACCAGACGACGAACTCGTTGCTGGTCTGATCCGGCTTGAGCGAGATATCGCCGGACGCGCCGGGTCGGATCGCATAGACCGGCCGCGGCGAGGCTCCCGGATAGCCCGAGTTGATGAAGACCAGACCGTGGCTGGCAAACGGCGTCGGCGTGACGTTGACCGTCATGCCCGACAGCTCCCACAGCTCCTTGCCATTCAGATCGTACGATCGGACCTTCCGCAGGCCCGACGTCACGATCTCGGTCCGAAGCTCATTCTCCCAGATGAACGGCGTCGCCCAGTTCTCGACCTCGTCGCGCTTCACGCGCCAGAGCTCCTTACCGGTCCGCTTGTCGTAGGCGGCCATGAAGGATTCCGTGATGTTGTCGTGGACGACGATGATGCGGTCGCCGTGCAGGGCGGGGATGCGGCCGTGCCGAACGCCTGACGTCCGTCGTAGGCGCCAAGCTCCTGCATCCAGACGCGGCGGCCGTTCAGGTCGAGCGCCGTCAGCAGGCCGATGCTGCCGAAGTAGGCGTAGATGCGCTCGCCATCGGTGACCGGTGTTTCGGAGGCAAAGCTGTTCTTGATGTGGCGCTGGACTTTCGGCACGCCGCGCGCCAGCTCGTGCTGCCACCGGATCTTGCCGGTCTGGAAATCGACGTCGTAGATCATCCACCGGTGTTCGGCGGTGGCGCGCGTCCGGCCGTTCTCGTCGCCCGGATCGTAGAGTCCCTTGATCGGCTGCGGCTCGCACGCCGCCCCGATCGTGGCGGTGAGGAAGACGTGGTCGCCCCAGACCACCGGCGAGCTCCATCCCGTCCCGGGAATGTCGGTCTTCCACCGGACGTTCTCGGTTTCGCTCCAGGTTTCGGGCAGGGCCGGATCGTCGGCGACGTTGCCGTTGTCGTTTCCGCGGAAACGCGGCCACTGCTGCGCCGACGGCAGGGCCACCACCAGCATCGCGATCACGAGGCGAACAGCGCGCGGAGACGCATTGGGCGGGAGTATACCGCGCCCTGCGGGCAGGCAGGCGACGCAGGTTGATTCAGCCCCCAGCGAGTGTTAGCCTGCGCCGGCGGAGGATTCTGATGCCAGTGACCGTCCGGACGATCGCCCTCATTCTCGTGCTTTTCGGTGCCGTTGCCGCTCCCGTCGCCCAGCAGAAGCCCGATGCGGCGGCGGTCAAGAAGCAGCTGATCGGTAGTTACAGGCTCGTGTCCTACGTCAACTACGACGAGAAAGGCACCGAACGCCCGACGAACTTCACCGTCGGACAGATCAGCTACGACGCCGCCGGCCGCATGTCCGCGCAGTTGATGGCGAAGGACCGGCCGACCGCCGGCCGCGGCGCGAGCGACGCCGAGCGCGCCGCCGCCGCGGCGGGGTACGTCGCCTATTTCGGCCGCTACGAGATCGACGCCGCGCGCGGCGTCGTCACGCATCACGTCGAAGGATCGGTCAGCCAGGGCATGGTCGGACAGGCGATGCCCCGCTGGTACGAGTTCTCGCCGGATGGCCAGACGCTGTACCTGATGACCAAGAATGGCGACCGCGTCACCGGGAGGCTTCGATGGGATCGGCACAAGTAGCGGGGACTCGGGGCTCGGGGCTCGGGACTCGCCCGTCGTCGGGCTTCGCGCTCTGGTCGCAGCGATCGTGCTGCTCGCGATGCCGTTGGCAGTCGGCGCGCAGAGCAAGGTGCCGCGCACGCCTGACGGCAAGCCGGATCTGCAGGGCATCTGGGACTTCCGGACGCTCACACCGCTCGAGCGGCCGAACCAGTTCGCCGGGAAGGAGACGCTCAGCGCCGAGGAAGTGGCGACGCTCGAGCAGCGGAATGCTGAGACGCGCGTCGATCGGGCGCCGCGCACCGGCGACCCCGGCACCTACAATCAGTTCTGGTTCGATTTCGGTACCCGGGTCGTCGACGACAAGCGGACGTCGCTGATTGTGGACCCGGCCGATGGCCGCTTGCCGCCGTTGACGCCCGAGGCCGAGAAGCGCGCGGCTGAGCGCGCCGAGCGCCTGCGCCGGCCCGCCGAGGGACCGGAGGATCGGCCGACCTGGGAACGCTGCCTGCTCGGGTTCAATTCCGGCCCGCCGATCATGCCGAGCGGCTACAACAACAACGTCCAGCTGATTCAGACCCGCGACTACGTCGTCATCCTGAACGAGATGGTCCACGACGCCCGGGTCGTGCCGATCAGCAGCCGGCCGCACGGCGGCACCCGACGATGGCTGGGCGAATCGCGCGGGCGTTGGGAGGGCGACACGCTGGTCGTCGAGACGCGCAACTTCACGGCGAACGGCACTGGCACGATCGGCCTGCGTGTCCCGCCCTCTGATCAGCTGCGCCTGACCGAACGCTTCACGCTTCGCGATCCGCAGACGCTGGTCTACCAGTTCACGGTCGACGACCCCGCGACCTGGACGCGGCCGTGGACGGCGGCGGTGCCGATGCAGAAGAGCGACGAACAGATTTACGAGTACGCATGCCACGAGGGAAACCTCGGCATGGTCGGCATCATGGCGGGCGCGCGCGAACAGGAGTCGTCCCGCTGAAGGGATCACGCGTCGTCTTTTCTTGCGGAGGCTGTTTATGAAGTGGTCGTTGCGTTCGCTCGTCCTGGTCACGATTGTCACTGCGGCCGGATATGCGGCGACCGCGCAGCAGGCCGCCCCGGCACGGCAGGAAACCGCGCGCCCGGCGGCGCCGCGCGCGCGCCGCGGCGACGGCGACGCCCGAGAGCGTCGGCATCTCGACCGAGCGGCTCGGACGGCTGCACCGCGGCATGCAGGGGTTCGTCGATCGCCAGCGAAGCCGGCGGCATCGTCACGCTGGTCGCGCGCGACGGCAAGGTCGTCGACGTCCACGCGACCGGCTTCCAGGACGTCGAGAGCAAGACGCCGATGCGGACCGAACACGATCTTCCGCATCGCGTCGATGACCAAGCCGATCACCAGCGTCGCGATCATGATGCTCTACGAGGAAGGCAAGCTGCGCCTGACCGATCCGGTGTCGCGGTTCATCCCGGCGTTCAAGCAGCAGCGCGTCGCTCGAGCGAGAAGCGGCACGAGCCCGAGACCGCGCGGCGCGGCATGACGATCCGCGATCTGCTGACGCATCGCTCGGGCCTGACCTACGGCTTCCTGAACGGCGGCCCGGTCGGCAACGCGTATCGCACGAACGGCGTCATCGACGGCCTGACGACGACCGACATGACGCTGGCGGAAGGGATCGACAAGCTGGCGGCGCAGCCGCTCATGAGCCAGCCGGGCGCGGCGTGGAACTACAGCCTGTCGACCGACGTCCTCGGCCGCGTCGTCGAAGTCGCCTCGGGCCAGCCGTTCGACGTGTTCCTGCGCGAGCGGATCTTCAAGCCGCTGAAGATGACCGACACCGATTTCGTGGTGCCGGACGCGAAGTGGTCGCGCATGGCGACGGTCTACTCGCCCGACACGGCGGCCGGCATCCGGCCGATGAAGGATCCGGAATCGTTCGGCAACACGCACATGTCGCCGATCGCGTACTACAAGGCGGGGAAGAAGTACTTCTCCGGCGGCGCGGGCCTGACGTCGACGATTCGCGACTACGCGCGGTTCGCGCAGATGCTGTCGAGCGGCGGCGCGCTCGACGGCGTTCGCCTGCTCAGCCCGAAGACGTCGAGCTGATGACGGCCAGCCACACCGCCGACCTGACGACGCCGGGCCTCCTGCTCGGACCAGGCGTCGGCTTCGGCCTCGGCTTCAGCGTCGTCACCGATCTCGCCGCGACGCAGGCGCTCGGCTCAGAGGGCATGTACGGCTGGAGCGGCATCTACGGCACCAATTTCTGGGTGGATCCGAAGGAGAAGCTCGTCGCGATCGTGATGGTGCAGAAGTATCCGGACTCGACGGTCGCTGCGGCGTTCCAGCCGCTCGTCTACCAGGCCTCACCCGCATAATTGGTGAGTTCGATCGTAGGGCGGACCTTTGTAGGTCCGCCTACTCGTCGGATCACCGGCCTGAGAGGCCCGGCCTACGTGATTCTAACCAACCTCCAACTCGCCGCAACAGGAGTCTCGAATGATCCGTTCACGTGTGCCGCTCATCGCGCTGTCGTTGACCGCAGCGCTCTTACCGGTCGCGGCAACTGCGCAGCAGCCGGCGCCGGTGACCGCCATCAGCAAGGCCGATGTCGCAGCCGTCCTGCAGCACAAGGGTGCTGAGGGAGCCGGCGTCGATCGTCAGATGAAGGTGGTCGACCTCGGCAAGTACAACCTCGCGGTGGGCATCCTGCGGCGCGGACCGACCAAGCCCGGTGCGCCGGTCGGCGCCATTACGCACTCGCAGGTCACCGAGGCCTTCTACGTCGTCTCGGGCTCGGCGACGCTCGTCACCGGCGGCGAGGTGATCAAGCCGGTGCCGTTCCCGGCCGACATCGAAATCGTGAAGATTGCCGTCGGGCCGAGCACCAACGGCACGTTCAAAGCCGGCGACCGCCTGCCGATTTCGGCAGGGGACATTGTCATCGTCCCCGCCGGAGTGCCGCACGGCTTCGACGACATCAAGGACGAGCTGACGTATCTGAGCATCCGCCCCGATCCCGATCACGTGCTGCCGGCTGGCTACGTGCACCCGGCGCTGCGCAAATAGCCGGCGGGTCCGTGGCCTCGCTCGCCGACCTGGTTCACGCGTACGACCCCGGCGCCCCGCTCGAGCGCGCATCGACGATTCCTGCGTCGTGGTACCTCGACGAGCGCCTCTTCGAGCTCGAGCGCCGCAGCGTGTTCGCGCGGGCCTGGCAGGTGGTCGGCCGTGCCGAGCAGGTCACCGCAGGCCCGGCAGTTCATTTCCGGCACGACCGCTGGTGACGAACCGATCGCGGTCGTGCGCGGCGAGGACGGCGCGCTGCGCGCCTTCTTCAACGTCTGCCGGCATCACGCCGCCGCGGTCGTGACCGAGCCGGAAGGTTCCGCGCAGACGCTCCGTTGTCCGTATCACGGCTGGACCTACGGTCTCGATGGCGCGCTCAAGGGGACGCCCGACTTCACCGGCGTGTGCGACTTCGATCGGACGGCCAACGGGCTCGTGCCGCTCCCGGTGGGCGTGTGGGAGGGTTGGTCTTCGTCGCGGTCGATGCCGACGTCCCCTCTCGAAGCCTTTCTCGGCGCCGACCTGGCGGCCCGCGTCGCGCCGCTCGGCCTTTCGACGCTGCGATGGATGGAGCGCCGCCGCTACCTCCTCGATTGCAACTGGAAGGTCTTCGTCGACAACTACCTGGACGGCGGCTACCACGTGCCGCACCTGCACAAGGGGCTGGACAGCGTCCTCGACTACAGCGGCTACACGATCGAGAACGGCGCGCGCTTCTGCCTGCAGTCGAGCCCGCTCGTCACGGATGGCGCCGAGGCGGCCACCGGCGCCGTCCGCCGCGGCGATCGGGCGCACTACTTCTGGATTTATCCGAATTTCATGATCAACACGTACGGCGACGCGATGGATACGAACCTCGTCGTCCCGCTGGGCGTCGACAAGACCGAGGTGCTCTTCGACTTCTACTTTGCCGACGTCTCCGAGGCGGCGCGGGCGCACAACGAGGCGAGCATCGAGATCGCCGATCGGATCCAGGCCGAGGACGTGGGCATCTGCCGGTCCGTCCAGCGCGGCCTCGCATCGCGCGCCTACACGAGCGGCCGCCTGTCCGTCCGCCGCGAAGCCGGCGAGCACCTGTTTCATCGGCTGCTGCACGCCGACCTTCACCGCGAATTGGGCTGAGAACGCCTCCTCTGCGCCTCTGCGTTCTCTGCGCTTCTCCTGCGTCCTTTGCCCCCTCTGCGTCCTCGGTATGTTATTTTTCTCGCACCTATGTTATAAAACTCGCATGTCAAGGCCGCTCCATGCGCTCCTCACCCGCCGCGAGCGTCAGATCATGGATGTCCTGCTCCGCCGCCGCCGCGCGACAGCCGCCGAGGTCATGAACGATCTGCCCGGTGGCCAGACCTATTCGACCATCCGGACGCAGCTGCGCGTGCTCGAGGAAAAGGGTTACGTGCGGCACGAAGACGACGGCGTGCGTTACGTCTACACACCCGCCGTCGATCGGAAATCGGCCCGCCAGTCCGCGCTCAAACATCTCGTCGACACCTTCTTCGAAGGTTCTGCCGAACAGGCGGTCGCGGCGCTGCTCGGCGGCGAAGCGTCGCGGATCTCGGACGAGGAACTGGACCGCCTATCCGAATTGATTGCCGACGCGAAGCATCGCCACGAGCACGTCACCAAGAAGGAAGGATCGCGATGAGGCTGCTGGCTGCCGCCGTGATGGACGTCTCGATCGTGACTCCTGGTGGCGCTCGCCGCCGCTGCCGCGCTGCGCAGGCACTCGGCGGCGCTGCGGCACTGGATCCTGACCGTTGCGATCGTCTGCGCGCTCGCGGCGCCCCTGCTCGAGCTCGGACTGCCCGCATGGCGCCTGCCGGCAGGAACGTCTCGGTGGGCCACCACCATCGTCTCGCCGGGGACGCTTGCCGTGTTCGAGTCGATCGTCGCAGACGGAACGGCCGCTGCACCAGCGGCGCCGCCCACCAGCGGCTGGACGCCTGATGTCGCGACACTCCAGGTCGTGTTGCTCGCGGCGTGGGGTATTGGCGCGGCGGCTGCGCTCTTGTTGCTGCTGACGCAATTGGCGCACTTGAAGCGGCTCTCGCGCCGCGTCGAGCGCGTTGACGATCCCCGGTGGCAGGGGCTTCTCCAGGCAATGGCGCGTGCTCACGGCGTCAGCCGGCGCGTGCATCTGGTGCGGAGTCCGAATCCCGCCATGGTCGTCACCTGGGGGCTGTTCCGGCCGCGCATCGTCGTCCCCACCTGCGCCTGGAGCGATGCGCGCATCCGCGTGGTCCTCTCGCACGAGCTCGCCCACGTGCGGCGCAACGACTGGGGAGTTCAGCTCGCGGCCGCCGTACTCCAGTCGCTGTATTGGTTCCACCCCCTCGTGTGGATGGCCGCCCGCACGCTGCGCCGCGAGGCCGAGCGCGCGTGCGACGACCTCGTGCTGAAAGCCGGGGTCGCCGGACCCGAGTACGCGGGGCACCTGCTGGCTGTCGCGCGTGCGGCATCGTCGCTTCGGGCCGAGTCGGCAGCCGCCGCGATCGCCAGGCCTTCTACCCTCGAAGAAAGGATTCGCGCCATGTTGAACGTCCGCCTGAATCGGGACCCGGTCACCCGCCGCAGCCGGATCGCTGCGGTGCTCATCGTCGCCCTCGTCGCGCTGGCGGCGGCCACCTCGTCGATCGGCGCGGCGTCGCAGTCCGGCGTCGGCTCGATTTCCGGTGTCATCTACGACCCGGCCGGCGGAGTCGTGCCGGGCGCTGCGCTCAAGGTCGTTCAGGTCGATGGCGGCCGCACGTACACTGCGACAACGGATCGCACCGGATCGTTTGGGATCCGCGAAGTCCCCGCCGGTGTGTACGAGCTCACGATGAGCGTGGCCGGCTTCGCGACGGTCAGGGCGACGGTCGACGTCCGGGCGGGTGATCGGATCCAGCGCAGTGTCGTGCTGCCGCTCGGTTCGATCGAGGAAACGCTGAGCGTCGTCGGAGGCGGGCCGCAAGACCTGGTGGCACCCGCGCCGCGGCCGGTCCGGGAGATCCCGCCCCCGCGCGGACCCGCGTCGATGGCCGGCGGGATCGGCGGCAACATCAAGGCTCCGAGGAAGGTCGTCGATGTGAAACCGAGATATCCCGCCGAACTGGAGGGCACGGGCGCTGCTGCGACGGTGACGCTGAGCGGCCGCATCGCAATCGACGGCTACGTCCTCGACTTGAAGGATGTGAGCACGACGCCGGCACATCCCGCCTTCGTCGCATCGGCGCTCGCGGCGTCGCGGCAGTGGGAGTTCAGCCCCACGCTCCTCAATGGCGCGCCGATCGAAACGAACATGACGATCACGATCCGCTACCGGCCGCAGTAGGCCGCGCTTTTGACCCTCGGTTGGACGCGCTTGGGCTACACTTTGCGCAGGGCAGGGGCCGTGGCGAAACCGTTCAACCGAGGAACTGACAATGGCCAACGAAAGCACGCGGCGTGAAGTACTGAGGGGCGGACTCGCGGTCGCGGGACTGGCGGCGCTCGGCATCCCCGACTGGGCGATTCCGGCGCTGGCGCAGGACGAAGTCCTCGTCCCGTTCACGGATATTCCGGGCGGCAAGGTCAATACCACGCCCGGCCCCGACCGGCGCAGCCTCGACACGCAGACGATCACGGGCATGCTGACGCCGCGCGATCAGTTCTTCACCATCCAGCACTACGGCCATCCGAAGATCGACGCCGCCGCGTTCCGCCTGCGGATCGACGGCCTGGTGGACAAGCCGCAGACCTTGACCGTGGATGATCTGCGGAAGATGAAGAGCACCGAGATCGTGTTCGGGTTCGAGTGCTCGGGCAACCGCGGGCCGGTGCAGGCGTTGTCCAGCTGCGGCCGCTGGACGGGCGTGCCGCTCCGCGACGGTGCTGGGCCTGGCCGGGCTCAAGGCACAAGCGCGCGAGTTCGTCTTCTTCGGCGCCGACCGTGGGCCGGAAGAGGTCGAGTTCCGCGGGAACATTACGAAAGGGATCGAACAGCAATTCGGGCGCAGCCTGCCGCGCGACATCGCGCTGTCGAACGATCCGATCATCGCCTATGCCATGAACGGCGAACCGCTGACGCTGCACCAGGGATTCCCGCTGCGGCTGATCATCCCCGGCTGGTACGGCGTGTCGAACGTGAAATGGCTGTCCGAAATCCATCTCCAGGAGGATGGGTACCTGGGCAAGTGGCAGGCCCGCAATTACCGCACGCTCAAGGGCGAGATGATCAACGGCGAGATGAAGTGGACCGAGAGCGCGATCAGCCGCATGCGCCTGAAGTCGTTCGTGGCGCGCGTGACGAAGACTGGCGGGATGCATCGCGTGCTCGGCGTCGTGCTCCACGACGGCACGCCGATCAAGAGCGTCGAAGTCCGCGTCGACGACGGGCCGTGGCAGCCGGCGGCGATCGACGTCCCGACCGGGATGCAGAAGCACGCGTGGAAGCTGTTCGCGTACAACTGGAAGGGCGCCACGCCGGGCGAGCACACGCTCATCTCGCGCGTCACCGACATCAACGGCAAGGTGCAGCCGACCGCCGAGGACCTCGCGAACAAGAAGACGTTCCTCGAGGACAACTCGCAGACGCCAAGGAAGATCACGATCACGTAGTTGGTGAGTTAGAGAGTTGGAGAGTTGGTGAGTCAAGAACTCACCGACTCTCCAGCCGCTTACCCACCAACTCTCCTCACCAATTCACCAACTAACAGCTCGCAAACTCTCCCGCTCCGTTCTCTCGTCCAATCTCCATCATGGAAACTCTGGTCAAGGATCTGACGCACGCGATCCGGATGTTCCGCCAGAACGCGGCATTCACCATCGCCGCCGTCGCTGCGCTGGCGCTCGGCATCGCGGCCAACACCGCGATCTTCTCGGTGGTCAACGCCGTCCTCCTGAAACCGGTGCCCTTCCCCGAGCCGGACCGGCTGGTGATGTTCATGAACACGTCGCCGCAGGGGCAAGGGGCCGCCGCGTCGCCGGCCAAGTTTCAGCACTGGCGCTCCCAGGCCGAGGTCGTCGAGCAGGCCGCGGCGTTTCGGACCGGCATCGTCAACCTGACCGACTCGGGAGTCCCGGAACAGCTCCGATCCGGCCAGGTCAGCGTTGATTACTTCCGGCTGTTCGGCGCGCCGATCATCCAGGGCCGCGCGTTCTCTCCGGAAGAGGATGCGCCCGGCGGTCCCCGGGTGGCCGTCATCAGCGAGGGGCTGTGGACCCGCCGGTTCGGCCGCGATCCAGCGATCGTCGGGTCGTCGATCTCGTTGAGCGGCGACCCGCACGTCGTGATCGGCATCGTCGGCACGAGCTTCGACACGTCCGAGTTCGGACCCCGCCCGGACGTCTGGACGGCATTTCAACTCGAGCCGAACACGACCGACCAGGGGCATTACTTCCAGGCGGCCGCCCGCCTGAAGCCCGGCATCGAGCTCGCCCAGGCGCAAGCCCGGCTGAAGCTTTCGGCCGATGAGTACAAGACCAAGTATCCAAACGCCCTCGGGCCGAACGGCGGTTTTTCGGTGGCACCGTTCCAGGATGCCTTCGTCAGCAACGTGCGGCCCATCCTGCTCGTGATGAGCGTGGCGGTCATCTTCGTCCTGCTGATCGCCTGCGCCAACGTGGCGAACCTGCTCCTGGTCCGAGCCACGGCGCGACGGCGCGAAATCGCGATCCGCTCCGCGATTGGCGCGGGCCGCGGACGGATCATCAGGCAACTGCTGACCGAAAGCGTCCTGCTGTCGGTCGCGGGCGGCGCGCTCGGCATGGTGCTGGGCGTCGCCGGCATCCGCGCCCTGTTGTCGATCAATACCGCCGGGATGCCCCGCATCGGCGAGAACGGATCGCTCGTCGGCATCGACTGGCGCGTGCTCGCGTTCACCGTCGTCGTCTCGCTGGGGACCGGCCTCCTGTTCGGCTTGATTCCCGCACTGCACGGATCGCGGACGGATCTGAACATCGCGCTCAAGGAAAGCGGCGGCCGATCCGGAACCGGTTTCAAGCAGAACAAGATGCGATCGGTGCTGGTCGTCGTCGAAGTGGCGCTGGCGCTCATTCTCCTGATTGGATTGGCGCTCCTCATCCGGACGAACCTCGCGCTCGGGGCGGTCAACGCCGGATTCGACGCCCACAACGTACTCAAGATGGACATGTCGCTGTCCGGCGCCCGCTTCCAGACGTCGATGGGCGTCGACCAGATGGTCCGGGACGGCGCCGAGCGCCTTCGAGCGCTGCCGGGCGTCGAGTTCGCCAGCGCCACGTGCTGTGTGCCCCTCGAAGGCGGCTACGGCCTGCCGTTCCAGATCGTCGGCCGCCCCCTGGAGAAGGGGCCGTTTCACGGCGGCGGCGCGTGGCTGACCGTCTCGCCAGGCTACTTCGACGTGTTCAAGATTCCGGTGAAGCGCGGCCGCGCATTCACGGATCGAGATACGGCCGCAGGGCCGCCGGTCGTGATCATCAACGAGGCGATGGCCCGCCAGTTCTGGAAGGACGGCGAGCCGTTGAGCGAGCGGTTGATCATTGGCCGCGGCGTGATGCGGGAGTTCGCCGGCGAGCCCGAACGCCAGGTGATCGGCGTCGTCGGCGACGTGCGCGGCGGCGGCCTGAACAACGAGCCGGGTCCGACGATGTACATCCCGCAGGGACAGGTGCAGGACGCGGTCAACGCACTCAACATGCGGATCAGCACGATGAAGTGGGTGGTGCGCACCCGCACCGAGCCGTACGCGCTCAGCAGTGCGATCCAGGAACAGCTCCGGCAGGCGACAGGGCTGCCGGTATCGGAGATTCGGACGATGGAGGAAGTGGTCGCCCGGTCGACGTCGCGTCAGCGCTTCAACATGCTGCTGATGACCGTCTTCGGCGCGGCCGCGGTGCTGCTCGCGGCGATCGGCATCTACGGGCTGATGGCGTACTCGGTCGAGCAGCGGACGCAGGAGATCGGCATCCGCCTCGCGCTTGGCGCCGAAACCAGCAGGGTGCGCCGCATGATCGTCCTGCAGGGGATGAGCCTCGCGGCGATCGGCGTGGTTGTCGGCATCGCATCGGCCCTGGGCCTCACGCGCTTCATGGCGAACCTGCTGTTCGGCGTCCAGGCACGTGATCCGATGGTCTTCGTGGGCATTCCCCTGCTGCTGACCGCCGTCGCTCTCGCAGCCGTCTGGCTTCCGGCGAACCGAGTGACGCGCGTCGACCCACTTACTGCGCTGAGATATGAGTGAGCACAGTTGGAGAGTTAGTGAGCAAACACTGGAATGAAATTGTGGAGAGGGCGGCCGCCCGTCACTCGTTATGGGGTCGGGGTTAGCAGGAATCCCCGCTGCTCACCGTTCAGCCAACCTGTACCGACAATGCGACCGGCTTCGTTGATGTCGCGTGCTTCGGTCAGGACCCAGCCCGATCCGCTTGGGATGAGCCCGTTCAGATCGCGCATGACCCCCGCAGTGACAATGACGGCGCGGGCTGAAGCGTCGGGGCCTTCCGAGAAGCCGACAATATCGCCGCGTTCGTTGATCGCGTAGGCAGCGCTCTGTCGTCCCCCTGCGAGGGCGCCGAGATCGCGTAATGTGCCACCAGCGAACAGGAAGGCGTGATGCTCTCCGTGACCGGCGTCCCCGTCACCGACCACTTCGTCCCGGCTGTTCAGATCCCGGGCTGTCGTCAACTGCCCGCCGAGCGACCCGATCGGCACGAGCTTGCCGCCGGTAAACAGAAACGACCGGTGCTGGGCGTAGTCGGCGTGAGGTTCGGAGCTGAAAAACCCGGCCAGGCTGCCGCGGTCGTTCACCGCAACGACGACGCCATCTTCGCCCCCGAAGGTGCCGAGGTCCTCGACCCGGAAGTCACGATAGAAAAAGACGCGATTGCGGGCCGACATGTGGTGGCCAGCCGTGGTGTAGTAACCCGCGACTTCGCCCACGCTGTTGACTCCGAGCGCGGCGCCGAAATCGCCGTCGGCCCGAGGGTCGAGCGCGGCCAATTCGATCGCTCCGCCGTTGAGTGTCGTCACGAATGCGTGAAACCGGCCCGACGAATCCTGCGCCCTGCCCACGATGATGCCCTTGTCGTTGATGCGATAGGCGAAGCTTTCGTCGCCTCCGAGCGTACCGAGGTCAACGAGGGAGCCACCTGTGTACAAGAAAGCTCTCGTGAGATCATCGACCGTTGCGGAGAACCCAACGACCGCCCCGCGGTTGTTGATCCCCATCGGACTGGTTCGTCGACCGCCGAGTGACCCGAGATCGGTAATCGAATAGGTCGAAGCCGGGGCTCCGGCCGCTCGCATCTCCGCCCCGAAAATATGAAGCGCCGCGATAGCGGCCATCGCGATGTTGACGTAACGCATGACGCCCTCTTTCCTGCGCATTAGCGGTTCCGCACCTTCAACGCAGTCGTATAGGCCGAGTTACCAGCCAGGTTGAACGCGCGCACGCGATAGAACACGAACTTCGACGATCCCGGACTGGTGTCGACGTACGTCGAGACGTTCTGAGCCACCGTCGCTATTGGCGAGAAGGCCTGGCCGTCAGGCGACCGCTCGATGGAGAAACCAGTCTCGTTGTTCGACGAATCGGTCCATGTGAGCGTGATCTGTCCGGATCGTCGCGTGGCGATCAGACCGGTGGGCGCAGATGGTGGCTGTGACGGTGGTGGCGCCGACATGGTCGTCGCGCTGGTCGGGCCTGCAAAGGCAGAGAGCCCCGTCGCGTTGTAGGCGCGAACGCGGTACCAGTATTGAGTCGCAGCGCTCAACGATGTGTCGGCATAGGTCGTGACGTTCGAGGTGACGACGCCGATCTCTATGAACGTCGCGGCATCCGCAGAGCGCTCGATCTGGAAACCAGATTCGTTGGATGCGTTATCGGTCCACGTGAGGTTGATCTGGCTGCTCGACACAGCCGTGGCACTCAAAGTCGTCGGCGCCGCCGGTGCGGTGGGCGCCGGGCCGCTGTTGAGACGGACGATTGGCGCGATCGACGGCACGCCTGCGGCGTTCAGCACGAACAGCATGTAATGGCCTGGCGGTGCCATTTCGGCGACCGACGGGGCGGTGACGGTCAGGCGGCCGGCTGCCTGCGAAAACGCGAGGCGAACAAAGCGCTGGTTCATGTTGAACGCGTGCGTGACCGCCGAAAGGCGAACGAGCGTCACGGCCGCGATCGACGTCGCATCCGGCGTGTCGACAAAAAACGACTCGCCGTAGGTGATGCTCGACGGAGACGAAGTCACCACCGGCCTTGCGCCCTTGAACAAATAGGGAGGAGAAAACACTTCGGCATTCGGCTCGTTATCGCCTCCCGACGAGAGCACGCGCCCGTCTGGCAGCAGCAGCGCAATCGAGTGATAGCCCCGATAGCGAGTCGCGCTCGCGAGCTCGGTAAAAGTGTTTTGAGCGGGATCCCAGCGCTCAGCTGTCAACGCGGGCGCACCAGCGTTGTTGAACCCCGCACCGCTGCTGCCGCCCGTGACGAGCACGGTGCCGTCGGGAAGCATCGTTGCGTTGAGCTGGCGGCGTGCGGTGTGCATGAGCCCCGCCGATTGCCACGTCGGGACAGGGAGATTGAGGTCGATCTTCTCCGCTGACGCGAGCGGCGGATCGTTCCCGCCGACCATCAACACCTTGCCAGGCTCATACATGACGGCGGTGCCATAGCTTCGAAATCCACCAGTGCTCGTCGCGCTGTTCGTCCAGGCGCCGGTGCCACTCGTGTTGAGGTAGCGCGAGGTCTGCTGCGGTCCCGCATTGAAGACCCTGCCGTCGGGCGCCAGCAGCATGAAGGGGTAGAGTGGCAGCGAGATTTGCGCGGTGTTCAAGTCTCGCCAGGCTCCACTCGTCCACACTTGCGGCAGACGATTGACACCAACCGTGGTGTCGACGTCACCCGAGACGACCAGCACGCTTCCGTCGGCAAGCGTGGTCGTCGTCGGATACCAGCGTCCGGCGTTCATGTCCGGCTGGCGCGCCCATGTGTTCGTCTGGGAATCGTAGATGCTCGCGTCGTTGAGCCCCACGCTGTTGCTGATGTGACCACCCCCCACGAACAGCTTCCCATCCGCGAGCAGCGTGAGTCCGGAGCAGAAGATGTTGTAGCCGACCCGTGCGGCCGCAACGATCGACCCGGTCGACGGATCCCACAGGCGCGCATCGTCCGAGTAGGGATAGAAGATCACTTTGCCGGTTGGCAGCAGCGATGCGTGCACGGAGACGATCGGCCAGGTTTGAACGGCCGACCACTCGCCGTTCAGCGAAGGGTCCGATTGCGCGCGCACGATTGAGGCGCAAGCGCCCATCAACCACCACACCGCCGCGGTCGAAGCGAGCGCGGCAGCGAGAACAGGAGGACGCGCAACTGTCGCCATCGGAACCTCGTCCTTGCGGTTGGCCTGGTTATGCCGGTACTGGAGACCGGCAGCTGCGTTTTCGCAGCGGAACTGTCTGCGCAGAGCACAGACCGTGCCGCATGCCAGGACACAGGAAGTCCCGCCCTTGGCTGGGAAACATTTGGATAAAGAGTGAAAAATTTGGATAAAGAGTAGGTGTGACGCGATGGGGAAGACAAGAATCACTCGTCGGGCCGAACGAAGTCATCCAAAGCGATCGTCCGGCTTCGCCAAGGAGTTTATGTGGCTGTCACCATCGCCGTGGTGCGCTACCTCATCAAACAGTCGTGATAAGCCGCTCGGAGCTGCGAAACCAGCGGCGACGGACATCAAGGCGGCCCCAGGGGCTCGCGATCGATATCCGCGTGGTCTTCAAGCAGGACGATCCGCGCGATCGAGGCAACGTTCCTGCCAGGATGAGCTGGCGTGCCGTTGCGGGCGGCACGCCAGTCCTGGGCTGGGAATGTTGAGGCCCGGCGACCGCAACCAGAGGACCGCCAGGCGACCAGGATCCGGATAGGGCAGCGGCTTCAGCATGAGCGCGTTGGTCACGCTGAAGATCGCGGTATTCGTGCCGATGCCGATGGCGAGCGAGGCAATGATGACCAACGACAGGCTGGCGCTGCGCCGCAGCGTGCGAAACGCATGACGTAGGTCGTTGAAAAAGCGCGTGCATGGGCAGCCTGCTGCGACGCTGTCAAATCATATGGACGCTCCAGCCGACCGTCTAGCCGGGAATTGACGGAGGGCTCCCCGCGCTGCTCTCCAATTGGTCCATCATCCGCATTCGGCTCGGCGACGCCTTCACCCGTACGATCGAGATGCTCGATCCCTCACCTGGACGACCGGGCACCGCGCGGCGTGATGCAGGCGGGCGGACCTGGAGATCCGCACTAGTAGAATCCATCTCCCAGACCAGTCCGAGGGGCGAAGCCCCTCGGGTAAGGCAGTGCCCCGTTTCGGCACGCCCTGTTGGCTCACTTCAGCACAATCCGGCTCTTTCAATCTTGTCAACGTGCGCAATCCTTTGATTTTCGAGAGAAGACACGCGGCGCCGTTCCGGGCAGCGGAATTGCTCAATGCGATGCATCATGAAAACCATCGCCACGCGCACACTGAGCTGGTCCGCGCTCATCGGTCTCTACGCCGTCAGCCCGCTTGCCGGAATCGCCGCCCTCGCGGCTGGATTCGGCTTCATCGCGGGCGGCATCTACAGCCCGGTTCGAGTTCGCGTTCGCCAGCAGTAGCGCTTCACTTTTTCGTGACGGCCGCCACGACCTCGCTCCACGGGGCGGCCGCGCCGTGAATCGGGACGACGCGCGACACGTCGAGCCCGAGCGCGCGCACCTGGTTGACCAGGCTGCGCGTGGACGGTGAGACGCCGGCGGCCCGGCCGGCGTGCGTGTCGAACAGGTCAGCTTCAATCAACAGCCTCTCGGTCGGCAGATACGCCATCAGCATCCCTTCGGCGTGCTGCAGGGGCTGCACGTAATAGATCTTCATCGTCCGCCGGGCATCGGTCAGCGCGTAGTTCTCCCGGATCGTCTCGACGTTGTAGCCCTCGGTCAGCTCGGTCGGCGGCCAGCGCGACACCATGTCGGGCATGACGGTGCGCGGCGTGTAGTTGAGCACGTCGCGGTTGTAGAAGTCGTAGTTCGTGATGTGCGTGATGATCGTGGCGCCGATGTGCAGGTAGGTCCGGAGCCCGCCGATGTGATCGAAGTGCTGGTGAGTGTTGACGAGGAAGCGGATCGGCTTGTTCGGGATGAGCCGGACGATTTCCTCGATCACCGCCAGGCTGCGCGCCTCGCTCAACGGCGCCTCGACGACGGCGATGTGATCCTGGAACTCCACGGCAACGCTGTTGTGCGACGCGCCGCCGAGGACGTACACGCCGTCCGCGAGCTTCTGCGTCTCCACGCGTTCGGCCGGCGGCCCGGCGCGGACCGCATCGGGCACCGGAACCGGCGCGTCGCAGCCGGTAGCGGTCACCTGCTTGAAAGCGCCACCAAAACCGTTGTGTCCCGCGGTGACCGTCTGCGTGTTGTAGTTGTCGTCCCACCCTTCGTGGTGGTGCCACGCGGTCGGGAACCGGACGCCCTTGCCCGCATCGACGTAGCTGGCATTCGTGAACTCGTGCTCGTAGTTCATGTCGCCGAGCACCGGATCCGGCACCCATGTATGGATCCGCTGGAGCATGTTCTCCTTGTTGATCGTCGCGTCGACGCGATACTTGCCGAGCACCTGAATCGAGACGACCGTGACTTTCTCGGGGATGGTCGTCGGTCCATCCCTCCCCATTTCGCCCAGCTCCCAGCGCCACACCGCAACCGGATTGGCGCCAGGCATGCGAGCCGCCTTGAGAAAGCCGTGCGGGTTCAGCCACAGTTCCAGCTGCGCGCGTTCAGCGTCGAGCGTCGAGGCGGCCACCGGCGGATTGGTGCCGTCGACGCTCCAGGCGAACTTGTCGTTGACGGCAAAGGTCTGCCGCGACTGCTGCTGAACCGGCGTCCCGCCGACCCAACCCGCGCCCCATTTCCAGGACGCAGGATTCACCCCGGGCTTGCGATCGAACGACTCGACCATCGTGCGGGCGGCCCAGTTCATCGTCCGCGTGTAGTTGGCGAGCGGCTCGCCGCGCGGCCAGTCGACGTTCTTTTCGGCGAGACGCTGCTGCCCCACGATCCCCGCGTAGCCGCTGCCCGTCATCGTGATGCACGAGGCCTGGTCGGCGCCGATCGCCGCCGCGGCCGCCTTCAGGACCGGCTCGGGATCGACGAACCCCGGCGGGAAGCGCTGCGCCGACGGCGATCGAGACCGCGAGCACCACGAACAGGACTGCCATCAACCGCCTTCGCATTGCGGCCTCCTCGGAAATTGTCCGGGGCGATCATAAACTTGCGGCATGCCAATCGAGCAGGCCTATCGTCACCGAACTGCCCTGGGATCCGGACCGGCCGGAAACGGTCGTCATCACGTGCGTCGACGGCCGGTGGTATCGGCACTTTCAGGAATTTGCCAGAGAACACCTCAAGGCGGGACCGTGCACCGATTTCATGGCGGTACCCGGGGGCATCGAACCGATGACGCTGGCCGATGAAGTGCCGAAGGACTTCAACTTCTTCCGGCGGCGGCTCGAGGCGCTGGTCGAAGCGCACGGCACGCGCCGGATCGTGGTCATCGCGCACCAGGATTGCGCCTGGTATCGTGATCGGATGGGCGGCGCGACTGCAGAAGCGATGCGCGCGAAGCAGGTCGCCGACATGCGCCGCGCCGCGTCCTGGCTGCGGGCGCGCTTCGAAGGGGTGTTGTCCAACCGTATTTCGCTCGGCTGAGCGGCACGAACCCCGAGAAGGTGGTGTTCGAGGGGGTGTGACTGACAGTTGGTGAGTTGGAGAGTTGGAGAGTTGGAGAATCTGCGAGTTGTTTCGCCGAGTCTTTACCTCACCAACTCGCCAACTCACCAACTCGCCAACTTTGTCTTACCAGTAGCCGTCGTAGATCCCGAGCAACCCGCCGACGGCGATCATTCCGGTTGGAAACAACAGCAGACAGAACACGATGCGGGTTACCTTATCGAACGGAAGCCAGACCGAAGCCGCGAGTTGTGGAGCCGAAACGGCCACCATGACGGCCGTGTAGCCGGCGATGCCCCTGCTGCAAATCGGGCAATGATGAACGCCGGCGAGGTGCACGTTGCACAGCGCATCAGCTCCCGCCCAGAGTGAGCGGCATCCGCAGTCGAATATCCAGTCGCAGACGTTGATGAAAAACAGGCAGGTGACCGTGAAAGAGATCGCGAACGGGAGTAGCCGATCTTTCACAGTTGGATTATAAGACGCCATGTTCCGCTGGTTCGCCCTTGCCATCCTCACCGGCGCGGTCGGCATCTCCGGCTTTCACCGCCGCCGCGCGAGGGCTCGAAGCGGGACGATCCCGCGGTCGCGCGAGACGCCGCTGCTGATCGCGGGGCGGTTGCTGGTCGCGTTGCCGCTCTTCGGCGGCTCGATCGCCTACATCATGAACCCGGCGTGGATGGAGTGGAGCTCGTTCGAGGCCCCGGCCTGGCTCCGCTGGATCGGCGTCGCGCTGGGCCTGTGCGTCGTGCCGGCGGTCCACTGGCTACTGACCGCGCTGGGCTCGAACGTCAGCGAAACGGTGCTCATCAAGGAGCGTCACGAACTGGTCACGAGCGCCGGGCCGTACCGGTGGATCCGCCATCCGCTGTACGCCACAGGAATCGCGCTCTTCATCGCCCTCGGGCTGATGGCGTCCAACTGGTTCATTCTTGCGCTGGCGCTGATCTCCCTGATCCTGATCCGAACCGTGGTCGTGCCGCGCGAAGAGGAGGAGCTCGTCAAACGCTTCGGAACGGCTTACGAGGATTACAGACGGCGGACGGGCGCCATGTTGCCGCGTGTCAGGCCCGGCTAACGCGCGACCACGGCGCGGTATTCCTTGTCGGTCACCTCCTGCATCCACTTCACGCCGCCGATGCTGGTCGAGATCCAGGTCAGCCCTTCGTCGGGCGCCGCGCCATGCCAGTGCGGCACGCCGGGGGGGAGAAACAGCGGCTGTCCCGGCAGCATCTCCTGGACCGGCTTGCCCTGTAGCTGGAAGCGCCCGCGGCCTTTCTCGATCAGCAGCACCTGAATGCCGTCGTGGACGTGCCAATAGCTGCGGGCGCCAGCCTCGGTCCTGGAACCGGACCGTGCGGAGGTCGGCCGCGTCCAGGCTCTTCACCGCCCCGGTGAAGTTGGCCATCTGCGCCGACAGCAGCACGCCGGCAAGACCGACCGCGACGACGAGAACCCCGAGAGCAGCATTTCGTCTCATAGTACGGTGAGGATACACCCGCCTTCGCCCGCAGGTTTCCCTCGGGCTTCGGCGAGGCAGGCTGGAGCTGCAGACGGAGGCAGCGATGAACGATGGGATGATTCTGACCACGACGCCGGCTATCGAAGGCCGCCGAATCGTGCGCTATGCCGGCGTCGTGACCGGCGAGGCCATCCTCGGCGCAAATATCTTCAAGGACCTGTTCGCCGGCATCCGCGACATCGTCGGAGGCCGATCGGCAGCCTACGAGGAGGAGCTCCGCCGGGCGCGATCGATCGCGCTCACCGAGGTCCAGCAGGCGGCGAGGGAGCTGGGCGCCAACGCCGTGGTCGGGATCGACCTCGACTACGAGACCGTCGGCGGCCAGGGCAGCATGCTGATGGTCAGCGTCAGCGGAACGGCGGTGGTTCTCGAATAGTCGGTCGATCGCGAGTAATCGGTAACCGGATGATCGGGCAAGAGATTCGAGTCAGTTCTTCGCGTCGATTACCCGACTCTCGATCTACCGCGCTACCGATTCGACTGTTCAGTCTCGTAGCGCGAACGTCACCAGCGTGTGACCGGAGATGACCGAGACGTACTGCTTGCCACCCACCATGTACGTGATCGGCGCCATGACGATCTGGCCGCCGAGGTTGGCCTTCCATAACAGCTTGCCGTCGCGTGCGTCGAGCGCGTAGAAGTACCCTTCGCGGCCGCCGGTGAAGAGGAGATCGGACGCGGTCGTCAGGATCCCGGAATCGTTGACGTCGAACTGCTGGAACTTCCACTTGTGTTCGCCGGTGCGCGGATCGATGGCGATCGTGGCACCGCTGCCAACTTCGTCGGTCCAGTTGTTGATTGGGCTGCGCCGGCCGATGCCGACGGTGGGCGCGCCGGGCGTCGGCGAAAGCACGGTAAATCCACCGCCCGAGAAGTTGCGGCCAGGCTGATAGACCGCTTCCTCCTTGCGATAGATCGTCGCGTAGTTCTCCCACGCCGAGACGTAGAAGAGCCCGGTGCGCGGGCTGAAGGAGGGCGGATACCAGTTGGTGGCGCCCTGGTTGCCGGGCCAGGTCGGCGAGCCGAACGGCTGCGGCGTTTGAACGGGCCGTCCCTTGGCGTCGAGGGCGCTCGCCCAGTTCACCTTGACGAACGGCTTGCCCAGCAGGAACTCGCCGCTGGCGCGATCGAGCACGTAGAAATAGCCGTTGCGGTTCGCCCACATCATGACCTTGCGCGGCTTCCCCTGCCACTCGATGTCGGCGAGCACCGGCACCTGCACCGAGTCGTAGTCGTAGGCGTCGTTCGGCGTGAACTGGAAATGCCATTTCAGCTTGCCGGTGTCGGCGTCGAGGGCGACCACGGAATCGGTGTACAGGTTGTCGCCGCGCCGCTGATCCGGATTCCAGTCCGGGCCGGGATTGCCGATCCCCCAATAGGTGAGGTTCAGATCCGGATCGTAGGAACCGGTGACCCACACCGATCCGGCGCCCGACTTCCAGGCGTCGCCCGGCCATGAATCGTGCCCCGGCTCGCCCGGGCCGGGAATCGTGTAGAACTTCCAGGCTTCCTTGCCGGTCTTCGCGTCGTAGGCCACCACGTACCCGCGGATGCCGAACTCGCCGCCGCCGACGCCGACCACCACCTTGTCCTTCACGATGAGCGGCATCATCGTGATCGAGTAAGCGAGCTTGACGTCACCGACCTCGACGTTCCAGAGCGGCTTGCCGCTGCGCGCGTCGAGCGCGATCAGGTGCGCGTCCAGCGTGCCGAGGTAGAGCGTGTCGCCGAGAATCGCCACGCCGCGGTTGTTGGCGCCGCAGCAGACGCGCGCATCCGGCGACGGCGTATAGCGATACAGCCAGAACATCTTGCCGGTCCTGACATCGATCGCCATGACGTCGTTCGGCCGCTGTGTGACGTACATCATCCCGTCGACGACGAGCGGATTCGATTGCCAGGCGCCGAACACCTGGTTCTGCACGACCCACTTCGATTCGAGGTTGGCGACGTTGGAAGGCGTGATCTGGTTGAGCCCGCTGAAACGCTGGCTCATGTAGGTGCCGCCGTAGGTCAGCCAGTTCTGCGGCTCCGCCGCGGCTTTCAGGATCCGGTCGTACGTGACCCCAGCTGATTGTGCGTCAAGAGTCAGGATGGCCGTGCCAGCTAGTAGGGCTGCCAAGCACGCTATCACGCCAGCGCCTGCGGCCATGCCGAGCCGAGGACAAGTGAATCCGAGGCGAGGCATCAGCGTACAGTTCGCGCCGGGGGTGGGGCCCCGGCGCCAGTGAAAAAAAGTTGACTAAGCGCTTCATATTCACCCTTTGAGCGACAGCAAGTAGGCAATCAGGTCGGCGATTTCGTCGCCGGACAACTTCCCTGCGACCGACGGCATCGTCGAGGCCGCCGCTTTCTCGTACTGCTTGATCTCGGACTTGTCGATCGACACGAGGCGCTCGTTCGCGTCGATCAGCTGGATCGTGAACGTGTCCTCGTTCAGCCGCCGGCCGCTGATCGTGCGGCCGTCGCGGGTGACGATCCGGACCGGACGGTTGATCGGCCACATCCCCTTCGTGGGTTCGATGAGCGATCGGTGGAGTGCGGCCGCCTGACGGGCCGAGCCGATGTCGCTGAGGTCGGGGGCGACGCGCGAACCGACGCCGTTGACGCGATGACAGGTGGCGCACTGCCCCTTGCCCTCATAGACCACGCGGCCGCGCAACGCATCGCCGATCCGCACGGCCGTGCCCCCCGGGTCGAAGCCGGCGCGAATGAACGCGATGATCGCGTCGAGCTCGGCGGGCTGGAACTTGAACGGCGGCATGCCCACGTCGGTGATGCCGGTCGTGATAATCCGCCGGATGTCGTCGTCGGACGCGACGCGCCGGAACTGGCCGCGCCGCAGGTTGATGCCCGAGATCTGATCGCCCATCTGGCCATGACACTGCTGGCACTGGGTGGCGTACAGGCGAGAGCCGGCCTGGATGTCAGCGGCGCTGTACTGATGGTCCTGCACCTGCGCGGCGCCTGGCGCCGCGGCGACGAGCGCGCCGACGAGCGCGCACGACGCAAGGCGGATCAATGACTGGAATGAGCGCATGTCCGGATTTGTACCTAAATCGCCAGCGTGTGGAAAGAGAAAACTCGTACCATTGGCAACGTGGACTTCGGCATCAACGTGGACATCGCGGCGACGCCCGATCGCGTCTGGGCGGTGATGAGCGACATCGAGAAGTGGCACGAGTGGACGCCGTCGGTGAAGGGCGTCACCCGGCGCGATCAGGGACCGCTCCGGCCGGGAAGCCGGGCATGGGTCCGTCAGCCGAAGTTTCCGCCGGCGTTGTGGACGGTGACGGAGGTCGGCGAGAGAAGCTTCACCTGGGTGAGCCGGGCCCCCGGCATGGTGGTGACCGCGCGGCATTACGTCACGCCGATCGGCACGGGCGCGCGCGCGACCTTGTCGCTGAACTTTGCCGGCCTCTTCGGACCGTTCTTCGGCCGGCTGACGCGCGATATCAACAATCGGTATCTGGCGATGGAAGCGGCAGGCCTGAAGCAGCGCAGCGAGTCCGGTTCGTAGCGTCCGGCGTAGCGTCCGGCGTAGCGTCCGGCTTTAGCCGGACGTCAGAGCCCCGATCACTTCCGGCCTGGCCTGGATCTCTTTCGACTCCAGCCATTCGCCCTTGACCTGCGCGCCGGCAGCGACCAGCTGTCGGACGACCTCATCGTGCCGTCCGCGTCGTTCCTCGGCCGGCGTTTCCATCCAGCCGTGCAGCGCCCAGCCAAGCGGCGACGACTGGTACTTCCGATCCTCGGCGTTCACGTCGGCGCCGGCCTCGATCAGCCGGCGGACCAGCCGGTGCAAACCCATGTTCGCCGCCCAGTGCAGGGGCGTCTCGTCGAAGAGCCCGCGGATGCCGACAGCCGCTCCCGCATCGAGCAGCCGCAGCCCGACGTCCTCGGCGCCGAGCGAGGCTGCGCCCATCAACGGCGTCTCGCCCTTGCCTGGTTTGTGAAAGTCGACCTCGGCTCCGGCGTCGATGAGCGCGTCCACGAGCGCGACCGCCTTGACCCTGTCGAGGAGGCCCTCGAAGATCGCGTCGCTCACGTAGTGGAGCGGATGCGTTTCGATGCAGTCGTTCCGTCCCCAGCGGATGAGCGCGTTCGCAGACGAGGGTTCCGCGGCAAGCAGAGCGCGAAGGCGATCCGCATCGCCGGCGTGAATGGCCTGCTTGACGTCAGTTTGGGTCGACGACATCCCGTTGAATGGTAACCGGCAGATCGCGATTGGCGGTGGCGACGTTGCCGTTGATGTCGGCGGCCCAGATCCGCAGGATGTAGTCGCCGGGCGGAAGCTCGCTCGTGTCCCAGAAGCCGCGCGCGGCGACGCCGTCGCGCA
This sequence comes from uncultured Acidobacteriota bacterium, assembly GCA_963720005.1. Taxonomy (GTDB): domain Bacteria; phylum Acidobacteriota; class Vicinamibacteria; order Vicinamibacterales; family CAVVIG01; genus CAVREM01. The sequence goes on along the minus strand of CAVREM010000020.1, from coordinate 77,383 downwards.
GCGTGTTGGTGACGACGTAGAGAAAACGGGTCCGGCGGTTGCCGTAGAACGGAATCCCGCTGCCCGAGGCATAAACGAGGTGCGCCGCCTCGGGATCGATGGCAAACCGATCGAATCGCATCGTGTGGCGTACGGCGTCGAAGCCGGGTGCCGGCGTGCCGTCGGGCTGGAGGACCTGGTAGCCGAGGTCGAAGAGGCCCAGGCGGCGGCCGGGCCGGCTCTCGTTGGCCTGATCCCAGGCATCGACAACGATCTGAACCGGGCCGCGGACGACCACACGGCCGCGAACCCGCTCCTTGATCGGCTGCTGCTGACCGTCCAACACCTGGATCCCACGCGGCGTGATCATCGGTGGCACCGAATCCTCGAACTGCACCAGGCGAAGGTCGAGTGCGTTGAATTCCTCGCCCGACCAGCCGACGTTCAGGTGAACGTGGTTGAACCCGTTCACGGTGCCGACCGCGTCGCCTGCCTTGAACTGCGCACCGCGCTTCACGCGAAGATCCTTCAGCTTCCCGAGCTCGTCGTGGGTGGGGACGAACCGCGCCGGGTCGAGCACCTGGTTGCGGCGGTCACGGCCCGCCCTTACGTGAATGTAGGTCAGGGGGCCGATGGCGATGGTTTCGCCCAGCGTACCGAATGCCTCGAGCGACGTCGGGCTTGCCGCGGCGCCGTCACGGACGGCGTGCACGACCGTCCCCTGATCCGCGCGCACGTCGATGCCGAGGTGCATCCGCTCGCCCCCTTCGCCGCGCGCCTCGCCCACTGTCCCCGCGATCTCGTGGGGGCCTTCGATCGGCGCCACGGGCCAGACCAGCGGCTGGGAGCGAAACGTCTCGATGTCGAACTGCGGTTGGATATGCGGCGCGGGCGGAGCCCGGAACTCCAGGCGCGCCGGCGCGGCGACCATTCGGACGAGCGCGTTGCCGGCGTCGGCGACGATCAAACGTGCCGGGCCGGCAACTGCCACGCCGGTCGGCCGCCGGAAGCGTGCGTCGAGCCCCGGTCCGTCGCGGAACCCGGGAATCGAACCCGCCACGGTCCGTGAAGAGCCATCGGCGTGAATCGCGACGACGCCGCCGCGTTCGTCCGTGACGTAGACGTCGCCGTCCGCGGCAACCGCGATGCCGATCGGCCTGTAGACAGTGGGAAACCCGAACGGGATGGCCGAGGATCCGGATGGATCGATCTGCTGGATGAGCCGGTTCCTGGTGTCGGCGACGTAGACGTTTCCGGCCGCGTCGACGGCGACTCCGCACGGCGTATCGAACTTGGCGTGTTCAACGAGCGTGGCCACGCGGCCGTCGGGCTCGACGACCCGAATCCTGTCGTTGTAAGTGTCGGCGACGAACACGCGGCCGGAGGCTGCGACGGCGACGCCCACCGGTCCATTGAATCGCGCCTCGAGGGCAGGCCCGTCCTGGGACCCGGCGACCCCGTCACCCGCGAGCGTTGTCACCATGCCGTCGCGCGTGATCCGGCGAATCGCGTTGTTGCCGGTATCGGCGACGTAAATTGTCCCGTCAGCGGCGATGGAGATCCCCGATGGCGTATCGAATCGGGCGTCCGCGCCCACGCCGTCCCGGAACCCTCGCTCCGCCCCGGCCAGCGTCGTCACGCGTCCGTCGGGCGACAGCGCCCGGATGCGATGGCTGCCGATTCCGTCGGCGACGAAGACGGTGCCGTCGGCAGCCACGGCGACGCCGAACGGATCCGCGAACCGCGCGCGATACGCCTCGCCGTCCCGCGGCTCAGCGACACCGTCACCCGCGAGGACGGTGACGACGGCGTTCCAGTCGCGACCGAGCGGCTGCGCTTCGTCCCCCGCCGCAATGCGCCACCACACGGCAGCTGACACAGCGGCGGCAGCCGCCAGCACGAGCACGACGCGAAGCGCGCGCATGAACCCAGTGTCCCACAGGCGTGCCGACACGCCCGGTCACACTGCGCGGCCACTGGGTCATGCTGTGACGGAATGAGAATGGTATTCTGATGCCATGAGAACTACCATCGACAAGGCAGGTCGCGTGGTCATTCCCGCTACCCTCCGCGATCGGGCCGGATTTACCCCCGGCTCCGAGCTCGAGGTGGTCGAGGACGAGTTCGGCATCCGGCTGCAGCGCGTCGCGGCCGGTCCCCGCCTGGTCAAAGTCGGCCGCCGGCTGGTGGCGCGCCCGACGGTCGAACGCGATGCTCGGCCAACCGTCGACGTCGCGGCCCTGATCGACGACGAGCGGAACCGCTGGCCGTGAGCGTCTTCCTCGACACGAGCGTCATTCTCGCCGGGCTGATCGATTTCGGCCCGCACAGCGCGCCGGCCCAGTCGCTGCTGCACGCCGTCGCCGAGCGACGTATACCTGACTGTTCGACCGCGTGGCACTGCTGCCTCGAGTTCTTCTCGGTCGCAACCCGGCTGCCACCGGAATACCGCCTGACCGCGGCGGATGCCGCTCGCTTGCTCGAAGAAGAAGTCCTTGCGCGGATGGCGGTCCACGATCTGCCTGCCACCGCACGAGAGCCGATGATCAAGGCGGCGGCCCACGATGCCATGACCGGCGGACGCATCTATGACGTGCACATAGCCGAAATCGCGCGCGCCGTGAAGGCTGAGACAATCGTCACCGACAACCGCAGGCACTTCGTCGCGGCGCTCCGCTACGGCATGCGCGTCGAAACGCCGGCCGAATTCCTCGCCGGGATGAAGCGGAAGTAGCGGAACGGGCTTTGCTCTACAACGACCCATGGCCGTAACCGAACAGCTCAGCCAGTATGCGACGCGCCGCGCGACGAAGCGGCTCTACCGGGCGATGCCGTGGATTGGCGGGATTATCGCGGTGGCGACCCTGGGCGCCGCGATTCGCCGAAAGGGGTTGGTCGGAGGCACGGTGAACACCGTCCTCGATTTCATCCCGTACATCGGCGGCGCAAAGAACCTGGCGGAGGTGGCCCGCGGTCGCGACTTCATCCGCGACAAGCGGGCGGTGTAGAGACCTTGTCGTTCGACGTTCGGGCGTTCGGCGTTCGTCGACGAACGACGAACGATGCGATACCAAGGCGAACGACGAACGTTCTGATCGCCTAGTTGCCGACGCGCGCGCCGGAGAACTTCCCGAGCGGCGATCGACCGCCGCCGGGCAACGTGAACTCGCCGCGCACGGTGCCGTCCTCGGCGATCTCACCAGCCCCGTTCAGCCGTCCGCCCAGCCCGCCGACCCGCACTTCGGTCGTGAACGTGAACGCGTTGCCGTTCCAGGTGATGTTGGTCACGGGCACGTCAATGACGATCGCCGGCCGGGGCGTCAGGTACCACACCCCATCGCCCGAGCGCGGCAGCGTCATCGCGGTCGCCATCTGACGGAAGACAAACGGGACGGTCAGCAGGTACGTCGAGTCCGCCGGCAGTTCCTTCGCGATCACGTCGATGCGCAGGCGATCGTTGGGCGGCCGGACCGGGCTGACGCCGTCGACCGGCACGAACTCGAACGTGCCGAACATCATCTCGTCGCTGGTCGTCTCGCCGAACCGCACCGCGAGGCGCGGATCGGGATTGGCGCGGTTCGCCGACGAGTTGTCGTAGTGCGCCACGACGTCGACGCGCGTGCCGCGCGGGAGCGTGATCGGCTCGCGCGGGTAATAGAACAGCTGCCAGTTGAAGTCGTAGTTCGGCACGTTCAACAGCGCCTGCCGCCGCCCGTCGGGGAATGTGGCCGTCATCGTCATGTTTTTCCCCCGCAGATGCATGTGCGGGAAGAACGACACGACGGAAATGTCCTGGTCCGCGACGTAGACGCCACGCATCTCGTAGTTGGTGGCGTGCGGCGGGATCTCGAAGGTCACATTGCCGGCGACGGCGGTCGCGACCTCCTTTTCGAGCTCTCCGGTTCCGAAGTAGAACCCGACCCGCATGCGGTCGGTGGTCGCCGTTCCATTCGGGTGATAGTGGAGGTTCGTGGCGATCACCTGATCCTTGCGCAGCCAGCGGCCGGTTCCTGTCGGATAGACGGTCGGCGGCGTGCCCACGGCCCACACTGCCAGGACATTCGCGGGATTCGTGCTCTGAAGCAGCCCGTTGCCGCCGGCGAACAACACCGCGTGGTGCGCCACCTGGCGATTGGACGGCCGGATCTCGACGGCGCGAATCCAGCGGTCCTGGTCCATCTTCACGGTGACCATCGGCAGCGGGAACAGATCGCCGCCGGTCGCCGGAACCTGAATTTCCGGAAGGTCGACGACAAGGTCGGGCTCGCCGAGTTGCCACCCCTCAGTGAACTGCGGAACCGGCGGCATGTGCGCCGGGTCGCCCTGCGCGGCTCCTGAATCCACCCATTCGGCAATCGTCGCGATCTCGCGATCGGTCAGGCTGGGATCGTTGACGAAGGCGCCGATCGCACGGTCGGCTGGCCACGGCGGCATCTTGCGCGCCACCACCCTCTCCTTGATCGCGCGTGCGAATGGGCGCGCTTCGGCAAACGTCCGGAGCGCCATCGGCGCCGCTTCGCCGGGCCGGTGGCAGCTCACGCATTTGGCGTGGAGGATCGGCGCCACGTCGCGGGTGAACGTGACGTCCGCGGCGGCCGGGATGGCACTGGCCATGACCGCCACGAAGAGGGACGCCTGAATGCCGATTGCCGATAGTCTAGGCATCACCTTGTCAGACTCCAGAAGACCTCAGGCCCTTATTGCGTGACGGTGACGTTGACGATCGCGTTCGTCCAGCAGCACACCTCGCCGCCGCCACCGTCGCCCGAATAGTCGTTCGCGGTCACTTGCAGGAGGTACTCTCCCGGCGCGCTGAACTTCGCCGTGGTCGAGAACTTGCCGCGGAACGGCTCGCCGATATTGCCGCCCGCGAGCTTCTGCATCTCCGGCTTCTCCTTGTCGAAGGTGACCTTGCCGGCGCCGCGGAAGTGCGTCCACGTGACCGTCACCGGCGGCGGCGGGGTGCGCGGCGCCGTGCCCTGGCCAGTCGAATAGGTCGCGTCGTCCTCCGCCCACACGTCGAGCACGAGCGGCGACGAGAGCGCCGTCGTGCGCGTCAGCACCGGCCTCGAGGCTGTGGCGGTCGGTCCCTGGATCGGCGACGCTTTCTCTTCGAGCCGGATCACGGGCGGCGTGTTCGTCACTGTCGCCGTGTGCTGAATCTTGAACGGGCTGACGTTGTAGTCGACGTTCATCTTGAGCGGGATGCTGGTCGTCTGTCCGTTGACGGTGAGCGTCCACGTGAGCCGCTGATCCGGCTTGAACTCCTTCGGGACCGTCACGGTGAAGATGCCGATGCGCCGGCCGGGCATGAAATGCGTCGGTTGACCCAGATCGGGGCCACCAGGCTCGATGCGGTTGTTCGGTCCGATCGGCACATCGACTTCGAGCGATCGGTTCCGATTCAGGTAGCCGACCAGGAACGTATGGCTGCCGTCCGGGTTATCGAACCAGCCGTCGTACGCCCCGGTGATGCTGGTACCGAATCCGCGGGGCGGTTCGCTCGGGAGAATGGGCGCCTGCTGCGCGGACAAAGCCACGGCGCCCGCCGCGAGCGCGAGCGCGAAGAAAGCTGATAGAGGTTTCATCGGTTATCTGGTGCGAAAAGGGCGGGCCCGAAAGCCCGCCCTTCTGCTGGAAAAATGGCGGGCCTGAAGGGCCCGTCCCACACGGCGAGCCTAAAAGGCTCGCCCTACTGCTGCTGTTGCTGCTGCGTGTTGCGCTGGGTCTTGGCCTTCCGCTCCTCGACGATCTGGTTGTATTCGTCGTCGGAGAGATAGAAGACGTTCATCCAGGCGTGCGCCATCTCGTCGACCGTCCGGTCGCCGTAGCCGACCCACTGCTCCGGATCCGGGTTGTTCTTGTTCGCCGTGGTGTTGTCGTAATACGCGGCCACGTGGATGACCGTCCCCTTCGGGAACACCGGCGCCGCGTCGTCGGCGTAGATGTAGTTGGTCATCCAGTTGAAGTTGAAGTTGCCGACGTAGGAGATCAGCTGCCGGTTGCCGTCGGGCAGGATCGCCTCGACCTCCATCGCCTTGCCACGCAGGTGGAAGTGGGGCTGGAAGTTGGTGATCATCGTGTTCTCTTTCAACACGGTGAAGCCGTCGGTGCGCGCGATCGAGTTCGGCGGGATGTCGAGCATCTTCGTCCGGTCGATGCCCGTGAACCCGACGAGGTAGCTGCGCTTCTTCGGCTCCTGGCCTTTCGGATAGAACCAGAACGCCAGCTCGGAGCCCGTCGGGATCTCCTCGCCAACCGCGTGGATGTGCTGATCCCAGGAGATCTTCTCGCCAGGCATCAACAGCTTGCCGGTGTCGTCGCGGTACCGATCGTAGCCCTTGCCGATCGCCCATTCCATGATCATCGGGCGGCGGTTGACCGCATCGTCGGCGCTGACCGAGCTCGGCCCCGGCGCGAGGCCGGTATTGATCGACTGGACGTTATCGGGGCTCAGCACCTGGTAGGCAACCGAGTGGTGCAATGTCTTCCGCGCGCCCAGGTTCGACGGCCGAATCTCGACCATCCGGATCCAGCGCGGCTCGGTGATCGGAATGTCGCTCTGCGGCCGGTACCACACGTCCTGGTGCTTCGCCGGCATCTTGTACTCGGACGACTTGATCACGAGGTCGGGCGGGCCGTAGCCGTTCAACACGCCCTGCCACTCGTTGCTGGTCACCGGCGGCTTCGCCGGCGGCAGGTCCTTCGGATCGCCCTGCGGCGCGCCGCCCTCGACCCAGCGGACGATCGTGTCGATCTGCTCGTCGCTCAGCGACATGTCGTTCTTGAACTGCTGAATGCCGACGCTCTTGTCGATGTGCCACGGCGGCATCTGCCGCGAGCTGACGCGCTCGCGCATCGAGCGCGCCCACGGGCGCGCTTCCTGATACGTCATCAGCGACATCGGTGCGATCGAATTCGGCTGATGGCATGCCTGGCACTTCGCCTGGAGAATCGGCGCGACGTCCTTGGAGAACGTCGGCGTCTCGGCAGCGGCAGCCGGAGCCGCCAGAAGGAGGACCGCTCCCATGCCGATCATGCCCGCCTGAAGTTTCCGCCCGTAGCCCGCACTCATCGCTGCCTCCCTGCAAGTCAGAACAGTAACGACCGTCGTAGTGCAGACCTTCCGGCCGGCACTCTACTCACTTCAGTTTACTCGTTTACCCGCAATCGTGCCGGACAGAGTATTCTGTTCAGCCGGAAAATGTCACGGTTTTTACGGACCGGCTCGCTTGCCGACGAGCCTCGTGCGCTCATCGGGGCCGTCCACTACCCGAAATCAGGGATGTTCAGCATGCACATCAAGCGTACGGCTCTGACCGCTCTGCTGGTCGTCGTCGCAGCCGGAATCACGCTGGCCCAGGCGCAGGCCCCGGCGGGCCGCGGCGGGCCGGGACGCGGGGGACAGGGAGGCGGAGGACGCGGTGGTCCGGACGCCGGCGCCGCGGGCGCACCGCCCCCCGCCGTGGTGGACGGCATTCCGAACCTCGCCGGCACCTGGGACGGCGGCGGGCGCGCCCGGCCCGGTGAACAGCGAGACCGTGCCATGGATGAAGGGAAAGAATTTCCCCGAACTGAACGAGCGCGCCCTCGCGTTCGTGAAGATCTTCGACGAGGCGATCGCGCCGAAGTACGACTGCTTCCCGTCGACCTCGCCGGCGATTCAGTACGACCCTTACAGCATGGAAGTCGTCCAGTGGCCCGACCGCGTGCTGCTCCGTTACGAAAAAGACGACCAGCTGCGCACGGTGTGGATGGACGGCCGCAAGCCCCTGGCCAACGAGTTCAGCATCCAGGGGTTCTCGGTCGGCAAGTACGAGGGCAACGCGCTCCTCGTCGAAACGACGCATTTCGCCTTCGATATCACCGGCTTCGACGACTACAACGGCATTCCTTCCTCGCAGCAGAAGATCGTGCGGGAGCGTTATTGGCGCGACGGACACGATCTGCGCGTCACGGTCTCGGTCGAGGATCCCATGTTCCTGCGGAAACCGACTGAATACACGACGCGGTGGATTCCGACTGCGCCCGGCTATCGGCTCTCGCCGTTTGATTGCGATCCCGAATCGGCGCGCGCTTCGATCAAGTTTTTGCCGCCGAAATACAAGTGAGAAGGACGAGGACGCAGAGGAAGCAGAGGCCGCAGAGGCGCAGAGCGCAGAGGATTGACAGATGAGAAACGCACAGACAGCGGCTTGGGCGAGGCGGTACCTGTTGGCGAGCGGCGTGGCAGCGATGCTTGCGTTCGGCTGGGCGACGATGCCGGCGTTCGCCCATCACTCGAACGCGCCCTTCTACTTCACCGACAAGAAGGTCGAGACCCAGGGGAAGATCACGAAGTTCGTGTTCATGAACCCGCATGCGTTCCTGCATCTCGACGGCCCCGACGACTCCGGGAAGGTCGTGGATTGGCAGATCGAGCTCGGCGCGCCGATCTCGCTGCGGCGGACGGGCTGGACGCCCGACACGCTCAAGATCGGGATGGAGATCAAGGTCGTTGGCTCGCCGTCACGCGCCGAAGGCTCGCACGGCATGTGCTGCGTGCGGATGACGCTGCCTGACGGCAGTCCCGTGACGCCGGGCGCCCGGGTGCAGGAGGAGAACGTTCCCAAGTAGGAAACTGAGGAGCTGAGGAACTCAGGAACTGAAGCACTCATAAAGGTCGGTGCTCGAGAACCTGGCGGCCTCCGGGCTCCAATTGGGACCTGAGGCCGTTGACCTCTGTATTCCTCGCTCCGAGCGCAGACCCCAGACGGCCTACTGACCGCCATTACCCGGCAGTCCGGTCACCTTCACCACACCCTGCGACGGGAGAGTATTAACGCCGACGGTGTTGGTGATCTGCGTGACCTCGGTACCGTCTGCGTTCATCCTGAACAGCTGCTGTCGCCCACTCACCGTCCTCACGAACACGATCTGCGTTCCGTCGAGCGACCAAGTCGCACCCAAGTCCGGCACGCTGTTGAATGTGAGCTGCGTCTGACCAGTGCCGTCGGCGTTCATGACGCAGATCTCGAAGGTGGGCACGCCCGTGGGCCCGAGCCCGCCTCTGCGGCACGCGTACGCGATGCGGCTGCCATCAGGAGACCAATCGGGTCCACGCTCCTCTTCGCTGTTGGACGTCAGTTGCGTGACGGCCGTTCGAGCTCATCACGTGGATTTCAGCGGTAAAGGAGTCGCCGTGCGGGTCGCTGACACCATGTCTCGTGAAGAGTATCCGCGTGCCGTCGGGCGACCAGTCCGGATCATCGTCGATAAAGTCCGGGCTGTTGGTCAGGTTGATCGCTCCCTCCGCTCCCTGGAGGAACTCGTCCACGTTGAGCACGAAGATGTCGCTGTCCGAAGTGGCGGAACCGGGGTCCACCCTGATCGGCAAGCCCGTTCCCGAGGCCGAGGCGTGGAACGCGATCCTGTGCCCGTCGGGAGACCACGTGGCGGAGCTGCCGCGGACGATGTGCACCTGATCGCTGCCGTCGGGATTCATCAGAAACAGGTCGGACGTGTTGATCCGGCCACTTCCTCGCAACCGGTTGCTGTCGAACACCATCCTCTTGCCTGTCGGGGACAGCACGGGGAAGAAATCGGACGCGTTCTCGATGAACGTGATGCGCCGCACGTCCGTGAGGTCCGTGTTCATCATGTAGATTTCGCCCGCCAGAAGCGGGTTGATGGTCGGATCGTCGCGAGTCGTCGCCCACACGATCTTCGGCTCGAGTGTCCAACCGCGGCCTTCAACCGGTTCGAACCCCTGGCCGCTCGCGTTTCCCGCGAACTGCGCGTTCAGTGCGGCGACGGCTAGCGTCGCGCCGCAGGTAAATACGATCACGATTCTCGTCTTCATGACCACCTCCAGAAGCATGACGGTTCCTTGCGTCGTTGACCGCACGTATAGCCGTTTCAAGCAAGCCAGTCGCTGTCTGTCATCTGATTTCTCGGTGGTCTCTGTGTGATTGCGGAACTCTTCACGCAGCAATCGGTTGCTGCGTGATCTGACTGGTGCCTGCGCCGGGTCCGATCTTCAGACTCGGCGACGATCGGGCCAGGCCGCTCCATGAGGGATCCCAGCTCATCCGCACGAGTTGTCCGGTTCGGGATCTACACGCTGGACGAACACTCTGGCGAACTGCACCGGAACGGCGTGAAGGTTCGCCTGGCGGAGCAACCCTTTCAACTGCTCCGCCTGCTCGTCGGTCGGCCGGGAGAAGTCGTCACACGTGAGGAAATTCGCACCCACCTCTGGCCGTCGGACACCTTCGTAGCGTTCGATGTAGGTCTCAACAGCGCCGTCCGAAAGCTGCGCGATGCGATCGGCGACTCCGCCGATAACCCGCGGTTCATCGAAACGCTGCCGCGGCGCGGATACAGATTCATTGTTCCCGTCGAACGCCCGGACACTGCGGAGCCGCCGCGGCTGTCCACGTACAGAGGCGGGCGGTACGAATCGCACGCTCTACGCCGGCGTGGCCCTCGCGCTGACACTTGTCAGTGCGGTGGTGGCAATCGTGTTCACGGGCGGGGGCTTGTCAGGGTCCGCCGCCGATCGCGAAGCCCAGGCGGCGTACCAGCAAGGCCTTGTCGCCGCGGGCCGGGGAACCGCGGATGCCTACCTGAAGGCCGTGAAGTACTTCGAAGACGCTGTGGCTTGGCGGCCGGACTTTGCAACCGCGCATGCGACGTTGGCGCGGGCGCAGTTGCAGCTCCTCTATGACGGTCCGTTGTCGCCGCGCGAGGTCGTACCGAAGGCCGAGAGCGCGGCTCGCACGGCGGTCGATCTGGACGACACGGTTGCCGCGGCTCACCAGGTGCTCGGCGTGATCCTGCACCTCTACTACTGGCGGTGGGAAGAAGGACGCAAGGAGTTCAGACGTGCTCGCGACCTGGAGACGCGTGTCGTCGACAAGCAACGACGGTCCGCCTTCAGACTGATTCGGGGCGGGCGTTTCGAGGAAGGCGCCGTCGAAATCGAGCGCGCGCGGCAGACCGATCCATTGTCACCCGAGCCGTTCATCAGCGCCGCCGATCTGTATCAGAGGGCCGGCCAGCACGATCGCGCCGTCGCGGCATTCCAACAGGCGGCGGACATCGCGCCCAGGTTGGCCCGGCCACGTTTCCTGCTTGGCCGCTTGTTTCTGCAAATGGGAAAGGTTGACGACGCGATCGAGAATCTCGAAGCCGCGGTCCGGCTCTCGGAAATCAATCCCCGGTTCTATGCGTGTCTGGGCGTCGCGTACGCAGCCGGCGGTCGGACTGCCGAGGCCCGTAGACTTGTCAGCGAGCTCGAAGAGCGCGCCCGCCGTGAGTATGTGTCCGCCTTCGGCATCGCGCTGATCTACGACGCGTTGGGCGAGAAGTCGGCAGCCCTCTCCGCGTTCGACCGGGCATATGAGGATCGCGCGATCGAGTTGGCGCAGATGGCTGACTACCCGCCATTCAGGACCATTGCGTCCGAGCCCATTTTCCAGAGCCGGATTCAGACGATTGGACGTCGTCCTGGCAACCTCGCCATGGCAATAGACAGCCGTCGGTAGCCCATCGCTCGGGCGCTCGTGTTTCAGTTTTGTCTGGCGTGCAGCCAAAACTGCGAGCCGGGCGCCTTCCTTCCCATGGCGCCACACGAACTCTGCCAGCTTTTCTGGCTGGTTCCTGCCGTGGTACGCCGCTTGCCTCCCTGGCCACATCCCCTCAGACACGGCTCACGGGAGGAGCGATGCGCAAGGTTTCACTTGTCGTGCTCGCTGTGTGTTTCGCCGCGAGCCCGCTTCGTGCTGAAGATCAATGGGGCATCAGCGTCGGCTTGACGCCGGCGTGGCATACCGCGGCCCCATCACGGCAGCTGTTCGGGGCCGATTCGATCGACATGACTGGTTCCGAAGTCCGCTTCGGTGTCGTGCGCGGCGATCTGTTTGAGGGCGACTGGGGAATCTCCTACGTCGACAAGTCCATCGACGAGAACTCGACACTGGAGGTCGACCGCGCCGCCTGCCCGCTCGGCAGCTGTGGCACGTTCTATCGGACGCAACCGCAAACGCGCCTGTCCGGCGTCGAATTCCACCAGTTCCTCCCGTTCAAGACGTGGAAGGAGCGCGTCCAGCTGGGCCTGGTGGGCGCGGTCGGCATCGGCTGGCTGCGCGGCAACGCTGACAAGCGGATGGCGACCGAACAGGGCGAGGTCCGATCGGTCGTCACGGCGGATGAGTTGTTCCCGCCGAGCACGAGCATGGTGCCGCTGATGAAGCTGGAACTCGCCGGAACCGGCATCGTCGCGCCCGGGCTGAAGCTTCGCGTCGGCGGCGGCTTCAGCATGCCTGGCTATTACACGTTCGGCATCACCGCCTCGTACCTCGTTCCGAACCGTTGATCCCGGAGCTTGCCTCGCCTAAGCGCCCGCGGTTTCGCGGGCGCGGCGGCGGGCCGAAGCTTCCCGCCGTTGCGGGTAGGGAGGATCGACGATCGAGCCGATAAGTTAGCGCGGAGGGCTCGTCACAATGAGGTCGATCTTCACCCGCCGGAGCGAGTCGCCGGCGTCCTTCAGGATCAGCTGGCGCGGGTACGACCGCACCGCGGTCGACGAATTCCTGAGGCAGACCGCGGCCGACCGGCAGCGTCTTCAGGAGGATCTCGCCCAGCTCGAGGCCATCATGGCCACGAGCGGCGACGAGCGCCGCGAGATGGAACGGCTGGCCGCAGTCCGGCGTGAGGTCGCCAGCTGCCTCGAGACGAGCATCGGCGCGCTCCGGACAGCCACCGGCCTTCTCGCGTCCGTCCCGCCGCCGACCGTCCGGCCCACGCCACGTGTTCACCCGCAGGTCATCGCCAGTCCGCAACCCAGATACGTCGAGAGTCGTCGAGACGGTCCGGCGACGCTCAATGCGTCGTACGGTCCGGCGACGCTCAACGCGTCGCTTGTAAACAAGATTGCGCGCTTTGGCGCGATTTGGGACCTGCGGCAAAAACTGCCGTCCTGGCCGATCGAACGGCGCAAGCCGCTGCTGGTCGGCGTCGCGTCGATTGCCGTGCTGATGTTTGCGGGATTCATGTACCAGAATCAACCGCGCGCCAGCGAGATGCCGGCATCTCAGCCAGCTCCCGAGGTTCAAGCCGCGGTTCCGGCGGCGCTCCCGGCGCCGGCCGCCGAGCCGGCGGCCGCGCTCACGCCAGCGCCGGCGCCCGCGAGGGAAGACGGCCTGGTGCTGACCGTCACGGCGCGGCGGGCATGCTGGATCGGTTCGACGCTCGATGGAGGCCAGCGTCTCGAGCGGCTGCTGGCGTCGAACGAGACGATCATGCTGCGCGCCACCAACGAGGCCGTACTCAGGATCGGTGACGCGACCGCGCTCTCGGTGTTGATCAACAACCAGCCCACGCGGCCTCTGGGGACCACCGGCCAGGTGGTCACACACCGCATCACGCGCGCCAACTACAAGAACCTCCTCGAGAACTGACGCGCCCGACTCGGGACTCGAGGCTCGGGACCATGCTCGGGGCTCGAGCTCGCTTTCAGGGCCGGCGGAGTGACGGAGGCTCGGACTCGGCGTCAAAGTTCGACTGGACGAGCTGCGCTTCGAGCCCCAAGTCGCGAGCCCCGAGCCCCGAGCTCATCAGCTCCCTAGCGGCACCTCCTATAATCCCCGCATGCGATTGGACACCTTCGAGGTGCTCCGATGTCCGTATTGCGGCGGACGCCTGGAGCTGGTCACCTCGTCGTTTCACCGCCTCCAGGACAATTCGGACATCCAGGACGGGATCATCGCCTGCCACTGCTGCGTCTTTCCGGTCATCGACGGCATCCCCGTCATGCATCTCAACGAGCCCGCGCCGGCGGCGAAGGATCAGATCGAAGCCGGCCGTCCGGACCTGGCCCGCCGGGCGATGCTCAATCTCGAGGGCGAGTACGTGGCGCGCTTCGAGGCCGTCGCGGCCTCGTCCGCCGCGACCTACCGCGATGCGCTGGCCGCGCTCGGACCGGCGTACGAAAGCGGCTACTTCCTGTACCGCTTCTCGGATCCCGGGTATATGGTCGCGCAGCCCTTGATCCGGGCGATCGCCCGGACTGTCGTCAACGGCGGGCGCGTGGTCGATTTGTGCGGAGGCTCGGGTCACCTCACGCGCTCGCTGATGGACCTGACCCCGCAGCCGCCGGTGCTCGCCGATCTCTACTACGCCAAGCTCTGGCTGGCGCGGCGTTTCACGGCGCCCGGCTGCGAGGCGATCTGCTGCGACGGCAATTCCCCGTTTCCGTTCGCCCGCGCTGCCTTCCGCTTTGCGATCTGCGCCGATGCGTTCATGTTCATCTGGACCAAGCGGCAGTTCGTCCAGGAGATGCTCCGGGTGATCGGCGACGGCCGCAACGGCGAAGCGGCGGCCATCACGCACACCCACAACCAGCTGCAGTGGAGCCCGTCCCTTGGTCAACCACTGCCCCCGGGCGGCTATCTCGATTTGTTCGAGACGATGCCAGCCCGTCTGTTCAGCGAGGTGGAACTGTTCGCCGACGTGATGCGCGGCGGGCCGCTCGACCTGTCACGCCGCGATTCGCAGGAATCGATCGACGCCGATCCGGCATTGATGATCGTCGCGTCACGCGACGACCGGGTGTTCCAGCCGCACCTGGTGGACAACGGGCCTCCCGGGCGCGGCGAATTCCGCATCAACCCCTTGTACGAAGTCCAGGAACGCGGGGAGGTGGTGAAGCTGCGGCTGACATTTCCGGACGAAGACTACGCCGCCGAGTTCGGCGCGTGCCGCCAGTACTTGCCCGATGCGCTCAGCATCGATCGCGCATCCCTCGCCGCGATGGCTGCCGGCGAGCTGAGTCCCGAGCTGGAGGTGTTCCTCCGCCGGCGCATCATCCTCGACCTGCCGCGGCGCTATTATTAGCGCCACCATGACGCGAACACCCGTCGCCGCCGCCGCAGGCGTGCTCCTCTCGATCGTCATCGCCCGCGCCCAGGGGCCGGCTCCCGCGGCGCCGATCCCGGAGATCCTCCGGTCGTACCAGCCGGTGACCGCCGACCGCTTGAAGCGCCCGGAGCCGCAGAACTGGCTGATGATTCGCGGCACCTACGACGGGTGGGGCTACAGCCCGCTCGATCAGATCACGCCGGCCAATGTCGCGAACCTGCAGCCGGTCTGGATGATGGCGACCGGGATGGACCGCGGACACGAAGCGGCGCCGATCGTCAACAACGGCGTCATGTTCGTGTCGACGCCGGGCAACCAGGTGATCGCGATCGACGCCCGGAGCGGACGGCTGCTCTGGCGCTATCGCAATCCGCCGCCGCCCGACATGATCAACCTGCATCCGACGAGCCGCGGTGTCGCGCTCTATGGCGACAAGGTGCTGTTCGCCCGGGCGGAAGCCGTCCTCGTCGCGCTCGACGTGCGAACCGGACGAGAGGTCTGGTCGGCGGTCGTCGAGGACAATCGCAAAGGCTATTACATCTCGCTCGCGCCGCTCGTCGCCGACGGCAAGGTGCTGGTCGGCGCGTCGGGCGGCGAGCTCGGCGTGCGCGGCTTCGTCGCCGCGTACGACGTCGAGACCGGCAAGCCGCTGTGGCGGACCTTCACCGTGCCGGCGCCGGGCGAGCCCGGCAGCGAAACGTGGCCTGCCGGCGGCGAACAGTGGAAGACCGGCGGCGGTTCGGTCTGGGTGACCGGCAACTACGACGTCGAGACGAACATCGCGTACTTCGGCACGGGGAACGGCGGACCGTGGATGGGCGATCAGCGGGCCGGCGACAACCTGTACACCGCGTCGACGATTGCCATCGACGTCGCCACCGGCGCGATCAAGGGCCATCACCAGTACACGCCGAACGAATCGTGGGACTGGGACGAGGTGTCGCCGCCGATTCTCGTCGACTTCACGCGCGGCGGACGGACCATCAAGGGCCTGATCGACGTCGCGCGCAACGGCTACCTCTGGTTCCTCGAGCGCACGGCCGGACCGATCCGGTTCGTCGACGCGCAGCCGTACGTGAAGCAGAACGTCTTCCGCGGCGTCGATCCGAAGACCGGCCGGCCCGACGTCGACCCGGCCAGGAAACCGGGCACTGGCACGACCGCGTCGTTCTGCCCATCGATCTGGGGCGGAAAGAACTGGCCGCCGATCGCCTTCAATCCGAAGACCCGGCTGATCTACATCCCGGCCAACGAGAACCTGTGCGGGACGATCACGGGACAGAACGTCCGATACGTCGCCGGCGGCGCCTTCGTCGGCGCGAACACGACCGTCCAGGCGCAACCCGGCGCGGATCACTTCGGCGAGGTGCAGGCGTGGAACGTCGACACCGGCCGGCGCGTGTGGACGCACACCTACGCGACGTCGCCGAACTGGGGGCCGATGCTCGCCACCGCGGGAGGCCTGGTGTTCAGCGGCGGCACCAACGACCGCCGGTTCCACGCCTTCGACGCCGCCTCGGGCAAGCTGCTGTGGGAGACCCCCACGTCATCCGGCGTCATCGGCCAGCCGTCGACGTTCGTGGTCGATGGCCGTCAGTACGTGGCGGTGCAGTCAGGCTGGGGCATCGATTCGCGCGGGATGCAGGGACGACTCAACGCGCTGTTCCCGGGGCAGTACCCGGAGGTTCCAGAAGGCGGATCGATTTGGGTGTTTGCATTGAATCGATAGCACCCGCCCTGAACCGTTAGTGCAACCACGAAGACTCGAAGACTCGGAAGTGAAGCAGAGTCTCTTCTTCGCGTCTTCGCGGCTTCGTGGTTAGCATTTCGTCGAGCGCTACGGCTGACCACTCGGTCGTGCGCGGGAACAGGGTGTTCGCGTCGCGGGCGGCCTGCACGTAGCGCTCCGCGTCCTCCTGGAGCAGGAAGCGCTCCTTGACGAGCCGGCGCGCGGCGTCCTCGACGGCGCGGACGAATCCGTCCTTGCTGCCATACCGCTCTTCGAGTGACGGCCGCGGGTCCTTGTTGGCCTCCCGCTCGGCCTTCGTCTTGGCAAACGGAACCGTCGCGCCGCTCAACCCGCAGAGATCGTCTGGCCTGCGCCCGGTCGCGCGGACGTTCCAGCCCGTGATGGTGGCAATCGGCGCCGACACCTCGACCGAGCGGATGCCGCCGAGATCCAGCCCGTCTCGATCAGCCTTGGGGACCAGCACCTGATACCGCGCTCCGAGTGACGGCGGGCAGCTTGGACACGCGTCCGCCCACGGGCGTGAAACCGGGACCAAAATCGGGCAGCGCGAGTTCGTTCAGCGCGGTGGGAAATCGAACGCCCGGCAACGCGGGAAATGCCGCGCGCAGATCGGCCAGGCTGACGAGCGTGCCGTCTTCGACGCGCGGATAGTTGCTCGGCGGCGGCGCAACGCCTCGATCCGCCCACTCGTCGAGTGCGATGAGCAGTGCGCGCAGCGTCGGCGCCCAGCCGTTGCCTTGCGTCGCGATCTCGCACAGGCCCGGCTGCCCCGGCGGATTGAGGAGTCCGGCCACGCCCACGTGGTGGAAGCTCGACGCGAAGTAGAGACGGACGTTGTCGGGCGTCGGAACCGGCCGGCCCTGCCCATCGTGGACGTTGAGCGAGGCATTCATCTGCCAGAACTCGTTGGCCGAATCCACCTGGAAGACGAGCGGATCGGTGGCAGGGCGCTTGAGAATGCCGTCCCGGATGCCGGAGATCGGGTCGGTGGTCACGGCGAACGTCAGCGGCGGGTACGAGTACCGACAGCGAGTCGTGCCACGTGTCCTGCCGCGAATAGGTGTTGGGATCGGCGAACTCGACGTTCGCGAACAGCCGGTGCGTGCCGGGGATGGTGATCTGGACGGCGTCGAAGACCTTCCGATGCGCCTCGTCCTCGTTGAAGCCGAGATACAGGAAGTCGCGCATGTACATCCCGGTCGAGGAGATGCCGCTGCCGTACGCGCGCCGGATCCCGGTGTCGGCGGATCCGGCGGCGAGCGGGTTCGGATTGCCCGCCTCGTCGCGGAGCTCATACCGCAGGAACGACGCGACGTCGCGCGTCACGACGTAGCCGAGGCCCATCACCAGTGGATTGCGGGCCGGATAGATCAGTTCGTAGACGCGATCGCGGGCGAAACCGTCGAACAGGCAGATGTCCGTGCGCGTGGGCACGAGGCTCGCCCGGCCGGTCTGACAGCGGCCGAAGGCCCATCGATCGGGTGCCACTGGAACACGCGCACCGCCCACCTTCTCGCGGACGGTCAGCTGCGATCGCGCCGGATCGACGTCCGCCGCCTCATAGGCGCGAAACGCGGCGCCCCCCTCGAGCGGCCGCGTGAATCCCTTCAGCGTCGGCGTACTCGACGCGGACGCGCCCGACGATTGGCCGGCCGTCGGCTTCCGTCGCCACCGGGAGCGCCGGGAAGAGGCGGTCGTTCCCCGGCGCCACGTTGCCCTGCCATCCGGCATCCACATACGCGTAGCCGAGCCGGAACAGCAACGCATCGCCGAAGTCGGCGGCGGCCAGCGGATTGTTGGTGGCACTTGCCGTCGCGGGGTCGGTGCGCGGAAGAATCGTCCGCCACGAAAAGTCGAGCTTGTTCCCCCGATTGTTCACGCCGTAGAAGATCTTCCGGTTGCCGCGCGCCACGTCGACCGGCTTCAGGATGAAGAACGGCGACGAGAATCCCACCAGGCCCTTTCGGCGTGCGCGGAGCCTTGTCGAGGTTCACGATCGCCTTGTTCAGCGGGTCGCGCGGGTCGACCTCGATGTAGACGGTGCCATCGAGGCGTTCATACGGCCCGACGTCGCCGAAGCTCTTGCCTTCCGCGACCGGACGCTTCTGTTCGACGACGAACCGCACGACGCGCGCCTCGCTCGCCGACGGCCAGCCGGAGAGCATCAATAGCGCGGCGAGCACTGCCCCGTGAACACGTACACTCATGGCGCTCTCCTTCGGTCTCACCGCCCCTGCATCTGTTTCGCGACCTTCTTCGACCTCGCCCCAGACGCGCAACAAGTTTCCGCTCCAGATCTTGCCGATCTGTTCCTCGGTGTAGCCGCGCCGCACGAGCTCGAGCGTCACGTTGAAAGTTTCCGCGGCGCTGTTCCACCCGACGATGCCGCCTCCGCCGTCGAAGTCCGAGGAGATGCCGACGTGGTCGATGCCAATCAGCTTGACCGCGTAGTCGATGTGGTCGACGAAATCGCTTGACCGTCGCGCGCGGTCGCCGCCGGCCACCGGCTGTTGATGTCCACCATCCGGCGGTCGTACTCCGCCCGGCGCTCGGCGGTGAGACCTGCCAGGTTGACGGTATTCGTCGGCGCGGGCGCGGTCGGTTGACCAGGTTTTTCGACCGGACATGGCGGGATCGCCCGCGTCTGCCCTGAGCGTGCCGCGGCCTGCGGTGGACGCGACGCCGAATTCTCTCTGGAGCGCGGTGATCGCCGGACCGCGCTCCGGCGGGTTGGCCTTGAGGTAGCAGGCAAACCCGACGATCTGAATCACGCCGCCATTCGCCTTGAGTGCCGTCAACATCTCGTCGTCCATGTTGCGGCTGACGTTCGCGAGCCGCCGCACGGCGGAATGCGACGCGATCACCGGCGCTTTCGAGAGCGCCATCGCCTGCATGATCGCGCCCTTTGACGGGTGGGAAACGTCGACCATGATCCCCCACCGGTTCATCTCTTCGATGACTTGCTTGCCGAGGGGTGACAGCCCACCCCACGTCCACTGATTGTTCGCTTCGCCGGTATTCGAATCGGCCAGCTGGCTGTGGCCGTTGTGGGCGAGCGACATGTATCGCCCGCCGCGATCCCAGAATTCCTTGACGCGCCCGATATCCGTCCCGAGGGGATAGCCGTTCTCGATCCCGATGACCGCGACCTTCTTGCCACTGTTCGAAATGCGGCGGACATCCGCCGGTGTCAGCGCGAGCTCGATCTCACCGGGCGCGATCTTCTCCGTGAGCGCGTGCACCGCGTCGAACTTCGCGACCGCCTCGCGGTACGCGCGTTCGTAGCCCGACGGCTGAAATGCGTCCGGCGTCTGCGCCGGATTCGGCTGCCCGACATAGACGACCATGAACGAGACGTCGAGGCCGCCCTCCTTCATCTTCGGCAGGTTGACCTGTGTCGTCAGCCGCATCGTGTAGTTGCACGTGGGCGTGAAGTTGGAGGGTTCGATGTCGTTGTGCGTGTCCAGCGTCATCACCCGATCGTGGACGGCGCGAGCCCGGGCGACGAGATCCGGTTCCGCCTGCGCGCCGGCATCCGGCCACGGCGCAGCGAGCAGCACGAACATGGCCGCCACGGCTCCCGAGAGAAGTCGTCTCATTCGTCGCCCTGCCCTGGGACCGGCCGAGTGCTGCTGTCCGGCGTCTATCAACAAGAGGCCAAAGCATAACCTGACAAGTTGGTGAGTTGGTGAGTTAGTGAGTTGGTGAATCGCTCATGGCGGGACGGTTTCAACTCAACAACTCTCCAATTCTCTAACTCTCCAACTGCTTTGGCGTTAGCCTTAGACATGCGGCGTCTTTTGCGTCGTCCGACGAACCGCTGGCAGTGGATCGCGTTCGCGCTGGTCATGGGCCTGCTCGCGAGCGCGGCCGTCACCGTGTGGTGGCTCGGGCGCTATACGGTCGCGGTCAGCCGCCTGCGCCGCGGCGTCGGCGACACCGTCTTTTACGCGGCAGACGGCAAGCCCTGGTTCCGGCTGGACGAGCAGCGGCGGGATGTGCCGCTCGCCGACATCGCACCCGATCTGCAGCACGCGGTCATCGCGATCGAAGACCACCGCTTCTCCTACCACCCCGGCATCGATCCGATCGGGCTCGCGCGCGCGGTCGTCCGCGACATTCGCGGCGGCGGCCGCGTCGAGGGCGGCAGCACGCTCACGCAGCAGCTCGCGCGGACGCTCTTCCTGTCGAACGTCCGCACCTACGGACGGAAGATCAAGGAAGCGGCGATCGCGTTGATGATCGAAGTCCAGCTCTCGAAGTCCGACATCCTGGAGTTGTACCTGAACCGCATGTACCTCAGCGCCGGCGTCTACGGCGTGGAGGCCATGTCGCAGCACCTGTACCGGAAGCCGGCGAAGAACCTGACGCTGGCCGAAGCGGCGCTGATCGCCGGCCTGCTGCGCGCGCCGTCAACGCTGTCGCCCTGGAACAACTACGAGGGCGCGCTCGAGCGCAGTCACGTGGTGCTCCGGCGGATGCGCGAACAGAAGTACATCACGCCAGCGCAGGAGGCCGCCGCCGCCGCGGTGCGGCCCCGGATTCAGCCGTATCGGTCGCCTGTCGAGTCGCGCGCCGCCTGGGCGAAGGACTTCCTTCGTCAGCAATTCCGCAATGAGTTCGGCGGCGACCACCCGCCCGACTGGCAGGTGCGGACCACGTTCCGCCCGAACCTCCAGGAGGCGGCAGAGCGTGCCGTCGAGAACGGCGTGCGCCGCCTCAACCGCCGCAACCTTGAAGCGGCGCTCGTCGCCGTCGACCCGCACACCGGCGACGTCGTCGCCCTGGTCGGCGGCGCCGATTACCAGCGCAGCACGTTCAACCGCGCGACCAGGTCGCGCCGGCAGCCCGGCTCCGCCTTCAAGCCGATCGTCTTCGCCGCGGCGTTGGCGCGCGGCTACTCTCCCGTGTCGGTCCTGACGGATCTCGACAGCGTCAGCGCCCCGAACGATCCGGAATGGCACCCGCGGAGCGTCTCGCACGACGACGACGGTTCAGGGGCAATCACGCTGCGCAAGGCGCTCGCCGAGTCGAACAACGCGGCGGCGGCCCTGCTGCAACAGCGTCTTGGCAGCCGCGCGGTGCTCAGCGTGGCCTCTGAGGTTGGCCTGCGCGATCTTCCCGACGTGCCATCGCTCGCGCTCGGCAGCGGCCTGGTATCGCCGCTCGACCTGGCCGCGGCCTACACCGTGTTTCCTGGCGGCGGCGAAGTCGTCAGGCCGCGCGGCATCGTGACGGTCGTCGATGCGGACGGTTCAGAAGTCCTGCGCCGGCCGGTTCAGGCCGAGCGCGTCCTCAGCCCGGCGGTCGCGTTTCAGATGGTGACGATGCTCCGGGACGTCGTCGACGTTGGTACCGCGGCAGGCGTTCGCACGATGGGCATCACCGGGCCGATCGGCGGCAAGACCGGAACGACGGACGGCTACCACGACGCCTGGTTCGTCGGTTTCTCGACGTCGCTCGTCGCAGCGGTATGGGTCGGATTCGATCAGCCCGCGACAATCGGTCCCGATGCCTACGCGGCGCGCATCGCCCTTCCCATCTGGGCCGACTTCATGAAGCGCGCGGCCGCAACGATGCCGGTGCGCGAGTTCCCGATCCCTCCCGACGTCACGGGCCACGAGTTGTGCCGCGTCTCGCATCTCAAGCCGCTCGAAGACTGCCCTGTTTATACGGAGTATCTCAAAGAGGGCGACGAGGTGCCGTCGCGCATGTGCCCCGTCCACCGTGGATCGCTGAAGCAGGTGGCGGCGCGGGCGGTCCAGGGAGTGCTGCGGGAGATCGGCCGCGGCATCGCGGGCATTTTCAGGCGGAATTAATCTTACCGAGGGGCTTCAGCCCCTCGGACTTCCCGACACGCTCTCTCCCGACGCCTACAACACCACCCGCAGGCCGGTTGGCGCCAGCAGAGTCTGCAACGGATAGAGCGCACGGACGCCGGCAATGTCGTCGGCATCCAATGTCCGGTTGCTCGTGTTGCAGTGCGAGGTCGATGGATACATGGTCGCGTCGACGAACTCAGAATGGCCGAGGCCAAGGGCATGGCCGAATTCGTGCGCGGCGATGTCTTCGATGTAGAACCCGCCGGAACAGCCGCTCGAGCCGGCGAAAAACGTGAACGCTCCATCCCAGAACACCATGTCCGAGTCGACGATTGCGGTGCCGCTCGTCCACCAGTAAGTCGTCGCGATCGCCGACCCGCTCGACGCGTTGCGAAACATCACCAGGTTGAAGCTGTCGAACGTGCTGGTCGATCTGCGAGCTCGAATCCGCCATAGATGAACCGAAACGCGCCAGACTGCTGCAGCCAGGCATCCGCTCCCGACACGCACCGCGCTTGCCGCCGAGAGCCCCGGCAGATCCAGGTTGGTCGCGTTGACCTGGTACGACATCTGCGGCTGGGGCCAGGTCGGCCCGCTGACGGCGTAGGCTGACGGCTCGACGCCCCGAAGACGCCAACGATGAGCGCGGCGGCCATCGTCGCAACACACGAACGCGAATATCGGTTTCATGACAGTGCTACCGGACGTTTGCCGCAGCCAGCTCACGTCGGATGTCGTCGAGCGTCAGGGAACTGCCTTGCACACGATTCGAGGCATCCACCTTCAACAGGCTCTGGCCGCGCAAGTGAGGCGCAAACGTGCCGCGGGGCGTGCGCCGCAGGTAGAGGACGGCGCGTTCGCCGGGGACGAACGGCGCCTGATCAGACACGTGAAGTGTCAGGTCGCCGATCGTGCCGCCTTCGATCTCGACGTCGAGAACCGCTGTCGTCCTGCCCTTTGAGGGTCTCCTCGATCGCCACCCGCACGACCGACACAATCAGGCGGTCACCGTGCTCGTTGACCTGCCACAGCGGCGTTGAAGAAGTCGCGCGGCCGACCACCACCCGCTCCGCACCGCGAGCCCGCTCGAGCAAGGGAATCGGGCCCTGCGCGCGAATGTTGGCCGTCGCCGCGAGCAACACGGCGCACGACCCGATGACCCGCCAAAGCCGTCGCATGCTGCGCATTTGTCTGCAGACAGGTTCAATAAGAATGCCGCGGCCGTGAGTTTGCTTTTCTCCGACCCTAGCGCACTTCGGGCGTGTTTTCGAGTGTATACCGCCGCCGCGGATGTCAGAACCGTTATCGGCGGGTCAAAGTCGTATTGCAGTGAGGTGCACCATGCTTCGTCGCCTAGCGGCTGCCTTCGTCGTCATCGTGGCGATCCCGGCAACGGTCGTCGCCCAGAACGCGGTCATCACCGTGACCACCGCGTCGGCCGACGTTTACAAGTCGCCCAGCACCGGCAGCCCGGTGATCGGCCATGCCGCGCGCGGCGCGCAGTTGCCGGTCACGCGCGAGCTTGGGAGCTGGGTCCGTGTGGCATGGCCATCTGCTCCGGACGGCGTGGGCTTCCTGCACGTCTCGATGGGACGCATCGCCAACGCGGCTCCTGCCGAGGAGGTCCGTGCCGCGGCTGGTGACGCGGTGAAGCGATCCCCGAAAAAGCGGCCGCCGCCAACCTGCAACCGATCGCGGATCGAACGCCGCGCCCGAGTCAGCGGCGCGCGTCCGACACCCCAGTACCGCACGTCGTCGGCATCGGCGGCGGGATGCTCGCGGCATCGCCAGTCGGCTTCGGAGTCACCGCGCGGGCGTGGCAATGGCGCCAGGTGGGCATGCGGTTCGACCTGTCGCGGCAGTCGCAGGGCGTGGCGGCCACCTCGCACGCCACCTCGCTGCAGTTCGAACCGAGCGCGATCGTGTCGCTCAACGACTACATCTACGAACTTTGTGTGGCTTCGGCCGTATGCGGGCGCCGGCATCAGTTTCCGTCACCAGACGTTCACGACGGGCCTCACCGGGGCCACCAACTCCATCTCGGACAACTCGACGGGGTATCAGGTGTTTGGCGGCACCGAAGTGACGGTCGCCAACGCGCCGCAGCTGGCGGTTGGCGCCGACGTCATTTACCGCTCGAAGCGCGACGCGTTCGGTGCCTTCGACGTCGGCGGCGTCGGCATCGGACTGTCCGCGCACTGGTATTTCCGGTAGAAGTGTCGGGGGCTGGGGTCTGGGGGCTCGGGTTCGTACCAGGACTAGCGCCTAACCTCCAGCCCCAGCCTCCGTCTCCAGTCCCCGAGCCTCCAGCCCCGCGATACACTGTCAGCATGCCCACGCCCTTCGAGAGCGCGCTGCTGAACCTGCGGCTGTTCGAGCTCAGGCGCGAGCCGATCCTGCGCGAAGCGCGCGCCTGGTTCCTGCGCGACTTCAATCCCGAGACCTTCGACGAGCTCGTGGCACTCCTGGGCGGCGAGCGCAACGCGTCGTTCCGGATGGTGCTCGGCTACTGGGACATGGCCGCGTCGCTCGTCACGAGCGGCGCGATCGACAGCGCGGCATTTCTCGCCGCCCACAGCGAAGTCTTCGGGACCTTCAGCAAGATCCATCCGTTGCTCGCACAGCTCCGCCAGGCGACGAACGAACACGACTTCTGCAAACACGTCGAAACGGTGGTGCTCGCCGCGCCGGACGCCGAGGCGATCCTCGCCCGGCGCCGTGCGGCCTTCCGGGCGGCGGCCGCCGCGAAGCGCGGGTCCGATTAAGCCGCACCGCCCGCCCCACCCGCCCTAACCTGCCCTACCTGCCCTTCGTCAGGCCAACGTCACTCCCGCGAGCACGAGCGCGCCGCCAACAGCGGTCAGCGGCGTCGGCCGCTCATCGAGGAACACGAAGCCGAGGACGAGGGCGATGGCCGGCGTGAACACGCTGATGAAGCTCAAGCTCGTCACGCTCCAGGTCTTGAGCAGCGAAAAATACGCGAGGAAGCTCACGACGCTGCCGGCGACGGCGAGGTAGCCGATCGCCGCCATGGTCGGCACGTCGTGCGGCATTCGCAGACCATCACCGGCCGCGATCGACGTCGCCGTCAACGCCGCCGCGCCCACGAGCATGGCCGGCGCGTTGAGCGACGCCGGGTGGAGCGCCGAACCGTGCCGCTTGGTCGCAACGCTGGCAATGGCGGCACAGACTGCCGCGACGACGATCGCTGCCATCGGGATCGCTTGTTCCGGGTCGAGACGGGTGTGGTCGCCGAAGAGCGCCACCGCACCGAGAAACGCGAGCAGCGTTCCGCCCAGCTTCCGCATCGTGATCGGCTCGCCCGGCAAGTACGGTTGGGCGACCAGGATCGTGATGAGCGGCAGCGTCGCGAAGAGAATCGCCGTCAGGCCGCTGTCAATGAACTGCTCGCTCCAATAGATGAGGCCATAATCGGCGCCGAAGAGTACGACGCCGACGAAGACGGCGAGCAGCCATTCGATCCGGCCGCGCGGCCAGCGCGCGCCGACCAGGGGCACGATCGCCGCGCATAAGACTCCCGCGATGAAGAACCGGATCGCAGCGACGTTGAACGGTCCGAGGCCGCCGTATCCAATTTTGATGACCAGCCAGGTCGAGCCCCAGATGAAGCACAGGAGAGCGTAGAGAGCGAGCTTGGAGGCGTGCGACATGGACCGATCCGAGTGCTGAGGTGCCGGGTGCTACTGAGGTACTGCGACGCAGGCTGCATGTGCTCTGAGTGCTCTGAGCTGTCCTTGTGGCTGCACCAGCACCGGTCCCGGCACCTGGCACCTGGCAGTTCATTATATGTATCCATCCTGCGCTACTCTGTGATCGTGGCCGATCCGCGCGAACGCACCGACACAGCCGTCAGGGAACGGGAGGCGACGAAGCAGCAGGAGCCCACCTCATTCAAGGTAGTGCTTCTCAACGACGACTACACGACGATGGCGTTCGTGATCGAGGTGCTGGAATCGGTGTTCCAGAGGTCGCCGGCGGAAGCCTACCGGATCATGATGCACGTGCACCTGAACGGCCGAGGTATCGCGGGCGTGTATCCTTGGGAGGTCGCCGAAACCAAAGCCGAAGCCGTGCAGACGCTCGCGCGAGATGCGGGGTTCCCGTTAAAAGCGATCGTGGAGGAAGTCTGACCGCAATCTTAAATCTGAAATCTGAAATCTGAAATCCACTTTCACCGATGTTCTCAGCATCTGTAGAGGCCATTCTTCACATCGCGTACCGCGAAGCGGTTTCGAGGCGCCACGCGTACCTGACGCTCGAACACCTGCTCTACGCGCTGCTGCACGACACCGACGGCGAACGGATCCTCGCCGCCTGCGGCGCCGATCCCGCGGTGCTGCGGCGGCAACTGAACGACTACCTCGACGAATCGATCGAGCATCTGCCCCGCGGGCGCGACCGGGAGCCTGAGCAGACCGCCGCGTTCCGCCGGGTGCTCCAGACGGCCGTGGTGCACGTGCAAAGCGCGCAGCGCGACGAAGCGCATGTCGGCGACGTGCTCGCGGCGATCCTGCAGCAGCCGAAGGCCCACGCCGCGATCCTGCTCGCGCAGCAGGGCGTCACGCGGCTCGACGTGCTCGAGTTCATCTCGCACGGCATCGCCAAGAATCCGCTCATCACTCCGGGCGCGCCCGGCGAGAGCCCCGGCGTCGGTGGTGGAGAGGATGAACCGGCGACCGCGCGCGATCCGCTCTCGACCTACTGCGACAACCTGACCGGCCCGGGCGCGGGACGGGCGTCTCGATCCACTGGTCGGCCGCGCCGCCGAACTGCAGCGCACCATCGAAGTGCTGTCGCGGCGGCGCAAGAACAATCCGGTGTTCGTCGGCGATGCGGGCGTCGGCAAGACGGCGATGGCCGAAGGCCTGGCGACGCGGCTCCTCGGCGACGAGGTGCCGGACACGCTCAAGGACGTCGAGGTCTTCGCGCTCGACACCGGCGCGCTGCTCGCCGGCACGCGGTTCCGCGGCGACTTCGAGGAGCGCTTCAAGGCGGTGATCAAGGCGCTGTTGGCGCGGCCGCGGGCGATCCTCTTCATCGACGAGATTCATTCCACCGTCGGCGCCGGCGCGGTGACTGGCGGCACGATGGACCTGGCGACGATGATGAAGCCGCTGTTGACTGGCGGCGAGCTCCGCATCATCGGCTCGACGACCTTCGAGGAGTTCAAGCAGATCGAGAAGGACCGCGCGCTCGCCCGCCGCCTTCAGAAGATCGTCATCGACGAGCCGTCGACCGAAGAGACCGTGCGGATCCTCGCCGGCCTGCGCAGCCGCTACGAAGCGCACCATCGCGTCAAGTACGCGGACGCGGCACTCGACGCGGCAGCGAAGCTCGCCGCGCGCCACCTGCGCGACGTCCGCCTGCCCGACAGCGCGATCGATCTCATCGACGAAGCCGGCGCCGTCGTCCGCCTGAAGAATCCCGGCTCGCCCGACACGCTGCCGGTCGAGGCGGCGGACATCGAGCCGATCGCGGCGCGCATGGCGCGCATCCCCGCGCGCCAGGCGTCGGCGTCCGATCGCGAACGGCTGCGGACGCTCGAAGAATCGCTCGAGCGCGTGGTGTTCGGCCAGCACGAGGCGGTCCACCTGGTCGCCCAGGCCATCAAGCGTTCGCGCGCCGGCCTGGGAGCGCCCGAGCGCCCCTCGGGCTGCTTCCTGTTCACCGGGCCGACCGGGGTCGGCAAGACCGAGCTGGCGAAGCAGCTCGCGCTGCAGCTCGGCAACGAATTCATCCGCTTCGACATGAGCGAGTACATGGAGAAGCACGCGGTCGCGCGGTTGATCGGGGCGCCGCCCGGCTACATCGGCTTCGAGCAGGGCGGCCTGCTGGTCGACGCGGTCCGCACGCACCCGTACAGCGTGGTGCTCCTCGATGAGTTCGAGAAGGCGCATCCCGACGTCTACAACATCCTGCTGCAGGTGATGGACCACGCCGCGCTCACCGACAACGCCGGCCGGAAAGCCGACTTCCGCAACGCCGTGCTGATCCTGACGTCCAACGCCGGCTCGCGCGAGATGAGCGCTGCCTCGATCGGCTTTTCAGACGATGCGAAGACGCCGGCCAGCCGCTCCAGGGCGGCGATCGAGCGGATCTTCAGCCCCGAGTTCCGCAACCGGCTCGATGCGATCGTCACCTTCGCGCCGCTCACGCCGGGCGCGATGGAATCGATCGTCGAGAAGTTCATCCTGCAGCTCGAGGCGCAGCTCGCCGAACGGCGCGTCGCCATCACGCTGACGCCCGAAGCGCGCGTCTGGCTCGCGGCGAAGGGCTTCGATTCCGTCTTCGGCGCCCGCCCGCTCGGTCGCGTGATTCAGAAGGAAGTACGGGATCCGCTCACCGATCAGATCCTGTTCGGCGCCCTCGAGAACGGCGGGACCGTCACCATCGGCGCGGAGGGCGACAAGCTCACCTTCAACTACGAGCCACGAGAAGCCTGAATACCTCGGGACTCGGGGCTCGGGACTCAGGGCTAAGCTTCTAGCCGCGAGTCCCGAGCCCCGAGAAAGCACCCGCCCCGCTTTCGTCTCGACCTCGTAAGTCGCGATCGGCGCTTCCGCGGGCCCGTGCCGCACCGCGCCGTCGCGGACGTCGAACTGCGAGCCGTGCCACGGACACTGCACGCGGCCGCACGCCAGTGTCCCGTCCGAGAGCGGTCCTCCCTTGTGCGTGCAGCGGTCGTCGAACGCCACGTAGCCCTGCTCGGTCCGCGCGAGGACCAGCCGGCGATCGCCGATCGACAGCAGCTTCATCTGATCGACCTGCAGCTGATCGTCTGGTCCGACGTCGAGGGCCGCGTCGTCGGGCGGCGGCGACAAGGTCTTCGGCTCCCATCGGCCAGCTTCGGCATACCGGTGGTCGACGGCGATCTGGTTGCGGTAGACGAGCGTCCCGCCCATCCATCCCGCGATCGATAAGAGCGTGGCGCCGGCGGCTTCCGCGGCAAGCGCCCATGCCGGCGGGCGCGATCGGTTGCTGCCGGCACCGGCGGCCGCGAACAGCCCGAGCGCTGACAGGTTGGCGAGGGCGTGATTCGTCGCGCGGCCTTTCGCCGAGCTCTTCGGCGGCACCGCCGTGAAGTAGTCGATGATTCCTGGCACGGCCGCGACGAGCGCCGACCCGATGCCGAGCATCCGCATGTGCTTCGCGGTGCGCATCCAGTCGGGCCGGTCCGCCGCGCGCGCCCACGCGTCGATGCAGGCCGCGCCGAACAGATACGCGAAGGGAAACGGGATGAGCATCGGATGGATCGGATGGCCCTTGATATGAGCGGTGCTTCGCATGCCCCCGGCGCTGCAAGCTCCGCTCCGGCCACGCTGATGCCACGGCCGGGCTGGTGACGCAACCCCCTGAGGTCGCCGCCCGCCGCGAATGGCGTAAAGTAATGCGCTCAAGGAGAATTCATCATGCTTCGACGTCTGTTTCTCATCGCGATCCTCGCGGCGGTCA
The DNA here is from genome assembly GCA_963720005.1 of uncultured Acidobacteriota bacterium. Classification (GTDB taxonomy): domain Bacteria; phylum Acidobacteriota; class Vicinamibacteria; order Vicinamibacterales; family CAVVIG01; genus CAVREM01. The sequence goes on along the minus strand of CAVREM010000020.1, from coordinate 47,458 downwards.
CCGTGCCCCTCGCGGCACAGGCTCCCGAAGGCTGGATGGTCCGGGTCGACAACAGCACGAACGCCAACGATCCGGACGACAACCCCAAGGTGAAGTTCGTGTCGATGGGCAAAGGGTTTCACATCACCAGCGGTCCCGCCGGCACCTACTGGCTCCCCAGCAACACCGCGGCCGGGAACTTCACGGTCCGCGGAACGTTCATCCTCTTCAAACCGAGCGGTCACACTAATTACTACGGGCTGGTCTTCGGCGGCGAGGACCTGGGCGGACCGAAACAGAACTACATCTACTTCATGGTCGCCCAGGACGGGACCTACGCCGTCATCCATCGGGCCGGCGACCAGACGCACAACATCCAGCGCGCCAAGCACGAGGCCGTGCAGCAGCCCGGCGCCGACGGCCGCTCGACGAATGCACTCGAAGTGCGCGTCACTGCCAAAGACATTTCTTACGTCGTCAACGGCACGGTGGTCCACACCACGCCGAAGAGCGGCATGACCGCGAAAACCGACGGCATCGTCGGCGTCCGCGTGAACCATCTGCTCGACGTCCACATCGACGGCTTCGGGGTGCAAAAGGGATAGAGTCGGTAGTCGGTAGTCGGTAGTCGGCATGCCGCTAAGAAGCGTCATTTGCATCTCGTGCTCGCCGCCGGGTTGGCTGTCCCGGCGGCGGCGCAGCAGGACGACCCCATCAAGACCATCGTCGAGCGGCTCGATCTCGAGCGTTATAAGGCGACGATCAAGGGGTTGACGGCGTTCGGCGATCGCCGCGAGGGGACGGACAGGAACCGTGCGGCGATCGACTGGATCGAAGCGCAGCTCAAGAGCTACGGCTGCCCAACCGAACGGCTGCGCTACGAGTTTAAGCCACGTCCCGCGGCAGCGGCGCCGGCACCTGGCGGAGCGGCGCCGGCAGGCGCCGCCGGAGGCAACGCCCCCCGGCCTGCGTCAGGCGGCGGACGTTACCGGGGAATCCGGAACCCGACCGGCGTCAATACCGATCCGTCGCGGCAGCCCGATGAAAAGCTTCGCGCGCTCAACTCGCAGCCGTCGAGTGGCGCCGGCTCGCGCGAGGAGGTGTACTGCACCAAGGTCGGCACCACGCGGCCTGACGAGATGTACATCGTCAGCGCGCACATGGACGGCCACGGCTGGGGCGAGGCGGCCAACGACAACGGCTCCGGCACGGCCATCGTGATGGAACTGGCGCGCATCCTGAACAGTCCCGACGTACGAAGCGATCGCACGATCCGCTTCATCCTCTGGAACAACGAGGAAACCGGCCTGAACGGGAGCGCCGCTTACGCCGCACAGCGAAAGGATCTGCAGGGGAAGGAGGATCCTCCGGGTTCCCGCCGCTACCCTGAACCTCGATGGCTCGGCGTCATCCAGCACGACATGATGCTCTTCGATCACGGCATGCCGCGAGCCGACGGGACACTGAGCGGCGAGCAGCGACCGGAAGCCGACGTCAACGTCGAGTTTCAAGTGAACTCGAAGATGGCGGCGCAGTCGCAAGCGCTCGCCTGGGTGCTGCAGGTGGCCAACGAGAAGTACGCCACGGACTACCCGGCGTCGGTCGGCAGCCACATGACGAATACCGACTCGGGATCGTTTCAGGATCTCGTCGCGTCGATTTCGGTCCGCGAGAACGAGCGCGGAACGCACATTGGCGCGGGCTGGGATCCGCACTGGCACCAGCCCACCGATCTCTACACCACGTTTTCGGACAAGGACTTCAGGCTGGGGCTCAACGCCGCGCAGACGACGCTCGCCGCCGTTGCGCAGCTCGCGGGCGCGACGGTGAAATAGTCGGGACTCGGGCCTCGAGGATCGCGGCTCGGGAGGCCGCCTTCCGAGTCCCGAGCACCGAGCACCGATTCCCGATTGTTTCAGTGCACCGCGATGAACCGGCCTGCGCGCAGCAGGAACTCATCGGGGTCGCAGGGCGCGATGAGGAAATCGTGCGCCTGATCATGCAGGGCAGGCGTCCAGCGCGCAATCGTGCCCGGGTCGCCCACGAACAGCACGGGCATGTCGGTGCCTTCGGCGTCCCAGTCGAGCGCCGCATCGATCGCGACGACGTCGAACACGGTGCCCTGGCTCGGCACCGGCACGGAATCGCCCTCCTTGAGCACGTACGGCACGGCGTGCGCCCGCTCCAGCGCGTGGACGATCGCCGCGGTGTCGTCAGCATGCAGCCCCACGAGGGCGACGGTCTTGCCGGCGAGGGCATCGACGTCGGCGTTGCCGGGCGATATCACGTGCTCCCCTCCTGATTCGGCGGGCCTAAGAGGCCCGCCCTACGCTATCCGGCGGCCTCTAAGAGGCCCGCCCTACGCTTTTCGGCGTCGGTCCGGCGGATCTTCAACTTGTCGAATCTGAACAGTCGCCGACGGTGTCTAATTCCCTTTCAAAGGAGAGTCGGCGATGTCGCGTCTGCTCAAAGTTGCCCTGCTTGTCGTGGCGTTCGCGCTCCTCTACGTCGCGGTCTCCGTGTTCTGGCCCGCCCCTGCCGGGGCGGCAACGGGGACCGGGACAGGACCCGAGCTGCAGTCAATCGGCCCGATCGCCTTCGGCGCCGACGGAACGCTCTTTCTTTCCGATAACCGCGCGGCGTCGATCTTCGCGCTCGACGGACAGGCGCTCAAGGGCAGCGGCGAACCCGGCACCGCCGCGGTGGACTCGGTAAGCCAGAAGGTGGCGGCGATGCTCGGCTCAGACGCCAGCAGCATCACGATCACCGACCTGGCCGTGCATCCGGCCACGCGAAATGTCTTTCTGTCGGTCGCGCGGAATGGCCTCACGGGCGGCAGCCCGGCAGTGTTCCGCGTCGACGGCGCCGGAGCGATCGACCTGGTCCCGCTCGAGCGCGTGAGCTACTCGCGCGTCACGCTCCCCAATCCTCCGCGCAGCCTCATGGGCCGGGGTGCGCGAGTCGACACCGTGACCGACATGGCGCTCGTCGACGGCCGGTTGTGGGTCGCGGGGCTGTCGAACGAGGAGTTCAGCTCGAAGCTCAGGGCGATCCCGTATCCGTTCACGAGAGTGGACGGCGGCGTGAGCGTCGAGATCTATCACGGGAGCCACGGCGCGTACGAAACGCGGTCGCCGGTGTACACCTTCCTGCCGTACTCGATCGCGGGCGAGCCGCATTTCATCGCTGGCTATCTGTGCACGCCGCTCGTGAAATTCCCGATCGCGGCGCTCGAGGCCGGCGGCAAGGTGCGCGGGACGACCATCGCCGAGCTGGGCAACATGAACCGGCCGCTCGACATGATCATGTATAGAAAAGACGGTCGCGATTTCGTCTTGATGTCGAACAACAGCCGAGGCGTGATGAAGATCCCCGCCGACGCGTTCGGCGGCGCGCCGGCGATCAGCGAACCGGTCACTGCCGTGCGCGCGGGCGTGCGTTACGAGACGATCCCGTCAATGAAAGGCGTCGACCAGCTCGACCTTCTCGACCCCGATCGCGCGGTCGTCGTCGCGCGGCGCGACGGCGCGGGCCTGATCTGCGTGTCGTCCCGTTGCCGTGAATGTAGGGCGGGCCTCTTGAGGGACCTGAAGGCCCGCGCAGCGATGGCGATGGCGGACCTAAGAGGTCCGCCCTACTGGGCTTCAGATAATCGCAAATGGCGGCGCGTCCTCGCCCGGTCCGATCTCGATCGAATCGAGTTCCGGACTGCGCCGGACGTCGTCGCGTGCCACGTCGACGCGGACGATTCGATCCGGCTGATCGACGCCTTTCAAGATGCGCGGCGAGATGACGACCGACCTGCCCCCAATCCAGTTGCTCGTGTCGAGGACGACGTATCGGATGTTCCAGTTGTCCTCATCGACGAGGACGTCGTCGACGTGGCCGATCTCGCCGTCCGTCGCCTGGATGTGGAACCCGTTCAGCTCACTCGAGCTCATCAGATGACCATCTGACGGCAGCACGTCGGGCGAGCTCCTGTTGACCTCGTCGCGCGTGAGCGTCACCGGCACCGCCGCCGTATTCCACGGCGAGCGGATCGCCGACGGCGCAACCAGAACGACATCGTGCGGCGCCCCGGAAGCGGTTTTCACAGCCAGGTACTTCACCCGCCACTGCTGCTTGTCGAAGTACAGGTCCTGCACCGTTCCGACTTCGCCGTCGCTTGCCTGCACGGCGGTTCCTCTAAGCTTGCTGGCTTTGTGTAGCACGGCAGAAAACGACGCAACGCGGGTGCCAGAACCATGTAGGCCCGGCCTTTAGGCCGGGCATTGAACCCCTGCAAGCCCGGCCTCAAGGCCGGGTCTACACGGATCGCGACGGTCACGGACACGCAGCCGCCACGCTGGTCAGCGCTGTGACGTTGATCGTGTCGATGGAGCCGCGAATCAGGAACCCCTTGACCTCGGCAAGATGCCCGTCCAGCTTGGCCGGGCTCGGAAAGGCATTCAAGAGGCGGAACGTGGCGTCGCCGAGGCTGGCTGCGCGGCGCAGTCGTTCGTCCTCGGGAGAGGGTTCGGGATTCGTGGTGCGGACCGGCGCCGTCGCGCTGGTGATGAGCCACTCGCCTGGCGTCCGGCTCGTGATGCAGCCGAAGACCTGCACGAGTGCGAAATCCGGCACGGCGTCTGATCGCTCGCCGGACTGAAAACGAATATCGTCAAGCCGTTCAATCGAGAGCGTCTCTCCCGCCGGAAAGCCGTTGGCCGCGAGGATGTGCGCGAGCAATTCGACCGCCGCGTCCTCAGGCTGGGGTGCCGGCGCACCGGGCGGCATGGTGCGGATCCGTTCGAACAATCGGGCCAGCGGCAGACCGCCCCAGTCGCTCCTGAACTGATCTCCCTTCAACGCGCTGCCGACCCCGCCGGACAAGTCGGCAGCATGGCAGCCCTGACAGGTGGAGGCATACCGTCCGCGACCCCGCTCGGCCTGCTCAGGAGAGTAGACGCCGTCGGCGGTGGACCGCTGTGCTTGCTGAGCGTTCAGACTGAGGAGGATCGCGGCAATCACCGTCACGCGCATCGCAAAACCCGCTAAACCGCACAATCCGGGGCAAGATCGTCGACCCGGTCATCACCCGAGGCGTGTAGGATATGACGGTTCGGAGGGGGGCACAGATGAGCGTGCGCAGGCTGGCGTTCGCGGCAGGGATGGCCGCGGTGCTACTCGCAGACGTCTTCGTCCATGCCGTCGAACCGCAGACGCCGTCGCCGGCGGCGGGCGGTTCCGCATCCGCCGAGCAAACCCTCCTCAATCAGTACCTGCGTCACGTGCCACAACGTTCGCACCAGGGCCGGCGAGCTCGCGCTCGACACGGTCGATCCGGCCCGCGTCGCAGAGAATCCTGAGCTCTGGGAAAAGGTCGTCCGGAAGCTGCGCACGCGCGCCATGCCGCCGGCCGGCGTGCGGCGCCCGGACGAACGCGGCTACGGACAGCTGCTCGCGTATCTGGAAAGCGAGCTCGATCGGCGCGCGGCGACTGCTCCGGATCCAGGGCGTACCGATACCTTCCGCCGACTGACGCGCACCGAATACCAGAACGCGATCCGCGACCTCTTCGCGGTTGACGTCGATGTGACCGAACTTTTGCCGAAAGACGATGCGAGTTTCGGCTTCGACAACGTGAGCGCAGTCGGTCTCTCGCCGACGCTGGTCGAGCGCTATCTCACCGCCGCGCAGAAAGTCACTCGCCTGGCCGTCGGCAGTCCCCTGCCGGCGCCGGCCGTGCGCGTGGTGACGCTGCCGCCCGACCTGACGCAGGAGGATCACGTCGACGGACTGCCGTTCGGCACGCGCGGCGGCACCCTCGTGCGGCACACCTTTCCGCGCGACGGCGAGTACGAGGTCCAGGTCCGCCTGATGCGGAACCGCAACGAGAACGTGGAGGGCCTGAACGAACCGCACCAGGTGGAGGTGATCCTCGACGGTCAACGTCTCCAGCTGTTCACGGTGACGCCGAATCGCAACCGGCTGGGCGACTACTACGCGGACGAGGGGGTCGACAAACATCTCCAGCTGCGCACGCGCATCAGCGCCGGACCGCATGACGTCGGCGCCACGTTTCTGCGCAAGAACGGCGCGTTCGTCGAAACCGAGCGCCAGCCGTACGACGCGCACTTCAACATGAACCGGCATCCGCGGCTGACGCCGGCCGTTTACACCCTTTCCATCACCGGGCCCTTCGACGCCGGCGCTGTTGGGGAGACGCCGAGCCGGCAGCGCATCTTTGTCTGCCGGCCGGTGGCTCGCGCGGACGAAGCCGCGTGCGCCCGGCGCATCGTGTCGGCCACAGCGCGCCGCGCATACCGGCGGCCCGTCACGGACCGCGACATCGCGGTGCCGCTCGAGCTCTTCGACGAGGCGCGCGCGGAGAGCGGGTTCGACGCCGGCATCGAGGTCGCGCTCCGGGCGATCCTGACCAGTCCGGAGTTCCTGTTCCGGATCGAGCGCGATCCGTCCGGCGCGGCGGCAGGCGCCATCTATCGCGTCACCGATTTGGAGCTGGCCTCGCGGTTGTCGTTCTTCCTGTGGAGCAGCATTCCCGACGATCGGCTGCTGGACGCGGCCGAGCGCGGCCGCCTTCGCGAACCGGCAGTGCTCGACGCTGAGGTAAGTCGGATGCTCACGGATCCGCGGGCCGACGCGCTCACCACGAACTTCGCCAGCCAGTGGCTCTACCTGCGCAATCTCGCCGCGGCTGTGCCCAACCTGCGGCTGTATCCCGATTTTGACGACAACCTGCGCCAGGCGTTCCGCCACGAGACCGAGCTGTTCTTCCAGAGCATCGTCCGGGACGACGGCAGCGTGCTGGCGCTCCTGGACGCCGACTACACCTTCCTGAACGAACGGCTTGCCAGGCACTACGGCGTGCCGAACGTCTACGGCGACCGGTTCCGTCGCGTCGCGCTCCCCCAGGACAGCGAACGCCGCGGGCTGCTCGGGCACGGCAGCATCCTGACGGTCACCTCCCACGCCACGCGCACCTCGCCGGTGCGCCGCGGCAAATGGATCCTGGAAAACATCCTCGGTACGCCGCCGCCTCCGCCGCCGGCGAACGTGCCGCCGCTCAAGGAAAATGGATCGGGCGGCGGCGCCAGGACGATGCGCGAGCTGATGGCGGAACATCGCAGCAACGCGGTCTGTGCCGCGTGCCATCGCAGTATCGATCCGCTTGGCCTCGCCCTCGAGAATTTCGATGCCGTCGGCCGATGGCGGACCCGCGGCGAAGACGGGACGTCCGTCGACGCGTCCGGGAGCATGCCGAGTGGCGAGACCTTCGATGGAGTGGCCGGACTGCGGCAGGCACTGCTGGCGCGGCCGGAGGTGTTCGTCGGCACCTTCGCTGAAAAGCTGATGACCTATGCGCTGGGCCGCGGCGTCACCTACAGTGACGCACCGGCCGTGCGCGCGATCCATCGCCAGGCGGCTGTCGATGGCTACCGCTTCTCCGCTCTCGTGGGAGCCATTGTGCAAAGCGCGCCGTTTCAGATGAGACGCGCCGGGGAGAAGACGACCGGCGCCGGCGCACACTGAGGAATGTAGGGCGGACCTTTGTAGGGCGGACCTTTCAGGTCCGCCAAAGCGCCGGGCCTGAAAGGCCCGGCCTACGTGATTCTGTCGCCGGGCCTGAAGGGCCCGGTCTTCTGGAGGCTGAAGCGCCATGATGTTGAGCAAGCTCGCGCTGCCCCGGCGAACCTTCCTGCGAGGCATGACCGCGGCCGTGGCCCTGCCGCTGCTCGATGCGATGGTGCCGGCGCTCACGGCGATGACGCAGACGGCCGCGCGGCCGGTCCGCCGGCTCGGGTTCGTCTACATCCCGATGGGCATGAACCCGGTGCCGTGGACGCCCAAGGCCGAGGGGCGCATTACCGAGCTGTCGCCGTCGCTGGCATCGCTCGCACCGTATCTCGATGACCTGACGATCGTCAGCGGCCTCGAAGTGCGGAATTCCGCGGTCGCCGGCGGCAACCATGCCACGGCGGGATCGGCATTTCTGAGCTGCGCCCGCGCGAAGCGAACCGAGGGGAGCGACTTCGAGCTCGGTGTGACGGTCGACCAGATCGCCGCCAAACAGGTGGGCGGCGCCGTGCCGATTCCCTCACTCGAGATCGGCACGGACCTGATCGCACAGGTCGGCAACTGCGACAACGGCTTCGCCTGCGTTTATCAGAACAACCTGTCGTGGGCATCGGCGACCGCGCCGTTGCCGAGCGAAGCGGATCCCCGAACGTTGTTCGAGCGGCTGTTCGGAGACGGCGGCACACCCGATGCGCGCCGCGCCGAACTGCGCCGCAATGCGAGCATTCTCGACTGGGTCCTCGACGACATGGCCCGGCTGGAAGGCAGGCTGGGCGCCGCGGATCGCCGGCGGATGAGCGAGTACCTGGACGCCGGTACGCGAGGTCGAGCGGCGGATTCAGCAGGCCGAGCGGCAATCGGTGGAGTCGCCGCTGCCGGCACTGAAACGGCCGGCCAGCATCCCCGCGGAATGGGAAGATCACGTCAAGCTGATGTGCGATCTGCAAGTCCTCGCGCTGCAGACCGACATGACGCGGATCGTGACGTTCCAGCTGGCGCGAGAAGGCAGCACGCGCACCTACCCGCAGATTGGCGTCCCCGAGCCGCATCATCCGGTGTCGCACCACACGAACGACCCCGAGAAGCTGGCGAAGCTCGCCAAGATCAACGCGTATCACGTGTCGCTCTTTGCATACCTGCTGGAGCGCCTCAAGGCCACGCCGGACGGCGACGGTACGCTTCTCGATCATTCGACGTACCTGTTCGGCAGCGGCATGGGAAATCCGGATATCCACGATCATCGCAACCTGCCGATCGTCGTCGCGCGTGGCGGCATCGGCGGCGTGAAAGGCGGCTATCACCTCAGGTATCCGGACGACACGCCGCTGGCAAACCTGCATCTCACGCTGCTCGATGGCGTGGGCGTGCATCTCGACAACTTCGTCGACAGCACCGGCCGGGCCGGCATCATCTCGGAGCCGTTGTCGCTGTGACAGCGCCCGCTCGCCGTCGCGCTCGCCTGGACGATGCTGGCCGCGTTCGACGCGGCCGCAGCGACTCCACTCATCGACGCCGCCCGCCGCGGCGACATGGCGAGCGTACGGGTCGAGCTTCAGCGCGGTGCCGATGTGAATACGGTGGAGCCTGACGGCACCGCCGCGCTTCACTGGGCGGCCTATCGGGACGACATCGAGATTGCCGAAGCGCTCGTGCGGGCCGGGGCGCGTGTGGACGTGGCGAACCGCTATGGCGTGCGGCCGCTCGCCCTCGCCGCCACCGGCGGCCACGCCGCCATTGTCCGGTTGCTCCTCGAGGCGGGCGCCAGCCCAAACACGGAACAGTCGGACGGCGAAACCGTGCTGATGCTGGCGGCGCGCTCAGGAAGCACGAGCGCCGTCGAGGCGCTGCTGGCGCGCGGGGCAGCGGTCGACGCGCGCGAGGGCCTGCGCGGCCAGACAGCGCTGATGTGGGCCGCTGTAGAAGGACACGACGACGTCATACGCGCGCTCGTCGCGAAGGGCGCCGATTCTCGCGGCCCGCTCGAAAAATGGATTCACTCCGCTGCTGTTCGCCGCCCGCGAGGGACACCGGCGCGCCGTCGGCACGCTGCTCGATTCGGGGTCTCGACTCGACGAGTCGCTCGCGGTGAGCTCGGCGGAGACGGCCGGCGGCGTGGCGCGCGAGCAGCGCCAGGCGAACCTCGACGCCTTCCTCCTGGCCGCCAGCAACGCCCATTTCGAGCTGGCGGCGTACCTTTTGGACCGGGGCGCCAATCCTAATGCCGCACCGCGGGGATGGACCGCGCTTCACCTGGCGTCCTGGGTGCGGAAAATGGGCGAAGCCGGCAGCAACGATCCACCGCCCCCGGGCTCCGGCGACATGACGAGCCTCGAATTCGTCAAGAAGCTCGTCGCGCACGGCGCCGACGTCAACGCGAAAGTGACCTCGCGACGCCTGCCCGTGGGCTCATCGCAGCTCAATTTCGTCGGCGCGACGCCTTTCTTCCTCGCTGCCCGCACGGCCGACCTCGAGCTGATGCGGTTGCTGGCCGACCTCGGCGCCGACCCGAACACGGCCACCGCCGACGGGACGACGCCGTTGATGGTCGCCGCCGGAGTGGGCTGTGCGCTGCCCGGCGAGGAGCCGGGCACCGAAGCGGAGGCACTCGACGCAACCAGGATCACGCTGGCGCTCGGCGCGGACGTGAACGCGGTCGACGCAACCGGCAATACCGCGATGCACGGCGCCGCCTACAAGCATCTGCCGGCGGTCGTTCAATTCCTGGGCACGGCCGGAGCAAAGGTCGAGATCTGGAACCGGCCGAACAAGGACGGATTCACGCCGCTGCAGATCGCCGCAGGCATTCAGCGCGGCATGAACTTCGTCTTCTCGCTCGAGACCGCGGCCGCCATCCGCAAATTGCTCGGAACCACTGAAACGACGGGCACCGCCGCCCGCCGGTAAATCTCGGGCTCGGGGCTCGCAAGAAATAGAAGAACCGATTAAGAGCGGACCTCTTATCCCTGGACCGCGTGTGTTGACGCGGTTCGATGGATCGCGAACGCTCAACACACGTGCGTACTGGCCGTGTACGGGAATTAAGCCCGCCTTGCTTATGCTCGCCTTACGTGTAAGCTAAGCTCGTCCCGAATTCCGATCCGAGTCTCGAGTCTCGAGTCCCGAGCCTCGAGCACCGAGCCCCGAAGGAGTGACCATGCGACGAGCGATCATCGCCAGCGTCATCGCGGCGTCCGTGATTGGCGTGGCCGACGCCCAGCGGGGCGGATCGAACGAGTGGCGCTTCTACGGCGGCGACGCCGGCAGCTCGAAATACTCGCCTCTTGATCAGATCAACGCGTCGAACGTCGGGCAACTGCGCGAGGCGTGGCGATGGAGCTCGCCCGACAACGCGATCGCGGCGGCGAACTCCCAGGCGCAGCCGGGCACCTACGAGGACACGCCGCTGATGGCGAACGGTGTCATGTACACCTTCACCGGTCTCGGCGTCATCGCGGCGATCGACCCCGGCACGGGCAAGACCATCTGGCAATTCGATCCGGAAACGTGGAAGGCAGGCCGGCCGACCAATCTCGGGTTTCTTCACCGCGGTCTCTCGTACTGGACCGACGGCACCGTCGAGCGGCTGTTCGCCGGCACTCACGACGCGTACCTGATCTCGGTGGATGCAAAGACCGGCAAGCTCGACACCGCGTTTGGCACGGGCGGGCGCGTCGATCTCACCGAACGGCTCGCCTTCGTCGAACGAATCCGCAATTACACCGTGACCTCGGCCCCGGTGGTCGTGCGCAACGTGGTGATCTCCGGCGCCGGGATCTCCGACGGACCGCAGCAAAAGGAAATGGTGCGCGGCGATGTCAGCGGCTTCGACGTGCGCTCGGGCAAACGGCTGTGGACGTTCCGATCGGTTCCCCAGCCAGGCGAGTACGGGAACGACTCGTGGGAAGGCGACGCGGCCGAATACACGGGCAACACGAACGTCTGGTCGCTGATGAGCGTCGACGAGACACTCGGCTACGTGTACCTGCCGTTCGGCACGCCCACCAACGACTATTACGGCGGCCATCGCCTCGGCAACAACCTGTTTGCGGAGAGCCTCGTCTGTCTCGACGCCACCACCGGCAAACGCGTCTGGCATTTCCAGGCGGTGCACCATGGCCTGTGGGACTACGACTTCCCGGCGGCACCGACGCTCGGCACGATCACGGTTGATGGCCGGCGGATCGATGCCGTGATGCAGATCAGCAAGCAGGGGTTCGTCTACGTGTTCGATCGCCGGACCGGCCAGCCGGTGTGGCCGATCGAGGAGCGCCCGGTCCCGCAGACCAAGGTCCCCGGCGAAAAGACGTCGCCGACGCAGCCGTTCCCCACCAGGCCGCCAGCCTTCGATCATCAGGGGTTCGTCGATGCCGACGTGATTGCGTTCACGCCGGAGATCAAGGCACGAGCGCTCGAGCTGATCAAGCCGTACGTCCGCGGCCCGTTGTTCACTCCGCCGTCGATGGAAGGGACGATCCAGCTGCCCGCCAACGGCGGCGGTGGCAACTGGAGCGGCGCGTCGTTCGATCCGGCGACAGCGATGCTTTACGTTCCATCGATCACGAGCCCGTTCCTCGTCCAGCTGGGCCCGCCGCCCGATGCGTCGAAAAGCAACATGCGGCTGCGCCGCAATGGTCAGGCGGTGATACCGACGCTCGACGGGCTGCCACTGGTGAAGCCTCCTTACAGCCGCATCACCGCCTACGACATGAATACCGGGACCATTGCCTGGCAGGTGCCGCTCGGGGACGGCCCCCGGACGCATCCGCTCTTGAAAGAGCTCAACCTGCCGCCGCTCGGCGGCGGCCGCGGCTATCCGCTGCTCACCAGCACGCTGCTGCTCGTCGGCCATCGCGGTGGTCAGCTCGGCGGACCACAAGCGGTGCGCGAACCGCCATCCCTGCGCGCCTTCGACAAGAAGACCGGCAAGGAGATCGCGAAGATTGAACTGTCACTCGGGCCGTCGACCCCGATGACCTACGTCCACGGCGGCAAGCAGTACATCGCGATGGCCACCGGCGGCGGGGCTCGCGCGGAGATCGTCGCGCTCTCGGTTGCCAACTGACCGAGAGCGCGGTGGAATTTGGAATTAGGAATTAGGAATGCGTGGGCGCGGATTCGAGGAACTACGGTTCTTGTCGCGAATTCCTAATTCCTAATTCCAAATTCCTAATTGCATGTAGCACCAGCCCCACCGGTCGCCAGATAAACACTCCCGTCGCGGCCAGCATCATCAGCAGCGACGTCGTGCCGGCGTCGACTGAGACGCGCCAGCGGCTGATCCAGGGGACCAGCGGCCCGGCGCCGATGAACGCCAGCGTCAGCGCCAGCCACATCGTGGGCGTCAGGTAAACGCCGACCGTCGACCCGGCGGCGCCCGTCGCCCCGGCCATCACCGAGGCGAACGACAGCGCCGCCGTGGGACTGTCGGCGCGCAAGAGCATCCAGCCGACGGTCACGATCGTCAGCACGTACACGTGCCGCAGCGCCCGCGGCCACTTCTGAATCACGTCGTGGAAACCGACGCCCTCGATCGCCAGCAGGGTTCCGAAAAAGATGCCGCAGACGATCGCGCTCCAACCGACACGGTGCCACAGCGCGACGAGGCAGAAGCCGAGCACGATGTTCACATAGAGCCGCGGCGTCGGCCGATCCTGTCCGGCAATTGGCAGGGACAGGTAATCGCGCAGCCAGGTAATGAGCGTCACATTCCAGCGCCGCCAGAACTCCCGCAGGGAATCCGCCGTGAACGGCCGGCGGAAGTTTTCCGGGTACCTGAAGCCGAGCATGCGTCCGAGGCCGATCGCGATATCGGCATAGCCGGAGAAGCGGAAGTAGACCTGGAGCCCGAAGCACGCCGCCGCAAACCAGGCCGCATCAGCGGTCGTCTTAACGGCCGGCAGCGCGAAGATGCGATCGGCGGCGCCACCGAGGACGTCCGCGATCAGGAACAGTTTCACCAGGCCGGTGACGACGCGCCGGACGCCGTAGGCAAAGGCCGCCATGCCGAGGTTGCGGCGCGCGAGCTGATTGGCGAACTCTGCGTAGCGGACCAGCGGCCCGCCCGCGAGCAGCGGGAACTGCACCAGGTAAAGCGCGACCGTCCAGGGGCGGCGGACAACCGCCACCCCGCGCCGCACGTCGACGCCGCACGCGATCGTGTGGCAGCCGACGACGGCCACGAGCAGCGGCTCGGCGTCGGCGTAGCGCGCGACCACGGTCGCGCTCGCGGCCAGGAGCAGCCAGGCGCTGGCGGCCGCCGACACCGCGTGCACCAGGAAGTACGCGGCGAGAATCGCCGGCAGGACGACCAGCAGCAACCACGGGTCGGTGGCAAACACCGTCGTATACTGCCGGAACTTCGGAGGAGGGTGCAATGACACGTCGATCGGTCGGATTCCTGGCGATCCTGCTGGCCACGCTGGTGTCGACATCCGTATCGGCCCAGCGCATCACGCGGCGCGTCTTCGTCACCGCACGCGCTGGCGGCTCGCCGGTACTCGATCTCACCGCCGCTGACTTCCAGGTTGTCGAAAACGGCACGAAACGCGAGGTCACGCGCGCCGCGCTCGGCAAGGCGCCGATGCGCATCGTGCTGCTCGTCGATTCGAGCTCGGCGATCTCGCCGATGCTGAACCACTTCCGGGCGGGGCTGAACACGTTCTTCGATACGCTTCCCCCGGAGCACGAGGTCGTGTTCATCACCACCGGGGGGCAGATCAGGATCAGGGTCCAGCCGACGACCGACCGGGCGGCACTGAAAACGGCGGCGGGCCGGTTCGCGTCGGACAGCGGCCCGAACTCGTTCGTCGAGACGCTGCTCGAATCCGATCGGCGCTTCCTCAGGCCGGTGCCACAGTGGCCGGTGTTCGTCCTCCTGACGACCGACAACGGCGACTCCCGGGTCACTCCGCGCATCGAACGAGTACAACTCGTTCATGCAGAGCTTCCTGCAGCGGGGCGGCAGCGCGCACGGCATCGTCATCAAGGGCGCGAGCAGCGCCCACATCGCCGACATCGCCGAGAACCTGATCCAGAACACCGGCGGAATCCACAACGTCGTGAATCTGTCGACCGCCGTCGAGCCGGGGCTCAAGGCGATCGCGGAACGGCTGGCGGCGGACCACGCGAAGATGGCCAACGTCTACGAGATCGATTACCCGAGCGACGGCAAGATCAAGCAGCCGGTGATTGAGATGGGCACGGGCCGCGCGAACGTCACCTTGCAGCTCCTGCCGCGCCGGCCGCTTTAATCGCCGCCGCGGCGGCATCTGCGCTACACTGGCGCCCGTGAAACGGGCCGCCCTGACCGTCCTGGCGCTGGCGCTCTGCGCCGGAGCGTCCTTGTCGGCGCAACGCGTCCAGCGCCGCGTCTTCGTCACCGCCGTGGACGGCAGCGGCACGCCGATCCTCGACCTGACCGCGGGGGAATTCGAGCTGCTCGAGAACGGCGTCAGCCGCGAGATCCTGCGCGCCACGCGCGTCGGCGGCCCGATGCGGATTGCCCTGGTGGTCGACTCGAGCGGCGCCGTCGCGCCGCTCCTCAACAACCTGCGCGCGGGCCTCACCACGTTTCTCGACGAGCTGCCCGGCGAGCACGAGATCACGTTCATCAGCACCGGCGGTCAAATCCGCATCCGCCAGCCGGTCACGACCGATCGCCAGAAGCTGAAGACGGCCGTCGGCCTGTTCGCGTCCGACGGCGGCGCCAACTCGCTCATCGAGACGATGATGGAGGTGGATCGGCGCTTCCTCAACGGTGCGCCCGGCCAGTGGCCGGTCTTCGTCATCGTCACCACGGACCAGGGCGCCACCCGGTGGGAACCGAACTACGATCGGTTCAACCGGTTCGTCACGGATTTCGTCTCGCGCGGCGGCACCGCGCATGCCATCGTGATCCACGGCAAGGCCGGCGGCATCACCACCGAGTTCGTGATGAACGTCGTCGAGAACAGCGGCGGATACTACGAATCGATGGCGATTGCCAACGTCCTGCCGGACAAGATGAAGATGGTGGCGGAGCACATGGACGCGAACTACAAGGCGATGTCGAACTGGTACGAGGTCGAGTTCGTCGGTGACGGCCGCGGGCAGGCGCCGCGCGTCCAGGTCGGCACCAAGCGGTCCGGCGTCACGCTCAAGCTGTCGACGCGCAGGCCGTTCTGAGGGGCAGGTCTACCGGCCCTACCTGCCCTACCTGCCCTCCCGCCCTACCTGCCCTAAGCCGTCCACTCACCCCGCCGCATCAGCGGTTCGGAACTGCCAGTGGGAAGCACGCCGTCGATGTCGAGCTCCCCGGACCCGATCATGAAGTCGACGTGGACGGCGCTGCGATTGCCGCCGGCGCGCGCGAACGTGTCGTCGTCCATCGCCTCGCCGCCCTCGAGCGTGAACTTGTACGCCGACCCGAGCGCCACGTGGCTGGCGGCGTTCTCGTCGAAGAGCGTGTTGTAGAACAGGCGGCCCGATTGCGAGATCGGCGAACTGTGCGGCACGAGCGCCACCTCGCCCAGCCGCCCGGCGCCATCGTCGGTATCAATCAGCCGCCGCAGCACGTCGTCGCCCCGCTCGGCCGACGAGTTCACGACCCGCCCGTCCTCGAAACGCAGCGCGAAACCTTCGATGAGCGTCCCGCCGTAGCTGAGCGGCTTCGTCGACCGCACGGTGCCCTGGACATGGTTGCGGTGCGCGATCGTGAAGACTTCCTCGGTCGGGAGGTTGGGCGCGAACTCGATCCCGGACTGGCTGTATGAACGGCCCGCCACCCAGGTGTGTCCGTCCGGAAGCCCGATGGTGAGGGCGGTACCCGGGCCGGTGTAGTTCAGCGAGCGTGTAGCGCTTCGCGTTCAGGAGATCCCGCCGCGCCGCGAGACTGGCGAGGTGACGCTCCCACGCGGCGATCGGATCGCCCTGGTCGAGGCGGCACAGCTTTCCGATCGCGTCCCACAACAGGTCGACCTGCCGCGCCGGCGCGGTCTCGGGAAAGACCTTCGCCGCCCATCGCGCGCCAGCGGCCGCCACGACCGTCCAATTGATCTGGTTGCGCGAAATCTGTTCGCGGAAATCCCGGACCGCGCGGGAGGTTGCCTGCTGGACCTCGGTGATCAAGCCCGGGTTCTGGTCTTTCAGGTGATCCGGATCGTTCGCGTAGACCGAGAGCACCGCGTGGTCGTGCTGGACGTGTTCGAGGAGGGTGCGCGGGAGCCATTCCGAGAACTGTCCGAACGACTCGCGCGGGGCGTGCTGGAACCGCAGGAGCAGCAGCTCCTCGTCGCCCCACAGCACTTCGACCAGCGGCGCGCCAGCGCGGTAGGCGCTCACCGCGATCCGACGGACGAGCGGCGCCGCCTCGAGCGACGCGCCGCCGTTGGCGAGAGGACCGATGATGAGCAGCCGCTGGCCGGCTCGCAGGTTCAGGCCGACCTTGACGACCAGGTCGCTGTACGCGTCAAGTGACTCCGCCGTAAACGCCATGCACCCCCGCCGCGTCCAAGACCGGCATGATGCCAGTGCCTCGATTGACGCCGGCGCT
Source organism: uncultured Acidobacteriota bacterium (assembly GCA_963720005.1). Lineage (GTDB taxonomy): Bacteria > Acidobacteriota > Vicinamibacteria > Vicinamibacterales > CAVVIG01 > CAVREM01. The sequence goes on along the minus strand of CAVREM010000020.1, from coordinate 30,372 downwards.
CCTTATTGTGGTGCTGACCGCGCAGGCCGGCAATGGGTCGGTGCACGCAGTGTTCGACTGCGCCGCTGTCACCTCGGCGTCTTCTGGCCGGCGGATGGAATGTCCTGGTCGACCTGCACCTGGAACCGCCGGAAGTGGTCGTAGGTCGCGGTTCCCGTGATGACCGAGCGGTCGCGGTTGTTGACGTAGCGCTCGCGCATTTCCACTGGCACGAGCAAACCCGATGCGGCGTCGGGCTGATAGCGGACGTCGATCGCGACGTTGAGCACCGCGTCGTCGATCAGGAGTTCGGTCCCGGGCGCACGAGCAGCAGATCGGACTTCAGCTCGCGATGCGAGACCACGGCGAAGCCGCCGCCGGACACGACGTCGACAGACGATCCCGGCGACCGGCCTATGTCCTGAACGTAGGTCTCCTCGGCGACGATCCCTCAACCTGCAGCATCTGACCACTATAATTCGGGTCAGGCATGGAAGAAGCCTGGCGTATCGTGCAGGCGGCGGCATGTGCCGCCGAAGCCGCTGATCGCGCGGAACGGCTGGAGCTGTTTGCGGTCGGCCCGGACCTGCAACTCAGGGTCAGCAGCCGCGACGAAGCGGTCCTCGCCTGGCATCCCGCCGTAGGGTGGGAAGCGCTCCTGCCGGAGCAGGACGCCCGCCGTCCGCTCATTGATCTGTATCTGCCGATCTGCAGCGCAACCAGCGCCAGGCCGATCGCGGTCGGCCATCTCGGGCAGAGCCTCGACGGATTTATCGCGACCCACGCCGGCGAGTCGCAGTACGTCACCGGCCCCGAGAACCTCTTGCACATGCACCGCATGCGTGCGCTGTGCGACGCGGTGGTCGTCGGCGCCGGCACGGTCGCGCTTGACGACCCTCAGCTCACGACCCGTCACGTCTCCGGCCCGAGCCCGCTGCGCGTCGTCCTCGATCCGACGCGCCGGCTGGAGGAGCACTACCGTGTCTTCAGCGACGACGCCGCGGCGACGTTGTATGTGGTTGCCCGTTCGGCGAGCACGCCCGGAGAGGGGCATTTCGGCCGCGCGACCCTGGTGGCGGTGGACGATCGGGAGGACGGCGTCGACTTGCCCAAGCTCATTCGCCTGCTGCACGCGCGCGGCTGCTCGAGGATCTTCATCGAGGGCGGGGGCGTCACGGTCTCGATGTTCCTCGAAGCAAACCTGCTCGACAGGCTTCAGATGGCCATCGCCCCGCTCATCATCGGCGAAGGCCGCCCGGCGATCCGCCTGCCGCCCCCGGCATCGCTCAGCGAGTGCCACCGCCCTGGCTATCGTGTGTTCCGGATGGGCGGCGACATCCTGTTCGATTGCGACCTGCGATCCTCATCGGATGGCGGCCGGGCCGCCAGCCAGCCCGGAGTCGTGCGCATCGTTTAGAAGTAGAAGCTGTTTCAAAAACTAGAAGCTGTCTCAAAAACCCGCTGACCCGGCGGCGCGAGCGAGCGCGCGAGCGAGCCACGCGAACGGAGCGCGCCGGCGCAGCGGCGCGCGAGAGAGCGTGTCGGGGAGTCCGAGGGGCGTAGCCCCTCGGTTTAAGACGGCACGGCTGCCAGATCCTGATGGCCGACGGTCACCAGCGAGCGGCCGCTCGCCACATGATCCAGCCGCTTGCTTCGCCATCCGTCGACGGTCGCCGCCCGATCGGGCGCCACCGCAGAGGCGGCTTCGGCCCAGCCCTCGATCAACTGGCCCTGGAGATCGTCAGGCGCTGACACCCGGCTCAACACCCAATCGCTGGAGGCAATCCGCACCGCGTAGTCCATGTTCCGGAAGAGATCGGCCACCGCGGCCACTGCGTCCGGGCCGAGCGCCGGACCGAAGCCTTTATCAGTCTTCTGATGACGGTTCACGAGATCGCGGATCAGGGCGTCCTCGGGTTCCGCCGGCTCGAACGTCAGGCGTCCGTCGTAGGTGAGCGCAAACAACGCCGCCGATCGGTGGGCGCGGCAGTGCGAGACAAGCTCGCGCAGCCATGATTCGGAGACGAGATCGAGCAGCGCCGAGGCCGTCACGAGCGATCGCTCGTCGAACAGATGGTTGTCGAGAGACCTCAGATCGTGCTCGACAGCCCTGACGTTCGGCGCGGGCGGGACGAGCGCGAGAAGCGCGCGGTCGTTATCGACGAGCAGCCAGTCGGGGTCAGGTCTTGCTTTTTGACGTCCGGAGGTCTCGATGTTGAAAAGCAAGACCTGACCCCCGACGTACCGCAGATTCGATCCCGTGCCGCAGGCCAGGTCGAGGATGCGCAGGTCATCCGGCAGCGCGCTCAGCACTTCGCGGGTGAGCGCGGCGGACCGAGCTCGGTGATCGACCGGCTCGCGAAGCCGCAGCCACGCCGCGCTGAAATTACCCATCGAGCACCAAACGCCGAGTGTAGTGCAGGCCTTTAGGCCTGCCCGACTGACTCGAGAATCACGCCCATCTTCGCAGCCGCCATCGGCCACGTCGGCAGCCTGGCCCGCGCGCGGCGGGCGCCCTCGGCGAGACGGCGGCGCACGGACGGATTGCCGATCACCGTCGCGAGAGCGTCCGTCAGGGCGGGCACGTTACCGGGCGCCACGAGCACGCCGGCATGATCTGGCACGATTTCGGGAATCGCGCCGGTCGTAGTGCTGACGATGGGAAGCCCCCGCGCCAACGCTTCGGCGACCGCCATGCCATAGCCTTCGTACAACGTGGGCAGCACGAACACGTCCGCACCGTCGTAATGACGCGCGATCGTGGCGGCGTCGGCTTCGCCCTCGAAGGTCACGTGCGGCGTCAGTTGAAGCTGGCGCACCAGGTCGCGCAGCTTCCGGCTCACGACGGGATCGCGATCGCTGCCCACGCAGCTCAGTCGCCAGTTCCGCCCGGGGACCGCCGCCAGCGCCTGAAGCAGCAGGTCGTGTCCTTTGCGCGCGATGAGCGTCGCGACGCACAGCAACTGGACCATGTCCGCCCCGGCCTGAACCTGTGGCGATGGGCGCCGGATCGGTGCCGGGCTCGACGACGCGCACCTTCTCGGCAGGCACGGCGTAGTCCGCCAGCGCGGCGACGGTCGCATGGCTGGTGACGACGACGCGCCTGGCGATCGCCAGGGCGCGCCGCTCGCTTTCCTTGAGGGTGCGCTTCGAGCGCCTCAGGCAGTCCGGTCTCGAGCGCGAGCGGATGATGCACGAGCGCGACGATCCGAAGCCTCGACGCCGCGCGCTCGATTTCGTCCGGCAGCACGCCGAGCGCCAGGCCGTCGACGATGACGATGCTCCGTGCCGGGAGGTTCGCCAGAACGCGCGCCGCCTGTTCGCGTTCGGCCGCGGTCGGCGCCGGGAACCCGCCGCCCAACTCCCGCACGTCGACCCACCACCCGTCGTTGCGCAGCGCCTCGACCAGACGCCGATCGTATTCGTAGCCGCCCGTTCGGGTGTCGAGGCGCCCGGGCACGACGAGCACTACCGAGCGCAGGCTATCGCAAAACCATCTGTCGCGAGCGACGCGCGAGCGCACTCGTGCGTGAGCCGGCAGTCGCAGCCGACGGCCGGCCGGCCTTCGAACGACGCCGACGCGACGTGCGATTCGTGCAGCGTCACGCGCACGCTCTCGATCGCCTTCGCGTCTCGTCGCCCGAGCGCGCCCCGGCGCACGGCCGCGGCGAGGCGATCGAAGACGACGCGTGCGAGAAACTCGGTGGTGGTGTTGCGGCCGGCGAACGCCGGGTCTTCGTCGAGGTTCCGGTACGACAACCCGCCGACCACTTGCCGTGACTTCCTCGCTCGCACGGCCGATGTCGACCACGATGCCGTCCGGGTCGAGGTCGCGGCGCCGGAACTCGACGTCGACGACGTAGGTCGCGCCGTGCAACCGTTGCGCGGGGCCGAACACCTCTCCGCGAAAGCTGTGGGCGATCATCATGTGATCGCGGACGGTGACGCTGTACATGGGCGCTAATACCTTATCCGATGGCAGATGGTGCCGGCCGGTGCGGCGGCCAGGCGCGTCATCACCTCGGGAAGCTCGTCGAACGGGCTCTCGCCCGTGATCAGGACGTCGAGCGCCGGGTCGTCGACGAGCGAGAGCGCCACCTGCATCCGGGCGCGCCGGTCGAACTGCGCCCGCTTCGGCCGGGCGACATGCCCGACCTGTGACGACTTGATCGTCAGGCGCTGCGCGTGAAACGCCTCGCCGAGCGGCAGCGTGACCGGCTGACACCCGTACCAGCTCATCTCGACGATCAGCGCCTCGAACGCGGCAATCCGCAGCGCCAATTCGAGCCCGGCCGGTGAACCGCTCGCGTGGACGACGACGGTCGCCCCCGACGAGGCGTGCTCGGGATCTGCGTAGCGCGCACCCAGTGCGCGGGCGATCGGCTCGCGCGCGCGATTGATGTCCACCAGCTCCACGTCGCAACCGATGGATCGCTTCACGACGTACGCGACCAGGCAGCCGACGGCGCCGGCGCCGATGACCGTCACGCGATCGTCCGGCTGCGGTTCGGCATCCCACACGCCGTTCACGGCGGTTTCCAGGTTGGCGGCGAGAATCGCGCGCGCGGGCGGTACGGCCGGCGGCAGCAGGTGGACGTCAGCGGCGGGCACGACGTATCGCGACTGATGAGGAAACAACGCGAAGATGTGGCGTCCCTCGAAATCGCGCGGACCGCGCTCGACCACCCCGACGCTCGCGTACCCGTACTTCACGGGACCTGGCAGCTCGCCCGCCTGGAAGGGCGCGCGCATCCGCTGATACTCCGTCGGCGGCACGCGTCCCTGGAAGACGAGCGCTTCCGTGCCACGGCTGATCCCGCTATACAGCGCCCGAACAACGACATCGCCCGAACCCGCCTCGGGCAGCGCCTCGCGCCGGATCTCGCCGACACCCGGAGCGATTGTCCAGAAAGCCCGAGCGGCTCGCCCTCTGCGCTCTGCGCCTCTGCGTCCTCTGCCACCTCTGCGTCCTCGTCACTGTTCTACCATCGCGTACAATTTCACCGTGTCCTTTGGTCCTGCTGATTGGGTGACGGGAATCCGGGCGGCGCTGACGGCGGTCCTCGCCGCGATGCTGATCCCGCCCGCTCCGCCCGATGCCGCGACGTCGGTCGTCATCGGATCGGTGGCAGCCGCGCTCGACGGCGTGGATGGGTGGATTGCCCGGCGGACGCGGACCGCCAGTGCATTCGGCGCGCGGTTCGACATGGAAACCGACGCCCTGCTGATCCTCGTCCTGTCCGCGCTCGTGTGGAGGTCGGGTAAGGCGGGCGCCTGGGTCCTGGCGTCCGGGCTGATGCGGTACGCGTTCGTCGCCGCCGCGACGATCTGGCCCTGGATGCAGGAGCCGCTCGAACCAAGCCGGCGGCGGCAAGCGGTCTGCGTCGTGCAGGTCGTCGCTCTTCTCGTGGCCCTGCTGCCTTCGCTGGGCGCGCCGGCGGCCAGCGCTGTAGCGGCAGCCGCACTCGCAGCGCTGGCGTGGTCTTTCCTGGTGGATATCCTGTGGTTGTGGCGATTGCGCGCCTCGCGGCCGCTCTACTCATCCTCAACGCGTCGCTGACGTTCCAGAGCCTCTGGCCGACGCCCGCCGTCCGCTGGACGGGCGAGCTGTCGATCGAGTTGGCCGCCGGACTCCTGATCGCCATCGCGGCGACGCTCGTCGGCGCATCCCCGACGTCGCGGCGCGCCATTCGATGGCTGACGATCGTGTGGCTCGTTTTCGTGCTGGGACGGTACGGCGACGTCATGGCGCAGGCGCTCTACGGACGCGATATCAACCTCTACTGGGACCTGCGATTCATCCCGGACGTCGCGTCGATGCTGGCGCGGGCGGCGCCGTGGTGGCTGATCGCCGCGGCTGTCGGCGGGACGGTGCTGGTGATCGCGCTGTTGTACGTGGTGATCAGGTGGGCCATCGCCCGGGTCGTGGATGCGATCCAGGCGCCAGCGGCGCGCGGCGTGCTCGCAGCCGCGGCGATCGCGATCGTGGCGTTGTTCGCCGTCGAGTATCCGCAAAACCTCGACGCGCACGAGCGGTGGTTCCCCACGCCCATCACGACGCAGTACTTTCGGCAGGCGCGGCTGACCGTGGACGCGCTGCGCGGGGGCCGCTCGGTGCCCGCGAGCCCGCCGATGAACTCGGACTTCTCGCGGGTGCAGGGCGCCGACGTGATTCTCCTCTTCATCGAGTCGTACGGGGCCGTCACCTTCGACCGGTCTGATTTTGCCGCGCCGCTCGAAGACGCGCGGCGGACGCTCGACGACGCGATTCATGCGACCGGCCGCAACAGCGTCTCGGCGTTCGTCGAGTCGCCGACCTTTGGCGGGGAGTCGTGGCTCGCGCATATCTCGCTGATGTCGGGCGTCGAGGTGCGCGATCCGCACACCAACGCCGTCCTGATGACCCAGCACCGCGAAACCGTCGTCAACGCGTTTTCGCGGCATGGCTACCGGACGATCGCCAACATGCCGGGGCTGTGGTGGGACTGGCCCGAAGGCTCGTTCTACGGGTTCGAGGACATCTACGGCGCGCTGCGGCTCGATTATCGAGGTCCGCAATTCGGGTGGTTCACGTTGACCGATCAGTTCGCGCTCGCCCGGATCGACGCGCTGGAGATTGCGCGGCAGCCACGGAAGCCGCTGTTCGTCTTCTTTCCCACCGTCAGCACGCATGCGCCGTTCACGCCGACGCCGCCCTATCAGCCGGACTGGGCGCGGATGTTCGACGAGCGCCCGTACGATCCCGCCGATCTCGATCGCAGCTTCGAACAGGTCGCCGACTGGCTGGACCTGGGACCGGGATACGTCAAGGCCGTCGATTACACCCTGAGAAGCGTCGCCGGGTACCTGCGGCTGCGTGCGGACCGCGATCTCGTGATGATCGTGATCGGCGACCACCAACCCGCGGCAGCCGTCTCGGGAGAGCGTGCCCCGTGGGATGTACCCGTCCACGTCATCGCCAGCCGCCCGGAGCTGCTGGCGAGCCTCCGCGCACAGGGCTTCGCTGACGGCCTCGCCCCGAAACGGCCGATCCTCGGGAAGATGCACGAGCTTCTCCCAGTCCTACTGAGGGCATTTGGAGAACCGGAATGATCGTCGTTCGACGTTCGGGCGTTCGACGTTCGACGGAAGGCACGCGAACGACGAACGCCAACGTCAATGAACGGCGAACGACGAACGGCACTTTTCTTGACCGCGGTGAAGCGTGGCTGGCGGAAGCGGTGTCCGCACTGCGGGAAGGGTTCCCTCTTCGCGGGCCGGTGGCGTCATGTCGAGCGCTGCTCGTCCTGCGGCCTGATCTTCGAGCGAAACCCGGGCGACACCTGGGCCTTCACCGTCATCGGCGACCGCCTGCCGATTGCGGCCATCATCGTGGTGATTTATTTCGGCCTCGTGCGCCGGAATTTCGCGCTCGGGATAGCCGTCATTGTCCTGCTCGGCGTGCTGATCGTCTGGACGGCGCCGAACCGTTGGGGTGTCGGCATCGCCCTGCACTACATTTCACGCGTGATCTGGCCGGATCCCGAAGACCCCATCCCGCCAAGCCAGCCTGAAAGGTCCTCAGGACGACGGGTTGATCGGTTCGCGCGTGGAAAAATTCCGACGCGCGAGAGAAACTGGCGAATTTTTCGACCTCCGAGCCCCGAGGCCCGAGCCCCGAGGCCCCGGTTTTCGGCTACTATTTCGTGGTGATGGGTCGTTTTGTCGCCCTCGGGCTCGTTGTGTGGGTGTGCGTGGCGGCGGCTTCGTCCGTCGGCGCCGTCGATCAATCCGCGGCGGCACCGCAAACCGAGCGTGCCGCGCCGACACCGCAGCGGGCGGTCCTCGACCGTTACTGCGTGACGTGCCACAACACGCGCCTCAAGACAGCCAACCTGGCCCTCGACGCCCTCGATGTCTCTGCCGTCGGCGGCCACGCCGAGGAATGGGAGAAGGTCGTCCGCAAGCTGCGCGGCGGCCTGATGCCGCCGGCCGGCCGGCCGCGGCCCGATCAGGCCACGCAGGACGGACTCATCACGTGGCTGGAGAACGAGCTCGACGCGGCGGCGGCGGCGCGGCCGAATCCCGGGCGGACGGAAACATTCCACCGCTTGAATCGCGCGGAGTACCACAACGCCGTCCGCGACATCCTGGCGGTGGATCTCGACGTGGCGGAGCTGCTGCCCGGTGACAGCGCCAGCTTCGGCTTCGACAACATGGCCGGCGCGCTGAAGCTGTCCGAGTCGTTGATGGAGCGCTACCTGTCGGCAGCGCGCAAGATCAGCCGCGCCGCGATTGGCACGGCGCCCTCGGTACCAGCCGCGCAGACCTACAACGTCTCGCCCGCCCTTCGTCAGGACGAGCAGGTCGAGGGGCTGCCCTTCGGCACGCGCGGCGGCGCGCTCATCAACCACCTGTTTCCGATCGACGCCGAGTACGTCTTCAACTTCAACCTCGCGAACACGACCGGCGGCGCAGACCTGGATGTGCTGCTGGACGGCGAGCGCCTCAAGCTCTTCAACATCCAGCGCGGCGCCCGCGCGGTCGACGCCGACGGCAACGAGCTGCTCGAGAAGCTCGAGATCAGGGTGCCGGTGACCGCCGGACCCCACCAGCTGGGCGTTGCGTTCGTGAAAACGCCGACGGTGCTCGCCGAGGCCAACCGGCGTCCGTTCCTGAATCCGACCGTCAGCCGGACCGGCGTCGCGATCCTGCGCGGCGTCACGATCACGGGTCCGTTCAACAGCAAGGGCGTCAGTGACACGCCGAGCCGGCAGCGGATTTTCACCTGCCGGCCCGACGCGAACGCTCGGCCCGAAACAGGCCTGTCGCGCCGTAGCTCGTCGGACTCTCCGCGAGCGGAGGCGGAATGCGCGCGAACCATCCTCTCGACGATGGCCCGGCGCGCCTACCGGCGGCCGGTCGACGATGAGGACCTGAAGATCCTGATGACGGCCTACACGCAGGGCCGCACGGATGGCACGTTCGAGAACGGCATCGAGCGCGGTCTCCAGCAGCTGCTCATCAGCCCCGAGTTCCTCTTCCGCGTCGAAATCGAGCCGGCGTCCGCGAAGCCCGACACCTCGTACCGCGTCAGCGATCTCGAGCTCGCGTCGCGGCTCTCGTTCTTCCTGTGGAGCAGCGTCCCGGACGACGAACTGCTCGATCTGGCGGCGCGCGGACGGCTGCGTCAGCCTGGCGTCATCGACCAGCAGGTGCGGCGCATGCTCGCCGATCCGCGCTCCGAGGCGCTGACCGCCAACTTCGCCGGCCAGTGGCTGCAGCTGCGCAATCTCGCCGCCATCAAGCCGTCCGAAGTGCTCTTCCCCGATTTCGACGACACGCTGCGGCAGGGCTTCCGCCGCGAGACCGAGCTGTTCTTCGACAGCGTGATCCGGGAGGATCGCAGTCTGATCAGCCTGCTCGACGCGGACTACACGTTCCTGAACGATCGGCTGGCGCGTCACTACGGCATTCCCGGCATCCAGGGCAGCCACTTCCGCCGCGTCACGCTCACGGACGAAAACCGGCGCGGCCTGCTCGGGCAGGGCAGCATCCTGACGATTACGTCGCATCCCGTCCGGACGTCGCCAGTGTTCCGGGGCAAGTGGATCCTCGACAATCTGCTGGGCACGCCGCCGCCCGATCCGCCGCCGAACGTTCCGCCGCTGCCAGAGAAAACCGGCGCCTACGCCGCGCGGATGCCGTCGATGCGCGAGCGGATGGCGCAGCACCGCGAGAACACCGTCTGCGCGACCTGCCACGCGATGATCGACCCGCTCGGCTTCGGGCTCGAGCGGTACGACCCGGTCGGGCGCTGGCGCGATGTTGACGAGAATTTCACCCCGATCGACGCCTCGGGCGTGCTGCCCGACGGCACGAAGTTCAACGGCATAAAAGAGCTGCGCGTGGCGCTCGCGAAGCGCCCCGATCGCTTTGTCTCGGCGTTCACCGAGAAGCTCACGACCTACGCGCTCGGCCGCGGCGTCGCCCCGTCCGACATGCCGGCGATCCGCAAGATCGTGCGCGACAGCGCCGCCGCCGACTACAAGACCTCGTCGCTCATCCTGGGAATCGTCAAGAGTCTGCCGTTTCAGAACAGGAACGCATCATGATCATCACGAAGATGGCACTGCCCCGCCGGACCTTCCTGAGAGGAATGGGCGCAGCGCTCGCGCTGCCAATGCTCGACGCCATGGTGCCGGCGCTGGCCGCGCAGTCGGCGAAGCCGAAGGCGGTTCCGCGGCTCGGGTTCTACTACGTTCCGAACGGCACCTATTTGCCGAACTTCCACCCGGTCGGCGTCGGCACCAACTTCGAGTTCACGCCGGTGCTCAAACCGCTCGAAGCGCTCCGGGATGACATCGTCGTCGTCAGCGGCCTCGCGAACAAAGGCGCCGAGAACCTGAGCGAGGGCGGCGGCGTGCACACGCGCGTCGGCGCCGCGTGGCTGAGCGGCATCCGGCCCAAAAAGACCGAAGGCGCCGACATCGAGGCGGGCACGTCGATCGACCAGATGGCGGCGGCGGTCATCGGCCAGGACACGCCGCTCAACTCGCTGCAGATGGCGCTCGACTACGACTTCGTGGTCGGCAGCTGCGAGAACGGCTACAGCTGCGTGTATCAGCGGACGTTCTCGTGGAAGACGCCGACGACGCCGATGCCGATGGAGAGCAATCCGCGCGCGGTGTTCGAGCGGATGTTCGGCGAGGGCGGCACGGCGGCGGAGCGGTTCGCGCGGATGCGGCAGGACCGCAGCATCCTCGACCTCGCGGTCGAGGACATGGCGCGGCTGCGCCGGCGGCTCGGCGGCGACGACCGGTCGACGGTGGACGAATACCTCACCGCCATCCGCGACGTGGAACAGCGCATTCAGCGCGCGGAACGGCAGACGCAGACCTCCGCGATCCCCGCGGTCGAGCAGCCGGTCGGCATCCCGGACCAGTTCGACGACCACGCCCGGCTGATGCTCGACTTGAACCTCCTCGCGTTCCAGGCCGACGTCACCCGCGTCGTCGCGTTCCAGTTCTCGCGCGAGCTGAGCGGACGGCCGTACCCGTGGGTCGGCGTGCCCGACGGCCACCACTCGGTGTCGCACCACCAGCTCGATCCCGAGAAGATCATGAAGGCGACGAAGATCAATGCGTATCACGTGTCGCTGTTCGGTTATCTCCTCGAGAAGATGAAGAACACGCGCGACGGCGACGGAACGCTGCTCGACAATTCGATCATGATGTACGGCGCCGGGATGGGCGACAGCGACCACCACACGCCGGTCAACATCCCGACGATCCTGGCCGGCGGCGGCCGCGGCGAGCTCAAAGGCGGACGGCACCTCGTCTACCCGGAGAACACGCCGATGACGAATCTCGGCCTGACGATCCTCGACAAGATCGGGCTGCACAAGGACAGCATCGCGGACAGCACGGGACGGTTGGAGGATCTATGAAATTTACAATTGTAAATTGTAAATTTACAAAGGCCGCTGCGGCCGCCGCGGCGGCGCTCGCTCTGATCGCGTTCGCGAGCGCCGAGGCCGCGGGCCCTGCCCCGCTCGTCGATGCCGCCAAAGCGGGCAACGTGGCGGCCGTCCGCGCCGAGCTGCAGAAGAAAGTCAGACGTGAACGCGGCCGCGTCCGACGGGTCGACCGCCCTGCACTGGGCCGTCCACCGCGACGCGCTCGACGTCGTCGATCTGCTGCTGGCGGCGGGAGCCAATCCCAAGGCCGCGAACCGCTACGGCGTGACGCCGCTCTCGCTGGCGGCCACCAACGGCAACGCGCGAATCGTGGAGCGGCTGCTCCGAGGCGGCGGCGATCCGAACACTGCGCTTCCGGGCGGCGAAACGGTGCTCATGACCGCCGCACGAACGGGCGATGTCGCGGTGCTGAAAGCGCTGATCGAAGCCAATGCCGACGTGAACGCGCGCGAGAGCTCGCGCGGCCAGACGGCGCTGATGTGGGCGGCCGCCGAAAACAACGCGGCTGCGATCAAGGTCCTCATCGATGCCGGCGCCGACGTCAACGCCCGGACGAGCGAAGGCGCCGCGCCCGCGGCGCGTGCGTCCCTCGTCAACGGGCGGCGTCTTCTCCGCAGCGACCGGCGCGTCGGCGCCTGCTGCGGCGCGCGGGCCCTCCTTCACGCCCTGCTCTTTGCCGTGCAGCTCGGCCAGTTCGACGCGGCCCGCACCCTGCTTCAGGCCGGTGCGAACGTGAACGACGCGCTGCCCGACGGCACGAGCGCGCTGGTGCTCGCGGCGCAGAACGGCCACTGGGAGCTCGGCTCGTTTCTCGTCGACCAGGGCGCGGACGTCAACGCCGACAAGCAAGGGTTCACGGCGCTCCATCAGGTCGTCGCGCATCCGCCGCACGAATATCGGATTCCTCCCGCCGCCGATCGGCAAGGGCAACGATGAGCTCGACTCGACCTGGTCAAGAAGCTGCTGGCCAGCGGCGCCAACGTCAACGTCCCTGATGACGCAGGGACTTCCGCGACGGCTACCGGAATCGCCTGAACCGCGTCGGCGCGACGCCGTTTCTGCTGGCCGCCAAGAACGTCGACACCGAGCTGATGAAGCTGCTGCTCGCCGCCGGCGCCAACCCGCTGACCGCCAACGCCGACAACACCACGCCGCTCATGGTGGCGGCGGGCGTCGACATGTGGAACCCGGGCGAGGACGGCGGCAGCCACGACCGACGCCGAACCCGAGGCGCTCGAGGCCGTGAAGATGCTCGTCGAGCTCGGCAACGACGTCAACGCCGCGAACGATCGCGGCGAAACGGCGCTGCACGGCGCGGCCTACCGCGGCGCCAACACGATCGTCCAATATCTCGTCGACAAGGGCGCCAAGATCGACGCCCGCAGCAAGCAGGGCTGGGCGCCGTGGACGATCGCCAACGGCGTGTTCTACTCGCTGTTCTTCAAGGAACAGAAGCACACCGCCGATTACCTCGCGAAGCTGATGGCCGACCGCGGCATCTCGACCGAGGGCATGGCGGACGATGGCCGGACCTGCTTCGATTGCGGCCGCAACAACCGCGTCGCCGCGCGACGCCGAAGGCCGCCGGGTCGTGCAGCCGGCACCGGATGCGGTTCCGCGCACGGATCTCGAGAAGCCCAAGCAATAATCCGACAAGGCGCTGGCGCTGCTGCGCTAACCGCGCAGCAGCACGCGTACGGCAGGACGCTATCGCGGCAGCGTATAAAGCACTGCCGCCTCGCCGACCTTCGCGATCTTGTCCTCGAACAGCTTGACGATGCGATCGCGGCGGGCCAGCACGGCATCGACCTCCGGTTGCATGAGGTTGTCGCCAACCGCCTTGGTGAGCTCTTCGCGCGTCAGACGCCCGCAGGCCGGCGAAAAGCGCACGCTCGCAGCGTTCCAGCAGCTGCGGACTTCGCAGCTCGGGATCGGTGCGGAACGCGCGAGTGTGGTCGATCATCCACATGGTCCAGTCCTTGGTCCAGAGCAGGTTTCCTGCGTTGCGATCGCGATTCTGAATGAGCTCGTCGAACACGCGCAGGATGTGGATGTAGGCCGCTGTGCGCGAGGGGTTTGGTCCGAGCCGATCCCTGGGCGACAGCTTCAGCCGCCCGCCCTCGTCCATCGCCACATCGTCGACCCACCACGTCACCGCCGACCGCTTGGCATCGACCAGGCGCGGGACCGACATCGGCACATTGTGCAGACCGACCAGCTGCGCGAGCCGGTAGGCGGCGATGTTGTAGCGATAGGTGTCCCGGAAATTGAATTCGGTGTACTTGGGAGTGACTTCAAAAACGGCCCTGAAGATGTCGACGTTCTGCACCTGGGCGTCGTGCGTCCGCTGTCCGTCGGAAAGGGTGACGCGGAACGCGTCGGTCACTCCTTTCGCGCTGCTCTTGCGGTCCGTGATGCGGCCCTTCGACAGCAGGGCCTCCATCTCTTCAAGGCTGTACTCGGGCCGGCGGTCGACTGGGGCGTCCTGGGCGCCCGACGGTCGGACCGCGACGGCCGCCATCAGCAGTGGCGACGGCGGCCAGACGGCGAAGGGGGACGGCGAACTCCAGGAAGGATCGCATAATCTCGCTCCTTGTCCCGCGAACAGACGGTCGCCCTTGAAGCAGTGTCTGACGGTCGGGGAATGCTCAGCCGCGACGGCGAAGGATACCGTACGCAAGCGATGACGTCTGAAGATATTTGCCTCAGTCCGCCGGACGGAACCTGAACGTCTCGCCCTTTTGATTACCGTCGCTGACGCGCGCTTCCAGGGTGCCATCGGGCTTTTTCGCGTAGGCAATCACCTTCGGAAAATCGTGCGCCCTGTTCTCGAACGTCGCGCTGTCCTGTCGTGATGGCCGACAGCCGGAATTCGGTCGGCGGACTCCCGTTCGGCTGCGCGATGTAGACGAGCGTGCCGTCGCGCTCGACGATGCGGAGGAACTCGAACGCGACCATGCGGTCGCCCTTGAGGTCCGAGACACCGCAAGCATCGCGCCGCCCGCGCGCCGGTGTCCATCGTTCCTCGATGCGATCGGCCCGCCGCCGCCGGACCAGGCGCCTGCCAGCCATGCCAGCTGCGAGATCGATGCGCGGACCGGTGGACCTGACTGAGCACGCAGGGCAACGGCAAGGACGGACAACGCGATCGCAGCGAAGAGTGGTTTCACAGAACGGCCTCCTGGCGCCAGGCAACCCTGAAAAGAGCTTGCCGACCCTAAAGGGTCGGCCTACATGTCGCCCTACAGCCTATCCACTCGCCCGGTCCGGCGGCTTGAAGAAATGCGACCGGCGCACTACGCTCGTCTCCTGCGATGAGGTTCCGCGAGATCGCTCCGGTTCCGGAGCTGCAGTCGATCGTCGAATGCATCTGGACGCTCGAATCTGAACCGGGCGAGGCGGGCGGCCATGTCGAGCCGGTGCTTCCGGACGGCTGCCCCGAGCTGGTGATGCAGTTCGGCGATCGCTTCGAGCGCGTGGACACCGATGGGAGTGCCGAGCGGCAGTCCGACATTCTGTTTGCGGGCCAGCTGACGAGGCAGCTCTCACTGCGGCCGATGGGCGCGGTCGCCACGCTCGGCGTCCGCTTCCGTCCGGGCAGCGCGGCCGCCATCCTCAAGATGCCGCAGCAGCCGCTTCTCGGAACGACTCTCGGCATCGACGCGCTGGACGGCTCTCTGTCTCGCGAGCTGGCGGCGGATCAGAGACAGTTCGCGTTCGCTCGGCCGATGCGATCGACGGGATCCAGGCCTGTCTAAGCGCGCGAGCTCGATTCTGAGTGGCTCGATCCACGAGTGCTCGCCGCGGTCGGGATGATCCGGCGGCATCACGGGCAGGTCGGAATGGACGACGTCGCCAGGCGCGTGGCGATGACGCGGCGTCATCTCGAACGCCGCTTCGACACGCTGGTCGGCATCTCACCGAAGCGCCTGGCGCGCATCGTTCGCTTCCAGCGCGCGCTGCGCATGTTGCAGCAGCCGGCAGGAAGCAGCGCGGTCACAGCGCTCGAGTGCGGCTATGCCGATCAGCCGCACTTCATCCGCGACTTCACCGAGCTGGCGGGGTGCCCGCCCGGCGCACATCTCCTCCGCCACGCGCAGTTGAGCGGATTTTTCACCCGTGCGGACTTTAGAGCCTGTAACAAAACGGGTGCGACGATAGCGTAGACGTCTTCAGCGCGGCGCGCCTAACAGGCTTGCAGCCGACGGCGTTCGGTGGCATCGTGGTGACGCCGCCGCTGAAACGCAATCGGTGGGAGCAATCAACACGTCATTCAGTGACAACCTTGTATCTGGTCCGTCATGCTCACGCGGATTGGAATCCCGACGAGGGGCGTTCGCTTTCTGAGCGAGGTCGCGAAAAAGCGGACGTGCTCGCCAATCTGCTCGAAAGACGGCCAATCGAAGCAATTTATTCAAGTCCCGCGCGAAGGGCACTCGAAACGATCGAACCGCTCTCGCGTCGTCTGCGAATTGAGCCGGTCACCCTACACGACCTTCGAGAACGACAGCTCATCGTCCCGGCAAGTGCGGATTTTGACGCCGCGGTTCAGGCAGCGTGGCATGCCCCGACGGCAAGCGTGAGCGGAGAATCGAATGAAGTCGCCCAGGCTCGTGGCATAGCGGCTATTCGTAGAATCATCAACGAGCAGCCTGGCCGCCTCACGGTAGTCGCGACGCACGGGAATCTTCTTGCGCTCGTTCTCAACGGCTTCAAACCCATCTTTGGCTTCGAATTCTGGCGAAGTCTCACCTTTCCAGACGTATACGAATTCCGGTTTCAAAGAGCCGCATTGGTTAACGTGAGACGCATATGGGACGAGGCTTTCTAACGTTAGGCGGAGCATGCGCGTAGCAGGCTAAAGGCCTGCACAACAGCCTGCCTCTACGGACGGTACTCCATGAAGATCGTCTTCAACCGCTTCATATCCGGCGGCAGCTCCGACGATCCGGATGGCATGTCGTTGCTCTTCAGCAGGAAGCTGATGATGTCGATGACGATCTGCGGCGTCAGCGTATCCGGCTTGTTCTGCGGCATCGTCGTGCCGATCGTCACGAACATGTCGGCGATCGGCTGATCGCGCCAGCGGATGGTGAAGATCGGTCCCTTGAGCGCCGGCGCGCCCGCTTCGCTGCCGCCGCCGATCAGGTCGTCGCGGTGACAGTAGCCGCAGTGCGTCTTGTACAACTGCTGGCCGCGCGCCGCCTGCTCGGCGGTGTAGACGCCGTCCCAGACCGTCTTTCTTGCCGACTGCGGTGCAGCGTACACGCTCAGGCCGCTCACGACGAAAGCGAGCGCGATCGCGGCCCCGACGCAGCGCCTGCCCCATGTCGCGAGAAGTTTAACGTAGAATCGGAAGCTTGCGAATCATTCTGCAGAACCTGCCCGTCGGCGAACGTGTCGGCATTGCATTTTCCGGCGGCCTCGACACCAGCGCGGCGCTCCACTGGATGCGGAAGAAGGGCGCGATCCCGTTTGCCTACACGGCGAACCTCGGACAGCCCGACGAGCCCGACTACGACGACATCCCGCGCCGCGCGCGCCAGTACGGCGCGGAGCAGGCGCGGCTGATCGACTGCCGTCCGCAGCTCGTCGCGCGAAGGCCTCGCCGCGCTGCAGTGTGGCGCGTTCCACATCTCGACGGCGGGCGTCCCGTACTTCAACACGACGCCGATCGGCCGGGCGGTGACCGGCACGATGCTCGTCCTCGCGATGCAGGAGGACGACGTCCACATCTGGGGCGACGGCAGCACGTTCAAGGGCAACGACATCGAACGCTTCTACCGCTACGGCCTGCTCGCCAACCCGAACCTCCGCATCTACAAGCCCTGGCTCGACCAGGCCTTCATCGACGAACTCGGCGGGCGCCGGGAGATGTCGGAGTACATGCGCTCGGCCGGCCTGCCGTATCGCATGAGCACCGAGAAGGCGTACTCGACCGACTCGAACATGCTCGGCGCGACTCACGAGGCCAAGGACCTCGAGCGCCTCGATACCGGCATCAAGATCGTCGAGCCGATCATGGGACGCGCGTTCTGGCGCGACGACGTCGCGATCGCCGCCGAAACGGTGGACGTGACGTTCGAGGAGGGACAGCCGGTCGCGCTGAACGGCCGGACCTTCGCCGATCACGTGGCGCTGCTGCACGAGGCGAACGCCATCGGCGGCCGCCACGGCCTCGGCATGAGCGATCAGATCGAGAACCGGATCATCGAGGCGAAGAGCCGCGGCATCTACGAAGCGCCCGGCCTCGCGCTGCTGTTCATCGCCTACGAGCGTCTCGTGACGGGCATCCACAACGAGGACACCATCGAGCAGTACCGCGACATGGGGCGCCGCCTCGGCCGGTTGCTCTACCAGGGCCGGTGGTTCGATCCGCAGGCGCTGATGCTGCGCGAGATGTCACAGCGCTGGGTAGCCCGGGCGGTGACCGGTCGCGTCACGGTGGAGCTCCGGCGCGGCAACGACTATTCGATCCTCGACACCGCCAGCCCGAACCTCACCTACAAGCCCGAGCGGCTGACCATGGAGAAGGGCGATTCGGCGTTCAGCCCCCAGGACCGCATCGGGCAACTGACGATGCGGAACCTGGACATCGCGGACACACGCGAGAAGCTCCTGTCCTACATGAAGAGCGGGGTTCTGGAGCCGGCCGACGGCGCCGCCCTGCCACTGCTTCCGGCCCCCGAATCGGCCGAAAAGAAGACGTAGACCCCGACTGTCGGTGTGGGGTCCATAGTTTATGGCCCCGCGCCCTAAGTCGCCGTTAAATCAATCAGATAGCTCCCTCGACGGGGAGCAGACGCTCAGCATCGACCACGCTCGCTGGAGCGGGTTCCGCGACGGTCTCGGCGAGCGGGAGAACGGCGTCGACGAGCAGGGATTCTCGATCGAGCTGCTCCGGCTTCGGAAGGAGTTCAACCACTTCGCACTCGCCCTGACCGACCGGATCCTCCGGCTTATCGACTTCGATCGGCCGGGCGCCTCGCGCGCGCTGAGGGTCGATCAGGATGAAAACTCTCCTCGCCTGGTCCTCGTCTCCGAGCGCGCGCCGGGCTTCCGGCTCTCCGACCTGCTCGAGCGTGCGGCCGAGCGCGGGGTGATTCCCGACCTGGGCGCGGCACTCTACATCATGCGCCGGCTACTGGCGACCGCGACCGCCATCCAACGGACGACGGGACTCGCTCACCTCGCGATTGCGCCCGAGCGCATCCTGATCACGCCTCGCGGATCAGTCGTCATCGTCGAGGCGGCGATGGCCGGCGCGATCGAGGCCTTCGGCGACAAGATGCCGCCCCAGGTTCGCAAGGCGCTTCGCCTGCCGAGGCTCGAAGACACGGAGGCGCCGGAGCCCACGTCGACGTGGCCCGGATTACGATCGCTGGCATGGCCATGATCGTCGGACGCCCCATCGACCCCTGGGAGGACATTGATCCGTTGAGCCCTGTCGTGCAGGAAGTGGTCGACGTCGCGGCCGTCCGTGCCGGCGATCAGTTTGCCGCGGCGCTCACGCCCTGGCTCGATCGCGCGATTTCCGTCGATTCCGCGCTGGCGTTCGGCGACTTCGCCGACGCCTCCGGCGATCTCGAGGAAATCGTGCCTCCAGCCGAGGCGCGCTGTCCGATCTCGCGCGCGCCGCTCCGCAAGTTCCTGGCGGATCTCGCCATTCAGCGGCGCACATCTCGATTCGCTCGAGCAGGATCGCCTTCGCGAAATCCGCGCGCGCCAGGTCCGCCGCGCCGCCGAGCCGGACGAGCCGGAACCGGGGCTGACAGCGGCTGCCCCCCCGGATGATCTCGAGGATCCGGCGGCAGCCATCATGGACATGCCGGTCGCGGTCCAGGACCTTTCGTCGGAAATCCTCATGCAGCCGGTCGTGATCACCGATCAGCCGTCGGCGATGGCGGCCATGATCCAGCAGGCGGCACCGGACGAGAGTGCCAGCGAGCGCTCTGGGGGACAGACGACACGAGTCGAGTTGGTCGTCGGCAGCCGATCGGTCGACACGCCAGGCAGCCTGCTCGACACGCCTGGCGAGCTGGTCGACATGCCAAGCGCGCTCGTCGACACGCCAGGCGAAGAGCTGTTCGTCGAAGCCGCCGAGCCGTCCGTTGAACTCGCTACCGACGTCGCCAGCTTCGATGACGAGACGGTTACCGCTGACGTCGCCGAAACATCCGCGAACGACCAGGAACTGCTCTCGCCGACAATCGATTACACGTTCGCCGCTGAACCAACGCTCGACGATCTGGTCGACGAAATCCTTCGCCGAGGGGTCGAGCCGGACCTTCCGGAGATTTCTGGCGACGAGGGAGTCCTCAATAATCTCCCCACTCTCCCGGAGTTCGTCGAGCCGATTCGAAGAGCGACGACACGACCATCGTGTTCGAGGGCCCGCCAGAACCGGGTGTCGATGAACCGCCAGACCGAAGAAGTACCAGTCGATGAGCCGGTGAAGGAGGAGCCGCCGGCCGAGGAGCCGCCGCCCTACGAACCGCCGGTGCAGGATCCTCCCGAAGACGAGCCGCCGGCCGACGAGCCCCCGCCGATCTGGCTTCGCGCGGCGATCGAACAGGTCGCGCGCGCGCGCCAGGATCGGCCGGCTGCGCCGCCGCCTCCACGTCGAGCCGAGTCGCGTGGGCCGGTCTTCGAGTTGCCGGACGAGCCCGAGCGCGAGCTCGAGCCGGAAACGTCCACACTGTCCGACATCGCGAAGGAGCTCGGGCTGACGATCCCGGTGGCCGCGATCAAGCCGGCGATCAGCGACGATGTTTCGGCGGAGCAACTGGCGGCGGAAGAAGCGATCGACGAGGAGGCCGGGTGGGAACCCGACATCCGGCGCCAGCTGTTCGCCACCGATCCGGAACCGGCGCCGCTGCCCGAGCCGCCGCCGGCGGTCTTTGCTTCCCCACCGCCGCCACCGGAGTTCGTGTCCCCACCACCGCCGGTGTTCGTCCCCTCGCCAGCCGGCCAGCCGGTTGAACCAGCGGACACGTTTACGCCGCTGCCGCCGCAGCTGGCACTCGAGACGCCGTCGATCGATTTCTCGAGGGCTTCGACTTCCCTCGGACCGAGTCCTCGACTTCGCTCCGACAGGGCCGCCGGCTCCGATCGTGTCCGACACCCCGGCACCGGCACCGGCAGCGCCTCGTCGCTCAATCGCCGAACGCACCGAGGAGCTTCGCGAGTCCGGGGGGCGCTTCCTGAAGGTGGCGGCCACGCTGGCGCTTGTCGTCGGTGGCCTCGGAGCGGCCGCGTACGGCGGCTGGCGATACTACTCGAGCATCACCACGCCCGGCACGCTGGTCGTCGAGTCGACGCCTCCCGGTGCGCAGGTCGAGGTCGACGGCATCCAGCGCGGAGCGACGCCGGTCACACTGGAGGTTCCGCCCGGCAGCCACCGCGTCGCGTTGACCCGGCGTGGCATGACGCGCCAATTCGAGGTCGCTGTCCGCCCGGGCGAGCAAACGAATCAGACCCTCGACTGGTCGAAAGTGAAGGAAAGCGGATCGCTCGCCGTGTCGACCGACCCCGCCGGAGCAAAAGTGTCGGTGGATGGAAAGGCCTACGGCGTCACGCCGCTCACCATCCCGGATCTGCCTGCAGGCCGGCGGCGTGTCGTCCTCGAAGGCCAGGGCGGCACGGTCCGCCGCGAGGTCACGATCGAGCCCGATCAGACCGCCACGCTCAGCGAGGCGATCTTCTCGGGGTTCCTCGCGGTGTTCGCCCCGGTCGAGTTGCAGATTTTCGAAGGCAGCCGGCTGCTCGGCACGACCGAGAACAGCCGGATCATGATCCCGGCCGGACGGCACGAACTGACGCTCGTCAACAGGGAGCTTGGGTCACGAATGACGCGCACGGTGGAGGTCGAGCCTGGCGAGGTCGCCGCGATCAACATCACGGAAGTGCCGGCCATAGCGCAGCCGGCGGCCAACCCCGCCCCCTCGCCGCAGAATTAGGACCGTTTCACTGGGGTTCGAGATCCGTCTAAACCACAGAGGACACTAAGGACACAAAGGTCAGATCCTTCGTGTCCTTTGTGTCCTTGTGGTGAATCAGCGACGAACGGTTACAACCGCGATCAGTTCTGCAGCTCGGGCGCAAGCAGCGGGGATTGCCTTGGCCCCCTTCCGCCTGAGGATGATCCAGTGCGGGCACTTCTGCTGGTCGAGGTAGAGCCGCTCGCAATCGTCGCAGCGGACGCATTCGGTCATGACGATCCGCGGTCCCTGGATCGCGCCCCACTGGCAGGTCTTCTCGCAGATCTTGCAGGTGTTGCACTCGGACCATCGCTTGATCCGGAAGACGGTCAGGTTCGAGATGACGCCAAGCGCCGCTCCGACCGGACACAGGAAGCGGCAGTACAGGTTGCGCACGAAGATGCTGGCGACGAGCAGCGTCGCAAGCCCGATCCACATGGCGGTCGACTCGGCCAGGCCAAACATCCAGAAGGGCTCGACGTAGCGATAGACCGACATCTCGCGCGTCACGACGAAATACGCGACGACCGACGCGAGCAGTCCGTACTTGATCCAGGCGGCGCGCTGCTCGACGCGGAGAGGGACGTCGTAGCGCAGTTTCGCCGGCAGGACGGCGTCCATCAGCTGGGTCAGCGCGCCGAAGGCGCAAATCCGGCCGCAGTAGAACCGGCCCCATAAAACCGTGGACGCGACGGTGAAGGTCGCGAAGAGGTACCAGGTGAGGTTGTACTTGACGATCGGCAGGTTCCAGTCGATGACGCCGAAGACGTTGACGATCGAGATGAGGAAGCTCTTGCCGAACCCCATGTAGAGCACGGCGGCGACGAGCGCCACGTACTTGAGGCGCTCGCTCTTGCGGAAGAAGCTGACGAGCGCGAAGGTCAGGAACAGCGTCAGCACCACGAGGTCGAGCGCCTGCGGCCGCAGGATCTCGGCCCACGTCTCGACCGGCTGTTCATCAAATCCCCAGGGATCCATTTGCGGTCTACTTTTTTCCAATGGCGGCGGGGCCCCACCCCCGCCGCGCTACGTGATGCCCGCTCGCATGTCCGCCGGCATGGCGCAGGCGCAATGGCGCCACGCCGCGAACTCGGCTCGGCATGGCCGCAGGCGCTGCGCCCTACTTTGAACCTGGACGCTTGACTGCTCCTGGATCCAAGAACGCTTTAGCCATTATCCGCGAGCCGTCGCGGATGGCGCGGGTCGCGCTGTTGATCGTCAGCGAGGCACGCGACACGGCGTCGATGTCCTCGCCCACCCGGAACGGATCGAAGATGCTCTTGCCCTTGAACTGCTCCGGGAACTCGGGCGGCTCGACGGAGAAGTAGCCGTAGGGCTCGGAGTGGTAGTCGACGATGATGCCGGTGATGGTGCCCGTGAGATCGAGGCCGACGAGGATGTGCAGCGGCCCGTGGTAGCCGTGCTCGTTCGGCACCATGTCGGTCGTCCAGAACACGTAGCCAATCGGCCGCGCCGACGGGTTGGTCTTCGGATCGACACCGTAGGCCTTGAAATGGAGCGGCTCGCCACCGAGCGGCGAGAACGCCGCCGCCGCCGGCAACAGCTTCTTCAGCTCGGGATCGGGGTGCGGGTTCGTATAGATGCGCCGCTGCTGTGCCGAGGCGACAAGTCCGGCAGCACAAATGAACGTAACCAGCGCGACCAGGGTCCCGAGGGGTCTGGGCATCAGATCTCCAGCGGGCGATTATATCGTCGGCCGGTGTATGATTCGCGCCTCGTAGCATTCGTCGAACGGGACTTCGGGACTTCCTCGGGCCCCGCCACAGGAGCACGGCCATGATGACCAGATTCCAGTCGCTCGCGGCAGCCATCGCCTTCGTCGCCCTGGCGCCGGTCGCCTTCGCGCAGCAGCAGCAGGACTTCAGCGCGGTCCAGATCAAGGCGACGAAGCTCGCCGACAACTTCTACACGCTCGAGGGCCAGGGCGGCATGATCGGCGCGCTGGTCGGCCCCGACGGGGTGTTCATGGTCGACTCGCAGTTCGCGCCGCTGACTGAAAAGATCGTGGCGGCGATCAAGCAGATCACCGATCGGCCGATCAAGTTCCTGGTCAACACCCATCAGCACCCGGACCACACCGGCGGCAACGAGAACTTCGCCAAGCTGGGCGTCACGGTCATCTCGCGCGACGAGCTCCGCGGGCGCCTTGCCGCGACCACCGGCCGCGGCGCGGTTCCGCCGGCCGCGCTCCCGATGCTCACCTACAAGGGCGCCATCACCCTGCACATGAATGGCGAAGAGGTGCGGCTCATCCCGGTGCCGGCGGCGCATACCGACGGCGACACGATGATCCATTTCGTCAAGGCCAACGTGCTGATGCCCGGCGACTTCTACCGGTCCGTGCAATACCCGAACATCGACCGCGCCAACGGCGGCAGCCTCAAAGGCATGCTCGACGGCTTCAACACCATCATCGAGATCGCCAATCCGACCACCAAGATCGTGCCCGGCCATGGCGGCGTCGTGGACGAGAAAGCCGTCGCCGAGCACCGTGACATGGCGATCGCGCTGCGCGACCGCGTGGCCGCGCTGATCAAGAAGGGACAGACCCAGGAGCAGATCATCGCGAGCAAGCCGACCGCCGACTACGACGCGAAAGTGCCGCAGCCAGGAACGACCGGCGATCGATTCATTGGACAGCTGTACGCGGAGCTGGGAGGGAAGTGAGAAATGAGAACAGACGCACAGTTCACCCTTCTCAGTTCTCGCTTCTCGGTTCGTGTTCAGGTTCGGTTCGGGTTCGAGGTTCGAGTGTTGTTGCCAATGAGATCCGGACGCTCAGCCGCCGGAGTGTGATCGCCCGGTTCGACCCGAGGCCCGCGCTGCTGGAACCCGCGTCGCAGCCAGCGCGGGGCTCCCGTGACGAGCCGCTTGCCGACTGGATTGTCGTTCGGCCAAAGTAGCCGCGCGGCCGACTGGCTGACCGCGAGCTCGCGACCGTGGTCCCACTCGTCGTACGGCCGTTCGCAGCGTCACTCGACGAGGTCCGGTGGGCCTTGCACGACTTCACCGGGTGCTGCTTGGATACCAGACTCAAGTAGAGCAACGGCTGCTCGAGGATGCCGGCATCGTTGGTAGCAGGAGCGTCTGAGCGGCCGCCCGATTCGGCCGTTGGTCGGAGCGGCGAGGTCCGCCTTCTCACCGTCGTGTCGCGATACCGACGCACGACTCTGGCAGCGCTGTTGATGTATGGCGCACTGCGCTACATCGAGTCAGCGGGTGGGAAGGCCATTGTCGCGATTGGGCGCTTGCAGGTCATCGACATCTACAAACGAGCTGGGCTGGTTCCTCGTGGCTTACACGCGACGGCGGGCGACGTCCGGTATGAGCTGATGACGGCGTCAGTTGCGGAGCTCCGAGCCGGGCTGCACGGGTTCGACGGTATGGTGCAGAAAATTGATCGAATGGTCGATTGGAAACTTGCATCCCCTACAAACTCTTGCGAACGCTATACCCATGGCGGAGCGTTCTTTCAAGCAATCGGCGACGAGTTCGACCGTCTCGAGCGAAAGAGCGAGGTCATCAGTGCGGATGTGTTGGACGCATGGTTCGATCCAGCGCCCGCGGTGCTGGCTAAACTGGGCGAGCATCTGGCCTTCGCGCTCAAGACGTCCCCGCCGCTGGATGCCCAGGGTCTGCGACGGACGGTCGCGGCCACACGAGGGGTTCCTGAACAGAGTGTGCTGCCGGGCGCCGGATCGTCGCCGCTCATCTTCGCTGGCCTAACGCGATGGGTGTCCTCGACCTCGCGTGTCCTGATTCTGGATCCGATGTATGGCGAGTCACGCGCATGTACTTGAGAGTCTGCTCGGAGCTCGGGTGGAGCGCCTTCGGCTGTCGACTGAAGAGGATTACGCGGTCAACGTGGCGGCCCTCGAAGCCGCGATTCGAACAGGCCCCGATTGGGTAGTGCTGGTCAACCCGAATAGCCCGACCGGCCGCTATCTCCCGACCGAGCAGCTTGAACGTGTCTTCGCCCTTGCCCCGCCGACCACACGCTTTTGGATCGACGAGACCTACATTGATTATGTGGATTCCGCGCAGTCTGTGGAACGGTACACCGCGAGATCCAGCAATGTCGTCGTCTGCAAATCGATGTCGAAGGCGTACGCTCTGTCTGGCGTACGTGCAGCGTATCTGTGTGGTCCACTAACCTTCGTGGCGGAATTGGCTCAAGTGTGTCCACCGTGGGCGGTCAGTCTACCGGGGCAGATCGCCGCCTGCGAGGCATTGAAGAGCGCGGATACTACCGAAACCGCTGGCGGGAAACCGAAACTCTACGCGCGGAGCTCGAACGAGCATTGTCCGAAAACGGATGGTTCGTGGTGCCGAGCGTGACGAACTTTCTGCTCTGCGAGCTCCCTCTCGGTGGACCTTCTGCGACCGCCCTGGTTGCCGAATGCCAAGTGGAGGGCCTTTATATCCGAAACGTGAGTCCGATGATCCGATCTCGCGGGGATGACCGGATGGTGAGAATTGCGGTTAAAGATCGTGTGACGAACGCGGCGATGATCGACATCATCCGGAACGCACGTGTCCGATTGACGGCCGCGGCGCCTTATCGGCTACGAGTGCAGCGGCAATCGCCTCGTGTGCCGCGCGCCGAAGCTGGTGTGCGTCGGGGGAGAAGTGCACGTCAAGGGCGGGTAGCACCTGTATATGGACGTTGGCACGCCTGAGCAACGCGAACGAGCGCGGCAAGATCGCACGGGTTCCCGAGACAGCGATCGGTATCACGGGACACCTTGTGCGAACTGCCGCTCGAAACGCCCCGTTGCGGAACGGCGCGACGATGCCTGAACGTGTCTTCGCTGTGCCTTCGGGGTAGATCAGCACTGACCCGCCGGTCGCCAATACCTGTCTCATCTGCTGCCCGCAAGCGGCCCGCGACTGGAGCGAGTTGCGGTCCACGACGAGATGGCCCGACCGCCTGATCGGCAGACCGATAAACGGGTACTTGGCGGCCCTGTGATTGACGACGAAACGAAAATCAGTGGGCAGGCTCGCGAGCAAAACAACAGAATCCGCGAAACTGCCGTGGTTCGACACTAGAACGGCTCCGGGAATCTCCGTGAGGTGCGTCGCTCCAGAAACCTGGATCTGGCAGCCGCTTGCACGAACCAACAGCTTTGTGAACCGGCGCACCAGATGACGAACCTCGCGCTCATCTGATCGAACAATGCTTACGAGCCATAACGCGACGGCCAAACCGCTCACCACTAGGGCGATCCACACTGTATCAGAGGATGGATCCCCGACGGTGTCCTTGTTGATTCAAGTCCTCGCGAGTCTAGTCCAAAGTGAACCCGCTACTTGACTGCCACCTCTCCCGCCATCCTGCCAGCCCTGAAGCTACTCCGTCCACGTGAAATCCTCGGCCGCGCTCACGCTGCTGGCGATGTCGCCCCCTTGCGGGGAATAACGGAAACGGAAGCCGACAGTCCGCGGAAGTTGGACAACTCCGAAGCTCATATGAGGCATCTCCTGCCTCATTCACCTTCATACTCAGAAGGTTCGCCCACCTTCCTGTTCCATCAACTTCACACGCACTGCTCGGCGCCTCGTCCGGTCGAGTTATGTCGTTGCGAGGACCTCCCTTGAGCGAACAGTATTGAAAAGTCACCGCACCACGCTCGGCTGGACCGAAACTACTTTCCACGTGCGCGCGCAGCGTCAATTCCTGGCACGAAGACGTCCCGCACAGACAGGCAACGTCGTCACGATTTGGCCCGCAACTGAGGAAAGACAGTTCATATGACCCAGGCACAGTGCTCGCAGCGTGTGATGCAGTGGACGTATCAGCACTTGTCCAGACTAGTACTCGCAGGCATCACGGTCATGCGTAGGACGTCATCACCCGCCGCGCCGGGAGCCAGTGGGGACTGTGTCGAGCATGCAACTGATACGAGGCCAAGGGCGGAAGCGCAAAATCGTGAAGTTCCGTTGAGTCATGAGCCAAAGTAGTATGATATGGCGACTGTCCACAAATGCACACGCCGTGCGAAGCGGAATCGTGGGCGGCTCTGGGCTGACTACGAATTGACTGGAGCAGGCCGAGGCCGACGTGAGCCCGGAGCACGCCGTGCAGCGGTTACGGGACGTACTGGAGGATTGCCAACCATCAGCATTGCGGACGAGATTGGATGCTGTACCCGGGCGCCGTTCGAACGCATTGCCGTGCTCAAGGAGATGGTGGCGGGAACAACCGCGGATACATTGACGCTCACGAACGGCATGCACGTCGCGTGTTATCCATGCCGGCCGGCGGCGGTGCGCGGGGTGCGCGCGAAGGTTGTCTGCCTCCAGGAATTTGCGTTCTTCAGGAATTCGGAGAATCAGGACATCAGCACCGAGATGCTGCGTGCGATCACGCCGACGCTCGCGACCGCTGAAGGACGTCTCGTGATTATGTCGAGCCTCTACGCTGCCACAAGAGCGATTTCCTGCTCGAGTTCGCTGGCCTGCTCGCGACGGGCCAATTGCGCCTTATCGATCGTCCGGAGCTGGTTCGCGAGCTTGCCTCGCTGGAGCGGAAGCGGGGCTCGACGCGCGATCGAGTTGACCATCCCCGCGGCGCCCACGATGACGAGGCCGTGAGTTGCGCGCTGGCGATGATCACGGCGGCGCGTGCGGCGCGGGACCAGTTCGGCATGTGTCGATCGGGCGGGTTGCAGGCGTAGGGAGGAACGAGATGAATGAACAACGAACATCGCGACGGCTCCTGTCCCGCCGGACGATCCTCGCCGGCAGTGGAGCACACCGCGCGTTTCAGCAGAGTGACGCTGGCGAGAAACGCTGAATGAGTCAGCGGTTCCGATTGCGGCGGTTACGCACGGCCTTGAAGGCCAAGCCGCCCGCTCCAACCGCGAGCAACACTAGAGTGGCTGGTTCCGGAACGGCTACGGAATCTTTGTGCGATTCCGCCCATTCTGGGGGGCCTCCGCCCCGACCGTTCGCTGGGGGTGTTTCTCCACGGCCACGGCCATTCGGCTGCGCCTGAACGGCCATCGCGCTTGCCACGATGACGAGGACGAAGGAAACGACGAACGGGAGTGAGTGGGATGGGCGAGCCCAGGACAGGTTCATGCGCTGAACCCGAGCAATAACTACACCGTGGTCTCAGAAGAGATCAGAACGACTCGAGAGTAAGGCAATGCGTGTTTCGGCTGAACTCGATCGGGCCGTTGGGAGACCTTTCTGCTCTGTCCCGAAGACTTTCGTGCGGAAGCCGCGGGGCCGGCCGGTGAACGTTGAAGACGGTCAAGAAGAAGCGGAAGGGCTAAGGGATATACCTGAGGTGGCCCTAGGGGCTCTGCTGAGTCGTGCGAGGCCCATCGTCGGCCATATCGCGTGGCAACAGGCATGTGTCGATCACGCTGGTTGCAGGCGCAGGGAGGACCAATTGAGCCGCGACGAGAATTCGCGTTAGGCCCTTCGTAGCGACATGTATCTACGGTAGGATGAGCGCATGACGCCGAAGAAGCTGACGAATTTCCGCATAGACTCCGAACTCCTCGAGGCGATGGAAGGGATTCGTCAGCGGGACGGTGTGCCGGTATCCGAACAGGTCCGGCGCGCCATTCAGGACTGGCTGAAGAAGCGAGGCGTCAGCGTCGAAGCGGACCGCAAGCGGGCGAGCACCCGCAAGCGGTCCTGACGTCAATATGGTAGACGAGGCCGGATGTTAGGGCTTTTCGTCAGGTTTGCGAGGCCTAGGCCGGCGCTGTGTTCGGAGCTTTTCGATCGTCTCAGTCAGCCGGCGTTTCTCCGCTTCAAGCGCACGGATGCATTCTTCGCCGCTGCCGTGCGGCCCGGTCATTGTGAGCAAGCCGCATGAGGGGCATACGGCAGCTACCGCGTAGGGAACGGTTTCTTTCGGGTGGTTCATCGTCGCACAGGGGAGTGGCAATCACCGTACCGTCGAATCTCTGCGACGAACGAGTGTCTACGAGACGATTTCTAGTCAGAGCCAGACAACTGTCTGGATGTTTTGTGCGGGGAACGCCGTTTTTCCCGAAATACCACGCTCGATGCCGACAGCGAGTTGATCGGGCAGGCGATGACCATCCAAGAGCAGCGCTGCTCGAATGGGCTGCCTGCAAACCTGCGAGCACTCCGCAACCGCGCTTGCCCAGGTCGACGACTGGTGCCTCGTGGAAGCCGTTGCCCGTCAACCTGGTTTCGTGTTGGGATTCGAGTTCTGCCGTCGTCTGATCACCGGCAAGGCTGGTGCGCGATGACGCGCGTAGAATCAGTGGCGGCACTCGAACGAATCGCGCGAGCGGCCGAACGGGTGACGGCACTCGGCATCGGCGAGGTGGATCTCTGGTAAGTCGATGGCGCGGCGGATCTTCTGGAACACCGGATCCATTGGATTCAGGAGCGGGACGCAGTGCCCAAAGCGCGCAATGATCACGCATGAGGAAGAGCCGCGCGCTGCTGGACGTGTGGCGGGCGATCGTGCGCCGTCTGCGGGCCGTCAGGATCGTGACGCTGGGAACCGAAAGCATGACCGACGATCCGCACTTCGCAGGCCAAAGGCCGCCGCCACGACAGCGGCGGCCCGGTGAACTGCACTGGACGGTCCGGAAGGATCACGTCACCTGGACGTGCGAACTGTTTTTCCGCGGGGAGTCCGTCGGCTGGAAGGCGCAGATTTTTCGCAATGGTGATCTCGTCATCGGGCGCACGTTTTGCTGAAGGGTGCGACCGTCGCTTGGGCCGATTCAGAGCGCCAAGAACTTGAAAAGGGTAGCGGGAATGGCACGGATTGATTCGCCGGAATACGACAGCGCCAGAGCGAAGCTCACGAAGGCGCTTGCCGGCACGCGTGTCCGAGATGGACGAAACCTACGACGCCAGTTGAGGCAATCATCGCTGGACCATTCA
Source organism: uncultured Acidobacteriota bacterium (assembly GCA_963720005.1). Taxonomy (GTDB): domain Bacteria; phylum Acidobacteriota; class Vicinamibacteria; order Vicinamibacterales; family CAVVIG01; genus CAVREM01. Next base: position 45 of record CAVREM010000020.1, on the reverse strand, counting down.
GGTCACCAAGGTGCGCGGCTTTCGCAAGAGCCACGGAGCGATGGT
>CAVREM010000019.1:0-19008 GCA_963720005.1 uncultured Acidobacteriota bacterium | reverse complement strand
GCCGAGTACCGGATGTGGAACTTCGACGGGTTCGCGCAGGACTCCTGGAAGCTGCGTCCAACCTGACGCTCGAGTACGGCGTGCGCGCCGGCTACTGGACGAACAACCACGAGCTGAACGGCTGGGCGGCTACTTCGACCCCGCCTACGATCCGACGCACGGCAGTTCCTCGATCCCGGCACGTTCCAGCAGCTGAACGGCTAGCGCTACGTCGTCAGCGGGTCGCGCCAGACGGCGTGCTCGACACCCGCAGCCCGTTCGCCATGCCGCGCGTCAACGTGGCCTGGGACATCGACGGCCAACGGCAACAACGTGCTCCGTGGCGGGTACGGGATCTTCTACAACCGCAACATGGGCAACGTGGAGTACGACTAGCCTCCGGGTCTGCCGCCCGCGTCGTATGGCGTCAGCGTCGGACGCCGGCTCGGCGGCGCCACTACGGCGGCGGTCTGGGCCTGACCTACGACACGATCGAGAGGCAACGCTGGACACGCCTCGGAGCGAGCTGACGTTTCACGCTGACGCCGGACTCGTTCAAGTTCCCGAAGACCCACAGCTTCAGCCTGTCGTACGCCCGGCGGATCTTCTTCAATCAGGTGGCCGAGGCGAGCTACGTCGGCACCCGCGGACGCGACCTGGTCAGCCGGGTCAACCGAACGCCGTGCCCGAGGGGGCGCTGCTGCAGGGGACGGTCGACGAATGCAGATCTCAGGGATCCCGTGAACCGATGTGGCGCTCGACGATTCAGCCGTAACAACTTCAGGCGACCGTTCCGGTCTACCCGGCCATCAGGACTAGACTTCGAGGGCGAGTCGAACTACAACTCGATGCAGGTCACCCTCAGCCGGCAGACCGGCAGTCGGCTGCAGTACCTCGTCGCCTACACGCTCGGCCAGCACCAAGGGCACCTCGGCGGCGAGTACCGGAACCGCGATCCGTTCGACCCGACGCGCACCTACGGTGTCTTCGCACGAGGATCGGACGCATATCTTCAACGTGTCGTGGAATGCCTTCCTGCCGGACGGCGCGAAGGGGTCGATGGACAACACGTTCGGCAGAGGACTGCTGAACGGATGGCAGTTGTCGGGAATCTCGACGCTCGCCAGCGGCATACCGATCTGGCTTGGCTTCGGCGGCCAGGCGGGCACCGACGGCGTCGCAGGCGATACTTCGGCACGCCGGACATCGTCGGTGACCGGGCAGGCGGTGGCGTCGGCGCACTCGCGCCGGTCTACACCTGCGACCCGCGGCCGCGGAAACAAGCGTCGGCGAGAAGATCCTGGACATCAACTGCATCCAGATCCCGAACTTCGGCGAGAACGGACGTGCTCCGCCGTACAACCTCCGGATGCCGACGCGCATCAATCACGACCTGACGCTGTTCAAGAACTTCGAGTGAGCGGCAGCAGAAGTTCCAGTTCCGGGTTGGGTTCTTCAACCTCTTCAATCAGGCCTTCGCCACGACGAACTCTGCGGCACGACATGGATCTGGTGCTGGACACCGTGTGCAACGTCTCGGTCAACGGCATGTCCAATGGCGCGGGCGGCGTTGTCGATGACGTCTGCGATCCGACCGCCGGGTTCCAGTTCACCCCGACGACCAAGGACAACTTCGGGAAGATCAACCTGATCCGGGACGCCGCATCATCGAGTTCGCGCTGAAGTACTACTTCTAGGCTTCAGCAGTCACCTGGGCCGGTCCGCGTCGCCGGACCGGGTCCGATTCCAAGGGGAGGGCCACGGTCCTCCCCTTTTTTTGTCTCCGCGGGGCACCTCCCCCGACTGCCTCCGCCCCGCCGCTGGTTACAATGAGGTCTGCGTTCGGATCTCCTGAGTTCCCTAAACTCATGGCAGCCGGCTCTCCGCTCGGCTATGTCGGCCGCCGTGTTCCTGTGCGTCTCGCCTCGGCCCGGCCCGCAGCGCACGAGTTCGACGAGCTGCTCGCGCGGGGTACGGAGCTCCACGAGGCAGGCGACCTTCTCGGCGCCGTGGAGAACTATGAGATTGCGCTGAGCCGCAGCCGGACCGCCGGACATCCGCTCGAACCTCGGCGCGGCCTACGTCGGCCTCGGACGTATCGACGAGGCATCGAGCAGTACCGCAAGGCGCTCGGAGCCGAAGGACGTTCCGTCGTTCCGGTTGAACCTGGGGCTCGCGCTCTACAAAGCCGGACGCACAGGCGACGCGGCGGCAGAGTTCGAGCGCGTCCTCGCGGCAGACCCGGCGAACAAGCCGGCCGCGCTGCTGCTCGGGGACTCGCTGCTCAACAGGCCGGTTCCAACAGGTCATCGATCTGCTGACGCCGCGTGCCGAGCGAGTTCGGCGAGGATCTCGCCTACGGGTACGTCCTCGGCACGGCTCTCTTCGCAGGTGGGTGACACGAGCGCGCCCAGGTGCTCATCGACCGGATTTTCAGCGATGGCGAGTCCGCGGAAGCACACCTGCTGATGGGGATGGCGCATGTGGAACGTGACTATCGTGGCGCGCTCGCGGAGCTTCAGAAAGCCTCGCCATCAACCCCGACCTGCCGACCCTGCAGGCGGCCTACGGACGGGTGCGCTCGGGATGGGCGACCGCGGAGGCGGCGATGCGTGAGTTCCGCCGTGCGCTGGAGACGACCCGAACAACTTCGAGGCGCTCAGCACTGGGCACGCTCTACCGCCGCGACCGCCGTATCGACGACGCCGATGCGCTATCTGAAGCGCGCGCAGGCGCTGCAGCCACACGACCCGCGGTACGTCAGACATCGCGGCGGCGCTGCTGGGACTGGGGAGGTTGAGAATGCGCGCGAGTTGCTCGAGGGGCTTGTCGCCGAGGTGCCGGCCTACATCGAAGCGCACGTGCTGCTCGCGACGAGGTACTACCGCTTGAAGCGGAAGGAAGACGGCGATCGCGAGCGCCGATCGTCGAGAAGCTCACCGCCGAGGCCCAGGCGAAGCAGCCGAAGCCCGAGGGCCCAGCCGCGGGCGCTGCGCCACCGCCGGCCCGCCTTCGCCGGGCCCGCGCAAGAACTGACATGCGCAGGCACATCTCACGGCGTCGCCCTGCTCGCCGCGTGGCGCATCGCCAGTGTCGTCTCTTTCGCGCAGTCGCCGCCCCCGAACCGGCGCAGCCAGGCTCCAAGGCACCGGCCACGCCAGCACCTGGGCCCGCCGGCCGGCTGCGAAGGGTGGCGGCAAGCCGAACACAGCGCCTGGGTTCGACCGCCCTCATGAAGCAGGCCGCGGCCGCGACGCCGAGCGGAAGCTCGATGAGGCGATCGGGCTGTACGCGAAAGCCGTTCGCCTTCAACCCTCCCTGGATCGAGGGCTACTGGTATCTCGGCGTCATCAACTATGAGCTGGATCGATATCGAGCCGCGCGCAACGCGTTCCGGCGGGTGTCCGAGCTGCAGCCGGAGAATGCTGCGGCGTGGATCCTCAAGGGCCTGTGCGAGTTCCAGCTGAAGAACTACGAGGTCGGCGCTGAGCGACCTGCTGCAAGGACGACGGTTCGGGCTTCGGCGGGAACCCGGAGATCGTCGGTGTCGCGCGCTATCACCTGGCCATGCTGCTGACACGGTTCGAGGAGTTCGATCAGGGCGCGAAGCTGCTGAGCGAGTTCGCGCACGAGGGCAACGACACGCCGCGCGTGATCGAGGCGATGGGCATTGCGACACTCCGCATGCCGCTGCTGCCGAGCGAAGTGCCGGGCGCGCGCCGGGAGCTCGTCATGCTGGCTGGCCGCGGCGATGTACTACTCGTGCGCACGGCTGCTCGGCGGCCGCCGAGAAGGCGTTCGAGGAGCTCGTGACGCGCTTCCCCGAGACGCCGAACGTGCATTACGCGTTCGGCTTCTTCCTGGTGAGAGCAGGCCGACCAGGCAATCGAGGAGTTCAAGGCGGAGTTGAAGGTCAGCCAGCGGCACCCGCTCGCGAAGCTGCAGATCGCATTCGAGGTACATCCGTCGCGGTGAGTGGGAGGCGGCGAAGCCCTGGGCGGAGCAGGCGGTGACCGAAGCCCCGACCAACTTCGCGGCGCGCAATGCCTTCGGCCAGGTGCTGCTCGAAACTGGCGACATGGACGGCGCGATCACCCAGCTCGAAGCGGGCGTGAAGCTCGCGCCCGACAGCCCGCCGTTGCGGTTTACGCTCGCGAGCGCGTATCGGCGCGCAGGGCGCCCGGCCGACGCGGCCCGGGAACAGGCAGAGTTCATGCGCCTCGATCGCATGCTCCGGACCGAGCGTACCGGCGCCCAGTCGGTTGGCGGCATGGAGCTGGAGCCGCCCCGTACACCCCAGTAGTGGGCGGACCGTCGCACGCAGTGTGCGTCGGCAGCGGGCCCGCCAGGAACGCGTAAGGACAGACCGTTGCTGACACCCCGCACCGCTGTCGCACTCGTGACGCTCGGCATCCTGGCGGCGGCCGACCGCCCCGGCGGCGCAGTCCGCCGGCCAACGATCGAGCCAGGCGGCGGCGTGACCGCCATCCTCGTCGACGTCGTCGTTCGCGACCGCGCCGGACAGCCGATCGCCGATCTGCGACCGGATGAGTTCGAGATCCTGGAAGACGCGCCCCGCAGGAGCTCGGCGGCTTCACGGCGATTTTCCGGCCCGATGCCGGTGCTTCGGGATTCCGCCGGACACGCGACCGCGAGCACGCCATCTCCGGGAAGCCCTCCGCCCGCGTCGGCCGAGGCGCTCGCCGATGCCGACCGAAGTGCTCGCCCTCGTGTTCGATCGGCTCACGCCCGACGCGCGCGCGCTGGCGTACCGCGCCGCCCTCGGCTACACCGACGGGAACGTGCGGGCGGACCGGATTGTCGGCGTGTTCGGGCTCGACCTGTCGCTCATTCCGTACCAGGGGTACACGCGCGACCTCGAAGCGGTGCGCAAGGCACTCGACGCGTTCGCGAACCGGGCCACCTCACAATTCAGCGGCAGCGCGGGAGGATCGCGAGCAGCTTGCCGCCCGGCAGGCCGCTGCAGGCGCCGCAGCGTCCAGCGCCGAGCAGGCAGCCGCGGGAGGCGGGCCTGGTGCCGGGCAGGCCGCGGGCGCCATGGGAGGCGCGCAAGTCGAGATGCAGATGGCGGCGATGCAATCGCGCATGCTGCAGACGTTCGACACGCTGGAGCGCGACCAGCGGGGTACTCCACGGCCAACGCGCCTGATGGCGGTCGTCTCGAGCATGCGGACCATGCCCGGCCGCAAAGCCTCGTCTTCTTCTCCGAAGGGCTGGCGATCCCGCCGAATGTCCAGGAACGATTCATCGCGGTCGTCGCGGCGGCGAACCGCGCCAACGTCAGCATCTACCCGATGGACGCCGCGGGCCTGCGCACCGAGAGCACGAGCAAGGAGACGCGCGACGAGCATGATGCGGCCGCCAGCGAGACGACCTGCGGCGCAACCCCACGCGGACGTCAACAGGCGCCGATGACGGCAGGCGCTGGAGCGCAACGAGGACCTCCTGCGCATGGATCCGCACAGCGGCCTCGGCCAGCTCGCCGAACAGACCGGCGGCCTCCTGATCGCCAACACCAACGACTTCCGCCCCGGCCTCGCGCGCATCGACAGCGACATGCGGAACTACTACATGCTCAGCTACGTGCCGAGAACGACGAGTTCGACGGCAAGTTCCGGGAGATCGCCGTGAAGGTGAAGCGCCCGGGCGTCGACGTTGCAGCACCGCAAGGGCTACTTCGCCGTGCGTGCGCCCGCCGGCGTGCCCGTGCTCGTCGTACGAGGCGCCGGCGCTCGCGCCGCTCGAACGCACGCCGGTGCCGAACGCGTTCCCCGTTCCGGCGCCGCGCTGCGATTCCCCGAGGCGGGCCGGCCCGGCCTCACGCCTTGGTCGTGGAGGTGCCGACCGCGGGTCTCACGTTCCAGCCCCGACCGAGGACCGGAAGATCTATCGGTCCGATTTCACGGTCCTGGTGCGCATCCGAATGACAGCCGGAGAGCTCATCGACAAGATGAGCCAGCGCTACGAGCTGCACGGCCCCATCGATCAGATGGACCGGGCGACGAGCCGGGCGAGGTGATCTTCTACCGCCAGCCCGAACTGCCGCCCGGCGTCTACACGCTCGAGACCGATCGTCTACGACGCGCTGGCGAAGAAGGCGTCCGTCCGCTTCACGACCGTCGAGAGCGCGGCCGACGATGCGGATCGCCTGCGCATGAGCAGCCTGATGATTGTCCGCCGGGGCGAGAAAGTGCCCGACGCGGACCAGGACCCCGGCAACCCGCTGTATGTCCGCGAGACGCTGCTGTACCCGAACATGGGCACGCCGCTCAAGGCAGGCGTGGACAAGGAGCTGCCGTTCTACTTCACCGTCTACCTCGGCCCCGGCGACGACCCGAAGGCAACCGCTGAAGTGCTGCAGAACGCGCGGCCGCTTGCGAGGGTGCCGCTCGGGCTCGAGCGCCCGACGCGACGCGCAGGATTCAGCAGGTCAGCCGCATTCCCATCGACGCAGCTCGCACCCGGCTGGTACGAGCTGAGGGTGACCGTGCATCAGGGAACGGCCGGCATCAGCCATACGACGCCGTTTCGGATCATCGGGTGAGCGCCACGTGCGCGCGCCGGCGCTGGAGCGGGGCCGTCGAGGCCGGCCTGGAGGAGTGCGATGACCGCCGTTGCCAAGGTTGGGAGTTCTCTCGGTCGCACTGCTGGCGTGCAGCCGGTGCTCGGCGGCGCACAGCAGCCTGCCGATCAACGCCAGGACCCGCGTACGCCTCTCGCGCCACCGCCATTCTCGTCGACGTCGTCGTGCGCGATCGCCAGGGCCGGCCGGTGCTCGACCTGACGGCCGACGACTTCGAAGTCCTCGAAGACGACGTGCGGCAGGAGATCGGCTCGTTCACGCTCGTGCAGCGGGGCGGCGGCGTGGGCATCGACGTTCGCCTGCGTCAGCCGCCGGACCAGACCGACCACGATCGTGAACGGCGCCGGCCCGGCAGCGGCGGCCGGCGCGCGAGAGCCGTTCCCGGCGTCATGGCGCTCGTCTTCGACTCGCTGTCGCCCGAAGCGCTGGCCATGTGCCAGCGCGCCGCGCTTGACTACGTCAAGATGAGCGGCGACACCGACGCGCGAATCGGCGTCTTCGTCGACCGATCCGTCGTGCGCGTCGTGCAGCGGTACACCGGCGAGCCGGCTCTGATCCGCACGGCCGTCCAGCGCTTGCTGGCCACCGGCACCGAGTCAGCAATCCGCGCGGCCGAGCGGCTCGAGCAGCTGCGCGCGCGGCGCGCGAGATGGATGCGTCGGGCATCAACCAGCTTGCGAATACCGTCGGCGGGACCAGGCAACCTCTCGCAGAGCCAGCCACAGCCATCGGCCAGGCCGAGGTCCAGCGCCGGCTGGTCCAAGGCGAGATGCGGATGCTGCAGGCGTTCGATTCGCTCGACCGCGACCATCGCGGCTACGGCACCACCAACTCGCTGCTCGCGGTGCTCGAGTCGATGGCCTTTATGCCGGGCCGGAAGAGCGTCGTGTTCTTCTCGGAGGGCCTGCCGGCCTCGCCGGCGCTGCAGACCCAGCTCCAGTCGCGTGATCGAATCGGCCAACCGCGCCAACATCACCGTTTATGCCGTCGACGCCAGCGGTCTGCGCGTGCTGAGCGGCACGTCCGAGACGCGGCGTGAGAGTTCAGGCGCCGGCGACGAGCGGCTGCGGCAGGCGACCGCCGAGGCGCTGCGACACCACCGACGGGCCGCTCACGCGGGTGATCGAGCGCACCGAGGACCTGATGCGCTTCGACAACGCAGGGCGGCCTGGCGCGCCTGGCCGAAGACACCGGCGGCTTCCTGATCCGCGACACCAACGATATCAGCTCGGCTTCAAGCGGATCGACGAGGACATCCGCTTTCACTACCTCCTGACCTACTCGCCGTCCGAACGACGTGCTCGACGGCAAGTTCCGCACGATCAGCGTGAAGGTCAAGCGGCCCGGCGCCACGGTCTTCGCGCGCAAGGGCTATCGCGCGGTGCGCACGTCTGGCGACGTCGCCTCTCTTCAGCTACGAGGCGCCCGCGCTGGTGATGCTCGACGGCGCCACGCTGCCGAACGCCTTCCCGTCACGCGTTGGCGCGTTCATGTTCCCGGAGAAGGATCGACCGGGCCTGACGCCCATCGTCGTCCGCGTCATGACCGACGCGCTGCGGTTCGACCTGGACGCGAAGAAGCGCGACATACAACGCCCAGGCCGCCGTGGTCGTGCGGATTCGCGACGGGACCGGCCAGGTCGTGCAGAAACTCAGCCAGCAGTATGTGCTGTCCGGTGACGCCAGCGGAGGTCGCAGCGGCCAGAACGGGTGAGATCCTGTTCTACCGGGAAGCCGATCTGCCGCCCGGCGCCTACCAGGTGGAGTCGACTCGTCTACGACGCCGTCGCCGAAAAGGGCAGCGGCGCGTGTCCGACGGTCGTCGTGCCGGGCCAGAGGCGCCGCCGCTGCGCATGAGCAGCCTGGTGCTCGTGTCCCGCTCGGAGAAGACGCCGGCGCAGACGAGGCCGGCCGGAGAGAACGAGCGCCGCCGTTCTACTACGGCGACCTCCTGCTCTATCCGAACCTCGGCGAGCCGCTGCGTCGCGAGGACGGGCTGTCGTTCTACTTCGTGGTCTACCCGGTCGCCCGGCCGCTGCGCGTGCGAAATGCGCGTGGCGCTGCTCCGGAACGGCCAGTCACTCGGCGAAACCACGCGCGCGCTGCAGCCCACCGGCGACGCGCGCCTGCCGCACCTCGCGCAGCTGCCGATCGAGAACCTCACGCCCGGCACCTACGAGCTGCGAGTCATCGTAACCGACACGGTCGACCAGCAGTCACGCAGCACGTTCTTCACAGTGGGCGGCTAGAGTCTTTGCATTTTGCATTGTGCATGACGGGCGCCTGCACCCGCGACTCACTTGTGTAGTCACGTGGGCAGGCCTTCAGGCCTGCTCGCGCGTACCGATTTGCAGGGCTGAAGCCCTGCCCCACATGGGTGGTTCAGTGACAACACCAGCAATCACGCAGCACGTTCTTCCCAGTGGCAGCTAGCGTCTGTTGGCGGGCAGTGTCTATGGGCGCTGCGTTCGGCTGGCGTTTTACATTTTGCATTGTGCATTTTGCATTACGCGGCGCCCCTAGCGTGCCCCCGGCGCCTTACGATTGTTCTCCCACACCTCCACCCAGGGCACATCCTGGGCTTCCATCAGGAAGCTGCCGACCAGGATGTCGAGGTCGCCGTCGCCATCCACGTCCGCCAGATCGAGCGTGGCGTGGCGAGGCGGGCGCCGCTCCAGCGTGTGCTTGACGAAGGTGCCCGGCGCGGTCCGTTCGAGCCAGACGAGGGACGGAGCGCCTGGCGCATCCGCCTTCTCGACGGTCGACGAGAAGAACGCGCACGCGACGATGTCGAGGTCGCCGTCGCCGTCGAGATCACCTGCCTGCGCCCGTAACACGCCGGGCAGATCGGCGATGCGGTGCTCCACGAACGGGTACGCGCCCGTGTTCTCCAGCCACAGGATGCCGTGATAGGGCTTCAGGATGTGATCGTCGAGCGTATCGCCGTGCGTGAGCAGGACGTCGAGATCCTTGTCGCCGTCCATGTCAATCAGCTGGATGCCGGATGACCCCCAGTTCGGGTGCGGCGCGGTATAGATGGTCTGCGGCTCGAAGCTGAACCCGGCCCCGGTGCTGATGTAGGCGACGACCGTTTCGTACTGTTGCGCGATCAGCGCGATGAGGTCGAGGCGGCCGTCGCCGTTGATCTCCACGGGGATGGCGTGAATGCTGCCCGAGCGGGGATCGATCACGTGCTCCGCGAAGGACGGCCGCGCGTAGTCGCGCGTCGTGTTCTCCAGCACCGACAGCCGGCCGACGGTGCGCCACCCGAAGGCGGCGACCGCGAGGTCGGCCTTGCCGTCGCCGTTGAAATCGCCAGGCTCGACGTCGGCTACGCGCGGCCAGCCCGGCAGGCTGAGTGGGGCGAACTTGCCGGCCGCGAGCCCGCGCATCCACACGACGGCGCCGTCCGTGTGGTTGGCCGGCTGAAAGCTGCCGAGATCCGCGATCAGCAGGTCCTTCGTGCCGTTCCCGTCGAAGTCGAAGAGCTCCGCATGCGACGGGTTCTTCAGATTGCCGACTGCGGTGAGCTCACGCGTGCGTCCCCATTTGGCGGTGAGCACCAGGCCCTGGCGCATGTCGGTTGCCAGCACGTCGAGCCGGCCGTCGCCATCGAGATCGACGAAGCGCACGTGGGAAATCGCCGGCAATGGCGGCGCGCCGGCGGGCGGCGTGTAGCCGTGGACGGTGAACGCGCTCCCGTCGGCATCCGGCCAGGGGGTGGCAGGCGGCAGGCGTTCCGGCGCGTTCTGGAGGTAGTAGCGCGCAACGCGCTGCATCTCGGGAGAGAGCGGAACCATCCGCGCCGCCGTGCCGGTGGGGCCCACCGGTTCGGGCAGCCCATCCCGGATCAACATCATGCGCGCGACGTTCTCGCGCCAGGCGCTGCGCGGCAACACGTCGGGGGGCGGCACCGCATGGCAGACGCCGCACTGCGCGCGCACGTCATCCTCGGAAGCAACGCTGTCAGCCGCGGCCTGCGGCGCCGCTGGCGAGGCAAATACTGCGCTTCGATCCGACCCGGGGATCGGCCCCGGAAACCAGGACGAGCGCGGCCGTCGCGAGCGCAGCCGCGAGAGCCTGGTAGCGGAGCGCCGCGAACATGCGGGGATCGTCACCACACGGGTTCGCAGCGTCCGGCCCTTCGCGGGCTCGGCATTCGCGACCGGCCGGCCGCAGCCACGCCGAGTCACGAGGCCGTGCCCTCACATCACGACGCCGAACGCCCCCTTCAGCGCGAGCGCAAACACCAGCGTGAGCGCGAGGTACACGCCGGACCAGCCGATGTCCCAGCCGGCCACGAAGAACGGGCGCTCCGGATAGGCAATCGTGATGGCGGTCAGGCCCGAACCGCTCGGGCAGCGGCGTCTCGGAGGGGTAGAGCAGCTGATTCACAAAGCCGCGCGCCGGTCGTACGGGCGATCGGCGCGTCACCGCGTCGGACACGACCACCGTCTTCGTGAGCACCGTGCTGCCCGAGGTGCACGCGCAGCTCGTAGGACCCGGCGGCGCGCGGCCTGATTCGCCACGCGATCTCACGCTCGGAGGGCAGCAAGACAGCCGGCGTCTCGACCTTCGACGGCGTCGGGCGCCTCGTAGCGAGGCATCCGCTCGGCCGCTGGCGGAGTCGGCCAGTCGAACCTTGACCAGCGCCGCCTCGCCGGCCGTCAGCCCCGTGTAACCGAACCGGAACTCCATGTGCAGCATCAGCGCCAGCCATGGGCACGATCAGCCAGAGTGTCGGCGCGAGCGACAGCCGGAGGTACGTCAGCGTGTGGCGCAGCACCTCGCCTTGTGCCCGAAGCAGGGCGGCCAGGTCGTCGTTGAACAGCCGCATCTCGAACATGGCCGCCTGCATCGCCCGTTTCGAGGCGACGAGCGCCCGCTGGTCGGCAGTCCACTTGAACGCCACCAGGACGGCGACCGCAGTGACCAGCGACAGCAGGCTCAGGCCGGCCATCGGAGCCAGCCGGTCGAGTGGTCCCATGACGGCGTCGAAGAGCCACGTCAGCGCCCGGTTCAGCACGGTCACGTCGGGCCTACGAAATGTAGCCGAGCCCCTTCAGCCGCTTCTTGATTTCGTCCTCTGTGCCGGCCGTCTCGAGATGCGCGATCTCCTTCTCCAGCGACGTGCGTGATGAACTCCTCCACCGAGGAGTAGCCCGCCAGATCCGCGTATCGTTTGGCCTTGGCCAGCAGGGTCTTGTCGAGCTTGATGGACGATCCGAACATGGTCAGTACCTCCTTGCTCGTCGAGGGAAATCCGTCGATGCCGGCTTCGGCCAGAATGGCGGCGGCAAGGTCGCCCAGGTGTGTCGCCGGCCTGCGGAGCCGCCTGCTCGTCAGCAGGATGCCGGGCACCGACGTCGGGATCCATGCAGTGATCCCCGCTCCACGGACTCCGGTTGTCCACGATCGCCTCTGGCGGCACGCCGCCCAGCGCGGATTCATCCGATGCCCGCGTGCCCCTCGCGTAGCCGACGATCATGTCCGGTGCGATGTCATCGTTCCCGGCCAGCCTGTACACCTGCTCGCGGCGGAAGACCCTGGTCACCGCCGGTGTTCCGGTCGCGGGGTCGATCGTGCGCAGCAGCTTGTCGCCAATCTCGCGCACCAGCGCGTCACGTGCGCGTGGGTCGACGATGCCCGACGACTCCCGGCCACGAAGGTTGATGTACAGGCCATTCAGTCCCAGCCCGTACGCACGCGTGCGCCTTCCAGTCGATGTCCTCGAAGGACGCGGCGCCTCCCGCCCTGCGGCCCTGCTTCAGCGTCGAGATAGCCGTTGTCGCGCAGCCAGGTGTTCAGGTTGAACGCCCGGCGCCACGAGACGAAGCCATGGTCCGACATGATGACGAGGAGATCGTCCGGGCCGAGCCGCTGAAGCGTCCGGCCGACGATCGCGTCCATCTCTTCGTACAGGTTCTCCACGACGCCGGCTGTATTGCGGATCGACCGCTGGATCGTAGGCGGGATGCTGCGGATCCATGGGGCGCCACATCATGTGCGAGACCTGGTCGACGTTGCCGAAGTAGTAGAACAGGAACCCGTCGGTGACCCGATCCAGCACGTAGCCGGTACTGCCGCTCGTTTTCGGCGGCGGCGATCCGCGCCTGCTGCAGGAACTCCGACGCCGTCAGCACGCCGGTCCTGAGGGCCTTCGTGTCCTCGGGCATGCCCTGTGTGTAGAACCGGCCGGTGGCGCGGGCGAGGTCCGCCGCGTACGTGCCCGGCGACGACACCGGCAGGGCGGGCGCGAGCGGATCCAGGTTCAGCGGGCTGACGTACAGAGACGAACTCCGGGTGGAGCTGTTTCAGGTAGAACCGGCATTCGGCGTGGATCGCGCCCCAGGCGAGCGCGAACTGCACGGGCACCCAGTCGCTCCACTCGCCCACGCGCAACAGCCGCTCTTCGCCCCCGACAACGATCTTCGCGTAACGTGTGCGACGGGTCGATGTGCGCGACGAGGTCGGCCCTGACCTTCTCGGGGCCCTTCAGCAGCGGATTGTCCGGCCCCTCGAGCGCCGCGCGCACGACGCCGTCACGGACCTCCACGGGATAGATGGTGCCGCCCGCCACGGGACCATCCATCGCGAACGGATCCGACGTGTAGAACGAGAACGTCCCGTACGTGCCGAGCAGGTCGGGCGTGCCCATTCCGCTCAGTTCCCGCGTGGCGCGGCCCGACGGCGGGAAGTTCGCCGGCATGCGCACGATCGTTGTCTCGATGCCGTTGCCGTTCGAGCACGTCCCAGAAGGCGCGGCCCTTCCTGAGCAGCTCCACCCGTCCCGCCGATCAGCGGGAGTTGCCATTTGCCCAGCGAGATGAAGTGACGCGGTGGTTCCGTCCTCGCGGTCGACAGGTAGGGCGTCATTGTCTCGGGATCGCGGTGGATGAAGTCGAAGATGCCGTGGCCGCCCGGGTCGAGTCCGGTGATGAACGAAGACCAGGCGACAGGGCTCTGCGGCGGCATCGAGGTGCCAAGTGGGCCGAAGCCGCCTCGGGCGGCGACCTCGCGCGAAATGCGGCATCCGGCCTCGGGCCATCAGGTCGCGGGTCAGGTTGAAATCCAGCCCGTCGAACGCCGAGCACGACGATCCGCCGGCCGATAGGCCGATGGTGCCGGCCGCTGCATCCGGACGAGCCGATGAGCGCTGCGGCGCAGACGGCGGCCGCCAGCAGAAGGATGCGCCCGGTTGTCATGCCAGGCCAGCCAGCGGCCGCCCGTCCATGTAGGCGGGGGGCTCGATCCCGAACAGCCGAAGCGCTGTGGGCGCGATGTCGATGAGCGCCGGGTCCGTTCGTCTCGATCGGCCTGTTGCAGAAGAAGACGCCCGGCACGAGGCGCGGGTCGATGCAGTGATCGCCGCTCCACGCCTTCGTGTTGTCGTCGAAGACCGGACCCGCCACGATGCCGGTCGCGCCGTCCCACGACACGCGGTAGCCCGGTGTTGTACCCAATCAGCAGGTCGGGCGCGTTGCCCACGTACGGACCGGCATAGAGCGTCGCGGTGTCGAACGCCTCGCTGATGGCAATCGCGTCCTTCTCCGCGTCGCGCAGCCCGTTCAGCCTTGCGATGATCTCGGCCTTCAGCGCCGCAGCCTCCGCGCCCGGCTCGACGATGCCCTGCGACTCCCTGCCCTTCAGGTTCAGGAACATGCCCGTGAGGCCGACCGTGTAGGCCCTCGTGGCAGCTCCAGTCGACGTCTCGCAGCCATTCCGCGCGCCCGTCGCTGCCCGGCTTCAGCGCGAGATACCCCTCCCGATGCAGCCAGCTGTTCAGGTTTACCCCGCGGCGAAACGAGTTGAAGCCATGGTCGGACACGACCATCAGCACGTCACGGTCGTCGAGCTGCTCCATCACGCGCCCGACGAGCGCGTCGTTGTGCCGGTACAGATCGGCGATGGCGTCCTGATGCCCGCTCGGCGCTTCGCTGTGCGCGGGGTGGGCCGGGTCGAGATACCGCCAGAACATGTGCTGGATGCGATCGGTGGCGTCGAACACGCAGACCAGCGCGCCCTTGCGCAAGCGGCTGAGGGCCGAGAAGAACATGTCCTGGCGCTCCCGATCGATGTCGTAGGCCTGCTGCAGGAAGACGCCCTCGCCGGTGACGCCCTCATTGAGGGCCCAGGTGTCCTCGGCCAGGCCGAGCGTCGCGTAGGGTCCGATTCGTTTGGCCAGGTACATCGAGTAGTAGAGCGGGTGAGACACCGGCATCGCCGGCTTCTCGGGATCGATGTTGATGGGAGACATGTACAGCGAGAAGTGATCGTCCATCTCGATCACGAGCAGGCGTGTGATCCCCGAGACCGCGATCCCCGGCGCGGCCCGGAACCGCAGCGTGACCCAGTCGCTCAGCTGTCCTGGCGTGAGGGTCACGCGCGTGCCGCCGGCGTCGACCTCCACCTCCTGTCGGGATCGATCCAGCACGATGCCCAGTCGCACGCTGCAGCGGCCGTGCGTCCGCCGCAAACGGGTTCTCCGGGCCCTCGACTGCCGTGTCGATGCGGTCCTTCTGGATGGTCACGGCGACCCGGGTGCCCCCCTCCTTGAAGTGCTCGACCGCCGGACGCGTGGTGAAGAGCAGGAAGGTCCCCTGCGTGCCGAGCAGGTCGGGCACCGACATCGCGCTCAGCTGCGCTCCGTAGAACCGATCGGGCGGAAACGTGATCGGCACTCGCAGGATGGTGCTCCAGACGCGGTGCTCGCCGAGCACGACCCAGAACGGCTTCGACTTGCGCAGCAGGCGCAGCTCGGGCCGCTCGCGCGGGATGCGGAAGCGACCGAGCCTGATGAACCGCTTGACGCTGCCCAGGTGCGCGGACGACAGCACGGGCAGGTAGGTGCGCCGGTCGCGGTCGAGGAAGTCGAAGATGTTGTGCCGCCCGGGCTGCGTGCCGGTGCTGAACGACGACCACGCCACGGGCGACACCGACGGGAACGTCGTCTGCAGCCGCCGGTAGCAGCCCGCGTCGGCGAGCTTCCTGAAGTTCGGCAGCAGCCCCTGCTCCATGAACCGGTCGGTCAGCACCGGGTCCTGGCCGTCCAGGCCGACGATCACGAGGCGGCGGATGCTGGCGTGCGGCGGCTTGCCGCCGCGCAGCCGCCGCCACAGCATGCGGAACGGCCAGAACAGCAGCGACACCACCGCGGCGACCGTCGTGGCGAAGAGCACGAGGAACGACGAGAGCAGCGCGAAGCCCGCGCCGGGCCCGACGTACGCCTCCGCCGGTTGCGCCGCGGCGAGGAGCAGGACGCAGGCGATTGCGAGGCTACGGGCTGCCGGCTGCAGCCTGCAGGCTTGTCGGGCCGGTCCGAGCCTCACGGCCAGACAGGCCCGCAGGCTGTCGCCTGCAGGCTGTAGCCTCGACACCGAGCTCCGTCGTCACCTCGCGTTCCCGCCCAGTCTTCGTTCAATCACCGCCACGATCCGATCAACACACTCGTCGACCGTGAGGACCGCTGTGTCGAGAGACAGGTCTGGCGCGACGGGGACGTCGTACGGCGCGCTGATGCCAGGGAAGTCGAGCAACTCGCCGGCATCCGCTTTGGCATAGCTGCCCGTCGTTTCCCTGGCGCGGCACGTGTCGAGCGGCGCAGACACATGGATTTCGATAAATCGGTCGCTGCCGATCGCGTCCCGCGCGCGCTGCCGAACCGCGGCGCTCGGGGCGACGAAGGCGCAGATGCAGATCTGCCCCGCCTCGTTGATGAACCGTGCCACGTCCGTCGCACGGCGCAGGTTCTCGGACCGCTCGGCCGCGGTGAACCCCAGGCCCTTGCTGATGGTGGCGCGCATCTCCCGTGCGTCCAGCACCGTCACCGCGCGGCCCATGTCGAAGAGCCGTCGCTCGAGCGCGTAGGCGATCGTCGTCTTGCCCGAGCCCGGCAGCCCCGTGAGGAGGACGGTCAGGGGCAGGTGGCCGAACCGGGCGGTGCGTTCCGCCGACGTGACCTGCGACGAGCGCAAGGCCTGCATCGCGGCGAAGGTGTCGTCATCCCAGTTGTCCCGCAGGAAGCCCGGGGCGTTCGATCGGTCCACGATCATCCCGGCCCCGACGGTGCCGTTGTGCAGGCGGTCGATCAGGATGAATGCGCCCGTCCCGCGGTTCTGACGGTAGGTATCGAAGGCGACCGGCCGGCTCAGCGTCAGGACACACCGTCCGACCTCGTTCATCTGCAGCGCCGGCGCCTCCTGCCGCTCGAGGCTGTTGACGTCGATGCGGTACCGGAGAGACGTCACCGTGCCGGTCACGACGCTGCCGGTGTGTTTGATCCAGTACTGGCGTCCCGGCTGAAGAGGCTCGTCGCCCATCCAGACCACCATCGCGTCGAGGTCGCGATCCACCCTCGGCATGTTCTCGGGCCGGACCAGCATGTCGCCGCGGCTCACGTCGATCTCGTCGGCCAGTGTGAGCGTCACGGCCATCGGCGCGAACGCCTCCGTCCGCTCGCCCTCCCATGTGACGATCGTTCGCACCCTGCTGCGAGCGCCGGATGGCAGCGCCACAACCGCGTCGCCCGGCCGGACCACGCCGGACGCGATTGTCCCGGCGAACCCGCGGAAGTCGCGATGCGGCCGATTCACGTACTGGACGGGGAAGCGGAAGTCGATCAGATTACGGTCCGACGAGACGTGAACCGTGTCGAGACAGTGCACGAGCGTCTCACCGCGGTACCAGCCCATCCTGCGGCTCGGTTCCACGACGTTGTCCCCGAGCAGTGCCGACACGGGGATGAAGCGAAGATCGGTGAACTCGAGTTTGACCGCGAACTCCGCGTACGCCTTGGTGATGGCTTCGAAGACCCCCTCCGAGTAGCCGACCAGGTCCATCTTGTTGACCGCCACGATCACGTGTCGGATGCCGAGGAGCGACGCGATGAAGCTGTGGCGCTTGGTCTGGCGAACTATCCCGTGCCTGGCGTCAACGAGGATGATCGCGACGTCGCATGTGGACGCGCCGGTGGCCATGTTGCGCGTGTACTGCTCGTGCCCCGGGGTGTCGGCAATGATGAACTTGCGGCGAGCCGTCGAGAAGTAGCGGTAGGCGACGTCGATGGTGATGCCCTGTTCCCGCTCGGCCTTCAGCCCGTCGGTCACGAGCGAGAGGTCCAGTTGGCCGCCGACGCTGCCCCGGCGCTCGCTGTGCGTCCGGACCGCCGCCAGCTGATCGTCGTAGATGGCCTGGGTGTCGTACAGCAGCCTGCCGATCAAGGTGCTCTTCCCGTCGTCCACGCTCCCGCACGTGAGAAACCGGACGAGCTCCTTGCGCTCGTGCTGTTCGAGATACGCGTCGATGTCCGTCGCGATGAGCGACCGGTCCGGAAGCGTCAGAAATACCCCTCTCTCTTCTTCTGCTCCATGGAGCCCGCTTCGTCGTGATCGATCATGCGACCCTGCCGCTCCGACGTCGTGGCGAGCAGCATCTCCTGGATGATCGCCGGCAGCGTCGCGGCGGATGACTCCACGGCTCCGGTGAACGGATAGCAGCCCAGGGTCCGGAATCGCACGATACGCGTCTCCGGCTGCTCGCCGGGGTTGAGCGTCAGCCGCTCGTCATCCAGCATGATCAGGTTGCCGTCACGCTCGATCACGCGGCGCGGAGCGGCGAAATAGAGAGGAACCACGGGGATCTGTTCCAGGTGTATGTATTGCCAGACGTCGAACTCGGTCCAGTTCGAGAGCGGGAACACCCGGATGCTCTCCCCTTTGCTGATCCTGCCGTTGTACAGGTTCCACAGTTCCGGTCGCTGGTTCTTGGGATCCCATTGGTGGAAGCGGTCGCGAAACGAATAGACCCGCTCCTTGGCGCGCGACTTCTCCTCGTCACGCCGCGCACCGCCGAATGCGGCATCGTAACCGCCGGCGCTCAGTGCCTGGAGCAGGGCCTGCGTCTTCATGACGTCAGTCCATTTCTTGCTGCCGGCTGTAACCGGATCGAGCGCGCGCGCTTCCGGCGCCTTGTTGGTGTGCACGATCAGGCGCAGGCCGTGCTCGCGGCAGAAGGCGTCGCGAAACGCGATCATCTCGCGAAACTTCCAGCCGGTGTCGATGTGCAGCAGCGGGAATGGCAGCGGCCCCGGGTGGAACGCCTTCATCGCCAGCCGCACCAGCACGGACGAGTCCTTGCCGATGGAGTAGAGCATCACCGGGTTCTCGAACTCAGCCACCACCTCGCGGATGATGTGGATGCTCTCCGCCTCCAGCTGCTTCAGGTCCGTCAGCAGGTAACCGCTCATGGTTTGTCCGCAGGCCGGTCTGCAGCGGGCACGACTCGGGGGTCGGCGAGAATGGAGTCGGTCACGTGGGCCGGTTCAGAAGGGGTCGTCCTGCGCCAGAGTTCGACGTGTAGCCCGTCGCAGCGCTGGAAAATCATATTGTATCAAGCCGGTTACGTCCTGGTTGCCTCAGGCGGTTTGTG
>CAVREM010000018.1:0-11249 GCA_963720005.1 uncultured Acidobacteriota bacterium | reverse complement strand
TGAACAACGTCTCGATTCCCTTTTCCGCGGCCGATCAGCTCGTCAACGCGTCGACGCCGAACCGGTTGTGGCGCCGTACGATTTCATCTGGGACGACGAGTGCCGCTCGACTTCGAGGGACATGGGACCCATGTCGCCGGCACCTCGGCCAGATCACGAACGACAACATCGGGCCCGCTGGGGTGGCGTTCAACGTCAAGCTCATGCCGATCAAGGTGATCGATGGCGTGTGGGATTTCCTGCTGGGCTCGCCGCACTTCGCGACCGACGATCTCGTCGCGCGGGAATCCGTACGCCGTGGATCGTGGCGCGAAAATCCTGAACTTGAGCATCGGACGACCGGGCCCGCCGTCGTTCGTCTCGAGGACGCCATCCGCTACGCCGTTGGCCGCGGCGCCTTCGTGGTGGTTGCCGCAGGGCGCGGACCTAGGAGGGCAATCCCGTGTCGGTTCTTGCGGAAATCTGTTCACGGGTCAACGGCGCCGTTTCGGTCGCGGCCATCGATCGCAACAAGGCACACGCCTCCTATTCGTCCGCCGGCCCGTATGTGGAACTCGCGGCGCCCGGCGGCGACGGCATCACGCCGGGGTTCACAGGCATCGCCCCCTTTATCGTGCAGCAGACGCTCGACTTCCTGTTCACGGATACGTATCTGCGGCCCCCGTCGCTGTACCGGGCCGCCACGGTTCGACGTGCTCGGCTACATCGGCTATGCCGGGACCTCGATGGCGACCCCGCACGTGGCCGGCGCCGCGGCGATCCTGATGCAGCAGGGCATCACCAGCCCGGCCGCGATCGAGGACGCGCTGAAACGGACCGCAGTCGACCTCGGCACGCCGGGGCGGGACAACTTCTTCGGCTACGGCCTGGTCAATGTCCGCAACGCGATGTTCGGCATCGGAGCCGCGAAATGAGAACCGCGACGTTCGCCCTCGTCTTGGTTTCGTGGTCGGCCGTCGCTTCGGCACAAGGCGTGTTCGCAGGCGACGAAGACGCGCCGGCGGTTGCCGTGCGTCCCTACTTCGAGCTGAGCCGGCAGCAGTTCTCGGCCGACAACACGTTCGACAACGTCTTCGGCGAGACGTCGGCGCCGTTCTGGGGCGCCGGGCGTCCAGGTCGCGTTCTGGAAGGCCCGCATCTACGGTGAAGCGGGCCTGTCGCGGCTGACCCGCGAGGACAGCCAGCTCGTCGGCGAGCGGGTGTTCGTGAGCGGCAACAGCATCTTCAAGCTCGGCATTCCGCTCCGTTCGACGATCGAGCCGTGGAAGGTGGCGGGCGGCTACCGGTTCCATCTGTCGCCGCGCATCATTCCCTATGCCGGGGCCGGCATCGCGTCGTATCACTACGCGGAAGAGTCCGACTTCGCCTTGCCGGAGGAGAACCTTCGACGGTGACGGCACGGGCCCGCTGTACCAGTTCGGCGTCGAGGTCCGCGTCCATAGATGGGTCGGCATCACGGTTGGCGGTGAACTGTCGCAGGTGACCGGCATTCTCGGCAACGGCGGCCTGTCGCAGCTCTACACGTCCGGCGGGCTGGAAGAAGGCAAAGACGGCGAGGACGACCTCGGCGGCTGGGCCTTCCAGTTCAGGGTGGTCGTTGGACGGTAAGGCAACGCCGGACCTGAGAGGTCCGGCCTACGAAAGGTAGGGCGCACCTCTTAGGTGCGCCTCGCGTCTATGTCCTTTGGGACGAATTCCGTCAGCGTTTCGGTGATTTTCTGCACGGCGCGGCATACGGCGGCTACGAGCACGAGCTGCGGCGCCAGCAGGGCGAGCTGAACGATCTCTTCCTGCTGCTCTGCTTCATGGAGGCGACGGCGCTTCCCAATCCGGCAACGCTGTATCTGCTGGAGGTCTATCCCTACCTCCTCGAACAGTTCCACCTCTGGCACCGCCGGATGGGGATCGAGCACTCGCCGATCGGCAGCCTGCCATGCTGCTGAACACGCTCGACGATCTGCTTGCGCAGCAGGTCGTCTTCTTCGGCGGCAAGGGCGGAGTGGGGAAGACCACGTGCTCGGCCGCGTTCGCGCTGGCGGCGAGCCGCCGCGGCCGCAGCGTCCTGCTGGTCTCGACCGATCCCGCTCACTCGACCGCGGACATCTTCGAGCAGCGGATCGGGCCGGCGGAGCGCGAGATCCTGCCGCGGCTCACCGCGCGTGGAGATCGACGCCGAACAGGAGGCGCGGCGCTACATCGGCGACGTGAAGCGCGACATCGAGCGGATGTTCAGTCCGAACGTCATCCGTCAGGCTCACAAGCAGATCGACATGGCCGCCGCGTCGCCCGGGCTCGCCGAGGTCGCGCTGCTCGATCGCATGATCGACCTCATCGTCGGACGAGCCGCGAACTACGACCTCGTCGTCTTCGACACGGCGCCGACCGGGCACACGCTGCAGCTGCTGCGGATGCCGGAGGCGATCACGACGTGGATCCAGGCGCTCGTCCGCCACCGGCGCGCCCTGGTCGAGATCGATCGCGGCAGCGAGCAGAGCGCGGAAGCGGCCGCGAAGGCCGATCCGGTGCTCGCCGCGCTGGAGCGCCGACAGGAGCGCGTCGGACGGCTGCGCAGCATCATCACGGATCGCCGGCGCACGTCGTTCGTGCTGGTGATGCTGCCGGAACGCCTGGTGATCGACGAGACGGCGCGCGCCGCCGAACTGCTGGTGACGCCGGCATCGACTTGGGCGGCCTGGTCGTCAATCGCGTGCTGCCGGACGATCTCGAAGGGGAGTTCTTCCTCTCGCGCAAGGCGCAGGAGCGGACCTACCTGGATGAGATCGAGCACCGCTTCAGGCGGTTCGCCCGCGTCATCGTGCGCCAGCTGCCGCGCGATGTCTACGGGACGCAGCCGCTCACCCTGATCAGCGACCAGTTGATGCACGTCGGCAGATCTCAGGATCTTAGGATCTTAGGATCTAGGATTTAGGGTCTCGCTTCCGTAAATCCTGAAATCCTCAAATCCTGAGATCCTCAAATCAGTCCTCACCCCGGGGTGTATCATCGAAATGATGGCTCAGGGCCTGGATCGTCGGATCCGGCGTTTCGCCCTGCTCGGGGTCGGTGCTGCACACGCTGTTGCGTGGCCGCAGCGCCGTTCGAGCATCACGACCTGATCTGCCACCTCAAAACCCCGCAGCACTGCACCTCCTGCACCTCGAGTCCCGTCGGGTCGAGCGCCGAACACGCATGCGACGCCCGGCGCCGCCGTCCTCCGCGACGCGGGCTCGGCTGCGGCCTCCGACCCGATTTCGGAAAGCGCTCTCCTCGCCGTCACGCAACAGCGGCCGTTCGCCGCCCGTCTCCGCCTGAAATCCGAGTACGACGGGCCCCGCGGGCGTGAGCCCGCCCGGTCGGAGGTTCCCATTCGACAAGCGATTTCCGTGCGGAGGTCTTCATGCGGACAGCTCGTGTCGTGTGCGCGTGCGCGGCGTTCTGTATTTGCACCAGCCTGCCGTCGACCGCGCGGCAGCGCAGCAGCCTGCCAACCAGGCCGCGGCGCAGGAGCTGCGCGCCGAGATCGACCAGCTGAAGAACGATTTCTCGGCGCGCCTCTCCGCCCTCGAGGCGAAGCTGGCGGCGATCACGGGCGAAACGCCCGCCGCACCGGCTGCGCCGCCCGCGACCGCCGGGCAGCCGGCGCACAGCCAACGGTGGCGGTGCCGCCCGGCGCCGAGGGCGCGGGCGGGCCGAGCGGCTCGCTGCCGGTCTATGGAAACGTCAGCGCCGCCTCGAAAATCTTCAACCCCGACATCGCCGTGATCGGCAACTTCGTGGGCGTCGGCGGAAGAACGACGTGCGGCCCGAGCAGTCGCTGGCGATGCGCGAGGCCGAAGCGTCCTTCCAGGCGGTCGTCGATCCGTATGCCCGCGCCGACTTCTTCATGGCTTTTGCCGAGGAGGGCGTCGATCTCGAGGAGGGCTTCGTCACGTTCCCGACGCTGCCGGGCGGCCTGCTGCTGAAGGTCGGGAAGCTGCGGGCGGGGTTCGGCAAGGTCAACACGTTCCATACCCACCAGATGCCGTGGCCCGATCGCCCGCTCGTCACCCAGAACCTCGTCGGCGGCGAAGAGGGGATTGCAGACGCCGGGTTCTCGGTGGCGGGGCTGATTCCCAACCGGTGGCTGTTCCTGGAGGCAACCGGCCAGGTCTACCGCGGCGACGCGGACGGCATTTTCGCCGCGACGCGCCGAGGCGACCTGAGTTACGCGGGCCGGCTCCGCGGCTACCATGACATCACCGAGTCCACCAACGTCGATCTCGGCGGGTCGGTGATGCTCGGGCACACCGCACCGGTCGAATTCGGAGCCCGATTTCGATCCGTCACACACGACCACGTTGTACGGATTCGACGCGACGGTCCGCTGGCGGCCGCTGCAGAGGTCGATCTACCGATCGTTCATCGGCCGTTCCGAGGTGGTGTGGAGCCGGCGGGAGCGCTCGACCGGCCAGATCGACAGCTCCGGCTTCTACGTGTCGGGCGACTATCAGTTTGCGCGACGCTGGTTTGCCGGAGGCCGCCTCGATCAGTCGGACCGGCTCGACGAGGACGATCTGCGCGACAAGTCATATTCCGCGCTGGTCACGTTCTGGCCGAGCGAATTCAGTCAGCTGCGCAGCCAGTACCGCCGGACCACCTACGCCGACGGTCCGGCCGCGAACGAGTTCCTGTTCCAGCTCCAGTTCTCGATCGGCGCACACGGCGCGCACCCGTTTTAGTCGGTAGTCGGGAGTCGGGAGTCGGTGAGTCGGGATGGAGTCGGGAGTCGGGAGTCGGGAGTCGGGAGTCTGAATGAGGTTTCCATGAAGAAGATCATCGCTTTGCTCGCGCTGCTGCCGGTGCTGACAGCACCGGTCCACGCGCAAGGGAAGCTCAACGTCGTCACCACGACCGAGGATCTGGCCGCCATTGCGCGCGAAGTCGCCGGCGACCGCGCGGCGGTCGAGTCGATCGCGCGGGGGTACCAAGACCCGCATTTCGTCGAAGCGAAGCCCAGCTTCATCCTGCGCTTGCAGCGCGCCGACCTGCTGGTGGTGGTCGGCCGCGAGCTCGAGGTCGGCTGGCTGCCGCCGCTCGTGCAGCAGAGCCGCAACGCGCAGGATTCAGCCGGGCGCGCCCGCGTACCTGGACGCGTCGCTCCAGGCGCGCATTCTCGACATCCCACAGGGACCGTTCACGCGGGCCATGGGCGACGTGCACCCGCTCGGCAACCCGCACTACTGGCTCGATCCGGAAAACGGCAAGGTGATCGCCCGCGCGATCGCCGGCAAGCTGTCGGAACTGCGTCCGAACGACAAGGCGTATTTCGACCAGCGCCTCGCCGATTTCTCGCGGCGCATCGACGAGGCCGAGAAGGGCTGGCTCGCGGCCTTCGCGCCGTTCAAGGGGCTGAAGGTCGTCACCTACCACCGTTCCTACACCAATTTCGCCGACCGCTTCGGGCTCGAGGTGATCGGCTACGTCGAGCCGCGGCCGGGGATTCCGCCGACGCCGCAGCACACGCTCGATCTGGTCAATGAGATGAAGCGGCAGAACGTGAAGTTGATCCTCGTCGAGCCGTACTTCGACCTGAAGACCCCGAACGCCATCGCGCGGCAGACCGGCGGCCTGGTCGTCGTGCTGCCGCCGTCGGTCGGCGGCACGAAGGACGTGACCGACTACTTCAAGCTGTTCGACAACGCGGTCAAGCTGGTCGCCGACGCCGCCCGGCAGAGCGGGGCAAAATAGGACGCACACATGGACAGTCTCAGCGACACTCTCACCGTTCTGGAATTCCTGGCGGCGCCGTTCGCCGCCAGCCTGATCCTGACGGGCATCCACGCCTACCTCGGCGTGCACGTGGTCGAGCGCGGGGTCATCTTCGTGGACCTGTCGCTGGCGCAGATCGCGGCGCTTGGCGCCTCGATCGCGCTGCTCCTGCCGATGTCGGGCGGCGATGCGCACGCGCCCGTCGGTCTACTGGATCAGCCTGGCGTTCACCTTCATCGGCGCCGTCGTGTTCTCGACGATCCGGATCCGGCACGCGCGCATCCCGCAGGAGGCGATCATCGGCATCTGCTACGCGGTCGCGTCGGCCGCGGCGATCCTGGCCATGAGCAAGGCGACCTCGGAGAGCGAGCACCTGAAGGACATGCTGGTCGGCAACATCCTCGCCGTGTCGTGGGGGGAAGTCGGGAAGACCGCGCTCCTGTACGGCGCGGTGGGCGCGTTCCACTTCATCTTCCGCCGCCAGTTCCTCGCGATCTCCATGGCCCCCGAGGGCGCCGAGGCGCGTGGGCTGTCGCTCCGCCTGTGGGATTTTCTCTTCTACGCGTCGTTCGGGTTCGTCGTCACCTCGTCGGTGTCGATCGCCGGCGTCCTGCTGGTGTTCTGCTACCTGATCGTGCCTTCGGTCGCCGCGATGTTGTACGCTGACCGGATTGGCGCGCGGCTCGCGATCGGGTGGTCGATGGGCACGCTGGTCTCGGCACTCGGCGTGTACTTGTCGCTCGTGCTCGACCTCCCGACCGGCGCGACCATTGTCTGCACATTTGGCGTGATTCTCATCCTGATGGCCGTCCTGCGGCCCTTCATCCAGCGCCCGGCGCATGCAGTGTCGTAACTGCGGCACCGAAATCGCCGACAAGGCGCTCATCTGCTATCGGTGCGGCACCGCGACGACCGAGGCGAAGTTCAAGCCGGCGCGCCTTGAAACCGCGCCGCGCTGCCGATGGGCCTGATCACGGCGCTGACGGCGGCCGCGGCGCTCGCGGCGGCGGTGCTGTACCTACGCGTGTTAGGCTAGACTACTCTGAAGTCTGAAGCGTCTGAACTCCGTGAATGTCTCTGCAGACTCCAGACTTCATGACTCGCAGACCGTTCTATGCGCCACGATTGGACCGTCCCTGAGATTGAAGGCATCTATACCGCGCCGCTGCCGGATCTTGATCTTCCGCGCGCAGACCGTGCATCGCGCCCATCACCGCACCGACGAGGTGCAGGGCTGCATGCTCCTCAGCATCAAGACTGGCGGCTGTCCCGAGGACTGCGCCTACTGCCCGCAGTCGGCGCACTACCAGACCGGTGTGGCGCGCACCGATCTCGTGAGTCTCGATGCGCTGACGGAGGCCGCGACCCGCGCGCGGGAGCAGGGCGCGACGCGGTTCTGCATGGGAGCGGCCTGGCGCGACGTGCCGGACGGTGCGCCGTTCGAGCGCGTGCTCGAGATGGTGCGCGTCGTGCGCGGGCTCGGGATGGAGGCGTGCTGCACGCTCGGCATGCTCACGCAGGAGCAGGCCGACGCGCTCGCCGCCGCCGGCCTGACCGCCTACAACCACAACCTCGACACCTCGCCGGAGTTCTACGGCCACATCATCACGACACGCACCTACGACGACCGACTGCAGACGCTGGCGCGCGTCCGCCGCGCCGGCGTCACCGTCTGCTGCGGCGGCATCATCGGGATGGGAGAGGATCGGGGCGTCCGCTACCGGCTGCTGCAACAATTGGCAACGCTCGATCCGCATCCTGAAAGCGTGCCCATCAACCTGCTGGTGCGGGTCGATGGCACGCCGCTGGCCGACCTGCCGCCCGAGGATCCGCTGGAGCTGGTGCGGACGATCGCGACCGCCCGCATCCTGATGCCGGCGTCGTTCGTCAGGCTGAGCGCCGGCCGCCTCTCGCTCACCGACGAGGCCCAGGCGCTGTGCTTCCTGGCCGGCGCCAACTCGATCTTCCTCGGCGATCGCCTGCTGACCACGCCCGAACCCCGGCCAGACCCACGACGATCAGCTTCTGGCGCGGCTCGGGATGCGGCTGACGCCGGAACGGGCCGTCACGGCGAATGCCAGCTGACCGAGAGCCGGATTCGCCTCGCCGTCTTCCTCTGGCTCTTGTTCGCGTTCGTCGTCTGGAACGTCGTCTTCGATCGCATCCTGGTAATCGAAGGGCGCGAATACGTCTACGCTGCCGCCGTGGCTGAGTCGAAGTCGGCGCCGTACGTGCTCGCGTTTCCATGGATGCGCGCCGCCCAGTCGCGTGCCCTCTGGACCGCGACCGCCGCGGCCGGTGGCGTGCTGACGATTGGCTTCGCCGGATTCGCGGTCGCGCTCCGCGCGCGCCAGCCGGACGTACACGGCCGCGCTGAAATTTACAATTTACAATTTCAAATTGTAAATTTCGGATTGTAAATTGAGTGCCAGATGCCCCTGATCCATCCGCTCATCCACGATTGGAACACCGACGACGCCACCCGCGGGCCGGCGGTGATGCTCGACGACGAGACGCTGCGTGATGGTTTGCAGTCGCCGTCGGTGCGCACCCCGGCGATCGAGGAGAAGCTCGATCTGCTCGAGCGGATGGACGTCCTCGGGATCGACACGGCGGACATCGGTCTGCCCGGCGCGGGCGCGCACGTGGCCGCCGACGTCGAGCGCCTGGCCCGGTCGATCGCCGATCGGCGGCTGAAGATCACCGCGAACTGCGCCGCGCGCACGCTCATCTCGGACATCCGGCCGATTGCCGAGGCGGTCCAGCGGACCGGCGTCCCGATCGAGTGCTGTGCCTTCATCGGCTCGAGCCCGATCCGCCAGTACGCCGAGGGCTGGACGATCGACTTCCTGCAGAAGACCACCGAAGAGGCCATCGGGTTCGCGGTGAAGCAAGGCCTGAGGGTGATGTACGTCACCGAGGACACGACGCGCGCCGACCCGGCTTCTCTGCGCGCGCTGTTCACGACGGCGCTGCGCGCCGGGGCGTCACGACTCTGCATCGCCGACACGGTCGGCCACGCGACGCCCGCCGGCGCGCGGGCCGTGGTCCACTTACGTTCGCGAACCTCGTTGCCGAGCTCGGCGTCGAAGCCGGCATCGACTGGCACGGCCATCGCGACCGCGGGTTCGGCGTCGCCAACGCGCTCGCGGCCTGGGAGGCGGGCGCGACGCGGCTGCACGGCACCGCGCTCGGCATCGGCGAGCGCGTGCGGCAACACGGCGATCGATCTGCTGCTCGTCAACCTGGTGATGAGCGGCGCCATCGAACGCGATCTGTCGACGCTGCCCGCCTACTGCGAGGCCGTCTCGCGCGTGTGCGACGTGCCGATTCCGCCGAACTACCCGGTGTCGGCGGCGACGCCTTCCGCACCGCCACCGGCGTGCACGCGGCCGCGGTGGTGAAAGCGTTCAGGAAGGGTGACCGCGCGCTGATGGACGCGGTCTACGCGTCGGTCCCGGCCACGCTCGTCGGCCGCGCGCAGCAGATCGACGTCGGGCCGATGTCCGGCAAGTCGAACGTCGTCTACTGGCTGGAGAGCCGCGGCTTACCCGCGACCGACGAGATCGTCGACCGGATCTTCAGCGCCGCCAAAGCGTCGAAGCGCACGCTTACGCCTGAGCAGATTCAGAAGATCATCAAGAAACTGAGAAGCTGAGGAACTGAGGAACTGAGGAAGTCGTCACGATCCCCGAAGAACGTCTTGAGTGCTGGTGATGAGAACGCAGGTGCAGCCGGTCTCGCTCCACACTCGCTTGTCGCCGGAGCCAGCCTCTGCCCGGTTGTAGTCTCCGGCGTAGAGCTTGCGGTCGTCGATCCACAGCTCGCCGTCGAGGAGGAACAACTCCTCCAGCCCGGCATGGGTGTGAGGCGGATACTCGACGCCCGGCAGGAGTCGCACCAGCATGCTCACGCGATGCCTCTCCGTATCGGTCGCCATCAGCTTGCAGAAGATTCCCGGCGCGACCTCTTCCCATGCCGGTTCGTCCCATTGCCCGCGCCGGCGGCAGCACCGGGCTTCTCGCCTGTCTCAGCCGCGATACGGCGCGCGAGGCGCTCTTGCAGCGACGCCGGCGGCCGCAGGACGTCAGTCGGCCAGAATACGAAGCTGTCGGCGACCGGTCGCAACGTCTCCAGTTCCTGCCGGCACTGCGCGCATGACGCGATGTGCGCTTCGACGGCGGCCGCTTCGTCTGGAGGAAGCGCCTGCATCACGTATGCGGACACCTGCGCCGACTGGTTGCAAGGGTTGCTGTCGAGGGCCGAGCTCATGGCCTGTGCCCTCCCTCGGCCAGCGCCTGGCGAAGCTTGTGCAATCCGGAGCGGATTCGCGTCTTGATCGTTCCGAGAGGCTGGTTCAACCGCGCCGCCACTTCGGCATACGTCAGTTCGGAGAAGAACGCCGCCTCGATCGCCTTTCGCTCGTCGGGCGTGAGGACGGCCAGCGCGCTGCGAAGCGCCTGGCTCTGCTGCTTGAACGCGATGAGATCGTCGGGATTGGCCGTGCCCGCCGCCGGCAACGGATCCCCGGTTTCAGGCTGCACGCGCTTCTTGCGCTGGTCGAACCGCAGCCGGTCGATGGCGCGGGAGCGCGCCTGGTTCATGATCCACCCGAGAACGGTCCCGTCAGCCTCCTGGTAGCGCGATGCGTGACGCCAGACGTCGTGGAAGACGTCCAGCGTCACTTCCTCGGCGGTTTCCCGGTTGGCGGTGATTCTCATGATCAGTGTGAAAACGACGCGATGGGCCCGTTCGTAGAGCGCGTGCAGCGCGCCCTGATCACCCGCGGCGACGGACTGGACGAGCGCGACCCACTCTGCTTCTGATACCAGCGCCTTCGACGGGTTGGCATAAAGGACCTCGCCGAGCGTGCCCGGGGAACGTTCACCGTCCGGAACGGAGTAAGCCGCCTCGTCCATGGCCTGGACATCATATCTTCAGCGGCCGCCCTCGCACCGAGTGGCCTTACGAAGAATCATGTTCCGGTTCGCTGCTTCCGCTGGTGCGCACGAGCCCCAGCCTTGCTCGGCCATACGCGTGGCTTCGCTTTGTCAGCCGCGCGATCCACTTCGAGCGGCACGCGCTCCCGGATCAAGTTCGGTGGGCTCGAACCGCCTTCGATCGCAGGCGCTGTGTTTCGCGATTCATTCAGCGGCGGCCTCTGCTCGGGCGTGTCTGGATTCGACCACGTAAATGGCGCCAGCGTGAGCGCGTAATTGTCTGAGTGTCGGACGAAATCCAGGCGGCAGACCGGGCAGCGGTAGACGGTGTCCGGCGGCGACAGTTGCTCCGTTTCTCGAATCTCTGTTCCGCAAGCCGGGCATTTCATGCGATTCGTGGTGGACTGCGACTTCTGGGTGCTCATCGCTCGTTGCCTCGTCCGGCCCTGGGGGCATGCGTCATGTCACTTAACTAAACGACAACGGCGCGCGCGCGGATTGCGGGACAAGCACATCCGTTAAATGGGGCGGATCCTCGCGTTCTCTTGCGGTTGAGGCCCT
>CAVREM010000017.1:0-9735 GCA_963720005.1 uncultured Acidobacteriota bacterium | reverse complement strand
GTGCGGCTGGGATAGTCTGCAGGGAGATGCGCCTTGACGCTCCGGCCGTGCCGCGTCCTGTGCCTGCGGCGTCTTCTCCGGCTCCGGTCGGCTCCCCTCGGCCCGCCAAGATCGACGTGACGGGCATGAACTTCTATTACGGCCTCAACCGGGTCCTCGAGAGCATCAACCTCAAGATTCATCCGAATCAAGTCACGGCGCTCATCGGCCCGTCGGGATGCGGCAAGTCCACGTTCCTCCGGTCGCTGAACCGGATGAATGACATCATCCCGGGCGCCCGGGTCGAAGGCGCGGTCCTCATCGACGGCAAGGACATCTACGGACCGGGCGTGGACGTCGTCGCCCTGCGGCGGCGCGT
This sequence comes from uncultured Acidobacteriota bacterium, assembly GCA_963720005.1. Taxonomy (GTDB): domain Bacteria; phylum Acidobacteriota; class Vicinamibacteria; order Vicinamibacterales; family CAVVIG01; genus CAVREM01. The sequence continues at coordinate 9,377 of CAVREM010000017.1, read as the reverse complement.
TGGCATGGTGTTCCAGAAGTCGAACCCGTTCCCGAAGACGATCTTCGAGAACGTCGCCTACGGCCTCCGCATCAACAACCTGGCGGCGTCGCGCGACGACCTGCGGGCGCGGGTCGAGGACAGCCTGAAGGCGGCGGCGCTCTGGGACGAGGTCCGCGACCGGTTGCATACGTCTGCGCTCGCGCTCTCGGGCGGCCAGCAGCAGCGCCTCTGCATCGCCCGGGCGCTGGCGGTGGAACCCGAGATCATCCTTATGGACGAGCCCGCGTCGGCGCTCGATCCGATTGCCACCCAGCGCATCGAGGAGCTGATCTACCAGCTGAAAACGCGGTATACGATCGTCATCGTGACGCACAACATGCAGCAGGCGGCGCGCGTGTCGGACGTCACGGCGTTCTTCTGGCTCGGCAAGCTGGTCGAATGCGGCCGGACCGAAAAGATTTTCACGGCTCCAGCCGAAAAGCTGACCGAGGACTATGTCACAGGACGTTTTGGCTAATCGCATGGAGCCGGTCGAACGCGTCGCACGGCACTTCCAGGACGAGCTCGAGCAGCTGAAGACCCGGCTCCTCGAGATGGGCGGCATTGCCGAAGAACAGGTGCGAACGGCGGTCAAGGGGCTGGTCGACCGCGACCAGGCGCTCATCGACCAGGTGCTCACCGGCGACGACCCGCTGAACTCGCTGCACATCGAGATCGACAACCGCTGCTTCACGCTGCTGGCGCTCTACCAGCCGATGGCCGCCGACCTGCGGACGATCGTCGCGGCCGTGAAGATCAACACGGATCTCGAGCGGGTCGGCGACCTGGCGGTGAACATCGCCGAGGCGGCCCGCCGCTACGTCGCGCACGCGCCGGTCAAGAAGCTGATCGACATCCCCCGGATGGCGACCATCGCGCAGACGATGCTGCGCGACGCGCTGGACGCGTTTGTCAGGCGCGATACCGAGCTCGCGCAGCAGGTGCTCAACGAGGACGACCGGCTCGACTCGCTCAAGACCCAGATCTTCCGCGAGCTCCTGACCTACATGCTTCAGGACCCGCACACGATTGAGCCCGCCCTGGATCTCATCCTGATTTCGCGCCACCTGGAGCGGATCGGCGATCACGCCACGAACGTGGCCGAGGACGTGATCTTCATCGTTTCGGCCCGGGACGTCCGCCACCACGCCCGGGAAGGGGCGTAGAAGTCGGAGGCTGGAGCCTCTCAGCCTCCAGCCCCCAGCCCCCAGCCCCCAGCCCCCGATAGAATAGAATTCATGCCCGTTGCCCAGGACGAGGGGCTGTGTGTGTGCTGCCGGAAGCGGCCGGTGGACCCCGCCTGGCGCCCGTTCTGTAGCGAACGCTGCAAAACCCGGGATCTGGCCCGCTGGGCCGATGGAACGTATAGGGTCGAGGGCGAACCGGCCGGCGACCCGGAAACGGAGAAGTCCGATGGCTGAATTGAAATCGCCTGAGGCTTCCGACCTCATACCTCAGACTTCTATGAGCGACTCGCTGACCGTCATCGACAACCGGACCGGGAAGAAGTACGAGCTGCCGATTCAGGACGGCACGATCCGGGCCATGGATCTCCGGCAGATCAAGGCGGGCCAGGACGACTTCGGGCTGATGACGTACGACCCGGCCTTCATGAACACCGCGAACTGTCGAAGCTCCATCACGTATATCGACGGCGACAAAGGAGTCCTGCTGTATCGCGGCTATCCGATCGAGGAACTGGCGGAGCACAGCGACTACCTCGAGACGGCGTACCTGATCATCTTCGGCGAGCTGCCGACCTCGTCGCAGCTCCAGGCGTGGACGCGCGACATCACCCTGCACACGATGCTGCACGAGAACGTCAAGACGTTCATGCAGGGCTTCCAGTACGACGCCCACCCGATGGGCATCTTCCTGAGCACCGTCGGCGCGCTCTCGACCGTCAATCGCGACGGGAAGTTCATCTTCGACAAGGCGTCGCGCCTGCGGCAGATGCAGCGGCTGATCGCCAAGGTGCCGAGCATCGCCGCCTACGCCTACCGCCACAGCATCGGCCGGCCCTACATCTACCCCGACAACGATCTGAGCTTCACCGGCAACTTCCTGAACATGCTGTTCAGCATGCCGGCCGAGAAATACCATCCGAACCCGGTGCTGGCGCGCGCGCTCGACGTGCTGTTCATCCTTCACGCCGATCACGAACAGAACTGCAGCACGAGCACGATGCGCAACATCGGGAGCTCGCACGTCGATCCGTACTCGGCGCTGGCCGGGGCCGCCGCGGCGTTGTGGGGCCCGCTGCACGGCGGCGCGAACGAAGCCGTGCTGCGGATGCTGAACGAGATCGGGTCGGTGTCGAGGGTGCCGGATTTCATCAAGCGGGTGAAGTCGGGCGAAGGCAAGGACCGCCTGATGGGGTTCGGCCACCGCGTCTACAAGTCCTACGACCCGCGCGCGAAGGTCATCAAGAAGATCGCCGACCTCGTGTTCACCGTCACCGGCAAGAACCCGCTGCTCGACATCGCCCTCGAACTCGAGCGCATCGCGCTCGAGGACGATTACTTCGTCAGCCGCAAGCTGTATCCGAACGTCGACTTCTACTCCGGCCTCATCTACCAGGCGATGGGATTCCCGGTCGAGATGTTCCCCGTCCTCTTCGCCATCCCGCGGACCGCGGGCTGGATTGCGCAGTGGGAAGAGATGCTGCTCGATCCCGAGCAGAAGATCGCGCGCCCGCGGCAGATCTACACGGGCGCCCCGCGGCGCGCCTACGTCCCGCGCGAGCAGAGACAGTAAGTAGTGCGCCTGGCCCTGGTTTTCACGCTCGTGTTGCTGCAGGCGCCCGCCGCAGGGTTCGACTCGAGCCGGGCCTGGGAGCACCTGCGGCAGCTCGTCGCACTCGGTCCACGGCCGGCAGGCTCGCCGGCGATCGATCAGGCGCGCGGCTACATCAAGGCGCAGCTTGCCGCCGCCGGCGTATCGGCGGTCGAACAGTCCTGGGAGGACCGGACGCCGGCCGGGCCGATCAAGATGGTCAACCTGATCGCGACCATCCCGGGCGCATCGAAAAATCGCCTGATCATCGGCGGGCACTACGACACGAAGCGCTTCCGCGAATTCCGCTTCGTCGGCGCGAACGACGGCGGTTCGAGCGCGGCCTTCCTCATCGAGCTCGCGCGCGTCCTGAAGACCCGGAAAAACGCGCTGACGATCGAGCTGCTCTTCCTCGACGGCGAGGAGGCCGTCGTGGAGTGGACTGGCACGGACAACACCTACGGCAGCCGCCACTATGTCGCCGCCGCGCGGCAGGATGGATCGCTGGCGACGGCCAAGGCGTTCGTCCTGGTCGACATGATTGGCGACCGCGATCTGCAGCTGACGCGCGAAACCCACTCGACGCCATGGCTCGACGGCATCATCAGGAGCACGGCCAACGCGCAGAAGCTCGGCTCCTACTTCGCCGGTCCCCCGCTCGCGCTCGAAGACGATCACCTGCCGTTTCTCGCCGCCGGCGTGCCGTCGGTCGACCTGATCGACTTCGAGTTCCCGGCCTGGCATACCGCCGGCGACACCCTCGACGCCGTCAGCGCGCGCAGCCTGCAGATCGTCGGCGACGTGCTGCTCGCCGCGCTGCCGCAGATTGAATCCAAACTCCGGTAGGGCGGACCTCCGTAGGGCGGACCTCTTAGGTCCGCCAACCGATCGGCGGGTCTAAGAGACCCGCCCTACGCACTCGGACCTACGCCCGAGCTAAGACTCGGCCTACTCTCGGGCCTACCTCCCGACCGCCGTCAGCAGCACGATCAGCGCCTTGTCGCCCTGCAGCCGCGAGGTGCCGACGACGACTGTTTCGCCGACATCCATGTTGAAGGTCGTGTCGATGATGCGGCCAGGATGCTTCACGATGCGCACCGTGCCGTTGCCGGCCCCGGTGCGAAAGCCGCGGCCCGTGACGAATGGGAACGCCTGCCTGGGATCGCGCAGGTTGAAGTCGATCTGCACCTCGCTGTCCGATCGCGCTGAGGTCCGCAGCTCGAGCTCGTACTCGCGGTTCTCGGGGCCGCGAATGAGCGACGTCGACCGGGGCGATCCGAGAATCCAGCGCGCGTCGATCAGCTCGTAGCTCTTGTAGGGCAGGAACTGGCTCATGTCGGCGAGCGCCTTGCTCGCGGCCGGGGGCAGGTCCCGCGTCGGGGCTCCGCCCTGGAGATCGCCGACCGCCAGGATCACGCTGAACCCGTGGTTCGCGCTCTTCTCCTCGCGGAACCGCTGCGTCTCCGCTTCGACCTCCTTGATCTTGGCGATCGCCTGCTCGAGCTCGCGCTGCTTCACCACTTCGACCACGCGGTGCGACTCGCTGGAGCAGTAGCCCGGACGGCCGGCTCGAAATCCTGCGCGAGCGCCGGCGCCGCCGAGAACAGGGCGCATGCCACGACCGCCGCTAACGGTTTCTTCATGGTCGTTCTCACAAGTCGAAGTCTGGATCGATGACCCAGATGATCCGCGTCCCACCCGGCGTATCGAATTGCACCTGCCGCCGGACTTCGCCTCCCGGCCGCTCGGTGCTGCCCGGCGCCTGGCGCGGCAACCGCTGGCCAATCACCACGCCCGCCGCAAGCGTCGCCGCGACCGTGACGCCGACCATCAGCGGCCGGGGCGACCACGGAGGCGCCGGCCGGCCGGCCTCCGCAATGACCGCCCGCTTGATCCGCTGAAGGTCAATCGGCGGCAGCGCGGGTGCGTCGGCAAGTGGATCGCCGTCGCGCAGCTGTTTCCCCAGGTTCGTCATAAAGCGTGCTCCACGACGTCCGGCTAAAGCCGGACGCTACGACCGACCTCGACTACCGACTCCCGACTACCGACTCCCGACTACCGACTCCCGACTACCGACTCCCGACTATCCTCGCCAGCTCGCGCCGCCCGCGCGACAGGTGCCAACGAACGGTCACCGCCGAAACGCCCAGCAGCTTCGCGATCTCGGCTATCTGCAACCCGTCGAGCTCGTACATCACGATGGCGGCGCGCCGCCGCGGCGGCAGCTGGTTCAGACCCGCCCAGACCGTATGCCGTGCAATCAGGGCCCGCTCCGGATCGCTGCCCGGCAGCACACTCAGTGTCGACTCGCCACCCAGCCGGGCCCGCGTCGCGCGCTTCCGCCATCCGTCCCGGCAGACGTTGACGAGTACGCGGACGAGCCAGGCCTCTTCCGGCTGAGCACCCTCGGGCACCGAATTCGGCGACCGCGCCGCCCGCAGAAATGTCTCCTGCACCAGATCGCGGGCGTCCTCGGTCGTCGACACCATGCGCCGGGCAAGCCGGTACAAGCGCTGATGGTGCGCATCGAACAGCCGCGCGATCCGGCACTCTGCCGTCTCGGCGGCCGCGTTCGCCGCCTTCGTCGGAAGGGCGACCGCCTCGCCGGTCATGCCGGTATAAACGCCCGCCGCCATCTCTCTGTTGGCCGCTTCCAGAAAGTCCCCACCCGTTTCCCCATCGCCTTTTGACGTCAAATCGATTAGGTCCGCCTTTAGTCCGCCATCCACCCCGCCGGGCCTAAGAGGCCCGGCCTACACCGGGCCCCAGCCCCCAGCCCCCAGTCCCAGGCCCGCAGGCCCCCAGTCCCCTAACCCCTTGTTCCGTAAGCCCGTCTAATCTGTTCGGATGGACGCCAGCGACGTAGCAGCGGTCCTCGCCCGCGCTCAGCAGGGCGACGGCGAGGCTTTCCGCGTCCTGGTGGAGCGGCACAGCCGGCGTGCGTTTCAGCTGGCCTTTCGGATGACCCGCAACGAGCAGGATGCCGAGGATGTCGTGCAGGAAAGCTTTCTCCGGGCCTATCGGCAGCTGGGACGCTTCGAAGCCCGCGCCAACTTCGCGACCTGGCTGCACCGCATCGTCGCGAACTGCGCCGTGGACGTGATGCGGACCCGGCATGCCAAGCAGCAGAAGGTCAGCGACCCGCTGGACGAGGCGGCGCCGATCCAGGCAGGGACGCCCGACCCGCAGCGGCTGGCAGAAAGCGGCGAGGTGAGGGCACGGGTGGACGACGCGCTGGCCGCGCTGAGCCCGCTCGAGCGCGCGGCGTTCGCGCTCAGGCATCACGAGGGGCGATCCATCGAGGAGATCGGCCGCACGCTCGGGCTGGGCACGAGCGCCTCGAAGCACGCGGTGTTTCGCGCCGTGAAAAAACTACGGGTGGCGCTTGACCCGTACGCAGGCCGGACCTCTTAGGTCCGGCGCAAATAACATGCATTACACCGAAGACGACCTGATTCTCTACTACTACGGCGAGCACCGCCGGCGCGTCGGCATCGAGCAGCATCTGGCGGATTGCGGCTCGTGCCGCGCGCTCTATCAGGACATCACGGCGAGCCTGGCGCTCGTCGCCGATCCCGAAGTCCCCGCGCGCGGCGATCAGGTACGGCCTCGAGGTCTGGCAGCGCATCCGCCACCAGCTGCCCGAGCAGGAGGCCCCGTGGTGGGCGGTGTGGACGCGGCCGCATCGCCTGGCCCTGGCTGGCGCTGCGGCGGTGCTCCTGCTGGCCGCGTTCGTCGCCGGGCTCTCGTGGCCGCGCGCCGATCGTCAGGTGCAGACAACCAACGCGGCCCCCGACGTCTTGTCAGATCCCGATGCAGGCGAGCGCGTGCGTCTGGCGATGGTCAGCGATCACCTCGAGCAGTCGGAACGGGTGATCCTCGATTTCGTCAACGCGTACGGCACATCCGACCAACCGGCCGACGTGAGCTCTCAGCAGCAATTCGCGTCCGATCTCATTTCCACGAACCGGCTGTATCGCGATGCATCAACTGCTGCCGGCGACGAGACGGTCGCCGCGGTGCTCGACGAGCTCGAACGGAGTCTCCTCGAGCTCGTCCACGGACCCGCGACGCTGACGCCTCGGGAGCTCGATCAAGTTCGTCTCCGCCTGGACGCTGCGGCCCTGCTGTTCCGGGTACGCGTCCTCTCCGAAGAATTGCGCGAGCGCGAGCTCGCACCACCAATACCCAGGAAAACGATATGAGCAGAGTGATTACCGCCGCCGTCGTAGCCTCGCTTGTCCTTGCCGGCCATGCCGCGTCGGCACAGCCGGTGCCGATGCCCGTGCTGCCGCCGATGCCCGTGCTGCCGCAGACGTTTGTGCTGCCACCGGTTCCGCCGCTGCCGGTGCTGCCCGAGATGCCGACGTTGCCGGAACTTCCACCGATGCCGCCGGTCCCGGTCGCGCCGCTGTCACCGATGCCGCCAATGCCGCCACTGGCGGCGTTGCCGCCGCTGCCCCCGGGTCCATACTTCGACTTCAATGATTTCGACGCAGGTTTCCTGTACCAGCCGGCGCCGAAGCCCCAACCCGCGCCGCGGCCGGAACCCCCGCCTCGGACGGGGCGCGTCGTCATCGAGCGCAACGCAGAAGGAGCGTACGAACAGGCGCGTCAGCTGATCGATTCAGGCCGCTACGAGCGGGCCCTCGAGGCGCTGGACCGCGTCGCGGCAGCGCCGAACAGCACACGTGCCGACGCCGCGCTGTACTGGAAGGCTTACGCGCAGTGGAAGCTGGATCAGCGCGCCGATGCGCTCGCGACGCTCGCGGACATGGGCAAGCGGTTTCCGCAGAGCCGCTGGGCGAAGGACGCGCAGGCCCTCGACGTCGAGATCCGTCAGAGGTCCGGCGATAAGGTCTCGCCAGACGGCCAGTCGAGCGAGGAGCTGAAGCTGCTGGCGCTGCGGGGACTGATGAACAGCGATCCCGACCGGGCCATCCCGATGATCGAGCAGATCCTGGCCGGCCCGAGCACCGTCCGCGTCAAGGAGAACGCGCTGTTCGTGCTGAGCCAGAGCCGCTCCGCGCGCGCACGCGACATCATCGCGGGAGCCGCCAAGGGCAACCTCAACCCCGATTTGCAGCTTCGAGCGATCCGCTACCTGGGGGCGATCGGCGGTCCCGAGAACCGTCAGGTGCTGGACGATGCGTATCGTGCGACGACCGACGTGGCCGTGAAGCGCGCCATCATCCGGAGCTTCGGCGCGTCGGGCGATCGCCAGCGGCTGCTCGGCCTGGCAAAGTCCGAGAAAGAGCCGGAGCTGCGCGGCGAAGCGGCCCGGTCGCTCGGCGCGATGAACGCGACCGCGGAACTCGACGAGCTCTACCAGAGCGAGACGTCGCCCGAGGTCAAGAACCAAATCATCCGCGGCATGATGTCGAGCGGCAACGTCGGTTCGCTGACGAAGCTCGCCACTTCAGAAAAAGACCCCGCGCTCCGGCGGACGGCCATCCGCAATCTGGGCGCGATGGGATCGTCCAAGACCAGCGAGACGCTCCGATCGATCTACGCCAGCGACAGCAACGCCGACGTCAAGATGGAAGTCATCGACGCGCTGATGATTCAGCAGAACGCGCCCTTGCTCGTCACGCTCGCCCGCGCCGAGAAGGACGCCGCGCTGAAGCGGCGCATCGTCGAGCGGCTGTCGACGATGAAGTCGAAGGAAGCCACGGACTACATGTTGGAATTATTGAAATGACGGTGCTGGGTGGATCCTGTAGGCGGTGCTCGGTGGATCCTGTAGGGTGCTGGCTGCCTTCACGATAGTGCTCGCCGCTGACGCGGCGGCGGCGCAGACGCTGCAGCAGAGGATCGACGCGGTCGCGGCGAAGGGCGGCGTTGCGTGGGTCGAGTACCGCGTGCCGATGGTGGGCGGATCGCGGCGGATGTGCTGCTTCGATTCGGCCGCGTCGCGCGGCGCCGACTGTTGCGGCCGCTGCCGGCTCGAGGGCCGCGACGGGGTCGTGCTGAACAACAGCAATCAACCCGAGCCCGCCGCGGCGCGGATTGTCGTCGAGCCACCGTCCGAAATGCGCGTCTTCGCGCGGATCGAGAACCGGTCGGTCACGCGGCTGCGGATCTTCTCGCTCGATTGCGACGTCGACGCCGACGGAGTGGCCGTGACGACGCTGTCCGGGATCGGCGCGGACGATAGCGTGACCTGGCTCGCAGCGCTGATTCGGGCAGAACCCACACTCAACACGGTGCAGATGCCGGCTCTTTCAGCGCTCGCCCTGCATCCCGGAGACGCGGCCGGGAAGGTGCTGATCGCGCTCGCGCGGAGCGATCAGCGGCCGCGCATCCGCAGCCAGGCGCTGTTCTGGCTCTCGCAGCGCGCCGGCGACGAAGCCCTCAAGACGATTGGCAGCGCCGTGAGCGACGATCCCGAGATCGAGGTCAAGCGGCGCGCGGTGTTCGCCCTGAGCCAGCTGCCCCGCGGCGAAGGCGTACCGATCCTCATCGATCTCGCTCGCAACCACCGCCTGCCCGAGGTCCGCCGGCAAGCCATGTTCTGGCTCGGCCAGTCGAGGGATCCCCGCGCGGTGGACTTCTTCGAACAAATACTCAAAAACTGAACC
>CAVREM010000016.1:0-12645 GCA_963720005.1 uncultured Acidobacteriota bacterium | reverse complement strand
ACCCGTGTCTGACCCCGTGTGCTAGCATCCGCGGGTCTGAACAGCAGCGAGGGCCCATGTCGAAACGAGCGGCGGCGCGCAAACGTCCGCAGGTCCGGAAGAAGACGGTCAGCACCAGCCGGCGGCGCAGCCCGGCGAAGGCGCGGCGAGCGGCCGGGGACGCCCGCGACTCATTGACCGCACCGCTGAAGGGCGCCGTGCGCCGCAAGGTCGGCCATGTCCAGCTCGAGGTCGGACCTGCCGGCGCGGCGCGCGTGAAGCGAATGATCTACCCGGTCGGCTTCCGCTGGTCGGTCGACATGAAGCCGGTCGTCGGCACCGACCTGTGCATGCACGCGCACGTCGGCTTCCTCGCCCGCGGCCGCTTCCACGTCGAATATGCCGACGGCTGCACGCTCGAGTGCAAGGCGCCGCAGATCGTCGCCATCGAGCCGGGGCACGACGGTTGGGTGGTCGGCGACGAGCCCGCCGTCCTCATCGAGTTCGACTTCGAGGGAGACACGATCGAGCGGCTCGGCATGCCGGGCGCTCACCGCCACGAGTAACCACACCGTCGTGGGGTCGACCCTCTGACCCGTGTCTGACCCGTGTCTGACCCCTACCGCTTGGTCGCGCTCCACGTCACGCTCATGGCGCTTCCACAGCCGGGAATGCACGGAAATGGACCAGGCCTTCTACTCTGTTTTCCGACATGAACACGGCGGTCACGCTCGTCCCCGGCCCGTCCAGCTGATTCCCCGTCGAGTAGTTGAACGCCCGGTACGACATCAGCTGGTTCGAACAGGGCGCGGGAATGCACTGAACCTGCGGCGCGATGCTGAGGCTCAGGCTGGAGAACGTCTGTGTTCCCGAACAGCCGTTGAATTCGTATCCGATGGTGATCGCCGTGACGTTCTCGTCGGGCGAAATCGTGAACGTCACCGTTTTGCCCTGGGCCGTGGTGCCGGTCCACTGTCCCTCGTAGCTCCTCTTGCTCGGCCCGGACGGATTGCCGCACGCGCTCAGCAGCGCGCAGAGCGCGATCATCGCAACGCCAGGCCTGACCGCCTTCATTGTCCACCGTCCTTTCTCGATGGCGCGAGGACGACACCTCTCTCTATTCGTATCGGTGCGAGCCGCCCGCGAGGGCCAGCCCGATGACATGCCGAATGAACGGCCCTTTCGCGTCGGTATACGACTCCCGATCGAATTCGAACTGCGTCGCCAGTCGCCCCTTCAGTGCCGCATACTCGGCGGCCACCGCCGGATCCTTTCGCAGGTAATCGCGGAACGCCAGCCGCTCGATCCACAACGGGCTGTTGAACGGCACGAGATGCAGATGGTGCGTGCGGAACGCCGCCGAGGGCTTGCAGAACCAGTGCATGACATCGGGCCGGTACGGGTAATAGACGTAGCCAAGCCCGCCCGCGGCCGCAATCGCGTCGCGGGAGGCGTCGAGACTCTCGACACCCGCCATGATGTCGATCACCGGCTTGGCCGCCAGCCGGGGCACTGCCGTACTGCCGAAATGCTCGACCGGCCCTGCCAGCCACTTCCCGAGCGCCGCCTCCAGCAGCGACCGTTCCTGCTGAAACAAGGAAGGCCAGGCGGGATCGTACGGAACAATCCGGACGCTCGCTTCGCCGTGCTGTTGAGTGTTCGTCATCGCCGAAAACGCCAGCGATTATCACACCGTCCGGGTCGATCCCGGACCTCGCCCATCGCCCGGTCGCCTGACGGCGTCTATCGCCCACGCCAGTGCGACGCCGGCGGTGTAACACACGAGATCCGCCGGCACGAAGTCGTAGCCCAGGATCAGAGCGACGCCCGGCTGCTGGCGCAAGGCGTCGAGCCAGGGCGGGTGGGCCAGCTGGCTGAACTCGACGCAGAACGAGATCGCCAGCGCAATGGCGGCCAGCGCGAGGCGCGGCGCCGACGGCCGCACCAGCCGCAGCACGAAGAACACCGCCGTCGCCCAGAGCGTGTCCCCCGCATACTCCGCGATCACGAACGGCAGGGCGCCCCGATAGATGCGCGACCCAAGACCGAGCGCGACAGTCACGACAAGCAGCGCGAGCGTGCCGCCGGCCTGATAGCGTGGGCGCGTCACTACGAGGTCGCCAGGAACCAGTGGACGCAGCCGCCCGCGCTACCGCTCGTCTGGTTCACGCCGGACCAGGCCGAGCGCGCGAAGCTGATAGAAGAGCCGCGTCCGCTCATGTCACTCCGTCGCCAGCGCCTTGACCGGATCGATCTTCGCCACTCGTCGCGCCGGCAGGAGGCTGGCCAGCAGGCTCACCACCACCAGCATGACCACGACTCCGGCGAAGACCGTCACGTCCCGCGGATCGACGCGATACAAGACCGGCCGGAGGGCCCCAGCCGCCACGATCGCCAGCACGAGGCCGAGCACAATACCGATGACGAGCTGGACGACGCTCCTGCGCATCACCAGCGCGATGAGCTGCGCACCCTTCGCGCCCAGGGCCGAGCGCACGCCCATCTCACGGGTCCGCTGCGTCACGGCGAACGACATGACGCCGTAGAGACCCGCCGCGGCCAGCAGCAGCGCGCAGATGCCGAACGCCATGAAGAACGTGCCGAACGTCGTGTAGAACCACGTCTGCCGGCCGATGACGCGGCGCATCGAGCTGACCTCGTAAATCGCCAGGCTCGGATCGAGCGAGGTGACGGCAGAGCGCAAAAGCGGCGTCAGCGAGACGGCATCGCCGCGCGTGCGGACGGCGATGCGCACGCCGTTGGCGACGTCGCTCTGCGCGATCGGGATGTAATAGCCGACCGGGCTCGCGCCGTTGTTGCCGATGCCTTCCATCAGCAGATCCGGCACCAGGCCGACGACGGTCAGCCACGGCTCCTTGTTCCCGGGACGGATTCGCTTGAACTGGCGGCCCACAGCGTCGACGCCGGGAAAGTGCAGCCGCGCGAACGACTCGTTGACGATCGCCACCGGCTGGCCGGCCGCGGTATCGCTGGTCGTGAACTCGCGGCCGCCCATGAGCCTGGTCTGAAACGTCTCGAAATAGCCCGGCGTGACGATGCCTTCGCGCGCCAGCGGATAGTCGCTCTGCTGCGCGTAGGCCTTGCCCGGCAGCTGCACGGCAATGCTGCCGTTTCCGGCGGCAGGCAATCCATCCGACAACGTGGCCGCCTCGACACCCGGAACCGCCCGCAGCCGGGTAAGCAGTTGCTCGAAGAAGCGGATGCTCGCCGCAGAGTCCGGATAGTCGGAGCGCGGCAGATCGACGCGTGCCGTCAGCACGTTCTCGATGGCGAACGGCATCGGCACGGTGCGGAGCTGCACCACGCTCTTGATCATCAGGCCGGCGGCGATCAGCAGCCCGCACGACACCGCCAGCTCGGCGACGACGAGCGCGGCGCTGAAGCGGCCGAACGAGCCGCTCGTCGACGACCGGCTGTCGTCCTTGAGCGCCGTGCCGGCGTCGACGCGGGCCGACTGGAGCGCGGGCAGTCCGCCGGCGACCAGGCTCGAGATCACGATCAGCCCCAGGACGAAGAGCATGATCCGGTGATCGAGCTCGAACGTGATCCAGAACGGTGGCGGGTTGACCGCCAGCGTCGAGATGAACCAGCGCATCCCGGCGGTGCTGAGCAGGATGCCGATGACAGCGCCAGCCGAGGCCAGCACCAGCACTTCGGTGAGATGCTGGCGGATGATACGGCCGCGGGCGGCGCCGAGCGCCATGCGCACGGCTACTTCCCTGCGCCGCAGCGACGCGCGCGCGACCAGCAGATTCGACACGTTGACGCACGCGATGAGCAGGACGCCGATTCCCGCCCCGAGCATCGTCATGAGCATCGCGTAGATTTCACGGCCAAGGATCGTTTCCAGATACGGGACAGCGCCGGCGCTGACGCCGCGCATTGGTCGCGGGGAAATCGTGTTCCAGTTGCCCGGCGATCGTGGCGAGTTGCGCGGTTGCCTCCGACGCCGATACGCCCGGCTTCAGCAGGCCGATCACCGAGTATCGCGGACCCTGGCCGCGCGCGGTCGCCAGCGGATCCACGCGCAGCGGCACCCACAGCACCTCGCGGATCGGGAAGCCGAACTTCGGCGGCATCACGCCGATGACGGTCATCTGCGTGGTGTTGGCGCGAATCGTCCGGCCGACGATATCCGGGGCGCTGCCGTAGCGATCGCGCCACAGCTCGTGCCCGAGCAGCACGACATTCGTGCCCGGCGCGTCGTCTCCTTCCTGGAATCCGCGCCCGAGGACGGGCTGCACGCCGAGTGCCCGGAATGCCTCCAGGGTCAGCTGACCGCCCGGAAACCGTTCCGGCCTGCCTTCTTCGACGGACAGGTTGTAAGGCCCGGCGCCATACGCGCCGAGCACGTCGAACGAGGTCTGCCGCGACTGAATCACCGCCAGATCGTGGACGAAGATCGGGAGGCGCGGCTGCCCCTGCGCCGGATTCGAGGAATAGACCGCGACGATGCGATCGGCGTTGGGGAATGGCAGGCCCTTGAAGAGGCCGCCATTGACGACGCAGAACACCGTCGTGCTGAGGCCGATGCCGACGCCGAGCGTCGCGATCGCGCCGAGGGAAAGCGTCGGGTACCGGACCAGCATCCGGATGCCCGAGACGAGATCACCGAAAAGCCGGTCCATGAATCCCCCAGACGAGACCGCAGCGATTGACGTTCAGACGGCTGACGCTTGTCAGGCGAGCCGCTTCGAGACGCCCGGGCTCGTGAGCTCCCGCAGTGCGTCGGCGCCCACCCAGCGGGCCGCGGCATCGTCCGATTTGGCCAGACGCCTGGCGACCGCCACCGCGGCGGTATTGAGGGCCCGGTTGCGCTTGCCGATCGCCCGCAGCGCCATGTTCGCCGCCTTCTTGACGAAGTTGCGGTCGTCTGCCGCCTCGCGTTCGATGAGCGCGAGACCGCGCACGAACGCGTCGTTGCCGGCGGCCTTGTCGTGCACGCTGAGGCTCCACAGCAGGGCAAACGCCGTGCGCTTCTCGAACTCCTTGTCGCGGCTGCTCCACTCGGCGACCTTGGCCCACGCATGCGGCGATCGGTCGAACAGGTTGAAGGACATGGCGTCGCAGAAGGCCCAGTTGTCGAAATCGCGGCACCAGCGGTCCATGACGGCCGGCGTCAGCTGTTGAGGGTCGCCGACAAAGCTCGCGAGCATGCGGGCCTCGTAGACGCCCGTGGCCCACAGCGCCGCGGCGAGGGCCTGGTCCCGGCCGAGCGTCGCGCCGAGCGCCTTGATGTCCTTCATCGCGACGCCGTAGGCGTTGTCGGAAGGGATGGCGTAGCGGGCCATGCCGTCGCGCGTCGCCTTCGTCGCATGCCGCTTCAGCCACGCCAGCGCCGACTGGACGCGCTCGTCGAGCGACCCCTCGATCGTCTTTGCCTGGCGAGGTTTCGCCGTCACGCGCCGTTTGGCCGAGCCCGTTGCTTTCATCGCGACCGGATTCTACTCCGGCACGCTTTCAGTTGATGTTCGGCGCGTGCTTTGCAACAGGGCGAACGGAGGCTGACGTGAGAATTGTCGCCATCGCCCTGATCGTGCTCGGCATAGTCGCGCTGCTCTACGGAGGGATTACCTATACGAAGCGCGAAAAGATCCTCGATATCGGGCCGATCGAAGCCACCACCCAGACGCGGGAGACCATTCCCCTGCCTCCGGTCTTCGGCGCGCTCGCCATTGTCGGCGGCATCGCCCTGTTCGTGGTCGCCGGTCGGAAGCGCGCCTAGCGCCTGGAGGCCCGCGTGGCTTCCGGCTTTAGCCGGAAGGCTGCGCGAAGCGATCCATCGATTGACGACAGCCACAGCCTTCCGGCTGAAGCCGGAAGCCACGCCTCTCGTGAACTAGACGAACACCGCCAGCTCCGGATGTCTCCGCCGGACCGCCTCGGCCTCATCCGGCCGCTGGTCGAGCATCTCGAAGTCCGCGAAGTCGAATCCCGGCCCTACCGTGCACCCGACCAGCGTGTACGACCCGGTCGTGCGAGCGGCCTGCCATCGACCCGCCGGAATCACCTCGACGGGCCGCCTGCCGTCGTCAACGCGCCCGAGCACGTGCCGGGTGATTTCGCTGAAGCCCGCATCAGCGCTCCACAGCTCGAGCGGATCGCCCTCGTAGTAGTGCCACGCCTCGTCGGACGCGACACGGTGCCAGCGGCTGACCTCGCCGGAGACGAGGAGAAAGTAGATGGTCGTCAGCGACGGTCGCGCGCCGCGGTCGTCGGCGGGCTGAACGGTGGTCGAGGACCGGTAGACCTGACGGAAGCAGCCGCCCTCCGGGTGGGCCACCAGTCCGAGTTGTTCGATGAGCTGTGATGCGCGCGCGTCCATCGCGTTACCTTTTGTCACATCGCGCGATGAGCCGGGGAGATCGCGCCAGCCGTAGCCGCGCATGAACCCCTCAGCCGCCACGCTTGAAGAACTGCACGGCGCGTTCGTGCTTCTCGGCGGCCGCACGCGTGCCGAACGTGCCGAGATTACGGCGCTTTCCCGTTTTCGGGTCCTTCTTGCGCGAATAGAGACGGTATCGTCCGTCCTTCAGCTTGCGAATCATGTGGAGCGAAAGCTCCTGCGCTCGACGCTGTATGGTATTCCCTGGCGCTCACCGTATGACGGTACCCGCTGCAGCCCTGTCGCGCTTTCTCGACAACGCCTGCCCCGACCATCACGTGCGCGGCGGGCCGGACCACGTCCGCGCTGCGCACACCGCGATGCGTCTTCTCGCTCGCTACCCCGACATTCCGCGGGCCGATTTCTACTCCGCCGTCGTCTGTGGCGATATCGACGCCGTCAACCGGGCGCTGGCGGCCGATCCGGGCTGGGCGACGCGGGCCAACGGCGACCCCGATCCGGTGCGCACCGGCGTCGGCGGCGAGAACGACCTCCTCCGGCGCGACTGGGGGACGAAAGGCTGGCAGCCGCTCTCGTATCTCTGCTTCACGCGGCTGCCGCTCGAATCCGTCGCGACGAATGCCGTGGCGATCGCGGCCGCGCTGCTCGATCACGGCGCGGATCCCAACGTGTACTTCATGGCCGGCGGCAGCCACTACACGCCGCTCGTCGGCGTCATCGGCGAGGGAGAGGAAGGCCGCCCCAGCCATCCGCAGCGGGATGCGCTCGCCAGGCTGCTGCTCGATCGCGGCGCGCGTCCGTACGACCAGCAGGTCATCTACAACATTCACTTCAGCGGCAAGGTCCAGTGGTTTCTCGAGCTCGCCTACGAACATTCACGCCAGCATGGCCGTGGCGCGGACTGGGAAGACCCGGAGTGGCGGATGTTCGACATGGGGGGATACGGGTCGGGTGCACGCTGGCACCTGGAGATGGCCATCGAGCACGGCGACCTCGCGCTCGCCGAGTGGTGCCTGACGCACGGCGCGAGCCCGAATGTCCCACCGCCCGCGCATCGCCACGGCTCGGGACGTCCGCTCTACGACGAAGCGATGGTGAGAGGCCGTGCGGAGCTTGCGGAGCTGCTCGTTCGACACGGCGCCGTCCGCACGGCGATCGCGCTCGATCCGAAGCAGTCGCTCGTTGACGCCTGCCGGACATCGGACACGCAGACGATTCGCGACGAGATCGGGAAGCACCCGGCGTTTCTCGAGACGTCAGAGCCGCTGTTCGCCGCGGCCGCGCACAACCAGCGGGCGGCCGCCGAGGTGCTGCTCGATCTCGGCACGTCTCCGGACGTCGAGAGCCCCGAAGGCGAGCGTGCGCTGCACATCGCGGCCTATTCCGACAGTGTCGAGGTCGCCGAGCTCCTGATCGCCCGCGGGGCGCAGGTTGACCCGATCGGCCGCCAGTACGACAACACTCCGCTCGGCGGCGCGATGCATTGCCGCTCGGTCCGCATGATCGCCCTGCTGTGCCGGCACAGTCGCAGCATCTGGGAAGTGGGGTATGCAGGCAATGTCGATCGCGTCCGGCAGCTGCTGGCCGAGAAACCCGAGGCTGCGCGCGCGACCGGCGACGGCGAGACCCTGCTCATGTGGCTGCCGCCCCACGACGAGTCGAAAGCCCTGGAGCTGGCGCAGCTGCTGCTGGAGCACGGCGCCGATGCCACGGTCCGCGATCCACAGAACATGACCGCGGCAGACCGGGCCGCGCAGAACGCGATGTTCGACGTCGAGGCGCTGCTGCGCGCGCGGGAATGAGCTAGCAGCCGTCGCCGCTCTCGGGCGGATCGTCGAGGCTGAGGATGGCGCGCGACATCTTCCAGTCGCTGTCGCCGGGCCGTTCGTACAACCAGAGGTATTTCCCCGTCGCCCCGCCGGTGCTGCCGTCGTGCTTCACCACGATGGTGAACGAGAAGGTCCCGCGATCGAAGGCGGTATCCCCGCGGATGGCGACCTCTTCGCTGACGTAGGAGATCCGCCGGTCGAACCAGGCCTGCTGCTCGGCGAGGATGCGGCGAACGAACGCCTCGCACTGCGCTTTCCCCACCTGCACCGGCTCGTTGGGGACCATCAGTACGAAGTCGTCGGCCATCATGTCGACGAGCGCATCGCCGTCGAAAGCGTTCTCGCCGGCCTGCAGACGTTCCCGGATTGCGTGCAGGGCCTGAACATCCTCCTGGCCAGGTGGCGGCGTCTGATGACCCACACGTAGCAGGTTGCCCGACGGATCGACAATCGTGAACTCGTGCATCCCCCACGGCTGGTCGATGGGAGCCGTGAGCCGGGGAATGCCACTCAACGGCAGCTGCAGCGCCGAGAGCTCAGCGTGGAGCTGGCCGGCATCGGCCACACGCCAATAGCACGACGTCTCGTTCGTCCCGGGGGCCAGGCCGCTTTCGAGGAAGAAGTGCATCACCAGGTTGCCGCGGGAGACGATCTCGTAATCCCACGGCGCCTTCCCGTCCCACCAGGCCTCGAATCCGAGCCGCCGATAGAACTGGCGCGTCTCTTCGAGATCTCGCGACGGCAGAATGGGTTCCGCTCGGTCCGTTCGCATCGTCGTAGTCCGTGGCGCTCGGCCGATAATCTTCTCGCCGGTGCCGTTACGTCAGCAGCTGGTAGAACACATCCGTCCGAATCAGTGACGGATCGTCGTCCCACGCGGTCTGCCAATGCCCGTAGATTTCCCAGCTCGGACCCGCAAGACGGTGATCGGTGGCCCGGCACCATCCGTCGATGGCCTCGTGGGCAGCCGCGAGGTTGCGATAGGGACCGAAGTGCGTGACAGATGCGACCACGCCGGCAGGCGTCGCCGAGCGCACGACGCCGTCCTGCTCGATGAACGGTCCCTGCAGCTCGACCCCACATTCGAGCCTGATGCTGCCGTCCCAATAGAGAGCGACGTGGCGTCCGCCTCGGATGCCCTGCGCGCGGAGCGTGTTCCAGACGAGACCGCAGCACTCCGGCACGACGCGCGAGAGTTCAGCCTGACTGACCTGCCTCCGGACAACCGCAAGCGGGATGCCGGGCACGTTGTGACGTTCGACGGAGTAGGAAGCCGTCACCTGGTGAGAAAGGCCGCGAATGTATGCCACGCCGCCGTCCCGGAAACGGCCAGCCGCAGCGGCACAGAGAAGAAAATCAAGGCACCGCCCCATATGTACGCCGGGTGAATGCGTTTTCGGGACAGCAGATCGTACAAAACGCCGCAGACGACGAAGAGAAACGACAGGCCGAAGAACACGGGCGGCCCCATCGCCGATATTCCCCCAATGCGGGCGACGGCGGCGGTCATGATGCTGATGTACGCGAGCAGCATCAGACGCTTGTGTGTCTCTCGATGCTGCCGCCAGACCAGCGCCGTGGTCACCAGCGTCGCGAACACCAGCATGTCGAAGGCCGGGATCGCCAGGAACACGAGCGGATCCACGCCGGTCGGCGACCCGCCCCGGCGGGCGGTCGCGATCGCGGTCGCGGTGCCGACGGCGATCATCGCCGCCGCGAGCGCGGCGCCGGCGATCCCAAGGCGGCGGTGCACGGCGACGCGGCGCGTGGCCACCAGCGCGGTCTGCGTGATGAACAGGATCACCCAGGCGGTGAACAGCGCGCCGTGGAGATGGATCAGCCCGGTGAACGGCCCGCCGCTGACCGTCGCCTGCGGCCCGCCGGAGAAGAAACGAAAGTAATAGCTCGGACCGAATCCGGCGAACACGACCAGTGCCAGGGCCACGGCCATCGTCCCGTAGAACAGCCGATCGTACGCGGCCTGGCCGCGCGCAGCTGCGCGAGACACAGAAGGGGCGTCTGCGACGAATGACATCAGGGATCCTCCGAGGAGAGTGCGGAGGATACCACGGCGCCGGTGGCCCGAGGCCCGGGACTTCCGGGTGGGGTAAAATCGCGGGTTCCCATGCGCAAATTGCTCAAGGTCCTGGTCTGGATTCTCGCTGGTCTCGTGATTCTGGCGCTCGGTGCCACGGCTGTCGCACGCGTCATCGCCGGGCGGAAATACAACACGCACTGGACGACGCACGAGGTGTCGTTCCCGGTGCCGTTCCCCCTCACCGCGACGGAGCTCGAAACGCTGCGCGCGGAGCGGCTGGCGGCGGGCGCTCCGGCGGCCGATCCGCTGGCAGGTGTGGACCTGCAGGCGGCGGCGCGGGCGCGCGCAGTGGCTCGCGGGGAACATCTGGTCAAAACGCGGGTGGGCTGTAACGGCTGCCACGGCCCAGACATGGGCGGGAAAGTGCTCATCGATCAGACGCTCGTCGGCTACTGGGCCGCCCCGAATCTCACCAGCGGCGCCGGCAGCGTCACGCGAGAGCTTCACCGCCGCGGACTGGGACCGCGCGATTCGCCACGGCGTCCGGCATACCGGCCAGTCCTCGTCGATGCCGTCGATCGAGTTCGTCAACCTGTCCGATCACGAGCTGTCGGACATCGTCGCCTACGTGCAGAGCCGTCCGGCCGTCGATCGCACGATGGAAGCCGTCGGTATCGGACCGCTCTTCTCGTACGTCGTCGCGTTCAACCCGGACATCCTCCTGGCGTTCGCCGTCGATCACAACAAGCCGCACGCGGTCGAGCCGCCGGTCGAGGCCGCGAGCGTCGAGCTGGGACAGCACATCGCGCAGGTCTGCAAGGGGTGCCACGGCGGGAACCTCTCGGGCGGGAAGGTCGCCGGCGATCCCAACATGCCGATCGTTGCCAACATCACGCCGCACGAGACCGGCCTGAAAGGATGGACTGAAGCTGACTTCATCCGCGCGCTGCGCGAGGGCAAGCGGAAGGACGGCACCGAGATCCTGCCGCAGATGCCGTGGAAGGCGTACGGACAGATGAGCGATATCGAGCTGAAGGCGCTCTGGGCCTACCTGCAGACCGTACCACCCACAGACAAAGGGGATCGCTGACCTCAGGCTCCGGGGCGACGAGCCACCAGCGAGATGGACGCCGTTTGCGTGTGGACGATTTAGGCTCGCCGACGGAGCACGACCAGATCGTGATGATTGCCGACGAAGCCCTCGATCTGCTCGACCACGTCGAACTAACGGGTCCACTTGAACCGGATGTAGTCGGCGCTGTGGAACGAGTTGCGGTAGAAGGACGGTTCCTCGATAGAGGTCGCGAGATCGGGATTCATACCGGCGTCGAGAAAACCCGTGTCGAGCCAACGGCGCAAGAGGTGAGCAGGGAGGCCTGCGCGGGCGATGGCCGGGCCGCCGTGCATCGTCAGTGCAAGCAGTGCACCCGGACGAGTGATGCGATGCAGTTCCGCCAACCAACGGTGCTGGTCGGCCTCGGTCAAGTGGGTCATGACGGACATCCCCATGACAGCATCGAAGGAACCCGCCTCGAGCGAGCGACATGGTGGCCGAAGAGGCACGGCGAGAAACCGGCCGAACGGAAGATGAGACGCGCACCAGGCTGCATTGTCAGCGTCGATGTCGATACCTGTTACCGATGTGTCATATCCCTCGAAGTAACGCGACACCCGCCCGCAGCCACAGCCCCAGTCGAGTAGTGATCCCATCTGGCGACGACCGCGGCCGCTGTGCCGTTCGAGGGTCGACAGTATCTTCTCAACGACACTGAAGCCGTCGAGAATGAACGTCGCGTCGTTCCCGATGCCTTGGACACGAGCCTGTCTCGCGTAATCAGGGAGGACGGCGCGCGTTGCTCGGCGGAAAGTGACGAGATGGCGTTCGTCAACGGGGAGCAATGAATCCGCATGCGCGTATGCCAGCTCGAGCCGACCGTTGGCGAACAGTGTCCTGTGATCTACGGCCACGCACATTTCGAAGCCGCTCGTGCCGCTACCGGGCCAGTGCCAGCATAATCGTTCGAGGTCAGGTCGAGGATACCCCGGGAGACCGTGTCCATGGCGATGCGGTTCAACGTGATTGTCGTCGGGCCGCCGTTGGCAACGGGTAGCGCCCAGCCCTCGATGCGCAGCTGCTCCCCTGTCAGCTGGAACTTGTCGACGCACCATGAGGGTGAACCCTGAAGATCCCTGAGCACGGCGGCTTGCTCGGACACAGGCCAGGTTCGTCTCGGACGATGGTGTTCGCGATCCCACGCAAGTTCGGCCGCAGTCGGCGCCGAAGCCATCGATGATGTTCACACTCCTCTTCTCCGCTGGGAGTCCACAGCGACGATAGCTCGATTTGATGCCGCATATCCCATATAGGCTTGTCGTCCAGGCACGCGCTGGCAGGGTTTGGGGGCGCCGCCACTCGAGCGTGTTACGTCACA
>CAVREM010000015.1:0-71296 GCA_963720005.1 uncultured Acidobacteriota bacterium | reverse complement strand
TTATGTTTTTGTCCTCTGCTTCGACCGTTGCGTATTGCTTCGATCTATTGGTTGGGCCGGTAATCGGAAGCGTCGCGGCCTGCGTCGTGTGCAGTGCGCTCGCGAAACGGATCACGGTTGCGAAGCTGTATCACTTCGACAGCGACCGCGACAGGCTGTTTCGCAGGACCAGCCGCCAGATCGCATGACGCTCGACTATCGCTGACGCCAACCGGTCTTCAGGAAGCTCAAGGACCCATTGGGCCTGCGGGCGGTCGATGAGTCGCTTCTGCGCCACCGCACCACCACTAACCCCAGTCAGCTCGCTCCCGCGCGCCTCTCTCGCGCGGCCGGGCATCGCCAAGGCTTCGGGCGGCCAGCCGTGGAGCATCGTCGGTCATCCTCCGACGATGTGGCCGCCCACTCGTCACTTCGACCGTGACCGTCGCTCTTGAAGGACCAACAGATGGCCGTTGCCGTTCGAAGACGGTGGCTGCAACTGGAGCCGGATGGACTTGCGACGTTCACGCGCGGTCGGGATGTACGTCCAGCTCGGCCTGCATCTGCACGATGCGTTGGAACTGCACGTCGAGAGCCGCGCGCAGGTTGGCGACCTCCAACGCTTGCGCCTGCAACTTAGCGTCGAGCTGTTTGAGGGTAGTCATCGGTCCGGATACCTCGTCTTCATGACCGGGGTTCTTGCTTTGATGGCGTGGCGGACCGGCTGAGCGCTCAGGAAAGCTCGGTCAGGATAACGGTCGAGCACTCCGGGAGATGTACCAAATTGCACACCGAGGGCCCGATGGCACCATAGCCCAGTTGGAATTTGAGCTCGCAGATGCTGCCGAAGGCCGACGTGCCGGGGGACAGGTACGCCCTTGTGAACGGAATCATACGAGTGGGTTTCCGAACTGGCGCTCTCAGGATGATCCACTTCGCATCCAGTTTACGCCGGGGACACAATTTCACTACTCCGGGGAAGGATACAGTTACCTGCAGCTCGTCGTCGCGCACCTCACCGGTCGGGTGAGCTCCGACGCGTGTGAGAGTTTGTACCACGGCATCCGAGTGTGCGAGACCGACATCGACGCGTATCTGAAGGCCAACCTACTTCGTCCTTTTGGGATGCAGTCCAGCACATATCTTTGGGACGAGGGGCTCGCCAGCCGAACGGCCGCACCGCATGACATGGACGGCCAACCACTCACGAGGCCACGAGCAACACGAACGTACCGGGTTTGTCGGAGGGCCCATTCAGAGAGAGGATGGAGCCCATGGGACGACCGAGCAAGTACTCCCCGGAGTTGCGTGAACGTGCGGTCCGGATGGTGTTCGGAGCATGCCGGCCGAATACCCATCGCAGTGGGCGGCGATTCGGTCGGTCGCGTGAGAAGCTTGGCTGTCACGTCGAGGCGCTTGCGGCGATGGGTCCGGCAGGCGGAGCGCGACACCGGCCAGCGCGCCGGCCTGACCACCGACGAGCGCGCAGCGCCTGAAGCAGCTCGAACGCGAGAACTTCGAGCTGAAGCGGGCCAACGAGATCCTGAAGAAAGCCTCGGCGTATTTCGCACAGGCGGAGCTCGACCGCCGAGCGAAGTGATGGTCGCGTTCATCGACGATCATCGGGAGCAGTTTGGGGTCGAGCCGATCTGCCAGGTGTTGCCGATCGCCCCGTCGACGTACTTCCGGCACAAAGCCGAGCAGCGGGATCCGACGCGGCGCTCGACCCGGGCCCAGCGCGACGAGGTGCTGCGCGCGATCATCCGTCGCATCTGGACCGAGCACCGCCAGGTCTACGGCCCGCGGAAGGTGTGGCGGCAAATGGGTCGCGAGCACCTGTATGCCGCGCGCTGCCGGGTCCGCCGGCTGATGCGAGACATGGGCCTGTCCGGCGCGGTGCGCGGGCGGGCTGGACCACCACGACCCAGTCCGCGCGTGACGTCGACCCGCCGCGCGATCTGGTCGATCGCCACTTCATCGGCGACGCGTCCGAATCAGCTCTGGGTCTCGGACTTCACGTACGTCGCGACCTGGCGCGGCTTCGTCTACGTCGCGTTTGTCATCGACGTCTTTGCGCGCCGGATCGTCGGCTGGCGGGTCTCCTCGTCCTTGGTCACCGACTTTGTCCTCGACGCGCTCGAGCAAGCGATCTACGACCGCTGCGGCGACGCGTGCCGACGGCTTGGTCCATCACAGTGACCGCGGCACGCAGTATCTGTCGATGCGGTACACCGACCGGCTCGCCGATGCCGGGATCGCGCCGTCGGTCGGGAGCCGCGGCGACTCGTACGACAATGCGCTCGCCGAATCCATCATCGGCCTCTTCAAGACGGAAGTGATTCGCCGGCTCGGGCCGTGGCGGCATCTTGAGGCTGTCGAATTCGCGACGCTCGATTGGGTGGACTGGTTCAATCATGCGCCGGCTGCTCGAGCCGATCGGCTACGTGCCACCGGCGGAGTACGAGGCGCGCTACTATGAGCAGGCCGCGGTGGCCTGACTCACATTAACTCGCCCTCCGACGATCCCGGTACGCGATTCTGGTGGCTCGATTTGGAGCTGCCGGTGGTCTCTAACGACGCCGAGTGAATACGGCAGGTTCTTGATTGAGGTGATCGACCCGAAGCCGACTGATGCATTCCGCCTCGACATCGCCAGTCGTGACGAGATGATCCGTCCGCAGGTGAAAGTGAATGACTCCGAGTCGTGGGCGCTCGGCTGGCAGATCCTCCATCACGAGAGCGGCGACACGATTGGGCACGGCGGTGACAACCCCGGCTTCAAGGCGTTCACGATGGCATCCGTAGCCAGAAAGTCGGGATACGTGCTCATGCAGAATGGCGACAACGACGCTGGAGTGATCGGGAAGCTCGCAAATGGAGACACGCCGCTCAACAAGTTCGTCACCGGCTGAGCGTCCTCCCGAAACGGCGCAAATGTCAGCCCCGCTCCGAATCGCCATGCTGTGGTTCCGTCGTGCGTCTGGGCTGCAATCGCCAACCAATCGATGCATTGTCTGGCGCATGTCAACGGCCTGTTCACATTCGAGTTCACAAAGCGCCCGTTAACATTCCTGTTAACATCGCGCCCTCGACGCGAACAGCGTCACGGCAACTTGTTGAAAGATGTTCGTCCACCTTCGCTGCTTCGCAGCTACGGCGGACAACCTTCGCGTGGCTTGCCAACCGTAGCTCACGCGCGGTTTGGCAAGCGTGAGCGAAGGTTGGAGGCGCCGCCCGGATTTGAACCGGGGGTGGAGGTTTTGCAGACCTCTGCCTTACCACTTGGCGACGGCGCCGATCGGAGGGCCTAAAACAACTCGCGGCCCGTGAGGGCCGCATGCGGCGACCCTCTGAGGGTCGCCCGGAAACGTCGAACTTCAAAGGGCGCCGCACGCTGGCTTCCCGGTGCGAGGTCTCGGGTGATCAGCGGCAGTCCACCTTCGCACCTCCGGTGCTACGGTGGACAACTTTCGCCGACGTCAAAGAACTCTGAGCGAAAAGTTGGAGCGGGAAACGGGATTCGAACCCGCGACTTCGACCTTGGCAAGGTCGCACTCTACCACTGAGTTATTCCCGCTCGCCCGAATCCCTAAAGTACCACACGGCCGGCTGGCATCAACCGCCCGGCGCGACATCAAGGCGGACCTCGAAGGTCCGCACGACGACGATTCGAGCCTGAGCCGCCTGCCCTCGAGCCCGCTCGGTTCACACCCGCGCGTTCCTGAGCACCTGCGCCGCTTCCTCCGGCGACGTCGGGTTGATGTAGAAGCCGGTCCCCCACTCGAAGCCGGCCGTGCGCGTCAGCTTCGGGATCAGCTCGACGTGCCAGTGGTAGAAATCGCTCGTCTCCTCGCTGAACGGCGAGCTGTGGATGATCAGGTTGTAGGCGGGCGACTCGAGCGTCCGGTTCGAACCGCATCAGCACCGTCTTCAGCATCCGCGCCAGGCTCTCGTACTGCTGGCGCGACGCGTCCTCGAACCGCGCGCCGTGGCTGCGCGGCAGGAGCCACGTCTCGAACGGAAACCGCGGCGCATACGGCGCCAGCGCGACGATGTCGGCGTTCTCGTGGATGACGCGGCGGCCGGCGCTGACCTCCTGCCGGATGATGTCGCAGAACACGCACCGCTCCTTGTCGCGGAAGTGCCGCCGCGACCCTTCGATCTCCTCGCGCACGAAGTCGGGCACGATCGGCAGCGCGATCAGCTGCGAATGCGGAGTGCTCGAGCGTGGCCCCGGCCGGTGCGCCGTGGTTCTTGAAGATCAGGATGTAGCGGAACCGCCGGTCCTGCTTCAGATCGGCCACGCGCTCGCGGTACGCCCACAGCACCCGCTCGATCTCCGGCTCGCTCATCGTCGCCAGGGTCTTGTTGTGATCCGGCGTCTCGATGATCACCTCGTGCGCGCCGATGCCGTTCATCCGATCGAACAGCCCCTCCCCTTCGCGATCGAGATTGCCCTCGACCTGCAGCGCGGGAAACCTGTTCGGCACGACGCGCAGATCCCAGCCCGGCGAGTTCGGCGCGCCGCCGTTCTGCCGGAACGCGCGGACCTCGGGCGGCGTCATGTCCTCGCGGCCGGGACAGAACGGACAGTGCTCGCCGGTGATGATCGTGGCGCGCTCGAGTTGGAAGTCGGTGGGCCGCTTCTGGCGATCGGTGGAGATGATCACCCAGCGGCCGGTGACCGGATCCTTGCGGAGCTCAGGCAATGGGAGAGACCATCATCAAATTTACAATGGGGAATTTACAATGAACAATTGCGGAGACTTACGATCCCGACGCGTCGAAGGCATTCTGAAACAGTTCGATCTGCGGCTCGCCCTCGCCGAGCTGAATCGAGACGACGTCGAAGCGGCAGGGGCGCTCGCCGATCCTGTTGCGCACCAGGTAATCCATGGCCGCCATGACCATCCGGCGCCGCTTGTATCTCGTCACCGCCTCTGCCCCATCGCCGAATTCCCGCCCCTCGCGCGCCTTGACTTCGACGAACACCAGCGTCGGGCCATCGCTGCGCGACGATGTCTATTTCGGCACCCGCCGTGGCGGTAGCGCCTGGCAAGAATTGCGTACCCGCGCCGTTCCAGCTCCACGCACGCGAGATTCTCGCCGATTTTACCGAGACTCTGCCGCGCCTCCGTCACGGCGCCGATCGCAGGCAAGCTGCACGCCAGTTCACAGATCAGCAGAGCTGCGAGCGACCAGGCGACTCTGCCGCCTTCGCGTCTGCGACGCTTCGGTGGCCGCGAGTCGCCCTCACAACGTCGGTCAACGCCTCGTCGAAGATCGCGACGGCTGTGTCCGCCTGCTCCCTCGTCAGCACGAGCGGCGGCGAGAAGCGGATCGAGTTCTTGCCGGCGCCAAGCACGAGCAGGCCCCGCTCGAACGCAGCCGTCACCACCGCGTCGCGTTCCTTGATCGCGCGCTCCTTCGTGGCGCGATCCCGCACCAGCTCGACGCCCACCATCAGCCCGCGGCCGCGGACGTCGCCGATGATCGGATGCTTGTCCATCAGGCCCTCGAGGCCGGCCTTCAGGTGCGCGCCAACCGTTGCCGCATTCGCCATCAGCCCGCCCTTGAGGAGCTCGATCGTCGCGAGCGCCGCGGCGCAGGCGATCGGGTTGCCGCCAAACGTGCTCGCATGCGCGCCCGCGCGGCCACTGCATCAGGTCGGCTCGCGCCGCGGCGACGCCCAGTGGCAGGCCCGACGCGATGCCCTTTCGCGATCGCCACGACGTCGGGCTGCACGCCAGCGTGCTCGATCGCGAACATCTTTCCGGTCCGCCCCATCCCCGACTGCACTTCGTCGGCGACGAGCAGGATGCCGTGCCGCCTGGTCAACTCGCGCAGGCCGCGCAGGAACGCGTCGGGCGCGGTCACGTAGCCGCCTTCGCCCTGGATCGGCTCGATGACGATCGCTGCGACTTCGTCGGGCGAGACGAGCTGCCCGAAGAGCTCGTGATCGATGTAATCGAGGCAGTACGACACCCATTGATCGGGCGTCATGCCAGGTGGGCGGCGATACGTCTTGGGATAAGGCGCGTGGTACACCGCCGGCATGAGCGGGTTGAAGCCGCGCCGCTGCACCGGCTTCGACGCCGTGAGCGCCAGCGCGCCCAGGGTGCGGCCATGAAATCCGCCGAGGAACGCGATGATCGCCGGCCGCCCCGTGGCGTGGCGCGCCAGCTTGATGGCGGCCTCGACGGCCTCGGCGCCGGAGTTGCCGAAGAACGACCGCGCCCCGCCTTCGAACGGCGCGATCGTGGCGATTTCCTCCGCGAGCCTGACCTGCGGCTCGTAGTAGAAATCGGTCCCCGACATGTGGATGAACCGGCCCGCCTGGTCGGCAATCGCCTTGACCACCGCGGGGTGCGAATGTCCCGTCGCGTTCACGGCGATGCCGGCGGCGCAGTCGAGAAAGCGATTGCCGTCGACGTCCTCCACGACGCAGCCCGACGCGTGGTCGATGACGAGCGGATAGCCGCGGGTGTACGAGGGCGACACCACCGCGCGGTCGCGCGCGATCAGCGCTGTCGCTTTCGGGCCCGGGAGTGGCGTCTTGATGTGCGGTGCGTCAGGCATCGTCGGTGCGGTCGTGATGGCTCGTCGTCGCATGCGGCGGACCTAAGAGGTCCGCCCTACGAAGGTCCGGCCTACTTGCGTTTCCAGCGCGTGCCGGAGGGCGAATCCTCCAGGAGCACGCCGCGTGCCGCCAGCTCGTCGCGAATGCGGTCGGCGGTGGCGAAATCGCGGCGGCGCCGCGCCGCAATGCGCTCCTCGATCAGGCGCTCGATCTCCTCGACGGGAATCGGCGGCTGGTCTTCTTCCGCCCGCCGCAGCGAGATGATGCCGAGTGTCGCGTCGAACAGGGCGAACGCGTCCTGAATCACCGGCAGATCGCCGCGGCCGAGTTCGCCGGCGTCGATGGCCGAGTTGAGCGATCGGACGAGCTCGAAAATCGCCCCGAGCGCTCCGGCGGTGTTGAGATCGCTCTGCATCGCCTCGACGAACGCCGCTCGCGCTTCCCCCACCCTCGCGGCCACCTGCTCGTGCGCGCCTTCGGCGGTGACGGCCTCGGCGCGGGTCAGGAAATCGACGATCCGGCGCAGCGATTCCTCCGCCTGCGTCAGGCTGGCCCACGTGAAGTTGAGCTGCTTGCGATAGTGGGCCGACAGGAGCAGGTAGCGCACCGCCGACGGCCGGTAGCCCTTGGCCGCGAGATCCGGCACCGTGTAGGTGTTGCCGAGCGACTTCGACATCTTGTGATCGTCGACGAGCAGGTACTCGACGTGTACCCAGAAGCGCGAGAACGGGCGGCCGGTCGCTCCCTCGCTCTGCGCGATCTCGTTCTCGTGGTGCGGAAAGACGAGATCGATGCCGCCGGCATGGATGTCGATGGGCGGTTCGCCGAGCAGGCGCAGCGCCATCGCCGAGCACTCGAGATGCCAGCCTGGCCGGCCGGGCGGATCCACCACGTCCCAGGTCGGCTCGCCAGGCTTCGTCGCCTTCCACAGGACGAAGTCGCGCGCGTCCTCCTTGTTGTAATTGTCGGAGTCGACGCGCGCCCCGTCGAGCATGCCTTCGTGATCGAGCCGCGCCAGCTTGCCGTAGTCCGGCAGCGTGGCAATCTTGAAGTACACGGAACCGTTGCTGCGATAGGTGTGACCGCGGCGGTCGAGCGCCTGCACGAGGTCGGCCATCGCCTTGATGTTCTCCTCCTCGGTGGCACGCGGCGATTCTTCGACCGGCTCGAGGCCGAGCGCCCGCGCATCCTCGTGGAACATCGCGATGAACTGGCCGGTATACGAGGCGAGGTCCTTGCCCGCATTCTCCGCGCCGACGATCGTCCGATCGTCGACGTCGGTGAAATTCATGACGCCGCGCACCTGGTACCCGAGCAGGTGGCGCAGCGTGCGGCGGAGCACATCGAGGCAGACGAAGGTGCGGAAATTGCCGATGTGGCCGCGCGCGTAGACGGTGAGGCCGCACGTGTACATCCGCACCGTGTTGGCCGGTCCCGGCGTGAAGAGCTCTTCGCTGCGACTCAGGGTGTTGTAAAGGCGCATCAATCCTGGTGTTACGCGATCTCGCGGAAGGTCTGCCAGATCGCGCCGGCCTGCGATGATACGACGATCTCCAGCCGGCCCGCCTCGGCGCTGAACCGGACGTCGACCGGCTGGTCGCGGGCGCCGCTCGTCACCGCGGCATGGAGCTCGTCGCCGAGCGACGCCGCACCGTCGCCGGAGCAGCCGGCCTGGTCGAGGACGTGTGCCACCAGCTCTAACAGCATCTCGCGCGAGGCGCTGCCGGAAACCGCCAGCGCGAAAAAGAAGTCGGGAGGGACCACCGCGACCGGATTCTACAGTGAAAGGCGATCGAAGAGCACGCGCGCCCGATCGCAGTCGGCCGCAATCTGCTCGCGGAGCCCGTCGAGCGACTCGAACCTCCGCTCGTCGCGCAGCCGCTGCACGAAGCCGATTCGCAGCCGGGCGCCGTACAAATTGTCGGCGAAATCGAAGACGTGGGTCTCGACCGTGACCCGATCCGACGCGTCGACCGTCGGCCTGACGCCGACGTTCGTGACCGACGGCTTCACCACGCCGGCAATCGTCGTCGTCGTCGCGTAGACGCCATATGGCGGGAGGAGCTCGTTCTCGGTGCAGAGATTCGCGGTCGGAAACCCGATCGATGCGCCGCGATGATCGCCGTGCACCACTGACCCGTCGACGTAGTACCTGATGCCCGAGAAGGGCGCCGGCTTCGTCGACACGGCCCTCGCCCACCAGCCGGCGGATGCGGGTGCTGCTGACCACGAAGTCCTTGTAGCGGACCGGATCGATCTTCTCGGCCTTGAACCCGTAGCGCGCGCCCAGCGCGCGCAGCATCGAGAAGTTGCCGGCGCGATCGTGCCCGAACAGGAAGTTGGCCCCCACCCACACTTCTCCGACCCGCATCCAGTCCACCAGCACGCTGCGGACGAACGTTTCGGGATCCCACTGCGACATCTCGTGCGTAAAGCGCACGATCGCCGCACCCTGGACGCCGGACCCCGCGATCGCCTCGAGCCGCTGGGCGGTCGTCATCAGGAGCGGCGGCGCTTTGTCGGGCCTGACGACGCGCGGCGGATGCGGATCGAAGGTCATCACGGTTGGGGTGGCACCGCGCTCGTTCGCGACGCGGCGGACGCGGTCCAGGATCTTCCGGTGGCCGCGATGCACGCCGTCGAAGTTGCCGAGCGCCAGCACCGGATGACTCCAGCGTGCCGGGCGCGGATCGTCCGGAAAGTGAATGACCTCCACTAGTTTTAACCGAGGGGCTTCGCCCCTCGAACTCCCCCACACGCTCTCTCGCGCGCCGCTGCGTCGGCGCGCTCCCGTTCGCGTGGCTCGCTCGCGCGCTCGCTCGCGACGCAGTTGGTTCATGAGACAGCTTCTGATGTCTAGGTTTCCAGTACCAGCCCATCGTACGCTAACTGCACACCCTGCGGAAGGCGGGCGCAGGTGGCGGCGTGCGGCAGATCGTGGGCGATGTGCGTGAAGTAGGTGCGCTCGGGACCCAGGCGCGACACGACGTCGAGCGCTTCCGCGACGCTGAAATGGGTCGGGTGCGGCCGATCGCGCAGGGCGTCCAGCACGAGGGTGCGCACACCATCGAGCAGCGGCCACGACTCGTCCGGGATGCGGCTGCAGTCGGTCAGGTAGGCGAACTCGCCGATGCGGAATCCGAGGATCGGCCGATGGCCATGCAGCAGCGGCACCGGAACGATCTCGAGCGCGGCCGAGCACGAACGGGCCGCCGATCCTGAACAACGTGATTTGCGGCACGCCGCCCCCGAGCGCCGGCGGGTTGAAGATGTAGGAGAACGTCCGCCGCAGATCGCCGAGCGTCCACTCGTCCGCGTAACACGGGATGGCCGACTTCTGGATCACATTGAACCGGCGCACTTCGTCGAGGCCGAGGATGTGATCGGCGTGGCTGTGGGTGAAGAGGATCGCATCGACGCGGGAGATGCGATGCGTCAACGCCTGTTCGCGCAGGTCGGTGGCCGTGTCGACCAGCACCGACCGCACGCCGCCCCGCGCCGAATCGGCCTCGAGCAGGATCGACGGCCGGGTCCGCCGGTCGTGCGGATCGGACGACCGGCAGACGGCGCACTCGCAGCCGATCATCGGCACGCCGTGCGAGGTGCCGGTGCCGAGCAGCGTGACCCTAAGGCTCAATAATCCGCTTCCCGCCGTCCTTCGCCGCGACGAAGCGCATGCGAAGCTCGAACAGGACCTGCTCGAGGACCTGGCGCTCCTCGGGGGTGAGATTGCCGCGGGTCTTCAACTCCAGCAGCGACAGGATCTCGATCACCTGCGTCGCGCCGTCAATGTTGGGCTCCGACTTCTGCTCGCCCGAAAACGGGTCGGGGATATCGCCGAAATGGACCGCGGCGTTGGTGGCCAGGCCGATGACGAACTCGACGAACGACAGGCCTGGGGCCTCAGGTTGATCGGACATCGCCAGTCATTCTATCGTGCCGCGAGGACAAACATGTCGAACGCCGGAGCCGAGTTCATCCGCCTCGTCGAGATCATGGCCACGCTGCGCTCGCCCGATGGCTGCCCGTGGGACCGCGAGCAGACGCTGCAGTCGCTCAGCCAGTACGTGCTCGAAGAGGCGTACGAGGTCGTCGACGCGATCGACCGCGGCGATCTCGAGGCGCTGCGCGAGGAAGTCGGCGACCATATTTTCGAGGGTGTGTTCCTCTCCGAGGTGGCCTCCGACATGGGGGCGTTCACCGTGGCCGACGCATTGCGCGCCGTTTCGGACAAGCTCGTTCGTCGCCATCCTCACGTCTTCCGCGAGGACGGCCGCGTCCACGACGCCGAGTCGAAGGAGCGCGCCCCGTCTGCGACCGCCGCCCTCTCGCGCTGGGATACGCAGAAGGCCCAGGAAAAGGCCGCATCCGGCGAGACACCGGCCACGCTCGGCGGCCTGCCAAGAAGCCTGCCCGCCCTCCACCGCGCCTACAAGATCGGCCGCCGCGCCGCCGCCGTCGGCTTCGATTGGACGACGGCCACGGACGTGGTCGGGAAAATCGAGGAAGAGATCGCGGAACTGCGCGAGACGCTCACCGACGAACCCGCGAACAAGGCGCGCGCGGAGGAAGAAATGGGCGACCTCCTCTTCGCGATCGCCAACCTCTCGAGAAAGCTCGGGATCGAACCGGAGGCCGCGCTCAGGAAGGCGAACGACAAGTTCACGGAGCGCTTCACGCGATGGAGGAACGGATCGCCGCATCGGGTCGTCAACTGACCAGCATGAGCCTCGATGATCTCGAGACCGAGTGGCAGACCA
The DNA here is from genome assembly GCA_963720005.1 of uncultured Acidobacteriota bacterium. Lineage (GTDB taxonomy): Bacteria > Acidobacteriota > Vicinamibacteria > Vicinamibacterales > CAVVIG01 > CAVREM01. The sequence continues at coordinate 59,977 of CAVREM010000015.1, read as the reverse complement.
CCAAGCGCGACCTACCACAAGAAGGCAACCACGAAGACTCGAAGACGCGAAGGGTCTAATCGTCACAGAATGATTCGCTTTATTCCGTTCTTGAGCACGATCTCGTTGAAATTGATCAACAAGCCAACCGGAAGTCTAGACACGCGCAGATAGCTGAGCACTTGTGCTCGGTGAATGTCCGTCAGTCGATCGACGGCCTTGAGTTCCAGAAGAAGACGCCCATCAACGACGAAATCGATGCGGTGCTGGCACACCGGCTGGCCACGGTAGGTCACCAGGTATTCCTTCTCCCGCTCGAACGGGATGCCATTCGCAGACAGCTCTATGGCCGCCGCCTTCGAGTACGGCGACTCGAGGAGCCCCGGACCGAGAACTCGATGGACGTCAACACAGCATCCGATCGTTCTGTGCACGATGTCCTCGAGGTCGCTAGGCAGTGGGCTTTGGACTCTCAACATAAGTACCTTCCTTCGAGTCTTCGAGTCTTCGTGGTTGCATTTAACGGACCTTCAGGCGTCTTCCTCCGTATGTCGTGACGTTTGCGGAGTACCCATCGGTGTCGACCATCACGGCTCCGTCTCTGTCCGTGCGGAAGACCTGCGCGCCGATTTCGTGGTAGCGCCTCAAAACGTCCGGAGCGGGATGCCCGAAGGTGTTGTTGCGTCCGGCGCTGACGACGGCCACCCGGGGTCCGAGGCGGTCGAGGAAGGCTCGGGAGCTCGACGTCAGGCTTCCGTGGTGCGGCACCTTGATGATGCGGATGCCGGCGGGCGGGAAGAGCGGCGTGATGCTCTGCTCGGTCTCCCGTCCGATGTCGCCGGTCAGCACGACCGACACGTCGCGCCAGCGGAGCTCCAGCACGATCGAATCGTCGTTGCGGACTTCCTGCCGTTCCCAGTCCGCAATCCCGGGGTGCCGGACGATGACCTCGACGTCGTCGATCGTGAACCGATCGTTCGCCTGGACGTTCGTCCACCTGGCGCCGTTGGCCGTGGCCGCGCGGCGGAGACCGTGGAGCGGCGCCGATCGCGGGACGGGAATGCCCTCCCAGACGTCGCGCGGCCGGAAGTCGCGAACGACCGACGCGAAGCCGCCAGCGTGATCCGCGTCGGCGTGCGTGATCGCCGCGGCGTCAAGGCGCCGGATGCCGTAGTGGCGCAGTACCGCGCCAACCACGCGATCGCCGATGTCGAACGACGAAGCACCGGACAGCCCGCCAGCATCGACGAGCAGCGTCGTGCCGCGCGGAAATCGGACCAGCGTGGCGTCGCCCTGCCCCACGTCCATGAAGGTCAGGTGCAGCGACCCGTCCCCGCGCGATGTGACCAGGCGTCGCGGCTCGAACAGGATCCATGCCGCGGCGACGAGCGTCAGGGCGACTGCGAAGGGTCGAGCTCGGGCGCGCAGACGCGGCCATCCAGGCACGCCGCACCACGCCGTCACGAGCCCGCTGTAGTACGTGGTCAGCGCCATCCAGTGCGGCGGCCCGACCCGCCACGCGACCACAGGAACCAGGTCGACCAGTTCCGCCGATCGCACCAGCCCGTCGGCCCCGGCGTGGGCGAGCCATCCCGCCGCGGCGGCCACTGGTTCGGCGATTGCGGACAGGACGACGGCGGCCATTCCGGCAATCTGCGCGATTGCCATGAACGGGATCGCCACAAAGTTCAGCGCCAGCCCGGCGAAGGTGACGCGCGAGAAGAGCCGGGCGCCCACCGGCATCAGGGCAGCCTCGGCGGCGACCGACGAAGCGAGGATGACGGCCGCGCCGGCGATCAGACGTGAACGCGGGAGTCTTGATCCCGTCGGGAGAACGTCGGGAGCGCCGCGAGAATGGCGCCGGTGGCGCCGAAGGTGAGGAGGAACGCCGGGTCGGCGATGGCCAGCGGCTGGGCGGCAACGAGGACACCGGCGGCGATGGCGAGCGTGTTCGCGGGAGGACCGCGAAGATCGATGGCGCGCCCGGCAAAGTAGACGACCGCCATGAGTGTTGCGCGGGCGACCGAAGCGCCGCCGCCTACCACGTACGCGTACGCAACCAGGCTGACGATAGCGGTCAGCATGGCGGCCGGTCCGAGAATGCCGGCAATCCGGAAGGCCGCGAGCGTCAGGCCGGCGAGAATCGCGATGTTGCCCCCGGAGATCGCAATGACGTGGTAGGTTCCTGCCTCCTGCAACCGACGCTGCAGCTCGTCGTCCAGCCCGGCGCGATCGCCGATGACGATGGCCGTGACGATCGCCGCCGAGCGCGGAGACCAGCGGCCAACCGATCGCGCAATCGCACGCCGCGCGAACGATCGGATCTGCCAGGCGGTTTCAGCCGTGACACTCCCCGTGCTCACCACTTCCACGAGCGCGCCACTCTTGACGCTGCCGACAAGCGTCGTGCCCCGCCGCGCGAGCGCGCGTTCTTCGTCGGGCACGCCGGGATTGAGGTAGCGGGAGGGCCGGCGAAGCTGTGCGGGCGCGCGGATCGTGCGGCCGGCGCGCCAGTCGTCGATCCGATCGCGCGCGAGCTCGCCCGCGACGGTGAGTAGCAGACCTCCGAGCGGTTTTGCCGGACCTAAGAGGTCCGGCCTACGGTCGTGTAGGGCGGGCCTCTCAGGTCCGCGCCATCCGCCGGACCTGAAAGGTCCGGCCTACGTACCGACATCACGTCCAGGCTCAACGAGACACCGGACTGTCTCTGCACGGCGTCGGACCGAAGGACGCCAGTGACGATCGCGAACGCCGTCCCGTCCTGATCCTCCGCGATCTCCTCGAACGCGATCCTCAGCGGCGGCCGCCAGGCTTCACGCCAGGCATCGACAGACAGGAGCGCCCCGCCGCCCGCGAAGCCGGCCGCGACTGCCGCCGTCAGGACGGCAGACCGATTCGCTCGGAAGGCCCACGCGGCCGCGATCGCGCCAATCGCCAGCGCCACGCCGGCAACGATTGAACTCTGTGGAAAGAGAAGTCCGGCGGCGGATCCGATCAAGCAGGCCGATGGTTGGAATCGCGGCCACGTGCCGCATCTGGGCGGCGGCTGCAACGGGACCGCCAACCAAGAGGACGCAAAGGGAGCAAAGGACGCAGAGGCGCAGGCGCAGACGCGCTAAGCGCAGAGGCTGCAGCCTCTTACCCTCTGCGTCTCTGCGCCTCGCGCCTCTGCTCCCTCAGCGTCCTTGTCTCAGAGGCGATTGCAGTTTTTGACAGTCCGTCACGCCCCACCAGCTGCAATACCAGCATGGTAGTCCTGGAGCGCGCGGACGCCGACGCCGTGCTCGCGCATCGCGCGGATGGCGCTGACGGTTGCCGCCGCGCCCGTCAGTGTGGTGATGCACGGCACCTCGTGCATCATCGCGGCGCGGCGGACGGCCCGGTCGTCGAAGAACGATTCGCGTCCGAGCGGCGTGTTGATGACGAGGTCGACCTTGCGGTTGACAATCTCGTCGGCGATGTTCGGCCGGCCCTCGTTCACCTTGAACACGACCTCGACGTCGAGGCCGTAGGCACGAAGATACGCGGCGGTCCCGCGCGTCGCGATCAGGCGGAAGCCGAGCTCCGCCAGGTCGCGGGCAATCGGGATCAGGTTCGGCTTGTCGTCGTTGTTGACGCTGACGAACGCGGTGCCGCGCTCCGGCAGCCGCTGCCCCACCGACAGCTGTGCCTTCGCAAAGGCGACGCCGAAGCTGGTCGACCCGCCCATGACTTCGCCCGTCGACTTCATTTCCGGCCCGAGAATCGTGTCGACGCCCGGGAAGCGGACGAACGGGAAGACCGGGCTCTTCACGAAGACGCCCGCGACCTCGACGTCCTTGGTCAGCCCGAGCTCGGCCAGCGTGCGGCCGGCCATCACTTTCGCGGCCACCTTGGCGAGCGACACGCCGGCGGCTTTCGAGAGGTACGGCACGGTGCGCGACGCGCGCGGGTTGACCTCGAGCACGTAGACGACGTTGTCCTTGATCGCGTACTGCACGTTCATCAGGCCGATGACCTTGAGCGCGCGTCGCGATCCGCCGCGTGTAGTCGCGGATCGTGTTGAGGTGCCGCTCCGGGCAGATGAATGGCGGCACCACGCACGAGCTGTCGCCGGAGTGGATGCCCGCCTCCTCGATGTGCTCCATGATGCCGCCGATCACCACGGCGCCCGTGGCGTCGGCGATGGCATCGACGTCGAATTCGAACGCGTCCTCGAGGAACTTGTCGATGAGCACCGGGTGCTCGGGCGACGCGTCGACCGCCTGCGTCATGTACCGGTCGAGCATGCCGACGTCGTACACAATCGCCATCCCGCGCCCGCCCAGGACGTACAGACGGCCGCACCAGGATCGGGAATCCGATCGTCGCAGCCGCATCCCTGGCTTCCTGGCGCGATGTGGCGGTGCCGCTTGCGGGTTGCGTGATCGCCAGCTCCGAGAGCAGCGCCGAAAAGCGTTTCCGGTCTTCCGCGAGATCGATCGAGTCGGGCGACGTGCCCAGGATAGGGACGCCGGCATGCTGGAGCGCCAGGGCCAGCTTCAGCGGCGTCTGCCCGCCGAACTGGACGAGGCACGAGACCGTGCCGCCGGCCGACGCTTCCGTCTTGATGATGCCCATGACGTCCTCGAACGTCAGGGGCTCGAAGTACAACCGATCGGCGGTGTCGTAGTCGGTCGACACCGTCTCCGGGTTGCAATTCACCATGACCGTCTCGAGGCCTTCCTCTCGAAGGGCGAAGGCGGCGTGGCAGCAGCAGTAGTCGAACTCGATGCCCTGGCCGATCCGGTTCGGTCCGCTGCCGAGGATCACGACCTTGTTGCGGCCGTTGGGATTCGCCTCGCAGCTCGGCTCGTACGAGCTGTACAGATAGGGCGTGTACGACTCGAACTCCGCCGCGCAGGTGTCCACGCGCTTGTAGACCGGCTCGAGCGAGTGGCCGTGCCTCGCGGTCCGGACCTGCGTCTCGGAAGCGCCGGTCGCCAGCGCGAGCTCCGCGTCGCCGAAACCGGCCCGCTTCAGCCGGCGCAGCCCGGCCTGGCCGACGCCATCGATTCCGATTTCTGCGACCTCGCGGCGCATGTCCCGGATCTCCGCGAACTGCCGGAGGAACCACGGATCGATCTTCGTCGCCTCGTGAATCTGCTCGACGCTCCATCCACGATTGAGCGCGCGGAACAGGTCCCAGAGCCGCCGGTCGGACGGTACCACCAGCCGCTTCCTCAAGGCCGCATCGTCTTCCTCATCGAGCGCGGACGGCGCGAACAGGAGTCCGCTGCGGCCGAGCTCGAGCGACCGCACGCCCTTCAGGAACGCTTCCTTGAACGTCCGCCCGATCGCCATCGCCTCCCCCACCGACTTCATCTGCGTCGTCAGGGTCCGGTCGGCTTGCGGAAACTTCTCGAAGTTCCAGCGCGGGATCTTGACGACGACGTAGTCGATGGTCGGCTCGAAGGAGGCGGGCGTGACGCGCGTGATGTCGTTGGGAATCTCGTCGAGGTGATACCCGAGCGCGAGCTTGGCGGCGATCTTGGCGATCGGAAACCCCGTCGCCTTCGAGGCGAGCGCCGACGAGCGCGACACGCGCGGGTTCATCTCGATGACGACCATGCGGCCGTCGGCCGGGTTCACCGCGAATTGAATGTTGGACCCGCCGGTCTCGACGCCGACGGTGCGGATGATGCGCCGGGCGGCATCGCGCATCCGCTGGTATTCCTTGTCGCTGAGCGTGAGGATCGGCGCCACCGTGATGCTGTCGCCGGTGTGAACGCCCATCGGGTCGATGTTCTCGATCGAGCAGATGACGACGAAGTTATCGGCGACGTCGCGCATCACCTCGAGCTCGAATTCCTTCCAGCCGATGACCGATTCCTCGATCAGCACTTCGTGCACCGGGCTCAGTTCCAGGCCGCGCTCGGCGAGATCGCGGAATTCCTCGATGTTGTAGGCGATGCCGCCGCCGACGCCGCCGAGCGTGAACGATGGCCGGATGACGAGCGGGAACCCGAGGGTGCGCGCCAGATCGACGGCCTCGGGCAGGGTGCGCGCCAGGCCGCTCTGCGGGACGTCGAGGCCGATGCCGCGCATGGCATCCTTGAACAGCTGCCGGTCTTCGGCGATCTTGATCGCCTCGATGGACGCGCCGATCAGCTTGACGTCGTACTTCGCGAGGATGCCGGCGTTAGCCAGATCGACGGCCAGGTTGAGCGCGGTCTGCCCGCCGACGGTCGGCAGGATCGCGTCGGGCCGCTCGCGCGCGATGATCGCCTCGAGAAAGTCCGTGGTGAGCGGCTCGACGTAGGTGCGGTCGGCCAGCTCGGGGTCGGTCATGATCGTCGCCGGGTTGCTGTTGACGAGGACCACCTCGAGCCCCTCGGCGCGCAGCGCCTTGCAGGCCTGCGAGCCCGAGTAGTCGAACTCGCACGCCTGGCCGATGACGATCGGGCCGGAGCCGATGATCAGGATGCGTTTCAGGTCGGTGCGACGGGGCATCTCTCTCGGGGCTCGGGGCTCGGGGCTCGGGGCTCGCACGTCGGAGAGAAGCGCGCGGCGCAGCCGCGCCACCTCCCCGAGTCCCGAGCCTCGAACCCCGAGTCCCGACGTTTAGCCCCGTTTCTCCTCTATCAAGCGAATGAAGTCATCAAACAAGTAGTCCGCATCGTGCGGACCGGGCGACGCTTCGGGATGGTACTGCACGCAGAAGACCGGGCGCGTGCGGTGCCTCAGGCCCTCCACCGTGCCGTCGTACAGGTTCTTGTGGGTCACCTCGACGTCGGCAGGCAGCGAGCCCGGGTCGACGGCGAAGCCGTGGTTCTGCGACGTGATCTCAATCTTTCCCGTGTCGAGCTTCTTCACCGGGTGATTCGCGCCGCGGTGTCCGAACTTCAGTTTGAAGGTCTTGCCGCCCATCGCCAGGCCGAGGACCTGATGGCCGAGGCAGATGCCGAACACCGGCACGTCGGCGTTGACCAGCGCCTTGGCGCTGTCGATGGCGTACGTCAGCACCGCCGGATCGCCCGGGCCGTTGCTCAGGAACACTCCATCGGGGCTCGTCGCCAGGACTTCGCTGGCAGGCGTGGCCGCTGGATACACGCGCACGTCGCAGCCATGTGCGCTCAGGCGCCGCATGATGTTCCACTTCATGCCGAAGTCGTAGGCCGCGACCTTGAGCCGCCGCTTCGGGCGTCGCTCGGGCACGATGCCGAACTCGTCGGGATCCTCGACCGGCCAGTCGAACGCCCGGTCGGAGGTGACTTGCTGGACGAGGTCCGACCCCTCCATTTTCGGAATCGCATTGGCGCGTTCGACCAACGCACGCGGGTCGAGTGCGGCGCCCGTGGCAATCACGCCGCGCATCACACCGGCCGAGCGAAGCTGCCGCGTCAGCGCCCGCGTGTCGATGTCGGAGATCGCCACGATGCTGTTCGCGACGAGGTAGTCGCGGAGCGTCGACTCGGCCCGCCAGTTGCTCGCGACCGGCGACTCGTCGCGAATGACGAACCCGGCCACCTGCGGCTTGCGTGATTCCACGTCGTCCGGCGACACGCCGTAGTTGCCGATCTCGGCGCACGTCATCGTGACGATCTGACCGGCGTACGACGGGTCGGTGAGGATCTCCTGGTAGCCGGTGAGGCTCGTGTTGAACACGACCTCCCCGCTCGCCTCACCTTCGGCGCCAGCAGAGAGGCCACGAAACGTGGTTCCGTCCTCGAGTGCGAGAATTGCGTCCATTTTTTTCACTGGCGGCGGGGCCCTCCGCCTCCGCTCGCCACGATCTCCCGCGAGCTACGGCGAGACCTCGCCGTAGCCTTTGGCGAAGGCGGGCACCCCCGCCGCGAACTGACGCCGATGCGCTCGCGGACAAGTCTTACTGCTCCAGCGAACGCTGCCGACCCGGTTCTTCTCGCCCGCGACAACCCGCACCGATGCGCTCCACGGTTTGTAACCTGTCATCTCCATCCGCACCGCATGCGAACCGACCGCGAGGCCGGGAATCGCCAGTGGCGTCGTGCCGACGCGCTTGCCATCGATGATCACCGTCGCACCGCTTGGCCGCGACTCGATCGTCAGCGAAGCGGTCTGCGGCGACCCCGATTCCGAGGGGGCTGGCGGGCGCGCCGCGGGTGGCGCGGTCGTCCGCGCGAGAGTGAGCGTCAGCGTCGACGTCGGCTGCGAGGGCGTGATGACCACGCGGCGTTCGACCGTCGAATAGCCGTCGCGGATCACGCGCACCGTGTGCGTGCCGCGCGCCAGGTTCGGAATCGTCAGCGGGCTCTTGCCGACGTCCTTGCCATCGATCGTGACCAGTGCACCGGCCGGCGTGGTTCGCACCGTAATCCGTCCCGTTTGGGCCACGGTGCGTTTCGGCCGCCTTCGAAGCCTCGGCAACAGGAGGCGGCGCGGCGGGACGCGCAGGCGGCGGCGGTTTGGCCGCGGGCGGCGCAGACGACGGCGGTTTGGCCGCGGGCGGCGCAGCTTCCGGCCGCGCGGTTGCGGGCGGCACCGCCGCGGGCGGCTCTGCGGCAGGCGAAGCAGTCGAGGGCGGCATAGTGACGGGAGGCGGCGCAGCCGCCGGCGGCGCGGGCTCGGTTTTGAGTGGAACCTCGGTCTCTGCCATCGTCGGCCGGTCGGCCGATGTCGACAGTTGCTCCCGCCGCTGATCCGACTGCCCCAGCCAGTAGCCGCCGGCAAACCCGAGCGCGAGGCCCACCAGCAGCGCCAGGGAGAGCGGCCAGACGGCTGAGCGCGCCGGGCTGAGTGACTCGGGAGGGACCAGGTTGATTGGATGCTCGACCCGGTCGACCCTGACTGGGGGCTCGACGCGCACGGGAGGCTCGGCGTCGCTTCGCGCTGGTTCTTCCTCGCGTGACAAACTCAGTTCAGAGCCTCGGAGCGTCAGGTCCTCGATGGGCTCGATCTCTGCTCGGCGACTTTCTGGTCGATGAGTCGTTCGTTTCGCGGCGTGCGGGCCCCATCCTTGGCTCTTCGACCTTCAGCTCTTCGACTATTGGTTTTTCGACAATTGCTTCTTTGACCTTTGGCTCGGCGACCACTTGCGCGGCGACCTTCTGTTCGGGCGCCATCTCGGGCGCCTTCTCGGGCACCTTCTCCTCTGGGACGAGTGGCAGAAGCGGAGCGGCTGCCGGCATCGGGGCGCTGCTCGACTTCGCGAAAACGTCGTTCATCGACAGTCCCGGGTAGTCGGTGGCCTGTCGTGCGGGAAATGGCCGTGTCTCCTGGCGATCAGTAAAGCAATTCTTCAACGCGTCCGCGAATTCGAGAGCCGTTGGAAAGCGCTGCGCTGGATTTTCGGCCAGGGCGCGTGCAAACGCGTCGCGCAGCCGGTTGAGGGGCGCGCCAGGCAGCTCGTCGAGCCCGGCGGCAGCCTCGGCGCCGATCGCCGTGAGCCGCCGCCCCCAGAGCAACTCGTGCGCAAGCGCGGCAAGCGTGAACACATCGGCACGGCGATCCCACGCACGGCCCTCGACGCGTTCGGGCGCGGCGTACGGGCGACGCACCGGCACCTGCACCCCAACGTGTTCGAGCGCCCGGGCCACGCCAATGCCGGTGAGCCGTACGTCGTCTGGCGAGATCAGGACGTCGCGTGGGTGAAGGGCGCCATGAACGATGCCCACGACGGCCGCGTAATCGAGCCCTCCGGCAATCTGCGTGACGATCCGTAAACCCTCGCCTGCCGGCGCGGGCCCGTGCTCGCGCAGCACGGTGTCGAGCGAGTCGGCCGCCACGAAATCCTGCGCGAGATAGGGCGACACCTGCACGATTCCGGTGGCCACGGCTGCGACGATCGAGGAATGCGTGAGATCGGCCGCGATCAATCGCTCGAAATCCGCGACCAGTTCGTGCACGCGCTCGGGCGGGAGGTCGACGCGGAAGAGCTTGACGGCGACGAGCTTGTCCTGGTCCGGGTCGTAGGCTCGAAACACCGGGCCAAGCGCCCCCGCGCCAATCTGATGGAGAACGCGGAACGGACCGAACGCGTCTGGGGGCGCGGAACCGCCTGCTTCCGTGTGCAGTGAAATCTCCTCGGGGGACCGGGTCGAACGCCTCGAAATCGTAGCACTGAACACGCGCAGTTCCAAGCACTTACACGCAGCAGGACGCACGCGCGCGCTTGCGCGGGGGCGCGTTCTTTGAGACAGTACTTTCGCTCGTGTCGGTCAACTCAACGGACCTGTCCACGCTCGCGGTCGACGTCCGCCGGTTTCCGTGGATCCGTCGCCTCGCAGCAGACTACGCCTACGATTTCACCGCCGTCTCGCCATTCTTTGCCGGCGACCCGGCAGATCCGGCGGCATGGGCGCAAGCCATCGCTCGGACGCAGGCCCATTCCCGGCGCCGCTCGGAGATCGCCAGGATCGTCGCCGATCAGCAGCGCCGCCGCGGCGCCCCGCCTGCGGCGCTGGCCGCGGCGCAGAAGCTTGCCGACGCTCAAACCGTCGCCATCGTCACCGGCCAGCAGGCGGGACTGTTCGGCGGTCCGACGTTCACGCTGCTCAAGGCGCTCACCGCGCTCAAGCTTGCCGCCCGCGTCACCCGCGACCATCGGGTGCCCTGCGTTGCCGTGTTCTGGATTGACGCCGAAGATCACGATTGGGACGAGGTCCGGGCCTGCCAGGTGTTCGACGAGTCGTTGAATCTGAAGGCCATCACCCTGCCGCCGCGAAAGCCCGCCGAGCATGCGCCGGTCGCCTCCGTTCGACTCGACGAGTCGATCCTCGAAGCGCTTCGCGCGCTGGATGAGACGCAGCCGGCGACCGAATTCAAGGCGCCGCTGCTGAACGACTTGCGGTCGATCTACACCCCGGGCACGGGCATGGCGGATGCGTTCGGCGCCTGGCTGGAGCGCGTCCTGGGCGACCGCGGACTGGTCGTCTACGACGCATCCGACGCCGCGGCGAAACCGCTTGCCTGCGACCTGTTCACCCGCGAGCTGACGGTCCCGGGCGAAACGGGACGGCGGGCTGCCGCCGCTGGAGCAGATCTGGTGGCGCGCGGGTACCACTCGCAGGTCAACGCGAGCGACGCCCTCGCTCTCTTCCACGTCGATGGCGGCCGCCGGCCGATCCGGCAACAGGACGACGTCTTCGTCGTGGGGGACCAGTCGTTCAAGCGGCCCGCGCTCGTCGCCAAGGCCGCGGCTGAACCGGCGGCGTTCAGCCCGAACGTTCTGCTGCGGCCCGTCGTTCAGGACACGCTCTTTCCGACCATCTGTTACGTCGCAGGACCGAACGAGCTGGCCTATCTGGGCCAGTTGCGGGGGGTCTACGAACATTTCGGCGTCCCGATGCCGATAATGTATCCGCGGGCGACGGCGACATTGCTTGACTCTGCCGCACTCAGGTTTCTCAGCAGGTACGACGTGCCGATCGAATCACTTCAGGCACAGGACGACTCGGCACTGAATGCGCTGCTGGCGTCACAGATTCCGGCCAGCGTGAACGCCTCGCTCGATGCGGCCGGCGAGGCCGTCGAGCAGACGATGGCGCGGGTCGTCGAGGCGATGCCGGCGCTGGATCCGACCCTCGAGGGCGCGGCGCGGTCGACGCTCGGCCGCATGCAGCACGATCTCCAGACGCTGCGCTCCAAGACGATTCAAGCAGCGAAGAAGCGCGACGAGACGCTCCGCCGCCAGTTCATGCGGACGCGGGCGCTGGTCTTTCCGGGCGGCGAGCCGCAGGAACGCGCCGTCGGATTCGTGTCGTTCCTCAACCAGTACGGGCCGGCGCTCGTCCAAAGGCTCGACGAACAGGTTCCGCTCGATCTCGGAAAGCACTGGATGGTCGTCATCTAGACCGGGCCGTGGCCCCGATAGAGGTCGGTTGGATACAAGACAGCTGCGTCGAACGACTTACCGGCTGCAAACCAGGGCGAAGGCGCTCTGGGCGAAGCGATGGGTCCGCCTCACCGCGCTTGCGATGTCGGTGCCGCTCGTCCTCGCCTGTTTTCTGAGCGGCTACTACTACGTCCGCTTCGCGCAACTGCTCGACGATCGCCTGCACGGCACGCGTCAGCGCACGTTCCCGCGAGTGTTCGCGCGGCCGCTGGAGTTGCGGCGCGGCCAGGCGCTCACCGACCTCCAGCTGATCGATCGCCTGAACGACCTCGGCTATGCGCAGCGGCCGGTCGCGGAGCGTCCGGGCGAATTCGCGGTCGGGGACGGGTCGATCTTCATCCGCGCGCGAGCCGCGAGCTCAACGGCAAAACGGTCCGCGTCGTGTTCCGGCCCGCCGCCGCAACCGGCACGCGCGCCGGCAACCCGAAGCCGCCGTCCGCGGCCGCCGCGGGCCGACCGTGTCCAGCGGCTCGAGGTGGCCGACAAGCCGGCTGAGCGGCTCGTCCTCGACACGCCGCTGCTGACGTCGCTCACCACCGGCGAGCGCGAAAAGCGCCGGCCGGTGGCGCTCGCCGCAATCCCCGATCGCGTGGTGCAGGCCGTGCTCGCCGTCGAGGACCGCCGCTACTACGACCATCCCGGCGTCGACCCGATTGCCGATCGTCCGCGCCGTCTTCACGAACCTGTTCGGCAGCAGCGCGTACGTCTCGGGCGCCAGCACGATCACGCAGCAGGTCGTCCGCAACGTGTTCCTGCCGCAGTTCGACGGGTGGACGCTCGCAGCCTGGCCCGCCAGCAGTCGGGCTGGGCGCGGCATCAGGCGCAAGCTGCTCGAACAGTTCCTGGCGCTCGTGCTGAACACGCGCGCGTCGAAGGACGAGATCCTCGAGATCTACCTCAACGACATGCCGCTCGGCCAGCGCGGATCGTTCGCGATCGTCGGCGTCGCCGAAGCGTCGCGGCTCTTCTTCGGCAAGGACGTCAGCAACGTCACGCTCGCCGAGGCGGCGACGATGGCCGGCGTGCTCCAGTCGCCGAGCGCCCTGTCGCCATTCAGCAACGCGGAGCGATGCCGCGAGCGCCGCAACGTCGTGCTGCAGGCGATGGTGGATGCGGGATTCACCGACGAGGAAATGGCCGATCGCGCGATGCAGGAACCGCTCGGCGTCGCGCAGCGCGCGCTCGAAGCCGAGGCGCCCTATTTCGTCGACTACGTGACGCGGACGCTCGACGCCGATTACCCCGGGCTCACCACCACGACCACGAAAGCGGTCGACGTCCACACCACCCTCGATCTGCACCTGCAGCGCGTCGCCCAGGACGCCGTTCGCGATGGACTGACGTCGCTCGACAAGACGCTGTCGCGGCGCAAGCGGAAGGGACAAGCGGAAGCGGCGCTGATTGCGGTCGACCCGAAGACCGGCGAGATTCTCGCGATGGTCGGCGGCCGATCCTACAACCAGTCGCAGCTGAACCGCGCGATCACCGCGCGGCGCCAGCCCGGCTCGGTCTTCAAGCCGTTCGTCTATCTCGCCGCCTTCGAGCATGCGGCCGCAGATGGGCGACGCGAGCGTTTCGCCCGCGACGCTGGTCGACGACTCGCCGACGACGTGGGAGTTCGACGACCAGGTGTGGACGCCGGAGAACTACCAGAAGCGAGTACGAAGGCGTCGATCACGTTCCGCCGGGCGCTCGCGCACTCGCGCAACATCGCGGCGATCAAGGTGGCCGAGCAGGCCGGCTACGAGCGCGTCGCCGAGTTCTGGCGACGGCTGCGGATCGGGACGCCGCCGAAAGCGTATCCGTCGATTGCGCTCGGCGTGTTCGAAGCCACGCCGTTCGAGATCGCCACCGCCTACACCATGTTCCCGAACCTCGGCGTCGTGCGGCCGCTCCGCCACATCGAGCGGATCGACGGCGGCGGCGACGAGGTGAAGCTGAAGCCGCGCGCGGCGCCGCGTGGGGTCGCGGCCGCCGACACGACGTTCCTCGTCCTGAACATGATGCGCAGCGTGATCAACGAAGGCACCGGCGCCGGCGCGCGGGCGGCCGGTTTCACGCTCGATGCGGCGGGCAAGACCGGCACCACCAATGACCTGCGCGACGCGTGGTTCGCCGGCTTCACACCCGAGCTGCTGACGGTGGTCTGGGTCGGGTACGACGAGAACCAGCCGCTTGGCCTTTCCGGCTCGCAGGCGGCGCTGCCGATCTGGACGCAGTTCATGACGAGGGCGCTCTCCGGGCGCGCAAGCGCCGAGTTCGAGGTGCCGGACGGGATCAGCTTCGTGGATATCGACCCGGTGAGCGGCAAGCTCGCGACCCCGGCGTGCCCCCGGACGTTCCGCGAGGCGTTTCGCCTCGGGACCGAACCCGTCCGGGCGTGCGATCTCCACAGATTCTGACGATTGCCGTTCGTCGTTCGCACGTTCGACGTTCGTCGACGACGTTCGAACGTTCGCCCTTCCGCCGCGAACGATATAATCGCCGTGATGAACCAGGAAGTCTTCTCGGCCGTCGCCGACGCGCTCGAGCGCGGCGAGTCGGCGGCGCTCGTCACAATCGTCTCGACCACCGGCTCGACACCGCAACGCGTCGGCGCCAAGATGCTGGTCTTTGGCGACGGGCGCATCGTCGGGACGATTGGCGGTGGCTGCTACGAGAACGACGCCTTCTGGAAGGCGCGCGAGGCGATCACCAACCGCCGGCCGCAGCTGGTGCACTACGAGCTGTCCGACGACTTCGCACAGGAGACCGGCCTCATCTGCGGCGGCCAGATGGACGTCTACATCGAGCCGATCGAGCCCTCGCCCGAGCTGTACATCGTCGGCGCCGGGCACGTGGGCTCTCACCTGGCGCGGCTCGCCAACGAGGTCGGCTTCCGCATCCATGTGATCGACGACCGCGAGAAGTTCGCCAACGCGGAGCGCTTTCCGTATGCCGCGGAGGTCGTCGCCGACGACATCCCCACGTGGCTGGAGCGCACGACGATCCCGCCGCACGCCTACGTCGTCGTCGTCACGCGCGGACACACCAACGACCTCGAAGCTCTCCGCGCGCTGGCCCCGCGCGATCTGCGCTACCTCGGCCTGATCGGCAGCCGCGCCAAGGTCGCGCGCATCTACGATGCGCTGACCACCGACCAGATGCCGCCCGAGTTCCTGCAGCACGTCCACGCCCCGATCGGGCTCGACATCGGCGCGGTCACCCCGCAGGAGATCGCCGTCAGCATCCTGTCCGAACTCATCGCCGTGAAGCACGGCAAGATGAAGAGCCGGGATGTGTCGGAGTTGGCGATGAGGTGGACACCTCCTGCGCTGAAATCGTGAAATTTAAGATTTCAGATTTAAGATTTAAGATTTCTGACATTGAGATTTCCTGAGATTAGACGCTCGGCTTCAAACGCGCTTGTAGTAGACCCGTGTGACTGTTGGCTGCGACTGCCGTTGCGCTGCTTCTCCGTTCTGATCGACGTGATACGGGACTGAGCGAATATCGCGCTCAACTGGTCGGCTTCATCCAATAGGCGATACGCTTCCTTGACGTCAGTAATTCTGCTCTCTGTAAGAATTTCCAACCAAAGGGCGGACTCATCGGCCTCCTCCAACGCCACACCTATCCGGGCAATGAACTCGGCATCCGATCGAGATCGACACGCGGCCGATAGTTCGCGGCTATGCCGGTCGACGATCGAATAAGCTGATCCGCAATGCTTCGGGCTTCATCGGTGCGCGGCAGCGTCCGGAGACAGGCTGAGCACGTCGAGCGCAAACTTCTTTGATCGCTTCTTCGAGTTCCTCGCCTCGGGCATTCATGGCCCGGAAGACGAGCACGTCCGATGCCGGCATCTGGTTCAGCAGAATCAGGCGACTTCTTACGGGAACAGGGATCTGAGGTACACCAGAATCTTCAACCGAGCGACTCGTTGACAGAATCCGATTCAGCGATAGGCGCGCAATCTTAAATCTGAAATCTTAAATCTTAAATGTCAGGTTCTCTGCTCATCCGCTCCGGCACCATCCTCACCATGAACGATCGCTTCGACATAGTGCCGGGGGACGTGGCGATCCGCGATGGTCGGATTGAAGCGGTCGGTCATGTCGATCCCGGCGCTCGTTACGACCGGGTCGTCGACGCCGGCGGCGGGTATGTGCTGCCGGGACTGATTCAGACGCACATCCACCTCTGTCAGACGCTCTTTCGCGGCTTCGCGGACGATTTGCCGCTCCTCGAGTGGCTCCGCCGGCGCGTGTGGCCGATGGAAGCGGCGCACAACCCGGAATCGCTCCGTGCGGCAGCGCAGCTGGCCGCGCTCGAACTGCTCACGAGCGGGACGACCGCGGTGCTGACGATGGAGACGGTGCACGAGACCGAGGTCGTGTGTGAAACCGTGGCTGCATCCGGCCTGCGCGCGACGATCGGCAAGGCGATGATGGATGCTGCGCCGGAGGCGCCCCGGCGGCTCCAGGAAGAGACGCGGGCGTCGCTCGACGAGAGCCTGTCGCTCGCCCGGCAGTGGAATGGTGCGGCGGGCGGACGCCTGCGCGTGGCCCTCGCGCCCCGCTTTGCCGTGTCGTGCTCGGAGGAGTTGCTTCGCTCGGTCGCGTCACTCTCGGCCGAGCAGGGCTTGCTCGTTCACACCCACGCCTCCGAGTCGCGCGACGAGATCGCCGTGGTGCGCGGCCGCACCGGCCAGGGCAACGTCGAGTACCTTGCGCACGTCCGCCTTGCGAGTCCACGGCTCTGCGCGGCGCACTGCGTGTGGGTGGACGAAAGCGAGATGGCCCTCCTCGCCGATCATGACGTCAAGGTGCTTCACTGCCCCAGCTCCAACCTGAAGCTCGGCTCGGGAATCGCCCCGGTTTCGGAGATGCGGCACCGCGGCATCAGCGTGTCGCTCGGCACCGACGGCGCGGCGTGCAACAACCGGCTCGATATGTTCGAGGAAATGCGGCTTGCGGCCCTGCTGCAGGCGGCGCGGAGCGGACCGGGCGCCCTGCCGGCGCGCGACGCGCTGTGGATGGCCACACGCGCCGGCGCACAAGCCCTCGGCCTGGACGCAGAAATCGGGTCGATCGAGCCTGGAAAACGCGCGGACCTGATCGTGGTGGACAGCGACCGGCCGCACCTCGTGCCGGGCGACGACCCCTGCTCGACGCTGGTGTATGCCGCGCGCGGCACCGACGTCAGGACGACGATCGTTGATGGTGAAATCCTCGTGGACAAGGGCGAGGCGCTGCACCTGGACCGGCGTGAAATCGTGAGCAGGGCTCGCGCCGCCGCGCGCGACCTCCTCGAGCGCAGCCGGACGGCTCGCCGGGACCGCGGCGGATACCGTATAATATCGTTAGCAGTCTCAGCATCAGAGTGCTAATGGAATCAACGGACCGTCCCAGACGCGTGCTCGCGGCGCTCGTGCGCGAATATATCGCCTCGGGCGAGCCCGTGCCGTCCTCGACGCTGGCCGGCGCGGCCGGGTTGGGCGTCTCGTCGGCCACGGTGCGCAACATCCTCGCGCAGCTCGAGCACGATGGATTCGTGCAGCAGCCGCATACCTCCGCGGGAAGAATCCCGACCGACCGGGGGTACCGCTTCTACGTCGACTTGCTGCTCGAGTCGAAACGATCGGCGCGGACGGCGAGCGCCGTCGAGGCCCGGCTGCGCCGCGACAGCCCGGGCAGTTTGATGGACTCGGTCCTTTCCCAGGTCTCGCACGTTGTCTCGCAGGCATCACGTCACGTCGGGTTCGCGATCAGGCCGGCACACCAGGCGGCCATCTTCGATCGCGTCGAGTTCATCCCGTTGAGCTCGACCCGCGTGCTGGTGGTGATCGTGGCCCGCGGCGGCCATGTGCTGCAGAAGGTCATCGACGTCGGCGAAATGCTGACCTCCGATGAGCTCCGGCAGGCGGCGAGCTACCTGAACTCGGAGCTGTCGGGCCTGCCGCTGCATCGGGCGCGCGAGGTCGTGCTGGAACGGATGAACCAGGAGCGGCTGCTCTACGACGTCCTGATGTCGCGCGCGATCCGGCTCGCCTCGTCGACCTTCACGAACCTGCCCGAGGAGCGTGAGCTGTACGTTGACGGCGCCGCCTCGCTGCTGGTAGACGCGCATGGCCTGAACCTCGCGATGCTGCAGCGCCTGCTGACATTGATCGACGAGAAGCAGCGTCTGGTTCGCCTGTTGAACGAATACATCGATGGCCCGGGGCTCACGGTCGTGATCGGGGCCGAGCATCCCGATCCCAGCCTTCGCGCGTTCAGTCTCGTGGCCTCGACGTACGACGATGGCACGGGCATTGGAACGATTGGCGTGATCGGCCCGACCCGCATGCGGTACTCACGGGCCATAGCGGTAGTCGACGGCGCGGCGCAGGCGGTGTCCCGCGTGCTGCGCCATCCCAACTAGGACCCACATGGCTGAAAATGATCTCGAAGAACCGGCAGGAGCGCCGGCCGCGACGGATCCGTCCGACCCGCCAGACACTGCCGAGAGCCCGGTATCACCCGAGCTCACCGCGCTCAAGAACGAGCGCGACGAGTTCTACGATCGCCTCCTGCGCAAGACGGCGGAATTCGACAACTATCGCAAACGCGTCGAGCGCGAACGCCGCGAACAGGCCGATCAGGCAGTCGTCAATCTGCTCCAGCAGCTGCTGCAGGTTGTCGACGACTTCGACCTTGCCCTGCAGGTCGAAGCCGGCGAGGAAGCCGCCGCATACCGGAAGGGTGTCGAGCTGATCCACGCGAAGCTGCACGACATGCTGCGCAAGCAGGGTGTCCGGCCAATCGAGGCGCTCGGCGCCGACTTCGATCCCAACGTGCACCAGGCCGTCCTGCACGAATCCAGTCCGGAACACCGCGAGGGTGAAGTGATCGGCGAGCTGCGGCGCGGATACATGCTGGGCGACCGGCTGCTCCGCCCCGCCATGGTCAAGGTGGCGAAGGCGTGAGCAAGCGCGACTACTACGAAGTGCTCGGGGTGGCTCGAACGGTAACCGAGGTCGAGCTGAAGAGCGCCTACCGCAAGCTGGCGATGCAGCATCACCCCGATCGGAACCCAGGCGACAAGAAGGCCGAGGAGAAGTTCAAGGAGGCGGCAGAGGCCTACGCGGTGCTCGCCGACGCCGGCAAGCGGGCCGCGTACGACCGCTTCGGTCACGCTGGCGTGAGTGCCGCGGCCGGCGCAGGCGCCGGTTTCGATCCCGAGACGTTCAGCGACTTCGCCGACATCCTCGGCAACATGTTCGGCTTCGGCGACCTGTTCAGCGGCGGGCGCCGGCGCGGCGGACCGCAGCGCGGCGCTGACCTGCGGTACGACCTGGAGATCTCGTTCGTCGAGTCCGCGACCGGCGCCGAGCCCACGATTCAGATCCCTCGGCAGGAAACCTGTGAAACCTGCAAGGGATCGGGTGCCGCAGCCGGATCCTCACCCACCACCTGCTCGATGTGCCGCGGGCAGGGCCAGGTGCGGCGCCAGCAAGGCTTCTTCACCATCGCCGTGACCTGTCCGCAGTGCCGGGGCACCGGCCGTACGATCGCGAAGCCGTGCCAGGCCTGTCAGGGCGCCGGCCGCGTCACGCAGGAACGCAAGATCAAGGTGAAGATCCCTCCAGGCATTTCCAACGGCCAGCAGCTCCGGTTGCAGAACGAGGGCGAAGCCGGCTCCGGCGGCGGCCCTCACGGTCATCTCTACGTCGTCATCCACGTCCAGGAACACGAGTTCTTCCGCCGCGAGGGGAATCATTTGTTCTGCGAAGTGCCGGTGAACTTCACGACGCTCGCGCTGGGCGGCGAGATCATCGTGCCGACGCTCGATGGCCCGGAGCGGACGAAAGTCCCCGACGGCACGCAGACCGGCACGACGCTCCGCCTCGGGGCAAGGGCATGCCCGACGTGAATGGCCGCGGCCGCGGCGACCTCCTCGTCACCGTGCAGGTGCAGACACCAAAGAAGCTGAACAAGGAACAGCGTCACCTGCTCGAACAGCTCGCGAAGGCCCTGCCGAAGGAACAGTTCGAGCCTCGGGCGCCGGGCGAGGAACAAGATGATCGGAACCTATTCGATCGCGTGAAGGATATGTTTGGTTAGTGCTGTACCCGGCGTTGTCGGTGACCGGCGCTGACGGTGAGCTTGTTCTCGCGGTCGGCCGACGACCACTCCCCTACAGCGGCCGAACAGAGCGGCGATTCCATCACGATTTTCTTTCGCGACGCCGGCGCGCGCGATGCGCGCACAGCAGGCCATTGCGGCCGCATTTCCTCGCGCCGCGATCGCTGCGCGCGAGGTCGACGACGAAGACTGGGCTCGACGGTCACAGGAGAACCTTCAGCCAATCACCGTTGGCCGATTGACGATTTATCCCAGCCTCCGTGATCTCCGGCTTCTCCGCCCGAGCCCCGAGCGCTGCCAGGCCGCCGAGGCAGGCTCCTCGCATCGTCATCCAACCCTCGATGGGCTTTGGCACCGGTCATCATGCGACGACGCGGTTGTGCCTGCTCGCACTGCAGCGGGAAGAATTGGCAGGCCGATCGGTGCTCGACATCGGCACTGGATCGGGGATCCTGGCCATCGCGGCGGCGCGCCTCGGTGCGGCGCGGGCCGTCGGGATCGACCATGATCCCGACGCGATTCACGCCGCGCGCGTGAACCTGGCGCTGAATCCGGAGGCCGCTGGCGTGGCGTTCGAGGTGGCGGAGCTTGTCGGCCTAAAGGCCGACCCTACGACCGCAACGACCGCTGCCGACATCGTCATCGCCAATCTCACAGGCGCCCTGCTGGCCCGCGAGGCGCGTCGAATGCTCGGTGCCGTCCGTCCCGGCGGGCGGCTGATCGTCAGCGGACTACTTGCCGAAGAACGCGATCAGGTGATGGCGGCTTTCCATCCGGCCGAGATCCTCTGGGAGAGCCGCGAAGACGAATGGGTGGTGCTTACCTTCGGCGCGCCCAACGTTTTGCCCTGATTTCCTGTCTAATAGATGACATGCGCCGGCGGGCTTTGACGGTGGCGGTGATGGTTGCGGCCCTCGGCTGGCTCGAGCCGGCCGCCCAGCAGCCCGCCCGCGATACGCCTGCTCGCGGCCAGACCGACCCACCCGCATCAACCGCTCGCATCACCGGTCGCGTGCTGGATGCAGTTTCGGGACGGCCGATGAAGCTGGTCATCGTGCGGCTGATTTCCGACGCCGGCGGCCGGAGCGGGCAGACGGATGAAGCCGGCGTCTTCGACTTCACCGGCCTCCCCGCGGGCCGCTACAACGTTCGCGTCCAGAAATCAGGCTACGTCAGCCTCGCCTACGGACAGCGGCGCCCGCTTCAGCCGGGGACTCCATTGCAGCTCGACGCCGGTCAGCACATCAAGGGCATCGAGTTTCGAATGCCGCGCGGCAGCGTCGTGTCCGGCACGGTGTCGGACGAGCTCGGGGAAGCGATGCCCGGAATCACGGTCCGGCTGATGCGGTTCCAGTACGCGCAGGGTGTGCGCGAGCTCGTGCCGGCCGGTGGAGGACAGACCGACGATCGCGGCATCTATCGCATCTGGGGTCTCGATCCCGGCGAGTACTATGTCAGCGCGGTCGCACCGAATTTCAACCGCGGCGGGCCGATTCCGCTCCCTGCCCCGGGCGGACGCGGAGGGCGCGGCGGCCCCGCCGCAGCCGGGCGAGGCCTCCCGCCGGCGCCTCCGGGCCCGCCCGCGGATGATGCAGACGTCGGCTACGCACCCACTTACTATCCCGGCGTCCCGTCGGTGTTCGAGGCCACGCCCGTCACCCTCGGCCTCGGCGCCGAGCTCCTCGACATCAACTTCAACGTGCTCCTCGTGCGCACCGCCCAGATCACCGGGCACGTGACGAACACCGATGGCACGCCGGTCACGGCCGGGAACGTCGACCTCGCGGTCGAGGGTCAGCCGGGACGGCGCGGTCAAGGCATGAATTTCGGCGGCCGCATCAGGTGGGACGGCCTCTTCTCGATCGCGAACGTTCCGCCCGGACGGTACGTGATCCGCGCACGTGGCACCGACGACACGTTCCCTCAGTACGGCATGGCGGCGATCACCGTCGTCGGTGAAGATCTCAGCGGCGTCGTCGTTGTCGTGACGCCCGGCGCGACCTTGGCCGGCACGATCGCCTTTCAAGGCTCGTCGGCTGGTCCACCCGACCCGACCCAGGTTCGCGTCACCGCGCAGTCGGCCGATCCGACCTTCGGGGCCACCGTCAACGCGCGGGTCGACAAGGACGGCCGGTTCACGCTGACCGGCATCCCGCTCGGCGAGACGTGGATCCGGGCGCAGACACCAAGAGGCTGGGCGCTGAAGTCAGTGGTCGTCGACGGACGCGAGATGATCGATACGCCGCTTGACGTGCGGACCGGCCAGAAGCTGACCGGCGCGTCGCTGGTGTTCAGCGATCGCCAGACCGAAGTGAACGGCACGCTGAGCGACACGCAGGGCCGGCCGCTGACGGAGTACACGATCCTCGCTTTCCCCACCGATTCGGCGTTGTGGCGTCCGCAGGCGCGGCAGATCACGACGGCCCGCCCCGATCAGAACGGCAGGTTCCAGATTCGCGGGTTGCCGCCCGGCGACTACTTCCTGGCGGCGATCGATCCGCAGCAGCCGGGCGAGTGGTTCGTGCCCGCATTCCTCGAGCAGCAGACCGCGGATGCGTCGCGGCTGACGCTCTCGGAAGGCGCGACGCGGACGCAAGACCTGCGGTTGAACCGCTGACGGGCGGATCGGTCGGGGCTGGGGACTGGGCTATCCGAGCCTCCGAGCCTCCAGCCCCTAGCCTCCAGCCTCGGTGGTACTATCCCGGTCATGAGGAGATCCGCCTGTCTTGCGGCCATCTTGTGGCTGCTCGCGGCGTATCCGGCGCAGAGCCAGTCCGGGCTGCGCGCCATCGTGTACGCGACCGGATTTTCGACGCCGGTGGCGATCGTGCAAGACCCGACGAATGCCGCCGTGCAATTCGTCGTCGAGCAAAGCGGCCGGATTCGCACCATCGTGCAGGCCAGGTGCTGCCAACCGACTTCCTCGATCTGCGATCGGCCATCAGTGCCGGCGGCGAGCGCGGGCTGCTCGGCCTTGCGTTCGCACCGGACTACGCGTCGAGCGGCCGGTTCTTCGTCAACTTCACGAACCCGGCGGGCCACACGGTCATCGCGCGCTTCAAGCGGTCCGCCGACCCGCTCGTCGCAGACCCTGCGTCGCGCTTCGATCTGCAGTTCGGCGGCACGCGGTTCATCTTCCAGCCGTACGCCAACCACAACGGCGGGAACCTGGCGTTCGGCCCCGACGGCTATCCTCTACATCGGCCTGGGCGACGGTGGCTCAGGAAACGACCCGCAGCATCGCGCGCAGAACCCGGCCGAGCTGCTCGGCAAGATGCTGCGGATCAACGTCAACGTGCCGGACGACTATCCGTTCGGATACGTGGTCCCGCCGGACAACCCGTTCTACCAGGGCGGGCTGCCCGGCGTGCTGCCGGAAATCTGGTCCTTCGGCCTGCGGAATCCATGGCGGTACTCGTTCGACGATGTCTCGCGCGGAGGAACCGGCGCGCTCATCATCGGCGACGTCGGGCAGGGCGCGTTCGAGGAAATCGACTACGAGCCGCGCGGCCGCGGCGGCCGCAACTACGGCTGGCGCAATCGCGAAGGGGCGCACGACAACGTCACGACCCTGCCGCCGGCATTCCTGCCGCTGACCGATCCGATCTACGAGTATCCACGGACCCTCGGACAGTCCGTCACCGGCGGGTTCGTGTATCGCGGCACGGCCCTCGGCCCGTCCTATGTCGGACGCTATTTTTTCGCTGACTTCGTCGCGGGCCGCGTCTGGTCCTTCGCGCTCTCGATCGCCGGCAACGGCGAGGCGACGGCCTCCGGCCTGATCGAGCATACGGCCGAACTCGGCGGAAGCGGCGTGCTCGGCAACGTCAGCAGCTTCGGCGTCGATTCCCGGGGCGAGCTGTTCGTCCTGAACTATTCTGCCGGACAGGTGCTCCGCATCGTCAATCCGTCCAATCCGCCGCCCGTACCCACCGGGCTCAGGATCATTCGATGATCGACGCCGCCTTCCGACGCGAGCTCGCGCGTGCCGTCGGGCCCGGCGGACTGCTGAGCGATCCGACCGACCTGCTGACCTACGAGTCCGACGCGCTCGCCCACCTGCGCGCGGTTCCCGGGCGCGTCGTGCTTCCGGCGAGCGCCGCGGAGGTGCAGGCGGTCGTCAGGCTCTGCCACGCCGCAGGCGTGCCGTTCGTCGCGCGCGGCCATGGCACCGGACTTTCGGGCGGCGCGCTGCCGCATCCCGACGGCGTGCTGATCGGGCTCTCGCGCATGAATCGCGTGCTCGACATCGATCTTCCCGAACCTGCAGCGTCACCGTCGAACCCGGCGTGACGAACCTGGAGATCACGAAACGCGTCGCGGCGGCCGGCTGCTACTACGCGCCCGACCCATCGAGTCAGGTCGTCTGCTCGGTCGGCGGCAACATCGCCGAAAACTCAGGCGGCGCGCACTGCCTCAAGTACGGCTTCACGGTCCATCACGTGCTCGGCGTCGAGGCGGTGCTGCCCGACGGCGAGCTGGTCGACGTTCGGCGGGCCGACGCTCGATCCGCCGGGGTTCGATCTGCTGGCGGCGCTCGTCGGATCCGAAGGCACGCTCGCCGTCGTGACGAAGGCGACGCTCCGCCTGCTGCGCCGTCCCGAAGCGGTGCTGACGCTGCTGGCCGGGTTTCGACTCCATCGACGACGCCGGCGAAGCGGTCTCCGGGATCATCGGCGGCGGCATCGTGCCCGCCGCCGTCGAGATGATGGATCGCCTCACCATCGATGCAGCCGAGGCCGCCGTGCACCCGGGATTTCCGAAGACCGACGCGGTGCTGATCGTCGAGCTCGACGGCCCGAAGGTCGAAGTCGACGAGCAGTTCGCGATGGTCGAAGCGATCTGCCGGCGCGCCGGTGCGGTCACGATCGAGATCGCGCGCGACGCGGCCGCGAGGGAGCGCATCTGGAAGGGGCGAAAAGCCGCCTTCGCCGCGATGGGGCGGGTCTCGCCGAACTACTACGTGCAGGACGGCGTCGTGCCGCGGACGCGGTTGCCAGAGGTGTTGCGCCGCATCCGCGCGCTGGAGGCTCGGTCCGGGCTGCGCATCGGCAACGTCTTCCACGCCGGCGACGGCAACCTGCACCCGCTCATCTGCTACGACGAATCGATCCCCGGCCAGGCCGAGCACGCCGAGCGCGTGGCGTCCGAGATCCTGAGCTACTGCATCGAGGCGGGCGGCGCGATTACCGGCGAGCACGGCGTGGGCGCGGACAAGAAGGCCTACATGCCGCGGATGTTCGGGCCCGACGATCTCGAGACGATGCAGCTCGTGCGCTGCGCGTTCGATCCGGCAGGCCTGTGCAACCCGGGAAAGATCTTTCCCACGCCGCGGCTGTGCGGCGAGGTGCCAGGGCCCTACCGTCAGCATCCGGTCGAGCGGGCAGGCCTTGCGGAGCGGTTTTGAGCGACCGCGCTAACCCCGCCGGATGTCGCTTCCCTTGCTGCCTTTCTGGCGGAGGCCAATCGGGACGGGACTCGCCTTTATCCGCGCGGCGGCGGGACGAAATCGGGATGGTGGGCGGGCGCGGCTGAGAGCGCGGCCATCCTGTCGACGACCGGGCTCGCGCCCCGGCTCGATCACTGCGCGGGTGATTTGACGGCGACGGTCGGCGCCGGCATGACGCTCGCGGCGGTGAATGCGGCGCTGGCCCGATCGGGCCAATGGCTGCCGCTCGATCCGCCGGCCGCGGACCGGGCAACCATCGGCGGCATCGTCGCGGCCAACGACAGCGGCCCGCGGCGCCACAAGCACGGCGCGCCGCGCGATTTGATCATCGGCGTCGAAATGGTCCGCGCCGACGGCACGGTGGCCCGGGCCGGCGGCAAGGTCGTGAAGAACGTCGCCGGCTACGATCTCGCGCGGATGCTGTGCGGGTCGCGCGGTTCGCTCGCCGTCATCGCGAGCGCCACGTTCAAGCTGGCCCCGCTGGCGCCGGTCTCGCGCACGGTCGTCGCGACGGCCCGGAACGCGCGCGCGTGCGCCGATCTGGCCCTCGCCGTGTCCGCGTCGCCGACCGCTCCTTCAGCCATCGAAGCCGAATCGCCGCCACACCGTCTCCTCATCCGCTTCGAGTCGACGGCACGCGCCGCCGACGCGCAGGCGGACACGGCGGCTTCGCTCTGCCTCGCTCAGGGCGCCGACGCCAGGGTGGTGGCCGACGACGAGGAACGCTCGTTGTGGAGCGGTTACGAACGGACGGTCTGGGGCGGCGCGATCGACGGTGTGCTGGTCAAGGTCAGCGTTCTTCCGACAGAGGTCGGTGAGTTGCTGGATCAGGGGGGTGCGACCCTCGCTGCCGGGCGAGCCGCGCTCGGTGTTCTCTACCTGCGCGCGGACGGCGTCGCCAAGGCGCCCGAGTGGCTCGACCAGCTGCGACTGCGCGCCCGGCGGCGCGGCGGCTCCGCCGTCGTCGTCAAGGCCTCACCCGCGCTCGAGGGTCGTCTCGACGTCTGGGGCGAGTTCCCCGGCAGCCGCTCGCTGATGGGGGCCGTCAAGGCACGGTTCGACCCGAACAACATCCTCAACCCTGGAGGCGGACCCGGCGGCCTATGAGCACGGAGTTCGCCACGCTGGCGCCTCTCGAGCCGCTGATGGACAAGTGCGTCCACTGCGGCTTTTGCCTGGCCACCTGCCCGAGTTACCTGCTGCTCGGGCAGGAAATGGCTTCTCCGAGAGGACGCATCTACCTGATGCGCGCCGGCGTGGAGGGGCGCGTCGGCATCGGCGAGACGTTCGCCGGCCATTTCGACACCTGCCTTGGCTGCATGGCCTGTGAAACGGCATGTCCATCAGGCGTGCGATACGCGCCGCTCGTCGAGCGCACCCGCGCGGCAATCGAACACCATCACGAACGCCCGGCATCGGATCGGCTGTTCCGTGCCGCGCTGTTTGCCGTCCTGCCCTATCCCGCTCGGCTTCGGATCCTGGCGTTACCGCTCGCCGCCGCCCACTTCATCCGCCGTTTCCCGCGGCTTACCGCGCTCCTGCCCCTGCGGCTCCGCAACCTGCTGGCACTCGCGCCGGATGCGCCGTCTGGACGCGCGGAGGTCGCCGAATTGACACCCGCGCGCGGCACCAGGCGGCTGAGCGTCGGCCTGGTGACCGGGTGCGTCCAGCGTGTGTTCTTCGGCGGCGTGAACGAGGCAACCGCAAGGGTCCTGGCGGCTGAAGGCTGCGATGTCTTTGCGCCGACGGCCCAGGGATGCTGCGGCGCCCTTGCCCTCCACGCAGGACGTGACGAGGATGCGCGCGCCTTTGCGCGTCAGCTCATCGCGGCGTTCGAAACGCTCCCCGACCAGGTGACCGAGATCGTGGTGAACGCCGCCGGCTGTGGATCGTCGATGAAGATGTACGGCGAGCTCCTCGCCGACGATCCGGAATGGGCCGGGAGGGCGGCACGATTTGCCGCGAAGGTCCGGGACGTGACGGAGACGCTCGCGCGTCTGCCTCCCCAGGCGCCTCGCCACAACATTCAGGCACGTGTTGCGTACCACGACGCCTGCCACCTCGCCCATGCGCAAGGCGTTCGCGATCGAGCCTCGGGCGCTGCTTCAGACGATTCCCGGGCTGACGCTGGTGCCGCTGCAGGAACCGGACATCTGCTGCGGCAGCGCGGGGATCTTCAATCTCGTCGAGCCGGAGATGGCCGGCGCGCTCGGCCAGCGCAAGGCTGCGCACATCGCCGATGCCGGTGTCGATCTGGTCGTCACGTCGAACCCGGGATGCATCCTGCAGATTCGCGCAGCCATGCGTTCTACCGGCGACACGCAGCCTCCCGAGGTGATTCACATCGTCGAGCTGCTCGATCGGGCAATACGGTCCGGCTAAAGCCGGACCCTACGCTCGTGCGTCCCTGCGATCTCTGCGTCCTCTGCTCCCTTTGCGTCCTGTACCATGGAAGCTTCCATGATCGAGATTTACGATACGACCCTGCGCGACGGAACCCAGGGCGAAGGGATCACCTTCTCCGTCGCCGACAAGATCCGGATCGCCGAGCGGCTCGACGCCTTCGGCGTGCACTACATCGAGGGCGGCTGGCCCGGCTCGAACCCGCGCGACATCGAGTTTTTCGAGCAGGCGAAGCACCGCACGTTCCGCCGCGCGCGGCTGGCGGCGTTCGGCTCGACGCGCCGCAAGGACACGCGCGTCGACAGCGACGAACAGGTGCGGCTGCTGCTCGACGCCGGCACGCCGGTCGTGACCATCTTCGGCAAGACCTGGCTGCTGCACGTCCTCGAGGTGCTCCAGACGACCCGGGAAGAGAACCTCGCCATGATCGGCGACACCGTGCGCTTTCTGAAGGAACACGGCAAGTTCGTCGTCTATGACGCCGAGCACGCGTTCGACGGCAGCAAGGACGACCCGGAGTACGCGCTGGCGACCTGGCGGGCGGCCGAACAGGCCGGCGCCGATGTCGTGGCGCTGTGCGACACGAATGGCGGATCGCTCCCCGCGGAGATCGCCGAGCTCACGCGCTACGCCCGCGAGCACCTGAAGGTGCGCCTCGGCATCCATACGCACGACGACATCGGGCTGGGGGTTGCCAACGCGCTGGCCTCCGTCGATGCCGGTGCAACTCACGTCCAGGGCACGCTCAACGGGTACGGCGAGCGGACCGGCAACTGCAACCTGACGAGCGTGATGCCGATCCTGGAGTTCAAGTACCGCCAGCCGTCAGTGCCGCCGGAGTCGCTGGCGCAGCTGAAGGAGCTGTCGCAGTTCCTGGACGAGACGGCGAACGTCCGGCCCAATCCACGGCTGCCCTGGGTGGGCGCGGCGGCCTTTTCGCACAAGGGCGGCACGCACGTCAACGCGGTCCAGAAGGTGATCCGCAGCTACGAGCACATCGATCCCGCGCTCATCGGCAACACGCGCCACGTCCTCATCAGCGATCTCGCTGGCCGCAGCAACATCGTGATGAAGGCGCGCGAGCTCGGCTTCGACGTCACCAACAACACGCCGCAGCTGCGCGACATGCTCGCCCGCATCAAGGACCTCGAGCATCAGGGCTACGAATTCGAGGCGGCCGATGGATCGCTCGCGTTGCTGATCCGCCAGGCCCTGGCGACGCGGGTCCATCCGTTCGTCGTCGAGGCCTATCACGTGTCGCTGAGGCGCGAGGCCGAGACGTCGGTGTGCGAAGCCACCGTCAAGGTGCGCGTCGGCAAGGAGCTGGCGCATACGGTCGCCGACGGCGACGGTCCGGTGAACGCGCTCGACTCGGCGCTGCGCAGCGGCGCTGGTGAGGTTCTACCCGCAGCTCGAGCAGGTGCGCCTGACCGACTACAAGGTGCGCATCATCGATTCGCGCAGCGGGACGGCTGCGACAACGCGCGTGTTGATCGAGTCGACCGACGGCATCTCGGAATGGGGCACGGTCGGCGTCAACGACAACATCGTCGAGGCCAGCCTGCACGCACTCGTCGACAGCCTCGAATACGCGCTCGTAAAGGACACACCGGTCACGGGGGTACAATGACGGGCGTGCGCCGGCCGTGGGGGGGTCGTTTCCGATTCGGGCGTTGAAGCGGGCCCTCGTCACGCTCGGCGTGCTCCTGGGGCTCCCATACGCCTGCGCGCCCGTCTACCGGTTTCCCCAGCCCGCCCCGTTTTCGGGGACGCGCCTCTTCAATCCATACGATCACGCGAGCGGCAGATGGCAGCGGGCCAACCTCCACGCGCATGGGCGCGCATGGCTGGGGCTCACCAGCGGCCGCCAGTCGAATGATGAGGTCGTCGAGCGCTACAAGAGCCTCGGCTACTCAGTCGCGGGCGTCTCCAACTACCACCAGATCGCGGCACACGACGGCGTGACGACGATCCCGGCGTACGAGCACGGCTACAACATCGGCAAGCATCACCAGCTTGCCATCGGGGCCCGGCAGGTCGACTTCGTCGACTTCCCTATCTGGCAATCGCGGAGCCACCTGCAGTTCATCATCAACCGGGTGGCGGCGACCTCCGACCTCGTCGCGATCGTCCACCCCGAATCGAGGAACGCCTACGACGACGACGACCTGCAGGAGCTGACCGGCTACCACCTGATTGAGGTCTTCAACGGCAAGTTCCCGCACGACGCGGCCTGGGACGCAGCGCTCTCGAGCGGCCGCGCCGTCTGGGGGATTGGCAACGACGACAACCACGATCTCGACGACCGCGAGCGGCTCGGGGTGGCCTGGACGATGATCAATGCGCCTTCCGGCGACACTCCGGACATCGTCGCGGCCCTCAAGTCAGGACGCTCGTATGCCGTCGTCCGCACCAACGAAGCCGCCGCCGACACGATCTTCAAGAGCGCGACGGTCAGCGACTGGACCCTCACCGTGGCAACCAGCGGCGAACTGTCGACGTTCGACTTCATCGGCCAGAACGGCGTCGTCCGCAAGACAGTCCCCGACGCGCTGACCGCGTCATACGTCTTCGAGCCCTCCGACACTTACATCAGAACCGCCATCCGGGCGCCGCGAACGACGATGTACCTCAACCCTGTCTTGCGGTACGACGGCACGCTTCCGGCGCCGGCCGCGACGGTCGACACGCTGAAAACCACGTCTGCTGCGTGGCGCCTTCGCGGTGGCGGTGGTGGGCGGATTGTGGCTTACCGACGGCGAAAGAAGGTTGGAGCGTTGACCGTGACTCACTGAGTCCCGAGCCCGAGCCTCGACCGCTTTGCGCACGGCCCCGCCTCGACGATCTGCCGCACCTTGTCCCGGAAGGCGTCGACCCAGGCGCGCTCGTCCGCGGACGGTCCGAACCATCGTCCCTGCTCGAACGCGCCGAACCGCGCTCCGTTGAACAAAGCCTGGATCTGCTGTTCCGTCATCGCGCTCAACAGGCTCGCGAGCAACCGGCGTCCACCTTCCGAGATCGCACTGTCCTGAAACGTCGCGCCGAGGAATGGGAGGTGTCGCATGCTCACGCGGCACGCGGCGGGATCGCTCCAGACCGGCGTCCGGCGCCATCCGTCGAGGTCCACCTTGTGCGGACCGAAGCTCGCACCGAGATCCTGGATGATCGCGAACGGCCGCGGACACGGCTGATCGAGCTGGCCATCGCGATCGAGACAAACGAGGCGCTGGTTGGCGGCCTTGTTGTCCCAGTGCACGAGAAAGCTCGCCATCAGGCGGAATGCGTCGATCTCGGCGACGGTCGCGCCATCGGGGTCGGCGTCTCCGAGCTCGAACCACGCCCAACCGGCTTCCCCGTTCACCTCGATCGGGCGTCCTTCCATCCGTCGCTCGACGGCCACCCATTCGTATTCGGCCACGCGCGCGTCGGGACCCAGGAATTCGGGCACGCTGTCGGCGCGCACGAACCCAAGGACCCGGCTGACGTGAAACGGCAGCGGAGGACACCCGAAACATCTGAGGCGCGGGAGGATGTAGATCCGATCGGCCCCGAACCCGAGGCCGGTCAGCAGTCGTGTCGCCGCAGCCTCAGACGGAACCTCGGCGTTGCGCCCGTACTTGACCTTCACGACCTCGCCGTCCGGGAGCACGCAGTTGAATTTGGGCGTCGTGCCGCTGACCGACTCGGACAGAAAACGGCAGCTCACCACGTTTCCAGACAACGCCTCGGACGGAATCGGGTGGGTTCGCGCCGAAATCGAATGCGGCCACGTCGGACTGCCGCCACACCTGCGCGCGCCGGAGGGCATCGTCTCGCAGCGTCTTGGCCCGCTCCGGGGTCGCAGGCCACGGCTCAACCGGACGGGGCTCGGCGAATGACGGGGGTTCGGCTTCGGCGCCCGCGGCAAGCCAGACACTCGCAGCCACCGCAACGACTACGGCCCATGCAAAGCCGAGACGGATTGGGGTAGCCATGTACGTAGAACGACTACTGAGTTGCCCTCGCGAATGTGTCACACCGGTCTGGGATCCCCCGACTCGAGTCCCCGCCGGAACCACTCGACGCGCTGAGCCGAACTGCCGTGCGTGAATCGTTCGGGCGCGACCCGGCCGGAGGACATGCGCTGCAGGCGGTCGTCGCCAATCGACGCGGCCGCACGCAGCGCCTCTTCGGCGTCGCCGGGCTCGAGCTCGACCCCGCCAGCCTGGAACCGGCCCTGCTGCGACGCCGCATGGCCCCAGAGGCCAGCGAAGCAGTCCGCCTGCAGCTCCAGGGCGACAGAAGCGCGTCGACGCCCCCGGCCTCGGGTCCTGCTGGACGCGGGCGGTCAGACCGAGCAGGTTCTGAACGTGATGGCCGAACTCGTGGGCGATGACGTACGCCTGCGCGAAGTCGCCAGGCGCTCCGAAGCGGCTGGACAGCTCGCGGAAAAACCCGAGATCCAGGTAGACCTTCCGATCGCTCGGACAATAGAACGGACCAGTCGCGGCCTGCGCGAAGCCGCATGCGGAGTCGATCGCATCGCGGAACAGGACCACCTGCGTGCGCTGGTAGCGGTTTCCGAGAAGGCCGCTCCCAGGTGTCCTGAGCGTCGTTGGCCACGGCGTCGACGAAATCGACCATCCGCTCTTCCTGCGGCGTGGTCTCGACCGGTTGTCCCGAGGTGCCAGCTATTTCCGAGGATCGCATCGCCGCCCAGGAGCGACAGGAAATCCACGCCAGTGGCCCAGCTGAGGACCAGGGCGATCAGCAGGCCGCCGATGCCAAGCGATCCGGCGCGCATGGCGCCGGACCGTCCGCGCATGTCCTGGATGTTTCCGCGATCGCCTGCTGACCAGCGCATGAGGTTCGCCTCCTGCGGCTGAACTTGTGCAACACGCGGACCAGCTCGCGAGGGCTAGGGCTGAGGCTGCGGGCGCTGAGGGCGTAGAGGCGATCGGCAAGCCGTCACGAACCCTACGCGATCGCTTTCGCGTGCCCTCCCACCACGCCTCGAATTCCTTGAAGGCGCGGCTGAGACGCACGGGCTCGACGAGCTGGCCGGCGACGACCTCGGCGGTCTTGTAGCCGTTGCCCGTGACGCAGACGACGACCGATTCGTCGGGACCGATCACGCCACGCTGATCAGATCGATCGTGCCGGCCAGCGTCGTGCCGCCGGCCGGCTCGGTGAAGATGCCTTCGGTTTCGGCGAGCAGACTGAATCGCGTCGACGATCTGCGCGTCGGTCACGGCCGCGCCCGAGCCGCCGGTCGCGCGCACCGTCTGCAGCACCTGGTAGCCGTCGGCCGGATTGCCGATCGCGATCGACTTCGCGATCGTGTCGGGGCGTACGGGTTCGGGATGCTCGGCGCCGCTCTCGAGTCGCGTCGACGACCGGCGCGCAGCCGGCGGCCTGCGCCGCGTGAATGCGCGGCAGCTCGCCGTCGACGAGCCCGATCTGCCGAAGCTCGCGGAAGCCGCGCGCGATGCGCGGCAGCAGCGTGCCGCCGGCGACCGGCGACACGACGTGCTGCGGGAATCGCCATCCGAGCTGCTCGACGATCTCGAACCCGTAGCGTCTTCGCGCCCTCCGCGTAGTAGGAGCGCAGGTTGATGTTGACGAATCCCCACCCGTACCGATCCGCCACCTGCGTGCACAGCCGGTTCACATCGTCGTAGTTGCCGGCGATGGCGAGAATCGTCGGACCGAAGATCGCCGACCCGAGCACCTTCCCGGCCTCGAGATTGTCGGGGATGAAGACGCAGCACTCGAGGCCGAGACGCGCGGCATGCGCGGCGACGCTGTTGGCGAGATTGCCGGTCGACGCGCAGGCCAGCACGTCGAGCCCGAGCTCGACGGCGCGCGTCGCGGCCACCGACACGACGCGGTCCTTGTACGACAGCGTCGGATGGTTGACCGAATCGTCCTTGATGTAGAGCTCGCGGACGCCGAGCCGCTCGGCCAGCCGCGTGCACCGAACGAGCGGCGTGAAGCCGGAGTGGAAGCCGGTCTTCGGCTCGCCGGTGATCGGCAGCAGCTCGCGGTACCGCCACAGGTTCTTCGGCCGGCGCTCGATCTCTTCGCGCGTCAGCTTGATCGCGCGTAGTCGTAGACCGGCTCGAGCGGACCGAGGCACTTGTCGCACACGTAGATGGCTTCGGCCGGAAACGTCGCCTTGCACAGATGACACTGCAGTCCGATAAGCGCGCTCACACGGCCTCCGCGAGTTTGTGATCCGGTCAGTCCGCTGATTCTCGGCGGCTCTCTCAGCACCGGCGCCGGCACGATCGCCGCCCGGTCGCGCGCGATGGCGATGAGGTCGCCGATGCGCGGCCACGGCGGTGGCGTCGCCGCCGGCGCCCTGCCCGGTCATCGTGATCTCGCCGGCGTAGCGCACCGGTAATCGACCGCGGCGTTCTGCGGTCCGTCGGCTCGCGCGAACACCGAGCTGCCGGCACGAACGTCGGCGCGACCCACGCCACCAGGCTGGACCTGCTCCGCGATCGTATTCGGCGCGCGCGATCTGCCGAATCGTGCCGCCCCGCTGACGCGCTTTCAGGAAATCGTCGGGCAGCACGCTCGCGGCGCTGCGGGTCTCGATCGTCGCCGGGGGCGACGCGTGAGGCCGAACGCGAGCGCGCACAGGATCGCGAGCTTCGCCGCGGCATCGCGCGCCGTCGAGATCGGCCGACGGATCGGTCTCCGCGTAGCCGCGCGCGCACGCGTCGGCGATCGGCCTCGTCGATCGGCGCAGCCGGACGTCGTCCATCCTGGACAGAACGGCGTTGGTGGTGCCGTTCAGGATCGCTTCGATCCGCGGTGATGCGCTCGCCGGCCAGCCCGTCGCCGAGCGCCCGCACGATCGGCATCGCGCCGCCGACGGCGGCTTCGAAGCGAAGTTGCCGCCCCTGCCGCTCGGCCAGCGTGAGCAGCGCGTGCCCGTGGTGGGCGATCACCTGCTTGTTGGCGGTGACCACCGACTTGCCCGCCAGCAGCGTGCCGCGCACGTAGTCCACGGCCGGCTCGGCGCCGACGACGGCCTCGACGATGATGTCGACGTCGCTGGCCAGCAGGTCGTCGAACCGGTCGGTCCACACCAGGCGGCTGGCGAGCGACTCGGGCTGCCGTGCGCGCTTCTCGCGGGCGCGGCGATCACAGATGTGCGTGAGCTGGAGGAGCGGAGGGGAGTCGGGACCGGTGAGCCGCCGGGCGATCGCGGACCCGACGGTGCCGAAGCCGAGAATGCCGACGCGACAGCGCGCCGGCGACGTATGCCGGGAGTCGCCGGGGCTGTTGCCGGAGGTCTGAAACGAGTTCAGCGGCACGACGCCCGAGGATACCAGAGGCCTGAAATCAGGCGCAAGACCTTTTATCTACACATCTACATTGGTGGATATCCAAGGACCTGATCCGAAATTTAAGACTTCAGATTTCAGATTTAAGATTGGCGACAGGCAGATTGGCTGCCAATCTCGCGTCTCCAATCTGAAATCTTAAATCTGAAATCTTAAATTTCACTGCGAGGCCGTCAGGCCGAGCATTCGCCGTCCATGACCTCGGGCGCGAACTCGGCGGTCTCGGCGAGATCGACGAAATCGAGCGGGACCGCGTCGGCGGGGGTCATCCGCTGCAGGTCGTCCAGTTCGCTGGTGACCCGCGCCAGGTCGATGCGCTGGAAGAATGTCGGGCGCCGACTCGCCCTCCTGGCGCTCGCGCTGGTAGAAGGCGATCAGCCGCTCGACCGCCTCGGGCAGCCGCCGCGCCGGGATCTTCGCGGCGGTCCGCGCGAAGCTGGCGCCGTGTTCGGTGGTGCCGCCGCCCACCATCACGAAGTACTGCGGCACGGCCCTCCCGCCAATGCGGCGCACGCTCCCCTGGAATCCGATCGTCGCGATGTGGTGCTGGCCGCACCCGTTCGGGCAGCCGCTGATCTTGATGCGCGCGCCGTCGGCGGCGGCGATGCAGATCGGGCCGCGCGCCGCAGGTGATCCTCGAGCAGCCGTCCGAGGCCGCGCGACTGCGTCACCGCCAGGCGGCACGATTCGGCGCCGGGGCAGCTGGCGACGTCCGCCACGCTGGACGCTTCCGCGAGGCCGAGGCTCGGCGGCCGACAAGCCGGCGATACAGCTCCCGAACGTCGCCGACGCTGACCCACCGGAACACCAGGTTCTGATCGACGGTCACGCGCACGGTGCCGTCGCTGTAAGCGCGCGCCAGCTCGCCGAGCACGCGCATCTGCTCGCTGGTGAGATCGCCGAGCGGCACCGTCGCCGTGGCCATCACGTAGCCGAACTGCTTCTGCGGACGGACGTTGGTGGCGCGCCACCGCGCGTAGGCCTCGTCGCCGGGCATGATAGACCGGCACGAGCGTCGGCGTGATGCCCGGGCCGACGGGCTGCACCGCGGCGACGCGCGAGGCGATCAGGTTCGGCGACGGCGCCTCGTCGCGCGGCCACGCCGGGCGCCGCCTCGGCCACGGGCGGATCGATCTCGAGCAGCGGCACCGCCTTCGGCCTCGCACGCGGCGAGCGCCGGCTCGTACTCGGCCTTCCAACCGGTCCCAGCCGAGCGCCTTGATCATGAACTTCATGCGGTTGCGCTGCTTGTGCTCGTAGTCGCCGAGCCGCTTGAACACGCGCAGCACCGCCTCGGCGACGCGGAGGATCTCGGACGCCGGCAGTGAACTCGTGGATGACGCCCGCCGACTTGCACATGATCGCCGTGCCGCCGCCGGCCAGGACGCGGAAGCCGCGCGCGCCGTCGGCGCCGAGCTCGGCGTGGAAGCCGAGATCGTTGATGGCGGTCGCGATGTGATCCTCGCCGCACCCCTCGAAGGCGATCTTGAACTTGCGCGGCAGCGTCGAGCTGAGACGGTGACGCAGGAGGAACCGCGTCAGTCCTTCGGCGTACGGCGTGACGTCGAAGCGCTCGTCGGCCGAGACGCCCGCGTACGGACACGCCGGTGATGTTGCGCACCGAGTTGCCGCACGCCTCGCGCGTCGTGAGGCCCGCGTCCGCGAGCCGCCGCATCGCCGGCTCGACGTCGTGCAGCTTGACGAAGTGGAACTGGATGTTCTGGCGCGTCGTGATGTGGCCGAAGCGGCGCGAATACCGCTCGCCGACGTCGGCGAGCGCGCCGAGCTGATCGGCGGTGAGGATGCCCTGCGGGATCTTGATCCGCAGCATCTGCGCGTCGGCCGCCTGGCGCTGACCGTAGGTGCCGCGCACCAGCCGGAACGCCCGCCATTGATCCGGCGTCAGCTCGCCCCGCTCGTATCGTCTCGAGCGTCGCGACGAACTCGTCGATGTCGGCCTCGCTGGCGAACGACAGCCGCGTCCGGCCGTGTGTATTTTCAGTTGGAGGCATTGCGTTGTTCCTTCACGGTCCGGCTGAAGCCGGACACGACGTCGGTCAAATCCAGCGCCGCGACTTCACCGATCACGATCATCGCCGGACCATCGCGCGTCGAGGTCGATGGCTCGGTCCGCCGCCAGGTCGCCGAGCGTGCCGCGCCAGATCTGCTGATCCGGCCGCGTCGCGTCGGCGACGATCGCCGCCGGCGTCCCCTGCGGCCAGCCGCGATCGATCAGCCGCCGCGCGATCGCCGCACGGCGCCCGAAGCCCATCAGACGACGATCGTCACGCCGGACGGCTTCGAGCGCGGCGACCGCCGAGGCGAAGACGTCTTCGTCGTGGCCGCTGACGACGAGGAAGGCGGCCGACAGGCCGCGGTGCGTCACCGGAATGCCCGCGGCCGCGGGCGCCGCGAAGGCGCTCGTCACGCCCGGCACGACGTCGAACGGCACCCCCGCCGCTCGCAGCGCCAGCGCCTCTTCCCCGCCGCGGCCGAAGACGAAGGGATCGCCGCCCTTCAGCCGCACCACGCGCCGGCCACGCTTTGCGGCGCGAATCATCACCGCGTGGATGTCTTCCTGGGAGAGTGCGTGACGGCCCGCGCGCTTGCCGACGAAGAAGCGCTGCGCCCGGCGGGCGAGCTTCAACAACGCGCTCGTCGACCAGCGCGTCGTACAGCACCAGGTCGGCGGCCGCAGGCGCACGACTGCCGTCCGCGTCAGCAGGCCCGGATCGCCCGGGCCCGGCGCCGACCAGCGACACGTGACCTTTCATCGGCTGCGAAACCTCGGTCGTCGCGCCGATACAAATCGTTCAGCGCTTCGAGCAGGAGCGGCTGCCGCGCGTCCATCGGCACGCCGTCGCGCCGCCAGGCCGCGCGCACCCGCCGCGCCTCGTCCATCCAGCGGCCGATGTCGCGCGGCAGGATCGCATCCATCGCTTCGCGCAGCAGCGCCGTCAACCCCGGCGCGTCGCCGCTCGTCGAGATCGCGAGCGTCACGCCGTCGCGGCGGACGACGCCGCTCAGAAATGCCGTGGCGTTTGCCGGATCGTCGACCGCATTGACGAAGATCCTGCGCGCCTCGGCGGCCGCTGGCGACCGCGCGGTTGACCTCCGGCGTCGCAGCCGCGACGACCAGCCAGGCCGCGTCCAGGTCGGCCGGACTGAACGCGCGCGTCGCGATCTCGACGCCGCTCCGCGTCAATCGAGGGATGCACCTCGGGCGACACGACCAGCACGTCGGCGCCCGCGTCGAGAAGCTGCGTCAGCTTCCCGGCGGCGACCGGGCCCCCGCCGACCAGCACCACGCGCCGGCCGGCCAGGTTCACGAAGAGCGGCAGCAGATCAGCGCATACAAACAAAAAAAGCCCGGCAAGCGATGAGCTTCCGGGCCTCCGAAAACGCGGCAGGTGCGATCGGCTATAACGCGACTTTCGATAGCGATCAACCCTGGACCGCGGACACGGAAGCTCGGAACAGCCTCACCACAAATCCCTATCCGACAACAGCGACAGACGCACGCTCCGCGGATCACAGTGAGATAAGTAGTACTCCCTTCTGGGGTTAACGTCAAGGACGGATCCTTCGAGACCGCGGCGTGGCCGGCGACCCACGCCCGCCACGGATGCTCGGTCCCTACCCGTATCCCGATCCGCGGGCCCCAGGAAATCCCGCCGACTTCTCACCGCGGCGTCGTCGACGAACAGCCGGTCGCCAGTCAGATCGAGTCGGTTTTCGGCGAGAGTGATCCCCATCGCCATCGTGAGGTTCCCTGGACCGCGGCAGAGGTCGCTCGTCGCGACGCTGCCCTCCGCGGGCCGTCGGCCCTTTACCGTGCGTGTGCGCCGCCGCCTCATCGTTGCGACGCCGTCGACCGGATCCAGGGCGCGGATGAGGACCGCGGCCGGCGAGCCTTCAGCTTCGGTGACGACGTTCACCAGGCAGTGGATGCCGTAATTCAGATACACGTAGGAAAAGCCGGGCGGGCCATAGAGCGGCTCGTTGCGGCGTGTCGGGCCGGGGGCGGCGTGGCATGCGGGATCGTCCTCGCCAATATAGGCCTCCACTTCCACGATCACGCCGCTCGTGACCGCCGCCTGACGGCGGTGCACGAGGACCTTACCGAGCAGGTCGCGCGCCACCTCGAGCGTGGGGCGATCGTAGAAGGCGCGTGGAAGCGTGCTCAAACGCGTACGAGAATCAAAAAGCCCGGCGCGCCGCGCCAAGCCGGGCCACGGCGCGGGCCGCGGCGCCCGCCACGCGCGGATCGCTGTCGCGCGTCGCCGGCTCGACGATCCCGAGCGCCGCGGGATCCCTGGACAAGCCGAGGACATCCGCGATATCGGCGCGAATCGTGGGATCGGGATCCTGCGCGAAGCGGCCGAACGCAGCCGTCCGGCCCGGGGCGAGCTCAATCAGGTACCCCAATGCCTGATCGCGTACACACGAGGGCGGCCAGCTGCCGGCTGCGCTTCAAGGCGTTCACGATCTCCTCGAGCGAGCCCTTGCCAAGCCGCACGGACGCGAACGCGCGCGCCAGGAGCAGCGACTCGTTGCGGTCGCTGCCGAGCGATTTTTCGATCACCTGCAGCGCCTGGCCGTCGTCCATGCGCGCCAGCCCTTCGATCGCCGATCGCTTCCTTGCCGCCGACCCCGTGTCGAGCGCGGCGATCATCAACGGCCGGCTGGCGCCGTGGCCGATGCGGGCGAGCGCGTCGAGGAGCTCATCGGCCACCGCGCCGCTGCGGAAATGCTGGAGCAACTCGGTCAACGCCTGAATCGCTCGCTCATAGCGCATCGCGCCAAGCGCGGCCCGGGCCTCGGTGCGGACCAACGGATCCCGGTCGTTCAAGGCGAGCACAACCGCGTCGCCGAGGGTCTCGTCGACGGGGAGGTCGTCGGCGCGTCTCGCGAACACGCGGCCAGCGACGCGCAGCGCCGCGATCCGCTGC
The DNA here is from genome assembly GCA_963720005.1 of uncultured Acidobacteriota bacterium. Lineage (GTDB taxonomy): Bacteria > Acidobacteriota > Vicinamibacteria > Vicinamibacterales > CAVVIG01 > CAVREM01. The sequence goes on along the minus strand of CAVREM010000015.1, from coordinate 19,916 downwards.
TCGGGCTCCGACGCGCCCACGAAGGCCGCGAACTCCGGGGCCGCGGCTCGCAACAGCTCGCGCCGCGCCGGCCCCGCGGCATCCACGGCGAGCGTGCCGAACGCGTAGAGCGCCTCTATCCCGATATAGGCGTTGTCGTCGGGAACGGCGGCGAGAAGCGCCGACAGCAACGGGTTCGGCACCGGATGCACGCCAAGCGCGAGCGGTCCTGCCGAGAACGCGCCTTCGGCCAGGACACGGTTGCGGACCTCGAAGACGAGCCCGACGCGCCGCTTCGAAACGGCCTTTTCCGCCAGGAAGATGTTCAGCTCGGCGCCGATCGCTTCGGTACTGAATCTCGTCTTCAGTGTCGGCAATGAGCGGCACGAGCGGCAGCGCTGCTTCCAATGGAGCCGTGTCCTTCACAACGCGTACCGCACGCAGGCGATCCCGCGATCCGGAGCTCCTCGGAGATCCGCCAACGCCTCCCGGCCGGCACCTGGGCAGAAAGGAGCGTCGCGAGCGCGACCACTTCGCCCGGCGAGCACCGCCTGCGCCACCTGCCCCACCAGCCCTGCACCTCCGCCTTACCTGCCCGGCCGCGTAGGCGTGCGACCGCCCCTCAGCGAGCACCGAACGCAGATAGCGCCCGGTGTGCGAGCCTTCGATCTGTGCCACCTGCTCCGGCGTTCCGGTGGCGACAATCGCCCCGCCATCCTCTCCGCCTTCGGGACCCAGATCGATGACGAAGTCGGCAGTCTTGATCACGTCGAGATTGTGCTCGATGACGAGCAGCGTGTGCCCGGCTTCGAGCAGCTTCCGGAAGGCCGTGAGCAGCTTGGCGATATCGTCGAAGTGGAGCCCGGTGGTCGGCTCGTCGAGAATGTAGAGGAGGCGCTCGCCGCCGTGCGACGACAGGTGCGCGGCGATCTTGATCCGCTGCGCCTCGCCGCCCGATAGCGTGGTCGCCGGCTGTCCCAGGCGAAGGTAGCCGAGACCGATTTCGTCGAGCACCTGGAGCCGGCGGAGCACTTTCGGTGAGCTGCTGAAAAAGGTCAACGCTTCGCGGACCGTGAGATTCAGGACCTGGTGAATCGTGCGGCCGCGGTAGCGCACCTCGAGGACCTGCGGCTTGAAGCGCTTGCCGTCGCACTGATCGCAGGGCACGAAGACGTCGGCGAGGAACTGCATCTCGACGCGGACCTCGCCCTCGCCCTGGCACGCCTCGCACCGGCCGCCCGGCACGTTGAACGAAAAGTGGCTCGCCGTCAGCCCCCGCGATCGCGCGTCCTTGGTCGCGGCGAAGAGCTCGCGGATCGGATCGAACGCCTTGAGGTAGGTCACCGGGTTGGATCGCGGCGTACGGCCGATCGGCGCCTGATCGACCAGCACCGCGTCGGTGATGTACTCGACGCCCTCGAGCTTCCCGAAGCTGCCGACGCGCTTCTCCCATCCGCCCTTCGCCCGCTTCACCGCCGCGTACAAGACGTCGTGCACGAGGGTCGACTTGCCCGACCCGCTGACGCCGGTCACGCACGTCAGCGTGTTCAGCGGGATGGCGATGTCGATGCCCTTGAGGTTGTGCTCCGCGGCGCCGACCAGGCGAATCTTCTGCCCGGTCCCGCGGCGTCGAACCGTTGGCACGGGGATCGCCAGCTCCTGCCGGAGGTACTTCGACGTCAGCGACCGCGCCTCGTGCATCAAGCCATCGAGGGTCCCCGAAAAGACGACGCGGCCGCCCTGCTCGCCCGCGCCGAGCCCGAGATCGACGATGTGGTCGGCGACCTTGATCATGTCGGCGTCGTGCTCGACGACGAGGACGGTGTTGCCCTGATCGCGGAGCTGCCTGAGGATGTCGATGAGTCGAAGATTGTCGCGCGAGTGCAGGCCGATTGACGGCTCGTCCAGCACGTACAGCGTCCCCACGAGCGCCGACCCGAGAGACGTCGCCAGGTTGATGCGCTGCGCCTCCCCGCCCGAGAGCGTTGACGACAGACGGTCGAGCGTCAGGTAGTCGAGCCCCACGTCGCGCAGGAACGACAGCCGCCGGCGGATCTCCTTCAGGATCTTCTCGGCAATCGCGGTTTCCTTCGGCGACAGCGCGAGCGTGGCGAAGAACTGCTGCGCTTCCCGCACCGTGAGCGCCGCCACCTGATCGATGGTCCGATCGGCGACCCTCACGACGCGCGCTTCGCGCCGCAGCCGCGCGCCACCGCAGTCCGGGCAGGTCAGGTACCCGCGATAGCGGCTGAGGAACACGCGGACGTGAACCTTGTATTTCTTGCGCTCGAGCCAGCGGAAGAACCCGCGAATCCCGTCGTAGTCGTCGCCGCCCTCGACGACGAGCCGCTTTTCCTCGTCGGTCAGCTCGGCCCACGGCACCTCGAGGCGGACCTTGTGCTTCCGCGCCGCCCGCTTCAGCTCCGCCAGCTGTGCCCGGTAGTGCGGCTTGCTCCACGGCTCGATGGCGTTCTGCAGGATCGACTTCGACGGATCCGGCACGACCAGATCCATGTCGAGCTCGATGATGTTCCCGAAGCCGTGGCAGGTCGGGCAGGCGCCAAACGGATTGTTGAACGAGAACAACCGCGGCTGCGGATCCTCGTACGCGATCCCGCACTGGCGGCACTCGAAGCGCTCGGAGAACAGGTGGACTCGCGGCTGCCGAGCTGCTCGGAAGCTCGGCTCTCGACTCGGCCGACTGCCGACTCCCGACTACCGACTCGCACGGCCCACGCCGCTCCGCCTCCTTCGCGGTACGCGGTTTCGATCGAATCGGTCAGCCGCTGCCGGTCCTCGTCACTGCCGCTCACCTGCACGCGATCGACGACCACCTGGAGGATCGTCCGTCCGGCGAGCGCCGCCGGATCGACATCGTCGAAGGCCACCGCGCGTCCATCGATCAGCAGGCGGCCGAACCCTTTGCGGCGGAGCGCGTCGATCGTTTCGGCGATTGCGCGCTGGTTCCCTGGCGAGTCTGATGCACCCGCCCGGCGGACCTGGGCCGGACCTGCCGCGTCCGGCCGCGTCGCCGTTTTCCTCGACCCCTTCGCTGAGCTCGTCGACTTCGGCCCGTGCGTCGCCCGCGAGCGGCGGCGCTTCGAGGACCTGCAGGTCGAACCCGAGCACGAGGCGCGTGCCGGGCGCGAGCTGACCGAGCTGGCGCGCGACGACCTCCGCCGTTTCCCGGACCACTTCGCGGCCGCAGTTCCGGCAGAACGTCCGCCCGACGCGCGCGAACAGCAGGCGCATGTAGTCGTGGATCTCGGTCGTCGTGCCGACGGTCGAGCGCGGATTTCTGACGCTGTTCTTCTGCCGGATCGCGATCGCCGGGGCGATGCCGTCGATGCGATCGACGTCCGGCTTCTCCATCCGCTCGAGAAACTGCCGGGCGTACGCGGAAAGCGATTCGACGTAGCGCCGCTGCCCCTCGGCGTAGATCGTGTCGAAGGCGAGCGACGACTTTCCCGATCCGCTGACGCCGGTCACGATGATCAGCTTGCCGGTCGGAAGCGTGACGTCGACGTTCTTGAGGTTATGGGTGCGCGCGCCCCGGACGACGAGATCGGCGGCGGCCCCGTTGGTGCCGGTGTCGGGCATGCCTCTGGTCTTATCCGAGGGGCTTCGCCCCTCGGACTCCCTTACACGCTCTCTCCCGCCTTCGCCAAGGCTACGGCGGGCAAGCGCGAAATCCTTTTCACAGTCGGCGCGCTCCGTCTTGGGCGCCGTAGCGCGCAGCGCGGAGGCGGCTCGCGTGGCTCGCTCGCGCGCTCGCTCGCAGCGCAGGGCAGCTGGTTTGTGAGAAAGCTTCTAGCGCGATTTCCTCGGTTGTCTAAACCACTAATCGTAGCTCAGTGGTTCGACGGAGGCAACGCCTGAGCGGCCGGTTACGAAGGCTTCCGCAGCGATTTGGCGTACAGGACGACCGTCCAGATTTCCTGCGGCGTGAGATCGCTCTTGAAGGCCGGCATCACCGGGGACTTCCCGTTGGTGACGCGATGGAACATGACGCCATCCGGGTTCAGATCGGCACGGAAAGTGTCGGTCAGATCGGCGGCGGGGTTGTTGGGATCCGATTCCTTGCCATCGCCTTTCCCCTGCGGGCCATGGCAGCGCGCGCAGCGCGCGTCGAAAATGCTCTTCCCTTGTTTCAGGACCGCCGGGCTCTCCTTGACCGGGCTGACTTCTTTCTCAGCCCCTGCGGGGATCGTCCATCCGGCACCCCATTGGGCCGCGGCGCTGATTGTCAATGTGAGGAGGAAGACGCTTGAGAGGAAAGTGATCCGCGTCATACCAGTATTATAGGCTTCGATGCCGACGACCCGGCGCTGGTTCCTCGCGTCTGTCGGAGCGGTTACGGCTGCGCTGGCCGCGTGGCGCTCGGCAGCCATGGCTCAGGTGCGAGCGCTCGGCGCGCCGGTCAGCGGCTACGGCAATCGATCCCGGTTCGAGCGCGCGCTGCGGATCTTCCCGGTGACGCGAACGCCGGAAGCGACTGGCAGCCTGACGCCGCTTCGCGAATCGTTCGGCATCATCACGCCATCGGCGTTGCACTTCGAGCGCCACCACAGCGGCGTCCCGGAGATCGATCCGGCGTCGCACACGCTGATGATTCATGGCCTGGTCGATCGGCCTCTCGTGTTCTCGATGGACGAGCTGAAGCGGCTGCCGGCGGCCTCGCGCGTCCTGTTCATCGAGTGCAGCGGCAACAGCAGCAGCGAATGGCTTGGCGCGGTTGGCCCGACCGTCCAGCGGACGCACGGCCTGACGAGCTGCAGCGAATGGACGGGCGTCTGGCTGTCGACGCTGCTGCGGGAGTGCGGCGTCCGGGCGGCGGGTTCGTGGGTGCTGGCAGAGGGCGCAGATGCCGCGCGGATGGCGCGGAGCATTCCGATTGCCAAGGCGATGGACGATGTCCTGGTCGCGTACGCACAGAATGGCGAAGGGCTCCGTCCCGAACAGGGTTATCCCCTCCGTCTCGTCGTCGCCGGCTGGGAAGGCAACATCAGCGTGAAATGGCTGCGCCGCGTCGAAGTCCTCGACGGACCTGCGATGACGCGCTGGGAAACGGCGCGCTACACGGATCTCCTGCCGGACGGCAAGGCGCGACAGTTCACGTTCGAGATGGACGCGAAGTCGGTGATCACCAGCCCGTCCGGCGGCGAGACGCTGCGCGGCGCGGGCGTGTACGAAATCTCCGGGCTCGCGTGGTCGGGGCGCGGCGCTGTCAGGCGCGTCGACGTCACGACGGACGGCGGCCTGACCTGGTCGCCCGCGGAACTGCAATCGCCGGTGGTCCCCCGCGCGCATACACGCTTCCGCTGGTCGTGGCGCTGGGACGGCCGTGAGGCGCTCCTCGCCTCGCGCTGCGAGGACGACTCGGGCTATGTCCAGCCGCGCCGCCAGGACCTGGTCAAGGAGCGCGGCGCGAACTACGGCTATCACCAGAACGGCATCCAGGTCTGGAAGGTCGCGGCCAACGGCGCGGTGACCAACGGCAATGTTTAAAGCATTGGCCGCCTGGATACTCGTACCGGTGGCTGTAGTGCAGGCCTTTAGGCCTGCCCAATCTCAAACCGGTCTCGGCCGTCCCCCGACCGCCGCCGAAATCAAGGCGGCGGACATCGAGGTTCTTCCCGACGGCCGCGGACTGCCGCCCGGCAGCGGCACCGCCGAACGCGGACGCGATCTCTACGCGCGGCAATGCGCCGCCTGTCACGGCGCCTCCGGGAAGGAAGGACCTGCCGATATCCTGGTCGGCGGGAACGGCTCGCTCGCCACCGCGCGGCCGCTCAAGACCGTCGGCAGTTTCTGGCCGTACGCGACCACGCTGTGGGATTACATCAACCGCGCGATGCCGTACGATCGCCCTGGAACGCTCTCCTCAGATGAGGTGTACGCCATCACCGCGTACGTGCTGCACCTGAACGGCATCGTCGGCGAACGCGACAACCTGACCCAGGAGACGCTGCCGCGCGTGCGGATGCCCAACCGTGAAGGGTTCGTCAAATGAAGATCTTTCGCGCGGCGCGCGTCCCGCTCAACCCCGCCGATCCGCAGACGTTCACCGGCGTCGCCCACATCAAGCGGCTCGCCGAGGACGAGACCGGCACACCCGTCGGCGTCTACCGCGTCACGTTCGCCGACGGCGCCCGAACCAACTGGCACCGCCACTCCGGCCCGCAGTGGCTCTTCGTCGTCGAAGGACGTATACGCGCGCAGGTCTGGGGCGAGGCAGCGCAGGACGTCGACACCGGCGACGCGATCGTGTTCGCGCCCGACGAGAAACACTGGCACGGGGCTGTGCCGGGCAGTCACGGCACGCACCTCGCTGTGAATGTGAACCTGAAGACCGATTGGATGGAGCCGGTCAGTGACGACCAACTACTATGGGTGAAACCAAGCACACGATCGCGCCAGCCTCTTCGTCCTCTGCGGCCTCTGCGGCCTCTGCGTCCTTTGCTACCTCTGCATCCTCGTCGCCGGAGCGGCCGCGAACGCGCAAGCCCCGGCGGCCGCGTCCGTCTCAATGGTCGGCGTCTCCTCCGAAGCGGCCGCGTACTGGCCCAGGTGGCGCGGGCCCAGCGGACAGGGGCTCGCGACCGACTCCGGGTATCCCGATCGCTGGTCGAGCACCGAGAACGTGCTCTGGCGAGCGACCGTGCCGGGCCGTGGGCATTCGTCGCCGATCGTCTGGAAGGATCGCATCTTCCTGACCACCGCACGCGGCGACGGCCGCGTCTCGATGCTCGCGTTCAATCGCGCAGACGGCAAGCTGCTGTGGGAGACGATCAACCCGGACCGGACGCCCGAATCCCTTCACCAGAAAAACAGCCCGGCCTCGGCCACGGCGACCACCGACGGCGTACATGTCTACGCGTCGTTCGGCAACAAGGGCATCATGGCCGTCGATCTCGATGGCCGGCTGGTGTGGCACCGCTCGCTCGGGACGCTCAACAACTACCACGGGACGGCCGGCTCGCCGCTGCTCTACAAGAACCGGCTGATCGTCTTCCAGGATCATGCTGGTGGATCGCAGGGCGGCGCGTTTGTCGCCGCGCTCGACACCGCAACCGGCAAGACCGTCTGGCAGACGAGCCGGCGCGGCACGGTCGGCTGGAGCACGCCGATTGCGATTCGCGCGTTCGATCACGACGAGATCATCGTGAGCAGCCAGTCGCTGGTCCACGCCTACAACCCGGACACCGGCGCCGAACTGTGGACGTGCCGCGGCAACCTGTTCGAGGTGATTCCAACCCCGGTCGTTGGCCACGGCATGGTGTTCTGCTCGTCCGGCCGTGCCGGTCCGACGCTCGCGATCAAGCCGGGCGGCAAGGGCGATGTGACGCACAGCCACCTCGTCTGGCAAAGTCCGCGAGGATCGCCGTTCGTCCCCTCGCCGCTGCTCTACGGCGATTTCCTCTATCTCGTCAACGACATGACGAGCATCGCGACGGCTCTGAACCCCGCCACCGGCGAAGTGCTCTTCCAGGGACGCCTCGGTGTTGCGACGCGGGAAGGCTTCTCGGCGTCGCCCGTCGGCGTCGACAACAAGGTGTTCTTCACCAACGACGAGGGCGAGACGTTCGTGCTGCGCGCCGGCGCTACCTTCGACCTGCTGCACGTCAACCGCCTCGATGCCCAGGTCCTGGCGTCGCCCGCCCTGGTCGACCGGAAGTGGTACTTCCGGACCGACCGCGAGCTGCTTGCGATCGGGGCGCGATGAGGCACGTTTCGATCGGCTGGGCGTTGGCTGTTCTTTGCGTGTGCGGCGCGAATTCCGTGGCGGCGCAGACGGCGTGGCTCGACCAGCCGCTTACCGGGTGGAACGCTGCGGGCGCACCGGTTCCAAAGGGCACCGCCGACGCCGCCGCGCGCGGCGATGCACTGAAGCGTTGCAAGCTCGTCCCACCATCCACGGCCGCCGATCGTGCGCTCGAAGCCGCGGGCTGGATTCCGCAGCCACATCTCGACCGTCCGCTCATCAGCAACGACGTCGAGATCGTCGCCGGATCCTCTTCGCTCGACGCCAGCTGTGCGCCGGCTGCGTTCAACCTGTTCGTCTTCGTGGGCGGCCGATTCGCCGGCACCCTCTCGCCCGGCTCGATGACGCCGCGCACAGATGCCTCGGCGGGCCCGGTCCGCTTCGTCAACGAGGGGATCTCGGCCGAGTTCGCACGATACAAACCGGGCGACGCCGATTGCTGCCCGAGCGCCCGCGTCGCCGTGCAGTACCGGATCGACCGCACTCCCACCGGCCCGTCCGTCGTGCCGGTGAACGTCAGAACGACCAGGAGCTACTGACGTGCCCGTACCGAAGAACCCCGGCGTCGCCGCCGTACTCAGCGCGATCCTCCCGGGCATCGGGCAGTTCTACAACGGCGACTTCCTGCGCGGCATCTTCTGGCTGATCGTCACGCCGGGCTTCTGGATCGGCACCGGCGGCCTGTTCGGGTGGGTGTGCCACGTCATCGCCGCCTACACCGCGTATCGCCGCGCCGAGTGGCACAACATGCCGATCGTCCTAGGAAACTTACAATTTACAATTGTAAATTGTAAATTTTCAGATCGCCTGCTACCGCTCTCCTCGTCCTGTAGACCACGTTCAAGCTGAAATAGAACGGGTCGGCTTCATCGCCAATCTGGCCGCCCTGCGATTCGCTGATCGCGACGATCTCGATCTTGCCTTCGCCCGCCGTCAACCACTGGTTGACTTCCTCGATGAGCTTGCTGATCTCGCCGCTCGTGCCGAAGTGCTTCATCTGCTGCGTCACGTGTCTGCTCCTGCGTCTGAGACGTCACACGTCCTAATCAAATGCAACCACGAAGACTCGAAGACGCGAAGAATTTCGAACCGCGTCAGTCGCCAACGATCTGGATCACGTACTCGCGGCGGCGCGGCCGCGTGTCGAACTCGAGCAGCATGATCTGCTGCCAGGTGCCGAGCGGCCTTCTTCAAGTGGGGCTCCGCCCCACACCCCGGCTCGGTCGCTCGCGGGGGCCCCTCGCCCCGCTCCGCTCCCTCGCAGGCGCGCCGTGCGCGCCTAGTCGATTACTCGCCGACGACCTGAATCACATACTCGCGACGACGCGGCCGCGTGTCGAACTCGAGCAGCATGATTTGCTGCCAGGTGCCGAGCGTCAGCGCGCCGTCAACGAACGGCACCGCCAGCGACGGTCCGAGCATCGCCGCGCGGACGTGGCTCGAGCCGTTGTCGTCGCCCCACCGCAGGTGGTGGCGGTAGTCACCCTGCCGCGGCGCGATCGCCTCGAACACGCCGTTCAAGTCCGCGATCGCCCCCGGCTCGAACTCGATGGTCGTGATGCCGGCCGTCGACCCCACCACGAAAATCGTCGCGATGCCCGATCGGGCGCCCGAGGCGGCAACCGCCTGCGACACCGCCGGGGTGATGTCATGGGCGTCGTTCTGCCCTCTCGTTGTGACCTCGCGCCGATCCGTTACGACCACGGCTAATAAAATACGTGAATTGCCGGTTCATGATCCGTCGCTCGCCGCCTACGTCACGCTGACGGCGCTGCTCGTCGTCACGCCTGGTTCCAGCACCGCCATGGTGGTCCGTCACGTCCTCGGCGGCGGCCGCGCCGCCGGACTCGCCGCGGCGGCGGGCATCGCCGTGGCTAACGCGTCGTGGGCCGTGGCGGCTGGCCTCGGCGTGACGGCGATCCTCTCACGTGTCCCCCTCGTCTTCGCGGTGATTCGCTACGGTGGGGCCGCCTACCTCGCGGTCCTGGGCGTGCGCGCGCTCGGTCGCGCTCTGCTCCCGTCGCAGGAGACGATCCTTGCCCGGGGGGAAGAAGACCCGAGCGGACCCGACCGTGGCGCGGCCTTTCGCGACGGCGTGGTGGTCAACCTGCTCAACCCACCGATCGCGACGTTTTACATCGTCGTCGTACCGTCGTTCATGACGGGGCCAGAGCCCGGGCGCTTCGCGCTCCTGGCGGCGATCCACATCGGCCTCGCCCTGCTCTGTCACGCGGCGTGGGCGGTCGGATTCGATTCGCTACGGACCGTCTGGGCACGCCCCGCCACGCGCCGCGGAGTCGACATGGCGATCGGCATCGCGCTCCTTGCGCTCGCAGTACGCATGCTAAGATAGGTGTTTCCCGCCAGGCCGGCGTAGCTCAGTTGGTAGAGCAGCTGATTCGTAATCAGCAGGTCCGCGGTTCAAGTCCGCGCGCCGGCTCCATTAAGAATCAATCATTTACGGAGACCAAGGAAGAACGGTCACGGTCGATAGCTACCACATAGCTACCAGCAGAAAGCCAGACATCCGAAGACTGCTGGCGCAAACAGTTCTGCCAATGTTTGTCCCTGACGACCGGGATCCACCGACGCCCAAGCGCGTTGGGAGTTGCGTCCTGGTGCGGATGTTTGACCGGCACTTTCTTGTCACGGCCAAGCACGTTTTCGGGAAATGCGATCGACAACTCTTCTTCGTTGGACGCAGCGGTTCACACCTCGTTCCACTCCACATACCAGGCGTGTACACGGTCTCTTGCGCAGATGAAGATCTGGACGTGGCGGTGATTCCGTTGCAGCTGGAGCAGTTGGCGGAACTGCGCGGGTTCGCCTTCGTGCCGGAGCAGTTCCTAGAGGTTGAATTAGACCCCTACGTCAATGCTGATGACGAGTTCGACGTCTTCGGTTTCCCGGCTTCCCATTCGCAATGCGAGACCGACCGTTGTCGAAAGAACGTGCGCCAGAACTCTTTCTTTTTTCGAACGACTGCCGTGCTGCGGCCTAAAGCGGCAACCCGCGAACGGATCGACGAGAGCACGCACTTATTATTGGAGTTTGCCCCGAAAAAGATTACCGTCGGCGGGAAGCGAGGTAGCCGAACCCTCGCGGGATCAGCGCCGGTGGGGGTCGCGTCCGGAACGGCCAGCTCCAATTGGCTGCGATCCTGATCGAGAACCGCGCAGAATCCCAGGTGATGGTTGGCGTCCGCATCTCGGAGGTGGTAGCGATCGCCGAATACGTCGTGCGCGCCTAGATGGCTACCCCTGCGAATCGGGGAAAATTGCCACCCTAGAGTGGTTTTCGAATGTACGTAGTGTCCGCCTTCAGGCGGACCTCGAGAAGTCCGGCGAAAAACACCATGCCCGAATCCTCCCGCCTCCAGATTGCCGAACGTCAGGTGGGCGATGTGACCGTCCTGGGGCTCACGGGCGAGATGCTGCTCGACGATGGAGACCTGGCCTTTCGCCGGAAGATCCACGAGCTCGTCGAAAGCGGGCGTGTGAGGATCGTGGTCGATCTCGGTGGCGTCACCTATATCGACAGTTCGGGCATCGGGATGCTGGTGGCCAAGGTGAAGACCGTTCGCGAAAAGGGTGGCGACATCAAGCTGGTTCGCCTCACCCATCGCACCCAGACTCTGCTCGCGATGCTCAAGCTGGCGATGGTGTTCGAGACGCTGCCCGACGAAGCGGCAGGCGTGCACAGCTTCTCCTGGAGCGCGAAGGCGCCCGCGGACCTCAAGAAGTCCGGCTAAAGCCGGACACTACGTACTACGAAGAAGTCGAAAACGCTGTAAGTGTTCTTCACCTCGCTTGTGGACGAGAGATGAGCAATACAGTAACGGTCTACGTCGCCCTCTTGGACGAAAACGTGGATGTGTGGCGTCCAGTGCAGGCGGAGCATGTCGGAGGCGATCTATACCGGCTCACGGGAGAACAACCAGACGACGAAGTTTGGCCCTTTGCGGTCGGTGATCTGGTCAAGTGCAAGACGCGACAACTCAGCGGCGACGGAGGGCGACATCGCCCCGTGCTGGTTGTGTACGAGAAATCGACGTGATCCCAACGTACATCACCCCACCGATGTCTCGTTTTTCAGCAACCTGCTAGGCTAGGGTCGAAGCGACTGACGGCGATGGGGTCTCTTGTCGTCTCACCTGAGGGAAGCCGCCAGACGGCGGTCTCCACAACGCTCAAGAAAAGAGAAGTTCATGGCGCACATCGGTATGCGGAGAGGTTTCTGGTTTTTGGCGCTCGCGGTACTGGGCGGAACTGTGGCCCTCATTGCGGCCGCGCCTCCTAACCTTGTGAGCGGGTGGTCGGGGTCGTCCATCCAAGCATTCGACGGCAGCAATGATGGATACCTGATCAACGGCGCCACCCTGGGACCAGGCAAGATCGGCCGGGGATTCCTGTTCGACGGCGTCGACGACTACGTGTGGGTCCCTCCCGACCCGAGCTTGAACGTCGGCGCCCAAGTCAGCATCGCATTCTGGATGCGCGGGGCGCCCACAAATCCCTTGAATGACTGTTGTCAGGGGCTCGTGACAACGGACTTCTTCGGCGTCTCGATCGCGTCCGCACCGGCGGGATTGGTCTTCTTTCTGCACACGACCGATGGCAGCTGGGTACATACGTCGGACACCCCCGGCTGTTCGCAGTGTGCTGGCGGATTTCCTTTCAGCTCGGGCGAGTGGCACCATGTCGTCGGCACGTACGACGGGACACAGCTGCAGCTCTACGTGGATGGCGTAGCGGCTGGAACCCCAGTTCCGCACACAGGAACGATCCTGCCGATGCCCAAGGGAGGATTCCTGTCCATCGGCTCCGAAGACGGCCGCAGAACTAACGACCCCAACGACCGGCGTTATTTCCAAGGTGACATCGACGAGGTCGCCATCTACAAAGGAGCGCTGGCGGCGGACGAGGTACAGAGCTTGTTCCTGAAGGGGTTGTAACAGTCGCGTGCCCGTGCCGGTTAACCTGCGCCGTCGATCAAATCTGGTTAAGGTTCCGCCGCCAACGACACGAGCCGGCCGATTCGAGTAAACGTCTGCATGGAATCGCGCAACAATCGCCGCCCGCCGGATCGCGGCTACGCGCTGTTCGCGCGGCCGTGGGCAAGTGATGATTGATTCGAGCTAATCGCTTCGTTTTCCGAGAACCGTAGACACTACCAGCTGAGCGACAGCGCCACGCTCGTTTTCTTGCGCGAGATCTGCGGCGACAGCTGGAAGGATCGCGTCAACGGCTTCTGATAGAGGATATTGCCTTCTGCGGTCGCCGAGTCGATGAGCGCGCCTGTTGCTGCTCCAGCGCCAGCAGCGACCCCACCCCAAAGAAACCCGACATATAGGCCGCTGGAGAGGGCATCGCCGTCGCCAACATGTCGGTGATAACTGGCCTCCAGAGCCCCCAACGCCAGGCCCGTGATTGTGCCTGCCCACAATGCCCAGGTGCGTGCGCGGTGCCTGACGCGCTCGACGCGGTCGACCTCTGACAAGAGCAGCCGGTGGTCGGCGTCGTCCCGCCTCAGGGTGACCGCAGTGTCCGAGAGCGATACAAGGGAGCCGGTGCTTCGCAAGCCATCCAACTTCGTCACGCGGACCTCCTTCCCAATCGCCCGAGACGGGTCGGGAGGCTGGGCGGCCGCTCGCAATGGCGAGACAACGATTGCCGTGAGGGCGACTGACTTGAGAATGGCCGCAGTCCACGGAGTCATCACACTCCCCCTTTTTTCCCGCTTGATGGTTAACCGGCCTGACTTCTGTTGTGAAATGCGAGAACGAGGCCCTAACGGCTCACGGCCCTGTGCGTCTGTTGGGCGCGTAACGGTTTCCAATAGATCGCATTTCCGCACCACCCGGCAGGCAGCTCGCCGGCGTTCAGCCGCCGAGCGGGCCAGGGACTGCGCGCAACCGACAGCCCCACGCGATCCCGCGTTTCACGCGCAGCCGAGCGCAACGGTTAGCGCTTTGTTTCTCCAGCGGTCAATGGTCGGCCGGTCGGTGCATCAGTTTCCTGGAACACGCCCACGCGTCCCGAGCGGCTTTCTGGGCGAGGTCGGCGCGCGCCGTCGCGGCTTCGAGCTGGACGCGCAGTGCCTGGACGTCGTGCTGCAACGCCCGGTTTGCGCGCCGCAGTTCACAGACTGATGGCCCGCGTTCGTACATGCCATCGCTCCTGGAATCAATGAATCGTCGAGGGCTCGTCGGCCGCAGCTTCGCGCAGCTGGCGCGACTCGGCGCTCAGGAGCTCGCGGTAATACTCGCGCATGCGCCATTCAATGACCCCGAGCATCGCCGCCCGCTGCGTGGGCGAGAGCTGCGCATCAGCGGCCAGCCGTGCGCGCGCATCGGCCACGCTCATCTCCGTGTACCGGGCAATGCGATCGGCCACCGTCTCACCGTCGGTGGCGATCATCGGGAACTCGTCTTGACTCATGGGGTCACCAACTCCTGATGCTGCTGAATGAACCGGACCAGCGCCTCGCCGGTCATGCGGCGTCGTGTGTCGAGTTCCACCGCGAGCGCCCGAATCAGTGACGCATGTTTGATCGTCAAGGCGCGCGCGAGGGCGTCCAGACGTGTGAACTGGCGGGCCGCCGCCTCAGGACCGTGGCACGCCTCGAGCCAGTCGCGGGCGTCCTCAAGATCACGGGCGGCTCGCGCGGCGGTTTGCTGCTGTAGGTGCGAGTAGAGATCCGCGGTGACCCGCAGCTCGGAGTGGCCGAGCAGCTGCGACACCTGGACCAGCTCGACGCCCGCGGCGATGAGCAGCGACGCGGCCGAGTGGCGGAGATCGTGAAAGCGCACGCGCGGCAGTTTGGCCACGGCCCCGTCTCGATTGAAGGTCTGTCGGGAGAAACGAAAAGACGCGGCGACTCGTTCAACAGGCGCCGCAGACGCCCGACTGGCGCCGCGACGAGGTGCGCTGATGCCACGACGCGACATTGACGCGGACGCGCGTGTCCGAGTGCTCGAGCGGCAATTGGCGCTTGTCGAACGCGAGAATTCCAACCTTCGTCATCAACTCGACGTCGCGCTGAAGATTGCCGCCTGGGGCTCCGGCCCGCGTGAACCGCGCACAGAAAGCGAGAGGACGTCTTGAATTACACGTCGCCGAAAACCTGGACCTCGGCGGTGTGAGCAGCACCGAGATGAACACGCGCCGCGCGACGAAATCCGGAGCGCCCTCGGATGCCGACGGACCCGCCTGAAGATCCGGATGATGATCTCAGCGCGCTGCTCGACGTCCTCGACCAGATCGTCGAGGCGCTGGAGCTGCTGTCACGGTCAAGGCACCAGGGGCCAGGCCTGGAGGCGACGATTAACGACGACCCGAACCTCATGGCTGCCAAGCGGCCGGCCCTTGAACTAGTGGTATGGCGAACGTTCATACCATGAGCATGAGGGCGATCGCGTGACGCCGAAACGTCGATACATGTTCTGGATCAACGAGCGTGAGGCCGAGGGCCTGAAGCAGATCAAGGCCGACGAAGGCATTGCGGAAAGCGAACAGATTCGACAGGCGATTCGGGATTGGTTGCGACGAAAGGGCGTTACCGTGAAGCCGGAGCGGCGGCGAGCGACAAGGCGCTAAGCGTCGCGACGCTTCTCGCGCTCGTTAGTTTGCGAGGCAGTCAGGTCTCGGCGGGTGGTGGGAGGAGGGGTCAGTGGCTCCTGATCAAAGCCACCGCCCCCCGTGGTCTGGGGCTTTATCCCCAGATCAAGTTGTGATGCATCGACTAATGGGAAGGCAAGGCATGTGCCACCCGATGAGCACAGACCCGCGTGGAACGAGCGCGCTAAATCTGCCCCACGGCAGACGAAAGTAGCCAGCACACGTCTATGACCGACGATCCCCACTTCGCTGGACACCGGCCGCCCGCGCGATTGGGGCGGCCCGGTGAACTGCTGTTTTCGTTTCGTGATGGGAAGCGCCGGCAGATCGATTGCGAACTGCGCGATCACGCGGGCGTACCGTTGGGAAGCGCAGGTTTTCGTTGACCGCGAATTTCGACTCTCGCGGCGCTTCGACACTCGGGAGTTGGCGATTCAGTGGGCTAGGTTAGAGCGGCAGGCGATCGAGAAGGGCGGTGCGTTATGAGCGACGAAGGAACGATCGGCATCAGGCCCGAACCGAGTCGCCTTTCAACCTCCCCAGACGAAGTTCGTCAACTCGAACACGAAAGCAGGTACCTTCTCTGCGAGCACGATGAATGTGCTCGCGCCCACGAGGACGGTCAAGCCGATGATCCAGACGCTGAGACCCTCGATCGCGGTCGACAAGGCCTCGACCTCGTTGGCAACGCCCCGTATGGTTTTTTGGAGGGCCGCCAACGAGTCGCTTGCCAACGGCATACCCGCAGGAGCGGGCGACGTGTCCCACGGACCCTTGAGAGGCCCCACCGATCCTTGGTGGTCGGCCTCCGAGCTGAACTCCGCCAAGGCGTCGAGAGTCGGGAGCGGGCGGCAGTATTCGGCCACGGACGCTTCAGATGCAATTACTCAACCATAGAAGATCGGGAAAAAAGCGCGACGTCTATTGAGATCACGGTTTTGTGAGTCAGGAAGTCAAGCTCCGCCCAGAAGGAAGACTGCCTCGGAGGCCCAGCAACAACGCGCGAAAGATCGATCTCCAAACGCGCTTCGAGACGCGCGCACGCGCGGAGCAGTGGGCACACATCGAGCGCGAAGCAATCGAGAAAGCCGGCAACTCATAAATGACGGTCCCGCCGCACATCGACATTATGCAGACGGTGTTCCCCGTCATCGCGACCGAGCCAGGGAACACCCGCGACTTTCCAGGCCGGATTTCTTCGGGGACGGCGTTTGCGGTGTCGCCTGGGCTGTTCGTGACAGCCGCTCACGTCGCTCTGGCGGCACAGGAGCGCGGCCAGTTGACCGTCGGCGGCACGGTGCCAGGCCAGCCGATGCTTGGTGGCGCCCCTGTTCAGTATGTGGAGACGTGGCCCGATCGAGACGTCGCTCTCTTGTTCTGCAAGACCGCCACTCGGACCGTGCTGGATACATGGCTCATTAATCGCGTCCAGCTGCTGACGGACCTTTCCTCGTTTGGTTATCCCCACGCTGTTACGCGACAGAGCGAGCACGAACACTTTGATGTGGTCTTTCGCGGGTACAAGGGTCACGTAATCACGATCCGAGGTTTCGAGCGGCTGCAGGGAAGGCCCGCCGTATACGAAATTTCGTCTCCTTACCCCGAGGGGCTCTCGGGCGCTCCGGTCCTGTTGCAAATGGGCGATTCACCGCTGGTTGTGGCCGGTGTCGTTCTGGGATCGGACACTGTCGAATACGGCTTGGAAAAACACACGGTCGGCATTGCCATGATCGCGGACGAAATCGTAGAACTCCGCAGCGATCGCCTGGGTGGATCGTTGGGGAGCGTTCTAGGACTGAGGGCGGCACGAGTGGGATTTGGCGACCCGCCGGAGCAAGCGATCGAGAAAGGTGGCGCGTGAATGGACCCCAGCGAGCGCGAACACGCGGAACTCCTGGCAAGTGCACGATGACGCTCAGTCGATAACATCCGCGCTGTCGCAAGGGCAGGCGGTAACTGTTGCTCACCCGATTACCAACGCATCGTCAGCGCCACACCGGGACGCCCCGACGACACAATCGGTGACACGCTGACTGACCGCGACGTCCGAGGGGTCTGGTAGAGAACGTTTCCATCCCGAGTGGCGGCGTTGATGAGCGCACCGATTCCGGCACCCGCTCCTGCCCCAATGCCACCAAAGAAAGCCGCGCCCGCGGCGATTTCGGAAAGGTCCTTTGTGTTGGCCGCTCCAACCAAGCCCCCTAACCCAACGCCCGCTAAGGCGCCCCACACGGCCAAGTTGCGTGCGTGATGCCTAACCCGTTCGACCCGTTCGACCTTCGACAGTGCGAGGCGCTGTTCGTTGCCGTCCCGACGAATAACAACTTCTGTGTCTGAGAGCGACACCACCCGGCCAGTCGCTCGAGAACCGTCCGTCGCAACAACACGGACTTCCCTGCCGACGGCGTCTGATCGGTCGAATGTCTGAGCTCCGAGGTTGACCGGCTGAGCGGTACCGGGATCCTGGGAGGGCTCATTCCGAGAGAGGATGAAGCCCATGGGACGACCCAGCAAGTACTCCCCAGAATTGCGTGAACGTGCGGTCCGGATGGTGTTCGACCATGCCGGGGACTACCCCTCGCAGTGGGCGGCGATCAGGTCAGTTGCAGAAAAAATCGGCTGTCCGATCGAGGTACTGCGGCGGTGGGTGCGGCAAGCCGAGCGCGACGCCGGCCAACGTGGGGGTCTGACGACCGACGAACGCCAGCGTCTGAAGCAGCTCGAACGCGAAAACTTCGAACTGCGCCGCGCGAACGAGATCCTGAAGAAAGCCTCCGCGTATTTCGCACAGGCGGAGCTCGACCGCCGAGCGAAGTGATGGTCGCGTTCATCGACGATCATCGAGAGCAGTTTGGGGTCGAGCCGATCTGTCGGGTATTGCCGATCGCCCCGTCTACGTACTTCCGGCACAAAGCCGAGCAGCGGGATCCGACGCGGCGCTCGACCCGGGCACAGCGCGACCAGGTGCTGCGCGCGATCATCCGTCGCATCTGGACCGAGCACCGCCAGGTCTACGGGCCGCGGAAGGTCTGGCGGCAAATGGGTCGCGAGAACCTGTATGCGGCGCGCTGTCGGGTCCGCCGCCTGATGCGAGGAATGGGCTTGTCCGGCGCGGTGCGCGGGCGGGCCTGGACCACCACGACCCGCTCCGCGGGTGACATCGATCCGCCCCGCGACCTCGTCGATCGCCACTTCACGGCGACGCGGCCGAATCAGCTCTGGGTGTCAGATTTCACCTACGTGGCGACCTGGCGCGGCTTCGTTTACGTCGCGTTTGTCATTGACGTGTTTGCGCGTCGGATCGTCGGTTGGCGGGTCACCTCGTCCCTGGTCACTGACTTCGTTTTAGACGCGCTCGAGCAAGCCATTTACGACCGATGCGGCGACGCCTTCGATGGTTTGATCCATCACAGCGACCGCGGCACGCAGTACCTGTCCATGCGGTACACCGACCGACTCGCCGATGCTGGCATCGCGCCGTCGGTCGGGAGCCGCGGCGACTCGTACGACAACGCGCTCGCCGAATCGATCATTGGGCTGTTTAAAACGGAAGTCATTCGCCGACTCGGGCCGTGGCGGCACCTTGAGGCTGTCGAATTCGCGACGCTCGATTGGGTGGACTGGTTCAACACGCGACGCCTGCTCGAGCCGATCGGCTACGTGCCACCGGCGGAGTACCAGGCGCGCTACTATGAGCGGGCTGCGGTGGCCTGACTCACATTAACTGCCCTCCCAGGATCCCGGTACGCTTCACCCTCGTCGAGCGCAACATTTGGGTAGTGGGTCAGTTTGAAATTGGCGGACATTCATAGTCGAAGTGCCGTTCAACGCCTTCGCGATTGAATGGGTGTTCTGCGTGTCGCAAAATAACTGAATAGACGACGTCATGGCCGGCAATCTGGGCGGTCAGAAATGCTTGCCCTTTCGGAAGATCTTCGTAGGTGAATTTCACCAGCCGATCGCCTGAAATCACCTTAGTCCATTCGTCTTCCATCACCCCGCCTTTTGGCCTGACTGGACGCGTAGCTCTTCGATGAGCGTCCTGGTCATTCGAATCTCTTCCTCGATGGTCCTTTGGAATTCTTCCGCTTGCTGGCGGAGCCGCTCGAGCGCACAACGAGGCTCTCGGGCTCACGAGGAGGGCGATGATTTCCTCGATGGCCCAGACATGGTCGGCGAGTCCCGCCTCCATTGCCGGCGTTACGCGGAGCGTCTGATGCACTCGACCGAAGTTGTAGTACATGAAGTATAGGGCCAGCATCGCCGCGTGATTCTCGAGTTTTTTCGAGAAGGCATTGGTCAGCCTGGTGAACCGTCGCATCGACATCCGCATCGTAAGGTTCTGGCGCTCGACGTAGCTCGTTGAGACATGCTTCGGGTCCGGTGTTCCAGCGATGATCTTCGTCTTGCGAAGGATCTCGCCGAGCACGTAAAGGGCACCTTGGTGGCCGTGGATCTGGGACCTGTCGTTCACCAACTTCCGCTCGTCTTCGTCGTTGTTGGCGCGAACCGCTCGTGCGGTATCACCGATGTCAGGCTGTCTGGGATCGGCG
>CAVREM010000014.1:0-15547 GCA_963720005.1 uncultured Acidobacteriota bacterium | reverse complement strand
GAAATTTGAACTCCGGGCAGACGCGGCACGAGCCGACGTAGTAGCCTACCGCGGCTGTATGACCCGACTGACTTCCGCCTGTGTTTTGCCGCCCTCGTGCTGTACGCGCTGGCCACGCGCCCGACTCTCGCCCAGACCGTGTACCCCACGGGCACCACGATCTACGACCCGGATAAATCGTGGAACGGATTCACGGTGTTGTCGCCGTTGGGCACGCCCGCGGTGCTGGTCATCGACATGAACGGCAACGTGGTCAAGCGCTGGGAGGACGTCAACAACTCCGCCGGCGGCCCGGCCCGCGTGCTGCCGGGCGGCATCGTCATGTCGGCGAGCGGTGCGCGTCCGCCGCATCAGGAATCGCTCGCCTTGATTCGCCGCGACTTCGACGGGAAGGACCTCTGGCAATTCTCTCGCAGCGAGCAGATCCCGACGCGAGAGGGTGGCATGGTGTGGTCAGCGCGTCAGCACCACGACTGGCAGCTGGACAGCTTTCCGGCCGGTTACTACTCGCCCGAGAGCACGCCCAACGCGAACAGCGGCAACACGCTCATCCTGACGCATACCGACCGCATGCAGCCGAAGGTTGCCGACGTGATGCTCGGCGACGATCGGCTCATCGAGGTGTCGTCGAAAGGGGAGATCGTCTGGGACTGGGTGGCGAGCGACCACATCGACGAGTTGGGGTTCGCACCGGATGCGCGGAGCGCCATCAAGGCCGCGCGCAGCTTCAACAAACCGCGGGGCAGCTACGACTGGCTGCACGTCAACTCGGCGACCTATGTGGGACCGAATCAGTGGTTCGACAAAGGCGACATGCGCTTCGCCCCGAACAACGTCATCATCAGCAGCCGCGAAGCCAGCCTGCTCGCGATCGTCGGCCGCGACGGCAAGATCGTCTGGCGGCTGGGTCCGGACTTCAGCGCATCGAAGGAGCTGCGGGCGATTCGCCAGATCATCGGCCAGCACCACGCGCATCTGATCCCGAAAGGGCTGCCGGGAGCCGGGAACCTGCTGGTGTTCGACAACGGCGGCTCGAGCGGGTACGGCTTCGCCAATCCAATCGCACCGGACGGCGTCGGCGCGTTCGCGCGCGCCACATCGCGCGTGCTCGAGATCAATCCGGTGACGCTCGAGCTGGTCTGGTCCTATACCAATCCCAGGTTCTTCAGCACGAACATCAGCAGCGCGCAGCGATTGGCGAACGGCAACACGCTCATCACCGCCGGCGCAGGCGGCCGACTATTCGAGGTCACCAAAGAAGGCGCCATCGTCTGGGAATACATGTTTCCGATGTTTGCCGGCGCCGGCCCGAATCCATCGAACGCGGTGTACCGCGCCTATCGGATCCCGTACGGATGGATTCCACAGCTGACCAAGCCCACCGAGCAGCGCCTGACCCCGCCAGCACTCGGCGAGTTCAGAGTGTCGGCCTCGAGTGCTCGGAGTCAGTCGCTGGCGGCTGCCGACTGTACCGCCGAGCGGTTGGGCACGTCGGTAGCGCCATCGGCGATCGGCGAACCCGTGCGAAGCGTGACGTTGTCTGCGCCCTCCTGGGTCGAAGCCAGCAATGGCGTGCCGGCGCATTGTCGCGTGAACGGATCGATGGCGTCGATCGACACGGCGAGCACCGCCAGGCCGATCAACTTCAGCGTCGTGCTGCCGGCGTCGTGGTCACGCCACGCCGCGCAGCTTGGCGGCGGCGGCATGAACGGCATCGTGCCGAATCTGACCGGCGGCGGGCCGGGCGCGCAGGGACCGTCGCTGCTCGATCGCGGCTTTGCGACGTACGGCAGCGACTCCGGCCATCAGGCCGCGTTTGGTGCGCGTGGCGGCGCCGGTCGAGGCGGCGCGCCGGGCGCGAATGTCTCGGATGACTGGACGCTCAACGAGGAGGCGATCAGGAATCTCGGCTACGCGCAGATGAAGAAGACGCACGACGCGGCGATGGTGATCATCGAGCGCGCGTATGGCGAGCGGCCGCGGTTCAACTACTACATCGGCACGTCGCAAGGCGGCCGCGAAGCGCTGACTGTCGCCCAGCGGTATCCGGCCGACTACGACGGCATTGCCGCCAACGTGCCCATCGTCAGCTTCTCGACGCTGATGCTGGCGCCCGAGTTGATTCGCATTCGCGAGAAGCCGCAGGCGAACTGGGTGACGCCGGCCAAGGTCAATGCGATCCGCGGCGAGTTCATGCGCCAGTGCGACGGCCTCGACGGTCTCGCCGACGGCATCATCAACAACTACATGGCGTGCCGCGCGATCTTCGATGTCACGCAGGGCGCCAGGAACCGGCGCCCGTGGGCGGCGAAGCGTTGCCCGAACAACGTCGATCCGAATCCTGAGGATACGAGCGCCAATGCGTGCCTCACCGACGGGCAGATCTCAACGCTTGCAGTTCACCTATGCGCGGTACTCGTTCGCGACGCCGCTCGCCCACGGCACGCGATCGTTCGGCATGTGGGTGCCCAATACCGATCCGTCAGGCAGCGGCCTGATTCTGAACGCGCGGTTTCGTGGACAGGAAGGTGCCGCGGAGGGCGCACCGATGCACGCGCATCTCGGCGTCCTCGGCGTGACTGGATTCCTGATGAAGAATCTGTCGGCGAACCCGCTCGACTACGCCGAAGGCGGCGCGTTCAATCGCCGCCGCGAAGAGCTCTCGGCGATCCTCGACGGGACCAACCCCGACCTCTCAGCGTTTCAGAAGCGAGGGGGCAAGATGATCGTCACCATTGGTACGAACGACACGCTCGCATCGCCGGGCGCACAGTTGGACTACTACCAATCGGTGCTCGATCGGATGGGCCGCGCCACTGTCGATGGCTTCGCGCGCTTGTTCGTGATGCCGCAGACCGGACACGGGTTGAGCGGCACCAACTACGGTGTGGACGGCGAGGGGCGTACGATTGCGTCGCTCCCCGTTCCCAATCGCTACGACCAGCTCGGACTGCTCTTCGACTGGGTCGAGAACGGCAAGGCGCCCGCCGATGTCGGTCACGGTGACCGCCGGCGACAAGAGCCTTCCGCTGTGTTCGTATCCGACGTATCCGCGCTACAACGGCGGTCGGCTGGCGCAGCGGGCTCGTACCAATGCGCCCGATGAGGCGCAGCAAGCCGACGAACAGAAGTCCGGTCAGGATCGTCGCCACCAGAAGTCATAGATGATCTCCTGTCCGCCGCCGTGCACGGAGATGTTCATCGGGCCGCCGGCCAGGTTCGACGACACCGTGCAGGTCGGGACTTCCCCGGCTTCGGCATAATCACCCAGAGATGCGCCCTTGACATCGCCTCCGCCCGCGCTGCGTTGAGCTCATTGGCTTTGGAGCAGTCCGACTTCGACGGCTTCAAGTCGGGTCCCAGCCGTCGGTCGCTGGGCGCGATGACCAGGTCGTAGACCTGCATCTCGGCATCCGTGTGCGCCTTCAGCTGGAACCGCTGAATCAGCAGACTTGCGCGGACGCTGACGTCGCCGCGAGCAGGGTCAGGAGGGCGAAGTCCACGTTGCGCGCATGTTGTTCATCTCAACCTTATATCCAACGGCGGCCGCTCCGGCCGCAGCTTCGTCGTGCTTCCAGAGCATGACCGTCAACCAGACGATGAAGACCCGTACGGTGAGCGGCAATGCCGACGGGAGATCCACGTCCGCCCGTCGCGTGAAGATCCCTTCTGGTGAAAGGGATCCGATACGTGTCGAGCCATCGAGCAGGATGAACTCCCGCCGCAACGCCGACGTGGCGCGAAGCGTGGACCGGCGGCCCGAGTGTTCGACGATGAGCAAACGGCGCAGCGAGCTCGGCTTCGTCGCACGCGCCACGACGCCGGCGGTCGATTCGAGGACGAACGCGCCGCTCATCACGCCTTCGCGACGAGCGGGTGGACGCGACGCCTTGAACCGTGAGTTCCCCTTTGTCAGACCACCACGACGAGGTCTACCGCGTGCGCAACGGGCTCGCGATTCCGTCCAAGACCGAGAACGTCCAGGAGAACCGCCTTCGGAATCATCTTCAACATGTCGGCTCCTTTTTTTGCACGGGCACTCTCACCGGTGGCGAGGAACACTTCTTCCTCGTCCCTGAGGAACACGTCCTCGATCTTGACGGAACGCGAGGGGAAAGCGACGGATTGAACTTGCCGTTCTCCATGCTCGCGGCAAGCGCGGTCCAGACGACGCCGTTGTGATTGATGTTGATGCCGCGTGGATCGAGCCCGGGTCTGGGTCTTTTAGACTTCGGTCTTGCACGTCGACGGCGGATTGCTGCCCCGGTCCACGCGCACGATGAAGCCGGGATATTGCTCGCTCGCGCCCCGACATTGGCGTCGTCCACGGGGCTGGGGATGGTCCAGGTCCCTGTACCTGACCTCGGTGTCGAGCGCCGCGTTAAAATGCCGGCGGCGCCGTCTGTGCCCGTCCCGCGGCGACGTTCCAGGGCCTGGTGATCCGGCCGTCGCCGTTGCGTGTCGAGCATCGGATTGTGCGGAGTCGGAGGGGGCGTGCCGAGGAGCATTGGCCCACAAGTGCTCGTCACCCCAGAAGAGCGACGGCCGGTTCGGCGGCGGGAAACGGGACGGGACTTCCGCCTTCGGCGCCCGGGTCGGGATTTTACGAAAGCGGACTCATGGCGGGTGCGCGGCAGTCCGGGTGCTGTGTAGCGCTGGCTGAACGGGATGATAACCGAGGTTGTGCCGCCATTGGATTGGGCGCGTTGACGTATCAGATTAGCGTGAAGCGGCCGCGGCATTACACACAGTCGAGACCGAGGTGGGGTAGAAGGTCGGATTTCGCCACATCGTGGCGGTCGGGGGCCTGTAGCAGTCGCCTGAGAGGATTGGCGGAGACCGGCATTCGGTGCTGCTCACAACGTGCGAAGCACGTGGCGAACGGGAAGGCCACTCTGTCAGCCAGGGCAACGAATTCGGAGGCGGAGGCGGGGTGACGGGCCTTGATGGGATGCCTCGAGCGGCGCGGGCCAGAATTGACGATCTTTCGGTTGTTCCCGCGGCGCGCGGCGGGTCACGAAGGTGCCGGGCGAGGATGCCCGCCACTAGACAGAGGTGAGCACATGACGAGAAACCGAATGAATCGCGTGGCGCCGTTCCCGCGCGCGTTCGCGCCCATCGGGCTCGCGGTGTTGGTGTGCGCGACGCTCACCGGCAGCCGATCTGCCGACCGCGACGCCGGAAAGCGTCGGCATGTCGTCGGCGCGTCTGTCGCGCCTCGACGCCGCGCTCCAGGCCGAGATCGCGGCGGGAAGTTGCCCGGCATCGTTGTTGCCGTCGCCCGGCGCGGCAAGGTCGTCTATCAGAAGGCGTTCGGCATCGCCAACCTGGCGACCCGCGAGCCGATGCGCACCGACGCCATGTTCCGCCTGTACTCGATGACGAAGCCGGTCGCCAGTGTCGGGCTGCTGACCCTGTACGAACAGGGCAAGTTCCGGCTCACCGATCCGCTGGACCGCTACCTGCCGCAGTTTGCCAACGTCAAGGTCTACAAAGGCGCGGATGCGAGCGGCAAGCCGATCCTGGCCGCGCCGTCGCGCAAGCCGACGATCCAGGATGCGTTCCGGCACACGCTTGGACTGGCATCAGGGCTCGGACAAAGCCCGGTTGACGCGTTGTATCGCCAAGCGGGCGTGAGCATGGGACAGCTCGACTCGCTCGCACAGGAGATGGACAAGCTGGCAACCGTGCCGCTGCTCTACGAGCCGGGCGAACGGTGGGTTTACGGTCTCGGCCACGACGTGCAGGCGCGGCTGATCGAGGTCTTCTCGGGGATGCCGTATGCCGAGTATCTGCAACGCACCATCTTCGGGCCGCTGGGTATGCGCGACACCGTATTCGGTGTGCCGGCAACGCTGAAGCCGCGCTTCCCACTCGTCTATTCACTGCGCCCGGACGGCACGCTGGCGGCGGATACCGCCGACGCGTACGCGCGGTATACCGAGCATCACTTCGGGACCTTCAGCCTCTCGGGAACGGCGCCCGACTATCTCCGCTTCGCGCAAATGCTGCTGAACGGCGGCGAACTCGCCGGCGTCCGCGTGCTGAGCCCCAAGACCGTGGAGCTGATGCGGCAGAACCATCTCCCGCCGAACATCCCGTCGATTGCCCCCGGCTCCACCGCAACGGGGTATGGCCTGGGCGTGTCGGTCACGCTGAACGTGGCAGCCCTCGGGCGTCTCAACTCCGTCGGCAGCTTCGGCTGGAGCGGCGCCGCCACGACGACGTTCAGCGTCGATCCGGAGGAGAACCTCACCTACGTGATCACGGCGCAGCTGATGCCGAACGACGCGGCGTTGATGCAGCGCGTCGAGACGCTGATTTACCAGGCCATTGTCGATTGAAGCGTGCGGCATGCTGTCGGCCTCACCTCTATCTAGAGCGACCGGAGGGAACGAAACGCCGCCGCGTGAACTGCGACGACCCACGTCCTGCCCCATAATCTCTTCGCCGGAGGATTCGAATGCTGCGCCTGGTTGTTGTCTGTGCTGCCATCGCGCTGCTCGACAGCGCCGCGCTCTCGCAAGCGCCCGCGCCCGCTGGCCAGGCGCCGGCAACTGGCGCCGCACAACCCGCGTTCGAAACGCGGAAGGTGGACGGCACCGATTGTCACTGACCCCATCGGCTACGGCCGTAGCGATCGCGGTCAGGTCCTCTAGGCGGCCGCAGCTTCATCGACTCCTACCCACTCGAGTGGGTAGGAGCATCGAGCAGGTGTTGAAAATGGATTGGGACCGGCTGATCCCGGGACATCCCGGTCCTGGCGGCCGGCTCGGCACACGGAAGGACGCCGAAGACATGCTCGCCTTCCTCCGCTATGCCTCGGCGGAGGTGAAACCGCTGGCACAGGCAGGACAGTGCTGGGACGGCGTCGAGGACACGGTGAAGCTGGAGAAATGGGCCACGTATCCTGGCGTCGAGGCGGCGCTTCCCTTCGTCCTGCGGCGATACTGCGGCGTCTGGGGCCGCGGATTCTAAGCCGCGCTACTTGACGTTCTGGAACAGCAGCGGCGCTAACTCGTGGAGCGCCTCCCCCACGTCGCCACCGCGCGGTCGGCTGATTGGCGCACGCTGACGTCATTATGGTTAACGCGCCCTGTTGGCAGTGCGACCGTGAGCGAACGCGGCCAATATACTCGCATCGCGCGTGCTCTTACGTGATCACTCTTAATCCTTGAGGAACCGGCGCGCAATCTCGACGTCGCACTTCTGGTTCGAGTGCGGCATGCCCGGACGATACTCCGACCGTCCGGTCCACTCGCCTCGCTGCGCGAGGTAGAGCGGATCCTCGACCGTCCCGGAGACGATCAGGCTCTTGCCGTCCTCGCTGAGGGTGAAGCGCTCGGTCAGCTTTTTCTGCGTGCTGCCCGGCACGTTTGTCGAGCTTCCCATTGGATGCTCGCTGAAGTTGGTGGTTTCGACGACGAGAGTCTTGTCCTCCCAGCGGCCGACCGAGTGCCCGTGCAGTGACGTCTGGCTGGCCGGTGGATGCGCACGGCCGTCGAGGTAGACGGTCCGGTCGGTGTCCATCCAGTCGATCTTGATCAGCACGCGATCCTTCTGCACCGCGATCGTCGTCGCGACAGGATAGAAGGTCACGAACGGAAGGCCGATTGGGACGCAGTCCTTCTGCGTCGTGGAGCGCGCATCCATCTTCGCGGACACCGCCTTCGCCGCGTCGGTGAGCACCCACTTCCGCGCCGAGCCCGTGAAGCCGCCGAAGCCCATCGAGAACCAGGTCCCGGCGATGCTCGTGGCCGGCGTGGACACCTTGCCGTCGTAGATGCTGCGCGAGGAGATGTTCAGCGGCACGTACGTGCCGTCGCTCTTGACGAGATCGCGGCCGAGCATGAGCTTCTCGGGCTCTCGACGGCCGGGGTTGCCCGTGATGCTGACCACCTCGCCGACCTTGACCGAGTTGGCGTTGAACCCGAGCCCGTTCAGCACCGACGCGGCGCCCGCTTCGACTTCGATCGAGGTCACCGTGCCATCCGGTTTCTTCACGTCCAGCGTGAGGTAGACGTGCGGGTTGGCGAACCTGTACCTGGTGACGGTGCCCGTCACGGTCACCGTCTGCTGCGTGTTGAACGCCGCCGGGCTGTGGTGCGCCAGCACCGGCGCCGCGAGACCCAGTGTCACCAATGCGGCAAACGTGAATCGAGCCATCGTGTTCATGGTCTGTCCCTTCATCCTTCCCGCCGCAGCCTCGGCGCTGTTGTCCTGATCCCTCTGACGAACTGGCGTCTCATTATCGTCGGCGGTCGCGACAACGAGCCACAAATATGTGTCAAATGTTCCCTGGACCGGAGCGTCCGTGCCGGGCGCACCGCGTGATGTAGGCCTGAATGGAGTACTTTCGGCCCGTTCCTGCTCGACACCAGCGCGTCCCGTTTGGCGCGTGAGGGCGTCGAGATCCGGCTCAGCTGCGGGCGTTCCACAGCCTGCGCGTGTTGCTGCAGCATCACGGCGAGTTCGTCGGCTACGAGGCGATGATGGCCGAGGCGTGGGAAGGCACTCATGTTGGGTTTCGCCGCCTCCAGAAGCGCGTCGTGAATTTTCGATTTGACGGATTTTTGCAGCCGCCGCCTGTGGACTGGACCTAGGATCGCGACGGGGCCTGTTTTTTCTCGCTTTATCTGGCGCTGGGACCAGCGGAGGATCCAACCATCTCCCGCACGCGTCGAGGAACTGGCCCAGGCGGACCCGGTCCGACGCCGGCAGATCCTGCTGGAGCCTCGCGACCTGATCCATCACCGAACCCAGGATGCGTCGCGTCTGCTGCCGGCAGGCCTCGGCGTTCGAACCCTGTATGAACGAAGCAGGACCCTTCGTCCTGCCCTCAAAGCAATGAAGAAACCCAGGAGAAGGACGATGCTCGCCATCTGTTCCTTGTGACCTCTGTTGCTCTGCTGGCGCTTTCGTCGGCGTCCGTCGCGCAGGTCAATCTCAAGAGCTTCACGCCCGTGACGCAAGAGATGCTGGTGAATCCGAGTCGCGGACGACTGGCTGATGTACAGCCGGACGTACGACGCGCAGCGTTTCAGCCCGCTGAAGCAGATCACCCGGCAGAACGTCGGGCAGCTTCGCCAGGTGTTCAAGAAAGAACTGGGGATGGGCAACCAGGAGAGCATCCCGATTGTGTACCGAGGCGTCATGTATCTGGTCGCGCCCGGGCGCCAGCGTCCTGGCGGTCGATGCGACGACCGGCGCGACGATCTGGGAGCACAAGCGGCCGACCGGCGCCAGCCGAACCAAGGCGATCGCCATCTACGAAGACATGGTGCTTCTACTCGTCGCCCGACGGCTTCATCGTGGCGCTCGATGCCCGCACCGGTGCAGGTGAAATGGGAAACCAAGTCGAGCGGAAATCTCACCTCCGGTGTGATTGTCGCCGACGGCAAAGTGCTCTCCGGCCGCGCCTGTGGAACCGAGCGCGACAACTGCTACATCTCGGCGCACGATGCGAGAACCGGAAAAGAGGCGTGGCGCTTCTACACCGTGCCCGCGGCCGGCGAGCCGGGAGACGAGACGTGGGGAGGCTCGCCGCCCGGCGGGACGGCTGGCCTCGCCCTGGGGTTTGGCCGGCGGGTACGATCCGGTGCGGCGCCTGATTTTCTGGGGCATCGCCAACCCGATGCCCAATACACGGGCGGCCCGCCATGGCGGCAACCCCAGGGCGATTCCGCTGTCGGCGCCTGCGGATCTCTACAGCAATTCGACCGTGGCGCTCAATCCCGACACCGGCAAGCTGGTCTGGTATTACCAGCATCTGCCCGGCGACGACTGGGACCTGGACTACACGAACGAACGCGTCCTGGTGCGCACGGCGGTCAGTCCCGATCCGAAGTTCGTCAAATGGATCAACCCGGACATTCCCCGCGGCCAGCCGCGCGACATCGCGTTGACGGTCGGCGAGGGCGGCGGCATCTGGGCGCTCGATCGCGCCACGGGCCAGTTCCTCTGGGCCAATCCGTTTCCGTACGACGCTCCCGAGTTTCTCATCTCCAAGATCGACGTGAAGACGGGCAAGACGTATATCAACGAGAACGTGCTCGTCGACGCGCCCGGCAAGCGGCGGACGGTGTGCTTCTGGAACACCAAGAGCTACTGGCCGATGGCGTACCATCCCGGCGTCAACTCGCTCTTCGTGCCGTACACCGACAACTGCCTCGACATGACGGCGGCGGCCCCCGCGGCGGACGGACAGCCGGCGATCGCGGAGCGTCGCGACGGCATTCCGCGCCCCGGATCCAAGCCGG
Source organism: uncultured Acidobacteriota bacterium (assembly GCA_963720005.1). Taxonomy (GTDB): domain Bacteria; phylum Acidobacteriota; class Vicinamibacteria; order Vicinamibacterales; family CAVVIG01; genus CAVREM01. The sequence goes on along the minus strand of CAVREM010000014.1, from coordinate 5,288 downwards.
AAGAGTTCGCCGGCCTCGCGAAGATCAACGTGGCGACCGGCGAGATCCAGCACATCTACAAAGGACGTGCTCCGGGCAACGGCGCCGTGCTGGCGACGGCGGGCGATCTCGTCTTCTGGGGCGATCTGGATCAGAAGTTCAGAGCCTTCCATGCCCAGAGCGGGGAGATGGTCTGGGAGACGACGCTCGGGGGCACGATTCAGAACAGCACGATCACGTACGCGGTGAACGGCAAACAGTACATCGCGGTGATGACGGGAGAAGGACTGATGACCGGCGGACTGATCACGCAGGCGAAGCTGCAGCCGACGCGCCGCTACAACGCGCTGTATGTTTTCGCGCTGCCCTGAGTGAGACTAACAATAACGACGTACACCGCAGAGCACGCAGAGACGGCATCCCGCCCCCGCAACCAAATGTTCCCTTCATTTGACGACGTTTTCTGCGTCGTGCGCGCCGTCTCCCCTAGAAGCGAAACAGACGGTTGATCTTGACGACGAACCCGCGGTTCTCGAGGTCGGTGCCGCGCGGGGCAGCGTCGTGCGGCCTTCGGTGTAGACGACGAACAGCTCGCTGCCGGGCTGATACTCCCAGCGGAACCGGAGGTTGGTCGAGAGCGACGTGTTGCTCGAGCTGTACTGGACGAGCGCCGCCACGAACATCCGCGGCGTCATCGTGAAGGTCCGCGTCCGCCGACGACGGTCGTCGTGAATCGTCCCTGCGGCAGGTCGATCCAGTTGAGCGAGATGTTCGGCTCGATGCCGAGCTGCGGCGTCATCTCGATGCGGCCGCGGAAGGTGGCCGTCTTCTTGTCGCCGCCGTAGAAGCTCCCGATCTCGAACGACGCTCGATCCGGACACCGGTGCTGCTGCCCGGACGCGTAGGACAGCCTCGCAGTTGTCGAATCGTAGCCGCCGACCGGAATGCGCACGCCGGTCGCGAGATCAGAAACGGCGCCGGCAGGAACTCGTAGAGCCGCGAGATACTGCGACCGACAGCGATGTCGCTGTTGTGGAAGTCGGTCTCGAACGCGCCGCTGCAGCTCGCGCGACTCGAGGCGGTTCTCGTTGTCGGTCGATGTATTCGAAGCTGCCCTCGTAGACCCATCGCCGCACCACCGGGTTGTTCGTCGTGCGCGGGCTGAAGCGCGCCTGCGCGAAGTTCCGGCGGAAGTTCTCGCGCCGCAGGAACCCGACCTCGGGATTGAAGTTCTCCTCGACGACGAGCCGATCGAGCGCCAGGCCGTAGCGGTCGGCGGTGTAGTTGAACTGCGCGCGGTAGCTCAGGTCGTCGTCCGTCGCGGCCCTCGGTGCGCGACTGCGCGACGTAGCCGGCTGAAGTACACGTTCTCGATAGAAGGCGAAGTTGGCGTCGAGGCCCCAGACCTCGTTGGCGCCCGGCGCGACCGTCGACACCGACCGGCGCGTGAAGATCCCGCCGATGTTGCTGCGCCGCAGGATGTCGCGCCGCAGCCGCACGACGGTGAAGTTCGTCTGCGCGACGCCGGCGTCGGGCGCGTCGTCGGTCTCCATGTTGAGCGCGCCGATGCTCCAGGGCCCGGCCTTCCCGGTCAGCCGCGCCGCCGCCGATGACCGGCACGGCGCGCGATCCGCTCAGGCCGATGCGCCGGCTGTAGAACATGGTCGGCGCGTCGCCGCCGCTGGCCGCCGCCGCCGGCCTGCCGCTGCCGAACGCGAAGATGCCCTGCGCCTTCGAGGAAGAACTCGCGCTTTTCCGGAAACGACAGGCTGAACCGCGTCAGGTTGACCTGCGCCTCGTCGGCCTCGACCTGCGCGAAATCGGTGTTGTAGGTGAAGTCGGCGTCAGGCTCTTCGTCACGCCGTACTTCACGTCGATGCCGGCATCGCGGTCGAGATCGTTCTCGGACGGCGGGCGCGCAGCAGATCGGTCGTGACGCGCGAGACGCCGTACGGCTTGATTTCGAGGTTCAGCGCCGGCGGCGGCGCCTCGAGGCCCGACCAGCGTCGCCGCCTGCGACATGTAATTCATGGCCGGTGATGCCCCAGGCTGGCGACATCGGCGTGATGATGCGCTCGTTCGTTCTTGGCGGCGGATGAACCGGCGGATCTGGATGCCCCAGGTCTGCTGCCGCCCGGCCGTGTAGCGCAGCGACTTGAACGGGATGCGCCATCTCCGCGATCCAGCCCTGCTCGAATCGTCGTCGCCTTGGCGTCCCAGACGCCGTTCCAGTCGAAGTTCGGGCGCTCGTCGGTGATCGGCGCCGTCCGCGAAGCCCGCCGATCGGCCGTCACGCCGAACAGGAAGCCGTTTCGCCGATCGTGGAACGTGTCGAACGTGACGCAAACTGGTCGTGCAGCGTCTGGTTGCTGCTGTCGCGCCGCATGTCGTTGGCGACGATCCGCTCGGGATGCTCGTCCCAGCAGCGGCACGCGATGTAGATGTTCTCGTCGTCGAACAGTCACCCACGCCTCGGTCTTCTCCGTGATCGGTGCGCCCTCCGTCGGCTCCTGCTGGATGAACTCGGTGATCGCCGGCACCTCGCGGTACACGGCGTCGTCCAGCCGGCCGTCGATGTCAGGCGGTTGCGTGATGCGCGTGGCGTGGACGACGACCTTGCCGGTCGCGTCGCGGGTGACGACGCTGGCGGGCGGGCTGTCCACCGCCGGATCGAGGCTCGGAGCGCCGCCTGACTGGGCGAAGGTGAGCGTCGTCACGAGGAGCGTCAGCACGCACGAGAGCGCGAGGGCCTGCCAAGGGCGGCCGATCGGTGCACCACTGCTCTTCGGCATCGCAACTCTCCCTGAAGATGATATGCCGAGCCATGGCGATAACCATGCCGCGTTCTCGGGTGGGCTACCGGCGTGTCGCCGACCGCTTGCGAGAAGGTCAATGTCCCTGCGAATGCCTCCGCGACGTTTGCCGGGGGGTGGACGTGTGACTTGGGCTAACCGAGACCGGTTGCGGCGCGCGCTTCGGCACGGCGCTCATCCGGCCCGCCTTCGTCGGCCAGGACCGACAAGGTTACGGTGCCGTACTTCCACTGGGCGCACCGACTTCGCTCTAGACCCCGGCCGTTCTCGGCCGAGTGCTTTTCCCGCCATGTAGGCGCAGCAGAGCTTTCCCCGTCCAGTCGCCTGGCCGCCTCGTAGGGGCATTCGTCAAGAGAGGCCGATGTCCGGGACTACTATCGGGCCGCCCCAGGTTGTTCCAGCATTCACGGAGGGACCGGCAGGTGATGAACTATGCCGCCACGATGTAGAGAGCAGTCGGTATTGACGGCATCCCGCCCCCGTAACCAAATTTACCGTTTATCTATTGATGTGTTCTGCGGATATCGCGGTGCGGACGACCACCGTCTGGCTCTCTCACCTGCCGCTGTAGCTCACGAATCGATTCCCGAATATTCTCCGCCTCCGAATGCGCTCGGTAGACGACCTCAGTGGGTCATGACCCAGACGGCCACGTTCACACCCAGCGCATAGCCCTTCCCCGAAAAGGTCTCGAAGTAGTCCCGGTTGTCGCCTTCCCGCTCCCAGCTGTCTGAAACGTCCGAGTTCATGCTGACGAGCACAAGCAGCCTGTCGTGGTCGTCGAACACACCGTAGTAGTGCACGGTTGAAGGCCCGATCTCGGAATCCTGACGCGTATTCTGCCACGAGCCGAGCGACGGGATCTGCGGGAGCGGGTTGACACGGTAGAGAATCGAGAACATCGGGTGCTCGACCGGCAGGTCGACGATCTTTGCGCCGGGCAGGATTCGCATGAGATTCGGACGGATGGTACTCGAAGTCCGGATCCCAGTTGTCGTCGATCCAGAGAAAGCCGCCCTTCAGCAGGTAGTCGTGCATGCGGGCGGTCTCTTCAGGTGTGAAGTCGTAGTTGGCCGCATTCTGCATGCGCAGGTACGGACACAGGAAGAGATCGGGATCCATGGCGGTGACGTTCGCAAAGCCGGGGTCGCCATTGTTCCAGCGGCTGATCGTCGTTGTGGTCAGCTCGGCGAGACGCACCATGAAGTTGTAGTCCGCTTGCGGATAGTCGTCGCCCCAGCCGGACTTTCTCGCCCTGCGGATGTTCTCGTACCGGAGGCGGCAGAACGTGAAGCCGAGCGGCTTGTCGGGGAGTCCGTGGTTGATCGGTATCTGTAGGTTCCGTCCGTTTGTCAGGATGGTGGACTGCTGCGCCGCGCCGCTCATGACGGCCAGCCCCAGCGCCAGCCCAAAGGCCAGTGCGAACCGCATCCATCGGGCCGATGCCCTCGTCCGCCGCATGTGAGGATCGTACAACCACTTCGCGTAAAGCGGGCGTCCATCTCTTGCCGCTTGATGCGGCGCCAGTTCGTGCAGGTGCCTCGCTCGCGCGGGTTGAAGGAGGTCAGTCGATCGTGTGACGACAGCGTGAAGCCGCCGCCGCCATTTGAATCGTTCTTGACGCTCGGCATTGAAAGGGATCGCCACCGACGGCCCGCTGCGGATAGCTCAGAACACCTTCTGAGACTCGCACGCACGCCTTCAAAGGTGGACAAGGGTTGTCGGTTTGGAGCCGCGGTGAGTCGCCATCGGTCCCTCCAAATCGTCGTAACAGTCACAGGCGACCCGGGTCGAGTCTCGAGCAAGTTCGCCAGCGAGACGCCTGAGACTTACGCTTGGCCAGTTCCCAGAGGGGTCGACAGTGACGGTCGCCCTCGACCACGAGAGATTCGCCGCCCGGCCCGCGAGGGCACGGGCTTTACCGCGGCTGATCAGGCCAAGGTCGGCACCGAGAGAATCCAACTTAGCCCGAGACCGAGAGCCGTGCATCAACCTTGAGCCCCGGCTCCGTTCGAGCCCGTAAGGCGTCCGCGGTCCTCCGTTCGCGCTTCGAGCGGCGCTCATCCGCTCCGCCTTCGGCCAGGGCCGACAAGTTGGGGGAGGTCCACGCGAAATTCCCAAGCAGGCTCTAGCGAGCGCGAAGGCGCGGTGTTCATGCGAGATATTCGACGCCTGTCACGTACCCTTAAGCTGGTAACGGGAGCGTCGAAGCTGAATTACGAAGTGCATGGCAACACCGTCGAGCACCTTCACATGCACTTCTACCCGAGGCGCCCGGGCGACGTTTTCCAGGGTGGACCCATCAATCCGAAGAGCGTCTCCGACCCCGTATATTCAGCTGGTGAAATCGAGGACTTCCGGGCGCGACTAAGGCAGGCATTGGGTTTGCCAACAGGATAATTACCAGTTGGTTGCGTGCCCCGCAAATCCCTCCAATAGAAACTCAATCACTGCAACAATTGCGGCGCGGCGATCCGGACCCTGCGGCGTTTTTCA
>CAVREM010000013.1:0-69589 GCA_963720005.1 uncultured Acidobacteriota bacterium | reverse complement strand
GGAATCTGCCGGCGAAATACAGGATCCATCCCGTGTTGGCCGCGAGGATGGCAGCGGCCGGCTGTAGTGCCTCCGCAGCCCGGGCGGCCTGAAGCGCCTCCTCGGGACGGTTGCTCGCGAGGTACCAGATGCTGAGCATCTGTCGCGCCGATGCATCCATCGGATTGAGTCGAACTGACAGCTCCAACTCACGACCCGCTACCTGCCAATCCCATTCGTAGAAGAGCGCGACGGCACCCCGTGAACGGCGCGCATCTGCCAGACCACCATCCACTCGTAACGCGTTCACAGCAGCGCTTCTCGCGCCCTTCATGAGCTCGGTCGGTGCGCAAGATCCATACGATGCGAGCACCGTTCGCGCAGTCGCGGCTGCAGCAAAGCCCAGCGCATCATCTGGCGCCAAACGGAGCGCGCGGTCCACAAGCTTGATGCTCGCGTTCATGCCGTCGAGAGTCCGGGAGTTCATCTGGTCGTGGCCCTTCTGAAGCAACCGGTAGGCCTCGAACTCCGACGAGCTTCGCGGTGTACGCTGGGCGGTTTGTAGCTGGGTAAGGGACAACGCTTGGGCGGCGCTTTGCGCAATTTCTTGCTGGATTGCCACCGCGGCCGAGGGGTCGACGTCGAACTGCTCAACCCAGCACTGACGACCATCGGCGACGCACGATAGCGCCAGGTGTACGAGGTATCGATCGCCTGAAGGCCGGATGCTTCCATCGAGGACGTGACCGTACCCCAAGCTGGCGGCAACGGATTTCGCCGAATGGCCCAAACGATTGGAGGACGTCACCACGCCCGCCGACACCTGGACGCCCGGGAGGCGGCCCAGTGTCGCGGCGAGCTCGTCAGCGACTCCTTCGCAAAACGTGGCTTTCGTTTGGTTCGGGCTCAAGTCGCGCAGTGGCATCACGAGCACCGACGTGCGTCGCGGCACAGTGTTCTGGTCGTCCTCGCGCGGATCGCGTGACGTCCCGGCGAGCTCACGCTCGGCCATCCGGACCTTCCTGTTCACCCAGCCGTCAAGCTCGAAGGCGTTCGCATAAACCGACCCAAGTTTGTTGTGCACGAGGCGATGAACGGGCAGACCCTGCTCCCGCTCCCACCGTTGAACAGTGCGAACAGTTCGATTCAGATAGGCGGCGATCGCCTTCCAAGAGTCGAGCGGCGGCTCTGATCGACTCGAGATAAGTAGACCTCCAAGAGGCTGAGTCAGGAGTAGCTCGAAACCTAGCTCAACTAGAGCAGGCCGTCAAATTCAATTCGGTATGGGTTCGACGGGCAACGACGGGTGGAATCGGAGAGGTTTACCGAACACCTCTGCCCTTCCACCCCGTTTCGCCGCCCGTTCAACCCGCCCCACGGCCCGCTCGCTGGAAAGAAAAGGGCCTAAACCCTTTTGTCGTCTATCATTTAGCGCAAAGCGTGGGTGTCAACGTGCACCTTACCTTAAGGAGATGACGCATGCATCGACCGGTGAAGTACGTGGAGAAAGGGCTCTCGGTGGCCGCCAACGGCGCCTGGGTCGTGTTCAACACGCTGAACAAGATCAAGCAGAACCCCGCGTTCACGCCGCGCTGGTCCGACAAGCCGCTGCTGAAGTCGTCGCAGAAGGTGAAGCCGCCGCTCGGGTGGCCGCGCGAGACCGACTCCCTCTGCCCGGTATGCGTGCGCGAGGCACGGCAGGCGATTCTCGACGGCAAGAGAGACGTCAGCGTCCTGCTGAACGAGAAGGTCGGCGAGATCAAGGCGACGATTATCGAGCGCGACGGCAAGATCCTGATGGTGAAGGACTGCCCCATCCACGGCCACTTCGAGGACGTGATGGCCATCGACACCGCGTTCTTCAAGCATCTCGAAGACAGCTTCCCGGGATCGGACATCCGCGCGCACAACGACGAAAAGCTGCACAACCACGGGACCTCGACCATTAAGTACGGCCGCGGTTCGGTGCTGACGATCGACCTGACCAACCGCTGCAACATGATGTGCGACCCGTGCTTCATGGACGCGAACCAGGTCGGGTTCGTCCACGAGCTCAGCTGGGAAGACATCAAGACGCTGCTCGACAATGCCATCTCGATCAAGCCGAAGCGGCAGATGTCGGTGCAGTTCTCGGGCGGCGAGCCGACGCTGTCGCCGTACTTCCTCGACGCGGTCCGCTACGCGAAGAAAGTCGGCTACAACAGCGTCCAGGCCGCGACTAACGGCATCGAGTTCGCGAAGAGCAAGGAGTTCGCGAAGGCGGCGGCCGAGGCGGGGCTGCGCTACGCCTACCTGCAGTTCGACGGCATCGGCAACGCGGCGAACTCGCACCGGCTGGTCGGCAACCTCTTCGACGTCAAGCTGCGGGCGATCGAGAACCTGTGGAGCTCCGGCGTCGACATCGTCCCGGTCGTGACGATCGTCAACGGCGTCAACAACGAGCAGGTCGGCCGCATCATCCAGTTCGCGATCGACAACCCGAAGAAGATCAGCTTCCTGTCGTTCCAGCCGGTGTCGTTCACCGGCCGCGACGAGGAAGTGACGCCGGAGCGCCGCGCGGCGCAGCGCTACACGCTGTCGCATCTGGCGCATGACGTGAAGAATCAGACGGGTATCGGCGAACCGACGCGCGACTGGTTCCCGATCTCGTTCACGAGCACCTTCGGCGACTGGGCCGACCTCGTCCATGGCCCCGCGGCGGACTGGGGACACCTCTCCTGCGGCTGCCACCCGAACTGCGGCGTGGGCATGGCGCTGATGGTGGACAAGGAAACGAAGGAAGCGGTGCCGGTGACGGCGTTCCTGAACGCCAACCAGCTGGCGAAGGACATCGCCAGCGTCAACGACGCGGCGCGCGGCAAGTGGCTCTCGATCGTCGGCATGTCGCTGGCGCTGATGCGCAACTACGACTCGTTCAAGACGCCGACGCACTTCCGGCTGCTCGATTTGATGAAGCGCTTCGACAAGGCGTTCGGCGCCACCGGCAAGGACTACGGCAAGGTGACCGCGGGCCGGACGATGGCCGACATCGAGAAGCGCCGGTCCGACCGCTTCAACTTCCTGTTCGTCGCCGGCATGTGGTTCCAGGACCTGTTCAACTACGACTTCCGGCGGACCGAGCGCTGCATCATCCCGTACGCCACCCAGGAGGGCGAGATCAGCTTCTGCGCCTACAACACCGGCATTGGCTGGCGGAACATCATCGAGAAGATGCACATGACGGCCACCCTCACCAAGTGGTACGAGGAGCACGGCCGCCACGAGATCTTCGCCGGCGGCAAGAGCGTCCCGCTCGCCAGCAATGAGCACCACCTCGTGCTCGATCCGGAGGCGGTCGCGAAGGGCCTGCAACACGACCTCGACGAGAAGGGCATCGCCAAGAACGCGCGCGAGGAGAAGATCCGGGCGCGCGATCAGCAGCTGCAGAACCAGCAGATGGCCGACCTGTATCGGAAAGTCGTCCTCAAGGAAGAGCCGACGATCCAGATCCAGGGGCTCGGGCGCGGCCGCGGAGCAGGGGCCCCCGGAGAAAAGAAGTCGGAGGAAGTCCAGCCCGTGCTGCACAAGCCGCAGGTGTAACTCTCGGGGCTCGGACTCGGGACTCGGGACTCGGACGATTGTAGGCCGGGCCTTTCAGGCCCGGCGATTGAGGCCGGATGCGAAAGCGTCCGGCCTTTTGTTTTGAGCCCATTCGACCGCCTTTCTCGCAATGTCCAATGGGAGGCGACGATGAAGGCTTGGCTCGCGTGTGCAATCTGGTGGCTCATCCCGGCTGCGGCTGGGGCACAGAGCGTGAGTGACCTGCGGCCGCCGATCACCATCAGCGTCGGAGGCGGCGTGCTGATGCCGTACCCATATCCCGAGCGGCCAACCACCGACCTGTTCGTATCGGTCCAGGTCCCCTTCTCAGAGTCCCTCCTCGTCGAGGGACAGGTCCTTCGATCGACGTCCGGCCATACCACGAGCGGATTTTTCGACAACCGCAGCGATCGGCCCTTCACTCCGTTCTCGACGATCACGACCGACCACGAGGCGTTCAACGTCGGCGGCAATCTCCTGATGCGCACGGGCGGGAGGCGGCTCAAGCTGTTTTTCGGTGGCGGCGCCGGCTTCCACGATGCAGAAACGCGAATGCGGTCCGACACGCGATGCGAGCCGCGCGTCGCCGGTGGGTGTGACGGCCGGCCCGATACGACGAACGAGCACCGGTTCGCCTGGTCCGGTCCCAGTTGGCAGCTCGTCGGCGGCGTAGACGCCCGGATCGCGCCGCGCCTGACTGCATTCGGCGGCGCGCGGTGGCTGACGACCAGTCTCGAGGCTGGCGACACCGGACTCGGAGCGCTGGGCGGTGTCCGCCTCGCTCTTGGCGGCCCGGCAACGCAGGAGGCGCGGCCGAGCGGTCCGACGGTCCGCGTCAGTCTGGCCAGCGGCGTCCGTCGCACCGGCGAGCTCGTGTCGCTCACCTCGTCAGAAGTCGTCGTGCGAGAAGAAGGGCAAACGCAGACGTTTCCGCTCACTCAGGTGTCCCGAGTCGAACGCACCACCCACCACGTGCGCAACGGCGCGCTCTGGGGCCTGATCCTCGGATTCGCCGGCGGCTATATCGGATCCTGCGGCGGCGGCGATGAAGAGGATTGCTGGCCCGAGGTGGGGGCGTTGTTCGCGGGAATCGGCGCCGGAACCGGCGCACTGATCGGAGCCGGCGTCAACCGCGCGACTGCTGAGGGTCGAGTGCTGTACTCCAATCCCGCGGCGTCTGTCTCGATGGCACCGCGCGTGTCGCCCTCGCGCGCGGGCGTCGAGATGTCGCTCCGCTGGTGATGCGTCGTGTCAGACGCAGTCACGTCAGCGTCGTGTGCTCTGGCATCGTGACCCTCTCGCTCGCCGCGACGCCGCTCAGTGCGCAGACTTCGAGAAACAGATTGAGGACGCCGGGACGCGGAACAGGGTGCTTCTCTTCGGTGGGAGTGCGGTGAGATTTTTCAATGACGAGCGACGCGGTCCGTGCGGTGACTGTTCGGGCTGACAGCCGCACACATCGAGTTCGGTTCGTCATCAGATTTCTCTGGTGGCGTTCAGCTGGGCATTGGTGGCGCGGTTCGCCTGAGCGAGCGGACGTCGGTCGCGCCCGAGCTTCGAGTGAATGTTATTGACGGGGGGATGTTTCTGCTTCGCCCGAACGTCGCTCTTATGAGTTCCCGTGACCAATGCGTCTTCACGCGGCCGTCCGACTCCACGGGACGCGGTCTTACGGAAGACTTCCATCGGGCACGGTGCGTATCGCACCGTTCTTGGCGCGCGGACGACGAGGCGTCGAGCTGGCGCTGGGCGGTTGCCCGCGTCATCGACGGGAGGTCGCCTGCTGGTGCGCTTTCCAGATCCGCCACGCGCTGAAGCTGGCGAGCGCGAGCACGATCCACATGAGCGTCGAGTTTCTCGGCGCGGCGTAGTCGTCGAGCTCCGAAAGGACTCGCGCCAGGAAATAGAATCGCGGCAGCCGGCCGATGACGAGCGCCACGATGAAGCGTCGCAGCGGGTAATCGGCCGCGATCGCCATGATCTTCACGGGATAGAACGGAACCGGCGCCAGGGCCGATCCGGCGATGAGCAGCGCCGGCGCCTTGCGGAACCACCGCGAGGCGAACGTGAACCAGCGCGATTCCTGCACGACCGGCTTCACCAGGTGGTGGTTGACCAGCCACCCGATCAGCCAGTAGTCCAGAACGATAGCCACCACCGTCGCGGCAGTGCCGACGACCGCGACCACCAGCGCCGGATACAGCCGTGCCGCAATCCAGAGCGCGGGCTCGTGCGGGAGGAAGGAAATCAGCAGGTGAGCGGGGATCGCGTAAAGGCCGTAAACGGCGAGCTGACTGTAGCGCGGATCGTAAAGGACCAGTGCGCCGCAGAACAGGCCGAACACCGCCGCGGAGACGAGCGCCGCGGGCCGGTAGGACGCCGCACGCGAGGCGGAGACGTCAGGCGAATCCGCCATAGGCCGCGACGAAGTTGCCAATCATGAACAGCCAGATGGCCGCATAGAGCACGGCGAACCGTTTCCGCCGTTCGAGCATCTCGGGGAACGTGATCGGCTTGCCCGCGAACTTCCCCCTTGGCTTCGACGGAAAGAAGAACGTCTTGTAGGTCTCGAGCGTTGCAATCGTGTAGCCAAGGGCGGCCATGGCGATCGCCATGTAGCTCGTCGTGAACGGCGACAGCAGGGCGGCGTAGAGCGCGGCCGCGACCGGGCTCCTGAAGAACTTCAGTGTCTCGAATCCTTCAATCGGCGCATCCTTCCACGCGCCGAGAAACGCCGAGATCCATCCGCCGAGGCTGCCGATGAGCAGGACGAGGACGAACGATCTGGGCACGGCGCCGCCGCGCGACGTGAAATGAATGGCGAGAAAGGCCAGGATCACCGCCCCGGCGACCGCCAGCCCGATGACGAGCCGCTTGCCGCGGCCATGCACGAGCTGGCCGAAGACAGCGAACTGCATCGGGATGAAGTACTTGCTCTGGTCCTCGTTCCTGAGGAACGTCTTCCAGAACTCGATCGCGCCGCGCTCGAGGACGTAGACGGCGCCAAAAAACACGACCCTCGTGCCGGCACCCGTCAGATCCGGCCGTGCGATCACGTAGGCAATGGCCGCCATGATGGCGCCAACCACGGCGCTCCTGAAGTAGCGGCCCCACGAAAAGCCCTCGTGCGGCGCGTCCTTGAACATTCCCCAGGTCGAGGCGTGGAGTCCGGCGACGAATCCCAGCGTGAGGGCAATCAACAGGTGCGAGAGTGATCATCGGTGAAGGGCGGCGGCCGCGTATGCCTCCTCGATCAGGCGCACGTCGCGGCGGGCCCGCGCGAGATCGTACGCGGGCGCGCGGTTCGCGCGGATGCTCTGAAGGAAGTCCGTCATCATACCGCGATATCCGGCCAGATCGGTCAGTCCGCGCATCGAGAACCGCAGGCGGCGGCCGGTCGCGACGGCGAGGATGCCGTTGGTCTCGAAAAACACGGAACCCGACGTTCCATAGATCTGCGAGAAGCGGACGCCGTTGATCGCGCCGCCAAGGTCCCATGAGTAGTGGAGCGTCGCGACCGCCCCCTCCTCGTACTCGAGGGTCACGGCAGCATTGCGATCGGACGGGGAGCCCTGTAACGCGGCGTGGATCCGCGCCGGCGTCAGGCCGATGTTCGCGAGCAGGCAGACCCAGTGGATGCCGCCTTCGAACAGCGCGCCGCCGCCGGCCAGCGACGGATCGTCCCGCCAGTTGGCCGTCACCTGGGCCTTCAACGCGTTCAGGTGAATGAATCGAATGTCCCCAATGTCCCGGTCCTGCACGATCTTTCGGAGCCACCCCGCCAGCGGCTTGTAGAAATAGTTCTCGGCGACCAGCACCTGCCGTCCGGCCGAAGACGCGGCCACCGCCACCTGGTCGAAATCCGCCGATCGCAGGAACGGCGGCTTCTCGACGATCACGTGCTTGCGCGCCGCAAGTGCGCGGAGCGTCCATTCGAGGTGAGCCGCGGGAGGGAGCGCGACGAGCACCACGGCGACCTCGGGGCTTTCGATCGCCGCCGCATAGTCGGCGAAGTCGCCCGCCCCCCGGTACCGAGCGGCAGCGGCGGCGGCTCGGCCGGCGTCGCGGCTGGCGTAAAACCGCCGCACCTCTGGCGCAATCGCGCGCAGCGTCTTGCTGTGGATCCCGGCCGCGAGGCCCGTTCCGAGAAACGCGACCCCGAGGGCCCCGCGCCCTTCCGCTCGCGTCACAGCAACTCCGCGATGTGCGTGCCGGTACGAAGGGCATTGGCGGCGATGGTCAGTGAGGGATTCACGCCCCCGGAGCGCGGCAGCGCGCTGCCGTCGGTGACGAACAGGTTGTCGAGGCCGCGATACGCCCCGCGCTCGTCGAGCGGCGATCGCGACGGGTCGACGCCCAGCCTGACCGTGCCGACTGCGTGAGAGAAGGTCTGGATGTTGTACGGAAACATCACCGGCATCGCGCCCGCTTCGCGGAGGATGCGGCGGGCGGCGCCGACCAGGGCGTCCCGCGCGGCGGTGTCGCGCCCATCGTATCGATGCGTAATCGTCGCGGACGGCATCCCGAACCGGTTCGGTGGTCCGGCCGCGAGCGCCACGCGATTCTCCGGGTTGGGCCGGTCCTCGGCAATCGCGATCAACCCGCTGATTCGCCGGACGATCGCCGGCAGCGCCGTCCGCGCGATTGTGCGCGCGGCCGCCTGCCGCCACCCTGCGGTATGCCGCTCGATCCACCCGCCGGCAAGGCCGAGGACGTAATCGGGCTGCGGCGTTCCGAACTGTTGGAGGCATCCCAGCTTGCCGCGGGGCGAAGCCACCGAGGGATGCCCGAAATAGAAGTCGTGGATGCCGATGTGCTTGTGGAATTCGTCGCGCGGCGCCGGCTTCCTGGCGAACCATCCCATCACGATCGCGTTGCAGTGGCGCATCAGGTAGCGGCCCACGGCGTCCCCGGCCGGGTTCATGCTCTCGAGCCCTGACGCCAGGAGCAGATGGGGCGTCGCGAGCGCGCCGCCGGCGACGACGACGATGCGACCGGCAAACCGGCGCGGCTGCCGCGTGACGCGATCGACGCACTCCACCTCGGTGATCCGGCGGCCCTCGGTCGTCAGGCGCACCGCCATCGTGTTGGTCTCGAGCCGCAGGCCGCGCGCCTGCAGATCCGGGATGGATGCGCTGAGATCGTTCTTCGCGTGAAAGGCGCAGGCGAAGCCGTCGCAGGTGTTGCACGCGACGCATGCCTGCCTGCGACGCGGTTGCCGTGTAGTTGATCGCGAGAGGGAGCGAGAAAGGATGGAACCCGAGCGATCGGGCGGCGCGAGCGACCCGGTCAGCCATCGGCGCACGCGGCGGCGCCGCCTGCGGGTACGCCGCCGACCGCCACGGTTCCGTCGGATCCTGCCCGGCCGCACCGGCCACGCCAAGCAGCTGTTCGGCCTTCGAATAGAACGGCTCGAGATCCCGGTACGTGTACGGCCATTCGGCCCCGGAGTCGCCGACGATTTCCGGATCCACCTCGAAGTCGCGTTCCCGCAGGCGCAGCGACACGCCGCCGAAGAAGACCGATGCGCCGCCGACGCAGGCAATCGTGCCGAGCGTGTCGCCTTCGCCGCCGGCGAGCACGCGGTACGGCGCGTCGGAACTGTAGGCGGGAGTCAGCGCGAAGAACCCGTCGGCGCCGCGATTCTGCGGCCCGCGCGGCACCCAGTCGCCGCGCTCGATCATCAGGACGTTCTTGCCGGCCATCACGGATGGCCAGGCTGCCATGACACCGCCGAAACTGCTGCCGATCACGATGAGATCGTACAGATCCCCCAAGTTACTTTTTCGCGGGCGGTTGTTTGGGCGGCGGTTGTTTGGCGGCGGGCTTGAGGCGCCGGCTTGGGAGGCGGGGCGGGGCGATATTCGATCGTCACGTTGCTGACGACAGCGATCGGCCGTCCGGGCGAACTGTAGGTCGCACTGCCGTCGACGCCATCGACCGTGACCTTCTCGCCGAGCAGGCTGATCTCGTTCTCGGCCTCGGGGATCGCCAGGCGGATGTGCTCGACGCCGGCCGGCGCGACCGCCCTGACGCCGCCCGGACCGGCGCCGCCGCCAATCCGATCGAAGAGATCCGCGGCCGCCCTGAACTCGGTCTGGATTGCGGCGCGTTGGATGAGCGTGTTGTCCATCGCCAGCGCGCCGATCATCGCCGTGTACCGCGCGTAGCCGCGCTTGGCCTTCATCAGCTCGTCGGAGTAGGTGTGGCGATTGTGGAGGTCGAACTCCAGCGTGAGATCGCCGCGATGCGGCGGCAGCGTGATGATCAGCCCCTCGAGCGGCGTCCGGCCGCTGAGGATGTCGCAGAACTCACGCTTGGTCGTGACGCCGACGCCCAGGACCGTCGGGCATTTCATCTCCGGTACGGCTTTCGTCAGCTGGACCGGCGGCGGCGCCGGCTTGCGGGTCTGCGGCGCCGGCTTGCGCGTCGTCGTCTGTGCAGCCGAGTCGAGTGCCGCGCACAAGAGAAGAGCGCCCGCGGCCAACATTTTTCCACTGCGCCGGGGCCCCACCCCCGGCGCGAACTGAGCGCTGATGCCTCGCGCTCGGATTTACGGGCCCTCGGCGCAGGCATGGCCGCGGGCGCTGCCGTCCTGCCATTCGCGTCCATCCCGCCTCCCTCGACTCAGTCATCGCCAACGCACGCGTACCCGGCGGGCACGCTCTCGCGAAGGCCCGGCACGGCGCTTCGCAGCTTGATCAACTCGAGGAACTCCATGCGGGTCCGCGCGTTCGATCGGAACGCCCCGACCATGGCGCTGGTGACGGCGAACGAATTCTGCTTCTCGACGCCGCGCATCGACATGCACAAGTGCGTCGCCTCGATGACGACCGCCACGCCGAGCGGCGCGACCTTCTCGCGGATCGTGTCGGCGATCTGGTTGGTCAGCCGCTCCTGGATCTGCAGCCGGCGGCTGAAGACGTCGACCAGCCTCGGGATCTTGCTGAGCCCGATGACGTGGGTGGACGGGATGTAGGCGATGTGGCACTTGCCGAAAAACGGCAGCAGGTGGTGTTCGCACAGGCTGTAGAAGTCGATGTCCTTGACGATCACCATCTCGCTATAATCGACGGTGAACAACGCACCGTTCAGTACTTCATCGATGTTCGCCGAGTATCCGCTCGTCAGAAACCGGAGCGCCTTCTCGACGCGCTTTGGCGTGCCGAGCAGGCCCTCGCCGATCGGGATCCTCGCCCAGCTCCGCCAGCAGCCGCCTGATCAGGTCCTGCATCGTCCTATTCTATATCTCGACCGTGGCCGTGCCAGCGGCGGCGCAGAATGCCGACGCGCTCTATGCCGACCGTGCGAACCTCGCCAGCGCAACCACCGCGTCAGCGCTGTGGGCTGATGCCCTCAAGCAGGACCCGCGCGATTTCGAGGCGGCCTGGAAGCTCGCGCGCGTGTCGTACTGGCTCGGCGGCCACGCGCCGGACAAGGAGCGGCGCGCACATCTCGAACGCGGCATGGAGGCTGCGCGGGCGGCCATCGCGCTCGAGCCGAACCGGCCGGAAGGTCACTTCTGGCTGGCGGCCAACATGGGCACGCTCGCCGAGTCCTTCGGCTTGCGCAACGGGCTCCGCTACCGTGGACCCGTGAAGCAGGAGCTCGAAACCGTCCTCAAGCTCGACCCGGCGATTCATGAACGGGTCGGCCGACCGCGTCCTCGGACGCTGGTATTTCCGCGTGCCGCGGCTGTTCGGCGGCAGCAACAAGCGAGCCGAGGAGCACCTGCGCGCGTCGCTGAAATACGACGAGAACAGCACCATCTCGCACTTCTTCCTTGCCGAGGTCCTGATCGACGAGGATCGGCGCGAGGAGGCCCGCGCGGAGCTCCAGAAAGTGATCGATGCGCCGCTCAGCGCCGAGTGGGCGCCGGAAGATCAGGAATACAAAGACAAGGCGCAGCGCTGCTCGCGCGGATCAAATAGCCGTTCGACGTGCGTCGTGCGGCGTTCGTCGCGACGTCGAACGTCGAACGCTCGACGTTCACGCGAACGACGAACGACTACGCGTAGCATAGAACCCCTGCCCCGACTTCCTCCCCAGCCGCCCCGCCAGCACCATCCGCTTCAGGAGCGGCGGCGGCAGCGTACGCCGGCTCGCGAAACTCCTCGAACATGATGTTGGCGATGAAGTAGGTCGTATCGAGGCCGACGAAGTCGAGCAAGGTGAACGGCCCCATCGGATAGCCGCACCCGAGCTTCATGCCGTTGTCGATGTCTTCGATCGTCCCCAGGCCGTTCTCGTAGGCGCGAATCGCGTCGAGCAGGTACGGCACCAGCAGCCGGTTGACGATGAACCCCGGACGATCCGGCGCCGTGATCGGCTCCTTGCCGAGCGATTGCGCGAAGGCGAACACCGTCTGGTAGGTCTCGTCGCTCGTCGTCAGCGCGCGGATCACCTCGACGAGCTTCATCAGCGGCACCGGGTTGAAAAAGTGCAGTCCGCCGAAGCGGTCGGGACGTCATGTCGCCGCGGCGAGCTCGGTGATGCAGAGCGACGAGGTATTCGAAAGGAAGATCGTGCGATCGCCGACACGACCCGCTCGAGCGCCGCATAGGTCGTGCGCTTCTCGTCGAGGTTCTCGACGATCGCCTCGATGACCAGATCGCAGTCCCGCAGGTCGTCGAGGCGGGTCGTTCCCGTCAGCGACGCGAGCGTCTTGTCGCGCGCCTCGGCCGGCACCTTGCCCTTGGCGACGCCGTCGTCGAGGAACTTGCGGATGCGGCCAAGCCCTTTCTGCAGGAACGCCGTCGTCGACTTCACGAACGATCGTCGTATAGCCGGCGGCCGCGCACACCTGCGCGATCCCGGAACCCATCAAGCCGCACCCCAACACGCCAACAGTCTTTATCTCCATAATCACCTGTCGTTCGAGCGTTCGACGTTCGTCGTCAGTCCGTCGACGAACGACGAACGTCGAACGAACGTAACGGCGCTATACCACCTCTACGATCGCCGCGATTCCCTGTCCGCCGCCGATGCAGGCGGTCGCCAGGCCGCGCGTCCGGCCGCGGCGGCGCAACTCGAGCAGCAGCGTCAGGATGCAGCCGCGTGCCGGTCGCGCCGAGCGGATGGCCGAGCGCGATCGCGCCGCCATTGACGTTGACCCGATCGCGGTCGAGCCCGAGCTCCTTCTCGACGGCCAGATACTGCGCGGCAAAGGCCTCGTTGACCTCGATGAGGTCGAGATCGTCCAGCGTCAGGCCGGTGCGCTTCAGCACCGCGCGGGTTGCGGGCGCCGGACCCATGCCCATGTAGGCCGGCTCGACGCCGACCACGGCCCAGTCCACGAGCCTGCCGATCGGCCGGACGCCATGCCGATCGGCGGCTTCGCGCGACGCCAGAATCAGCGCGGCGCCGCCGTCGACGATCCCGCTCGCGTTGCCGGCGGTGACGCAGCCGTCTTTCTTGAACGACGGCCGGCAGCTTCGCCAGCACGTCCATCGTCGTCTCGGGCCGCATGTGATCGTCGCGGAAGACCATCTCGACGCCCTTGCGCGTCTTGATCTCGACCGGCACGACCTCTTCAGCCAGCCGGCCATCGGTCCAGGCACGATCGGCCAGCTGCTGGCTTCGCAGCGCGTATTCGTCCTGCTCGGTTCGCGAGATGCCGTACCTGCACGCGCAGTTCTCGGCGGTGATCGCCATCGAGCAGCCGCAGTGGGTGTCGACCAGTGCTTCCCACAGCGCGTCCTCGAGCTTGCCCTGACCGAGCTTCAGGCCGCCGCGAAGCCCGCGGATGACGTGCGGCGCCTGGCTCATGCTCTCGATCCCGCCGGTCAACACCATCCCGGCCTCGCCGAGCTGAATCAGCTGGGCGCCGCTCACCGCGGCCTGGATGCCCGACCCGCACAGGCGGTTGACCGTCAGCGCCGGCACTTCGATCGGCACGCCAGCCTTCAGGGCGACGTGCCGTGCGCCATAGATGGCGTCCGCGCTGGTCTGCAGCACGTTGCCGACGACGACGTGATCGACCCACTCGGGCTTGACGCCGGTCCGCTCGAACGCGCCGCGCGCCGCGATCGCCCCGAGCTCGAGCGCCGAGATGTCCTTGAGCGCGCCCACGTAGTCGGTCATCGGCGTGCGCGCGCCGCCGACGATCATCACCTCCGGTTGCACTGGCTCCTCCATGCCTACCGAAGGGCTCCGCCCCGCGGACACGCCGACACGTATCTGCGCGCCGCTGCGCCGGCGCGCTCCGTTCACGTGGCTCGCTCGCGCGCTCGCTCGCAACTGCTTCCGCAATCAGGCCGGCGACGTAGTCGCCGGTTTCCCTCGTCCCGAGCGCGCCGCCGATGTCAGCCGTTCCCTGACGATCGCGGACCGCCTGCTCGACGGCCGACTCGATGGCCGCCGCCTCGTCGCGCGCGCCCAGGTAGTCAAGCATCATCGCCGCCGACAGGATCGCGCCGATCGGGTTGGCGACGTTCTTCCCGCGAGCGGCGGCGCCGATCCATGCACCGGCTCGAACATCGACGTCCGGCCCGGATGCAGATTGCCGGACGCGGCCACGCCCAGGCCGCCCTGCAGCGCGGCGCCGAGATCCGTGATGATGTCGCCGAACAGGTTGTTGGTGACGATCACCTCGAACTGCGACGGATTCTGCACCATCAACAGCGCCAGCGCGTCGATATACAGATGGCGGGCCTGAATCCCGGGTACTCCGGCGCGACCTCGGCGAACACGCGCTGCCACAGCGCGTGGCCATCGGGCATGGCGTTGCTCTTGTCGGCCATGCAGACGCCGTGTGCGGCCGGTCGCCCGGGCGTAATCGAACGCGTGGCGCAGGATCCGGTGGACGCCCTTGTAGGTGTTGATCTCTTCCTGGAGCGCCACTTCGTCTGGCGTCCCGGCCTTGAACCGGCCGCCGACGCCAACGTACAGCCCTTCGGTGTTCTCGCGAAACACCACGAAGTTCGACGTCGGCCGGCGTCCGGTCCTTCAGCGGACACAGACGCTCGTCGAGCAGCCGGACCGGCCGGTAGTTCACGTACAGGTCGAGCTCGAAGCGCGTGCCGAGCAGGATGTCGCGGGCATGCCGGTTGTCGGGCACGCGCGGATCGCCGAGCGCGCCGATGAAGACGGCATCGAACTCCCGGAGCCGCGCGTAGCCGTCCGTGGGAATCGTGACGCCCGTCGCCAGAAAGTGGTCGGCGCCCCACGGCAGCGTCTCGATCTCGATGCGGCGGCCGAAGACGTCGGCCGCCGCGCGAACCACCTTCAGGCCTCGGTCGTCACCTCGGGGCCGATTCCATCTCCAGGGATGACGGCGATGCGCATGGATGGATCGCTGAGGATCATGAGCGATCTGATCCTCATAGTCTCAGATCCGGTATCGATCTGCGCGCGCTGCAGCCGGCCGCTGAAATCGACGTAGATCGACTTCCATTCCGAGAAGACGTCGAGCGCGGCCGTGCCGGCCTCGCGGTGGCCGTTGCCGGTCGCCTTCGTGCCGCCGAACGGCAGATGCACTTCGGCGCCGATCGTCGGCGCGTTGACGTAGAAGATGCCGGTGTACGATGTCGCGCATCGCCGCGAACGCGCGGTTCACGTCCTGCGTGTAGATCGACGCCGACAGCCCGTACTGGACGTTGTTGCCGATGTCGATCGCCTCCTCGAAGCGATCGGCACGGGATCACCGAGACCACCGGGCCGAAAATCTCCTCCTGGGCGATGCGCATGGTCGGCTGCGACGTCGGCGAAGATCGTCGGCTCGTGAAAATAGCCGCCCGCGTGCGGGCCCGATGTGAGCGCCTGGCCGCCGCAGGCGAGGCGGGCGCCTTCCTTCCGTCCGATCTCGACGTACTGCCGCACGGTCTCGAGCTGCCCCTCGCTGATCGACGGCCCCATCTCGGTCTCGGGGTCGAGACCGTCGCCGACCCGCAAAGCCGCGCGCCCGCGCGACGAAGCGCTCCAGGAACTCCCGGTAGACCGTTTCGTGGACGACGACGCGGCTGGCCGCCGTGCAGCGCTGGCCGGTCGTGCCGAAACCGCCCCACAAGCAGCCGTCGATCGCCAGGTCGAGGTTCGCGTCGTCCATGACCATGATGACGTTCTTGCCGCCCATTTCGAGATGGACCTTCTTGAAGCTCGGCGCGGCCCGTTCAGAGACGATGCGCCCGACGTCGGTCGAGCCGGTAAACGACACGACGCGCACATCCGGCGCAGTGGTCATCGGCGTTGCCGACGTCGTCGCCGCCGCCCATCACGAGGTTCACCACGCCTGGCGGGACGCCGGCTTCCGCGAGGATCTTGACGAAGTTCACGGCTGACAGCGGCGTGAGCGTGGCCGGCTTGAACACGACGGTGTTGCCGCAGACGAGCGCCGGAATGATCTTCCAGGAAGGGATCGCCATCGGGAAGTTCCACGGCGTGATCACCGCGCAGACGCCGAGCGGCTGGCGGACGGACATCGCGAACTTGTCGCGCAGCTCCGAGGGAACGGTCTGGCCGTACTGGCGGCGCCCCTCGCCCGCCATGAAGAACGTCATGTCGATCGCTTCCTGCACGTCGCCGCGCGTTTCCGCGAGCACCTTGCCCATCTCGCGGGTCATGTCCCGCGCCAGCGCCTCCTTGCGTTCGGCGAACAGTTGCGCCGCCCTGAACAGGATCTCCGCGCGCCGCGGCGCCGGCACCAGACGCCAGCGCGCGTAAGCCCGGCGCGCGGCATCGACGCGCGTTTGACACGTCGCGCTGATTTGATTTCGGGAAAAGGCCGATGAGATCGTCGCGATTCGGCGGGATTTCGGTTCTCGAAGAGCTCGCCCGGACGAGGCGCCTACCCACGCGCCGTCAATGTAGTTGTGATAGGTCGGCATGGGCCCGAGAGTGCCGTACAGTGGACACCGCGTGCAACCGCACGCAAAGCAAGCAGCACGAACGGGTTACGTGATCGCCATCCACGTCTCTTTCCGGAGTCGGCCAGCGGAACCGCCACAGCCGGTCCACTGCGACTCGCGAAAACACAAGAATTCGCATGTCGCTGCCGTGGCACGATTCCTGAATTACTGGCGGGCAGGAGCGTTAACGGTGCTGACGAACGGCGGGACCATTGACGGCGCAACCACTACCCTCCGGCAACCAGTGTCGACGGCCGCGGGTACGCAGAAAGTCGTCATCGTGAACGGCAGTCCCGAGATCCTGGAGATGCTCGAAACGGTGCTCGAGGCGGGCCGTTACGACATCGTGTTCGTGGAGTCCAGCAGCCACGCGTATTCGCAAATCAAGCGGGTACAGCCGAATCTCGTCATCCTGTGCGTACGCGTCGACGACATGGAAACCTTCCAGGTCCTTTCGATGTTGAAGCTCGATGAGGAGACGCGGCAGATCCCGATCCTGACCTACACGGCCGACGTGGAGGGGCCCGACGCCGAAGAAAACGACGACGAGGCCACCGAAGTCGAGATGTTCGCCTCGGCGCAGGTCCTTCGCATGAACTAGCGGCGCAATCGGCACCGGCCGGTCTGGTACTCCACGGCAAAGAGTGCTATAGTCGCGGCCGGATGGCGTTGCGGGACGATCCGTCGCAGCCGCTCACCCCTGCAGACAACGACAAGCGCGACTCCGAACGGATCCAGATTCTCGGCGAGCTCCATGGAGAAGTCATGGTGTTCCAGCACATGACTATCAAGGAGATCAGCCGAACCGGCGCCCAGGTCGAAACCGCGCTACGCCTCCAGCTCGACTCTCTTCACGATTTCCGCCTGACCCTCGGCGACCGGTCCGTGATTGTCAAGGCACGCGTCGCCCACTGCAGCATCAGCGACGTCGACCAGGAGCTCGTCACTTACCGCTCCGGCATCGAGTTCGTCGAACCGTCGGAGCGCGTCCTGGACGTCATCACCGGGTTCCTCGACGCGATCAGGGACGGCCGACGCGCTATCTGACCTTCAAGTGTTCGAGGTAATCGCCTGAATTGATGCGCTCGGCGCGGCCGAGCGGGGCGTTGTAGAAGTACACCCACGCGTTAGCCACCCGCCCGTCGTCGAACATCACCGGTATTTCCTCGCGAAGATACAGGCTCTTGTCGGGCTCGCTGATGCTGAATCCTTCGATCTCGTCGAGCGTGGCGAGCACCGAATCGGAGTCGAGCATGCGGTGGACTTCGCCCCAGACGCGGCTGTCGGATGCGGGCACGGCGGCTGGATAGATGCCGAGATCGAACAGCGCCGCATGAATCCAGCCCCGGGCGACAGGGGTGAGCACGCGGTCGAGACGCGCGCGCCCGGGCCGCTGGAAGCCGCTCATGAGCGTGCCGTAGAAAAACACCAAATCCGTCATGGGACAGGCGTTGACCTGGTTCTACGTGTTGTTACGGCTGTAGAGGCGGGTCCGTTTACGGGCGAGCCTGAACCCCAGCTATGACGCCGACTTACAACGGTTCAGCGGCCGGGCTGGACTTGAAGGTGCCTGCCGAGGAGATCGATGGTTTCCGCGGGCAATTCAAACGAAACGGCGACGGTGGTGCCCGATCCACTGAGTTGGATTGAACGCAGCAACGTTTCGAGCTCGGGGTGCTCGCTGGCCTGCATCTTTCCAAGCGCGATGACGCCTCGGACGACGTCCCGGAACTGATTCGCGGATTCCTCGTCGCGCGTCTGCATCCGGACATCGCCCAGGAGACCGCCGTTGACATGGCCGCTGACCGCGAACCACGTAATCGGCGGCAACTGACTGGCGACGCGCGGCGGCAGGTTGGCCTGAGCGGTCAACGCATCGAAGCGGCCGACGGCCCAGACATTTCCCCGGTCGAGCGATCGGACGAGCCCCATGATGTCGTCGTTGCTTCTGACACTGTCGCCACCATCCCGGCGATCGATCGCCGAGCGGACCAGCGCGGAGCCGCCGACGGCCACCAGGCCGGGATCGACAAAGGCAAGCGACAACCCGGCGCCCTCCTGAGGCGCCGCAAACAGCCGGCGGCTCTTGTACGTCTCTTCGGTGGCGCCGTGCTCGCGCATCAGCGCTTCGATCCTCACCTGATCGAATCGGCCCGAGGCGATGATGAGTCCGGAACGGTGGACGTCGAGGCTGCCGTCCGACGGCGGCGCCAGTGCAGCGACGATGCGGTCGACGTCGGTTTCGATGTTGATGCCGGTGGCGGCTTCGAAGTCGTGCTGTCCGTCGGGAAGGTCGGGCATGGCCTGACGAATCCGCTCGCGCAGGTTCGAGACCATGACTTCGTGCACATTGGCGTATGCGACCAGGACCGCGTTGCCGGGCACGAGCTGGAGCTCGTCAGGACCCTGCTGGGCGAACGCCGTCGGGAAACCCACAAAATAAGCAACCAGGCCGGTCCCGATGCCAACCGTCAGCACCAGGAGCGAAGCGATCACGAAGTAGCGGGTTTTCCGGTTCATGCAGTCGCCCTCAATGACCTATACGGGTACTGTTTCATCCGCGTTCCCGATTTTTGTGTCCCGGCGGACCTAAAGGTCCGCACTACTCGCCCTAAAGGTCCGCGCGGCGGCGGACCTAAGAGGTCCGCCCTACTGCTCGAGCACGTATTCCCGGGCCTCAGTAGCCCGGGCCGCCAGCCATACCCCTACCAGTGTAATGCCGGCCAGAGCGCTCACGCTCAGCGCCACCGAGGGAATTTCCTGGAACACCTGGAGCAGGACATTCACGGCCGAGTCCTGGGGCATCGCATGGGGTACGAGGCCCTGGAGGTAATACCCGATGGTCGCGCGCTTGAGATACCCGGGAAACAGGAGGACGCCTGGCTCCCAGCCGAAGATGAACACGAGGCCGATCACCAGAGGCCGCTTGAGCCGGGTGCCCACCCATCCAAACACTGCCCCGTATGACGCGATCCCCAAGGCGAGCACGCCCAGGTCCATCATGAGAGCCGGGAAGGCGGCGCCGATGCTGCCGCCGCCAATCGGCACGATCAGGAAATACACGAGCACGACCGACGGGAGGACCAGCAGGGTGGTGCAGACCACGTACGCGAGGTATTTACCGAGGAGCACGGCGCTTCGAGGAATCGGCCGGACGAAGAGGTAGGTAATCGTCTTGTCGTCCACTTCGTCGGCGATCAGTCCGATCCCGTAGAACATGCCCAGCACGGGAACGATGAACCGAATGTAGAGAAGCCACATCATCAGGCCGAACAGCGCCGCTCCGTCGATGCGCTGCCCGTTGATCTGGGGCAGCGCGGCAGGTTCGATGCTGGCGGCAAAGCGAATGAGGCTCGCCAGCGCGACCGGGGCCGCCGCCACCAGCGCCAGGAAAAGCGACCGCCGCGACCACAACATCTGCCCGAGCGACAAGTCGAAGATGCGGACGGCCGTTCGGAATAGCGTTGGCCGGGCGGCTGTCGTCGGTTCCATTTGCGTCCTCGCTCCCTCTGCGTCCTGCTCACTTCACCAGGTACTTGAAGACGGCCTGCAGATTGTCGTCAGGCGAGGTGACTTCGTGGATCGCGCCCAGCTCGCCTGAGGCCGCGATGGCGGTCAACCGCGCATAGAAAGCATCGGGGCGCCCGGTCTGGACGACGAGGGCGTCGCTCTCGAACTTCAAGCTCAGGACATGATCCTCTGCCAGGAGCGCGCGTGCGAGCGCCCGCGTCTCGTCTGCCTTCACGTGGACCGTGTGCGGGTGCTCATCGATCAAGTCGCGGATCTGGTGGACGTTGCCCTCGGCGAGAATCCGGCCCTGGTTGATCAGCAGGATGTTCGCCGTCATCGACTCGATCTCGTGAAGGATGTGGCTCGAGACGATAACGCTTCGACCGGCGCGGCCCCACTCCTTGATCAGGCGGATGGTCTTGCGCCTGGCAATCGGGTCCATACCGGCAAGGGGCTCGTCGAGAATCAGCACGTCCGGGTCGTGGGCGAGCGCCTGCGCCAGCTTGATCCGCTGGCGCATGCCCTTGCTGTATGCGCCAATCTTCTTGTCGGCCGCCTCGACGAGGTCGACCATCTGCGATCGCCTGCCGCGCCATCCCGACGGCCGTCTCCTCGGGCACGCCGTTCAGCCTGACGAGCGCCGCCACCCACTCCAGGCCGCTCATGCGCTCGTAGAACGCATCCTGCTCCGGGCAAAAGCCGAGACGATGGTACAGCGCCGGGTTCCGCCAGATCGGTTCGCCCAGCACACGGATCGTCCCTTTGCTCGGCTTCAGCTGCCCGGTAATCAGCTTCATGAACGTCGACTTCCCCGCACCGTTCGGCCCGAGGAGTCCGGTGATGCCGGGCGATACCTCCAGCGTGACGTCGTTCAGGCCGATCACCTGCCCGTACCACTTCGAGACGTGGTCGGCGGCAATGACACGCGATGGGCGGTCGTTCATGCGACGACCTCGACGCCGCGGACGCGCCGCTCCAGGATCACACGCCGAGACGAGGATCGCGCCGAGGAGCACCGCGAGCGAGACCGGCCACGGCGTCGCATAGGCCGGGCGCATCCTGAACACGAAAGCGTTGACCTGGCTCATGTTCGCGGTGAACGATATCCACGCCCAGCTCGTGTCGCGCGTCACTTCGTAGAGCACGCCGTACATCGCCTGCGTGAAGAAGATCACGCCGGCATAGAGGACGCCGACGTAACGGCTGCTCCTCGACAATGACGACAGCGCCAGCATCGTCGCCGCCACGGTGATCGTCTGGATGAACGCACTCAGCGTGATCGCCGGGAAGAGGAAGATGTTGTCGAGAAAGAAGGTGAAGTCGCCGGCGAACATCACCTGGACGACGAGGAGGACGATCGCCGGCACCCAGGTCACGAGCAGCAGGAACGCGAGCAGCACGGCCAGCTTCCCGAACACGTACTCGACCCGCGACAGCGGCTTCGACAGGTAGATCTGCAAGGCGTTGGCGCGGCGATCGGTCGCAATCAGTCCCGACCCGGCATAGACGGCAATGAAGAACACGAAGATGCTCTGCTGGGTCAGGAAGTCGCGGAACATCTCGGGCGTGGGCGCGAGGAACGACGCCTGCGGGAGGTTGGCGGCGGCGTAGATCTGCACGGCGCGCACGAAGAAGGGCGCCCACGCCAGCAGCAGCAGTCCCAGGAACGATCGCTTCCGCAACATCGTGCGGATGCCCGCCGACGCAATGACGGCCCAGGCGCGTCCATGAGCCGCGCGCTCGCCGCCGTACCGCCGGTAGCCCTGGTCATGGATGGGCATCAGGGTCTCCGATATCCGCCGGCACCCGGCTACCGCTTCACTTTTCGCCCACGGCGTGAGCGAACACGTCCTCGAGCGTCGGGACGCTCGGCCGCAAGTGACGGACCTGGACGCCGGCGCGGGCGGCCAGCGCGAAGATGTCGTGGGCGCCGCCGTCGCCGGGCACGAAGACGCGCATGACGTCCTCCTCCGTTTCATGGCACTCCAGGCCGGCGGTCCGCAGCGTGTCGAGAAACGCCTCAAGGGAGGCCGCCGACTTCACGCGCAGCTCGTAGACGCGGCCGCGCGGCTGCTTCAAGCCGGCGATCGGCCCTTCGGTGGCCACCCGGCCCTTGTCGATCACGACGACGTCGTCGCACGTGTACTCGACGTCGGGCAGCAGGTGCGACGACACGATGACGTTGACGTTCTTGCGATGGGCCAGGTCCCTGACGAGCTCGAGCATCTCGTCGCGGCCCTTCGGATCCATCCCGTTGGTCGGCTCGTCGAGAAACAGCAGGTCGGGATCGTGCACGAGCGCCTGGGCGAGCTTGATGCGCTGCTTCATGCCGGTGGAGTAGGTCTCCACGTTGCGGTACCTCGCCTCGCCGAGGCCGACATAGAACAGGACCTCGTGTGCCCGCTGCATCGCATCGACCCGCGGGAGGCCCGCCAGCTCGCCGCAGTAGGCGACGAACGAGACGGCGTTCATGCCCGGAATGTGCGCGTCGCTTTCAGGCATGTACCCGACGCGGGCGCGGATCTGCAACGGCGAGACGGCGACGTCGTAGCCGAGCACCCGCATCTTGCCCGCCGACGGCTTCACGAAGCCGAGCAGCGCCTTGATCATCGTGCTCTTGCCGGCGCCGTTCGGACCGAGCAGCCCGACTGCCCCCGCCACGAAGCGCACCGTGACGTCCTGCAGCGCGCGCTGCGCGCCGTAGAGGACCGTGACGCCGTCGAGGGTGACAACCGGGGGGCGTTCTGACATCTCAGGTGGATATACGGCCGTTCGTCGTTCGGCGTTCGCGCTGACAACAGGATCCTCTGAGTCCCAGCGCGTCAGCCCGCTCCCGCATGAAGGCAATCACGTGGGCGATGTGCGTTTCGATCGGCAAACCGAGGAGCTCAGCGCCCGCACGCAGGTCCTCGCGCTTGACGGCGCGGGCGAACGCCTTGTCTTTCATCCGCTTGACGACCGATGCCGGCTCGAGGTCGAGGATGCTCTTGCTCGGGCGCACCAGCGAGGCGGCGGTCACGAAGCCGGCCATCTCGTCGCAGGCAAACAGCGTCTTCTCGAGCAGGCTGTCGCGCGGGACGCCGCTGTAGTCGGCGTGCGACAGGATGGCGCGCGTCACCCACTCGGGATAGCCCTTCTCGCGCAGGATCTCGACACCTCGAAACGGATGATCCTCGGCGCTCGGCCATCGCTCGTAGTCGAAGTCGTGCAGGAGCGCGACAATGCCCCAGCCCTCCTCGTCCTCGCCGAAGTGACGGGCATACCCGCGCACGGCGGCTTCGACCGCCAGCGCATGTTTCCGCAGGCTGTCGCTCTGCGTGTACTCGGTCAGCAGCGCCCAGGCTGCGTCGCGGTTCATCGGATCAACTCCAGCGCTTTCTCGACCACGCGCTTGACGGCCGGCGTCACTCCATACGATGACACCTCGGTGGCCGCGACCCACTCCGCGGCGTCGGCATCGGAGGCGCAGGCCAGGCTCCCGCCCCGGACGCGGCAACAGTAGTCGATGATCACATAGTGATACTCGACGCGGCCGTCGTCCGCTCGCTGCACCCGGTCGAGGACTTCCACCACCAGCCCGGCCTCGACGTCGAGGCCGGTCTCCTCCTTGACTTCGCGCGCCACGGCCTCGCGAAGCGTTTCGCCGACCTCGACGACACCGCCCGGAAGGCTCCATTGTCCCTTGAGCGGTGGCTGACCACGCTTGACGAGAAGCACGCGGTCGCCCTCGACGACGACCGCGCCGACGCTGACGACCGGCCGATCCGGAAAGGCCCTCACAGCCCCATGACTTTGACGACGATGCGCTTCTTGCGGCGTCCGTCGAACTCCGCGTAGAAGACCTGCTCCCAGGGACCGAGGTCGAGCTTCCCACCGGTGATGGGCAGGACGACCTGGTGTCCCATGATCGTGCGCTTGAGGTGCGCGTCGGCGTTATCCTCCCCTGTCTGGTGGTGCCGGTAATCGAGGCCGGAGGGCGCCAGCTTCTCGAGCCAGGCCTGGAAGTCCTCGATCAGCCCTTCCTCCCAGTCGTTCACGTAGACGCCGGCCGTGATGTGCATCGCCGAGACGAGGACCGTGCCGTCCTGCACGCCGCTCGCGGCGACGATCCTGGCGACGTCGTCCGTGATCCGGAGGAATTCCTGACGCTTCGTCGTGTTGAACCACAGGTAATCGGTGTGGACCTTCATATCGTCAGGACAGCGGCAGCGAGGCGTGAGCGTTCAGGTCGGCCGGCGCGACCACGCCGGCACGGAAACGCCGCAGACCCGCCGCGGCAATCATCGCCGCATTGTCGGTCGAGAGCGACAAGCTCGGCACGAACGTCGGGATCTCGCGCGCCTCGCCGTGCGCCCGCAACTCCTCGCGCAGGCGGCTGTTCGCGGACACGCCGCCGGCGACACCAATGCTGGCCGCCTGGAACCGGCGTGCGGCGTCGAACGTCCGGTCGAGAAGGGCGGTGACGACCACGCGCTGGAACGTCGCGCAGATGTCGGCGATCTCCGACTCCGACAACGTCTGCCCCGCCTCCCTCTTCACGTTGACGTGCCGCAGCACGGCCGTCTTCAAGCCGCTGAAGCTGAAATCGAGATCGCCCTTCAGGTGCGGCGCGTTCCGGTCGGCATGTGTCAGCCGCGTCGTCGGCAGCGCAATCGCGCGGTCGTTTCCCGTGCGGGCCAGCCTGTCGACAATCGGACCGCCGGGATAGCCGAGGCCCAGCAACTTCGCGACCTTGTCGTACGCTTCGCCAGCGGCGTCGTCGCGAGTCCGGCTGACGAGTTGGTACTCGTCCGGGCCGCGGCACGAAGTAGAGGCTGGTGTGGCCGCCCGAGACGACCAGGACGACGGACGGCAGCGGCAGTTCGCCATTGTGAAGGACGAGCGACTCGATGTGCCCGGCGAGATGGTGCACCGGAACCAGGGGCAGCTTCGCGGCCGCCGCGGCGGACTTCGCAAACGATACGCCGACGAGCAGCGAACCGACGAGCCCGGGACCTTCCGTGACGGCGATCGCGTCGAGATCACCCCATGTCACCGACGCGTCGCCCATGGCGCGTTCGACGACGCCGCAGATGTCTCGGATGTGCTGCCGCGAGGCGAGCTCGGGGACGACGCCTCCCCATTCGCGATGGATCGGCGCCTGCGAGGCGATCACATTCGAGCGGATCGCCCACGGGCGCGACGCGTCGCCGGTTTCCTCGACCACGGCCGCCGACGTCTCGTCGCAGGAGGTTTCGATGCCCAGGATCTTCATACGCGCGCCGCGAACGCCTCTTTCAGCGATTCGGTGTACGGCGCGCGCATGATGCCGCGCTCGGTGATGATGCCGGCAATGAGGTGGTGCGGGGTGACGTCGAACGCCGGGTTCCAGACCCGGGCGCCGTCAGGCGCCAGCTGTGTCCCGGCGACGTGCGTCACCTCCTTGGCGGCGCGCTCCTCGATCGGAATGTGCGCGCCGTCGGCGGTGCCGAGATCGATGGTCGAGAGCGGCGCGGCGACGTAGAACGGAATGCCGTGCTCGCGCGCGAGCAGCGCGACGGTGTAGGTGCCGATCTTGTTCGCGGTGTCGCCGTTGGCGGCGATGCGGTCGGCGCCGACCACCACGAAGTTCACCTTGCCCTGCCCCATCAGCGCGCCGGCCATGTTGTCGGTGATGACCGTCGTGTCGATGTTGTCGCGCATCAGCTCCCACGCGGTGAGCCGTGCCCCCTGGAGGAACGGCCGGGTTTCGTCGGCAAACACGACTACCTGTTTGCCGGCCTCGACCGCGCCGCGGACAACGCCCAGCGCGGTCCCGTACCCGGCAGTGGCCAGCGCGCCGGCATTGCAGTGCGTGAGAATCCGCGCGTCGCCGGGCACGACTTCGGCGCCGTAGGCGCCGATCGCCCGGCAGCTCGCGACGTCCTCGTCGTGAATCGCCTGCGCCTCGCGATCGAGCCGATCCTTGATTTGCTCGACCGACTCGCCTGCCTCGGCGCCCGCGGCGAAGGTGCGCTTCATCCGCTCGATGGCCCAGAACAGGTTCACCGCCGTCGGCCGCGTGCCGGCCATCAGCTCGCAGACCTTGAAGAATTCCGCCGCAAACTTCTGCGTGCCGGTCGCCTTGCTGTTGCGCAGCCCGAGGGCAATCCCGAGCGCCGCCGCGACGCCGATCGCCGGCGCCCCGCGGATGACCATCGTCTTGATGGCACGCGCCACCTCCTGGGCCGTCCGGCAGCGAACGTAGACCTCTTGGACCGGCAGCTTGCGCTGGTCGATCATTACGACTGCGTCGGGTTCTCGGGCTATCGTCGGAAGCATGAAATGAAAGTTACAAGTGAAAATTGAAAATTTACAATGTCAGATCGACTTCGAACCCCGGGGCCTCGCCACCGCACCCGGTCCTATCGTAATGCCTGCATTGCGGCGACTGTTACGGACGATGGCGCCGAGGATCGACGCAATTTGCCGGGCTTCGTCCACGAGCGCTGCGGCCTCTTCTCGAGGACCGAGCGACGTGCGGTAACAAACACGTAGCCTGACGTGCGACTCACGCGCCTCTTTGAGGCCAATTGAGCATTTCGAAATGAAGTCGCGACGGCTTTCTGCGCCACGCGCTTCCTCCAGTATTGCCGCAACCGATGTCGAGCAGTTGATTAGCTGCGGCGCCATCTGTCTCGCCACTCCGCCCTGTGCGTAAAGCTCTTTGCAGAACTCGACGACCTGACACGCGAACTCGAATGTCCTTACCCGGATGTCGTGGCCGGGTTCAAACGTTTCAGTCGAGTCGTCCACATACAACGATGGAGCACGACTCGTGCCGGACCAAAACGTGGGCAAGCTGCTGAAAAAGCTCTAATTGAAAAGGTCGCCGGCAGAAATTGCAAACCGCTTCAGGTGATCAGCATTGCTGAATCTGCACGTCCGTCATTTGCAATTGTAAATTTTCAATTGTAAATTGCGCGCGCCGCCTCACAACAGCCGCGCGTCGAATGGGAGCGGCAACAAGTCCTTCAGCGCGTGCCGGCCGGTCTCCACGTGCAGGTTGGCGAGCGCGATCTGCAGATCGCCGCCGAACTCCCACAGGATCTGGCGGCACGCGCCGCACGGCGGGGTGGGCGCGTCCGTGTCTGCGACGATCGCGATGCGGGTGAAGGCGCGGTGCCCCTCCGACAACGCCTTGAACATCGCGACGCGCTCGGCGCAGATCGTCAGGCCGTAGGTCGCGTTCTCGACGTTGCAGCCGCTGATCACGGCGCCGTCGGCCGTCTCGAGCGCGGCCCCCACCTTGAAATGGGAGAACGGCGCCACCGCGTGCTCGCGCGCGCGGCGAGCGGCGTCGACCAGCGCCGTCCACCGGCTGTCGTCAGAGCCGCTCAACGATCCCTTCCAGCAGGGCCGTGAACTGGACGCGCACCCGCTGCGTGGTCTCCATGACCTCGTCGTGGTGCAGCGGCTGAGGAAGAACCCCGGCCGCCATGTTGCTGATGCACGAGATGCCGAGGACTTCAATCCCCATGTGCCGCGCGACGATCGCCTCGGGCACCGTCGACATGCCGACGGCGTCGGCGCCGATCGCCCGCAGGAAGCGGATCTCGGCCGGTGTCTCGTAGCTCGGCCCCTTGAGCGCCGCATACACGCCATGCCGCAGCGACAGGCCGCCCGCCGCTCCCGCTTCATCAGCGATCGTGCGCAAGCGGCGTGAGTACACCTCGGTCATGTCGGGAAAGCGCGGGCCAAACCGCTCGTCGTTCGGACCCACCAGCGGGTTGTCGCCGATCAGGTTGATGTGATCGTCGATCACCATCAGCGCCCCGCTCGCGAAGCTCGTGTTGACGCCACCGGCCGCGTTGGTGAGGATGAGCGTCTTCACCCCCAGCACGCCGAGCACGCGCACGCCGAACGTCACGGCCTGGAGATCGTGCCCCTCGTAGGCGTGCGAACGGCCGGCGAGCGCGGCCACGCTGCGCCCGTGCAGGCGGCCCACCACCAGCCGGCCCTCATGCCCGATCACGTTCGCCAGCGGCCAGTGCGCGATGTGTCCGTACGGGGTGGACACCGCGTCCGCGAGCGAGTCCGCGAAGGCCCCGAGACCGGAGCCCAGGACGATGGCAACCTGTGGAAGCGCTCCCAGGCGGCGAATGGCGTTGGCGGCCGCTTCGACCTGCTCGTACAGCGGCGTCACAGCAGGCGGCACGCCACGGCTGAAGGGTTCGGTTCGTGATTGGGTCATGAAATGTGCGCGAGGATCTGGGGCCGCTCCGCCGGTGGCGCGTCGTCGATGACGATCGCGCGTTCGGCAAGTACACGGGCCGCATCCCGACGATCGATTGTACGGTATTGCAGCTCAAGCACAGGATCGCCGGCGCCGACCCGATCGCCGGGGCGCGCCTTCAAGACGATGCCAACCGCCGGATCCACGTCGTCTTCGACCCTGTCGCGGCCGGCGCCGAGGACGACCGACGCGCGGCCGACCAGTTCGGCATCGATTCCGCCCACATAGCCGCTCCGCGGCGCAAGCACCATCGAGCGCTCAGGGGCCACTGGCAGCCGGCCGTAGTCGTCGACGACCCGCGAATCGCCGCCCTGGGTTTCGATTATCCGCCTGAAGCGGTCGAGCGCCTCGCCGGAGGCTACTGCCTTGCGGACCCGCTGAAGCGCCTCGGCTTCGCCCGACGAGACACCGGCGAGCACCAGCATTCGTGCCGCGAGCGCCAGCGAAATCTCCTCGACGTCCGAAGGACCCTTGCCCTTCAGCACGTCGATCGATTCGATCACCTCGACGGCGTTCCCGATCGCGCGGCCGAGCGGCGCGTCCATCCTCGTGATCATCGCCTCGGTTCGGACGCCGGACGCCTGGCCGATCGCGACCAGCGACTCGGCGAGCAGCCGCGAATCGGCTTCGGTCTTCATGAACGCGCCGCGCCCGGTCTTGACATCGAGCACCAGCGCGTCGATCCCCTCGGCGATCTTCTTGCTCATGATCGAGGCGCTGATGAGGGGGATGCTCTCGACCGTGCCCGTCACGTCCCGAAGCGAGTAGAGCTTGCGGTCGGCGGGCGCGATTTCCGCCGTCTGCCCGATCATCGCGCAGCCCGTCGTCCGCAGCGCCGCTTTCATCTCCGACAGGGACAGGCGCACACGGAATCCGGGAATCGATTCCAGCTTGTCGAGGGTGCCGCCGGTATGGCCCAGGCCGCGGCCGGACATCATCGGCACGACGAGGCCGCACGCCGCCGCGATCGGCGCGAGGACGAGCGAGGTTTTGTCCCCGACGCCCCCGGTACTGTGCTTGTCGACCTTGCAGCCGGGAATGTCTGACAGGTCGACGCGGATGCCCGAGTGCACCATGGCATCGGTGAGCGAGGCCGTTTCCTCCCGCGTCATGCCGCGCAGCAGGATCGCCATCAGCAGCGCCGATGCCTGGTACTCCGGCAGCGTGCCGGCCGTCACCGACTCCACGAAGTACCGGATTTCCGCAGGATCGAGCGTGCCTCCGTCGCGCTTCTTGATGATGACGTCAACGACGCGCACTGGGCTGAAGTATATCGGACGGGACTCGGTGCTCGGGACTCGGGGCTCGGGCTACCGTAGGCCTATGGGCCCGTACGTCGGATTGTCGTAGCGCGGACCTTCAGGTCCACCGTTTCGAAGTTCGGACCTCCAGGCCCGCTGTTCTCGAGCCGAGCCCCGAGCCCTAGCCCGGAGCCTGAGCCGCCCGAGCCCCGAGCCCCGAGCCCCGAGCCCCGAGTGAGATAATTACAGCGGTGGCCGTAGAATCGCCCGCTCCCCTCGCTCCGGAGGATGCAGCCAGGCTGACCGAGCTCGCGCGCGCCTTCAAGGCGGCGGCACGCGCCGTCGTCCTGTATCCCGCTGCTCATCCGGCAATTGCCGCCACCCTCGGCCGGATCGTCAGCCTGACCGCCCCGGGCAGCCTCGCCGAGCCCTTGCGGATTGGGGTCCTCGCCGACGGGCTGCTCGTCGACGGCAAGGTGGCAGTGCGCCCCGATCCAGCGATCGCCGAGCTTGCGGCGCTCCTGCACGACCATTTGATCGGCGAGCTGACGATTCATCCGGGTGGCGACCTGGACGCCTGGCGCACCTTCCTGCTGCTCCTCGGCCGCGCCCCGGACGCCGTCCGGACCGAGGGAGGCATCTCCCGTCTCTGGACGACGATGGCGGGCCGGCATGTCGAGATCCGCGAAATCGACTACGCCGAGGTGCTTCGCGAGCGGAAGGGCGGCGAGGCCGCGGCCTGGGATCAGGTGATTGCCAACTGCCTGCAGGGTGACGCGTTCGATTTGGACGAAGAGACCCTCCGCGCGCTGCTCGAAACGGCCGCCGACTCAGAAAAGGTGGCGCAGTTGATAGCGATGCTCGACGAGCGGGCCACCGAGGCAGGCCGCGGCGTCGGACAGCGCACGACGGCCGTGCTCCGGCTGCTTCAGAACGTCGTCAAGGCGGTCACCCAGCGTGAACCCGAGCGCGTCGACCAGGTGCTCCGCAACCTCGCGGGAGCCGCTGGCCGCCTGTCACCCGACATGCTGGTCTCGCTCCTTTCGCGGGGACAAGCCGCTCCTGAATCCACCGCCTCCCACGCGCCGGACGCCGCAGACGAAGCGGCGCCCCCGCTGATCAACGCGGTGATGAGCCGCATGACGGACGGGACCATCGCGCAGTTCGTCGCGCGCAATGCGCTCGCGCAGGGCACTTCGATCGAGCGAGTTGCGCAGGCCTTCCACGCCCTCGTACGGGACGTCGACCGCCGCGAGCGCCTGGTTGCGATGGCGCACGACGATGCCGCGGCCTCGCCGCTCGGCTCGACGGAAGGGTTCGAGCAGGCGTGGGAAACGGTCGCCGAGAAGATGATGACGTCCTACTCGGACAAGCCATTCGTCTCGGACGACTATGCCCGCGAGCTGTCGGGAACGCGGACCAAGGCGATCGACATCGAGCAGCTGCAGGACGATCCGCCGGAGCGTCTGGCCGCCTGGCTCGGCACCGTGGCGTCCGACGGAGCTCCGCAAGCTCGACCTGACGCTCGTGCTCGACCTGCTGCGCATCGAACCGAACACCGAGCGCTGGGCGACGCTCATGCGTCCGGTCGTCGCCCTGATCGAGGATCTGCTGCTCGTCGGCGATTTCGACGCGGCAGCCGATCTCGCGGCGGCACTCCTGGTCCATACGAGTGCCGACGCCGCCGCCGACCGGCGCCAGGCCGTCCTCGCGGCCGTCGACACAGCTGGTGAAGGGCCCGATGATGCGGCACATCGTGGCGCATCTCGCGACGATCGACGACGGCCAGTTCGAGCGCGTCAAGGCGATGTGCGTCTCGCTCGGCGACGTCGTCATCCGTCCGCTCGCGGAGGCGCTGGCGGCGGAAGAACGCGCGCGGCCGCGCGACCGTCTCACCTCGATCCTGATTGCGTTCGGGGCGAGCGGACGGCGCGAAGCCGAGCGCCTCAAGAACTCGCCGAACGCGGCGGTGCGGCGCACGGCGATTTACCTGCTGCGCGAGTTCGGCGGCAGCGAGGCGCTGCCCGAGCTCACCGAGCTGCTGAACGACAACGAGCAGCAGGTGCAGCGCGAGGCGGTGCGCGCGATCATGCGGATCGGAACCGATTCGGCCTACCAGGTCCTCGAAAAGGCGCTCATCAACGGCACCCCGCAGTCCCGCGACATGATCGTGCAGGCGTTGACGCTCGGCCGCGATGAACGGGCGACACCGCTGTTCGCGTACATCCTCAACCACCTCGACCATCGCGGCCCGCTCGGCTCGATCTACATGCGCGCGATCGAGGCGCTCGGAACGCTCAGGGATCCCGAGGGGGTGCCGGCCCTGAAATCGGCGCTCTACCGCGGCGAATGGTGGGCGCCGAGACGCACGGCCGCGCTGCGCGACGCCGCCGCGCAGGCGCTGGCACGCATCGCCGCACCTGAGGCCCTCGCCGCGCTGGAGGAAGCGGCCGCGTCCGGCAGCCGCGGCGTTCGGACCGCGGCCCGCGCACACCTGGCGAGCGGCCGCGCGGCCCGCCCGGCCGCGCAACGGCAATCCTCATGACCGCTCCCCGCCAGCAGTTGGCCGACGAGCTGTTGCGGCGCTTCGCCGCGGCACTGCGCTCCGGACAGCTCTACTCGCGGAGCCATCCGATCATCGCGCGCAACCTCGAGCTGCTGACCGGCGCCGTCCAGCAGCTGCACGAACACGCACCCTCCATCGTCATCGGCATCGTCGGCGACGAGATCATCGTCGACGACGTGCCGGTCACCAAGGCCGACACGCTCGGCGGGCTGACACGGCGCCTGAAGCAGATCTCGGTCGAGCGGATCACGATCGATCGCGGCGCGACACCGGAAGAGATCGCGACACTGGTCGACACCGTGACGACGATCGAAGTGAAGGCGGGCCAGGACCCGCCGCCGTTCCCGGCGCTCAAGCACGTCCGCGTGGGTCGGGTCAGCGTCGAAGACCGTGTCGAGACCGACGCCACGGACATGGCGACCTTCAGACGCCTCTACAACCAGGCCGTCTCGGTGGCTGAAACCCTGTGGGAAAGCGCCAAGCAGGAGGGACAACCGGACCCGACGGCCGCCAGGACGATGATCGACGGCCTCGCGCAGGCGGTCTCGCAGAACCGGACCGCCCTGCTCGCGCTGGCGACGCTGAAGGACTACGACAACTACACGTTCACCCACATGGTGAACGTGTCGATTCTGACGATGGGCCAGGCGCGCGCGCTCGGCGTCGACGGTTCGCTCCTGCGCGAGTTCGGGCAGGCGGCGCTGATGCACGACATCGGCAAGGTCAAGACGCCGCTCGACGTGCTGAACAAGCCGGGGCGGCTGACCGACGAGGAATTCGTGGTCATGCGCAAGCACGTCGTCGATGGCGCCGAAATCCTGCGTGCCACACCCGACATCCCGACGCTGGCGCCGGTGGTCGCCTTCGAGCATCACCTCCGGCTCGACGGCACCGGCTATCCCTTCGGCGTCCAGCGGTCGGCGCTGAACCTGTGCACCATGCTGTGCAGCATTGCGGACGTGTTCGACGCGATGCGATCGCAGCGGAAATACCAGGCGGCCCAACCGACCGATCGCATCCTCGAAGTGTTGAAGTACGAGGACGGCGCGCAGTTTGACCGGCACCTCGTGCGGCGGTTCGTCCAGCTCGTCGGCATCTACCCGGCCGGCAACCTGGTGCGGCTGGCCACCGGGGAAACGGCGGTCGTGACGAAAGTGTATGCCCCCGATCCGCATCGGCCGCGGGTGAAGGTCGTGCTGGATCGCGCCGGCTCACGCGTCGACTTTCCATACGAGGTCAACCTGTGGGAGCTGAACGAAGAGGGATACGCGAACGCGATCACCGCGCCGCTCGATCCGTCGACCGTCGAAATCGATCCGTTGTCGCTGCTCTGATTGCGGCGGCGATCGGAGCCGGATCGACGGGATTCTTCGCCTCCGCGCAAGGCCCGGCTCGTCCGCCCCGCCTGGTTGTCGTGCTCGTCGTCGACCAGATGCGCGCCGACTACGTCGACCGGTTTCGCCCCGACTGGACCGCCGGCCTGAAACGGCTGGTCACCGACGGGGCGTGGTTCTCGAACGCGGCGTATCCGTACCTCGGGACGTATACGTGCGCCGGCCACGCCACCGTTGCGACCGGAGCCTTTCCGCATCTGCACGGAATCATGCAGAACCAGTGGTGGGATCGCACCGCCCGCCGCATCGTGGCTTGCACGGACGACGATGACGGTGACCACGCTTCAATACCCGGCGGGCACCGATTCCGGTGGAAGCGCCTCCCGGCTCTTGTTGCCAACCTTCGCCGACCAGCTGCGATCCGAGCGCCCCGGGGCGCGCGTCGCGACCGTCGCGCTGAAGGCGCGCAGCGCGATCATGCTCGCCGGCCATGGCGGCGACGCGGTGACGTGGATCGACGAGAGCTACGAACAGTGGGAGACATCGAGTGCTTTTACCCCGCGGCGGTTGCCGCTGTCGAGTCGTTCCTCGCGGCCAATCCCGTTGACGCAGATTTCGGCCGGACCTGGAACCTTCGGTTGCCGGCGGAACGCTACACGACGGTCGACGAGGGCGAGGGCGAGACACCGCCGCGCGGCTGGACGGCGACCTTTCCACACGTCCTGAACGGCGACAACGACAAGACGCCGGATCGCGACTTCCGCGCGCAGTGGGCCCGCAGCCCGTTCGCCGACGCCTACGTCGGCCGGTTCGCCGCGTCACTCGCCGAGTCGCTTCAGCTCGGCAGCGACGACGCGACCGACTTTCTCGGCGTCAGCTTCTCGACACCGGATCTGGTCGGACATGCGTTCGGACCGGGAAGCCAGGAGGTCCAGGACATCTACGCACACCTCGATCTGACGATCGGGACCCTGCTCGATCGCCTCGACGCCCTCGTCGGCCGCGACCGGTACGTCGTGGCGCTCACGGCGGATCACGGTGTGTCGCTGCTGCCCGAGAAGGCCGCGATGAGCCGCCAGGAGGCCGGACGCGTGAGCACGGCGCGGCTGGCCGAGCAGATCGAGCGAGCGGCCCAGGCCGTGGCGCCGGGCAGCGGGTCGTCTATTGCGCGGGTCAACGGCAGCGACGTCTACTTCACCGACGAAGGCGTTCGAGCGGTTGACGAAAACGCCGGCGGCGCTGAACGCAGTGATCGCCGCGCTGGAAAGTCAGCCCGGGATCGCGCGCGTCTTCCGAATGGAGGAGTTGCTGCGGGGCGCCGATTCCGCTGACCCGCTGCTGCGCGCCGCTTCGCTGAGCTATGTGCCGCGCGTGAGCGGCGACCTGCTGTTCGCCGTCAAGCCTGGGTGGGTGTCGGTGGCATCAGGCACGACGCACGGAACGGCGAACACCTACGATCAACGCGTGCCGGTCATCCTCATGGGCCCTGGCATCCGGCCTGGCGAATACCGCGACGCCGTGACGCCGGCGGATATCGCGCCGACACTCGCTTCCCTCGCCGGCGTCACCCTGTCGCGCGCGGAGGGCCGCCCCCTCAATGCCGTCCTCTCGTCGAAACCCTGATTTCACATCGCGCGTGCTGGCGGTCGTCCGCCGCATTCCGTACGGCCGCGTCGCGACCTACGGGGACGTCGCGGCCCGGGCCGGGCGTCCCGGGGCGGCGCGGGCCGTCGGAAACATCATGCGGACGTGCGGCCGCCCGGATGTGCCCTGCCACCGGGTCATCGCGGCCGGCGGCCGGCTCGGCGGCTACGGGGGCAGCGAAGTGCTCAAACGCCAGCTCCTCATGAGCGAAGGCGTGGTCTTCCACGGCAACCGTGTGAAAACCGCCAAGGACCCGCACCCAGGGCAACGCAAGCAAGGGCCGGTCCCGTCTAAGGAAGCGACGGTGAAAACGGCGGATGTTGACCTGGTCGAGCGATGTCGGGCCGGCGACGTGGACGCATTCGCGGCACTCTACAGAGAGCAGGCGCCGCGCCTGTTCGCGCTCACGCGGCGGATGGGCGGGTCGGCGGAAGAGGGCGAGGACCTGCTGCAGGAGATCTTTCTGCAGGCCTACCGGAAACTCGACAGCTTCAAAGGTGATGCCTCGATCGGCACGTGGCTCTACCGCCTGGCGCTCAACCACTGCCTCGATTACGTCCGTGGGCGCCGGGCCAGGATGGACAAGATCACCGAGACGCTGGACAGCGAGACGGCGCAGGAGCCGGTCGCCAGGCGCGACATGCCGATCGCCCGGATCGATCTGGACCGCGCCATCGAGCGGCTACCGGAGGGCTGCCGCGAGGCGTTCGTCCTGCATGACGTCGAAGGGTTCGATCACAGGGAGGTCGGCCGCATGCTGGGCATCGCGGAGGGAACCTCGAAATCGCAGGTGTTCAAGGCACGCATGAAGCTGCGCGCGATGTTGGGACGACATGCATCCGAATGAACTGACGCTGAGCGAATACGTCGACCGCACGCTCGGCCGCGACGAGCATGCGCAGGTGGCCCGGCATCTCGAAACGTGCGAGTCCTGCCGGCAGCTGGTCGACGATCTCCGCGAGATCACCCGGGCGGCGGCGGCGCTCGATCCGATCATGCCGCCAGCCCGCCTGTGGGGCCGGATCGAAAAAGAGATCCGCGGCGATCGGGCCAGGGCGACGAACCCGGGCCGCGGTAGCGGGTTCGCCGTGTCCGCATCGTGGACCTGGCTGGCCGCGGCTGCCGTGCTCGTGATCGCCGTCTTCATCGGCGTGCGATTCGCGCCGCCCATGCCGCCGGATGCCGGCAGCGCCGCCGACGCGGCAGCGGCCGAAGCCATCGAAGCGGAATTGAAGGCCGCCGAGGCGCACTACCAGAAGGCGATCAGCGGCCTCGAGCGGATCGCCAGCTCCGAGAACACGGCGTTCGACGCCGACACGGCGGCCACGCTCCAGAAGAATCTCGCGGTCATCAATCAGGCGATCGACGAGAGCCGCGCCGCCGTCCGCGACGAGCCCGCCAGCCAGCAGGCGCAGCACAGCCTGATCGAGAACTTC
This sequence comes from uncultured Acidobacteriota bacterium, assembly GCA_963720005.1. Lineage (GTDB taxonomy): Bacteria > Acidobacteriota > Vicinamibacteria > Vicinamibacterales > CAVVIG01 > CAVREM01. The sequence continues at coordinate 33,201 of CAVREM010000013.1, read as the reverse complement.
AAGACGAAGCTTGCGCTGCTGCAGGACACGGTGGCGCTCATCAACGAGCTGCGCGCCGGCAACAATGCCGCTGCCGCGCGGATTGTATCGGGGTCATGACGATGCGCGTGCAGACACTGTGGATCGCGGCGGTTGCGCTGCTCATCGCGCTGCCGGCCGTCGCGCAAGACCGCCGCGGCGACGAACAGACCGAGCGAGTCTCGCGCAAGTTCAAGATCGGCGCGACCGGCCGGTTCACGCTGTCGAACATCTCGGGCGACATCGCCGTGACGGCGGGATCCGGCGACGAGGTCACCCTGGAGGCGGTGAAGCGGACCCGCGGCGACCGAAGCGAGCTGGCGGGCGTGGTGATCGAAATCGACGATCGGCCCGGACGCGTCGACATCCGAACCCGGCACACCGCGCGACGCGATCGCTCGAGCGTCGACTACACCGTCACCGTGCCCCGCGAGGCCACCGTCGATCTGGGGTCGATCTCGGGCAACGTGCGTGTGACGAACCTGCAGGGACCGCTCCGGGTGCAAAGCGTCAGCGGGACGGTGGCCGTGTCGGGATCGACCAACGTGGAGTTCGCCAAGTCGATCTCCGGCGACGTCGAGCTGACCGGATCGGCGCCCGAGGCGCGCATCACTGGATCGACGGTCAGCGGAACGGTGCGCGCCCGCGACTTGAAGACGCGCGCGCTGTCGCTCTCCGCGATCAGCGGCAACGCCGAGGTCAACAACGTCGAGGCGGAGCGGCTCGAAGTGAAGTCCGTCTCCGGCGACGTGATCTTTGCCGGCGCCGCCGTTCGCAACGCCCGCTACGAGTTCAACACGCATTCGGGCAACGTCCGCCTGGCGCTCGCCAGCACCCCGGGGTTCGAGCTCAACGCCAGCACGTTCAGCGGCGACGTCCGGTCGGATCTGCCGGTCACCATCAACGACGCCCGTTCCCGCCGGGGGCCCGGGCGATCGATCCGGGTGGTCGTCGGCGATGGTGCAGCCACGTTGACCGTGTCAACGTTCAGCGGCGACGTCGTCATCCGCCGACAGTGAAGGCCGCGATTGCAGGATTGCAGGCCAGACAACGCTTCAGTAGCGGAACAAGACGGATCCCTGTCAGCCCCGATGCTCATTCGTTCCCACCGTTGGACTTTCACGGTATCTGGTCACAGCTGGGGTGGCACCTGCCTTGCTCTATAATTAAGGTGCATCAGCTCATCCGGTCCGAGGAGGCGAGATGAAGCACGTTGTGATTGGAACTCTTGTCGGCGCGCTTGCCCTGTCTGTATCGCTGGCCGCGCAGACGCAAAAGCCTGGGGCCGCTGCTGCGGCGCTCGGGTCGGTGACGTTGAAAACCGCGGTCATGGCCGACGGTCAGCGTCTCGGGGCTGGAACTTATCAAGTCCGCCTGACCGCTGATTCTCCCAAGCCGGGAGTCGGCCAGACGCCAGAGTCCGAGCGGTACGTCGAGTTCGTCAGCGGCGGGAAGGTCGTGGGACGCGAAATCGCCACAGTCGTTCCCCAGGCCGAGATCGGCGAGGTCGCCAAAGGCCCTCGTCCGGCAGTTGGCGGCTCGCGCGTGGACATGCTGAAAGGCAACGACTACGTTCGCGTGTGGATCAACAGGTCGGGCATGAACTACATCGTTCACCTGCCGCCCGCGAAGGGCTGAGTACGAAAAGGCAGGGAGGGCAGGTAGGGCTGGAAAGGCGGGAAGGCGAAGGACACGGAGCTCCGTGTCTCGCCTTCCTGCCCTTCCTGCCCTTCCCGCCCCTCCTGCCCTTCCCGCCCGGAACCAACCCCTCCACCGTTCCGTCCCACCGGGCATGCCGCACGTGTTCAGCGATTTTCGGCATAGCCTCCGGCTGCTCGCGGGCGCACCGGGGTTCTCGGCCGTTGCCGTCCTGATCCTGGGCCTCGGGATTGGCGCGAACACAGCCGTGTTCTCGGTCGTGAACACGCTCGCGCTGCAGCCGCGGCCAGGCCGCATCGATTCGCTCGAGAGCGTCTTCAGCCGCGATCGTGATCGGCCCGATTCCTTCCGGGACTTCTCGTACCCGTTGTATCGAGACCTTCGCGAGCGGCGCGACATCTTCGATAGCCTGCTGGCGCACACCTTCAGCCTCGTCGGCATCGGCGACGGCGAGGCGATGAAGCGAGCGTTCGTCGAAGTCGTATCGGCTGACTACTTTTCGACCTTGGGCGTGCACCTCGCAGCGGGACGGGAGTTCACCGCCGCCGAGGAGCGTCCAGGCACCAACGCGCCGGTCGCGATCGCCTCGTACGGCGCGTGGCGACAGCGCGGCTACGACCCCTCGTTCGTGGGGAGCTCGGTTCGTGTCAACGGCGCCGACTTCACCGTCGTCGGCGTCGCGCCGAGAGGCTTCGCGGGCACGATGACGATGGTGGCGCCGCAGTGGTGGTTCCCGCTCGGCAGCTACGACATCCTCATGAACGAGATGTTCCGCCAGTCGGCGACCGGCCTCGACGATCGCGCCAACCACGCGCTCAACCTCGCCGGTGCGCTCCGATCTGGCTTGACGCGGGAAGCCGCCGAGCACGCGCTCAACGGCGTTGGCGAGCAAATCGGCGCCGCATACCCTGCCACCGATCGAAATCGCGCCTTCGTCCTGACCGGCGTGCCGCGGCTCGGGGTGAGCTCGAGCCCGCAACCCAGTGAGGCGGCGACGCTCGACCTCGCCGCCGCCCTTCTGACACTGATGGCGGCGCTGGTGCTCGTCGTTGCCTGCCTCAACCTCGCCAACCTGCTGCTCGCGCGGGGCGCGGCGCGGCGGCGCGAGATCGCGATCCGCCAGGCACTGGGCAGCGGCCGGACACGCATCATTCAACAGCTCATCATCGAGGGCTTCACGCTGTCACTGCTCGGTGCAGCGCTCGGCGTCCTGCTGTCGTGGTGGTCGACGCGTGCGCTCGGAGCCTGGCTGTCCACGGTGCTGCCGCTGGGCATCGAGCTCGTGGTGGAACCCTCGCCTCGGATGCTTGTCGCCGCGGTCGCGCTCGCGGTGTTCAGCACGGTCGTGTTCGCGCTCGGACCAGCCTGGAGATTGTCGCGGCCGACCGTGACCGCCGACTTGAAGGGCGAGCCTGGACAGATCGGGCGCCGGTTCCGCGGCGGTTCGGTCCTCGTGGCCGCACAGCTGGCGGTGTCGCTCGCACTGGTCGCCGTGGGCGGCCTGTTCATGCGCGGCGCGATCAAAGCGGCAGGGGCGACGCCCGGGTTCGCCCTCGAGCACCAGCTGGTAATCGGCCTCGATCCAAGCCTGGCCGGGTATTCGGAGACGAGAACGCGCGACAGCTATCGTGGCGTGCTGCAGCGCGTCCGATCGCTGCCCGGCGTCGAGCGGGCCAGCCTCGCCTCGATGGTGCCGTACGGCGAATTCAACGAAAGCGGACGCGCCAGCCTGCCGAACGGCGCCCGAAGAATCCGAGGTCAACTTCACCATCATCACCTCGGATTACTTCGAGACGCTCGGACTGCCGATCCTGCGCGGGCGTGGATTTTCAGCCGGCGAAGACGAGCGTTCCACCGGGATGGCCCCCGCGCTCATCAACGATCGCCTCGCACGCCGCTTGTTCGGCAACGACGATCCGATTGGCCGGCCGGTGGCGCTGCACCGCGGCACGGGCCGGAACGCCGAGACCTACCTGGTGGCCGGCGTCGTGCCGTCGGTGAAGCATGACATCTACGACCTCGACCCGCCACCACACCTGTACACGACCTACGGCTCGCACTTCCGGGCGGCGATGTGGCTGCATGTCGCGGTCGCGCGCGGTCAGGACGAAGCGGCCCTGCTCGGCACGATCCAGCGCGAGCTCCGGCAGATGGACAGCCGCCTGCCGGTGGTGTCGGCGCGGACCATGACGACGCAGCGCGATGTGAGCCTCACGCACTGGGCTGCTCGGGCGGCGGCCGTCATGTTCACCACCTTCGGCGCGCTGGCGTTGCTGCTCGCCGCGATCGGCGTCTACGGGCTGAAAGCCTACGACGTCGCACGGCGGACACGCGAGATCGGCATCCGGATCGCACTCGGCGCGACCGCCGCCAATGTCACGGCGCTGGTGCTGCGGGACGGATTTCGGACGACCCTTGTCGGTCTCGCCGTCGGCCTGCTGCTGGCGCTCGGCCTCGGCCGGCTGGTCAGCGGCCTTCTCTACCAGGTGAGCCCCTTTGATCCGGTGACGATTGCCGTCGCCGCCGCCGCGCTGGCCGGAGCCACTCTCATCGCGACGTATCTTCCGGCGCGCCGCGCCACGCGCATTGCGCCGCTCGAGGCGCTTCGCACCGACTAGACGGTCAAACCGCCATGACGTCGAACTGCTCGTGGTGCAGCTGCACGTCGGACCTGATGGTGACGTCCTTGCCGATCGACTGCTTCAGGTCGCGCATCACGGCGCTCTCCTCTTCCTTGAGCGCGCGCGCGATGTCGGGGTTCACCCGCAGCAGCAGCCGGTGACCGTTCAGGTCCGGCCCGATCTTCTTGACCTCGCTCAGGATCTCGTAGCAGATCGTCGCGCTCGACTTGATCACGCCGCTGCCCGAGCAGTAGGGGCACGGCTCGGTCAGCACGCGCTCCAGGCTCTGTTTCACGCGCTTGCGGGTGATGATCACCAGGCCGAAGTCCGACACGGCGAGCGCCTTTGACGGCGAGCGATCCTTCTTCAGCTCCAGCTCCACCGCCTGGAGGACCTTCTGGCGGTTCTTCTTCTCCTCCATGTCGATGAAGTCGAGCACGATGATGCCGCCCAGATCGCGCAGCCGGATCTGCCGGACGATTTCCTTCACCGCCTCGAGGTTCGTCTTGACGATGGTGTCTTCGAGCCGCCCGGCCGACTTCTTGCCGACGTAGCGCCCGGTGTTGACGTCGATCGCGACCAGCGCCTCGGTCTGGTTGATGACGATCGATCCGCCCGACTTCAGCCAGACCTTGCTCTTCAGCGCCTTGTCGATCTCGGCCTGGACGCCGTACTCCTCGAAGATCGGGAACGGCTTCGAGTACAGCTTCACGCGCGGGACGAGCGTCGGCAGGATGCGCTGGATGAGCTCCAGCACCCGCTGGTACTCCGCGCTGGCTGTCGATGCGGATCGCCTGGTATTCGTCGGTCAGCAGGTCGCGCAGCAGCTTGCCGACCAGGCTGGCTTCGCGGTAGACGACCGCCGGCGCCCGCGACGATTCCATCTTCTGGCGGATGTCGGTCCAGATGGCGTGGAACGCCTCGAGGTCGGCGACGATGTCCTCCTTCGATCGGCCCGACGCGGCGGTCCTGATGATGACGCCGCCGGTGAAGCCATGCGCCTCGCGGAACTCGCGCACGATGCCGCGCAGCCGCGCGCGCTCCTCGCGCGACTCGATCTTCCGCGACACGCCGACGTGATCCACCGTCGGCATGAACACCAGGAAGCGGCCGGGCATCGTCACGTGCGAGGTCAGCCGGGCACCCTTGGTGCCGAGCGGCTCCTTGACGACCTGGACGAGGATTTCCTGTCCTTCCTTCAGCAGGTCCTCGATCTTCGGCTGCGGCTCGTCCTTCGGCTCGCGTGCCTCTCGGCCGCGGCCGCCGCGGCGGCCGCTCCGACGTCGTCGTCGTCGCCGGCCTCGAGCTTCTCGAACTCCTCGAGCGTGTCGATCACTTCGGCGACGTAGAGAAAGCCGTCGCGCTCGAGGCCGAGATCGATGAATGAGGATTGCATGCCGGGCAGGACCTTCGAGACCCGGCCCTTGTAGACGTTGCCGACGACCCCGCGCTGCCGTTCCCGCTCGACGAAGATCTCCGCGACCAGGTCGTCTTCGAGAATGGCCACCATCGTCTCGTGGCCATTGGTGGAGATGATCATCTCCTTGGTCATCACGAACTCCTAGGCAGGCCGGGCAGGGCGGGCAGGACGGCAGGTCGGCAGAATGTCGAATCCCTGCCTGCCCTAGCCTGCGCCCGCTAGCCCTGCTGCTTAGTTCGTGAATCTGCGCATGCGGACGTTGAGCACCAGCCCGAACCCGGCGAGCGTGGCGATCATCGACGAGCCTCCGTAGCTCATGAGCGGGAGCGTGAGCCCTTTGACGGGCGCCAGTCCGGCCGACATGGTGATGTTGTAGACCACCTGGAAGGTGAAGCTGGCCAGCACGCCGATCACGAGATAGGAGCCGAGGCGGTCCTTGGCCAGGCGGGCCGCCTCGAGCGCGCGCAGAATCACGAACAGGTACAAGCCGAGCGCCACCAGGACGCCGGCGAACCCCTTCTCCTCGGCCAGCACCGAGAAGATGAAATCGTTGTGGGCAACGGGGAGGAACCGCAACTGGCCCTGGGTTCCCTGCATGAAGCCCTTGCCCGTGAGCCCTCCCGATCCAACGGTGATGCGCGCCTGGATCTGCTGGTACCCGGCGCCTTTCGCATCCTGTGACGGATCAAGGAAGGTCGAAATCCGGCTTTTCTGATAGTCCTTGAGCGCAAAGGTCCACGCGACGGGGGCCGCGAGGACGAGGCACACGAAAATGATGCCGAAGACGCGCAGCTGCATCCCGGCGAGAAATGCCACGGCGAGGAACACCGGCACCAGCGTGACGGCGGTGCCGAGATCCGGTTCCTTCGCGATGAGGAACAGGGGAATCGAGGTCAGCACCCCGGTAATCGCCAGGTCCGTCCACCCCGGCGCGCCGCGGTTCTCACCGAAGAATTTCGCGAGGACGAGCGCGAGGCCGATCTTCGCGAACTCCGATGGCTGAAGGTTGAACGAACCGAAGCTGATCCAGCGCTGCGCGCCCATCTGGGTGTCGCCGAAGAACAGGACGTAGAGCAACACGCCCACCAGCGCGAAATAAATCAGGTGCGACTTGTCGGTGAACGCCCGGTAGTCGAGCGTCAGCATGATGCTCATCGCGCCGAGGCCGAGCACGATGCCGTAGATCTGCGTGATGAAGAGGTTCGAGTTGCCGCGCGTCGGATCGCCGGTGCTGCTGTAGATCATCGCCACGCCCATCGCGCACAGCGCGAGGATCGCGGCCAGCAGCGCCCAGTCGACGTGGAAGTACAGGCGGCGTTCAAACATGGCTCAATTGTTCGCGACCGTCGTCGCGTCCAGCCGCGGCTCTTCCGGCGGATTGGGCGGCGGCGGCGGCGCCTGCGGCTTCATCGGCTCCGGCAGCGGCTTGCCTTCCTTCTTGGCGAAGAATGTCTCGATCGCGTGCTTGGCGATCGGCGCGATGGTCGCCCCGTGCTCGGCGTGCTCGCCGAAGATCACGCCGGCAATCTGCGGGTTGTCGCGCGGCGCGAAGAACACGAACCAGCCGTGGTCGCGCAGGTCGCGGCCGGTCTTGCCGGCGGCACGACGGCCGCCTTCGAGCGAAATCACCTGCGCGGTCCCGGTCTTGCCGGAGACGTCGCGCCCCTCGATCCGCGCCTTGCCGCCAGTGCCGGCGTGGTTCACCACCATCCACAGCCCGTCCCGGATCGCTTGCAGGTTGGCCGGCCTCATCGTGACCTGCGACTGCGGCGCCGGCGCCGGCACCGGCTTCCAGCCGCTGCCTTCGTCGACCGCCTTCAGCAGGTGCGGCGTCACGCGCGTGCCGCCGTTGGCGAGCGCCGCCATGTAGACCGCCATCGACATCGGCGTCACCGTCACCTGTCCCTGCCCGATTGCCACCGACGTCGTTTCACCCGCATACCACTTCTCGCCGGTCGTCCGCAGCTTCCATTCCGTAGAAGGCACGATGCCGGCGATCTCGTTCGGCAGATCGATTCCGCTCTTGACCCCCAGTCCGAACGCCGTCGCCCACTTGTGGATCTTGTCGACGCCGACCATGTTGCCGACCGTGTAGAAGTAGACGTTGCACGACCCTTCGATCGCCCGCCGCAGATCGACCGTGCCGTGCCCGCCCGCCTTCCAGCACTTGTGCACGTTGCCGTTGAACACGCCGGCGCCGCGGCAGGTCACCTGGAAGTCGGGCGTGATGACGCCTTCTTCGAGCGCAGCGGCGGCGACCGCCATCTTGAAGGTGGAGCCCGGTGGGTAGCGTCCCTGGAGCGCCCGGTCCGTCAGCGGCTTGAGCGGATCCGACATTGACCGAAGACCACACCGCGTTGCGCCGGTCGCCGCCGGCGGCGAACGCGTTCGGATCGTAGGCCGGCAGACTCGTGTAGGCGAGCACGTCCCCGTTCGCCGGGTCGAGCAGCACCGCAGCGCCGTTGATGCCGAACGCACGGAACCCGTTCTCGATCGACCGCTGGACGTCGGCGTCGATCGTCAACTGCACCCGTTTCCCTTCGGTCGCCTCGATCTTCTCGGTTTCCCGGATTTCGCGACCGACGCTGTTCACGACGACGCGTTTCGCGCCGTCCTCTCCCATCAGCAGCGCGTTGTAAATCCGTTCGATCCCCGACTGACCGACGATGTCTCCACTCTTCAGTTCTTCGGAGGCAGCCACCTGCGCCTCCGTCACTTCGCCGACGTATCCGAACACGTGCGACGCCATGATCGGCGTGGCGGGGTATTCGCGGGTCGGCACCGGTTCGACGAGGACGTCGGGCAGCTCGTAGCGGCGCGCCAGCACGGCCGCCACCTGCGCGGCGGATGCATCTTCGATGATCGTGACGGGGCGGAAGACAGGCTCGCGCCGGTGGCGATCGACGATCTCTCGAACGCGCGCCTCCTCGATGCCAAGCACCGCCGCCACCAGCCGCACGGTACGGTTCAGGTCTTTCGTGTGCTCGCGGACGATCGAGATGCTGTACGAGGACCGGTTGCGGACCAGGAGCTCGCCGTTGCGGTCGAAGACCATGCCGCGCGGTGCGCGCAGCGCCAGCGTCCGTTGATGGTTGTTCTCCGCCATCTCGAGGAACTTCTCGTGCTGCACCACCTGCAGCACCCAGAAGCTCACCGCGAGGATCGAGAACAGCACCGTGATGCCGGTTTGCAGGACCGTCAGCCGGATGCCAACCCGCCGCCGGTCTTCAGGGGATGAAGCCATGTAATTTCCAATTCACAATTTAAAATTTACAATTGTTCATTGTAAATTTCGGTGCTTTTACCGCCTCAGCCGCCCGCGCATCGCCCTCCGCCGCTCCATCGCTCCAGGTAGAAGCTCGACCACCTGGAACGCCACGACGCCAACGATGGCGTTGCCGAGCGCCTGGCCAGCCACGGCCGCGATCGGCATGCCGAATTCGCCCTGGCCCAACAGCTGGTTCAGGCCGATATACACCGTCTTATACAGGACGGTGGCCCCGAAGAACACGACAAAACGGGGCAGCGGCTGCGTGACGATGAACTGCGTGCCGACCACGCCGGACAGGAAGCCGACGATCGACATCGCCAGCCCGCCAATCCCGACGACCTTGCCGCTGGCCAGCGTGTCCTGGACGAGGCCGGCAAAGGTCCCGGCCATCAGCCCGGTCGCTGGCCCCGAGGTCAGCGAGATGTATATCACCGCGACAACGACGAAATCGACGGCCACCGCACCTCTCACGACGAACTGAGCCAGCGTGGTCTGCAGCGCGACGGCGACGGCCGTCGCGATGACCACCCCGGCCGCCTTCACTGGCTGCTCTCCTCCGCGGCGCGAGCCGGCGTCGGCGTCAGCACGACCAGCACCTCTTCGACGCTCGAGAAGTCGACGGCCGGCCGCACCAGGATCTGCTTGTAGGAGTTGCCGCTCTTCTCGACCGCCTCGACCTTGCCGACCACGAATCCCTTGGGGTAGATGCCGTCGATGCCCGACGTGACGACGGTGTCGCCAACAGCGACGTCGGCGACCTCCGACACGTACTCCATCCGCAGCAACTCGCCACCCGCGCCAACGACCACGCCCTGCGACCGCGATCGCTCGATGAGCACGCCCGCCGCGGCGCTCCGATCGATCAGGAGCTGCACCTTGGCGGCCCGCGCGCTCGGCACGAGCACGCGGCCGACCACGCCGCCTGGCGCCATCACCGCCATGTCGGGGCGCACGCCCTCGGCTGTTCCCTTGTCGATCGTAACGGTCTTGAAATCAGTCGACGCGCCCGCGCCGATCACTTCGGCGGCGATCGTCTGCAGGTGCGAACGGTCGCGCAGGCCAAGCGTTGCGAGCAGCCCCCGGCTGCGTTCGGCCAGGGCGCGCTGTTCCTGCAGCTGCAGCTGCGCGGCGTCGAGCTGCTGCCTTGAGCGCTTCGTTCTCCGCCTGGACGTCCCGCAGGCTGACGTAGTTGGTCCACCCGCCACGCACCGAGGACACGACCGCCGAGCTCATGCGCTGCACCTCGGCGAACAGGCCGAACGTGACGACCTGGAGCAACGGCACGCCCCTGTTGGTATTCACTTGCGCCGAGATCAGAATCACGTGGCCAAGCATCACCGCGATGAAGAGGTAGCCGGTGCGCTGGCGGATGTCCAGGAGGGCCATATGTCAAGCGGACCTGAAGGTCCGCACTACACCTGTCGTAGTGCTGGCCTTCAGGCCTGCCTTAATCAATCGATATCTTCCGCAGCAGATTGAAATCCGACAGCATCTTCCCGGCGCCGAGCACGACCGAGGACAGCGGATCCTCGGCCATCGCGAGCGGCAGGCCGGTCTCCTCGCGCAGCCGCTTGTCGAGGTTCTTCAGGAGCGAGCCGCCGCCGGTGAGCACGATGCCGCGGTCGACGATGTCGGCCGACAACTCCGGCGGCGTCCGCTCGAGCGCCACCCTGACGGCGTCGACGATCACGTTGACGGTTTCGGCGAGCGCCTCGCGGATCTCCTCGTCGCTGATGGTGATCGTCTTGGGGACGCCTTCGATCAGGTGCCGCCCCTTGATCTCCATCGTCATCTTCTCGTCGAGCGGGAAGGCCGATCCGATCTCCATCTTGATCGCTTCGGCGGTCCGCTCGCCGATCAGCAGGTTGTAGGTCTTCTTGATGTACTGGATGATCGCCTCGTCCATTTCGTTGCCCGCCACGCGCACCGCCTTGCTGTAGACGATGCCGGCCAGCGAGATGACGGCGATGTCGGTCGTGCCGCCACCGATGTCGACAATCATGTTGCCCGACGGCTCGGTGATCGGCATCCCGGCGCCGATTGCCGCCGCCATCGCCTCCTCGACCAGATGGACCTCGCTGGCCTTGGCGCGGTACGCGCTGTCCTTCACGGCGCGCTTCTCGACCTGCGTGATCTCGGACGGGACGCCGATGACAATCCGCGGGCGGACCCAGACGTTGCGGTTGTGGGCCTTCTTGATGAAGTAGGTCAGCATTTTCTCGGTGACCTCGAAGTCGGCGATGACGCCGTCCTTCATCGGCTTGATGGCGACAATGTTCCCGGGCGTGCGGCCGAGCATGTCTTTCGCGTCCTTGCCCACGGCTTCAACGCGTCCGTTCACCTTGTTGATGGCCACGATCGAGGGCTCGTTGACGACGATGCCCTTGCCCCGCGCGTAGACGCAGGTATTGGCGGTGCCCAGATCGATGGCCAGGTCACTGGAGAAGAGCGACAACATCGAACGAAGACTCAAGAAAGCTCCTTAGCGGGCGGCGGCGACGGGGCGCCCGATCATTTATCGGCAGGTTCGACGGCGGCCTGAATACCGTTCTTGCCGCGGGCCTTGACCTGGTACATCGCAGCATCGGCCGCGTGGACCAGCTCATCCGCGGAAGCCGCCACGTCGGGGAGGGTGGCAACGCCGACCGAGGCGGTCAACCGGATGGTGAGCCCCTCGCCGGTCAGGAAGATGTGGTCGGCGATGCGCTCGCGGATGCGCTCGCCGACGGCGTAGGCCCCCTCGGCGCCGGTGTCGGGCAGGATCAGGGCGAACTCGTCGCCGCCGAACCGCGCCACGACGTCGGTCTCGCGCGCGCTGCCGCGAATCACCGTCGCGGCCTCGACGAGCGCCCGGCTGCCGAACAGGTGGCCGTGAGTATCGTTGATGGACTTGAACCCGTCCAGGTCGATGAACAGGAGCGAGAGCGGACGGCCACTTCGCGAGGCGCGCTTCGTTTCACGCCGCAGCACCTGGTTCAAGTACCGCGAATTGTAGAGGCGCGTCAGGTCATCGGTGACCGAGAGCGCCTCGGCGCGCTTCAGCTGCATGGCATCGTCGAGCGCGACAGCCGCCGGCTCGAGGAGCGTCCGGATGGCCCGCAGCACTGTCGGCGCCAGCCGCGGCTGGCGCGACGACGGCTCGGGATCGAGCGCGATGACGGCGCCGATGCGGCGTCCCCGGCAGCTGAGGGGCAAGCCCACTACGGTGGCAACCGCCTCTGCCCGAATGCGTTCGTCCGAGCGAAGATTCGCCGTCAGGAACTCCTCGCCGTTGTGCATCACCCATTGGGCGATCTGGTCGAGCAGGGGGCTGAATTCCGCGTTGAGCTCGCGCTGGGCGAGAACCGACAGTTGGCCGGTGGGCTCGGCGGCCACCACGGCCCAGGATGGCGCAGGAATCCACGTCGCGGCGCGCTCAACGATGAACTGGCCGACCTTCTCGGGCTCGAGCGAGGCGCTGACGGCCCGCATGACGTCGAGCAGCGCGTCCCGGCGCTCGACCCGGCTCCGCAGGGCGCGCTGAAAGGCGCGAAGCCGGGCAGCCAGGTCCGGCCGGGTGGCGCGGTAAAAAGCGACGGGCGCCCGCCCGGGTCCCGGCGTGCGGCGTCTGGCGCTGGAGAGGCTGGTCGGTCGAGGTGGTGACATCTGAAGGGGGGTTAGACCCCTTTCCGTAAGTTCTTCAATACACTGAAAATATACCATACGGCGGCCGTAACTGCTTGCCACGCCGTAAGTTCATGGCATACGATCCCAGTTTCCCGAGGTACCGGAAATGACGATGCTCGATCGGATGCGCCAGCACCGGAATTGGCTCAAGTGGAGCCTTGCCATCGTGTGCGTGGCGATGGTCATCTTTTTCATCCCGAACTTCCTGACCGACCAGTCCGGCAACATCGCCGCGACCGGCGCCGTGGCGGTCGTCGAAGGACGCGAAATCCGCAGCGACGAATTCCAGCGCACCTATCAGGCGCAGATCCAGGCGTATCGCTCGGCGTATGGCGCCAACATGAGCGATCAGCTGCTGCGGCAGCTCGGCGTCGAACAGCAGATCCTTCAGCAGATGGTCGACGAGCGCGCGGCGCTCGCCGAAGCGGACCGCCTGGACGTGCGGGTCAGCAACGACGAGGTGCGGCAGCGCATCATGGCGATCCCATCGTTCCAGGAGAACGGCCTGTTCATCGGCGAGGACCGGTATCGCCAGCTCTTGTCGATGCAGCGTCCGCCGATGACGCCGTCCGAGTTCGAAGAAGCGGTGCGCCGTTCGCTGGTCGTCGAAAAGCTGCGAGCGTCGCTGACCGAGTGGCTCTCGATTCCCGACAAGGAGCTCGAGCAGGAGTACCGCCGCCGCAACGACAAGGTGAAGCTCGCGGTCGTCAGTTTTCCCAACGACAGCTTCCGGCCCGACGTCAGCGCGACCGACGCGGAGATCACCGCCTACTTCGACGGACACACGGACGATTTCCGCATCCCGGAGAAGCGCAAGGTCCGGTACCTGCTGCTGGACGTCGAAGCGATCCGATCGAAGCTGGTCGTGCCCCCCGCTGACATCGAACGCGCCTACAACGATCGCATCGGCGAGTACACGACGCCGGAGCAGGTGCGCGCGAGCCACATCCTGCTGAAGATCGAGGGCAAGGACGAAGCGGCGGTCCGCGCGCAGGGCGAGGACGTGCTGAAGAAGGCCAAGGCGGGCGCCGACTTCGCGGCGCTCGCGAAGCAGTATTCGCAGGACGAAGGCAGCGCGCCAAACGGCGGCGATCTCGATTACTTCGGCCGCGGCCGCATGGTGCCTGAGTTCGACGCGGTGGTCTTCACGATGGAGCCGGGCCAGATCAGCGATCTCGTGAAAACCAGCTTCGGGTTCCACATCATCAAGCTGGTCGACAAGAAGGTGGGCACGACGCGCTCGCTGGACGAAGTCCGGCCGCAGCTGCAGGATCAGCTGTCGGTCGAGCGGGCGCAGCAGCAGGCGGCCAACCTCGCCGAGTCGGTGCGGCCGCGCATCACGAAGGCTTCGGATCTCGATGCCGTCGCCCGTGAGCAGGGACTGACCGTTCAGGAGAGCGGGTTCTTCGCACGCGACGAGCCGGTGCTCGGCCTCGGTGCGTCACCGGAGCTGGGCATGCGCACGTTCACCATGAACCAGGGCGACGTCGCCGGTCCCATCCAGACGGGTCGCGGGTTCGTCTTCGCCTCGCTCGTCGCGAAGCAGGACGCATACGTCCCGAAGGTCGACGAGGTGAAAGAGCGCGTTCGGGATGAAGTCGTCCGCAACAAGGCGAAGGAGTTCGGGCTGAAGAAAGCGAATGAGTTCGCGGCCAGGCTGAAGGGCACGCCGGATTTCGAGAAAGCGGCGCAGGCCGCCGGATTCAAGGCGCAGACGACCGAGCTCATCACGCGAGATTCACCGATCCCGGACCTCGGCATGGCCGCCCAGGTGACGGACGCCGCCTTTTCGCTGGCCCAAGGCACTGTCAGCCAGCCGATTGCGACGGACACGGGCAGCGCCGTCATCAAGGTGCTGGAAAAACAGGAAGTCACGTCGCAGGAGCTCGCCGCCAACAAGGACAAGTTCCGCGAGGACCTGCTCACCGATCGCCGCAACCGCTTCTTCGCGGCCTACATGACGAAAGCGAAGCAGAAGATGCGGATCGAGGTGAATCAGGAGGCGCTGCAGCGGCTGGTCGGATAAACCATCGGGACTCGAGGCTCGGTGCTCGGGCAAACGAGCTTTTCGAGCACCGAGTCCCGAGCACCGAGTCCCGAGTCAGCGTAAGAACGTAAAGGGCATCAGCGCGAGCAATTCGCCTCTCCTGAACAGCGCGGCCGGACTTCGCAGCATGCGCAGCGCGTCCCGTTCCCCCGGCGACAGGCTCATCGTCAACCACGCGGCCATCGACGCCTGCTGACGCGTGCCGGACAGTTCCGAGACGATCTCGTAGAAGCTTTTCGGCGCTGGATAGACGACCAGCTGCACGCTGTCGTCGGCGTCGATGCCGGCCTTCTCCTTGGCCAGGCCGATGGCGGTGTCAAGGCCGCCGAGCACGTCGACGAGGCCGTTCTGCGACGCCTGGCGTCCCGTCCAGACACGCCCCTCGGCGATCGCGTTGATCTGGTCCGGCGTCTTTCCCCTGGCGGCAGCGACCTTGGCGACGAATTGCGTGTAGAAGGATTCGAGCTGCTCGGTCACCTTCTTCAGTTCGTCCGCGTTGTACGGCCGTGCCGGCGAGTTCATCTCCGCGTGCTTCCCGATGCTGGTCGAGTCGATGTTCGCGCCGAGCTTCTCGTAGACGCCGCCGGTGATGAACTTGCCGCCGAAGATCCCGATCGAGCCAGTCAACGTCGAGGGCTGCGCCACGATGGCGTGCCCGGGCATCGCGATGTAATAGCCGCCCGATGCCGCGAGATCGGACATCGACACGATGAGCGGCTTCTCGTCGCGCGCCAGCATCAGCTCGCGCCAGATCGCGTCGGACGCCGTCGCCGAGCCGCCCGGGCTGTCGACGCGTAGCAAGATCGCCCGCACCGACGAGTCCTTCCGCGCCGACCGGATCGATTCGATCAGCGTTTCGGATCCGACGGTCTGGCCGTTCAACGGATCGAAGCCGCTCCGCCCGCTGACGATCGCCCCGACGGCATAGATGACCGCGATCCGCGGACCGCGATTGAAGCCGGGCGTGCTGACGCGGCCGTAGTCGGCGGCGTCGATCGTGCTGAGCTCGCCCGATTCGCCGTCCTCGAGCTTGTCGGCGACCTGATCCTCGTAGATGACGTCGTCGACCAGGCCGGCGCGGCGCGCATTCTCGGCCAGGAAGGGTCCCTGGTCGATCAGCGCGCGCACCTCGGCGTCGCTCTTTTTGCGCCCGTGGGCGATGCCGTCGACGATCTGCTCGTACAGTTCGCGATTCAGCCACTCGTCCATCGCGCGGTGCGATGGCGTGTATCCCTTTTCGGTGTACTGGTTCGACGCGGTCTTGAAGTCCCCGACGTGGTGAATATCCGGCGTCACACCGATCTTGTCGAACGTGCCGCGAAGGAACACCTGGTAGGTGGCGACGCCGGTGAGATCGAGCGTGCTGGCGGGCATCAGGAAGATCTTGTCAGCCGCGCTCGCGAGGTAGTACTCGCGGTCTCCGCCGTATTCGAGGTAGGCATAGAGCGGCTTGCCCGACTCCTTGAAATCGACGAGCGCGTCGCGCAGCTCCTGCAGCTTTCCCCAGTAGGGGGATGAAAACGTCGTCGGCTTGAGCAGGACCGCGCGGACGCGGCTGTCGTGCTTGGCCTTCTTCAGGTTCTCGACGATGCCGCGGATGGTTGGCGTCCGCGCGTCGCTCAGATAGGCGACGACGTCGGTCGCCGGCATCTCGACGATGTCGCCGCCGACCTCGAGCGACAGCGCGGCCCTCGACGGCACCGCAGGTTCGCGGCCCACGACGAGGTACAGGATCACGAATCCGGCGAAGGAGACGACGAGCGCTGCGGCGAGCAGCGCCACGATGATGGCGACAGGTCGGCGTGTCATGGATCGAGTATAGCTGCAGAAATTCACCGTTCCTCGCGCGTGACAGGTGGCAGAATTTGCCGCGCCTTCACGGCGTTCGCCGGAATTCCCCGCGTTTCCACGCCTGGCGGGCCGGGCATCGGAATGGCAGAGCCGACGATGCTATGATTCCAACCTTCGCTCTCGCTTGCCGAGGACTGCGAGAGCTACGGTTGGCAAGCCGGGCGAAGGTTGTCCACCATAGCTGCGAAGCAGCGAAGGTGGACCCACCTCCCTCCGAGACCGATGACGATCGAACAGTTGAAAGCCACATGGATCGGCGTTTCGACCGGCTGGAACGTACGAAGGCCGACCGAAGCGAGCTGCGTCGGCTCGCCGGCCGTGTCAACCGCTGCGCCACGAAGTACGACCTGAGACGATTCGCCACCAAACGAGACTTTGCGCGGCTCGAGAAGCGGGTCATCGCCGTGCAAAAGAGCCTGCAAGCGATCGTGAGGCATCACGGGCTGGTCCTGGATGATCACGAGGTCCGGATCGGCGATCTGGAACGGCGGCGCTGACCTGGCCGAGGTCGACCGGGCGAAAGACCTTCAGCTATACTGATTGTTCCCGTCAGCGACGGATTTCCCCCCACTTGCGGAAGTGGCGGAACGGCAGACGCGCTAGCCTCAGGAGCTAGTCCGAGCAATCGGGTCGGGGTTCAAATCCCCGCTTCCGCACCAGCAATCGCAGCACGCGGGCGTCCCGCCGTCGAACGGATATCGGCCCGTGTCCCCACCACCCCCGGGGACACCCTCACGCGACTTTCATCGACCGCCTTTCTGGGTGCCCGCGCGAAAATTTCAATCGCAAACAAGCCCAGAATGGCCCCGCGCCATCCGGCTATTGACGCCGGCGAGCCTTCAGTAGCCGCAACGGCGTCACTCAGGATCTATGACGTAGAATCGCCCCGGCATGGCTCTTGCTCCGGGCACTCGTCTGGGCGCCTACGAGATCGTCGGCCTGATCGGCGCCGGGGGCATGGGGGAGGTGTATCGAGCGCGCGACACCGACTGGATCGGCACGTTGCGCTCAAGGTGCTGCCCGAGGCGTTCGCCTCTGACCCCGAGCGCACCGCGCGGTTCCAACGTGAAGCCAAAGTCCTCGCGTCTCTGAATCATCCGCACATCGCCGCCTTGTTCGGCCTGGAAGAACACGACGGCCGCCATCTCCTGACGATGGAACTGGTCGCCGGGCGAGACCCTGGCGGACCGGATAGCTCGTGGGCCGATTCCGGTCGACGAGGCGCTGCCCATTGCCCGGCAGATTGCTGACGCCCTCGAAGCGGCTCACGAGCAGGGCATCATTCATCGAGATCTGAAACCGGCCAACATCAAGGTCCGGCCTGACGGCGCGGTCAAGGTGCTGGACTTTGGTCTCGCGAAGCTGGCGGCAACCGCCGTAAGTGGCATCGGGGCATCGGCCGGCCCATCGCAGTCGCTGACCGGCGTCGGGTTCATTCTCGGGACCGCGGCATATATGGCGCCGGAGCAGGCGAAGGGGAAGCCAGCGGACAAGACGCAGCGACGTATGGGCCTACGGCTGCGTGCTCTACGAGATGCTAACGGGACGACGCGCGTTTGAAGGCGAGGCGGTCTCGGACACGCTCGCACGAGTCATCGAGCGCGAGCCCAACTTCTCGATGCTGCCGCCGCACACACCTCCCTCCATCGTCCGATTGCTACACCGCGCTTTGGTCAAGGATCCACGGATGCGCCTTCCTGATCTCGCGGTGGCACGAATCGAGATCCACGAGGCATTGAGCGGGCCAGCGACGTTCTCACCAGCGATGCCTCAAACGCGGAACGCACGATGGAGCGTTGCCGTGCCGTGGGTCGTCGCTGCGCTACTCGCAACCACGCTGGTGGTGATGCAACTCAAGACCGGCGCGCCCGTCTCGCCAAGTGGAGCGGTGGCGCGACTGGAGTTGAGCCTCGGGATTGAGCTCTACACGAATTATCCGCCGGGCGCGACGCTCTCGCGGGACGGCACGAGGATGGCCTTCATTGGAGTCGTAGGTGGTCTCCGACAGCTGTACGTGCGTCGTCTGGACTGAGTTCGAGGCCGTTCCGCTTCGAGGGACCGAGAACGCGACCATGGGCTTCTTTTCGCCGGATGGGAGCACGGTCGGCTTCATCTCCGCCGATCGACGTCTTGAAGAGAGTATCGCTCTCGGATGGCCTGGTCGTCACACTCGCGCGTGACGCAGACTACTACGCGGGCGCCGTCTGGGGAGCAGACGACCGTATCACGTTCGGTCGGGCCGACACGATCTGGCAGGTGTCCGGCTCGGGTGGAGAGCCAACCCAGCTCACGACGTTGGATCACGGCAAGGGCGAGATCTTTCATGCATGGCCGACGGTGATGCCCGGAGGGAAGACTGTGTTGTTCGCCTCGGTGACCGGCAGCAGCCGTGATGCCACACACATTGAGGCCATGTCTCTCGCCGACGGAAAGAGGAGCGTCATCGTCGAGTCGGGCACCTTTCCCCTGTATGCGCCGAGCGGGCATCTGATCTTTTTCCGCGACGGTGCGCTCATCGCAGCGCCGTTCGACGCGGATCGGCTGGCCGTCACGGGGCCGTCCGTCCGCGTCATCGACAATGTCGCGGTTGACGCCTCCGCCGGCATGCCGTTGGTGGCGCTCTCTGAGAACGGCTCACTCCTCTATCCGCCAAGGGAGACAAGCCGGATCGCGTGGGTGTCCCGTCAGGGAGTCGAGCAGCCGATCAGCGATGCGCCACGACGCTATACCACCCACGTCTCGAGCCGCGACGGTCGAGGCATCGTGGTCCAGGCAGATGGCGACTTGTGGATCCAGGACACGGCGCGTCCGACATTGACACGACTGACATCCCAGGCAACGGCCGGCAACGGGAGCCAGATCCTGACGCCGGATGGGAAGCGCGTGGTCTTTCGATCCAGAACGGGCATGCGCTGGATTGATGTCGATGGCAGCGGTCAATCGCACGCGATTGCAGGCAGCACATCGCTGGCGGATCATTCCGAATTCGGTCTCACCCGACGGCAAAACGTTCGCGTTTCTCCGGCAATCGAGCCGACACCTCCGCAGATGTTTATGTGCTCGACCTGCACGGCGAGAGCGAAGCCGCGCGCTGTGGTGAACACGCCGGCGTACCAGGGCGGTGCCCAATTCTCTCCGGACGGACGCTGGATCGCGTACGTCGTCGGACGAATCCGGTCAGATGCAGGTCTATCTCCGCCCGTACCCAGGGCCCGACCGAAAAGTGCCGCTGTCCACACAGGGTGGAACACAACCATTGTGGAACAAGAACGGGAAGGAATTGTTCTACCGCGATGTGAACAAGATGATGGTCGTCGACGTGACGACAAGTCCCACTCTCATGGTGTCCGCACCCCGCCAACTCTTCGAACAGCGATACGCCTTTCTCACGGCCACGATTCCCAACTATGACATCAGCGCGGACGGCCAGCGATTCGTGATGGTAAAGGACGAATCCGGCTCGGGTCGGCTGAACGTCGTGTTGAACTGGATGAGGAGCTGAAGCGCCTCGTGCCGACGAACTGAAGTCCACCCATTACCCATTACCCATTACCCATTACCCATTACCCATTACCTATCGAACCAGCCGCAGGACCGTGAGGAGGGGTAGGGATTTCTGGCATATATGCGGGGTTCCTCTTGACAGCTACAAGAGAGGCGGATACTCTCCTCTCGATACCTACAGAACAACCCCGTCATCCTGGAGTCACCGTGCGCTCACGTCCGCCCATCGACGCCCTCCGCGGCTCGCTCGACCTGCTCGTGCTGAAGACGCTCTCGCTCTCTCCCACGCACGGGTGGGGATCAGCCAGCGCGTCCAGCAGATCTCGGGCGGCGAGTTCGAGATGAATCAGGGCTCGCTCTATCCCGCGCTGCAGCGCCTCGAGAAGGAGGGCCTGATCACCAGCGACTGGGGCGTGACCGACAACAACCGGCAGGCCCGCTACTACCGGCTGACCGCGGCCGGACGGCGCGCCCTCGGCAACGAGGTGGAGAGCTGGAAGCGCTTCGCCGCGGCGCTCGACACCGTTCTGCGCACCTCGTGAGGCGTCCCTGAGAACCGCCCCATTCCGCCCGGAGCACGTCGATGAAATGGTTTGACAGCGCCCGCGCGCGCCTGCGCCTGTTGTTCGCTCGGCGCGCCGCCGAGTCACGGATGCATGACGAGTTCCGGTTTCACATCGAGATGGAAACCGACCGGCTGATGCGCGCGCAAGGGCCTCGCGCCGGACGAGGCGCGGCGCCAGGCGCTCGCCGCGTTCGGCGGCGTGGAGAAGCACAAGGAAGCGTTGCGCGACGGCCGCGGCCTGGCGTGGCTGAGCGGCATGTCGCTCGACGTGAAGCTCGGCGGCCGGATGCTCCTGAAGTACCCGGGCCTGACGCTCGCGGGCGGGCTGGCGCTCGCCATTGCGATCGGGATTGGCGCAGGCTGGTACGACCTGATCGGGCAAGCTCCTGGCGCCGACGATCCCGCTGCCCGAAGGCGACCGCCTCGTCTTGATCGAGACGCAGAACACCCTGACGAACGAGCCCGAGCCGCGCGTCGTGCGCGACTTCCTCGAATGGCGGCGCGAGCTGCGCACGATCGAGGACCTGGGGGCGTACCGCGACGGACACTCGAAATCTCATCGTCGGCAACGCGGCTCCCGAGCCGATCCAGATGGCGGAGCTCACCGCCGCCGCGTTCGGCACGGCACGTGTGCCTCCCCTGCTCGGTCGTGCCCTGCTCGACTCCGACGAAATGCCGGGAGCACCCAGCGTGGTCGTGCTCGGCTACGACGTGTGGCAGCGCTCCCTCGGCGGCCGGCAGGACGTCGTCGGATCGGTCGTGAAACTGGGGAACACACCGGCGACCGTGATCGGTGTCATGCCGGAGGGTTTCGGGTACCCGGTCAACCACGACGCCTGGACGCCGCTGTCGCTCCGCGCCTCGTACGGTGCGCTCGAGGGCGGTGCGATCAGCGTCATCGGCAGGCTGGCTCCTGGCGTCACGCGGGAGCAGGCGAACGCCGAGCTGCGCGTGCTCGGCGAACGGGCGGCCGCGGCGCTTCCGGCGACGCACGAGCATCTCCGGCCGCGCGTGATGCGACTCGGGGAAGCATCTGATGTCGTCGGACATCGCGCAGTTCGCGATGACGAACCTGCCGGTGCTGCTGGTGCTGATCATTGCGTGCATGAGCGTCGGCACGCTGGTCTACGCGAGGACGGCGACACGGGAGGGGGAAATCGCCGTGCGTTCCGCGCTCGGCGCGAGCCGCGCGCGCATCATCGGTCAACTCTTCGTGGAGGCCCTTGTGCTCGCGTCGGTCGCGGCCGCGGTCGGTCTCATCGCCGCCGACCGGGCGTTGACGTGGGGGATCGAAAACGTCAACGGCGACGGGAGGCGCACCGTTCTGGATGACTCCCGGCCTGAAGCTCACGACGATCCTGTATGCCGGTGGCCTCGCGGTCGTCAGCGCCGCGATGTTGTCATTCCTGCCGGCGCTGAAAGTCACGCGAGCGCGCGTGCAACCGCACCTGGCGAACCTGGGCACCGGTGGCGCCACGCTGCGCTTCGGCCGCGTCTGGACGGGCGCGATGATCGTCCAGGTGGCGCTGACGGCCATCGGCATCCCGGTCGCCATGGAGACCGCGAGCCAGGCGATGCGCAAGCTGAACATCCGCGCGGCATTTCCAAGTCGAGAGTATCTCGCCGCTCGCATCGATCTGGACCGGCCGTTCGAGGAGGAGGCCACGTCGGCGTTCGAGGCGCGGCGGGCGCGGACGTTCGCGGAGCTCGAGCGGCGCATCGCGCAGGAACCCGGCGTGGTCGCGGTCACGTTCGCCGACCGCGCGCCGGGGTCAGGCGGCGAGATCACGATCGGCAGAGGTCGAGTCCTCTCCCGGCGCCGGGCCGGCGTACGACGATGCGATTTCGGACGTCGGCGGTGGGCCCGGGATTCTTCGAGGCCTTCGATCGTCCGATCGTCGCCGGGCGTGCGTTCCACGAGGGCGACCGGAGTCCCGGTGCCCGAACGGTCATCGTCAACGAGGCGTTCGCGCGCGAGTTTTCGCGCGATGCGGGAAGCGGATCGCCGATCGGCGCTCGCCTCCGGTATTCGCGCGCGGCATCCGCGGCGAGCGCCGACGCGTCAGCGGCGGACACGTGGTTCGAGATCGTCGGCGTCGTGCGCGACTTCGGCCTGGACCCTGACGACGAGGGCAACGAACAGCCGTTTGTGTTTCACGCGGCGTCGGCGGGAACGGTGTCTCCGCTCGTGATGAGTGTGCGCGTGCGCGGCAATCCGGCCACACTCGCCGCGCGTCTGCCGGTCATTGCGGCCGATGTCGATGCCGGATTGCTCGTCCGGGACGCGCAGCCGCTGGACGAATGGGTCCGGCAGCGGGATGACGGCCTGACCATGACAGGCCGGAGCGCTGGCGGCGGTGACCGCGCTCGTCTTGTTTCTGTCGGCGCTGGGCATCTTCTCGCTGGTGTCCGTCAGCGTCTCGCGGCGGACGCGCGAAATCGGGCTGCGCGCGGCGCTCGGCGCCAACCCGCGCCATGTGCTCGCCGGCATCCTGTCCCGCGCCGTGGTGCTCATGGGGAGCGGCATCACAGCCGGAGGTGCCCTTCTGCTGTTGTCCGTCGCACTCGGCCAGGACCCTCCGGTCGACCTGCGGAAGACGTTGCGCTCTTCGCCGGGTATCTTGGGGTGACGTCCGCGGTGATGCTCGCCGCGTGTCTGCTCGCCTGCATCGGGCCCGCCAGACGCGCGCTCAGGATCAATCCAACCGACGCCCTGAGGGAGGCCTGAACCGCGGTCGTGCCGGCCTGGACGCTCTCTACGTACTAGCTCGCGAGCGCTCCCAGCTCCCGGCGCGGGGGTTCGGTGCGTCTGCCGAACGCGGCATCGTCTCGGAAATCGCAGGCAAACATCATTTGTTTGTCACCAATGCGCGCGGGGTCCCGCGAGATAGACAGCTTCGCCTTTTCGATCTCCCAGAAACCTTGAAGCTTGCGCGTCTGAGGCGACACCTTCAAAACTGCAAGCCGCACGAATGGTGAGCCGCAAGGAATCGAACCGATGGCGAGGCCGATGCGCTCCCCACAATCGGATTACTCCAAAGTAGTCGCCAAGTGGCGATCGACCGAGCCGACGTCCTGTACCGGCTCCATTCGCGTGTGAGGCCGGACGCGAATATCGCTCATTCGACACCGGCTGCTCTGAGCAACGGCTTCTTCGTATACTCGCTCGAAAGGGACAGGATCGGCTCCTCCAGGCGTGCCTCGGCCCGGCGACGGCCGACGAGGCGCACGTAGCCCAGATAGCTGCCGCGGTCCGCCTCGACGGCCTGGATCTCCACTGCGTTGTCGGGCGCCACCACTGCCTGCCAGTCCCGCCACCATTGCCAGCCTTGCGGAAGGGTGTCGGCCACGCCAATCTCCAGGATGCCGGTCTGCTCCCAGTGTCGACGCCACCACGCCGCGGAGTGCAAACAACACAGACTCGGCTCCCACCACGCTCGGAGATGGTCTGGCACGGGACCGTCGATTTCCTGCATCAAACCAGCCCCTGCGACACCCAGCACGCCGCCCGGCTTCAGGAAGCGAGCCAGGTAGTTCAGATACAGGTCATCAGTCCCGTAGTAGACGAACGAATCGATGGACGTGACCGCGTCGAAGAACTCCGTTGCGAATGGCAGCGACCGCGCATCCGCGTGGATCGGAAATACCCCGTCCTCGACGTCAGCATCCCGTATGCGCCGAAGATTGTTGGCGGCACTGAACCACAAGTCGGCCCAGACCTGAACCCCAAATTCACGGCGCAAGAAGATCGACGACATCGCCAGTCCGCAGCCGAGGTCCAACACCCGCATCTGGGGCTGCAGCTCGAGTGCCTCGGCGAGCCACTCGGTGAGCCACAACGCGTTCGCCCCGCCGCTGGCACCTGCGATAACCCAGTCGGCGTGGTACCTCGACGAACGCGGAAATCGCTCGGAAACCAATCGTCCGTCTGCGGTCATGTGAGTCTCAATCGGCCTGACATTGTATGGGTCGACGGCGCCATCCGGCGGCGATCGGGCCGCGAGCGCGTCGATTCGATCGCCTTTCTCTGCCTATCCGGCGGCGTTAGCGCGCAACGATACTTTGTTTCGCAAAATCAAGGAACAACTCGCGTGATGATCGGACTGCTCGACTTCCCTGATGTGACCAGGAATTTTTCAGACGACGAGTGCCGGTCTACAGAAGCGGGAGCGGCAAGGGAAGAGGAACTGCCGTCTACGAACGCCGTGGACCATGGTTCCGCATCGCGATTCACGAGGTTCCGCGTGGATTGAGCGCGCAAACGCCGATGATTTTCTTCCGTATCCTCAGCTAGAAGCCATCTCATAAACCTCGCAAGAGAATGAGGCAGCAGGCGAGGTGTAGCATCGCAAGAAAATTCTCGGCGTATCGCTCGTAGCGGACAACGAGCCGCCGAAAATTCTGGAACCAGGCAAAGAGTCGCTCGATCTTCCACCTCCGTCGGTAGCGACGCAGAGGGCGACCGTCTTGGGTCCGCGATGTTCGCGTTCTGCGGTGCGGGGCGATCAGTTCCACGCCACGGCGGGCCAGGTCGGCATCCAGGCGGTCCGACTCGTAGGCGTTGTCACCGATGAGACGCACAGGGAACGGCTTGACAAACCGCTGCGCGAGGGTTGCGTGGACCAGGGTGACTTCGTGCGGCGTGGCACTCTCGATGTGAACCGCGACCGGGAGTCCGCGGCGATCGGCGATCGCCATGATCTTCGAGCCCTTCCCGCGCTTCGTCTTGCCCACGCCGGCGCCTCCCTGCTTCGCTGGTGCGAAGCTCCCATCGATGAAGGTTTCCTGCAGATCCAGATAGCCTTCGTCGTGGAGAGCCTGGGCGAGGACCTCGAGAACGCCCCGCAGCACACCCGCGCGCACCCACTGCTGAAACCGCCGGTGGCACGTTTGATAGGAGGGATACCGGTCCGGGAGATCGGCCCATGGGGCGCCGGTCCGGAGGATCCACAAGATGCCGTTGAGCACCGCACGATTCTCCCGCCATGGGCGCCCCCGGCCGTCTGTGCGGCGCGCCAGCTTGGGCAGGAAGGGCCCAATCAGAACCCATTGCTCGTCGGTGAGGTCACGGGAATGAGAAGCAGCAGGAAGGGCCATCCGGGCCAGAATGGTCCTGTCGCGATCTGGCTATTGGCTCCGACCCCAAAATCGGTCGCCAGATCGGCGTCACTCGTTACCTATCGTAGTTCGGCTGGGAGGCAGGGATTCGAACCCCGATACCGTGGTCCAGAGAGGCAGGAAGCGACATCGGTGATTTTGGGAGGCGTTGGTTTTCTTAGGAAATTCGTCTGGATGGTTGTCAAGAGTTCCTGGCCTGATAATCACAATCTTTGCTAAAGCCCTTTGTTCAGTAGTGCGATGATCACGGGACGCCTGGACCCGACGACCGTCAAGCATCTGGTGCCGAAGGTTGCGACGAGCGTCACGTAACGGACAATCCGGCGTGTCGGCGTGGCAACCTTCGCCTGTTTTGGAAAGTTCGCGGGCTGCCTGCGCTCGCTTTTCGAGCTCGGTGAAAGCATCTCGCTTTTACCCACTTCCCGTCGCTACCTTCGCGTCACGCCCGTCGACGATTCCTGGAGAACCGCCGGTTGAGCGAGACCTACAGCCCTTGCGATCAGGGATGAGAGTGGATCTCGCCCGAGTAGTCGATCGTCGAAAGTCCTGTCGACAGGTCGACTGTGCCCGTGAGCTGAAGAACGCCGCGGAGGCCGGAGAGTTCACCGGTACCTCCATTGATCACATAGCGGCCGTGGAAGATGGGCGTGCCGTTCACAAATTCTCCGGTGTCCGACAGAACGAGCGCGAGCAGACCTTGCTTGCCGTTCACCGTGCACATGCAGATGGTCTTGCCGTGCGCTTCGAAGCGCCCGTTGGGATGGATTATCACCGTGAAACTGTCCACGGACGTTCCACTCAAGGTACCGCTGACCGATCCCGCTATCGTCAGCTCGCGTACGACGTTCGGACCTACGAATCGAATTTCGTCGCTGATGATCTGAGTCTGGGTGACGGTTCCGCTGGCCGCCATGGCTGATGGCTGGGCTCCTGCCGCTCCGGCCAGCAGCGACGCAACCACAGCTCCTATCGCCACTGTGCCGAGGGTGTTTCTCATCCGAGCTGTCTTCTTCATCGTCGTTTCCTTTCGTCTTGCTCGCGACGAAACGCGCCAATAGCGCGGCGATGACAACATGGCCTCGCCTGGCAGCGCTCTTGACTCGCGCAGTGCCTTCATCTACAACCGCGCAAGACGGGGGCAAAACCCCTCACGCGGTGCCGTGCGCGACGGCTGAGCTGCGCGTCCAACAGGAGTTCGAGTTGGCACATACGCCTGACAGGGATGTTTCCCGTCTCCTCACTGCGTGGAGCGCCGGCGAGCCTGGAGCGGACGAGCGGCTCTTTTCCACCATCTACGCCGCGTTGCGAAAGATCGCGGCTTCCCACCGACGTCGCGAAGGTCCCGGCCACAGCCTGCAAACCACCGCGCTGATTCACGAGGCCTATCTGCGCGTGAAAGGGCAGCAGCACCTCGCGTGGAAGAACCGCGGCCACTTCTTCGCGGTCGCCTCTCAGGCCATGCGCCGCATCCTGGTCGACCACGCCCGTCGCCGAAAGGCGGCCAAACGCGGGGGCGTGCTCGCACATTCGCCTCTCGACTCGGTCGTGTTGGCTGTCGCGGGTCCGGTTGATCTCGTGATACTCGACATCGCGCTCCAGAAGCTCGAACGAGTCGACCCGCAGGGAGCAAAGGTGGTGGAGCTTCGTTTCTTCGCCGGCCTTACGGTGCCGGAGGTGGCCGCGGCACTCGGCGTCTCGCACGCGACCGTCGAGCGCGACTGGACCGCCGCCCGCGTCTGGCTCCGCCGTGAGCTCGGCACGGGACGCGATGTCAATGCGTGATCGTCACAACCGGGTGAAGGAACTTTTCCTGCGGGCGAGAGAGATCCCCGTTGACCTGCGCACGGCATGGCTACAGGAGGCGTGTGGCAGGGACGCGGTGCTGCGAGGCGAGGTCGAATCCCTGCTGATCGCCGAGGAGGAGATGCCGCCCGAGTACCTCCAGCCCAGCGCGGGTCTCGTGCTCTTCCCCGGCTCGCGCGTTTCCCGGTATCGCATCCTCGACCACTTAGGGACGGGCGGCATGGGCGAGGTCTGGCTTGCCCACGACGAGACGCTGGATCGCCAAGTGGCGTTGAAGTTCCCGGCGGCGGATCGGCTGCGCGATTTCTCCGTGCGTCGTCGCCTTCTGCGTGAGGCACGAGTCGCGGCTGCGCTGGACCATCCCGCGATCTGCCGTGTGTTCGAGCTCGGCGAGTTTGACGGTCACGTCTTCATCGCCATGGAGCACATCGAAGGGGAAACGATGGCGGCGCGGCTGGCACGCGGTCGCGTGCCGTTCGCCCAGGCGCTCTCGTGGGGTGCGCAGATCGCGGCGGCGCTCGAAGAAGCCCACGGCAAGGGCATCGTGCACAGGGACCTTAAGCCAGCCAACGTGATGATCACCGCGTCGGGCGACATCAAGGTGATGGACTTCGGCCTTGCGCGGGCCCTGCCTGACGCTCTCGCGCGAGACGGCACCGCGTGGAGCTCGGGGCTGACCGTCGCGGGGATGATTGTGGGGACTCCCGCCTACATGGCGCCCGAACAACTACGCGGAGAAACTGCGGACGAACGCGCGGACATCTGGGCGCTCGGGTGCGTTCTGTACCAGCTACTGACCGGCGCGCCCGTCTTCAGCGACACAACGCCGGCTGGCCTCATCGGTGCAATCTTGCACACCGAGCCAGCGCCTCTATCCGAACGCCAGCCGCTGACGCCACGATCCCTCGAACACGTCGTGCACAAGTGCCTGAGCAAGGATCCACCGGCGCGGTGGCAGACCGTGCATGACCTCGGGGACGAGCTGCAGTGGCTGGCCGAAGAGAGCGTGGAAGCGAGGCCGAGTGTCGCTGCGGCGTCTGCACCTCGCCCCCGCAGCCGTCAGGCGACGTGGACGTCAATTGTCCCGCCTGATGGTCTCACTGGCCTCGGCATGCCCGCGCTGTCGCCCGACGGCCGCAGCCTCGTCTTCGAGGCGTGGGGTGCCGAGGGCCCCGGGCACCTCTGGTTCCGCGCCCTCAGTAGCAGCGAGGCGCGCAGGCTCCCGGGCACCGAGTCGGGGACCTTCCCGTTCTTCTCACCTGACGGCCGCTCGCTCGGCTTCTTCGCCGACGGATCCCTGAAAGTCCTGGAGCTCGCCAGCGGACGCGTCGTCACGCTCGCCGACTGGAGCAATCTCCTGTTTTTTCGTCCGGCACGTGGGCCGGAGACGACCCTGGCGTGATCCTCTTCTCCCCCGGCGCCGGAAGGGGATTGCAGCGAACAGCGGCGTCGGGTGGATCCGTCGTGCAGGTCACGTCACTGGACGCCGCTCGCATGGATTTCGCACATCTCTGGCCGCATTTCCTGCCCGATGGCCGGCACTTCCTGTTCGTCGTCGCTGGCGCGCGTGAGACGGGGATCTACCTCGGGTCGCTCGATCGGGGAGCCATCCGGCGTCTGATCGAGACACCGCATATCGGAGCGACCGGTGTGGCCTACTCGCCAACCGGACACCTCGTGTATCTCAAGGAAGGTACGCTCGTCGCGCAGCCGTTCGACGTAATACGGTTCCAGCTCACGGAGGAACCGGTGCGGCTGGCCGAGGGAGTGTCCTTCTACGGGCCCGGAGTTTCGGCGTTCTCGATCTCGCGCGAGGGTACGCTGGTCTTCCGGCAGGATGCCGGATGGCATGTCTGGCAGCCCGTGTGGCTGGATCGAACGGGACGCGAGCTGAGTGATGTAGGGCCTCGAGGGACATGGTGGTCCGGCAACGTCTTGTTCCCGCCTAACCTCGTGCCCGACGTCTTCCGACCCAGCCTGTCGCCCGATGGCCGTTGGCTCGCCGTAACCGGACGCCAGCCGGTTCGCCATCCGCAAATCTGGATCCTCGACCTGCAACGGGCCACAGCGTCGCCATTTACTGACGGCGGATTCAATGGCATGCCGATCTGGTCGCCCGAAGGCGATCGCCTGGTGTGGGGCAGGGCGGCCAACTCGGGACCTGACGTGTATCTGAAGTCAATCGCGGTGTCGGGCGAAGGAGAGCGGCTGATTCACGGCGAACCTCAAATCCAGCGGTGGCCCTGGGACTGGTCGCGGAGCGGCCGGTACGTGCTCGTCGACCAGGAGAGCGCCGGGCCGACAGGGTGGGATCTGATGGTCGTCGATCTGGCGGCCGATGGGCGACCGTGTCGGCCTTACCTGGCGACGATGGCTATGGAGCGAACCGGGATGTTCTCACCGGACGAGCGCTGGGTCGCCTACAGCTCGAATGTCTCAGGGGTCATGGAGATCTATCTGAGCACCTTCCCCGAGCACGGTCGTCGATGGCAAGTCTCCAAAGGCGGCGGAGTGATGCCGCTTTGGGCGCCAGATGGGCGGGAGCTGTATTACGCGGGTCCAGACCAGCGCGTCATGTCCGTGCGGTTGCAGGAAGACGCCGGGGGACTCAGCCTTTCGGAGCCGGAGATACTCTTCCGCCACGAATCTAGTGGGCAGCTCACAGTGTCGCCTGACGGCACGCGCTTCCTCGGCCTGCGCAAGGTCGAGCATGCGCCGGTCAAGCCATTTACCCTCGTCCTCGACTGGCCACAGCTGATGCGATGATGCGATAGACCGCGTGCGATAGCATACGAACATGACGCCGAAGAACACGATTTGCCTCTGGTTCGACAAGGACGCGCATGAGGCGGCGCGCTTCTACGCCGCCACCTTTCCGGATAGTAAAGTGACCGCCGTTCACAAGGCGCCCGCCGACTTCCCGGGCGGAAAGCAGGGCGATGTGCTGACGGTGGACTTCACCGTCCTGGGCGTTCCCTGTCTCGGTCTCAACGGTGGCCCGGAGTTCAAGCACAGCGAGGCTTTTTCCTTCCAGATCGCGACGGACAATCAGGAAGAGACGGACCGTTACTGGAACGCCATCGTCGGCAATGGCGGCAAGGAAAGCCAGTGCGGTTGGTGCAAGGACCGCTGGGGCCTCTCCTGGCAGATCACGCCGCGAGCCCTGACCGAGGCACTTGCGGCCGGTGGCGGTGAGGCAAAGCGCGCCTTCGAGGCGATGATGCCGATGAAGAAGATCGACATCCCCACGATCGAGGCAGCGCGGCGGGGCTGACGTGGGCACGATGGTCGGCGGGACTCAAGCCGGCGTGTTACCCGTCTCGGCTAATCGCTGCAACAGCGCAGCGAAACGCGGATGGTCCGATCGACAGCCTCGGCCGACTTCACAACAAGCCGAGCGCCCGCATCTCCTCCTCCTGATCGCGCGCCGACACGTACCCGAGCACGCGCCAGGATTCCCCTGCCCGCTCGATCAGATACGCAATCTCGAACTCGATGGCACGATCGCCGGTCTTCTCGAACCGCGC
Source organism: uncultured Acidobacteriota bacterium (assembly GCA_963720005.1). GTDB lineage: Bacteria > Acidobacteriota > Vicinamibacteria > Vicinamibacterales > CAVVIG01 > CAVREM01. The sequence continues at coordinate 2,131 of CAVREM010000013.1, read as the reverse complement.
ACTCCAGCGCACCTGCGCCAGGACGTGCAGCGGACTGAGCACCGTCTCCCGCACCGCTGCTGGCGACAATGCACGCATCCCGTGCTGACGATTGAACGCGCGCACCTGCGCCAGCCAGTCGAGGAACCGCGCGTCATTGGCGAACGTCATGCTCCCCTTCGGCCCGGCGACGAAGAAGCTCGGCGCATACACCGCGGCCATGGCCCGGTCATCGTCGCCCATCGACAGCGCCGCGTAACGCGTAAAGAACTGCTCGACTGTCATTCCCCGATTCTAGCTGCGAACAATTCCCCGACGAAGCTCGACCAAGGCGAGGTTTCTCGGGTGTTCGGCTCGCGGCACGACGACACGCTCCCGCGCCCACTGTTGCTCAGGCGAACTCCGCAACGAGACGCTCGAGCGCAGGAGCTGGCTTGCCGTAACTCACGACCCGCACGTCCATGCTGACATCCACGACTTTCGTCAACGCCCGGCGCATGGCGTCATGAATCCATTGTGGTTCGTTGCCAAAGGCGCCACCGCCCAGCCGGGTCAGAAACAGCACATTCGAGCCCGAGTTGCGAGCGTTGATAACGGCAGCCCACAACGTCGCTTCATAGGCACCCTCGAGCACCAGGACCGCAAAGGATTTCCAGCGTTCCGATGGAATGTTGGAGTAGCTCACCGGCAAGGCTGAGCAGAACGCCTGCGACACGAGGTGAGCATCCTCGACATCGGTTACCTGAACGCCGCTGTGGATCCCGATCCGAATAGTGTCACGGAGCGCGTCAATCCCGCGAGCGTCGAGTGCATCCAGCTTCTGAGCGATGGTCGCCAATCCTCTTTCCGTACACAGCGCGTAACCGTTACGCATCGTCCACAACTCGTGTGACTCGTTGCCCAGCGCCGCGCCGAGATCCCGAAGGCAATCGATTTGACGATCCCGCGTTTGCCCGATCTGGCCGTCAACAGGCACGAAGTAGTTGCGGTACACGGTGGCGGCACCCGCGGCGAGCGCGCAGGCCGGCCCCTGGGTGTGATCATTGACGTATCGAGTGACGCCGTCTTCGGGACTGACGTCAGGCCCGACCATTTCCAATAGATTGAACTGCGACGCGACCTGAAAAGCGCACCACGATGCGCTGAACGACGATGCAGGCTCCTCACGTCGCCGGAAATGTTGGAGACTCTGAGCCTGCCACGAAGGTCGTCTACGACGCTCGCTGCTTCGTCTCGCAGTTCCCTCAACGACGGAGTTCGCAACTCGCCGATCTCGACGAGTGCTGGTTGACCCTCGAGCGGAGCGTCGTGCCGACAACCTCCAGGTTCTTCCTTGTCTCGTCGTACGATCGCTCGCTGAACCCGAACAAGTTTCGAACCAGTTCGCCATCTCTACACTCCAGGTCGAGCGTCTGGTCGGATTCGCCGCCGTTGCCCAGGCGCCACATTGGCCGATGGGAGGTTTCACGATCTCGGAGCACTGCCGTTGCACGACTCAGCGAGCCCAGACGGCCTGCCCGATGTCCGTCCACCAAGACAGCGCGCACTGCTCGTCTGTCTCCGGTGAACGCCTTCGGCCGTCCGGCGTGCCGCGTCGAAGGTCCGCAATTCGTGTCAGCGCTTCATTGCCATCGATTGCGTCGTGCTCGACCAGCCAGCAGCCAATCACCGTTCCGGTTCGCCCGATACCGCCCCAGCAATGCACATATGACGGGGTGCCGGCAGACACATTCACCTTGAGATGGGAGAGAAGCGCTTGAAGATCATCGGGCCGCGGCACCCCCATGTCCGGTATTGGCACCCGCTCGTACGCGACCGCTATTCGTCGGTCACTGGCGAGCTCTCTCAGCATGTCGTCATACGGCAACAATTCGCCGTCCTCCGTCAGGTCGAAGAAGGAGCGGATGCCCGCGTCGAGCAAGGCCCCGAGTTTGCGCCGCGCCCTCGGCGCGCTGTGAGCGCCCGCGTATCGCCAGCGAGCAATAACCCATCGACGACCCAATACGAGTCCGGAATCGGTGTGTGCATTGTCCTCGTGGGGAAGCTGGTTGCTCTGGTCGTCCCTTTCTGATGGTATCCGACCGGATCATCCACCCTGGCAGGTCCGGTCATACCCTCGGCATTCGCCCCCACGGCGCGGCGGCGCCCGGAG
>CAVREM010000012.1:0-118414 GCA_963720005.1 uncultured Acidobacteriota bacterium | reverse complement strand
CGCACAGACGGTCGCTTTTTCAAGAGCATTCACGAAGGAAATGTGGGCGAGCACGAACTCGCGGGTCATCGGCAAAGGCCACGATAAGAGGTCTCGAGTTGATGCGCCGGTTCGAGCATGCTGCTTTCTTCCGAATCGCGGAGGGGTATGAGGGTCATACTTCCGTGCTGGCGCTCTTCGACCGCAACGCCCTCGTCGGACAAGAACGCGGCACTCTGGACCCAAGCAGACATTATGAGCAGCCAGCAGCTGATTCGTTGGGGTGGCCTGGCGGCGATGCTGGCTGGCGCACTCCGAACAGCTGCATCATTCTGGCCGTCTGCGGAACCGGGCGTAACCCTAGAAATCTTGTATCTCGTGATTGACATCCTCCTCCTGTTCGGCATCTTCGGTATTTACGCGTTTCAGCATGAGCGCATCGGGTGGTTCGGCTTTGTCGGATTCCTTCTTGCAGTCATCGGCACGGCCATCATCGCCGGCCCGGATGGAACGATTGGTGTGGTCGATATGTATACGGCGGGCTCCCTATCTGTGGGCGCCGGGATTGTGTTCTTGGCTGTGGGCTCATGGGCGGCGCGCACGCTGCCGCGTTGGGTCGCGATCCTGTGGATCGTGTCAACCGCCGTCGGTATCCTCGGGGCAGTTACCGGTCGTGAGAGTCTCTTCGTGGTGACCGGCGTGACATTTGGCCTGGCGTTCGTGGGCGCAGGCGCGAGATTGTGGTCGAGGCGTTCGGGCTCTTAAGCGGCGAACCGTCTGCGCCTCGCTCGTGGAGTATCCGTGGCCTGGTCTGCGTCGGGGCCGCCCGCGGCGGGCCCATTTCACCAACAGGGTGTCCCGTGTGGAATATCTCGAGGCCTCATCCGGTTTAGATTGGTGGGGACAAGCAGGAGTCTCTGCCCGTCCTTCACGATTTCAGGAAGTCCACAAGAGTAGCGCATGCGATTACCTGGGCGAGCCGCGTACCCCAGTGACCTTGAAGACCACGTCGTCCTCCCTAACCGCCGGTTTCTTCGTATCCGTCCCCTACGACGGTGCGAAGCGGACACGGTTCGCGAACTCTACGACCACCTCAGCCCTCGGACGCGGTATCTCCGATTCTTTTCAGCAATGCCGAGGCTCCCCGACTCCGTGGTGCGCATGCTCGCCTGCGTGGACTACCGTCGGCAACTGGCGCTCGTCGCAGAGCACGACAACGGGAACGGCCTGGAGATCGTGGGGCTGGCGAGCTTTGGAGCGATCGACGATGGCAACGTGGAAGTGGCGCTCGTCATTCGAGACGATTGGCAGCGGCAGCGCCTCGGCACCGCACTCGCCAGCAGGCTGCTGCAGGCTGCTGAAGCCCGCGGATTCCATCGGTTCATCGCAAACTTTCGCTCGGACAACGTCGCGATACGAAGGCTAGTAAAGAATCTTGGCGACGTCGTGTCGACGAAAATGAGTGGCGGCATTTCCGAGCTCGCGTTTGTCCGCCGCCGAACGAAATAGTCAGAATCCAGGATCACAGTGGCTCCGCCCCCGGAATACTTCGCGGCAATTCCGATCAATCCGCGTGAGGGTCGATGACATGAGGATTCTGGCGATCTGCGGCAGCCTGCAAGCCAAGTCGGGAAATCTGGCGCTCTTGAACGACGGCTGCCGCATCGATGCCGCCAGGAGTTGACCTTGTCCTCTTTGATGGCCTCCGAGACTTGCCGCATTTCAATCCCGATATTGAAGCGAGCGGGGTGCCCGAGAGCGTCACGCAGTGGAGGCTGGCTCTGACAGCGAGTGACGCCGTCCTTATCGCGTGTCCGGAGTACGGTTTCAGTCTGCCGGGTGTACTGAAGAACAGCATCGAATGGGTGATCGGCTCTGGTGAGCTCGAACAGAAAGTCGTCGCCATTACCGCCGCCGTGGCCGGACCAGAGCGTGGGCGGCGTGGATTGCAGGCACTCCGCGATAGCCTGTCTGCAGTGCGCGTGACGATCGTGGGTGGGGAACCCATTACAAAGGGTCCGGGGTTCGAGACTCAGGTCGCGGCACTTGTGCAGGCTTTGGTCGAGGCGACGGCCTCCTCTCGGGATCACTTTCGCGTCGACGGAGCTTCGCCGGATCCCTGACCTCACAAGGTCCCTCCAAGCGCGATCAGGATTTCACTGGTCCACATCTCTCCCTGGTCCTCGGCCTACGGGGACGCCAAACGGGGCGATTCGAACGCGATCAAGGCCCTCGCAGGGCTCATCGCGCACGAGCAGCTCCACAGCAGGGGCGGCCAGGGCGAGGGATCGGCCTACGCACGGCAGCTCGAACTCTTGAAGCAGCTTCAGGACAACTTGATCAACTACTACAAGATCAAGGGCCACCGCACGCTCGCGGAGCTGGAACTCCGGCTGCGTCTGCATCTACTGCCCTTCTTCGGCCCCTACCGCATGGCGCAGATTGACACCGCGCTGGTGCAGCGTTACATCGTTCACCGGCAGGCCGAGCAGCGCGTCGTCCTCGCAAGGCGCGAACGATCATCCACGGTGACGGCAACGGAAAGGAGAACCAGCGCGAGGAACTCCCGGCTGTGCTCCGTCCGCCGTCCGACACGACGATCAACCGTGAACTCGAACATCTCGGCACGATGTTCACGCTCGCGAAGAAGGCGCGGCGGCTCCTGCATGTGCCCCACATCCCGATGCTCGACGAGAGCAGGAACGTCCGGAAAGGGTTTCTCGAACCAGCGCAACTTAAGGACGTGCTCGCGCATCTGCCCGCTATCGGCCTGTGGTGCGCTTCACGTATCTGACCGGCTGGCGCATGGCGTCGGAAGTGCTCGGGCTCGAAGGCGCTCGGGTCGACTTCGATGCCGGCGAAGTCCATCTCGATCCCGGCACCACGAAGAATCAGGAAGGACGAGTGTTCCCATCGCCGAGGGTGACGACCTGCACTCCCTGCTGCTCGAACGCCACAAGGCAACCAAGGCGCTTCAGAAGAAACTCGGCAAGATGATCCCGCTCGTGTTCTATCGGGTTGTGGAAGGCTCGCAGGGCGCGCGAGTCGAGCCGATCAAGTCGTTCTACAAGGCATGGCACGCCGCCTGCCGCCGTGCCGGACTGCCCGGCCGCATCCCCCACGATATGCGGCGGTCGAGCGCTCGCAACATGGTCACGAAGCGAACAGTGCCTGAGAAAGTCGCTCAGGAATTGATGGGCCACAAGACCGCCGTGATCTTCGCCCGCTACAACATCGTGTCTCCTGCGGACCTGCGCGACGGTGCCGCGCGATTGACCGGGCTGCTTGAAGCCGACGTTAAACCGCGAGTTAAACTCCGAGCGATCGCCGGATCGCGGGCTCGACGGAATCGCTGATTTGTTGAGGAATGTGGTTGCGGGGGCGGGATTGAACCCGCGACCTTTGGGTTATGAGCCCAACGAGCTACCGGACTGCTCCACCCCGCGTCACTCGTGAGGAATTCCTAGTTTAGCACACGGAACGGACCCCGTCCGCCGGCCCCATCCGCCCTCAACCGTATTGAACGCGCGTTCCGGCGCCTCTACAATTGGCTGTTCCGCTCCTTCCGCATCCAACTCGCTACGGGGTGTCTATGCACCGTCGCTTTCGGCCCTTCGGCGCTTCGGCGCTCATCGCGGTTCTCCTGGTGTGCGGCCCGATCGCGCACCACCTGCTGGCACAGTCCTTCGGCGACCAGCTGCAGTCGCCCGAGACCGAGCAGTTTCTCCATGACGGCAAGATCCTCAAGCTCGGTGAGACGCTGGGCGGCGTGACCCGGTCGCGGCAGGCGACCGTGGAGCTCGATGGCCAGACCCGCTACGCCGTCTGGAAGACCATCGACCAGAAGAGAAGCGGCGTCACCAGCCTCGGGACCGCCGGCTACGAGATCAACTTCCAGGACACCTGGAAGAACGAAGTCCCCGCCTACGAGCTCGACAAGCTGCTCGGCCTGGGCATGGTGCCGGCCTCCGTCTCGCGCCGATTTCGGAACGCGGAGGGCGCGCTCACCGCGTGGGTCGATCTCGGCATGTCCGAGGCCGAACGGCTGAAGCAGCAGCTCGTCCCGCCGGATCCCGCGGCGTGGAGCCAGAACATGGCCAAGGTCCAGTTGTTCGACAACCTGATCTACAACATCGATCGCCACGCCAACAACATCTACATCACCAAGAACTGGGATATCATCCTCATCGACCATTCGCGGTCGTTCCGCTCGTTCACCGAGCTGCGCACGGAGTCCGACCTGCGCCGCTTTTCCCGGTCGATGCTCGCCGCGCTGGAAAAGCTCGATCGCGCCACCCTCGACCAGAAGATGTCGAAGTATCTCGACGGCCCTCAGATTGAAGCGCTGCTGACGCGGCGCGACGCGATCCTCGCGCGCGCGCGCCGCCTCGTCCAGGAGCAGGGCGAGGCCGCCGTCCTGTTCCCATGACAGCGCTAGCGGGTGGACAATGCCGCGCGTGCGCGCCGTATCGCGGGCGTTGACGGGCGCCGCGGTGGCGGCGCTCGCCCTCGCCTACGCACCACCGGCAGCCGCGCGCCTCGACGGGTCGCCGTGCAATCTCTCGACACCCGATCGCATCGTCGCCGTCGGCGACGTCCACGGCGCGTTCGACCAGTTCGTCAAGATTCTTCAGGCGGCGCGAGTGATCGATGGGCGGCAGCGCTGGTCGGCCGGCGGCGCGGTCCTCGTGCAGACCGGCGACCTCGTCGATCGCGGCGCCGACTCGCGGCGCGTGCTGGATCTGCTGCGCCGGCTCGAAGGCGAAGCCGAGCGCGCGGGCGGCCGCGTCCTGCCGCTGCTCGGCAATCACGAGGTGATGGGCTTGCTCGGCGACCTGCGCTATGTGAGCGCGGGCGAGTACGAGTCGTTCCGGACCGCCGACTCCGAGTCCATTCGAGATCGGGTCCTCGCCACCCTCAGCGCACGGGCCGAATCCGCCGCGCGCAGCGCCAAGGAGCCGTTCGACCGCGACGCGTTCCGCAAGCTGTTCATCTCCCAGACCCCGCTCGGGTCGATCGAGCGGCAGATCGCGTTCGCCCCCGACGGCCAGTACGGCCGCTGGCTGCGCGCGCGGGAGACCGTGGTCAAGATCAACGGCATGCTGTTCCTCCATGGCGGCATCAGCCCGGCCACCGCCGCGCTCGGCTGCGAAGGAATCAACGATACGGTCCGGGCCGAGCTCAAGGAGATGCCGGTCGAGGCCGCTCGCGTGGCGACCTTGCTGTCGACGCGCGAGGACGGCCCGCTCTGGTATCGCGGCCTGGCCGTCGAGAGCGAGACGGAGCTCGCGGCCGATCTCACCACGATGCTCGAGCGGTGGCAGGCGCGCGCGATCGTCATCGGCCATACCGTCGCCCCCAACGGCCGAATCGCGACGCGCTTCGACGGCCGGGTCGTACAGATCGATACCGGGATGCTCGGCGGCGCCTTCTACCCTGGCGGCCGCGCGTCGGCGCTGGAGATCCAGGACGGCCGCTTCGTGGCCATCTACGAGGACGGCCGCGAACCGTTGCCGATCCGCCTGATCACGAGGAACGACGATCATCCTGCCGACGTTCGATGACGTCGAGAGCGCTGCCGCGCAAATCGCCGGCGTCGCGCACCGCACGGCCGTCGTCACCTCCCGCAGCGTTGACGAACGAACCGGCGCCGGCGTGTTCTTCAAGTGCGAAAACCTGCAGCGCGCCGGCGCGTTCAAGTTTCGAGGCGCCTACAACGCGCTGTCGCGGCTGACCGCGGACGAGCGGCGCCGCGGCGTCCTCGCCTTTTCGTCGGGCAACCACGCGCAGGCGGTGGCACTCGCCGGCCAGATCCTCGACATCCCGCGCATCATCGTGATGCCCACCGATGCGCCGGCCGTCAAGCGGGCGGCGACCGAAGCCTACGGCGCCACGATCGTGCCGTACGATCGCGACCGCGAGGATCGCGAAGCCATCGGACGGCGCATTGCGTCGGAGCGGGGCCTGACCATCGTCCCGCCGTACGACCACCCGCATATCGTCGCCGGCGCGGGAACAGCGGCGCGCGAGCTCATCGAAGAGGTCGGCCCGCTCGATCTCCTGCTCGTGCCGTGTGGGGGTGGCGGGCTGCTGTCGGGGTCGGCGCTGGCTGCCCGCGCCATGGCGCCGCAGTGCCGCGTTGTTGGCGTTGAACCAGCCGCGGCCGACGACGCGACGCGATCGTTCCGGAGCAAGACCCTTCATCGCGTCGACAACCCCAAGACGATCGCCGACGGCGCGCGGACCCCTTCGCTTGGAACGATCACCTTCCCACTCGTGCTGGCCAACGTCTCCGACATGACTACGGTCGACGACGAGTCGCTCGTCCGCGCGATGTTTTACCTGTGGGAACGTCTCAAGCTCGTCGTCGAGCCGACGGGTGCGCTGGCCGCGGCGGCGCTGCTCGAGACGGACATCGCTCGAGGCACCGCGCGCGTCGGAGTGATCCTGAGCGGCGGGAACGTCGATTTCTCAGAAATCGGCGGCTGGCTGCGGAGCGTACCCGGCGCTAGCGAGGGTCCAGCCGCGCAGCGGGTGTCGTCGCAGGCGCGGCGGCGCGCAGATTGAACGCCTCGTCGACGGGCGTCCCGAGCCAATCGGTGGGCTCCGGCAGGCCGAGCATCCACAGGACCGTCGACGCCGTATCCATTGTCCGGATCGAGACCGTCGAAAGGTGGATCGGCCGGACACCCTTGCCCCAGGCAATCCATGGGATCGTGACGTCGCGCGGATCGTCGGTGCCGTGGCCCTTGCCGTGGCCGCCGTGATCGGCGGACACGATGACCGAGTAGTTGCCGGCGCCATACGAGGCGTCGGCGGCCGCCAGCAACCGCGACACGGCGGCATCGGCCACGGCGACGGCGCCGCGATATTCGGCGGTCATCCATCCGTATTCATGCCCGGCCGTGTCGGGATCGCTCAGGTGAACGAACAACAGGTTCGGGCGCTCGTGATCCAGGTAGCGCTCGACGTCGGCAACCGTCCTCTGGCTCGGCCATTTGCCGAACCAGCCGCCCGGCGCCTGGGAGTAGTCGAGCGTGCCGGCGCGCTGCAGCGTGTGGAATTTCGCCTTGCTGAAAAACGCCGCGGTTCGGTAGCCGCGTGCCCGCGCGACGCCGAAAATCGTCGGCACCTCCACCGTGTCGAACTTCGCCGCCGGAACGTTGTTCCATCGCACATGGTGCCGCTCCGGCGACTCGCCGGTGAGCATCGACGTGTGCGACGGGAGCGTGTTGCTTGGCATGATCGTCGTCGCCGCCAGCGAATAGCTGCCGGTCTGCATCATGCGGAACAGGAACGGCGTCTCTCGCTCGCCGATGGCGTCGGGCCGGAGGCCGTCAATCGAGATCACGACGACGTAGCCGGTGATGCTCGACTCGGGCAGCGACACGTTCAGGACTGTCTGCGGCGGCGACCTGACATAGCGCGGCGCACAGCCCGCGGCCGCGACAGCCATCATGAGGATTCCGAGGGAAAGGTTCTTCACGCGGGTGCTCCCGGCGCAGGCACTACCTGGAGAGTACTGTGCTGTTGTCGACCGGTCAAATGGCCCTACCCCGTTCTCCGTCCAAAGGCGGAGACAGCGGTCCGGCGGACGACCGTCCGGCTAAAGCCGGACGCTACAACGCTAAAGCCGGACGCTACAACCACATCCCGACCGTGACCGAGCGGGATTGGATGGTAGGATCGAATGGTTTCCACTGAAGGGCGGGCCTGAAGCCCGCACGACGAAGGCCTGAAGGCCCGCACTACGAACGACATGAACCCTGTTCGATCGAAGGCTGACTCGGCAGCGGTGCTCGCCATGATGTGCGCCGCTTCCGTAACTGCCCAGTTCGTGGCAGGCAAAGCAGCGCGCGACGCGCTCTATCTCGCGCACCTTCCGGTCACTTCCCTGCCGGCGATGGTGGTCGCGACGTCGATCTGCTCCATCCTGTTCGCGCTGGCGAGCGCAAGAGTGCTGCGCCGCCTGTCACCGGCGTCATTCGTGCCCGGCGCGTTTGCCGTGTGCGCCGTCCTCTTCGTCGTCGAGTGGTGGTTCGAGGCGGCCGCGCCTACGCTGATCGCGCGCCTCGTGTACCTGCAGGTTTCGGGCATCGGTCCCGCTCTCGGCTCGGGGTTCTGGCTGATCGCCAGCGAGCGGTTCAACCCACGATCGGCCAAGAAGAGCTTCGGCCGCATCACGGCGGCCGGCACGCTGGGCGGCCTCGCCGGCGGCCTGCTGGCAGAACGCGTGGCCGCGGTTCTCGGTATGGCGGCCGTGCTGCCGATGCTCGCGTTGATCAACGCCATCGCCGCGTGGCAGGTTCGGCGCCTCGCCGCGCCGCTGGATGCGGTGGCCGCGACGCGGCGCATGGCCGACGCGCCGGAATTGTCGCCGGCTCCTGCGCGCCCGGGCCTTCGCGCGCTGTCCCAACTCGCCTATTTGCGCGACCTCGCGGCACTCGTGGCGCTCGGCACGACGGGAGCGGCTCTTGCCGATTACGCCTTCCGCGCCCAGACGGTGAGCTCGCTGGGCGGCGGCGACGGGCTGCTGCGTTTCTTCGCGGTCTATTACGCTGGCGTGAGCCTGGTCACGTTCGTCGTCCAGGCCGCGCTGAGCCGGCCCTCCCTCGAACGGCTCGGGTTGGGAGCCAGCGCGGGCACGCCGTCGGCGGCGCTGCTCGTCGGCGGCCTCGGCGCGATCGTCGCGCCCAGCTTGCAGAGCGTCGTCGCGGCGCGGGCCGGCGAATCAGTGTTCCGCGGATCGCTGTTCCGCGCCAGCTACGAGATCTTCTACACGCCGATGGAGGCGGAGGAGCGGCGCGCCGCCAAGTCGATCATCGACGTCGGATTCGATCGGCTGGGCGACGCGGCTGGCGCCGTAGCCGTCTGGCTCGTCCTGCTGCTCCTGGCGCCGGCGCAGCAGGTCGGGGCGATCCTCTGGCTGGCGGTCGCGACGGCGGCAGTGGCGCTCGTGCTGACGACCCGGCTCAGCCGCGACTACGTCGACGCGCTCGAGCGCAGCCTGCTGAGGCAGCGAGTCGAGGTCGACATGGGCGAGGTCATGGACACCACGACGCGGTCGACCATGCTGCGGACGATGACCGAACTGCGCCGCCAGATCCCTTCGCGCGCGATGCCTGAAGCGATCGATTCCGGCTCGGCCCGCCGGGCGCTGGACGCCGAGGTCCAGCAAATCGACGCGCTCCGTTCGCGCGACCGTGAGCGGATTCTCGGGGTGCTCAGAGGCGGCGACGACCTGACGGCGTCGCTCATCCCGCATGTGATTCCGCTGCTGGCGTGGGACGCCGTCGCCAACGATGCCGTCGACGCGCTGCGGCGCGTCGCCGAGGAGCACATCGGCATGCTCACCGACGTGCTGATCGATCCCAACCAGGATTTCGCGGTTCGCCGGCGGCTGGCGCGCGTCTTTTCGGTGTGCGTGTCGCAGCGCGCCGCCGACGGCCTGCTGCTGGGCCTCGACGACGTCCGGTTCGAAGTGCGGTACCACTGCGCCCGATCGCTTGCGCTGATTCTCGAGAAGAACCCGCGCGTGCACATCAACCGCGACCGCGTATTCGACGTCGTCCTTGCGGAAGTGGAGGTCGGCCGGCCCGTATGGGAGGGTCACCGGCTCCTCAGGGAGATCGAAGCCCAGGAGGACCGCTTCTTCGCGGACGAATTCGTGAAGGACCGCGCCGGCCGCAGCCTCGCCCACGTGTTCACGCTGCTGTCGCTGGTGCTGCCGTTCGAGCCGCTGCAGATCTCCTACCGCGGCCTGCACACCGACGACGACAAGCTGCGCGGCACGGCGCTCGAGTATCTCGAAAGCGTCCTGCCGAAGCCGATCCGCGAAGGCCTGTGGCCCTATCTCGAAGAGAGGCGAAAGCCCGTCGAGCGCACCTCTCGCCCGCGCGAGGAGATTCTTGCCGACCTGATGCGGTCGAATCAGTCCATCGCGATCAGCCTGGAGGAGCTCCGCGTCCGGGCGAAGGCCGGCAAGGGATGAACACGTGAAGCTCATCGCGCCACGCGCGCAGACACCGGCGCCAACGGGCAGTTCAGGTATCCGCACCTCAGGGCGGATCCCCGAGGAACTGCTGCGCGACCAGGTCCGGCGGCTGGCAGCCTCGAGCGTGGTCATCGCCGGCTGCTGGACGTTCGGCCTCGTCATGGACTCGCTCGTCGTCCCCGGGCTCATGGATTTTCCGCGGAACGACGCCGCCCTCGCGATTGAAGTCGCCGGCATGGCGCTGTCGGCGGCGATGTTCGCGTATCTACGCTCGTCCGAGCACCGTTCCGACACCAAGACGACGATGGGCCTGGTGTTCATGGTGGCGAACGCGCTCGGCATCGCGGTGCTGAACGCGTCTGCGCTGGGCAGCACGATGCCGAACCTCCCGATGGTGTCGTGGACGGCCGTGCTCATCCTGTTGTTTGCCACGATCTCGCCGACGTCACCGCGGCGGATGCTCATTGCGGGCTTGACGGCCGCGACGATGGATCCGTTGGTCGCCTGGATCCGGTACCTCGTGGACCTTCCGACGATACCGCCGCACCTGGCGCTGCTCCACTATCTGCCGAACTACATCTCGGCGGGCATTTCGATCGTGCCGTTCAAGGTGATGCACGGCCTCGGCAAACGCCTGCGGGAAGCGCAGGATCTCGGCAGCTATCAGCTCGTCGAACGGCTCGGCCAGGGCGGGATGGGCGAAGTCTGGCGCGCCGAGCACCGGCTGCTCGCGCGCAACGCCGCGGTCAAGCTGGTCCGGCCCGAGGTGCTCGGGGCCGGGGGGCCGGAGGACGCGCAGATGATCCGCCGCCGCTTCGAACGCGAGGCGCAGGCAACCGCTGCCCTGGCCTCGCCGCACACGATCAGGGTGTTCGACTACGGCATGACCGACGACGGCACCTTCTATTACGTGATGGAGCTCCTGTCGGGGCGCGATCTCGAATCGCTCGTCCGTGAGTTCGGGCCGGTGCCATCCGACCGGGTTGTGTACCTGCTGCGCCAGGTCGTGCCACTCGCTTGCCGAGGCCCATGCGAGGGGGCTGGTTCACCGGGACATCAAGCCAGCTAACATCTATGTCTGCCGGATGGGCCTCGAATACGACTTCGTCAAGGTGCTCGACTTCGGGCTGGTGAAGGTCCGCCAGAAGGGCGCGATGCAGCCGCTGACGGCGACCATCGAGCACACCACCGGAACCCCGGCCTACATGGCGCCGGAGATCATCCTGGGCGAGGTCAACATCGATCGGCGCGCGGACGTGTATGCGCTGGGCTGCGTGGCGTACTATCTGCTGACCGGACACCTCGTGTTCGAGGCCGACACGCCGATGAAGATGCTCATGCAGCACGTGCAAGCGGAGCCGCTCCCCCCATCGCAGGCGAGCGAGCTGAAGATTCCGCGGGAGCTCGACGAGCTGGTGCTCGCGTGCCTGAACAAGGATCCCGACAAGCGGCCGCAGAACGCCGAGGAGCTGTTCGCCATGGCGTGGCAGTGCAAGACGTGCGAAGGCTGGAACCAGCAGTCGGCGCGAACGTGGTGGGAGACGCACCTGCCGGAGCTGTCCGGCCCGCTGACGATCAGCGAAGTCGGCGACATCACCGTGGCGGCACACTAAATGGCTGAAAAGAAGACCTGGCTCGACCGCGCGCTGTCGGTGTTCACCGACGTACGCGCCGGCGAGGGCGTCAGCGCGCTGCTCCTCGCCATCAACGTCTTCTTCCTCCTGGCCTTCTATTCGGTTCTGAAGATCATCCGCGATGCGCTGATCCTGAGCGAGGCGGGAGCGGTCGCCGCCAGCTATTCTTCAGCCGGCCAAGCGCTGCTCCTGCTGGTGTTCGTGCCCGCTTACAGTGCGTTTGCGGCGCGCGTCAACCGGCTCTGGCTGGTCTGCGGCGTGACGCTGTTCTTTGCCTCGAACCTGTCGCTCTTCTACCTGGCTCGGCATCTCCGGGATCCAGATCGGCATCGTGTTCTTCCTCTGGATCGGCGTGTTCAGCATGGTCGGCGGTCGCGCAGTTCTGGGCGTTCGCCAACGATCTCTACACCACCGACCGCGGCAAGCGGCTGTTTCCGCTCCTCGGCGTCGGCGCCAATCGCTCGGCGGCGTCGTCGGCGCGGGCACGACGGCCGTCATGTTCGGCGGCATCGGTCCCTACCCGCTGATGCTGATCGCCGCCGCCGGCCTGCTGGTGCCGCTCGGCTTGACCGTGTCTGGTGCACTTGCGCGAGAGCGCGCGGCGCGACGCGACGCGGCGGCAGGCCAGGCGGAGCAGCCGCTCGGCCAAGACGCAACGGGTTCAAGCTGGTGTTCAGCCGACCGCTATCTGCGTCTGATCGCGGTGCTCGTGCTCGTGCTGAACCTGGTCAACACGCTCGGCGGCTTCATGCTGAACACGCTCGATCAGCTCGCAGTGAACGGCGTGTCGCCGACGAGGCCGGGCGCGAAGGGCGGCGACAGCTGACCGCGACCGAAACCGCGCGGTCGCGGCGTCGATCGGACATCGGGCGGCGATGCAGACGCTGGGTCAACCTGCTGTCGCTTCGCTGCTGCAGGCGTTTCGTCGTCTCGCGGATCTTCAAGGCGATCGGCGTTCGCGGCGCGTTGTTCATCCTGCCGATCATCGCGCTCGGCGGCTACACGATGATCGCGCTGCTGCCGATCTTCGGCGTGGTGCGGATCGCCAAGATCCTCGAGAACAGCACCGACTACTCGATTCAGAACACGACGCGCCACGCGCTGTTCCTGCCGACCAGCCGCGAGGCCAAGTACAACGGCCAAGCAGGCGATCGATGTCGTTCTTCGTGCGCGTCCGGCGATCTGCTGCAGGCCGGCGTCGTGTTCATCGGCACGACGCTCGCCTTCAGGGTCCGCCACTACGCGCTGCTGAATGTCGCGTTCGTCCTCGTCTGGCTGTTCGTTGCCCGTCGCCATCGCCCGCGAACATCGCAAGTTGGTGCCGGCCGATGTGGAGGAACAGGCCGCCTGAACCTGATGGAACGTCTGCCACGAACGCGCGCGGCGGCGCTTGCAGTCGCAATCCTCGCAGGAGCGCTCGGCGTCGCCGCCGCACAGCAGGCGGACGACATCGGCGCGCCGCGCGTCGGCGCGCCCCTCACCATCCTCCAGCTCAACGACGTGTACTCCACCGTCCCGGTCGACGGCGCCGGCGGCCTGGCCCGCGTCGCCACCCTCAAGCAGCGGTTGACGCGCGACGGCGCGTCGACGCTGATGCTGCTCGCGGGCGACTTCCTCTCCTCGTCAGTGGCGTCGACGATCTTCAAGGGCGAGCAGATGATTGCCGCGTTGAACGCCGCCGGGCTCGACATCGCGACGCTCGGCAACCACGAGTTCGACTTCGGCGCCGACATCCTGCTCCAGCGGATGGCCGAAGCAAAGTGGCAGTGGGTCGTGGCCAACGCGATCGACCGGACCACCGGCAAGCCGGTCGGCGGCGCATCGCCGTACATCGTCCGCACGGTCGGGCCGCTCAAGGTGGCCATCCTCGGCCTCTGCTCGACCGAGGGGTCGCCGCCGGATCGGATCGCTCGGATCGAAATCACCGATCCGCTGCGCGCCGCTGCCCGCTACCTGCCGATGATTCGCCGCGAGCGGGTCGACGTGATCGTCGCGCTCACCCATCTCACGTTCGAGCAGGATCAGCAGCTGGCCGAACGGTTTCCCGAAATCGACCTGATCATCGGCGGCCACGAGCACTTTCCGATCGCGGCGACCGTGAACCGGACGTTCATCAGCAAGGCCGGATCGGACGCGAAGTTCGTGGCGCGCATCGACGTCGCGAAGCGTCCCGGGCGCCCGGTCGAGCGCTTTTACGAGCTGATCCCGATCACGGGTGCGCTGCCCGACGACCCGAAGACGGCGGAGGTCGTCAACGCGTACGAGTCGAAGCTGGGCGCCGGGCTCGACGAAGTGGTCGGCACGTCGCGGACGCCGCTCGAGGGAACCTCGCCGCGGCTGCGCACCTCGGAAACCAACCTCGGCGACCTGGTCGCCGATGCCGTGCGGGCCGCCGCCCGCAGCGAGATCGCCCTCGTGAACGGCGGCGGGATCCGCGGCGACCGTGTCCACCAGCCGGGCCCGCTCACCCGGCGCACGCTCATCGAGATTCATCCCTTCGGCAACGTCGTGTGCACGATCAACGCGCCGGGCAAGGTGGTCGTCGCCGCCCTCGAGCACGGCGTGTCGCGGCTGCCGGCCGCCGCGGGCCAGTTTCCACAGGTGTCCGGGCTGACCTTCCGCGTGAATCCGGAGGCTCCGGCCGGATCCCGTGTCACCGACGTCCGCGTGCAGAACGCGCCGATCGATCCCAACCGCACCTACACGCTGGCCGTCCCGGACTTTCTGCTCGCCGGCGGCGACGGCTACACGATGTTCAAGGGACAGAAAGTGCTGGTCGGTCCCGAGGCCGGTCCGACGCTGGCGGCGGCGCTCGAACGCTACGTCGCCGAGCGGCGCGAGGTCGCGCCAGAGGTCGAGGGGCGGATTGTGATGGGGCGGTAACAGGAACGCGCGAACACTGCAGTTCACGCTTCTCCGTTCTCCCTTCTCGGTTCGTGTTCAGGTTCGGTGCTGGGTTCGGCGTTCGGTGTTCGAGTTCGGGGTTCGGCGCAGCCACGAACCTGAACCGAGAACCCAGAACGCGAACGAGAACCAGAACCAGAACCGAACTTGAACACGAACAGAGAACCGAGCACCTGGAAGTGTGAACTGTAGGATCTTCAGCGCACCTTCTGCGCCGGCGCCGCGGCGGGCACGCGCGGACCAGTGACATGCCTGGCCCGCAGACTCGCGCGGATCATTCGCGCGCCCAGCAGGATGCCGACGATGATCGCGTACCGGAGCGGCGGCCGGATGTCGATCTTGACCAGCCACCAGTAGTGGACGACGGCGGTGATAGCGGCGACGTAAACGAGCCGGTGCAGCGCCTGCCAGCGCTTGCCGCCCAGCCGGCGGATCCACCCCGTGGTGGACGTCAACGCGAGCGGCAGCAGCAGCAGCCATGTCAGGAAGCCGATCGTGATGAACGGCCGCTTGTAGATATCTTCGCCGACCGACGCCGTCAGGCTCCGCACGGTGGTGAACGAGACGATGCCGTCCGGGAAGTCGAGCCCGGCAAAGCGGTCCGCGATCACATAAATGAGGAAGTGCGTCGTGCCGTAGAAGAAGGCAAAGAGCCCGGACATCCGGCGGAACCGGATCAGCCAGTGCCACCCGCTGATCTGCCGGAGCGGCGAGATCGCCAGCGTGATGCAGATGAAGCGGATGGTCCAGTCGCCGGTGTGAAGGGTGATGTCGCTGAGCGGGTTGACGCTCAGATTGCCGGTGAGCGCCGCCCAGATCAGCCAGGCAAACGGCAGGAGACCGGCGACAAAGGCGAGCGGCTTCAAGATAAAGCGGATCGTTGGTTGGGAAACGTTCACGCTTCTATGTTCTCGCTTCTCGGTTCGTGTTCACGTTCGGTTCCGAGTTCGCAATTCACGTGCTGAATTCCGGGTTCCTCCGTCCGGCCGCGAGGGTCGAGCGACGAACCTCAAACTCCGAACCTAGAACTCTGAACCGAACCTGAACACGAACCGAGAACCGAGCACCTCAGAAGTGTGAACTGCTGCGACAGGTTCTCAGTAGTTTCTCTTCAGGTCCATTCCCGCGTACAGCCCCTGCACCTGTTCGGCGTAGCCGTTGAACATGAGCGTCTTCCGCCGGAAGAACTCGCCGATGCGGCGCTCGGTCGCCTGGGTCCAGCGCGGGTGGTCGACGGTCGGGTTGACGTTGGAGTAGAACCCGTACTCCTGCGGCTGCGATTCCTGCCATGAGTTGACCGGCTGGCGCTCGACGAAGCGGATGCGGACGAGCGATTTCGCGCTCTTGAAGCCGTACTTCCACGGCACGATCAGGCGGATCGGCGCGCCGTCCTGCTTGGGGAGCACTTCGCCGTACAGCCCCACGGCAATGATCGTGAGCGGGTGCATCGCCTCGTCCATCCGCAGCCCTTCGATGTACGGCCACCGCAGCGAAGGGGTACGGACGCCAGGCATCTGCGTGGAATCGGCCAGCGTGTAGAACTCGATGAACTTCGCCTTCCCCGTCGGCTCGACCCGCTTGATCAGGTTGGACAGCGGGAAGCCGACCCACGGAATCACCATCGACCACGCCTCGACGCACCGCAGCCGGTAAATCCGCTCTTCCAGCGTCTGCCCCTTGAGGATGTCCTCGAGGGTGTACTTCGCCGGCTTCGCCACCTCGCCGTCGACGACGACCGACCAGGGTTCGGTGCGGAGCGCCTTCGCGTACAGCGCGGGATCTTCCTTGTCGGTGCCGAACTCGTAGAAGTTGTTGTAGGTGGTGATCTGCTCCCAGGAGTTCGCCTTCTCGTTGGTCACGCTCAGCTCGCTGGGCTTGACGTTCTCGAGCTTGCGGCCGTGCGGCGCGGGCTCGGCGGCCGACAGCGTCGCATCGGCGCCCCAGAATACGCCGGCACCCGCCGCGGCGCCCGCCGCGAGACCGGCCGCGCGCACGAACTCGCGCCGGTTGAAGTACAGCTTCTCGTCGGTGATCTCCGAGCTGCGGATGTCCGCCGGGCGCTTGATAAGCATGGGGACATTGTACCTAGGGGCCTGGGGCCTGGGGGATCGATAGCGATCCAGCCGGGCTACGGGCTGCGGCCAGGGGCTGATGGCCAGGATTGAGGGGTTGGGTGGGGCCGCTCAGTGGGTTCTTCGCATCACGCCGGCCAGGCTAAAAAGCGCGGAGCCAACGAAAAAGAGCTTGGCGGCCGAATCGAAACACGCTCCGCTGAATGGGCATTCGCGCGAATACGGATCAGACAGGGACGGCAGGTGATTTCGTAAAGTTGCCGTGACGCAGCGTCGGCGGCGCCGCTGTGCTACGCTCCGAATCATGGCCGAGCACGACGACGGATCGTCGCTGCGGGAGTCGTACTCGCGACTGCTGTCGCTGGCCGTGCATGAGTTCCGCACGCCCGCCTCGGTCGTCGGCGGGTACCTGCGGATGCTCCAGCGCGACGCGAACGAGCAGCTGAGCGATCGCCAGCGGAAGATGATCGACGAAGCGGAGAAATCGTGCGCCCGGCTGGTCGCGCTCATCAGCGAGCTGAGCGAAATCTCCAAGCTCGACAGTGGGACGGCGCCGTTCAAGGACGAACCAATCGACCTCTTTCAGCTCGTCCGTGAGGTGGCCGCTGGTGTGCATGAGGCAGGCGATCGCGAGGTACAGTTGACGGTGCGTGGCGATCGTTCCGGCGCACCGCTGAAAGCCGATCCCGTGAGAATCCAGGCAGCTTTCGAAGCCTTTTTTCGGGCAATTCTGCGGGAACAGCCCGGTCAGGCCACGGTGGTCGCCGACTGCCGGAAGGATGCCGACGGCTCCGCGGTCGTTGTCGTCGCACGCGACACCGACGTACAGCGGTCATACGACGCACCACGCGCGCCATTCGATGAAAAGCGCGGCGGCCTCGGGCTCGTCGTCCCGATCGCCTGCCGCATCGTCGCCCGATACGGCGGCCGCGTCTGGTCGCCAGGTCTCGCGGGCCAGTCCGACGCCGGCCTCGCCGGACGGTCTGCGCTCATCATCTCGTTTCCTCTTCCTGCGGAGCAGCGCACTTGAAGAAGCCGTACATTGCCATCGTCGACGATGATTCGGGCTTTGCCAACTACCTTCGGACCTTCCTGTCGCTGAGAGGCTACGAAACGCGTTCGTACTCGCGCGGCGACGAAATGATCGCGGCCGTGAAGCAGGGCGATCCGCCCGACGTCGTGCTGCTCGACGTGATGATGCCGGGGATGAACGGGCTCGACACGCTGCGCGCCCTGAAGACCGCGAAAGCCGACCTGCAGGTGATCATGCTGTCGGGCCGCGAACAGGCGGCGACGATTGTCGAGGCCGTCCGCCTGGGCGCCGCCGACTACGTCGTCAAGCCCGATGATCCCGAGGGCCTCGGCGAGATCGCGCTCGACGCCGCCATCAAGAGCGCCATCGAGAAGACCCGCCTGGTGTCCGAGATCACCGAGCTCCGCCGCCAGCTGAGCGACGACCAGGATCGCGCCTTCCTCTTCTGGGGCGACAGCCCCGAGATGAAGTCGATCGCGTCGGTGATCGAGCAGGTGTCCGACAGCGACGTCACCGTGCTGATCCGCGGGGAGAGCGGCGTCGGCAAGGAGCTGGTGGCGAGGGCGATTCACCAGCGCTCGCCGCGCAAGGACCGGCCGTTCGTGAAGGTGAACTGTGCGGCGCTGCCGGCAGAGCTGCTGGAGAGCGAGCTGTTCGGCCACGAGAAAGGCGCGTTCACCGGCGCGGCGACGACGCGGATCGGCAAGTTCGAGCAGGCCGACACCGGCACGATCTTCCTCGACGAGATCGGGGAGATGAAGGCCGCCCTGCAGGCCAAGATGCTCCACGTGCTGCAAGACGGACAGTTCACCAAGCTGGGGAGCAACAAGCCGATCAACGTGGACGTGCGGGTCGTCGCGGCGACCAACCGCGACCTGGAAGCGATGCTGATCCGCGGCGATTTCCGGGAAGACCTCTACTACCGGCTGAAGGTGATCGAGGTCACCGTGCCGCCGCTCCGCGAGCGGCGCGCCGAGGTCTCGCACCTGACCGACTTCTTCATGGATCGCTACGCGCGGCGTTATAACCGGCCGGCCCGCCAGCTCTCGCCCGACCTCCAGGCACTCTTTCAGACCTACGACTGGCCGGGAAACATCCGCGAGCTCGAGAACATGATCAAGCGGATCGTCATCCTGCAGGACGAGCAGCTGGTGGTGCGCGAGATGTCGCGCGCGCCGCGCGCTGTTCCCGCTTACGCCTCGGTCGGGTCCGGCGACGCGCGCGCCGCGGTCGCGACAGCCGAGGAGCCCGACGATTTCGAAGCCGCCGGCGATCTGGACGAACCCGAGCCGGAAGTGCCGCTACTGACCGCACCCGCCGGATCGCGGCTGGCCGACGTCGCGAAACAGGCCGCGCTCAAGGCCGAGCGGTCGATCATCGAAGACACGCTGACGCAGGTGCACTGGAATCGCCGCCGCGCCGCCGAACAGCTGGGCGTGAGCTACAAGACGCTGCTCAACAAGATCAAGGAGTGCGGGATCAGCAGGCGGTAAAGGGCTGGGTGCCTGGCGACCCGGCACTCGGCACCTAGCACCCTATAAAGTGAACCCCGCTTCCCTTTCGCGCTGATTTCCCACCTGCCGAACGCGCGTTCCGTTCGGGAATGCGCTCTTCGCCAATCGCGCGAGTTTTTTTCGCGCTGGCACCTCCATTGCTCAACGGAGCGCGTGTCGTTAACTCAGCCGCACGGCGCGAACGGATCCCGCTCGACCGGCTCCTCGAATGGTCGCCCGCAGGTGATGGTCGTCGACGACGACCTGTCGATGTGCGACTTCCTGCGGACCTTCCTCACTGAGCGCGGCTATCACGCCATCACGCTCGGCAGCGCCGAGGAAGCCGTGAAGCGCTACCACGCCGAGCGGCCGGCGGCGGTGATTCTCGACGTCGTGATGCCCGGCGCGATGGACGGCCTCGAGGCGCTGGCCGCGTTCAAGAAAATCGATCGCGAAGTCCCGGTGATCGTGCTGTCCGGACAGGGCCGAACCACAACCGTGGTGCAGGCGATGAAGCTCGGCGCCGCCGACTTCGTCTGCAAGCCGTTCGACGAGCACGATCTCGACGTCCCGCTGGCCAACGCGCTCAAGCAGCGGCAGCTCAGTCGCGAGGTGGCGACGCTGCGCGAGGAACTGCAGTCGCAGTCCCGCTACCACATGCTGTTCGGCAACAGCGATCGGATGGCGGAGGTGCGCGAGCTGATCGAGCGCGTCGCCGATACCGACGTGACGGTCCTGATTCGTGGTGAAAGCGGAACGGGCAAGGAGCTTGTCGCGCGGGCGCTCTATGCCTCCTCGCTCCGGCGCGACAAGCCGTTCGTCAAGGTGAACTGCGCTGCGCTGCCGACCGAACTGCTCGAGTCGGAGCTGTTCGGCTTCGAGCGCGGCGCGTTCACCGGCGCGATCCAGCAGAAGCCCGGCAAGTTCGAGTTCGCCAACCACGGCACGATGTTCCTCGACGAGATCGGCGACATGAGCTTTCCGCTGCAGGCCAAGCTCCTCCAGGTGCTGCAGGACGGCGAGTTCGCCCGGCTCGGCGGCAAGCACGACGTGCGGGTCGACGTCCGGGTGATCGCCGCCACCAACCGCAACCTCGACAAGGCGGTCGCCGACGGGCAGTTCCGCGAAGACCTGTACTTCCGCCTCAACGTGGTCGCCATCACCCTGCCGCCGCTTCGCGATCGGCGGGAAGAGATCCCGCTGCTGACCGAGCACTTCCTGAAGAAGTACTCCGTTCAATACAACAAGCCGCATCTCGAGATCGGCGGCGAAACGATGCGGCTGTTCATGGAGCACGACTGGCCCGGCAACATCCGCGAGCTGGAAAACGTGATCAAGCGCGCGGTGGTGCTGGGCACCGAATCGCCGATTCGCAAGGAGCTCAGTCAGAGCCTGGCGCTGGCGCTGCAGCGCGCCGCCCTCGCCCGGCAGGTGCGCCAGGCGGTGGCTCCCGCCGCCACGGCGCCGCCGGCCGGCACGCGGGTGCCGCTGGCTCCGGTCGCGATGGCCGCTGCGGCTTTCGACGCCGGCAACTACTCGTTGAAAGACATCTCCCGCAGCGCGGCCCGCGAGGCCGAGCGGGAGCTGATCCTGAGGATGCTGCAACAGACCCGCTGGAACCGGAAGGAGACCGCCGAGCTCCTTGGCATCAGCTACAAGGCCCTACTCTACAAGATCAAGGAAAACGGACTCGACAGGGCCTCCTGAGATGGCGAGCGGCTCGTTCTACGAAGAGGGCTCGAGGCTGCTGACCCCAGGGGCCTTCGAGTTCGTGCTCGAGAGCGAGTTGAAACGGGCGGTGCGGTCCCAGAACTTTCTCACGCTGGTGACCGTGGAGGCGAGCCGCGAGTGGGAAGGCATGATGGTTACCGCCGACGACGGCACCTTGCAGGAAGTCGCACTCCTGATCGGACGGGAAGTGCGCGACACCGACTTCCTGGGACACACCGACAAGGGCACGATCGCACTCGTGCTGCTGGACGCCGATTTCGAGAATTCGTCGCGGGTCATTGATCGCGTGGTGTCGCGGATCGAGAATTACGAGTTCCAGAACGCGCTTCGGATCGCAGTCGGCGCGGCGTGCTACCCGACGCATGCGGTCGACGCCGAGTCCCTGAAGCGCCAGGCCTTGTCGCGGCCGCTCGTGAACTGGCGGGGCGGCCGCCATTTCTCCACCGGTCAGAACTGAAGGATCCGCCACGAAGCACACCGCATTCGCCATGCGTCTTGCCGCGGCTTTCCAGGTCGGCCTGCCGCAGAGTTCATCTGACGTCGCGCCACGATCGACCGCCCGCAACCTGGCGCGCGACGCAAGCGCGCGCTCGAGCGTACGCGTCGCTCAAAGCTCCAGCTGATACCGGGCGCGCAAGCTCGGCGTCGGTCGGACACGTCGGGCGCGTTTCGGGGATCGGTGCCTGCGGGTCGGCGAAGTAGCCGGCAATTCCCTCGCGGATCCAGAGCGGCCGGCCTGCGAGTGACCCTGCGGTCATCAGTGCGACGAGACCGCGCCGGACAGTCCGCTCGAGCACGCCGCGATCGCGCAGCACGCCCGGCCGGCAGAAAATGCAGGCTGCCGTCGACCAGCGATCCCGAGGTGAACCAGGGGTGACCGCTCGCCTTTTCGTACTCCGCCGCGGTCGCGTGGAACGTCGCGGTGAGCCGCGGGGGTGCATCAACAGCCAGAGTGCGCGACAGCTCGTCGCGCGCGCGGGCGACAAGCGACTCCACTCCGCCCCGCTCGGCGGCGTCGGACGGCGGGAGCACGAGATTGATGTCGGGGCGGCGCGGCGGCAGGGCGGCTTCGGTGGCAACCGGCGGCGGCGACGGCGCCGCTGCAGCCGGCGCGTACGGCGCGATGCGAAGACCTGGATAGTACCTGGGCGAGAATCGAGGCGGCGGTCTCCCCCGCTTCGGCCCGGTGCATGGCGCCGATGACGCACATCCCCACACCGTGGCCCGAACCGCGGCCGGCGAAGCGATACGCCGTGCCGGCGCGGCGCAGGTCGAAGCTGGCGCTGAGGATCCGCAGCCAGCCCAGCGTCGGTCCGACGGCCATCCGAAGGTCCTGGCCCGAGAGTTCCGAGGGCGTCATCCCTTCGAGCACGAGCTTGTCGACGCGGCCAGAGCCGTTCCGCGACGCAATCCGGATGTTGCGCAGCGTTCCCTTGTATCCGGCGGCCGCCAGCGCTCGCTGCAGGTCCGCCGCCGCCAGTTCCGCGCTCCACGCCGGGAAGCCGCGGCAGGCGTCGTCCTCGCGCGACGGGAGGTACGGCGGATCAGGCGATCCGGGCCAGACGGCCGACGGGAGCTCGGTGCGGCCGCCGCAGGACGCGCTGTAATAAATGTGCGCGGGGACCGCCCCATCGAGCAGCACGAGCCCCGCGGTCGCCTTCGAGGCACGCTCGGTGTCGGCATTGGCGGTGCGCATCACCTGGCAGTGCGTCTGGTCGCACAGGTCGAACCCTTCCGCTCGATGTTTGCCCATGTTCGCGGCGGTGTAAGTGCGGACCGCGATCGCGAGCGCTTCGAGAGCGGCCGGCGCCGTGTTCGGCGCCGCCTCGCCCGCGAGCACTCTCGCCGACGTAGGTGTCAAGGGGCAGGACCGTCACGGTGTAGGTGCCGCCGTTCAAGACGCCGATTCGGATGCCGGACTGGGCTGAACCCGTGGACGAGGACGCAGAGGAAGCAGAGGACGCAGAGCGCAGAGGCGCGAAGATACGCTTCTCATGCCAGCGCCAGAAACTCTCGGATCGCGTCCCACATTCTGGGCAAGCTCGCAATCAATTGATGGTCGTCCTCGAGGAGCGACAACGTGACGTTCCTTCGTTTGTCTGCGAACTGCTCGACGGTCTTCGGATCGACCGATCGATCGGACAGCCCCTGAAAGATCAGTGTGGGTTGGTCGAAGACAGCCCCGAACGCATCGTACCGCAGGCTGTCCTCGTAGAAACCAAAATCAAGAGCCCGATCCGCTCCGAAGCCGTAGTGGAAGAACGGCAGCGACCCCTTGCGCTGCCACTCTTCGATCCGCTCCGGCGGCAGGAGGTGGTGGCCGGGCTTGGCGAACATGACCGCGGGCGCCATCAGCACGACGCGATCGACCTGCGGGCCGAATCGCTCCGCCGCGAGAATCGCCAGCGTGCCGCCGAGGCTGGAGCCAATCAGCGCGACGGGGCTCGTCAGGGCTCTGCCCGATCGCCTGCTCGAGCTGGTCCAGCATCCGGGTCATCGTCATCGCGCGGAAGTCGGGCCCGTTGAAGTCGGGACACACGAGCGTCCGGCCACGTTCGCTCAGACGCTCTTGAAAGTACCGGGCCTTGGTCGACTGCGCCGACGAGGCAAACCCGTGCAGGTAGAAGATCACAGCAGCCGCTGGCAGTCCTTCCGGCACCGGCACTTGATCAACCCCTCGCCGTCGGTGTTGTAGTCGTAGGACAGCTCCTCGCCTCGCGTGATCAACCTGGCCGCGCGGATCCAGATGATCCCCTTCTTGATGTCGATGTAGCAGTTAGGGGAGCACGAGTGATTGATGTACCGGGCGATGTTGCCACCGACACCGGCGTCGATGACCGTCCGGTTCGTCAGCTTGAAGCACCAGATATGGCCGTTCCTGATGTACCGGCGCTCGCGTCTGAGGCTCTCCTGGTTGGAGATCTTCTCGCCCGCGTAGTCGATGATGCGTGTGTTCTTCGTGATCGTCCGCGTCGCGTAAACGCCCCACCCGTGGATTCGAGACCGCCGCCGCACTATCATATAGGCCAAATTATGAACGGAATCATCGCCGCCTGGGGCCGCATTCTGGCCGGCTACACGCCTGCGCTCTCGATCGAGATCACGCGCGAGTGCCCGCTGCACTGTCCCGGATGCTACGCATATGGGGACGATCATCTCGGCGGCGAGATGACGCTGCGCCAGGTGCGCGACTTCAAGGGTCAGGAACTGGTCGACGGCGTCATGGCGCTGGTCGATCGCCACAAGCCGCTCCACGTGTCGATCGTCGGCGGCGAGCCGCTCGTGCGCTACCGCGAGCTCGAACAGATCATTCCCGCCCTTTCAGCGCGCGGCATCCACACGCAGCTCGTCACCAGCGCCGTCCGCGAGATCCCGAAGGCGTTCGCGACGCTGCCGCGCACGACGATCGTCGTGTCGATCGACGGGCTCCAGCCCGAGCACGACGCGCGCCGCACGCCGGCCACCTACGACCGCATCCTCAAGCACATCGCCGGTTTGCGGATCACCGTGCACTGCACGGTCACGCGCCAGCAGGTCACCCGGCCGGGCTACCTCGAGGAGTTCCTGCGCTTCTGGTCCGAGCGTCCAGAGGTTCGGAAGATCTGGATCAGCCTCTATACGCCGCAGATCGGCGAGATATCCGCCGAACGCCTGACGCCAGCCGATCGGCGGCAGGTGGTGAGCGACCTGATGGCGCTGCGCCTGCGCTATAAGAAGCTCGAGGCGCCGAAGGGCATGATCGACGTCTACGCCACCCCGCCCGCGTCGCCCGACGAATGCGTCTTCGCCCGGACGACCACCTCGATTTCGGCCGACTTGACGACCCGGATCACGCCCTGCCAGTTCGGCGGCGCGCCCGACTGCAACAACTGCGGGTGCATCGCCTCGGCCGGCCTGGCCGCCGTCGCGCGACACCACGTGTGGGGGTTTATTCCGGTCGGATCAATCTTCACCGGATCGGTGAAGGTCGGCGAGAAGGTCCGGCGACTGAGACCGGTCGAAGCATAAAGTCCACAGTCGACAGTCGACAGTCGTCGACGCTCGCTACGAAGCGGCCTTCAGCTCTTTTTTCGCGGCTTTCTTGCCTGATTCCGTCGTCGCCCAGTCTTCTTCGAAGACGTTGACCATCTGACGGACCACCTTCGCGGTCGTCGACGATCACCCCGACTTCGCGCCGTTTTTCCAGCTCCAGCTTCCGGAGGCTCTGGCTGCCGATGAACGCGCGCGAGCCGTCGCGAATGATCGCCCGGACATGGACTCGGCGGCCCAGCTTCTCGCCCTTGAGATCCCATTTCGACTCGACCTTGCCGATGACGCGGACGTCCACACCGGCCTTCGCCCTGGCCATCAGGATCTGCAGCATCGCGTCGTCGGTGAGCTGGGGGTCGTAGATGAGGAGCTGCCGCCTCGCCCCGCGAAGGAAGCGGGCGAGCCGGTCGCGCGCGTTTTCCGGGCTGACGACGAAGCGCTCATGGCAGGCAGGTGTAGGTCTGGCGGTTGAAGTCGGCCTCGAACAGCTTGGCAGCCTCCTGCACGAGGCGCTTGTTCGTTGTGATCACGCCGAAGCTCCGGCTCTTGCCGATGTCGAGCGCGGTGAAGTTGAACCCGTAGACGTGCAGGATCCGGCCGTCGAGGATCATCATCTTGCCGTGATACCGCACGAGGTCGTCCGCTGTGCGGGACACGGTGACACCCTCCTTCGAGCAGCTGCAGCTCGAGCTTGCGGAGGCTCTTTTCGCCGCCACGATTGGTGTGCGCGGTGAGCGCGCGGACCACGACGCCGCGGTTGACGGCCGCGCACAGCGCCCGCGCGATTTCGGCGCGATCGAGGCGGAAGATCAAGATATCGATGCTCTTTCGCGCCTGCTTGATGGCGTTCACGATCGGCGGCATCCCACTGTCGGGCTCAACGATGAGCTTCACAATCAACAGCTCCTGTCGGGCACGGACCTTGAAGCGTTACTTCACCGTGATACGACTCATGAATTCCAGCAAGTTGCTCGCCAACCGCGGCCGCCAGCTCATCTGGAGCGTGGCAGCCGTAACGCTGATGCTCGTGGTATCCCCCGCCGCCCAGGAAAAGCGGGATGCAGGAGCGCCAGCGGTCAACCCGAAGGCCGCCGCCGTCAAAGGCTTTCTCGATCGCATAAACGAATACGTCGATCTGCAGAAGAAGGTCGATAACGGGCTGCCCAAGCTGTCGGGTAACGACGATCCTTCGAAGATCGAGGCGCACCAGGCCGCGATGGCCGCACGGATCAAGATGGCGCGAGCCAAGGCCAAGCGCGGCGATATCTTCGGATCCGCGGAACCGGTCCTGATGGCGGTCATCCGCGAAGACGCCCACCTCCGGACCCTCCGCGAGGCGCGGGCCGCGATGGAGGAGGTGCCGAAGTTCGATCCTCCCGCGGTGAACACGCCTTACCCGGAAAAGGCCGCGCTGGCCACGGTTCCGCCGCTGCTGCTCGACGCGCTGCCGAGGTTGCCTGAGGGGCTCGAGTACCGCTTCATGGGCAACGATCTGATCCTGCGCGACACGAAGGCCAATCTCATTGTCGACTTCATCAACAACGCCGTGCCGACCGCGGCCAAGGCGAAATAGCCATGCGTTCCCTTCTCGCGCTTACGCTCAGTGTCCTTCTCGCCACCGGCGGGTGCGCGGCCGCTCCGGTCGCCGCGCAGTCGAATGCCGGCAGCTCCACACAGGGTCAAGCTCCGCAGAGCACTCCGCCGGCGGCAGTCGACCTGAAGCTGCCGAACAAGAAGGGAACGGTGAAGTTCGGCGTCATGGGCGACAACGGCACCGGCGACAAGGAGCAGTTCGAAATCGGCGCGCAGATGGCCAAGTGGCAGACGGCCTTTCCGTTCGATTTCGTGATCATGCTCGGCGACAACATGTACGGCAGCCAGAACCCGCGCGACTTCGTCCAGAAGTTCGAGGAGCCGTACAAGGCGATGCTCCAGCGCGACATCAAGTTCTACGCGGCGCTCGGCAACCACGATAACCAGGAGAACCGGTTCTACAAGCCCTGGAACATGAACGGCGAGCGCTTCTACACGTTCAAGAAGGACCACGTCCGCTTCTTCGTCCTGGACACCGACTACCTGGATCAGCCGCAGCGCCAGTGGATCGAGCGCCAGCTGCAGGAGTCGACCGACGACTGGAAGATCGCGTACTTCCACCATCCGCTCTACTCCTCAGCAGCAGCCCACGGATCGCAGAAGGACCTGCAGCTGATCCTCGAGCCGATCTTCGTGAAGTACGGCGTGAACGCCGTCTTCCAGGGACACGATCACGTGTACGAGCGGATCAAGCCGCAGCAGGGGATCTACTACTTCGTCGAAGGATCGTCGGGGAAACTGCGTCCGGGGGATTTGCAGAAGACCGCGCTGACCGAGGTCGGCAACGACCGCGATCAGGCATTCATGATCGTCGAGATCGACGACGACAATCTCTACTTCCAGACCATCTCGCGCACGGGCCAAACCATCGATTCAGGCACGCTGAAGCAACAGGAAAAGCCCAAGCCGGCGCCGGCCGCCACCAGCGGCCGCAAACCCTGACAGCCTCTCGCGCCTCTGCGTCCTCTAGCTACCTCTGCGTCCTCGTCTGTTACCGCCCGCGAACCGTACCCGCACACCGCCCTGCACGAGGCGGGGCGCGCCGATCGTGGTCGGATTGGTCTGGACGTAGAACTCCTCGTCGAGCATGTTCTGGACGCCGAAGAACACGTCGACGCCGCGGCCGAGCGCACGCGACGCGGTGAAGTCGAGCAGCGTGAACCCGGGCAGGCCCGGGTTGTCGCACGACTGCGACTGCACCGCGCAGCCGTTGGCCGGAACCCCCCTGGCGTTGAGGTCGTCGTCGTACTGCTTGCCGGCCATCTGAATGCCCGAGCGCGAGATTCACGTAGCGCGGATCGGTGTAGGCGAACTGGATCGAACCGCGGTGCTGCGGCACCTGCGGGAGATACTTGCCGACCAGCTCAGGATTGGTCGGATTTTCGGTCACCTTTGCATCGTTGAACAGATACGCGCCTGCGACGCGCCAGCGCGTGCCCAGGCGGTACTCGAGCGTCGGTCTGGAATCCCTGCACCTTGGTCCGGCCAAGGTTCTGCCGCTGCTGGGTGTTCGGTGGCGATCGTCACGTTCGAGACCGGGTTCTCGATCCCGTTGATGTACCACGTTCCGCGAACTGTGACGTTCTCGGTCGCGATCGAGGTTGACGCCGGCTTCGCCGCCGACGAGGTCCTCGGGTCCGAGCTGATTGTTCGCCAGCACGAGCAGCGCCCCGACGCGGAACTGCCGGTACAGCTCGTTCAGGGTAGGCGCGCGGAATCCGCCGCTGACGCTGCCCCAGACGCTCACCCGATCGCTGATCCGGTACATCGCGCCGCCGCGCGGGCTGACCGCCGTGTCTTTCCTGTCCGGCAGATTCGGTTGATTTCCGATAGGGACGCCGCCCGGGCCAGTACCGGGCGGCACGGGCTGGCCAGTGGCGACGGTGGTCTCCAGGTTGTGGCCGTCGTAGTTCTTCCAGTCGTCAACACGCAGGCTCATGGTCACCGACAGCCTGTCGGTCGGCGTAAACACGTCCTGGATGAACGCGCCGTAGCTGCGCTGCGTTCCGCCCGAGACGCGGTGCGTCACGACGGCCGTACTGGCCCGCGTTCATCGCGTCCTCTTCGCTGTCGCCGTCCACCCACCGCCAGTCAACGCCCGCCGACAGGAAGTTACGTGTGCCCACGGCCCGCGACCACTGGACCATCCCGCCGAATCCGTTCGTAGGAACCCGCTGGTTCAGCGTCACGCGGGCCTGCGCCCGGGTGATGAGGTCCGGCACCGCGAGGAAATTGCTCCGGAACGTCTCGACGTCGCCAAAGACGCGCGCCTGCAGGCTGCTCGAGTCGGGCAGGATCATGCGCACGCCGCCGCTCACTGCCGTCCAGCTCGTGTCGTTTGCCTCCGGAATCGTCGGGTTGTTCGGGAAAATCACCTTCTTCGCGTTGTCGCGCTCCTCACGGAAGTACCCCACGCGGACGAACGTGCTGATGTTGCTCGTCGGGTTGTAATCGACCTTCGTGTTGAAGTTCCGGAACTCGACCGTCACGTTCGTGTCGATCGGTCCGCGCTCCGGCTCGGCCACCTGTAGATAGCCGTCGGTGTCGAAGAAGCCGCCTTCGACCGAGATCCCGAAGTTCCGCCAGACGTCGCTGCCGAAGAAGTCGAACTTCGGGCTGCTCCGGTTCCCGTACTGCGCGCTGAGCTCGGCGGTGCGGCGCGACGGACGGCTCGTCACGATGTTGATGACGCCGCCCATCGCGTAGTTGCCGTAGAGGCTCGACGTCGACCCGTCGACCATCTCGATGCGGTCGACCGCGCCGAGCGGCACCCGGGTCCAGTACACCCACCCGCCGAACGGATCGTTGAACGGCACGTCGTCAATCAGCACGAGCGTGCGGCTGACGCCGCTGGGACCGATGCCGCGCAGGGAGACGCCTTGCGCGGTCGGGTGCGCCGCCATGCTGCTGGTGCGCCGGAACAGGGAGAAGGTCGGCACCTGACGCAGGACGTCGTCGGCCACGACGGCCGCCGACTGCCGGATTTGCTGGCTGTCGAGCACCGTCACGCTCGCCGGCGTATCGCCCAGCCGCTGCTCGGTGCGGCTCGGCGTCACCGTGACTTCCTCGAACAGCGAGGCCGGCGACAGAACCACTTCCATGGTGCCCGGCTCGAGCGGCAGCTCCTTCTGGGCGAAGCCGCCCGCCAGGACGACGAGCGTGGCTCGACCCGGCGGGACGCGGTCGAAGGTGAACCGGCCGTCCGGACCGGTGACCGTCTGTGCCGAGGGCCCGGCATCGGTGCGGATGGTGACCGTCGCGCCGGGAACAGCCCCGCCAGACGAGTCCCTCACGGTGCCGGTCAGTGGTGCTTGCGCCAGTGCCAGAGTGAGCAGGAATGCCAGCATAGGGGCCGGATTATAGACGCAATTGTCGGCAGACAAACGGCTCCGGCAGGCGTTCGGGCCAACCGGCGTATTGGTTCTACAAGGCATTGGACCAGCAGACCAATGCGTTGGAGATGACGTTCGGCGATCATAGCCGACCCTTGTAGGGTCGGCGTCGACCGTCTCGGACAGCATCGACGTACACCGACCCTTTCAGGGTCGGCAGCGACCCTCGACCTCGCGCTCCCATCAAAGGGCCGTCAGGAATCGGCCGATATGGTTAATGCTGGAACAGCCTCGAACGCGCCAGTCCGTGCACCAGCGTGCAGCCACGGGCAGGCACAACGCTTGCGGTCACCCCTAACTCCTGATGTCTAACGTCTTTATGGCAGGACAGGAGCTTGTACGCTGGGACGTGACGGCGTGCGGCGACAACGGTCCGTACCGCCTGGTTATCCGCCACGCGCACGGCTCGATTGTGGAATACTTTCAAACGGCTACCGACGCGCTCGATCGCGAAGCGGAGCTCGAAGAGCTGCTGATCGCGGCGCGCGGGGGACGGCCGTACCGGTTCGGAGCGGTGGCATGACGACGACAACCCCCAGTAAGGTGCTCATCATCGACGACGACGTGGCCGTGACGCAGACGTTTGCGAGCATGCTGCGGCTCGAAGGACACGAAGTGCGCACGGCGCTCGACGCCGAAGCCGGCCTGCACCAGGCGCGCATCGAGCACCCGGACGCGATCATCGTCGACCTGCGCATGCCGCTCATCAACGGCCTCGGGTTCCTCTACCGCCTTCGCGCCGACTCCCGATACCAGGCGACGCCGGTCGCCATCGTCACCGGCGATTACACGGTCGACGACAGCCTGTCGCGCGAGCTCGAAGAGCTCGGCGCCAAGCTGCACTTCAAGCCGCTCTGGCTCGAGGACCTCGTCGATCTGACGCACGGCCTGCTCGGTTCGACCCGCGCTCCGCGGCCGCCGCGCCGCCTCGCTCACTGAGTCTACGATCGCCGCACAGACCCGCGGCGCTGCTCTTCGTAATTTGGAATTAGGAATTTGGGATTTGGAATTCGCACCCTCTTTGACGCGCATTCCTAATTCCTAATTCCAAATTCCAAATTTCTAATGCCTACCTTCCGATCCAGTACGCCATCTTCACCAGGAAGATGTCGTCGCCCGGCGCCGAGAACATGGCCGACGTGTCGCGGCCGAGCGAGAAGCCGCCAGGGTTGGCCGAGTCCTGCTGCTGGCGCGTCCAGACCGCGTAGAACGCCGAGCCGGGCTTCGGCTCCCATCGGAACACCGCGTTCAGGCGCAGCGACTTGAAGTTGAAGTCGGGGTTGCCGAACGTGAATCGCGGCGCCGCGCCACCACCGTCGGGATCGACCTCGTAGACATCCCGGCCGGCGTCGTAGAACAGCTCGCCGATGTCGGAGCCGTACGACAGGAAATCGAACGTCCGCGGCCGCGCCAGCTCCTTGAAATCGTCGTAGTCGCCGACCGCGATGAGCGGCTGCGCGTAGATCTGAATCGACACCCGCGGCGTGAGGATCACGTTCGCCCGCGTCGTGAGGGTCAGCTGCTGCTGGGCGAGATGGCCGAAGACATAGCGGCCGCCGTACGTGTCGACCGCCGTGTCATCGGCGACCGACCGGACGTACTGCGCGATCGTCGCGTTCTCGTTCCACTGGGGGCCGGTGGAAATCGTCAGCCGGGGCGACGGCTTGATGTTGAGCGAGAAGTTCGCGTTCCAGCTCGACCCGCCCGCGTCGGTCCGCGACCAGCCGTAGCCGGTCGAGAACGACAGCAGGTGCCGGTCATCGGAGTTCAGGTTGACGTTCCAGCGAGTCGCCGCCGGGAGGATGGCCGACGGCCCGCCTCGCGTCAGGCGGTCGTCGAGCACTTCGCGGAAGATGCCGAAGCCGGCGTTCACGTTCCAGTAGTTGCGGAACTGCACCCAGCTGTTGCTGTTGACGCCGTCGCCCTGCAGCTCGCGATCGAAATTGAACGTCCACCACTTGGCGCCCCACGCGTTCCACTCGCGGACGATGCGGCCGGGGCGTGACGTCGCGCCACATCACCACGGCGTGGCCGCCGAAGCGGTCGCCCGTGCTGATGAAAGCCCAGGTCGTTCGACTCGAAGCCCGGGCTGACGCCCCAGAACGCGGCGTTGACGTGCAGCAGGCCGCTGTTCCGATTGAGGTTGATCCGGCCGGTGAAGCCGTCCAGTGACGTGCGCGTGGGATCGAGCGTCACGTGCGGCGCGTCCGGACGCTGAAAGTAGCGCTGGGCCGCGCGCTGCGCGCCCGTGATCATGGTCGTCGTGCCGTTGACCCAGCTCCCGGCCATCTTCCCGGCGACCACCCATTCGCGATCGGCGTCGAGAAACCAGTAGCCGTCGCCGCCGACCACATAGGCGCTCGACGCGAGGCTGGCCTGCATCGCCGGCGTGTCGAGCCGCCGTGACACGGCCGTCGCGAGGAACCCGACCCCGGCGCGGCGGCCGATGTCGCGCTGCATGCGCATCACGAGGTAGTTGGTCAGCGGCTCCACCGTCGCCGCGCCGCGGATCGCCTGCGATTCGATGCGCGCGGTCTCCCGATCGGTGACGGCGTTCAGCAGTCCGAGGCTCCACCCGTTCCGCGTCTTGCCGGTGAGCTTCGCGGCGCCGAGGATCGTCGTCGCCGCCGGCAGATCGGTGAAGTCGCCCGACGCGGAGACCTGCGGCGTGCGGCCGATGCGGCGCGAATAGAAGATGTTCGGATCGGACGTGTTGAAGCCCCAGAAGTTGTTGGCGCCGCCCTGCGCCGAAGTTGCCGAAGATCTGCGCGCCCTCGAGGAAGAACGGCCGCTTCTCGGGGAAGAAGGTCTCGAACTGGGAGAGATTGACGACCGCCGGATCGACCTCCACCTGCCCGAAATCCGGGTTCACGGTGCCGTCGAGCGTCAGGTTGCTGGTCACGCCCCACTTCAGGTCGACGCCGGCCGCCGCGAAGGCGCGCGACCCGTCGTTGAACGGGTTGCCGACACGCGCCGGGCTGGACGAACTCGGCGCGCGCGGCGGTGTAGGGCAGCAGCGCGACGTGCCGCTTCGGCCGAAGGCCGTCGAGGCCGGTCAGGTGGGCCATCCGCGACGCGCGCCCGCTCTCGTTCTTCGGCACCAGCTCGAGCCAGTCGCGCTCGTTCTTGCGGCGGATGTAACCGCATCGCGTTGACGCCCCACGTCTGGCGCTCGCCGAACGTGAAGCGCAGCTGCGACAGCGGGATCCGCAGCTCGGCCGTCCAGCCCTCCTCGTCGACCGACACCGCCGACTCCCAGACGCTGTCCCAGCTCGAGTCGTCCCACGAGTCGTTGTAGAGGACCGCGTCGCGCTGCACGCCGGCGGCGCTGATCTGGAAGCCGGCGCCGGTCAGATGGTCGTGCATCGCGTCGAGGTAGAAATCGCAGGAAGTCGGCGTCGCTGTCGTCGTCGCGGCTCGACAGCCGGCGCGCGATGAGCGCCGGCTCGCGGTCGTACATCCGCGCCGCGACGTACACCGCCTCGTCGTCGTAGGTGATCCGCAGCTCGGTCCGCTCGGTCGCCGGCTGGCCTTCGTCGGGATCCTGCTGCGTGAAGTCTGGTGGCCGCCTCGACGCCCTGCCACGCCTCGTCGTCGAGGCGGCCGTCGATGACGGGGCGTGCGCGACGCGCACAGCCGCGAAGGCGGCGCGGGGCGCGTGGGCGGCAGCGGTCTGCGCGGCGGCTGAATCGGCGAGGGCCGCCGCGGCCGGCCCGCCGCGATCGACACCACCAGTGGGCGCATCATTCGCTGTTAGACGTCTCCGGCGGCGGCCGGGTTTGGGGGAGCTACTTGCCCCGGCGCAAGTAGACGTTGCCGTTGAAGCTGCGAAGCTCGAATTCCGGACCGCCTCCGTTGATCGTACCGTAAAGCGACCGATCGACCTCGAGCCGGTAGCGGCCGTTGCTCTGGCGGGTATCCTTGACCACCGGCGCTTCCTTCGACGCCGTCAATTGGATGTCGAAATCGGTAAAGACGTCGCCCTGGTCGCTCCGCATCTTCACGTTGGCCTTCACCGACGCGGGCAGCGTCACGTCAACGTTCCCGTTCAACGCCGAGAAGGCCATCGCTTTCTGCGCCGCGACACGGGCGATCGTCGCCACGATCTTGCCGTTGGTCGCATTCGCGACCACCGATCCGGAGATGTTGGTCAGCGTCGTGCTTGGACCATTCACGTTGCTGGTCTCGATGTCGCCTTCGACGCCGTCGACCGTAATCGTGTCGCCATTGACGACGCTCAGCTTGAGGTTCGTGCGGCGCGGCACCTCGATGGTGAAGTTGACGCCGCGCCCCTGCGAGCCGGACAGCCGCATCGTGTTGGCCTGCTCGTCCACCGTGAAACCGCCGCGCTGCGTGAGCCGACGCAGGCCAGACGCCGCCTGATCGTTCCCGCTCGGGGCGATCCTGTTCCCCGCCTGCCGCCTCGATCAGCACGTCGCGCCGATCGGCGCCGCGGATGGTCATGCTGCCGTCCATCAGCTGAACGTTCAGCATTGCCCGGGCGCGACGGATCGCTGAAGTTCACCGTCACCCGCTCGCCCTGCGCCCTGCGCACGCGAGCAGCGACGCGACCCAGCCACGCTCACCGCGACCAACCCAGACTGTCAATATCTTCTGCATGATGCCGAATCCCTCTTTCGCGGACCTGAAGGTCCGACCTACGCGACTACTGACATACCGACTACCGACTACCGACTACCCTGATGTTTCCGTTGAATGCGTCGAGCGTGACCTCCGGGCCGCCGCGGCCGACCCGATACGCCGGTGAACCGGCTGCCGCGATAGACCGACATGCCGTTGCGGCGCTCGACGGCCGCCGCCGGCGTCGGCAGCGGCATGACGTCGAAGTCGGTGAACAGTCCCCCGTTGAAGGTCTTCATCAGCAGGTCGGCCGACAGCTTGGGCTGGAAGATGACGTCGAGATCGCCGTTCACCGACTTGAACTGGGACGCCGCCTTCGGGTTCTCGGCAAACACCGCGGACACGGCGCCGTTGACGGTCGCGGCGCGGCCCGAGCCGCGGATGCCGCTGAGGGTGATGCGCGCCGTTGACGTTGTCGATCTCGAAGTCGCCGGCGGTGCCGACCACGTGCACGGCGCCGCCGTTGACGGTGCACAGCCGCAGCCGCGCGCTGCGCGGGACGCGGACGTCGAAGTCGAAGGCCACGTGGTATCGCGGCCGCGTCCGCCGCCTCGTGATCGTCTCCCAGTCGCAGCCCGGCTGCGCCTCGACATGTCCCAGGAGCCTGATGGCGCCCGCCGCTTCCGCGATCTCGAGGCCGACCGCTGCTTCGGCCGCGTCGGCATCGGCCGCCGGTCTCGGCTCGCACCGTCTTCCGCACCACCACGTCGACCGCATCCTCGTCGTACCCGACGACGCGAATGTTGCCGCTGATCGTGCTGACCTCGAGGCGGCGCTCCGCGCCCGGGCCGAAGCGAAGCGTCCGGCTGATCGTCTCCTCGCGCACGACCGGATAGCGTGACTGCGCCGTGACCGCCGGGATCAGTGCCGACACCGCGACAACAGCAATCGCCAGCCTCGTCATGACTTCGCCCCAAAGCGATCCAAGCCCTGCGACGCGCGCACGCGGACGATTTCGTTCAGCGACGGATCGGCCGCGAGCTTCTTGAGCGTCTCGATCGAACTGGTTTCCCGGACGCCGACGACGAAGTCGATCAGGGCGATTTGCACCATCGGCGAACTCGCGGACTGCAGCGCGTCGACGGCCCCCTGCCGCACCTGCTGCTCGTCGGCGAACCGCGCGAGCGCGTCGATCGAGGCGAGGCGGACGTTGACGTTCGGATCGTGGAGGAGCGTGTCGAGCAGCGCGCTCACCACCTCGCTGCCCGGCTGCTCGAGGGTGCTGCTCCAGGTCACGCCCTTCAGGCGGTCGCTCGCCGACTGCTGCTGCATCAGCGATGAGCGTCACCATCTGCCGCATTTCGCGCAGCTCGCTCCGGACCGACGCAATGTCGTCGGGCGCGGGCGCCGGCCGCCCGGCGCGTCCGACCGCGACGCCGAGGACGAGCAACGCGGCCGCCGCCGCGAGCTGCACGAGCGGCTGACGCGGCCACCAGCGCGCCAGCCAGCCGTTCATCCGATCCCAGCGGGCCGAGGCGTTGGCGCCGTCCCGACCGTGCTCGTAGCCCTCGAGCATCGACGCGAAGCGGGCGCGCATGGCCGCCGAGTTCGGCGCGGCGGCCGGAATCCGTGCGAGGCCGCTCCAGACCCGCTCGAGCGATGCGGCTTCCTCCCGGCACGCGGCGCAGCGCTCGAGGTGCTCGCGCACCTCGGGGTCGTCCACGCCGGTCAGAAAATCCGTAAGCTGCTGCCGGACTTGTTCGCATTCCATGATGTTCGTTCCTCGGATGTCATCGTCTCGACCAGCGCGCGCAGTTCCTTGAGCGCCCGGTGCAGGCGGACGCGCACGGTCCCGGCGTCGACGCGAAGGACGGCGGCGATTTCGTCGTGCGACATGCCGCGATAGCGCGCCAGCACGACGAGCTCGCGGCGGTCGTCGGGCAGCCGCATCAGCGCGCGGCGCAACCGCTCGATGTCCTGGGCGGTTTCGATGGCCGCCGCGTGACCGGCGCCGTCGGTGACTGGTTCCGGCACGTCGGTGGTCAGCTGGTCGGGCCGGCGCTTCCTGACGTAGTCGGTCCGCACGTTCCGCGCGATATGGAACATCCACGTCTGGAACCGCCCCTCGTCGCGGTAGGTCCGCCGGTATTTCAGGATGCGGATGAAGACCTCCTGGACGAGGTCTTCGGCGGCCGGCCGGTCGCCAACCGTCCGGCAGAAGAAGTCGAACAGCCCGCCATGGTGCCGCTCGAAAAGCACGCCGAGCTTGGCGACGTCTCCGTCCCGGACCCCCCGCATCAGCATCTCGTCAGTCACCGTGTCTAGGGGTATAAACCAGGCGGGCGGCGAAACGTTACAAATCGGGCTCGGGACCGGGGCTCGGGGCTCGGTGCTCGGCCGGGCTCGGGTCGGGCCTCGGACTCGACAGGACTGGGGCGGGGCTCGGATCCGCACCGAGCCCGGAGCTAGGTCGAGCCAGCGTGACAGCTGCTCGCGGAAGACGAACAGCTGTCGAGCGTCCTTTAGGTCCGCCCGACGGGGACGAACGTTGCGCTGGGCTGAGCCAGCAGGCGCGGCTTTTTCGCAATACGCGGTGGAGGGCTCGACAATGCCGACCACCAAGCCTCATGTCCATCGCATGCGCTGTTACCCTGCTGCTCGCGGCCAGTCCGGCCTTCGCGCAGAAAAGGCCGGTCGACGTGTCGGTCGGCCCCTCCGTCCTCACGGAAATCCATACCGGAGGGGCACTGCCGGGTGACCGGCTCGGTGACTACAACCGGCAATCGTGGGCTCGGCACCGGCGAAGTGACCGCGAGCGAGTTCGCGCTATGGCTGCTGGCCGGACCGCGGTTCAGTCCGATTGAACAGGCGCCAGACGGCCTACGCTCAGGTCCTGGGTGGCTGGTCATGGCCGGCGGCGAACCATTTCGTGGTCCAGCCAGGTGCAGGCGTCGATTTCTGGATCAGCGCGGCTCGGTGTTCGAGCGGGGGCCATTATCAGCAGGTGATTACCGCCATGAGGGGTTTCACGGGTTGCGGATGCACGCCGGGGTCGTGATGGCGGTGGGTAAATCGACAAGTTCCAGGGCTGCAAGCGGCGCAGCGCTAACGCTAGAAGGTATCAACTGCGTCGCGAGCGAGCGCGCGAGCGAGCCACGCGAACGGAGCGCGTCGGCGCCAGCGACGCGCGAGCACCCGGGGAGCCCGAGGGGCGAAGCCCCTCGGCATCTAGTAAAAGTCGTGCGCGTCGAAGTCGATGTCGGCGCCGCGCATGCCCTGGACGGCCTCGGCGCGGACGGCCGTCACGCCGTCCTGGTTCTGCAGCACGCCTTCGACGACGAGGAACGGCTCTTCGATGATGACCATGCGGTCGCGAGCGAACAGATCAGGGCGCACGATGATGTTGGCGACGCCGGTCTCGTCCTCGAGCGTGAGGAAGACGAACCCCTTGGCAGTCCCCGGCCGCTGACGCGTGATCACCATCCCCGCCACGCGCACGACCCGCCCCTGCCGCGCGCCGCGCAGGTCGATGGCGCGCAGCAACCCCGCGCATCGCGAGCTCCTCGCGCCTGAGCGCCATCGGATGCCGCCCGATGGTCAAGCCGGTGCCCGCATAATCGGCGACGAGGCGCTCGGATTCGGTCATGGGTTTTAACGGACAGAACTCTGACGAGGACGCAGAGGGAGCAGAGGACGCAGAGCGCAGAGGCGCAGAGGCTGCAGAGCGCAGAGATGCGAGGCGTGCGACAGCCTCTGCGATCTCTGCGTCCTCTGCTCCCTCTGCGTCCTCGTTAGCGAAGAGCTCCCCGGAGGGGCGCACCGCCCTCTCGGCCTGCCAGAGCGCGGATCGCCGGTCGTAGCCGAACGAATTCAGTGCGCCGATGTCGGCGAGCGTGACCACTTCGTCGCGGCGCAGGCCGGTGCGCGCGACGAGATCGTCGAGCGACGCGAAGCGGCGCGGCGGTATCGTCCGCATCGGCCATTCGTGCGAGCAGACGTTGCAGAACGATCGGCCTCCTCGGCCAGGGCGCGTCTCCTCGATCATCGACGAATCGTCGCATCCGCATTTGGGGCAGACCGGGTCAGAGCGCCTGCGGCCATGCCGAGCCGAGGAACGCGGTTCTGATCCGAGGGAGGCATCACCGTAAGAACGTCGGCGGAGGCGGAGCCCCGCCGCCAGTGGAAAAATTGGCCGTAAGCCAGCGTACAGCGATGTGCCGCGATCGCTTTCCCTACCTGCTCGCGCAGACCGCTGACATATCGCAGTCCGAGCCGGATCGCGCCGTCGGCTTCGACGGTGCAGTCCCAGTCGGACACCTGGACGTCGATCGGATGAAACCTGACGCCGCGGCGCTGCGCGTCCTTGACGAGCGTCGACGGGTGATAGAACCCCATCGGCTGGTTGTTGAGCAGCGCCGTGTAGAACGCCGCCGGATAGTGCGCCTTCAGATACGCGCTCGCGTAGGCCAGCAGCGCGAAGCTGGCGGCGTGCGACTCGGGGAAGCCGTACAGCGCGAACGACGTAATCGACGCGATGATCTGCTCGGCGGCCTCGCCGGTGATGCCGGTGCGCGCCATCCCCTCGCGCAGCTGCACCTCGACCTGCTTCATGCGCCGCTCCGAGCGCTTGAAGCCGAACGCGCGCCGCAGCTCCTCGGCCTGCCCGCCGGTGAAGCCCGCCGCGACCATCGCCATCCGCAGCAGCTGCTCCTGGAACAGCGGCACGCCGAGCGTCCGCGCGAGGATCGGCTCGAGCGACGGGTGCGGGTACACGACCGGCTCGCGTCCCGCGCGCCGGTTCAGATAGGGATGCACCATCTGGCCGACGATCGGCCCCGGCCGGATGATCGCGACCTGCACGACGATGTCGTAGAAGCGTCGCGGGCCCGAGGCGCGGCAGCGTCGCCATCTGCGCGCGCGACTCGACCTGGAACACGCCGATCGTGTCGGCCTCGCGGAGCATGCGGTAGACGCCGGATCGTTCGGCGGCAGATGGGCGAGATCGACACGGTTGACCGCGAGCTCGCTGAGCTGCGAGATTGTCTCAGTCTGGCTCTGCGGCTCTGCGTTGATCGTGTGCCGTTGACCAGCGCGAGCGCGTCCTGGATGACCGCCATCATGCCCGAGGCCGAGCAGATCGACCTTGACGATGCCCATGTCGGCGCAGTCGTCCTTGTCCCACTGCACGACGACGCGCCCCGGCATGGTGGCGTTCTCGAGCGGCACCACCGAGTCGAGCTGCCCCTGGCAGATCACCATGCCGCCCGAGTGCTGGCCGAGATGGCGCGGCAGGTCCTGCATCTCGTCCCACAGCCGCGCGAACAGCCGGACGCGATCGGAATTCAGATCGAGGCCGACCGCGGCGAGATGGCGCGGGAGCGTATCGGCCGGATCGGTGAACTCGAAGTGGTTCATCACCTTCGCGAGCCGATCGACCTGCGCGGCGTCGAAGCCGAGCGCCTTGCCGACCTCGCGCGCGGCGCTGCGGCCGCGGTAGGTGATCACGTTCGCGGTCATCGCCGCCCCGAGCGCGGTCCGTACTTCTCGTAGACGTGCTGGATCACCCGCTCGCGCCGGTCGCCGCTCGGCAGGTCGAGATCGATGTCGGGCCATTCGCCGCGCTCCTCCGACAGGAACCGCTCGAACAGGAGATCCATCCCGACCGGGTCGACCGCCGTGATGCCGAGGCTGTAGCACACGGCGCTGTTGGCCGCGGACCCGCGCCCCTGCACGAGGATGTCCTGCTGGCGGCAGTAGTTCACGATGTCCCAGACGATCAGGAAGTAGCCGGCGAGATCGAGCTTCTCGATCAGATCGAGCTCGCGGGCGATCTGCGCGCGGGCGCGGTCGTGAAACGGCCGGTAGCGATCGCGCGCGCCGAGCTCGGTGATCCGGCGCAGAAACGACGCTCTGCGTTTCGCCGGCCGGCACCGGGTAGTCGGGAAACCGGTAGCCGAGATCGGCCATCGTGTACTGCAGCCGATCGGCGAGCTCGCGCGTGCGCGCCACCGCGTCGGCGTGATCGCCGAAGAGCGCCGCCATCTCGTCCGGCGATTTCAGATACCGCTCGGCGTTCGGCGCCAGCCGCGTCCCGGCCTGCAGCAGGTCGGTGTGATGGTGGATGCAGGTGAGCACGTCGAACAGCGGCCGCGACGCGCGGCGCCGCGAACCGGACGCCGTTGGTGACGACGGTCGGCACGCGGAACGCGGCGGCCATCTGCGTGAGCGATCTCGTTGGCCGCTTCCTCGTCGCGGCGGTAATGCCGCTGCAGCTCGACGTACGTGCGATCGCGGCCGAAGATGCCGACCAGGCGATCGACGAGCCCGCCCACGCCGAAGCGTCCGGTGTCGAGCGCGGCGCGGCCGGCCAGCGCGACGAGCCCCGCGGTCGTCGCCGTCGAGCTCGTCGAGCGCGAGCGCCCCTTCTCCCTTGGGCGCCCGCATCTTCATGCGCGTGATCAGGCGACAGAGGTTGCGATAGCCCTCGGCGGATTCACAGAGGACGGGCAGGAGAAAGGGCTGGTGAGGCTGGTGAGGCCGGTCAGGCTTCAGACCTCCAGCCTTCCGCCTCCTGCCCCACCTGCCCTACCTGCCCCAATCGTCAGCTCCGCGCCGATGATCGGCCGGATGCCGGCGGCGCGCGCCGCCTTGTGGAACCGCGGCGCGCCGTAGACGCCGTCGCGATCGAGCAGCGCCAGCGCGGAATACCCGAGCTCGGCCGCGCGATCGACGAGCGCTTCGGGAAGCGACGCGCCCTGTAAAAAGCTGAACGCTGAGGCGGTGTGGAGTTCGACGTACGACATGTTCCACGGACACGGCTCAGTCACTCTGCGTCCTCTGCTCCCTCTGCGTCCTCGTCAATCGAAGATCCCATCGATAAACCATCCGTCCGTCTCCCGATCCCGGAAG
Source organism: uncultured Acidobacteriota bacterium (assembly GCA_963720005.1). Taxonomy (GTDB): domain Bacteria; phylum Acidobacteriota; class Vicinamibacteria; order Vicinamibacterales; family CAVVIG01; genus CAVREM01. The sequence goes on along the minus strand of CAVREM010000012.1, from coordinate 77,070 downwards.
ATCCGATAGACGCCGCCATCGCTCAGCGACACGTCCCATTCGTCGCGGTTCCAGTAGGGCTGGAGGGCGTGAGGCGGGTCGCGGAGGCCGGGCGCGCTCGCCGCCTGTCGCACTCGCGCGATCCACGGCGCTGGGGCCCCACCCCAGCGCGACTACGCGATGCTGCTCCGATGTCGGTACCCGACTCGCCTACGCGCTGACGCCCTGGCCGATCGGTCGCTGCCCCTCCTGCCCACCAGTTCCCGACGTCCGCCACGGGCCGGCGGCATGCACGACCGACCCGCCGACATAGCCGCGGCGATCGGTCGTGACGCGCACCGGTCGCTCGTGCTCGGCGATCACGCGCGCAGGCACGGGCTGGCGGCAGCGGCGGAGCGCCGAACGCAATGCCGAACTTGTCGCGCCGAAGCTCTGCGGCCTTACGCGCCGAGCGATTGGCTTCATGCTCGGTCGCATATGGCTTCATCGCGAACGCGCCGGGGCGGTACGAATCGACCGTCGCGGCGGCGCCGATCCGGTCCTGGCCCATCAGCGCGCCGAGCCGCGCGAGGAGCGTCGACAGCTGCTCGGGCGTCGGATGCGCGCGCGCGAACAGCGTGTGCTGGAGCACACGGCCCGGCGTCGGATCGATCGCGACGGTGACGGCACTCGATCGGCGCGGGCGGCGGATGCGACTCGAGATCGAGCAGCGCCAGCGTCCGCAGCGTCCGGACGTCGCGCATCGGCGTCGGCAGCTCGAGCCGCCGCGCATGGATCTCGCCGCGCTCGGCGGGCGGCCCGAGCCGCAGCACGCACGTGCAGCACGGCGGCGCCGCGATCGCGGCGCTCGAGGCGCGTCGACAGCGGCTCGAGCAGGCGCGTCAGGACGAACGACAGCGACTCGAGCGCCTCGATCGGCCACTCGAGCTCGAGCGTCGCGTCGAAGCGCTCCTCGGGCAGCGCCGGCACGAGCGGCCGCGTGTCCTCGCCGCGCGCGATCGCCTGCCACGCCAGCGCGCCTCGCCCGAGCCGCGCGACGAGATCGGCCGCCGGCAGCGCCGCCAGTTCCCCGAGCGTGCGGACGCCCCATCGTTTCAGCACGCAGAGCCCAGACCTTTGGATCGCGCGCGGATTCGGTGTCTGCGATCGAATCCGCTCGAGGATGCCGATCGGCAGCGGCGCGAGCGCGGCCGCCTGCTCTGCCGGCATCGACGACGGTGACGCCCGGACGCGCGAGCGCGAGGACCGCCGCAGCGGTGTGGGTCGGCGGCCAGCGCGACGTGCGCGCGCAGGCCGCGGGCTGCCGCCTCGCGCGCGAGCTCGGCGCCAATCGACCGACGGCGGCCCGAGCAGCCGATCGAGGCCGCGGACGTCGATCGTGACGAGATCGGCGCGCGTGAGCTCGTAGCGCGGCGAAAATTCCTGCGCGAGCGCCGCCAGCGCGACGCGCGCGTCAGCAGGCCGCGGTTGATACACACACGCGAACATCGTCGAACCCACGCGCGCGGGCGCGAATCACCCGGGCTTCGGTGTCGAGCCCTTTGAAGAGGCGATCGCTGAATCGGACGCTGTCAACTTTTTTCCACTGGCGCTGGGGCCCCACCCCCGGCGCGTGACTTACGCTGATGCTCGGCCTCGGAAATTCGTGGTCCTCGGCTCGCATGGCCGCAGGCGCTCCTGCCCTGCCTGCCCTGCCTGCCCTGCCTGCCCTACCTGCCCTGCCTGCCCTGCCTGCCCTGCCTGCCCTGCCTGCCCTTCCCGCCCCACCTGCCCCAGTTGCACCGTCAGCCCCGCGGAGCTGCGCGCCATCGGCTCGGGGCCGACGAGGACGCAGACCGTTTGCGTGCCTTCGAGCATGCGCTGGAGGCGCAGCCAGGTGGTGAACGGCAGGCGCTTGAGCGCACCGGCCGGCGCTTCACCCGCGTCGAAGGCCACCAGACCGAAATTGCCCGCCTGCAGGACCAGCGCGAGCGCCCGAATCGCCTGCTCGAGGGCGCGCTGGTTCATGTCGCGGCAGAGGCCCGGGTTCGAGACGACGTGCCCGCGGATCCAGAGCAGCCGATCGAGCTCGACCCCGGCGCCGGCCGCCGACTCGACGTCCAGCATGTCGAGCGCGTCGATCAGCGCGACGAGCTCGCCGCGGGCCGTGGCGGCGGCCATCATCGAGACGAGCAGGCTGCACGCGGCCCGACGATCGCGCCCCGACGATCTCGGACAGCTGGCCGCGCGGGAATCCACCGCCCAGCCGGGCATCCAGGGCTGGAACGCCCGTCGGCCCGCAGGCGTATTCCGGATCGGGGTCCGGCGCCGGCAGCGCCGTGGTCAGAGTGCGATCGAGATGACGGGAGCGAAGAAGCGTTTCGAGGTCGGCGCGGGCAAGAGGCATGGTCGTTTTCGCTTTTTATTCGCCAACCGCGAAACTATACCCCACACCCCGGGCTCAAGCAAGCGCGACACTGAGGTAAGATTACGACCCATGCTCGCGGGCACCTAAAGCCCTGCGCTACTTTCGTTTACGCAAACACCCTTGGCCGATACCGTCCCCGTTCAACCCATCCAGGCCGATGCGGCGCCGATGCCCGACGCCACGGGGCTGCTTTTCGGGTCGAAGACGCTGCACCGGATGCTGGCGGCGTTCACCTACCGCGACTTCCGTGTCCAGTGGTTTGGCGCCTGCACGTCGAGCATCGGCACCTGGATGCAGATCGTCGCGCAGAACTGGCTGGTGCTGTCGCTGACCGATTCCGCGTTCTTCCTCGGGCTCGACGCGTTTCTCCAGCAGCTGCCGATCATGCTGTTCACGCTGATCGGCGGCGTGCTCGCCGATCGCTACGACCGCCGCCGCACGCTGCTGGCCTCGCAGTACGTGCAGATGTCGACCTCGGCCGCGCTGGCGGTCCTGATGTACTTCCAGGTGGTCGAGATCTGGCACATCCTCGTGCTGTCGTTCGTCACCGGCCTGGCGCAGGCCTTCGGCGGCCCCGCCTATCAGTCGCTCGTCCCGACGCTCGTGGCCAAGAAGGACCTGCCGAACGCCGTGGCGTTGAACTCGATTCAGTTCAACGTCGCGCGCGTGATCGGCCCGACGCTGTTCGGCGCCACGCTGGTCGCCTTCCAGGCGAACGGCTACGACGAGCCGCAGGCCATGAACGCGGCGTTCGCCCTCAACGCGCTCTCGTTCCTCGTCGTCATCTACACGCTGATGTCGCTGCGCGTGAAGCACCTGCGCGCCGACCACGACCGGCAGCATGCGCGACGAGATGAAGATCGGCCTGCTCGTACGTGCGGCACCACGCCAACCTGGTGGCGCTGATCGTCCTCGCCGCGGCGACGACGTTCCTGGGCTTTGCCGTGCTGACGTTCCTGCCGCTGTTCGCGCAGCGCGTGTTCCACGAAGGGGCGACCACCTACAGCCAGCTGATGGCGTGGTCGGGCATCGGATCGGTGGTCGGCGCGCTGATCGTCGCGTGGCTCGGCAAGTTCCCGCGGATGGGCCTGACCTCGCTGTTGGTCCAGGCGGTCTACGGCGTGCTGATCATCGCGTTCGCGATGTCGCGCGTCCTCTGGCTGAGCGAACTGCTGCTGTTCCTCACCGGCGCGGCGCTGATGGTAGTGTTCTCGACGGTGACCTCACTCGTGCAGCTGATCGCGCCGAACGAGATGCGCGGCCGCGTGATGAGCATCTACATGCTCGCGTTCCGCGGCGGCATGCCGCTCGGCAGCCTCGTCAGCGGGTATCTCGCAACCGTTGATCGACGCGCCGCTCGTCATCGCGCTGAATGGCGCGCTTTTAATCGCCGTCGCGGCGTATTTCCTCGTGCGCAGCCACGGCGTCCGGGAGATCTGAACATGTCTGATTGCCGTTCGTCGTTCGACGTTCGACGTTCGTCGATAGCCCTCATCACAGCACTGCTCGTCAGCGCGCTCACCGCCGGCACCGCCGCCGCGCAGCAGACGCAGACCCAGACGCAGACGCCCTTCGAGCCGCAGGTCGGACAGGCCGGCAAGGACGTCGTCTGGGTGCCGACCGACGCAAGCGCTGGTCGAGAAGATGCTCGACCTCGCCAAGATCACGCCGCAGGACTTCGTCATGGATCTCGGGTCGGGCGACGGCCGCAACGTCATCGGCGCCGCGAAGCGCGGCGCGCGCGCGGTCGGCGTCGAATACAACCCGCAGATGGTCGAGCTGTCGCGGGCCAACGCGAAGAAGGCCGGCGTCGCCGATCGCGCCACGTTCGTCGAAGGCGACATGTACGAGGCCGACATCTCGAAGGCGACGGCGCTCGTCCTGTTCCTGCTGCCGGTCAACCTCGAGAAGCTGACCCCCAAGTTCCTCGACCTGAAGCCGGGCACCCGGATCGTCGACAACACGTTCGCGATTCCCGGCTGGGAGCCCGACGTACACCGAGCGGCTCGAAACCGACTGCCAGACCTGGTGCTCGGCGCTGCTCTGGATCGTGCCGGCGAAAGTCCACGGCAGCTGGCGGCTGCCGGACGGCGAGATCACATTCGATCAGAAGTTCCAGATGGTGACCGGCTCGGTGAAGACGGCCGGCGGCTCGGCGCAGATCGAGAGCGGAAAGCTCAACGGCGAGGAGATCACGTTCACCGCGGGCGGCAACCAGTACACCGGCCGCGTCACCGGCGACACGATCCAGGGACGCGTGAAGGGTTCGGGCGGCGAGCGCGCGTTGAGCGCGACGCGGGGGAAGTAAGAACTCCGAAATTTACAATTTAAAATTGTAAATTGTAAATTTCAGAGCGTCAGCGTTGCCGCGGGACGATGAAGGACGCGACATCGGCCGCCACCCGCTGCTGAAGCGCGCCCAGTTCGGAGACATCCGCGGTGAACTGGCGGCTCCACGACTTGCGGTCGACCACCGTGTCCACCAGACGCACATCCGCGTCGACGCCGCGTGCCTTCAACCAGCAGGCTGCCCTCGACGACGACCTGGGCGTCGACGGCGCGAGCGATATCGCGGAGCGCTTCGACCTTCGGTTTCAAGCCGCACCGCGCTTGTGCGAGAAACGACCGCGACATGCTCGATGCGAGCGAGCTCGCCGGTCAGGCCGTCGGTGAATCGCGCGGCGAGCAGCTGCGCCTCCCGGTCGGTCGAATAGTGCTCGAACGGAAGCACGATCACTGACACCTTGGGCACCGCTGGGACTTGCCCAACCGCGCGGCCTTCCGAGGCCGGAGGCTCCGACCTTTGGGTTCGCGGCTCGGAACCCACGGCTCGCACGTCGGGATCCGTGCCGCGTCCGGCAGGACTGGGGTTCCGCACCTCAGGGCTGGGACGTCGAACGTCGGGACTCGGATCAGGCACCTCAGGATTCTGACCTCGCCCATCCGGACGTGAATCCGGCGCGACGGGGCTCGTGGCTCGGACGTCGGAGCCCGGGACACTCGAGTCGAGATATGGCAGGAAACTCGACGCCAATGCCCCGACCACGACAACGAGGAAGGCGATTCCACCTATCGCGGCTCGACGGATCGGCCAGGCTCGACGTCCGGTGTCTGTCGGGATGGGCGCGATCCGGTCCGGCTCAGGTATCCGGTAGTCGAACTCGGGAACGTAGCTGCCGCGCGGAATTCGAATGACGACCCGGTCGTCCCCGTCGACGCGACTGTAGTAGTGGTCGAGCTTTGTTCGCAGACGTCCGCCTTGACCCTCACGATCGAGTCGATCCGCGGGTCGTACTGATCGCCTCGATCGAACACGTCGACCCCGACCACGAACTCCTTCAGCCGATCGCCCTCGCCCGCCAGCGTGCGCTCCACCACGTAGCGCAGGAACCGGCTGGCGCGTTCGGCATTCGCAAAAGGTTCGCTGCTGAGGAGCCGCTCGAGCTGAAGGCCGATTCCGTCGCGTGAGGGTGCCATCATCGTGAAGTATGACGCCGATTGGCGGTAGATGCCCGCACCGGTGGCGGCCAATCCGCCCAATGTAACGGTTACCTGTCACCGCAACTGACTGACTCCGGCGCTCCGGACCTGCCAATCTCGCCCGTGGAGGTTGCCATGAAACGTCTCGCCACGGTGTGCGCGCTGCTCGCCACGAGTGCCCTGTTCGCATCTGCTGCCGTCCGGAGCGACGAAGACGACCTGCGGCGGCTGACCGTCCACGAGTGGGGCACCTTTACAGCGATCGCAGGGGAGGACGGACAGCCCGTGCGCTGGCTGCCGCTGGGCGGCCCCAACGATTTGCCCTGCTTCGTCGAACGGGCTCCGAGCGTGCCAGAGAAGTCGACGCTGTGGGCGACGGTCCGGATGGAGACGCCCGTCCTCTATTTCTACGCGCCGGGTGAGATGAAGGTGGACGTCGAGGTCCGGTTCCCGCTCGGCTTGATGACCGAGCACTATCCAGCCGCCCGCGTCCGCGGCGGCCGCATCGGCTGGACGGGCGTTCGCGTTGCACCCGGCGGAGCCGCAGGCTTCCCCGTCGAGCCCGGCCCCAGCCATTACTACGCCGCTCGCGCCACGGACGCAGCGCCGCTGCGCGTCGCGTCGCAGACCGAGCGGTTCCTCTTCTATCGGGGCGTCGGCAGCTTTCCTCTGCCCGTTTCAGCGACGGTCGACGCCAACGAGAACGTGACGGTCGCCAACCTCACGCGACAACCGATCGGACAGGTCGTGATCTTCGAGAACCGCCGCGGGACGCTTGCCTACCGACTCGTCGATCTGGGACGTCGGCGCGGAAACCGTCGCCAGGCCGACACCGGGCGCGACCCTCTCCGCGCTGACCGCAGAGCTCGAGCGGATGCTCATGAGCCGCGGCCTCTTCCCGAAAGAGGCGGCGGCAATGGTCGCGACATGGACCGACTCGTGGTTCGAGGAGGGCACGCGGCTCTTCTACGTGCTGACGGAGGATGCGGTTGACGCGATCCTGCCGCTGCGCGTCACGCCGCGTCCGGCGCACACGGTCCGCGTGTTCGTCGGCCGCCTGGAGGTGATCACGCCCAGCCTGTTACAAGACGTGGAGTCCGCCGTGCGCGCGAACGATCGGCATGCGCTGGCCAGGCACGCCCGCTTCCTCCATCCGATCGCCGACCGGATCGCGCCCGTTCAGTGTCGGCGGATCGGAACGTGATTCAAGAGCGCATCCGGACGGCAACCGCGTCGTTCAGCATTGACGCAGGAGCGTCCGCCTGCGCACGATGACCCAGAGAGGGTCAGGTCTTGTATTTCAACATGTCAATGATGTGGAAATACAAGACCTGACCCTCAAAACGAGAGGACGGCAGGCATTTCTCGCGCTCGCGCTGGTCGATCGGGTTGGATTGCGGCAAGCGCTCAACCTCCGCGCCCGACTTCGAGATCGTCGTGAACGCTCCGACCGGGCAGACGACCGTCGAGTGCCTTCGCGGCTGCAGCTTGATGTGGATCGCACTGGGCCTCAATCCCAACTCGCAGCCGATGCAGAAATTTACATTCAGCTGTTCCGCTCCGCAGGTTGTTCGTCCTCGAGGTCGTGGCTGGATCGCACCGTAGGGGAACTCTGAAATTTACAATTTCAAATTGTAAATTGTAAATTTCGGATCTCTATTGTTCTATTCGTCCCTGAGGGCGACCATCGGGCTCACGCGCGCGGCGCGCAGGGCCGGCACCAGGCACGCCGCAATCGCGACCAGGGCGATGAAGGCCGCGACCGGACCAACCGTCACCACGCCCGGCGGACGAACGCTGACCGGCAGGCCGTTGACGAGCGGAGCGGCCAGCATCGCCGCCGCGAGGCCGATGGCGAGACCGATCCCGGTCAGCGCCACGCCGCGGCCGAGCACGAGACGCGTGACGCGGCTGGCGTCCGGCGCCCGAGCGCCGACTTCGGATCGCGAACTCCTTGGTGCGCGCCGACGCGAGATAGGCGATGACGCCGTAGGTGCCGGTCAGCGCGAGCACGAGCGCCAGCACCGCGAAGCCGGCGATCGAGCGACAGGTAGAGCGTGAAGTCCGACAGCGAGTCGTCGACCACGCGCGTCCATCGTCCTGACGTTGAAGATCGCGAGGTCGGGGTTCACCTCGCGGACGATCGCACGCAGCGGCTCGGTGAGCGCCTCGGGCCGCTCGCGCGCCGCGACCACCAGCGTCATGCCGAGATCCGAGAGCTGCGACCAGTTCTGCGCCACCGGGTAGTAGATCTCGGGCACTGACGGACGATCCAGGTGCTCCTGACGGACGTCGCGCACGACGCCGGCGATCGCTGCCGCGCGTCGTGACCTGGCCGGTCGGATCCTCGTCGCCGAAATAGCGGCGGGCCAGCGTTTCGTTGATCAGGATGACCGGCGTCGCGCCCTGTTCGTCGCGATCCGTGAAGCCGCGCCCCTTGACGATGGGAATGCCGAGCGCCTCGAAGTAGCCGGGCGTCACGTAGCGAAGCTGGATCGGAAAAACCGGCGTGATGGGCGGCCGGCCGCGGACGACGAAGTCGCTCGAATTGCCCGTCCAGCCCCAGTTCTGCAGCGGCAGCATCTGCGATGAAGCCGGCGGCCCGCACGCCAGGCAGCTCGCGTGCGCGCCTGGCGATCTCGTAGAACTGGCGCACGTCGGTCTGCGGCGTCATCCGATGCCCGAGGTGCAGCGTCAGGACGTTGGCCGTTTCCATGCCCGGATCGGTGTTCCGAAGCCGGACCAGCTCGCGGATGAGCATCGCGGCGCCGATCGCCAGCACGAACGCCATCGCGACTTCCGCGACGACCAGCCCGTCGCGGACGCGGCGCTGCCCGGCGCTCATCGTGCTGCGGCTGTTCGTCTGCTGCAGCGCCGACTGCGTCGCCCGCGCGTCGTCGCGCGCGGCAACAGCGGCAGGCGCCACGCCCAGCGCGACGCCGGTGACCGTGCAGACCGCAAGCAGGAACGCGAAGACGCGCCAGTCGACGCCGATCTCGTGGGCGCGCGGAAGAGTCGGCGGCCGCGGCCTGGACCAGTTGCGCCGTTCCCCATGTCGCAATCAGCAGGCCGACCGACGCCGCCGACGAGCGACAGCACCAGGCTTTCCGTGACCAATTGGCGCACGAGACGCCCGCGTCCGGCGCCGAGCGCCGAGCGCGACCGCCACTTCCTTGGCGCGAACGGACATCCGCGCCAGCGAGAGGTTCGCGACGTTCGCGCAGGCGAGCGCCAGCAGCAGTCCGACGGCGCCGAACAGCAGGAACAGCACGCGGCGGATCGGCGGCGCCACGACCGCTTCAGCCAGCGGCTCGAGGTAGACCGAGCGGCCCCGAGCCGCCTCCGGGAGTTGCTCCTCGATCCGACGGGCGATTGATTTCAGCTCGCTCTCGGCCGCGGCCAGCGACACGCCTGGCTTCAACCGGCCGGTGACGCTGCCGATGCGGCTGACCGGGCGAGTGTCCGGCTCGAGTCGGCTGCCAGAGATCGGTGCGGGCTTCGGACGCGACTCCGGGCAGGAGCGAGGCGGCGCCGTACGGAAACTGAAACGAGGCAGGCATGATGCCGACGATCGTCACCGGCTGATCGTCGAGCGTCAGCGTCGTCCCGAGCGCCGACGGGTCGGCGTCGAGCTGCTGGCGCCAGAACCCTTCGCTGATGACGGCGACCGCCGACGTATCGTTCGCGTCGAACGTCCGGCCCGCGAAGCGGCGGCACGCCGAGCATCTCGAAGAAGCCGGCGTCGGCGCGAACGGTCATGACGCGTTCGGCGCTCGCCGCCGCGCCGCAGGTATCGCGCGCCGGCCTCGTAGCCCGACGATCGCCTCGAACGATGTGCTGCCGCGCCGGTACGCCTCCCGGTTGTTGACGGCGTCCCCGGTCGGCGCCAAGCGGGCTCGACCCGCGGATCTGCACGAGTCGCTCGGGATCGGCGAACGGCAGCGGACGGAACACCAGCGCGCTGACGACGCTGAAGATCGCGGTCGTCGCGCCGATGCCGAGCGCGAGCGTGATGACCGCGGTCGCGCTGAACGCTTTGTGGCGCCGAGCGACCGCAGGGCGTAGCGGATGTCCTGCCCCAGGTCGTCGAGCCATCGCCACCCCCAGACGTCGCGCGATTCCTCGCGCAAGCGCAGCGGGCTGCCGAAGCGGCTCGGGTCGCCCATCATCGCGCGATGCGCCTCCATGTCCTGCCGCAGCTCGTCGTCACGGGTCCCGGTTGACGAGATACGACAGGCGCCGCAGCTTCCGACATCATCGCTCGATCCGCTGCGGCCAGCGGCCGTCAGACATCGGTACGGGCTTCAGGCGCGCCGGGTCGATGGCGACGTGGCGGATGCGCTGGCGCTTCCATGTGTAGGTGACGTGGATCAACCCGTCTCGGGTCTGGATGACCGCGCGGATATAGAATACTCACCGGGCTCTGATTCGAGGACGGCAGCGGCCTTCCCAGACAACACCGTCCCGCGACACGGCAACGTTGAGCGGCGAGCGGCCAGTCGTGGTGTGGTTGTAAACGATCAGGTGGCGGCCGTCGGCCAGCGTCACGGCGTCGATCCCTGAGTTCGGATTCGGGAGCGCACCGAGAGTCAGCGCCGTCCATGTGCGTCCGCCGTCGTCAGACCAGGTCTGGAAGATTCGCTGCGATCGACGTGCGGCCGACGGCCTGCAGCCTGCCGCGCGGATGAACGAGCAGGCTCGGCTGAATCGCCTCTATCGCCGAGCCTGGCAGACCGACAGCGCGGGCGTCGCTGTCGTCCATGTTCGACCGGCATCTGTCACTCCGTTCGAAGTGCACACGCCATGTGCTCGGGCGGTCGGGCGACTCCGTGCTGCTCGGACTGATCAGCGTGCCGTCGGCGAGCCGGAGCGGCTTGTTCTTGATGGGTCCCAGCATGCCATCGGGCAGACGGTCGCGGAGACATCCAGGTCTGGCCCGAATCGCGTGATCTGAGCTCCATGCCCCACCAGCGCTGCGGCGAGGGTCCTACCTTGTAGAACAGCCTCAGATCGCCGGCGGCCGCCTCGAAGAGCACGGGGTTCCAGCACGGGAACCTCGTGCCGTCCGGCTGAAGTCCCGTCGCCACTTCAATCGGCGGCATCCACCCGGCGCTCGTGCGACGCGACAGCCAGATTCCGACGTCCGCGGCGCCTTCGCGCGTGCCGCCGAACCAGGCCACCACGAGCTCGTTGCCGGCCTCGACAATCGTGGAGGCGTGTGCGCTCGCGAACGGGGCCGATTCGTACACGAACTCCGACTCGACGACCTCCTGACCGGGGAGACTCGCTTGAGCGGCGAGAAGCATGGGATCGGCAGTGTTCGCGGCATGTCGATCGCGATGGCTATGCCGTCTCCAGGATGTCGGTAATCGCCTGCGTGACGCGCCGGAAGTTGGTGCGCTCGATCTCGAGCTGGCGGCGGCCGCTCGGCGTCAGCCGGTATCGCGCACCGAGCGCCCGGTTTCGGAGATCGTCGGCGACGCCTTGACCCACCCCTTCAGCAGCAGCTTCTGCAGCGCCGGGTACAGCGATCCTTCCTCGACGCTCAGCTCGTCGCGGGAGAGCTGGGCGATCTTCTGCGCGATCGCGTAGCCGTGCAGCGGCTGCGTGGCGAGGACGCGGAGGATGAGCATCGCCAGGGTGCCGGGCGGCAGACCGTCGTCTCTAGGCATAGTTAAACTAGGCCTAGTTTGTACATCCGGCGGCGCTCGCTGTCAATGGCCGGCTTGACAGCGCGGCCGTCACGGGAGTATATCGTCTGTCGATATAACGACGGGCGATACGAGATGCTGACCCGCAACGAGTTCCACGTGCTGCTCGCCCTGCTCCCGGCCTCGCGCCACGGCTACGGCATCATGCAGGACGTCGAAGCACTGACCGATGGCGCCCTTCGGCTCGGTCCGGGCACGCTCTACAGCGCCATCAAGCGGCTCGTGAACGCCGGCCTCATCGAGGAGTGCGAGGCCGGACGCCGACCGGCGCCGCTGCTACCGCGTCACCCGCAAGGGCCGGGGCGCGGCCGTCGGCCGAAGCCGAACAACTCTCGGCGCTGGTGCGCGCCGCCCGCAAGCGTGGCCTGCTGCCCTCTGCGTCATGACCGCCGAAGACCTGTACAGGCGGCTGATGGCGGTGTACCCCGCACGGTTCCGCCGCGAGTACGGCGAGGGCATGCTGGAGGCCTTTTGCGATCTCCGCCAGCACACGGCGCGGGGGCCGCTGCGCCTTCTGGCTCTTCGTGGTCGCAGACACTCTTCGCGCCGCGTCGGCGGAGCGGGCCCTGGCCTGCCGGGACCTTCTGCAGTCGAGCCGTTGCCGGTGGATGACGGCGTGCGCCGCCGGCGCGACCGCGTGCGGCGCCCTCGGCAGCCTGGCGACCTGGGCCTTCAGTTACTTCTACCACCCGTACCTGGAAGGCACGGTGTTCGTCCCCTGGGTGTACGGCGCGATGCTCGGCGCCGGGCTCGCGCTCGTGCAGGCGCTCGCGCTCGGCCGTCGTCTGGCGCTCGGCAAGCTGTGGATCGTCACCTCCGCCTGCTGCGCGGCGCTCGGCGTGGAAATCGCCATTTCCATCGCCCGTGTCGCCGGACCAGTCGGGTATGCCATCGCATTCGGATCCGTCGTCGCCGGCGGGCAATGGATCGTCCTGCGCGGACGTTTGCCGGGCGCCGCGTGGTGGGTGCTGCCGAGCGCCGGCGGCTTGTCAGCCGTCGTGATGAGCGCACGAAGCACGCTGACGTCTGCGCTCGCCGGCATGGAGGCGCTCGGCAACCATCCCGATTCCACACCCGGTTTGTATCTCCTGCTTCGCGGCTTGTATGCGCCAACCAACTGGACCGAGGTCGCGGTGGGCTTCGCGGTGATGGCGACGACCGGACTGCTCGTCGGGGCCATCACCGCCAAGCCGATCTCGTCGATGCTCGCGCGCGCACGCTGAAGGAGGTGTTGCGTGCTCATCCGGAAATCGCAGGACCTGTCGCCTTCGGAGATCACCCCGAAGCCGCTCTATCTCCGGCGCCGCGAATTCCTGCAGGCGCTGCCGCTCGCCGGCCGGATGGTGACGACGTCCGACTCGCCGACTCCCTATCGAGGCGTCACGACCTACAACAATTTCTACGAGTTCGGCACCGACAAGAGCGACCCTGCCACGTACGGCAACCGCGTTCAAGCCGCGGCCGTGGTCCGTGACCGTCGCCGGCGAATGCGCGAAGCCAGGCGCCTACACCCTCGAAGACATCCTCAAGCCGCACTCGTTGGAGGAACGGGTCTACCGGATGCGGTGCGTCGAAGGCTGGTCCATGGTGATCCCGTGGGTCGGCTTCCCGCTTCGCGACCTGCTCGCCCGGTTCGAGCCGAACGGCAATGCGCGGTTCGTCGAGTTCACGACGATCCTGCGTCCCGACGAAATGATCGGCCAGCGCCCGCGCTTTCCTCCCGTGCTGCGCTGGCCTTATCGCGAAGGGCTGCGGATGGACGAGGCGATGCACCCGCTGGCGATCATGGCGGTCGGCCTGTACGGTGAAACGCTGCTGCCGCAGAACGGCGCACCGCTCCGCCTCGTCGTTCCGTGGAAATACGGCTTCAAGAGCATCAAGTCGATCGTGAAAATCGACTTCGTCGCAGCGGCAGCCGCGCAGCAGCTGGGAAGAGAACTGGCCCGAAGCGTACGGGTTTTACTCGAACGTCAATCCCACGAAAGATCACCCGGGCCACAGCCAGGCCCAGGAGCGCAGGATCGGCGAGTTCTTCTACGCGACGGACGCTGATGTTCAACGGATACGGCGATCAAGTGGCGTCGTTGTACAAGGGGATGGATCTGCGGCGGTTTTATTGACGATCGTCCGGCTAAAGCCGGACGCTACGACAGCTATAATCGCGAGGAATGCCGCGGCCGCTCAGGATTCTTCGCGACCTCGAGCGCGGGGAATGGGAGTTGATCGACGCCCGGCCCATCCTGCGCTCCGGCCCCATCGTCGTCCGCTACACCGGCTGGTTCGAGCGGCGGGCGACGCCGCTGCAGCGCCGCGAGCTGCCCTCTCATTACATCCCGCTCATCATCAATTTCGGGTCGCGCCATACGCGTGTCACGCGCGGCGGACCCGACCCGATGGGATACGCTACGGCAGTTTCACGACCGGCGCCTACGATTCCTACGTCCTCGTCGAAACCGACGCCGGCGCCGGCGGGCATCCAGGTCGACTTCACGATTCTCGGCGCGCGGCAGTTTCTCGGCATTCCCCTGGACGGGCTGACGAACCGGGCGATTGCGCTCGACGATGTCTTTGGCCCGCGGCCCGCGGCCTGACGGCCGCCCTTCAGGAGGCGCCAGACTGGGACGACCGGTTCGATCTGCTCGATCGCGCCATCGCCAGGCGGATGCACGCCGCGCGGCCCGCTGTCTGCGCGAGATGGCCTGGACGTGGGACCGGATCGCTCGAGACCGTCGGGCACGTCTCGATCGAGGTCGCTCTCGGCGGACCTGGGCTGGAGCCGCCGCCGACTCGTCGACCGCTTCAAGGAAGACGTCGGCCTCGCCCCGAAGGTGTTTGCCAGGGTCCTACGTTTTCATCGCGCAGTCGAAACGCTCAAAGCGCGCGAGTCCGCGACGGCTGAGCGACGTCGCCCTCGACTGCGGCTACTACGACCAGGCGCACTTCGATCGCGATTTCCGCGCCTTCGCCGGCGTGACGCCGACCGAGCTCGTCCGCACGCTGCGCCCCGACGGCGGCTTTGCCGCCGAAGCGTAACATTCGTCCAAGACGCGCTCGTCGCGGCCCGATTACCCTTCGGCGCATGACACCAAACATCTTTCCCGTGATCCGTTACCAGGACGCCCCGGGCGCGATGGCCTGGCTCTCGCGCGCGTTCGGCTTCGAGAAGCAGGCCGAGTTCGCGAACGCCGACGGCACCATCGCACACGCCGAGATCCGTCTGGGCGCCGGGGTCATCGGCATCAGCTCGGATGGTGCCCTCAACGCCGGACAATCCGTGGTCGTCCGTCCGCCAGGGCGTGTACGTCAGGGTTGCCGACGTCGACGCGCACCACGATCGCGCCAGAGCGCGCCGGAGCGGCGATCGTCAGGCCGTTGGCGAACACGGACTACGGATCGCGCGAGTACTCCGCGCGCGATCTCGATGGACGACTCTGGGGCTTTGGCACCTACGAGATGGGAGCGCGGCCCGGAGACGCCGAACATCTTTCCCGAGCTGCGCTGCCCGAGCGGCCCGCGCGCCATCGGCTGGCTGCGGGATGCGTTTGGATTCGAGCCGCTCGTCGAGGTGCCCGGGCCGGACGGCACGACGGTCCACGCCGAACTGCGCTTCGGCGACGGCGTCGTCATGCTCGCCACGGCGGATGAGGGGGGCAGCGCCTGGGGAGACCAGACGCAGGCCATCTCGGTCCACGTCGATGATCCGGATACGCTCTTCGGCCGCGCCACGGCGGCGGGGGCCTCGGTGGTGCTGCCGCTCGCGACCACCCATTACGGCGCGCGCCATTTCTGGGCTCGCGATCCAGAGGGTTTCCTCTGGGGGTTCAGCACCTACCAGCCCGGTCGCGATTGATGCGCGCGCTCGCGGCGCGGATCAGTTGGGTTGAGATAACTTACTTCGGCGGACCTGAGAGGTCCGCCCTACGGGTCTAACTGATGGCGATCAGTTCGGCCGTGCGGTGTGATGTGGCTGGGACGATTGCGACCGCTGGATGGTGATCAGTGGAATCGACGGCAAGTTGATCGCGCCGCCTGCGGGGTCGCTCGGCATCGCCAGTTCAGGCATTGGCGGAGCAAGGAACAGGCGCCGGCACCCGCGGCCCAGCAGGTTCGCCCATCGGGTCGAACGTGCCACGCGCGCGCTGTCCGTGGCAATGCCCGTGTTCGCATACATCTGCCGATAGAGCTTCGAGATCAGGACGAACGCGACGCGCGACTTGATCGACTTGACGACGCTCGACCGGGCCCACACCTGCCTCCAGCTGTAGAAGCGGTCCCACGCTCCCTGCGTCCGCACGCGGATCTCTTCAGGCGACATGGTCGGATGCGGCGAATACACCTTCGGCCGCTTGTGCTGCGGGATCAGCCAGTGGCGCGTGATCGGAACGCCGTCCACCACCGTTTCGTGGTTTGCTGAGTCAGCCGCCCACTTCTCGAAGTCGATCGTGCCGGGGAACGGCGTGAGCAGCACGAACTGCGCGAACGTGATGTCCGCGCGTTCCGCGAGACTGACCGTCGCCTCGAAAGTCTCCGCGCGGTCGCTCGGCAGACCGAAGATGAACGATCCGAGAACGTGCACGCCGTGACGACGGAACGCGCGCAGCCGCTCGACCAGATCATCACCCGAGAGGTTGAATCCCTTGTAGACGTCCTTCAAGCCTTCGCGGCGTCACCGCCTCGACGCCGACCAGCGCGCCGCGGATGCGCGCTGCGCGCATCGCGTCGAGAAACGCCGGGTCCTCCGCCGCTTCCATCGTGATCTGCGTGTAGAACACCATGTCAGACGGCAGCTTCGCGAGCTCGGCCATCAGATCGAACCGCTCGCGACGCAGCGCCTCGAGCTCGTGCAGACGCGTCTTGTCGGCGCGGCGAGCCGCCTGCGCAAGATCATCCAGCGTGACGGGATAGAAGTTGTCGTCGGCGAGCGCGATGAACCGGAAACCCCTGGCGCCGGAGCTCGACGATCTCCCGGACCACCGCGTTGACGGTGCGCTGCCGCGGCTCCTGACCGTCGGTCCGCCAGACCGAACAGAACGAGCAATGCTTCGGACAGCCGCGCACCGTCTGCACCGACGCCCACATGTATCCGCCCTCGGGCAGCAGGTCCCAGCGCGCCGACACGAAATTCTCGCCGGTCACTCGTCCGGCGTCGTACACCGACGCCGGGCTGTCCCGCGAGGCAGTCGCGCACGACCTTCGGCCCAGACGATGTCCCCGTCGCCTTTGACCACGGCGTGAGCGCCGCCGTGCTCGCGAGGTTCCTCCGGAAACAGCGTCGCGTGGATGCCGCCGTAAACGACCCAGGCGCCGCGCTCACGCGCCTGCCGGCCGACTTCGTAGCCGCGCAGGCGTTGCCGGTATGAATGCCGATGCCGACGACGTCGCCGGGACTGATATCGTTGGGCTCGAGCTGGCGTGATCGTCTCGTCCACCAGGTGCGGGTCGCCCCACTCGGTGCCGGTGGCCGCGGCCAGCACGTACAGCCAGCGCGGGGTGATGACCGCTACGCCGAACGACACATGGCTCGGATTGATCAGATGAACGCGCATTAAGTATTTGAGAAAGACCGCCCAGACTATATACGAGATGAGGGGACAGCGCAGCGAAACATTACAGCAAGACGATTCACGTACAATGTCGATTCCGCCCACATTATGCCACTGGTCGAGCTTCTGACGGGTTCTGGTCTCGGATCCCTTCTCGGGATGCGCCATGCGCTCGAGCCGGATCATCTTGCCGCGGTCACGACGCTGGTCAGCCACGAGCGAAGCAGTGTGCGCGCAGCGCTGCTCGGCGCGTGGTGGGGAATCGGCCACACGCTGGCCCTGCTTGTCGTCGGAGCGGCGCTCGTCTCGTCCGCGCCGAGCTTCCCGATGCGGTCTCAGATGCCTTCGAGCTCGCTGTCGCGTTGATGCTGATAGGGCTCGGCATCCGTTCGGTCCAGCTGGCAGCGCTTCAGGCGCCGGGAGGCCCGCGGCATCTTCATCGCCATGGACGCATCGTTCATTCACACGCGGCGGTCCCTGCCCACGTACATATCGGCACCTGGACGTTCGCCCGGCGCCCGTTGCTGGTGGGGGCGGTGCACGGTTTGGCCGGCAGTGGCGCGTTGACGGCGCTCGTTCTCGCGACCCTGCCGACGACAGCCGCCCGGCTGATGTACGTCCTCCTGTTCGGCGTCGGTTCCACCCTCAGCATGGCGGCGCTGTCTGGCCTGCTCGGGTGGCCGCTCGCCCGGCTCGGCACCAATCACCGCGTGGCACGGGGCGTCTCGCTCGTGGTCGGATGCGTGTCTATCGCGATTGGAATCTGGTGGGGAGTGAGGATGATTTCGTGAGATCTGAGGCTTTCAGGATTTGAAGATTCGGAGTTGACGGAGGATCCGGTCGCCAACTCCATCAATCCTCAAATCCCTCAATCAAGTCCTCAAGTCCTTAAATCCTAATTCCTCAAATCTCGGCTACTTCTGGTGCTCTCGTAAATCGTGCTCGCGCCGCCACCGATCGCGGCACCGATGAGCGCACCCTTCTTCCCAGCGAAAATCGCGCCGACGCCCGCGCCCGTTGCGGTCGACCCGCCAATCACGAGGGCGGTCTTCTTCCAGTCGCGGCGTGGCGCGCGCTCGACGACGCGAGTCGTCTGACGCGGGGCCTGTTCAACCATCGTCACCGTTCGGACCGGCGCCGCCATCGGGACGCTTGCCTGCTGGTACGCCGGGTAGACGTAGGCCTGGCTCGGTACGTCGCATACGCCTGGCCCTGCGCGTACGGCATGTCGCGGACCATCATCGTCTCGTTTGCGAGCATGGGCCGTGCAAACGGTGCCTGATCGGCATAGGCCGGCACCGCTGGATTGAGCAGGCCGTACGCGATCAGCAGGACGCCCACCGCGATCACGCTGAGCACGCCTGCCAGGAACTTCGTCATGGTCTCCTCCTGGCCAGGAGGCAACCAAGCCTGATGCCAGCGATTACCCTTGTTTTTCTTGGACTTACACGGATGAGCTGTCCAGGGTTCAGGTCACACGCGTCATACAATAAGTGCGGGTGATCATTCGCGCGAGCGGCGACGAGCTGCTTCTCATCAAACAGATCGATCATGCCGCCCTGGCCGCGCGCCTCATCGCGGCATGGCGGCGCGGCGGCTTCCCGCAGTCACCCAGGCACGACGAAATACTCTTCGCGACGCGGCGGCATGACGACGGCTGGATCGACGAGGATGCGGCGCCTCTCGTCGATCCGGCGAGCGGAGACCTGCTGGACTACGTGCAAGCGCCCGACGACGTCCGCCGCGGAATCTGGCCGCGCGGAGTCGAACGCCTTTCGGCCTTTCCCTACGCCGCCGCCCTTGTCGCCCAGCACGCGCTTCACCTGTTCGACAAATATCGTTCCGATCCCGGATGGCAGGGGTTCTTCGATCAGCATGGAACGGCTGCGCGCCGCCAACCTGGCCGCCGCCGCACCTCGCACCGAAGAAGACCTGGCAGGCGACTACTTCTTCGTCCGGATGGCCGACCTGCTATCGCTGCAGTTCTGCGATGATTGGCGCGAGCCGCAGCGTATCGGCGATTTCGTGTCCTGCTGGGACGGCGCCCGGTTGACCATTACGCCCGATCCCTTCGAAGGTGCTACGGTTCCGATGACAGTCTCAGCCCGACGGCTGCCCAAAACACGTTTCGATGCGCGTGCGGCCGCTGCCGCGTTCGCCGACGCGCCGCGTCGTCACCATCAGCGGGATCGCCGCCGGCGCGGCTGCGTCATGACGCGCATTCTCGTCGTCGAAGACGACCGCGACATCGCCGAGCTCGTCGCGCGCTACCTGCAGAAGGCGGGATTCGCGACCGAGGTGCTGGCGTCGGGCCGCGACGCGCTGAAGGCGATCGCCGATCGGCCGCCGGATCTGCTCGTCCTCGACCTGATGCTGCCGCAGGTCGACGGCCTCGAAATCTGCCGCGCCGTCGCGCGGCAACGCCACGACGGCGGCGATCCCGATCATCATGCTCACGGCGCGGGCCGAAGAGTCGGAGCGCATCGTCGGCCTCGAGCTCGGCGCCGACGACTACATCGCCAAGCCGTTCAGCCCGAACGAGCTCGTCGCGCGCGTCCGCGCGCTGCTGCGCCGGACGCAGCGCGCAGCCGCCGACGGCGCGCGACATCGCCTACGGCCCGATCGTCGTCGACACCGAGCGCACACGTCGTGTCGTCGACGGGCACGCCGGTCGCGCTGACGGCCAAGGAATTCCTGCTGCTCGAATACCTGCTGCGGCACCGCGGCCGCGTGCTGTCGCGCGACGTGCTGCTCACCGACGTCTGGGGCTACAAGTACACCGGCGGCACGCGGACGGTCGACGTCCACGTGCGGCGGCTGCGCGAGAAGCTGCCGCGCTCGGCGACGCGCTCGTCACCGTCAAGCAGTTCGGCTACAAGCTGCTCGAGCAGCCGCCCGCGCGGTCTGACGCATGCGTCCGCGGCTCATTTCAGCTCAAGCTGTTCCTCGTCGCGCTGCTCGTCCGCCGCGCTCGCGCTGGTCGTCGCGGGGCTGCTGTTCGCGCGGTCGATGCGGCGGCAGACCAACGCGCGCATCGAGCAGACGCTCGTCGACGGAAGCGCGGCTCGCCGCGGAGCTGCTGCGCAGCGCGCGCCGCCGCGGCGTCGATCGCGACCGCTCGACGCCGAAGCCGATCGCATGGGCGAGCTCGTCGCCGCGCGCGTCACCCTCATCGCCGCGGACGGCCGCGTCGTCGGCGATTCGGTCGGAGCCGCTCGACGCGCTGGCCGAGATGGAGAACCACGCTGTCGCGGCCCGAAGTCGTCGCGGCCGCGCGCCAGCGGCATCGGACGCGCCGAGCGGCACAGCGCCACGCTCGGCATCGACATGCTGTACGTCGCGGTGCCGGTCCAGCACCCGCAGATCGCGTTCGTCCGCCTGGCGCTGCCGCTGACCGACGTCCGCGAGCAGCTGCAGGCCGATCCTCGTCGGCGACGCTGACGGCGCTCGGCCTGGCGCTGGCCGGCGCGGTCGCGATGGCGTTCGTGATCACGCGGCCGGCTCGGGCACCGCGTGCGCGGCATCGCCGACGTCGCGCGGCGCTATCGCGCCGGCGACCTCACGCCGCGCCGGCTCGACTTCGGCGACGACGAGCTCGGCACCGTCGCGCGGGCGCTCGACGAGTCGGTCCAGGAGCTCGGCCGCGCGGCTCGCGGAGCTGGCGCGCGACCGCGGCCGGATGGAGGCGATCCTCGCCGGCATGGTCGAAGGCGTCATCGTCGTCGATCCGCAGGGCCGCCTGCAGCTCGCCAACGACGCCGCGCGGCAGATGCTGCAGGCTCGACGACCTGGCGATCGGCCGGCACTACGTCGAGACGATCCGGCATCCGGCGATCGTCGACGCTCGTCGCCGCGGCGCTCGCCGGCGGCACGCCGGCGTCGGTGCGAGCTCTCGCCGCCGCGCGATCCGTCGCGCACGCTCATCGCGCGCGCGGCGCCGTCGCGATGCCGGCGGCGGCGCAGCGGCGCCGTGCTCGTGCTGCACGACATCACCGACCTGCGCCGCGCCGATCAGATCCGCCGCGACTTCGTCGCCAACGTCTCGCACGAGCTGCGCACGCCGCTGACCGCGATCCGCGGCTACGTCGAGGCGCTGTCGGAAGGCGACATCGAGCGCCGACGACCGGCGCCGGTTCCTCGACATCATCATGCGCGCACACGCTGCGCATGGAGCGGCTCGTCAAGGATCTGCTGCGGCTGGCGCGGCTCGACGCCGGCCAGGAGACGCTCGAGCTCGTCGTCGTGCGACATCGCGCGCGCTCGCTGCAGTCGGTCGTCGCCGACCTGCGCGCCGTCGCTCGAGGCGCGCCGCCAGCACGTCGAGATCGACGATCGCGCCCGACGCCGACAACGGTGCGCGGCCGATCCGGCCAAGCTGCACGACGTGCTGCGCAACCTGTCGCCAACGCCAGCACCTACGCGCCGGAAGGCAGCCGACGATCCGCGTCGACGCGTCGATCGGCCGGCGGACCGCGTCGCATCGCCGTGTCGGACGAGGGGCCCGGGATTCCCGGACGAGGATCTGTCGCGGATCTTCGAGCGCTTCTATCGCGTGGACAAGTCGCGCGCGCGCGATCCCGGCGGCACCGGCCTCGGGCTGGCGATCGTCAAGCACCTGGTCGAGCTGCACGGCGGCCAGCGTGCGTGCCGAGAACCGCGCCCGAGCGGCGGCGCGCGCTTCACGATCGAGCTGCCTGCTGAACGAACGTAGCGCGGACTTCAGGTCGCGCCGTGGCGCGAATTCTAGCGCGCCGAACAGCCGCAGCAGCAGGTAGGCCGCGGCGCCGATCGCGAACGCCATCGGAATCGTCAGACCCACGCCCAGACGATCTGGCCGGCGACGCCCCACCGCACGGCCGACAGCCGCCGCGTCGCGCCGACGCCGACGATCGCGCCGGTGATCGCGTGCGTCGTGCTGACCGGCACGCCGGTCTGCGTCGCGATCAGGATGCGCAGATCGCCGCGCCGGTCTCGGCCGCGAAGCCGCCGACCGGCTGCAGCTTGGTGATCTTCGAGCCCATCGTGTGGATGATGCGCCAGCCGCCGGCGAGCGTGCCGAGGCCGATCGCCGCGTGCGCCGACGAGCACGACCCAGAACGGAATGTCGAACGTCTGGATGTAGCCGGCGGCGAACAGCACGCCGGCGATGATGCCCATCGTCTTCTGGGCGTCGTTGGCGCCGTGGTTCAGGCTGAAGAACGCCGCCGACACGCAGCTGCAGCCGGCGGAACCAGCGATCGACGCGCGACGGCGGCGTCCAGCGGAACAGCCAGAAGATCGCCGTCATCAGCGCCGAGCCCGAGCACCAGGCCGATCAGCGGCGACAGGACGATGAAGATGAGCGTCTTGGTCCAGCCGCGACGGGATGATCGCCGCGAACCCGGCCTTCGCCACCGCGGCGCCGGCGTAGCCGCCGATCAGCGCGTGCGACGAGCTGGTCGGCAGGCCGAAGTACCAGGTGATCAGGTCCCAGACGATCGCGCCGGTCAGCCCGCCGAAGATGACCGCGAAGGTGACGACCTTGATGTCGATCATGCCGGAGCCGACCGTCTTCGCGACCGCGGTGCCGAACGTGAACGCGGCGACGAAGTTGAAGAACGCGGCCCAGATGACCGCCTTGCCCGGCGAGAGCACGCGCGTCGACACGACCGTCGCGATCGAGTTGGCGGCGTCGTGGAAGCCGTTGATGTAGTCGAAGACGAGCGCGACCAGGATCAGCGCGACGACGATCGAGCAGCATCGGCGCGCTATCCGTGCTTGACCATGACGCCTTCGAGCACGTTGGCGACGTCCTCGCAGCGATCGGTGGCGTCCTCGAGGAAGTCGAGCGTCTCCTTCCACTTCATGACGAGCGATCGGATCGCTGCTCGTCGTCGAACAGCCGGCTGACCGCCTGCTGGTGGATGCGGTCGGCCTCGTTCTCGAGCCGGTTGATCTCGACCGCGTGGGTGATGAGGCCCTTGTGCTGCTCGAGGGCCTCGAGCGCGAGGCGGACCTGCTCGGTCGACGCGGTGATGATCTGCGCGAGCTCGCGCGCGCCGAACCGGACCGTGTCGAGCCGGTAGAGCCGGATCGACGCGCGGCCGACGCGTCGATCGCGTCCATCACGTCGTCGAGCGACCGGGCGAGCGCGTGGATGTCCTCGCGATCGAGCGGCGTGACGAACGTCCGGTTCAGGCGCTGGATGATTTCGTGCGTCAGGAAGTCGCACTTGTGCTCGACTTCCTTGATCTCGTCGGCCTTGTCCCAGATCGGGCTGGTCGGGCGGCGAGCATCTCCTCGAGCAGCGCGCGCCGCGCTCGAGCTCGTCGGCCAGCGCCTGAAAGTCGTGGTAGAACTTCTCTTCGCGCGGAATCAGGCGGAACGCCAGCAGCGCACATCGAGCAGTCTCCCTGCGGGGCACGATCCGAACCCTGGCAGAACCGTTGACATTCGTAGCAGATTCGGCCCGGTGTACGCATTCGGCGTACCACTCGATGTTCGTGAACAACGAAGTCCTCGCGCTCATCCTCGGCGGCGGCCAGGGCACGCGGCTGTTTCCGCTCACGCAGCACCGATCGAAGCCGGCGGTGCCGATCGGCGGCAAGTACCGGCTGATCGACATCCCGATCAGCAACTGCCTGCACGCCGACATCCGCCGCATCTTCGTGCTGACGCAGTTCAACTCGGCGTCGCTCAACCGGCACATCAGCCAGACCTACCGGATGGACCTGTTCAGCCAGGGCTTCGTCGAGATCCTGGCCGCCGAGCAGACGCCCGACAACCCCGAACTGGTACCAGGGCACGGCCGACGCCGTCCGGCAGGCGGCGCGCCACTTCGCGCGCCACGACGCCGACTACTACCTGATTCTCGCCGGCGATCACCTGTACCGCATGGACTACAACGAGATGGTCGACGCGCACATCGATCGCCACGCCGACATCACCATCGCCGCGCAGCCGGTGACGATCGAGGACGCGTCCGCGATGGGCATCTTCCGCTTCGATCGATCGGGCCGATCGTCGCGTTCGAGGAGAAGCCGAAGCCGGATCGGCTGCGACGAGATCGGCCAGAGCATTCCGCCGGGCGCGACGCTCGCGCGGACACACGCCGGACAAGCCGTTCATCGCGTCGATGGGCGTCTACGTCTTCTCGCGCGACGTGCTGCTGGACATGCTGGCGGCCGGCAGCGACAAGGATTTCGGCCGCGAGGTCATTCCCGCGGCGCTCGGATCGCTATCAGCGTCAGCGCCTATCTGTTCCGCGGCTACTGGGCCGACGTCGGCACGGTCGCGTCGTTCTACGACGCGAACATCATGCTCACGCAGCCGGGGGCGCCGTTCAAGTTCTACGACGCGAACCGGCCGATCTACACGCACCCGCGGTTCCTGCCGGGGTCGCGGCTCAGCGACTGCGCGGTGCGCGAGGCGATCATCGCCGAGGGCTGCTATCCTCGAGCGCTGCTCGATCGAGGAGTCGATCGTCGGCATCCGCACGCACATCCAGCGCGGCGCCGTCGATCCGCCGCTCGGTGCTGCTCGGCGCCGACTACTACGAGGATGACGGCCGCGGCGGCGCGCAACGGCCGCGCCGCGCCTCGGCATCGGCCGCGACGTCGTGCTGGATCGCGTCATCGTCGACAAGAACGCGCGCATCGGCGACGGCGCCCGGCTGGTCAACGAGCAAGGCGCTCGATCACGCCGACGGCGACGGCTACTACATCCGCAACGGCATCATCATCGTGCCGAAGGACGGCATGATCCGGCCCGGGACCATTGTCTGAATGACGCGCCGACCCTGAAACGGTCGGCCCATAGCGACCTGAAGTCGGTGTAGGGCGACCCTTTTAGGGTCGGTCCCTGCCCAACCTGTAGGGCGACCCTTTTAGGGTCGCCGTGGGAATCAAGGTTTAGTTCGATTCGTACGAGAACGGCGCGGCGAGCGCGCCGGTGGCAGCGATGGCCGCCATGTGGGCGGCAGCCGCCTTGTCGAGACGGAACGTTCCCGCCGCAGGTCCGCGAACTCTTCCGCCTGGATGCGCGCGCGCATCAAGCCGTCGACCGCGTGCGTGTCGGTCTGGAGCAGATAGTGGCCGATTTCGTGAGCCAGCGCCCGTCCCAGCACGACGCCCACGCGTCGATCGTGGGTCGCGGGCGGGTCGAGCAGCCAGAATCGCTGGCTTTCGTCGACGATCCGGCGCGCACCTGTAATTGAGGCGATGGCCATCGCCCGCGCGCCTTCGCGCCGGACCAGTTCACCGACCGTCAACGGGCGCGTCGCCCGCCGCCGGCACGACACGCGCCATGACCAGCACGGGCAGAAGCGGAGCCCCGCGGCGTCCTCGTCGCGGCCGACCCAGCGTATGCGCACGTGGCCTTCGTCCCAGATGGACTGGGTTTCGGCCACGAGGGCGAGCCTGGTCAACGGCGCAGCTCTTGGTTGCCGTCATGCGCAGGTTCAGGACAAGCGAGGCAGGGGACGCGACCAGAACGGCAGAAGGGGAAGACGCGGCGAAGCTCCGGCAAGCGCAGCCACACAAGCGACGAAACGGCCGACAATCCGAGCCGGAGGCATGTAATTCGAACGTAGCATGACTTTCGAGTCACATGTATGTAAATTCTTGACCCGACCTAGCCTCACTCCAAGCCTCCTCCCGCCACCGAACGCGCGCCGGAGCCTGACTACTGTTTTTACCCGACCGAATCGGGCGCGTCATCCCGCTGTTACACCCGCTCCATACGCTCAGACGATACGAACGTGGCTATTCCACAGGAGTTGTCGAGCGTATGAAAACCTTGAAGATCACAGCGGCGTGGGTGCTGGCTCTCGCCCTGTTCTTCCCAGCCTTGGCGTCCGCCCAGGCGGAGGGGCGCTTCGTCGGGGTCGTCCTCGACCAGACCGGAGCGGTCATCCCCGGCGCGACCGTCGTCGTGAAGAACGAGCGGACCGGCGAGCAACGGACCGTCATGTCCAACGCCGAAGGGCGCTACATCGTCGCCGAACCTGCCGCCCTCCGTGTATACGATTCGCGCCACGTTCGGCGAGCTGGCGCCGCTGGAGTTCACGGGCCTGCAGCTGGTGGCCGCCCAGGAGTTCCCCCTCGATCTGTCGCTCGCGCCCGCCGGGCATCACCGAAACCGTGAACGTCCAGGCGCAATTTCAGAGCGTCGACATGAGCTCGGCGCGCATCGGCGTCAACGTCAGCGAGCGCGAAATCAGCGAGCTGCCGGTCAACGGCCGGCAGATGTCGCAGCTCATGCTGCAGGCGCCCGGATCGCAGAACGCCGGCACCGGCACCTGGAACGACGTCCGGTTCAGCGGCCGCGCGAACAACCAGAACGTCATCAAGTTCGACGGCGTCGAAGGGTCGGCCATCATCGACGCCTCGCCGGGCAACATCGGCGGCCAGATTGCCTCGCCGTTCAAGCTGCAGGCGAGCCTCGAGAACGTCCAGGAGTTCCGCGTCGAGTCGAACAACTACCCGGCGGAGTTCGGCACCGGCACCGGCGGCCAGGTCAGCGTCGTCACCAAGTCGGGCTCGAACCTGTGGCGCGGATCGCTCTTCGAGTACTACCGCGACGATGCGCTCGACGCGCCGAACTACTTCGACTCGACGCGCAACGCCGACGGCAGCGTCATCCAGGAGCTGCCGAAGTCGAAGCTGAATCAGCACCAGTTCGGCGGGTCGTTCGGCGGACCGATTGTGCGCGACAAGGTGTTCTTCTTCGGCAGCTACGAAGGCTACCGGCTCGACGCCGGCGTGAACTTCGTCGAGGCCGCGCCGAGCGACGCCGGCGTGGGCGAGGGCGGTGCCGGCGATCGCGGCCGCTGCGTCCCGGATTCACGGCGCCCGGCGCGGTGCTGCTGCCGGGCGCCTCCACCAACCCCGACTTCGACATCTATCAGCTGCAGGGGCTCGAGGAGGTCGAAGAGAACGCCTTCAGCATGCGCCTCGACTACCGCATCAACCCGCAGTGGTCGTCCTACGTCCGCGTGTTCCACGACCGCGGCGAGCAGCTGCGCCCCGAAGGGATCAGCGGGCGCGTCGTCCGCGTCGACGAACAAGCCGACCAACGCGATCTTCAACCTGCAGGGCACGTTCGGCGGACGGTCTGCTCAACGAGTTCAAGGTCGGCTACAACGCGACCGATCGCCAACATCAGAGGCGATCGCCCCGACCGTCGCGCGGCGTCGACTTCAGCACCATCGCGATCAACCTCACCGGCTCGGTGGCCAACACCGGCATCGCCGGCCAGAGCGCCTCCTCGGGCATCGTCGTGCCGGGCGGCCTCGTCCG
Organism: uncultured Acidobacteriota bacterium; assembly: GCA_963720005.1. Taxonomy (GTDB): domain Bacteria; phylum Acidobacteriota; class Vicinamibacteria; order Vicinamibacterales; family CAVVIG01; genus CAVREM01. The sequence continues at coordinate 49,673 of CAVREM010000012.1, read as the reverse complement.
CGCGAGCAGCGCGACCAACGGCCGTGAGCGTGATCTACGACCCGTACTCGGTCGCGTTCTCGGATTCCGTGTCGCTGGTGCGCGGCAACCACCTGACCAAGATCGGCGGCGACGTCCGGATGATCCGGATGACCACCGACCAGCTCGGCGGCACCACCTACACGTATCCCGAACGTCACGGCCTTCCTGGCGAACACGCCGTCCGCAGATTCAGTACCTCGGCGACATCAGCGCGCCGAGCGTGTTCAACAACGGCGCGACCGGCATGCGGCACACGAGCCAGCAGTACTACACGCTGTTCGCGCAGGACGAGTGGCACGCCACGTCGAAGCTGACGCTGAACTACGGCCTGCGCTACGAGTACTACACGCCGCTGAAGGATCGAGACAACCTGATCGTCAAGTTCAACATCGAGACCGGCCAGATCGATCCGAACACGACGCCGCTGCACGGCTCGAAGAAGGACAACGTCCAGCCGCGCCTGTCGGCCACCTACGCGCTGGACGCCGAGACCGTGCTGCGCGGCGGATTCGGCATCTTCGTCGGACCGGGCCAGGGCGAAGACCTGATCCAGCCGATCGAGAGCGATCGCGTCAGCACGACGCTCAGCACCGGGCCGCTCCTGGCGTATCCGATCAACCAGGAGCTGCTGGTCGCCAACTTCACGAGCAACCCGAACAACCGCAACTACCAGCCGCGCGCCTACGCGCAGGAGTACGCGATTCCGGAAAAGGTGCTACCAGTACACGGCGTCGGTGCAGCAGGAGCTGGGCGGCGGCTTCGCCACCACGGTCGGCTACGTCGGCAGCCAGGGACGCAACCTGTTCCTGCGCAGCGTCGCCAACCAGATCATCGCAGGTCGTCACCAACCCGAACCCGGCGAGCGCGGCGTTCGTCATCCGCGAGTTCTCGATCGTCACGCGCGACGCCAACGGCAACGTCACCGGCGTGCAGAACCCGTACGCCGAGGTCGACTTCAAGACCAGCGGCGGCAAGGACAGCTACAACGCGCTGATGCTGTCGCTGAACCGCCGGTCGACCAACGGCATCGCGACGAACATGCAGTACACGTTCGCGCACCAGCCGCGGCACGTCGGGCGGCTCGAACGAAGCGAACACGGCCGCCAACAACGCGCGGACGCTGGAGCAGTTCGATTACGAGGACGGCTACAACAACTTCGACGTGCGCCACACGTTCAACCTCAGCCTGCTCTACTCGCTGCCCTACGGCCGAGGGCCGGAAGTTCGGCAACAACGCGAGCGCCGTTGACGCAGGCGCTGCTCGGCGGATGGGAAGTCGGCGGCATCTTCAACGCGCGCAGCGGCGTCCCGATCAACGTCCTCGTCACCCGGCCCGACATCCTCTATCGGGACAGCGCGACGGGGCTCTATCTACACCGGTCCCGCGGCCGGCCGTGTGGCGGTCATCAACACGCCTCGGCGGCGGCGCAGTCGCGCAACGTGCGGCGGCCCGACCTGGTTCCGGGCGTCGATCCGTTCATCAAGGACGGGGGCCTCTCTTCCTGAACCCCGCCGCGTTTGCCGCACCGCTGCCGGGAACCTTCGGCAACATGGAGCGGAACTCCGCCCACGGTCCGAACTTCCATCAGATGGACTTCTTCTTCGCGAAGCAGTTCGCGACCGGCGCCCGCAGCAACGTGGAGTTCAGGCTGGAAGTGTTCAACATGTTCGACACGGTGAACTTCGCGAACCCGGGCGGCACGTTGAACGCGGCGATTCCGGCGACGCCCGGGCCAGGCGAACACGCGTCCAGCCGGGCGAGGCGTACACCGCGGCAGCGGCGGGACCGGCGTTCGGCCGCCTGACCAGCACGGTCGGCCGGACCGTCGGCCTCGGCACGCCGCGGCAGGTGCAGCTGGCGCTGCGCTTCCAGTTCTAGATAGTCGGTAGTCGGTAGTCGGTAGTCGGTAGTCGATAGTCGGTAGTCCGTAGTCGGGGAGTCGCAAGTCGAGAGTCGGGAGTCGAGAAGTAGTGAGACGGACGCGGACCCCTGACTACCGACTGACGCTCTGTTCGCAAACGCTACTGAACCGCTCCGCGTTTCATCACGAAAACGCGGGGCTTTTTCTCGTTACTGCGTATTTGCTTCCTACAGCTCAGTTCGATCGGCGTACACGTGTCAAATTCGCACGCGTCCCGATCCTCACAAACCACTGAGCTGATGTGACTTCCTGAAACTGCGCGCGCCCTTGCACAGTCACGGCCCGGGTAGCGTCCTACCCCAGCCATCACCAATCTACGAACCCCGGGGAGTCGTCGTGACCCAATCGCGCGCGCTCGCGCTTTTCGTCTGTTGCCTCATCTGGAACTCGCCCGTCCTTGAAGCCACCACCGTCAACGCCGGAGGCAGCCTCCAGGCGGGCGAACAGGTCATCCTCCGCCTCGTGCTCCCCGACACCAACGGCACGAGCGGGCTGACCGGCAACTTCAATTGGATTGCTGTGCAGTAGATGTGTTCACGCGCCGCGAGCGAGCGCGCGAGCGAGCCACGCGAACGGAGCGCGCCGACGAAGCGGCGCGCGAGAGAGTGTGGGGGAGTCCGAGGGGCGAAGCCCCTCGGGTAAAGGCCGGAAGGGCAGGAAGGGCGGGACAGGTTGGAGACGAGGAATGGCAGGGTGACCGGGGGGTTACTCGCCTGCCATTCCTCTGATTCCTCCCCGTCCCGCCGTTCCTACCCTTCCGGCCAGCAGTTCCGACCGCATGACAAGCGCGCTCTCCGGACATGCCGACGTGAACTCGACCGATTGTTTCACGTCGGCGGGCACGTCGGCGCGATCGATTGCGACGAACCCGAAGCGCCTGAAGAAGTCGCCTGCGGTGGTCGTCAGGAGATAGGCGGCCCGATGGCCGCGGCGCATCGCCGCCTCGAGCGCGGCCGCTGTCAGCTGCTGACCGACACCGCCGTTTCGGAATTCCTCGGCTACAACCACCGATCGCAGTAGCACGCCTCCGTCGTATTCTTCGAGGGCGGCAGCGCCCACCACTCGCCCATCCAGCCGCGCCACCATGAGCCGCGCGCTCTCCCGGAAGCCTTCTAGCGGCAGACGGGCGCCCGACAACAGCGCCTCAACGGCTGAAAAGTCGGCCGCGGCTCCGTCCCGGATTTCAATCACCGCAGCACCCCGGCGCGCAGCAGGCGACCACCGGTAGCGGCCCCTTGGCCGCCGTCCGCGGCACACGTGATTCGAGCCTCCCCTGGTCGGTGCGCGTTGCCGGGGCGTGACCAATCGCATGTATCGCTGCGCTCAGCGCAGCCTTGGCGCTCGGGTCCGCTACCTCTGCCAACCGATAGTGAACCCAGAGGCCGTCACGACGGGTGCGCACCAGGCCCGCGCGCCGGAGGTGGGCAAGATGACGTGAAACCGTGGGCTGAGGAACGCGCAACGCTTCGTGGATATGGCAAACGCACACCTCGCCATCGGCCAGCACACCCAGGATCCGGAGCCTCGTCGCATCCGCGAGCGCCCCATACATCTCTGCAAGTTCGTGAATACGCGCCATAAATATGCGTTGACAAATATATCACGCTCACCGTAGCATCCGAATATATTCGTTTTAGCGAATATATGGAGATGTGCATGATGGAATCGCTCAAAGAACAGATTCAGGCGAAGTACGGAGCCGCAGCGAGACAAGCGGCGGGCGCGTCGACCTCGAGTTCCGCGTGCTGCGGCGGGGGATGCGGCGCCAGTCCTATTACCTCTGACATCTACTCCGATGGACAGCGCGAGCAACTGCCGCGCGGGGCGGTCGCTGCCTCGCTCGGCTGCGGCAATCCGACCGCCCTCATCGAGCTCCGCGACGGCGACACGGTGCTCGACCTCGGCTCGGGCGGCGGCATCGACGTGCTTCTCTCGGCCAGGCGGGTAGGTCCCGAGGGGAAGGTTTATGGCCTCGACATGACCGACGACATGCTGGCGCTGGCGCGGGAGAACCAGAGGAAGGCCGGAGCCACGAACGTCGAATTCCTGAAAGGCGAGATCGAGCACATTCCCCTCCCCGACGAATCGGTTGACGTGATCATCTCGAACTGCGTCATCAACCTGTCGGCCGACAAGGACCGCGTCCTCGCGGAAGCGTTCCGCGTCCTCAGGCCAGGTGGACGGTTCGCGGTTTCCGACGTTGTCGCGCGCGGGGAGATTCCTGCCGGCATCCGCGGCGACATCGAAGCCTGGACCGGGTGCATTGCCGGCGCGCTCGAGGAGAACGAGTACCGCGAAAAGCTGGAACGCGCCGGCTTCTCGAACGTGGACGTCGAACTGTGGCGGGTCTACGAAGCGTACGACGGGAGATTCGCCAGCGCGTTCGTGCGAGGGATGAAGCACTGACTCCCGTTACAACGCCAGAGCCAAACCTCAACCGTCAGCGCGTATAATTCGCGCATGTTCAGCGATCCGCGGATTTCGCGTGTTTCTTGTCGCGCTAGCGGCGCCGCCGGAGGATTCGCAGCGCGCGCCGCGGACACACCCAAGCAGCTGATCGCGCACCGCGGTGCTTCGGGGTACGCGCCCGAACACACGCGCGCGGCGTATCAGCTCGCGCTCGATCAGCGAGCGGACTTCGTCGAGCAGGATCTCGCGGTGACGCGCGACGGCGTGCTCATCTGCCTGCACGACGACACGCTGGAGCGGACGTCGAACGTCGCCGAGGTCTTCCCGGATCGCTCCACGACGGCGACCGGCAGGGGCGGGATCGGCGAAGCGCTGGTTCGCGAACGACTTCACGCTCGACGAGATACGTCGGCTGGATACCGGCCGGTGGTTCAATGCGAAGTTCGCGGGCGAACGAATCGTCACGTGGCAGGAGGCGATCGACCTCGTGCGCGGCAAGGCCGGTCTGTATCCGGAGCTGAAGTCGCCGCCGCTGTACACGAGCCGCGGCGTCGACATGGTCAAGCTGTTCGTCGAGTCGGTGAAGAAGAACGGGCTCGATCGACCGGAGTCGCTCAAGACGACGCCGATGATCGTGCAGTCGTTCGACGAGCCGACCGTGCGGCGGATGGCCCAGGAACTGCCGACGCGTGCCGCGCATCCTGCTGATGGAATCGTTCGGCGGCGGCATGACCGACGCGCGCCTCCGCGACATCAAGACGTTCGCGACGGGCATCGGGCCGGCCAAGGCCCTGCTCGAAGCGCAGCCCGACGTCGTCCGGCGCGCGCAAGCGGCCGGCCTGACCGTCACCGCTTACACGTTCCGCGCGGCCAACACGGGCCGCTTCCCGTCAGTTCGCGACGAGATGTCCCATTTCCTGTACACGCTCGGCATCGACGCGGTGTTCACGGACAACCCGGACCAGTTTCCCGCGGAAATAAGTGCTGCGTTCGCGTTCTACGTTCGCGGTTCTGAACGTGTCGCAGAACGCGACGTCGAACGCGAACGCGAACGATCTACGAAAGTCGCTTCTGGAACCTGTCCCTGAGAACGATCGCCACCGCGTTCATGGCGAGGAGCAGGACGAGCAGGACGATGATCCCGGCGGCGGCGTTCTGCGCGAAGGCGGCCTGCGGCCGCGACACCCAGGCGAAAATCTGGATCGGCAGCACGGTGAACGGCGACCAGATGTCCTCGGGCAGGAACGGCACATAGGTCAGCGCGCCGATCGTGACGAGCGGCGCCGTTTCGCCGATGGCGCGCGACAGCGCCAGGATGAGCCGGTCAGCATGCCGGGAAACGCCGCCGGCAGCACCTGGTACCAGATCGTCTGCCACTTGGTCGCGCCGAGCGCGTAGGAGCCCTCGCGCAGCGACTTCGGCACGGCGCGCAGCGCCTCGCGCGTCGAGATGATGACCACCGGCAGCGCCAGCAGCGCCAGCGTGGACGCACCGGCCAGACGCTCGGCCCCATCCGCATCGCGCGGACGAACAGCCCGAGCCCGAGCAGCCCGTAGATGATCGACGGCACGCCGGCGAGATTGGCGATGTTGATCTCGATGATCCGCGACAGCCGCCCGCGCCCGCCGTACTCCTCGAGGTGAATCGCGGCGCCGACGCCGAGCGGCACGGCAATCGAGCGCGGTCAGTCCGATGACGTAGACGCTGCCGACGATGCGCCGTGTAGATGCCAGCCGCCTCCGCGCGGCGCGACGGCTCGCTGGTCAGAAACGCCCAGGAAATGCGGCCCAGGCCGTCGTGCAGCACGTCGTAGATCAGCACCGACAACGCCGCGAGCGCGAGCAGCATCACGAGCAGGCCGAAGCTCGCGAGCAGCCGATCGCCCGCGTAGCGCGCGCGCTGATCATGCGTACTCCTCGCGGAAGCGGTTGCGCAGCCAGGTCGAGACGAGGTTGAGCGCGAACGTGCTGACGAAGAGCAGCATGCCGACGGCGAAGATCGTCCGGTACTCGAGCGTCCCGGCCGGCGTGTCGCCGAGGCTGACCTGCACGATGTAGGCGGTCATCGTCTCGACCGGCACGCGCGGATCGAACGTCAGCCGCGGCTGCTGGCCCGCCGCGATCGCCACGATCATCGTCTCGCCGATCGCGCGCGACACTGCCAGGATCGCCGCCGCGGAGATGCCCGAGAACGCCGCGGGCACGACCACGCGCAGCGACGTCTGCATGCGCGTCGACCCGAGCGCGTACGCGCCTTCGCGCAGGCCGTTCGGCACGCTGTGCAGCGCGTCCTCCGACAACGACGACACCAGCGGCAGGATCATGATCCCCATCACGATGCCCGGTCCGAGCGCGTTGAACCCGGCGAGCGACGGCACGAAGCCCTGCAGCAGCGGCGTCACGAACTGCAGCGCGAAATAGCCGTAGACGACCGTCGGGATGCCGGCGAGGATTTCGAGGACCGGCCGGACGACACGCCGGATGCCGCTCGCCGCGTACTCGCTCAGGTAGATCGCGGTCAGCAGTCCGGCCGGGAGCGCCACCGCCATCGCGATCAGCGACGTCAGCACGGTGCCGCTGACGAGCGGCAGCACGCCGAAGCGCTTCTCGGAAAAGAGCGGCGTCCAGACGGTGCCGAACAGGAACTCGACGATCGAGACTTCGCGCAGGAACTCGATCGTCTCGAACACCAGCACGGCGACGATCCCGGCGGTGACCAGGATCGATCCGGCCGCACAGAAGAACAGCGTCCACTCGATCGCCGATTCGAGGAGCGCGCGCGGACGGAGCGTCATCGCTACTGCGCCAGCCGCTGCTCCAGGCGTCGCGATGGTCACCCTGCCGCCCTCGCTGCCGTGGAACATCGACCCGGTCTTCCTGGCCGCATACCGCGCGCGCACCAGCTCGTATTCCTTCTCGGTCAGCGGGATGTAGCCGACGTCGCGCACCAGCGGAATGCCCTCCTTCAGGTAGAAGTCGACGAAGCTCTTCACCTCGGGGCGGTCGAGCGATTTCACTTTCGGGTAGATGAAGATCGGCCGCGACAACGGCCGGTAGGTGCCGTTGCCGACTGTCTCGGGCGACGGCAGGATCGGGCCGGCGCCGTTGGCATCGTCGCCGTCGTCAATCGCGACCAGCTTGAGCTTGCCCTTGTTCTCCTCGTAATAGGCGAAGCCGAAGTAGCCGAGCGCGTTCTCGTCGCTGCTGACGCCCTGGACGATGACGTTGTCGTCCTCGCTGGAGGTGTAGTCGCCGCGGCTCGCCTTCGCCTTCCCCATGATCACTTCCGTGAAGTAGTCGAAGGTCCCTGAGTCGACGCCGGCGCCGAAGAGATGGACTTCGGCATCCGGCCAGCTGTCGCGAACCTGGTTCCAGCGCTTGATCTGGCCCTGCGCGGCAGGCTCCCACAGTTTCTTGAGCTCGGCGACGGTCATCGACGTCGCCCATGTGTTCTTCGGATTCACCACGACGGCGAGGCCGTCGTAGGCGATCGGCAGCTCGATGTACTCGACCTGCGTCTTACCACAGGCCTCGACCTCCGCCGCCGCAATCGGCCGCGAGGCATCCGCAATGTCGATTTCGTCGCGGCAGAACTTCTGGAAACCCGCCGCCGGTGCCGGAGATTCCGACCGTCACGCGCGCGCGGGTGGACCGCCGGAACTCTTCCGCAACCGCCTCGGTGATCGGGTACACGGTGCTGGAACCATCGACCTCGACCACTGGAGCACTCGAGAGATCCCCGCCGGTCGAACCTCCGCCGCAGCTCGCCGCAGCCACCGACAACCCGAACACGATCAGCGTGCGCATCATGCACTTAACGCTATTCGAACCGTTATGCGGTGCGGTTTCGCGGATGTTAAATCGGCGTTACATCCCCATCGACGTTCGTCGGCGTTTCGGTCACCACCCCAACAAATCTATTCATGCTGGCATCAACGGTGCTTAACGTCATGTTGGCAAGGCGGATCCGCCCGAAAATGCGTATTCGTATCGTGCAGAAGCCTCCCGTCGACGACTTGGAAGGCATCGACCTGCGCCACTTCCAGGTCGGGACCGAGTACGAGCTCGGCAACACGCTCGCGTCGGTGATGCTCGCTGAAGGTTGGGCCGAGCCGATCCCGCTCGATGCTCCCTCGCCCCCAGTTCCCTTCGGGCCGGATGATCCGTTCACGATGCCGGTGCTCGACCGTAACCAGCCGCCGAACCTGGTGAAGGAGCATCATCCCCCGTTCCTGGATCGGACCCGCGCCGCCGACATCAAATGGCCTCGCCGGAGGCGGCGCTAGGCGTCTCAGAAGCTCAGCCGCAAGCCGAACTGCATCTCCCTCGGGTTCTTGGCGCTGAAAATCCGGCCGAAGGTGGGGCTTCCGAACACTCGATTCGGCAGATCGAAGTTCGCGCGATTGAGCAGGTTGAAGATCTCCCAGCGGAATTCGAGATTCGAGCGGTCCGTGAGGCTCCATGTTTTCGCCAACGCGAAGTCCATGTTCGCGAACCCTGGCCCGAGGACGCTGTTGCGGGGCGCGCTGCCGAAGGTGTACTGCGCCGGGAGCGCGAAGGCGCTGGTATCGAACCAGCGCTCGGGAGTTTGCTCGCCGCCCGGCAGGTTCGGATTCGCGCAGCTGATCCGGTCGCTGGGCCGGACCCGCGCCGATGTTGGCGCGATCGACGCCGAGGTTCACCGTGAACGGGGCTCCCGACTGCGCGATGAAGACGGCGTTGACGCGCCAGCCGCCGGCGATCGCACCCGCGACGCCTGTCGCCTCCCTGAAGAACGGCAGTTGGTACACGCCGCTGGCGATGAACTGGTGGCGATGGTCGAAGCTCGAGAACGCCCACTCCCCCGTCTCGTCGAAGATGTTTCGGACGTTCTGCGGGACGTTCGCCTCGGACTCGGTCGGACCCGGACTGGAGGCATCGTCCTTCGAGTGCGACAGCGTGTAGCCGACATTGAACGCGTAGTTGCTCGACAACCGGCGCTCGAGCCTGAGCGTCAGGCCGTGATAGATCGACTTGCCGTCGAACCGGATCGCGTTGATGCGGCTCAATTGTGGAATCGGCCGGCGAGCCTGAATCGATCCCGGCCCGGGCTCCGGCACATTGCGAACGGTGGCGTTGTCCGCGCCGAGCGTCCAGGTCCCCATGTACGAGACCTCGGCCATGGTCGTCGGCCGCAGCTCGTACTGCAGACCTCCGCTCCAGGTCTGGCTGTACTCGACGGCGTAGTCGTAGTCCATGATGTTTGCGCCGATCGTTCCGGTCGCATTGCCCGCCAGGATGTCGGCGGTCTGGCGCGTCGGCACGCGATCGGTCAGCGGGACGTCGACCTGTTTGGTGTAGAAGAACGGCAGGTTGCGCGCGAACGCCGTCTGGACGCTGTACGCCCACTGATTCAGGAAGATTCCGTAGCCGCCGCGAACGACGGCGCGGGCGTCGTCGAGCGAGAGGGCGAAGCCGAGTCGCGGCGCCAGCCGCACGCTTGCTCGGCCGCATCAGGCCGCGGTCCCAGCCGACCTCGTCGCTCGTCACGTACGGAATCGGAATCAGCGGCAGGAGCGATTCGCCGCTCGGATCGATTGCGCCCGTGTCGTCGCTGGCGATGACGAACTGGCCGCCCGGGGTCGACAGATCGATCGTCGACAGCCGGTTGTCGACGTCGTACATGTGCTGGTTGAACTCGTAGCGGAGGCCGAAGTTGAGCGACAGGTTGCCGCGCGGCCGCCAGTCGTCCTGCACGTAGAGATGCAGCCAGTTCGTGCGGCCGTTCTCGTCGCCGCGGCCGATGCCCGACACGGCTGACGCGGGATAGCCGAGAAGGAAGTCGGCAAACGCGTTGCCGCTGAACTGTCCCGTGTAGGTGAACGCGCCACGCGCGTTTTCCGGCTGCTCCGGCCGGAGCTGCAGGTGGAAGTAGTACGCGCCGAACTTCACGCGATGCGCGCCCCGGTCGATCGTGAAGTTGTCGAACAGTTCGAAGTGCTGGTTGTCGCGCGTCGTGAAGATCGTCGGATCGCCGAACGTGCTGTAGCTGGCCGCTGGTCGATATCTGCGGAAAGCCCATGTCGCGAGGGTCGGTCGTCACGCCAAGCAGCCCGACCTCCTGGGCGAACGGGTTTCCGCGGTTCGGGCTGATCTGTCCGCCCGCCACCGTCATCCACCCGAAGCGCACTTCGTTCAGCATCCCGGTTCCGAAAATGCGCGTGTGGCTCAACGCGACGTTGCGGGTCTTCGTGGTCAACGAGCGGCCAAATCCAGGGACGAGCGCTTCCTGAAGCGCGCTCGTGCCGAACGGCTGGATCTCGTCCGCGTCGAACGTGCTGAAGCGGGCCAGCAGGTTGTCGGAGGCGCTCAGCTGATGATCGAAGCGCAGGCTGATCTGATCCAGATGGCGGTCCTGCTCCTCGACCGCGGTCAGGGTCTGAGGACCCGCGTTCGATGTGGGCGGCGGAACGTGCGCCAGCAGCCCCGCGCGCAACGGGATCGATCCGCTCCTCCGGGATCCGGTTGTTCGCGAACGGCGTACACGTGCCGGTCGTCGGGATCGTCAGCGGATCGCAGATCGGAGCGAAACCGGCGAAGTCGCCGGCGCGCGCCGCCATCGAGGGCACCGAAAAGCCGCGCGTGAGTGAGCGCTCCATCCGCAGCCGCTCGTAGCTGGCGAAAAAGAACGAGCGGTTGCGCAAGACCGGTCCGCCGAGCGTCCCGCCGAACTGGTCCTGCCGAAGCGGAGGGACGGGTTCCCCAGGCGGACGGAAATAGTTCGGTGAATCGAAGACGTCGTCGCGCCGGAATTCGAAGAGCGTGCCGCGGAAGGAGTTCGAGCCGGCGCGAGTCGCGACATTGATGAGCGCGGAGGCCTTGCCGCCGAACTCCGGCGCGTACATCGACTTCTGGATCTTGAACTCCTGGATCGAATCGACCGAAGGATTGATGACGAGGTTGTTGAACAGCTCGTCGGTCACCTTCACGCCGTCCAGCAGGTAGATGTTGTGGCCGGAGCGCTGCCCGCCGACGTTCGGCAGCGGTCCCGCCTGCTGCAGCGCCTCGCCGCGCGTGCCGCCGGGAGGGATGACCACGGCGTCGCTCAATTGCGCGAGCGCGATGAAATTCCGGCCGTTGAGCGGCATCTGCACCACGTCCTGGGTGCTGATGACGTCGCTGATTTCGGCGGTCGTGATCTGCAGGAGCGGCGTCGCTCCAGAGACCCGCACCTGCTCGGTAAGGCCGGCGAGGCCGAGCGTGATGTCGAGCGAAAGCGTCCGCCCGATCTCCAGCACGACCGTCTCGGTTCGGGGCGCGAAGCCGGCCAGCTCTGCCCTGATCTCCCAGGTTCCCAGCCGAAGCGCCGGCAGGAAAAAGCGCCCCTCGGCGTCGGTCACCCGTTCCAGGACGAGCCCGGCTATCGGGATGACGCGCCGTGACGGCGACGCCCGGCAGCACGCCTCCGACCGCATCGCGCACGACGCCCACAATTTCGCCCGTGTTCGTCTGTGCGGATACGGGCCAGCCGGCGATAACCAGAAGCAGGTACGCCAGCAGCGCCGGGACACGCCGCGAAGCCATCGCCTGGAATCTTAAATCTTAAATCTGAAATCTTAAATTCCAGATTCCTTTACGGCCACCCCACCCGCAAGCCCGTCACCCACGACGTGCCCGAGTACGCGCCGCCGTCGCCCGCGCGATCGTTCATGTCGGCGTATTGAACCCCGGTTTGAACCTTCAACTTGTGGCCGTAGAAGTAATAGTTCGCGCCGCCATACACCTCGTTGTAGCGATCGCCTCGGCCCGAAACGATCGTGTTCTCGTAGGTCGCGAGCCGCACGCCGTTGACGTCTTCGCTGGTGACGAACGTGTACCTCCCCACGAGCTGCAGCTTGCTGGTGAGGTTGTAGGAAGGCATCGCCATCGCGCCCCAGACGTCGCTCTGCCCGAGATACCCGGATGCAGCCGACAGGTCGCCCCTCACACCCCATCGATCGCTTTCGAGCTTGAAATTGACCGACGCGATGTGTTCGAAGGGCCGGGTGAACGTGTTGTTCGAATCAGGCTGCTGATAGAGATAGTTGCCAGCGAGCGTCGCCTCCCGTACGCCGAGCGCGCGGGCAAAGTCGTAGCCGACGAGGGTATAGGTGAACACCCCTCCATCGAATTCGCCGAGCCACTTGTTCCGGCGTCCCGATGAGTAGAGCCCGGCACGGTAGGTCCACGGGGCGGCCCGGCCCGAGACGCCGACCCCCGGCAAGTACTCCTCGGTGAACCAGATATTGTTGGTCAGGTTGCTGCGGTCGATCGCGATCAGCTCTTTGGAGGACGTGGAGCCGTCCATCGTGAAGTTCACGCCTTGCTTGCCGACGGTAAGGGCGAGGCGCGCGCTCTTCGTCCATTGCACGTAAAGATCGGTCATCCGTACGAAGAACGGGTCGGTTTCCTGGGGATTGAGGTCGGCCTCGGCGTGGAACGTGATCGTCCTGAACAGCGTCACCCGCGGGCCAAGCCGCATGCGCCGGATGTTCCACTCGGAATGGTCGCCCTCGTCGGCGTCCGAGCGTCGCCCATTCGTGCTGGTAGCGGCCGCTGAACAGCACGCGCTGGACGACCGGGTTCGCGTCGTTGCTGTACCACTCGGCGAACTTCCAGATTCGATCGAAGGTGGATGGGGTCTTCCCGGCCGGCTGCCCTTGCGCCGCCGCCGTTCCTGCCCCCATCGCCACGAGGCCCGCCGCCAACCATCCCCGCACACGGATCGTCGATGTTTTCAACCGTCCACCTCGTCTTGTCGACCGTCCGACGATGTCAGTGTCCGTTACTTGGTGTTTATGTGTGTGTCGCCAAACGAACGGCGATGTTACGTGTTTGTAAAATTGACGACCACATGTCCTTCATGACGTTGCTCGCCGCGGCGTCGATAGCCGCCGGCGCGATTGCCTCGGTCGCCGGATTCGGGATCGGCAGCATCCTCACGCCTGTCTTCGCCCTGCGCGTCGACATGCCGCTGGCGGTTGCAGCGGTGGCGATCCCGCATCTCGCCGCCACCGCGCTCCGCCTCTCGATGATGCGGCAGCACGTGGACTGGCGGCTTGTCCGCACGTTCGGGGTGATGAGCGCGGCCGGCGGCCTGGCCGGCGCACTGCTGCAGCAGCGCCTTCGCGGCCCCGGGCTGGTGATGGTGTTTGGGGGCTTGCTGGTGTTTGCCGGGCTCACCGGCCTGACCGGCGTGATGGAGCGCGTCCGCCTGGGCCGAACCGCGGCGTGGATGGCCGGACTGCTCTCGGGCGTGTTCGGCGGCCTGGTCGGCAACCAGGGAGGCATCCGATCGGCCGCGCTGCTCGGCTTCGACGTGAGGCCAGCTGCGTTCGTCGCGTCGGCGACCGCTGCGGCCCTGATGGTGGACCTCGCGAGGATGCCGGTTTACGTGGCGCTCGAGGCCGAACGCCTCGTCGACCTCGCGGGCCTGATTGCGCTCGCGGTAATAGGGGCCGTCGCCGGCACGATCGGCGGCGAGCGCGTCCTCCGACGCATCCCGCCGCCGATGTTCAAGAAGCTCGTATCAGCGCCTGGTGCTCGCGCTCGGCTCTACATGCTGGTTAGAGAGGCCCCGCCCCCCACGGCCCCGTGATGGCGAACGTGATGCCCGGCGTCTGGATGTTCACGAACAACCACTGGCCATCAGGACTGTAGCAGGCGCCAGCCCACTCGTTCGTCCGGTAGCTGCCCGCCGGGATGCGGTCGTTGTACGCCACCGGCAGCACGATGTCGTTCTGGGCGAACGTGAAGGTGTTGCCGTTGAGCGTCAGGCCGACCAGCCGCTCACCGATCGACGGCCGTCGCCGGCGGCGTCTTCACATAGCAGCAGACCGCCGCGCGGCGTGACCGTGATGTTGTCGGGGTTGTCGAGGTCGTTGCCGCTCGGCGAGACGTAGATCAGCTTGAGCGTCTCCGCGATCGGGTTGTACTCGAACACCTGCCCCTCGCCCGCGGGGCCGCCGTTGGTCGACAGGAAGTAGCCCGTTTGGTCGCCCCACCAGCACCCTTCCAGGCGGCGGAACTGCGCGCCGAAGTGCGGCGCGGATGCGCCCTGCGCGTAGGTCGTCAGCACGCGGGCGTCGGGATCGTCGATCGGCACCCACTGGACGTCCCATGTCGTGCCAACTGCTGACACTGTAGCGGGCCGAAGTCGAAGTTGTTTTGGTTTCTTCACCTTGAGCATGTAGAGGCGGCCGCCTTCGATGAGCTCGTCCGGGCGAATCCGGCACGTACCTGTAGAACCCGGAGGGGGTCGCATCCTCGGTTTCGTAGACGTAGCCGGTCGCCGGATCCACCATCATCGCTTCGTGTGAGAAGCGGCCCATGGCAACGACCGGGCGCCGGTCACCTTTTTGCGCATCGACATCGAACGCATAGCCGTGGCCGGGTCCGAACGTCTCCTCGCCGGTGATCCACGAACGCCAAGGCGTGACGCCTCCGGCGCAGTTGCGAACCGTGCCGGCGAGCGTCGACCAGTCCTTCGCCCAGCGACCGTGCTTGCTGTCGAAAATGATGTTCGTCGTGCCGCCCGCGCCGTCGCCGCATGTAGGTAATCGAAGGCTTGTCGAGGTACGGCGTCCCGTTCGCAGCCCTCGTGGTTGCGGACCAGGATCAGGCGTCCCGAATCTCCTTCGGCGTCCACGACCGCCATGCCGTCGTGCAGGTTCGGACAGCGGACGCCGTCCGACATTGAGATCACCGGTCCACGAAAAAGACATGTAGCGGAATCCGTCGGGCAACTTGATCAGCGGAAGGCCGGTGGTCTCGTCGATCTTCGGGTTGATCGGTCCGTACCGGGCTGGGGATCGCGGCGCCTTCGGCGCGGCGGGCGATAAACGGATCGAGCGACAGCGCCCAGAGCGCCCCCGCTCCCATAGCGCCGCGACGCAGGAACGTGCGGCGATCGTAGGTGAACTCGGTCATGCGGACTCCTCCTTGGCGGAATGTGACGAGCCGCCACGGTATCGGGCGCATGTAACCGTTTTCAGTCGACAGGTTGACGTCCGCGTAAACTTTCGCCGGATGGCGATCAAGCAAGAAATGCAACCACGGAGTTCTTCGCGCCTTCGCGGCTTCGCGGTTGCATTTTGGCTGTAGCGAATCCGCACTCTACGTCATGATCCCCATGAAGAACAGCACAAGCTCGAGCACGAGGATCAACACAATCGTCAGCTCGAGGAATTGCCCGCGCGACATCGCCGATTGTTCGACGGCGAACCGGTAGATGTCGTCGAGCGTCTTGAGCTTGGTCTCGAGGTCCGCCTTCCACGTGCCCAACCCCAGCCGCTCGGCGACCAGCCAGAACAGCCGCGCGGCGTAGATGTCGCCGATGAACTTGAGCGCGTTCTCGGTGCGATCGGTGACCTCGTTGACCTCGATGAACAGCGAGTGCACCTGGCGGGCAGCCCGCGTGTAGCGCGACGCACGCCATTCGTCGAACCACCGCGGCTTCTGCAGGCGCGCGTAGATCGACGCCAGCTCGTCGTCGAGCCGCTCGTCGTAGTAGCGGTACTCCAGCAGTTGTGAATTGGCGAACTCGACGATCTCCAGCGCTGCCTGCGCGCCGGTCGGCGTGTCGTAGACGAACGCCGCATTCCACGTCGGGATCACCAGGTCGTCGGCCAGGTACGAGATCCGGTGGCGAAGGATCGCCGCCTTTTCCTGATCGCTCAGCGTCTGCCGCTCGCCGCGGAGCATGACGGCGATCTGATCGCCGCGTTCGGCGAGCAGCTGCTCCGCGGTTTGCGGGCGCCCGAGATCGTTCACCACGTAGACGAGATAGTCCTCCGCGACGAACCTCGAGCGGAGGCCGGTCAGTGCGGGTTTCGTCCGATCGACGATCGTCCGGCACATCGCCTCGGCGCGCTGCTCGAACTCGTCGCTCTCGATGAGCGTCTGCCCGAGCCCGACGAGGTCGTTCCACGAGCCGCAGAACGGCCGCGCCAGCGCAATCGAGACAACGCCGTAGTCGTACAGACGCACACGCGGCTTGAAACCGTCGACGTCGGCGATGACCGACCACCTCCCCTTCAAACGACAGGGGCGGCTTGTCGTACTGGATGTACGCCGGGGTCGCCTGCTTGGGGGCAAGCTTCGCGGCGGTCGTGCCGCCGATCAGCTGGGAAATGACCTGCAAGTCGATCGTGTCGGAGACGTCGAACAGGTAGAACAACACGATCTGGCCACTACGGATGTCATCCACGGTTCGAGCATACCGCAGGGCCCCCGGCCACTCGGCTCGGGGGGCGTGTCGAGGAGCTCCTGGCGATCGTGAATGCGGCCGAGCAGTTCCTGTGCCTTCTTCAATTCGCGGATGATGCCCCACGCGTTCCATACGCCCGTCGCGGCGGCGATCTCGGTCGCGTAGCGGAACTTCTTGATCGCGATGCGCGCCCGATGCGCACGCTTCGGGAAGTACACGCCGGTGGCGTGGACGATGGCCTCCAGAGAGCGCCGGCGCTCCAGCTACTGGCGCAGCAGGACGAGTGTCGGGACCGCCAGCGGTCGAGATATCCGCGGGCCTGTTCAGGACGTCTTCTTGAGCGGCTCCAGCAGGATGAACCAGCTCTCGCAGTCGGTTCGCGAGCCGCCGCCGAGCGTCACGGTGAA
Organism: uncultured Acidobacteriota bacterium; assembly: GCA_963720005.1. GTDB lineage: Bacteria > Acidobacteriota > Vicinamibacteria > Vicinamibacterales > CAVVIG01 > CAVREM01. Next base: position 32,689 of record CAVREM010000012.1, on the reverse strand, counting down.
GGCGAGGTTCAGTGACGGCACCTCCCACCGCTGCGTCGCGCGCGTGCCCTGGAGGATGACGCGGTACGGTCTTCAGGAGGTTGTCGGCCGAATCGTGATCGCGGTGCGCGTCCTGCACGCTCTGGAAAGATCGCAAACTCACGGCGCGGTCCGAGATGGACCTCGAACTGTCCGACGCCGTTGACGACGTGATCGTAGACGCGCTCGCCGTAGCGGCCGGTCGCCGGTTCCTGGCACGACTGCCAGTTCCCTTCCAGGATGTTCTGCAGCTTGCTCGACGTGGAGTGGAAGCGCGATTCCGGCGTCTGGGCGGACGACTCGAACGCGGCGGCTACCCCAGCAGCCAGACAGAGGCCGATCGACGAGACGGATGCGTGGCCGCACGGATTCAGGCAGGATAACCCGGCTCCGGGCCTGGTGTAACCCACATTTAACACCTTCGATACGGAAGCGAAACGTCCACCGGATACTGTCAGCTTGCAGAGCGCCACGACGGAGGTCACGGACAGTGGCGACGGCGGCGCCCGGCATTCGGGATGTGATCGCCTCGCCGAGTGCCGACCCTGAAAGGGTCGGCCTACAAACGCTTCCGTGCCCTCCGCCGTGGCGCTCGTTCCTTATGCCCAGGCACCGTGTCCTCATCGTCGAGGACGAGCACGACATCGCCGGTCTGATCAAGCACACCCTCGAGCGCACCGGCGAGGCCGAGGCGCACATCGTCGGCACGGGTGACGATGCGCTCAAGGCGGTCGCGGCCGCGCCGCCGGACCTGATGATCCTCGACCTCAACCTGCCGGTGTTGAGCGGCCTCGAGGTCTGCCGCATCCTGCGCGGACGCCCCGAGGGACGGCATCTGCCGATCATCATGCTGACGGCGCGCACCAGCGAGAACGACCGCGTCAGCGGCCTGGATCTCGGGGCGGACGACTACGTCACCAAGCCCTTCAGCCTGCGGGAACTGACGTCGCGGGTCCGCGCCGTGCTGCGACGGAGCAACCGCCCTGACGATGCGGCGCCGATCAATTACCGCGGCGACCGGTTGACGGCCGATTTCGACGCCGTCGCCGTCGCCGTCGACGGCGATCAGATACGGCTCACGCGCCGCGAGTTCGAGCTGCTCCGCTATCTCGTCATGAACAAGAACCGGGTCGTGTCACGCGACCGGCTCCTCGAGCGCGTGTGGGGCTACGATCGCCAGGTGGAAACGCGCTCGGTGGACGTGCACGTCGGCCGCCTGCGGAGCAAGCTCGGCGACGGCGGGCCGGCAGATCGAGACCGTCGTCGGCCTCGGCTATCGTTTCATCGACTGAGTTTCGATCACCCGCCAGCCGGATTCCTGCAGCTGCAACGTTTCGCGGGCAAACAGCGCGAGCGCGCGCTCCACCCGGTGCCAGTCCTGATAGTGGTCGAGCCGCTGCAGCTTCGAATCCTCCTCGAGCCGTATTTCCCAGCCCAGCACCCCGGTCCGGACTATGGAATATCGACGCTCGTGATTGGCCTGGCGCAGCGTGAGGGCGAACATGGAGTCTCCGAAGGGAAAGCGGAATCTTGCACCCCGCCGGGGCCCGGACGAAGTAAATTCTTTGTAACACGCAGCCAGCTCGACGCGACTCGATGGAGGATTGGCCATGCCAACGGCCCAGAATTTCCGGAATCACGCCCGAATCGTCCCGGCGTACCACGTCGGAGTGTTCGTTCCCTTCCTGGCGAACTTCATTTGGGCAACCTACCGATTGATTGGGATGTTCAGTGGCGAGACGTTTATCGCGTTCCTGGTGTCGATCGCGCTGCTGCTGATGTTCTTCTCGCTGCGCGTGCAGGTGCTGACCGTCCAGGATCGGGTGATCCGGCTCGAGATGCGCCTGCGGTTGCGCAACGCGCTGCCGCCCGACCTGCAGGACCACGTCAACGGCCTGTCGCACAAACAGCTCGTCGCGCTGCGGTTCGCGAGCGACGCCGAGCTGCCCGCTCTCGTGCGCGAGGTGCTGGCGGGAACGCTCAAGACACAGAAAGACATCAAGGCGCGCGTGCGTGAGTGGCAGGCGGACTATCTGAGGGCGTGATGGCTGCGGACTTGGCGTGACTCCGGCGGACCTAAGAGGTCCGCCACTATCCGGCGGACCTAAGAGGTCCGCCCTACTTTCGCAGCGCGCGGAGGATCTTCGGCGTGATGAACCAGCGCAGCGCGCCTGGGCCCGCGGGAGGCAGCGTGTCGAAATCGATCCGGCAGACCCCGCCTTTCTTGAACTCGAGAGGGTGGCGCGAGCCGATCAGCCGCGCGCCGAGCTCGCCGATGCCAGGCTCGTGACCGACGAGCGCGAGGCGCGAGCGGCGCGACTGTTTTTCGAGATCGGCCAGGACGGCCTGATGCGTTCCACCCGGCGACAGCGACTCGATGACGACGATCGGCGGACGTGGCTCGAACGTGCTGGCCACGGCATCGGCCGTTTGCCGTGCGCGTACCAGCGGGCTGGTGAGCACGACGTCGAAAGACACGCCGAGGCGCAGGAGCCCGCGGGCCTCCTTGCGAAGGCGCGCGATGCCGCGCTCGGTGAGCGGCCGCTTGGAATCGTCGGGCCACGCGTCGCCGCGTTCCTCCGCGATCCCGTGCCGAATGAGGTACAGCTCGTAGCCGGCCGGCATCGGTCTACCCGGCGCGGCGGCGTCGCTGACTGGCTTTCGCGGGGGAATGGTGCGGCGGGTCAACCGGTCGCAGATGTCAACGAGCGTCTGCCGCTCGCCGACGTACCGCGCGTGCAGGCGGCGGCAGCTCTCCTCGAGCGACATCACGACCGTGTCGAGGTCGCGCCACATCGTCACGTTTGGAGGCGTCAGCGAGGCCTGCACGCTCCTGACGTGGTCGATGAGGACCTGAAGATCGTGCAGTCGACCGAGCACTCCCTGCATCCGCTTCAGCGTGCGAAGTTCCTTCGTGCTCTTCAGCCCACGCGACTCGACGTCGAGCTCGAGGCCGTAGCGCAGTTTCTTGAGCGCGATCCGCGTCCCGTGCAGCCGCTCGGCCAGATACACCGAGCCGGCCTTGTCGATGGCCTGGCGCAGGGCGAGCGCCCGCCGGCTGACGCGCGCGTCGAGCGCCCAACGCCAGGCACGGCGCGTCTGGGCATCCTCGGGACCGTCGAGCTTGCGCGCCGCACGGTCGAGCTTCTTGACGATCCGCTGAAAGGCAGCCGTGGTCGGTTTGACGGGAATCTCCGCGCGCGCTTCGTCGCGCTCGGCCTGCGCCGCTTCGCGGACGAGCCGGAGCCCGGGCTCCGAAAAACGGCCGGATTCATGCAGCTCGGCTATCAGAAGCAGCATGACGTCCGCTTCCCGGACACCGCCGAGCCGCCTGGTCACCTTGCGAAGCTGGTGTGACAGCTTCCCCACCGACCTGCTTCGTCGAGCTGCAGGACGGGCAGCAGTTCCCGCAGCCGCCGGGACGCGACGCGAGTCCGGTGCACGGCCCGGATATCACGGGTTTCAACGCCTGGCATCGCGCGGGAAAAGCGCTCGAGGCGGGCGCGCAACAGAACGTAACGAGTTGGTAACACCGACATGCTAAAGATGGGCGAAACGGAAATTATAGTCAATCCGCGTTAAGCTCATCCAATATGCGCCTTGCCGCCATCGACATCGGCACCAACTCGCTGCACATGATCGTGGTCCGCGTGCGGCCGGATCTGTCGTTCGAAGTCATCGATCGGGAGAAGGAAATGGTCCGGCTGGGGGCCGGCGGCCTCGACGGCCGCGCGCTCACGCCCGAGGCGATGCAGGCCGCGCTCCAGGTGCTTGTCCAAGTTCCGACGGCTGGCCGAATCGCACACGCGTCGACCACATTGTCGCGGTCGCGACCAGCGCCGTGCGCGAAGCCGAAAACGGCGGCGAGTTCCTGAAGACCGTCGCCGCGGAGACCGGGATTCGGCCGCGGGTCATCTCCGGCACCGAAGAAGCACGCCTCATCCACATGGCGGCGGCCTACGGCGTCGGGGCGGCCGGCGAGGTCGCTGGTGGTGATCGACATCGGCGGCGGCAGCGTCGAAATCACGCGCGGCGCAGGGCCGACGATGGAGAGCGGGCGCAGCTTCAAGCTGGGCGTGATCCGGCTGACGGAGCGCTTCGTCAAGTCCGACCCGATCTCGGCGCGCGAAGAGCGGAAGCTGGTTCGCCACATCGACGCCGACGTCGACGAGCACATCGAGCGCATCAAGCGCGCCGGGTTCGACCGCGTCGTCGGCACGTCGGGAACGATCCTCAGCCTCGGCGCGATCGCCGCGCGGACACCATGGCCGCGGCGGGATCGCCACGCTGCGCAACCGCCGCGTCTCGGCCAAGCAGCTGCACCGGGTGCGCCGCACGATGACGTCGCTCAATCTCGTGAAACGCGTGCGCGTGCCGGGACTCGAGCCGCGGCGCGCCGACCTCGTCGCCGGCCGGCGCGGTGCTGCTCGACACGCTGGTGCGCCGCCTCGGCGCCGAAGAACTCACGCTCTGCGACCTGTCGCTGCGCGAAGGCGTCGTCCTCGATTACATCGCGCGGCACCGGAAGGAAATCGCGCAGGCCGATCGCTATCCGGACGTCCGCCGGCGCAGCATCGTCGAGCTCGCCGAGCGATGCAGCTACTGGCCGGAGCACGCGCAGCAGATTGCGAAGCTGTCGACGGCGCTGTTCGATCAGACGCGGGCGATCCACGGCCTCACCGACAAGGAGCGCGAGTGGCTGGAATACGCGGCGATCCTGCACGACATCGGCGTGCACATCAGCTACGAACGCCACCACAAGCACTCCGAGTACCTGATTCGCAACGGCGACCTGCGCGGGTTCGAGCCCGAGGAGATCGAGACCATCGCGCTCGTCGCCCGCTATCATCGGCGCGCCACGCCCAAGAAGAAGCACTCCGGTGCTGCGCGGGTTCTCCGGCCGGCGCCGCCGCACGATCCGGACGCTGGCGGCGATTCTGAGGCTCGCGGAAAGCCTCGATCGCAGCCATGCGCAGACGATCAGCGGCGTCGAGCTGCACGACCGCGGCGAGGACGCGCTGCTCCAGCTGCGGACCAAGAGCGACGCCGAGCTCGAGTTGTGGGCCGCCAACCGGCACGCCGTCCCGTTCGAGCGACTCATTGGCAAGCCCCTTCGTGTCGAAGTGAGCAGGACGACCGCGTATGTTGAACAACCTGACAAAGCCGCACGAGTACCCGGGAAAGCTGTTCGTCGTCGAAGGCATCGACGGGTCGGGAAAGACCACGCAGCTGGCGACTGCTCGCGAAGTGGCTGGCAGCCGAAGGCCACCGCGTGTTCGTCACGGAATGGAACTCGTCCGCGCTGGTCAAGGCCGCGACCAAGACCGGCAAGAAAAAGAACGCGCTGACACCGATGACGTTCAGCCTGCTGCACGCCACGGACTTCGCTGACCGGCTGCTCTACAAGATCATCCCGCCGCTCAAGGCCGGCATGATCGTGCTGGCGGATCGCTATACCTACACCGCGTTCGCCCGCGACGTGACCCGCGGCGTCGACCGGCAGTGGGTCCGCGACCTGTACAGCTTCGCGGTCCGGCCCGACCTGGCGCTCTACTTCCGCGTGCCGATCGACGTGTCGCTGGATCGCCTGATGGCGCGCCGCGTCAAGCTCAAGTTCTACGAAGCGGGCATGGATCTCGGCTGGAGCACGAACCCGATCGAAAGCTTTCGGCTCTTCCAGGGCAAGGTGCTCGAGGAGTACCGATCGCCTCGTCGACGAGTTCGGCCTGGAGGTCGTCGACGCGGTCAGCAGCATCACCGAGCAGCAGCGCTACGTCCGCGGCCTGATCGCGCCGCGGCTGGCGCTGACCAACGAGGAGATCCCCGATGAGCAACCCGTCTGATCGCCGGCGAGCAGCCCGAGATCCAGGCTGGCAGGTACTACGGCAGCAGCATCCCGTACCTGCCGATCAACGGCTACCCGGGCAAGTTGATCGCCATCGAGGGCACGGACGGCGTCGGCCGCACGACGCAGATTCAGCTGCTGCGCGAATGGCTCGAGGTGCGGGGCTACGGCGTCGTCGAAACCGGCTGGACGCGCTCGCCGTTGATGCAGCCCACGATTGAACTGGCCAAGTCCAGCAATACGCTGAACAAGCTGACCTTCGTGCTGCTCTACGCGACCGACTTCGCCGATCGGCTCGAGAAGGAAATCATCCCGGCACTCAAGGCGGGATTCGTCGTGCTGTCGGACCGCTACATCTTCACCGCGCTGGCGCGCGCCGGCGTCCGCGGCATCGATCGCGCCTGGCTGCGCGGCATGTACGGCTTCGCGATCGCGCCGCACATGGTCTTCTACCTGAAGGTCGACGTCGAGACGCTGATCGGCCGCGTCCTCGAAGCGCGCGGGATGGACTTCTGGGAATCGGGCATGGACATGAAGGCGGCCGACGACATCTACGACAGCTTCCGGCTGTACCAGAACAAGCTGCTGCGCGAGTACTCGTCGATGGCCGACGAGTTCCACTTCAGGACGGTGGACGCGCGGCGCTCGATCGAGCAGATCCAGGACGAGCTGCGCAAGCAGGTGGCCGCCTTCCTCGAACCGGTCGACAAGCCCGCAGAGGCGCTCGCTCGGTAGAACGGTTCTTCGTTCTTCGCTTCGTTCGTTGCCGGCGCGCTAGATTTCGCTGTCGTCCTCGGGCGGAGCTTCGTCCTCTTTTTCCTCGCCGTCTTCCGCGCTCCAGAACGTCTTCGTCGTCCTCAGCCTCGAAGGTGTCGCTTTCGATCTCCTCCCCTTCGATCACTTCGGAGGCGAGGTCGTCGTCATGCTCGTCCATTGCGCCCTCCCGACTCGAACAACGATAAACCGATTTCGTTCGTCGTTCGCGCGCCTGTCGCCCCTCGTTCGAACGACGAACGCCGAACATCGAACGTCGAACGGACAGCGAGAGCTACAAGAGCGTTCCCCGCAGTACGACGAGCGCGACCGAGAAATAAATCACCAGTCCCGTCACGTCGACCAGTGTCGCCACAAACGGCGCTGAAGACGCGGCCGGATCGAATCCGAGGCGTTTCAGCAGAAACGGCAGCAGCGATCCGCTGAGCGTGCCCCAGAGAACGACACCGACCAGCGCCACCGAAACGGTGATCGCCACGAGCAGCCAGTGCGGACCGTAGATATCCGAGAACGCGGACCACAGGCTGATGCGCAGGAACCCGATGCTGCCGAGGATCGCCCCGAGCACCAATCCGGCCAGGACCTCGCGCCGCATGACGCGCCACCAGTCGCGGACGCCGACCTCCCCCAGCGCCAGCGCGCGAATGACAAGCGTTGCGGCCTGCGACCCCGAGTTGCCGCCGCTCGAGATGATCAGCGGCACGAACAGCGCCAGCACAACCGCCTTTGAGATCTCCGCTTCGAACACGCCCATCGCGGTGGCGGTGAGCATCTCCCCCAGGAACAGCGCCGTCAGCCACCCGGCCCGCTTTTGAATCATCCGCCCGAACCCGATGCTGATGTACGGCTCGTCGAGCGCTTCCGAGCCGCCGATCCGCTGAATCTCGCGGGTGGTGGTCGCTTCGGCGACGTCGAGCACGTCGTCGATGGTCACGATGCCGATCAGCATGCCCGCGGTGTCGGTGACCGGCAGCGCGGTGCGATCGTACTGACGGAACACGCCGACGGCGGCTTCCTGATCGTCAGTGGCCTTCAACGCCACGAAACGGCGATCCATCAGCTCCGCAACGCGGCGGTCGAGCGGCGCCAGCAGGAACTCGCGGATGCGCACGTCGTCAACCAGGAGATTGCGGCTGTCGACGACGTAGATCACGTTCAGCGTCTCACTGTCCTGCCCGTGGGCGCGCACGTAATCGAGGACCTCGCGGACCGTCCACTCCTCGCGGACGGCGACATAATTCGGCGTCATCAGCCGGCCGACCGAGTGTTCCGGATAGCCGAGCAGCGTCACCGCAACCGCACGTTCGGCCGGCGTCAGCAGCGCCAGCAGCTGCCGCGTCGCCTCGGCCGGCAGCTCTTCGAGGAACAGGGTCCGATCATCCGGCGCCATGTTGTTCAGCAATTCGGCGACGTCGTCCTGCGCCATCCCTTTCAGCAGCGCTTCCTGCGATTCCTGCGACAGATATTCGAACACCGCTGCCGCATCCTTGCGCGGCATCACCCGAAAGACGACGACCTGATCTTCGAGGCTCAGCGCGGTGAGCAACGTGGCGACATCGCCCGCTTCGCGGTTGCGGAGCATGTCGCGCAGCCGCGCGTAGTCGCGCGCCCGCAGCACCTCGGCGAGTTCTTCGGCCGGCCGGGCGATCTCGCGAATCGCCGCAACCGCGTCCTCGCGATGGGGACCGGTAAGCTGTTCTTCCATTTGCTTCAGCGCTGCTCTGACGACGTCGGCGTGATGCACGTGCGGACCGACAGCCTTGACGGCGTCGAGCCACAGGCGATGAATCAGATCGAGGTCGCCGGAAGTGAAGGACGGGGGATGAGCTCCGAGATGGTAGGTGTCCGATCGGCCGCTGCGGTGGTGGATGACCAGCCTGACGTCGAGCGCGTCGGGCTTGTCGGCCCGCTCCCAGGCCTCGCCGAGCAGGCGCGCCTGGTCCCCGGCGGAGAGCGTCGCCGACTCGCCGACGAACACGTCCGACGCGCGAAGGCGAATCACGGCGCCGACAATCGCGTCGACCACGCTGCGGGTGGGAACAATCAGCAGCCGCACCGGCCGGCCAACCCGTTCGGCGAGTGCGACGACGTCCGAGAGCAGCTTCCGCTCGTGCGGGGTCGGCGTGGTCCTCCCCGCGTCTTCCTCGTTGACGTCGACGTCGAGCAGACGCGCCGTCATGACGACGACGTCGCGATCGCCGGGCGTCTGCAGAGCCGCCATGACGTGCGCCAGCAGGTGCGGGTTGCGCACCGGCACCAGCACGCTGCCGGGACGCGCTTCGATCTGGTCGGGCGAAAGCTCGGCGGCGAGCATCAGGTCGAACGCGGTTTCATCGGTGCCGATATCGACTGGCGGCCGGTGGCGAGCCGCCACGGTGAACCACGACGCGAGGCCCGTCATCACCGCCGCGGCGGCGATCGCGGCGAAATCGCCGGCGACGATCATCCCGACCGCGCAGGCTACGGCCACGGCGCGCGCGACGACGAGCCCGGCAGCGAAGTGCCGGCGGCCGACACGGACGTCGCCTGGCGCTGTGTAGGGCGTCGGCCCCTGGCGCACGCGGCGGAGGCGGATGATTGCGGCAATCGACAGCGCCAGGGTGGTCGCGATTGCCACGCCATAGGCTTGTGCCAGCCACGACACTCGCGCACCGCTCGCGAGCACCGCGAACGTCGTCGCGATCACCGTGATGTCGATGGCGCGTGCCGGCGTGCCAAAGCGGCTGTGCAGCGACGTGAGACCTGGGGGGAGGGTGCCTTCCGCAGAGAAGCGATGCAGCATCTGCTCGGCGTCGCTCACTGCCGCGTGAGCGGCCGGCAGCAGCACCAGCGCCGCAGCCAGCGCCAGGGCGAGCGCGATGAGGTTCCGCACCGCCGCCGGGGCCGCAAGATGCTGCGACAGTCCGGCCAGCGGCGCATTGGCCCAGACCTGCTGTTCACTGGCCGGGACGAGCCAGACGAAGAGGAACGTTCCCACGACGGTCGCCACGACGGTGAACAGCACCGCGGCGATGGCGGTTCGTCGCAGCGCCTGCACGCGTGGCGGCGGGAGCTCGGGGGCCGCGTGGGAGAGCGCTTCCCCGCCGCCGACGACCGGCAGCGTCAGGGCGAATCCGAGCAGCCACGCCAACGCCGTATCAGCCGGAAACCATCCGGTTCTCGCCACTGGCGCCGGCAGGACGAGCGACGAAGATAAGGCGCCGTGACGCGCTACCGTGACAAGCGCCCAGACGATCGCGACGAGGACGATGCCAACGCCAATCCAGATCGCTCGCGCGAGCGCGTCGCGGCCAACCTCGCGCCCGAGCCGAGTCTGCAGCCACAGCACGCCAAGCGCGCCCATCGCAACCAGCGTCGCCAGATCCTCGGCCCGGAGATATCCGGTCAAGCTGCGGCCGGCGATCGCCGATGCCGACACGCTCGCGGCGTAATGTCCGACCAGAACGCACGCCAGAGCGCCGAGCAGGATGCGCTCCACCACCGCCGCCGCCTTCGCGACTGCGGCGGCGCGCGGGCCGAACGCACGCGTCACCGAGCCGACGAATCCGCCGGGAATCAGCAGCGACCAGCTTTCGATGTCGATCGATCGTGCGAACGCGGCGAGCACCGCGGCGGCGAGCACGAACCAGCCGGCGGAATCGCCCACGGCCGCCCGCGCCAGACCCGAGATGAAAAACGCTGCGACGCCAAATTGCGCGATCGCCAGTGCGGCGGCCTTCCGCACCGACATGAACGGCAGGAACGCCGTCGACGACAGGACGACGCGAATCGGATGACGGGACCGGATGGGTGAGAACGGAGCCATCGGGGCCAACGGGCAGCTAGCCGCCCAGCATGGTCAGTGGATGCTTTGCTTGCCGGCGAACTCCTTGACGACTTCCCCGATGACGACCTTCGCGTCGCCGAACAGCATCAGCGTGTTGTCGGCGAAGTAGAGCTCGTTCTCGATGCCGGCAAAGCCGGGGTTCATGCTGCGCTTGATGGCGATCACGGTCCTCGCCTTGTCGGCGTCGATGATCGGCATGCCGTAGATCGGGCTCTTCGGATCGTGGCGCGCGGCCGGATTGACGACGTCGTTCGCGCCGATGACGACCGCCACGTCGACCTGCGGCATCTCCGGATTGATGTCGTCCATCTCGACGAGGCTCTCGTACGGGATTTCCGCCTCGGCGAGCAGCACGTTCATGTGGCCGGGCATCCGGCCCGCGACCGGATGGATCGCGAACTTCACGTCGACGCCGCGCTTGGCGAGCTCGTCGCGCAGGTCGCGGACGCGGTGCTGCGCCTGGGCGACCGCCATGCCGTAGCCCGGGATGAAGACGACGGTGTTCGCGTTCTCGAGCAGGTGCATGACATCCTCGGGCGTCGCCGATTTCGCGGTCCGCTGCTCGACCGCGCCCGCGACTGCCTGCACCTGGCCGAACGCGCCGAACAGCACGTTGGTGAACGAACGGTTCATCGCGCGGCACATGATGATCGACAGGATCAGGCCGGACGATCCGTCGAGCGCGCCGGCCGTGATGAGCAGCTTGTTTTCCAGCACGAACCCCATCGCCACGGCCGACAGGCCGGCATACGCGTTCAGCAGCGAAATGACCGTGGGCATGTCGGCCCCGCCGATCGGCAGCACCAGCAGGACGCCGAACAGCAGCGACAGCACGATCACGACCGGAAACAGCCACGGCGTGGCCGGCCGGAACACCAGCACGATCGCAATCACGATCGCGACCGCGAGCAGGCCCAGATTGATGACGTTCTGGTTGCGATAGGTCAGCGGCCGCGTCGGCAGGACCTCCTGCAGCTTGCCCGCCGCCATCAGGCTGCCGGTGCAGGTCAGATAGCCGAGCAGCACTTCGGCACCGATCGCCGCCATGCGGAACGTCGTCAGCTGCCCTTCGTCGAGCCACGTGTAGTACTTCGCGGTGCCGACGAGGCCGGCCGCCAGGCCGCCGAACGCATGCGACAGCGCCGTCCGCTGCGGCACGGCCGTCAGCGGCACCCACGACAGCGGCACGCCGACCAGCGTGCCGGCCACCAACGCGATGGCGATCCAGTGATACGCGACGATGTGCGGGTACAGCAGCGTGCCGGCGACGGCGAGCACCATCGCGCCGACGCCGGCGAACACGCCGCGGCGCGCGGTCTTCGGGTCGCTCATCCACTTCAGCGACAGGATGAACGCGCCGGCGGAGACGAGGTAAATGAGCTGGGTGAGCTGCTCGACGGTCACTTCGCCGGCTCGCGTTTCTTGAACATCTTCAGCATCCGATCGGTGATCAGGAAGCCGCTGACGATGTTGGTCGTCGACGCGAACACGGCGACGGCGCCGAGCACGGTGCTGAGCGTGGTGTGCTGCTCGCCGGTGATGATGATCGCGCCGACGATCGCGATCGCCGAGATGGCGTTGGTCAGCGACATCAGCGGCGTATGGAGCAGCCGCGACACGCGCCGGATGACGTCCAGGCCGATGAACGTCGCCAGCATGAACACGAACAGGCCGGAGATGAAGTCGAGCTGCATTGTGCGGCGAATCTATCACACGTTCTCCGTTCTCACGCTCTCTCGTCGATTCTGCCGTTCTCCGAAGAACGAAAGAACGATGAACGGCAAGAACTAGGAGAACGGAGAACGAAGAACGGACGAACGAAGCAAGCCTGCGCTACGCGCGGCGCGGCGGCCCGCATCGCCGCGGTCTCTTCGCGGTTCGGACCGTACAGTCCTGGCGCTTCCCCGCCGGCCAGGCGGCACATCAGCGCCAGTTGCCCGCGGTGATGCACGCCGTGCAAGATGATCATGTCCCACAGGATCTCGCGAACCGGCACCTGCCGCCCGAAGAACGGCAGCTCGCGATCGAGGTCCGCGTACGGTGAGCTGGACGGATCCGCGCAACGGCCTCCTGGTGCAGGCGCTCGAATCCGGGCGCGAGCGCCTCGACGGTCCGCGGCCGCTCCATGTTCGGCGGCCTGTCCGTCATGTTGAACTGACCGCGCTAGACGCCGTGGCTCATGTAGGCGTCGCCCTCCGCGAGATGCCACGCCAGTTCGCCGAGCGAGCGGCCGCCGGCATCGGGACGGAAATCGTACTGCGAGACAGGCAGCGCGCGCAACAGCTTCGCGGTGTTCGCCGCTTCTCTGTCCCACGTCGCGAGAAAGCGTTCGAGTTCGTTGACGGGCATGGTCACCTCCAGGTGGACGGAAGCCTCGCATCGTCGCGCAAATCGCGCCCTGTTTGCTTCGTGTCCTTAGCGTGTACCGTGTTCGTTGCTGTTAACTCGATCCGCACTTCGCGTATATCCTGTCACCCGATTGACGACTGACATCGCGGCGCCTCGACTGAACAGTCCCCGCCAGGTCCTGTTCGCGAGCCTCGTCGGGACCACGATCGAGTTCTTCGACTTCTACATCTACGGCACCGCGGCCGTGCTCGTGTTCCCGACGCTGTTCTTCCCGGCGTCGAACCCGGCCACGGCCACGCTCGCGTCGCTCGCGACGTTCGGCATCGCCTTCGTCGCCCGGCCGATTGGCTCCGCGCTCTTCGGCCACTTCGGCGACCGCATCGGCCGGAAAACGACGCTGGTCGCGGCGCTGCTGACGATGGGCGTGTCGACGGTGAGCATCGGCCTGCTGCCGACGTACGAGACGATCGGCCTCGCGGCGCCGGTGCTGCTGGCGCTCTGCCGCTTCGGGCAAGGGCTCGGCCTCGGCGGCGAATGGGGCGGCGCCGTCCTGCTGGCGGTCGAGAACGCGCCGCACGCCACCAGCGCGCGTGGTACGGCATGTTCCCGCAGCTCGGCGCGCCGCTCGGGTTTTTTCTCTCGACGACCATCTTCCTGGCGCTGTCGGGCCGCCTGGCGGACGACCAGTTCTTCGCCTTCGGATGGCGCGTGCCCTTCATCGCCAGCGCCGTGCTCGTGCTGTTCGGCCTGTACGTGCGCCTCACGATCACCGAGACGCCGGTCTTCGCAGCGGCGCGCCACCGGCGCGAGAAGATCCCGATGCTCGTCGTGCTGCGCGATCACCCGGGCACGTCGTGATCGGCACGCTGGTGTCGCTCGCGACGTTCGTGATCTTCTACCTGATGACCGTCTTCACGCTGGCCTGGGGCACGACCGAGCTCGGGTTACACGCGCGAGCAGTTCCTCTGGATCCAGCTCGTCGGCGTCGCCACGTTCGCCGTGCTGATCCCGGTATCGGCGCGGCTCGCCGAGGGTGGACGCCGGCGCGTCCTGATCGGCGCGACGCTCGCCATCATCGCGTTCGGTCCAGTCATGGCGCCGCTGTTCGTCAGCGGCACGACGGGGGCCATCCTGACGCTGGCGTTCGGCCTCGGTCTGATGGGCCTGACCTACGGTCCGCTCGGCACGGTCCTGTCGGAGCTCTTCCCGACGACGATTCGCTACACGGGCAGCTCGCTGACCTTCAACCTGGCTGGCATTTTCGGCGCGTCGCTCGCGCCGTACATCGCGACCTGGCTGGCCAACAATTACGGCCTGCAGTATGTCGGCTACTATCTGTCCGCCGCCGGCTGCCTGTCGCTGGCCGGCCTCCTGGCAGCTCGCGAAACCAAAGACGATGACTTCTCCCGACCACGCTTAAGTCGACCGAGCTCGACGGCGAATTCACCCGTGGCCTCGGCCTCTTCGACGCGACGGCCGTCGTCGTCGGCTCGATGATCGGTTCCGGTATCTTCATCGTGTCGGCCGACATGGCGCGGAACCTGGGCAGCCCCGGGTGGCTGCTCGTGGCGTGGCTGATCACCGGCGCGCTCACGGTCACCGGCGCGCTGGCCTACGGGGAGCTGGCCGCGATGATGCCGCGCGCTGGCGGGCAGTACGTCTACCTGCGCGAGGCGTACTCGCCGTTGTGGGGCTTCCTCTACGGGTGGACGCTGTTCCTCGTGATCCAGACCGGGACGATCGCCGCCGTGGCCGTCGCGTTCGCGCGATTTCTCGGTGTGCTCGTCCCGGCCATCTCCGAGCAGCGCTACCTGATTGCGCCGATCCACCTGTCGTCGGGCTACGCGCTGTCGCTGTCCACGGCGCAGGTCGTCGGCATCCTGCTCGATCGCGCTTCTGACGTGGACGAACACGCGCGGCTTGTCGTACGGCAGGGTCATCCAGAACGTGTTCACGACGGCAAAGACCGGCTCGCTCGATCGGCCTGATTCTCGCCGCGCTGCTGTTCGGCTGGAACGGGGCGGCCGTCTCGGACAACTTCGGCAACCTCTGGACGGTGCGTCCCGGGCCTGACGGCACGCTGCCGCTCGCCGCCGCCGGCGCGTTCGGCCTGCTGGTCGCGCTGTGCGTGTCGCAGACCGGGTCGCTCTTCTCCGCCGACGCCTGGAACAACATCACGTTCACCGCGGGCGAGGTGCGGGAGCCGCGCCGGACGATCCCGATTTCGCTCGTGCTCGGCACCGGCACGGTGATCGGGCTGTACCTGCTGGCGAACGTCGGCTACCTGGTGACGCTCACCTTCGAGCAGATTCAGCGCGCGCCTGCGGACCGCGTCGCAACGGCGACGGTGGACGCGATCGTTCCGGGCGCGGGCGTGACGATCATGGCGCTGGCGATCATGATCTCGACCTTCGGCTGCAACAACGGCCTGATCCTGGCGGGGGCGCGCGCGTATTACGCGATGGCGCGTGACGGGTTGTTCTTCCGGCCGGCCGGCGTCCTGAACGGCGCCAGCGTTCCGGCGTTCGCGCTGCTGCTGCAGGGCATCTGGGCGATGTTCCTGATTCTGCCGCGCACCTACGACGCGTCCAGCGGCGCCTACGGCAACCTGTACAGCAACCTGCTCGACTACGTGATTTCGGCGGCGCTCATCTTCTATATCCTGACCGTCGCCGCGGTGTTCCGCCTGCGGCGGACCCGCCCCGATGTCCCTCGTCCGTACCGAGCGCTCGGCTATCCCGTGCTGCCCGCCCTCTACATCGCCGGCGCGGCCACCATCCTCACGATCCTGTTCATCTACCGCGCGAGCACGACCTGGCCGGGCTCGTCATCGTGCTGCTCGGGCTTCCGGCGTACTTCGCCTGGAGTTCGCGGCGAGCCGGATACTGATTCTCAGTCAGGCCGTCGAACGGCAAGACCGCTGACACGGCTGCGATCGAGCGCCGCCGCAGCGTCGCGCGAAGGAGACACGCAGAATTCACAAGCCTGGCGATCGTGAATGGCTTGTGAAATCTCGTGTCCGTCGTGTCCGTGTTGGATGTTTTTTCTGACGCGCGAGGACATCGACGCAGAGATTGCGAGGCGCCGCCTGATCGTAGCCGGGCCGTCGGGACGTCGGTCCGGCTGATCGTTCGGCCGTCGGCCGTGAAGGGACGCGACACGGTCCGACGTTAACCGGCTGATTTTCGTGTTCGTGTCCGCGCTTGTTTTCTGCTTTCCTAATAACGGCGATCGTGATCTTCTTCGCGCCTTCGAGTCTTCGTGGTTGCATTGCCTGCAACGTGACGATCACGTTTGCAACGCTGTCAGGAACGTTCAACGGCGATCAAACGCGCTGATCAGGAGGCCGACGACGACCACCACCACGGCGCCGATCACGTTGTGCCAGAGGAAGGCGACGGGCGTGAAGGCGGCGACCCACGCGACCGACTGCCATGCCGGCGATCAGGCCGACGAACGCGCCGGTGCCGGTCGCGCGCGGAAACCCGATCGCCAGGATGAAGACGCCGAGCACCGAACCGTAGAAGAACGATCCGATGCGGTTCACGACCTCGATCAGCGATCCGAGCTCGGCGGCCCAGACGGCGACCACGCACGCGAACAGACCCCACACGCCTGTGGCGATCCTGGAGACCGTGAGGTAGTGGGCATCGGTCGCGACCGGCCGCGCCCAGCGGCGGTAGAAGTCGATCACGGTCGCCGTCGACAGCGAGTTCAGCTCGCCGGCGATCGTGTCGGTCGCGGCCAGCAGGATGGCGAGGATCAGCAGGCCGACGAGGCCGACGGGAAGGTGCTCGAGGATGAACCCCGGGATGATGTAGTTGACGTCGTCGAACGCCGCATCGCCGGTCGTCTGCCGCACGAGCTCGCGCGCGCGGCGGCGGACCTGCTGCACGTCGGCGTCAGCGCGCCCGTGACTGCGCCACGCGCCGCGTCGTCGTCTGGCGTCAGCGTACCGGCGCGCCGCGTCGAGCCTGACGGCAATCGCGGCATCATGCTCCTGCTGGAGCGCCGCATAGGCGTCCGGCGCCTCGCGCTTCAACCGCTCGTCGGCCGTCGCTGCTGAAGATCAGCGGCGGCGCGTTGAAGACGTAGAACACGAACACCAGCACGCCGAGCAGCAGCACGAGCGCCTGCAGCGGGATCTTCCAGTAGGCGCTCATCAGCAGCGAGCTGCGCGCCTCGTCGACCGACCGGGCGGTGAGGTAGCGCTGCACCTGGCTCTGATCGGTGCCGAAGTACGAGCAGAACAGGAACAGCGCCGCGATCGTGCCCGACCAGAAGGTGTACTGGTTGGTGAGGTCGAAGCTGAAGTCGAACGTCCGCAGCCGGCCGGTGGCGCCAGCGATCCTGAGGCCGTCTGCGACGCCGACGTCCGGCGGGTAACCGACGACGGCCGCGACGATCACCGCGAACAGGCCGAAGACGACCAGGACCATGATCTTCACGTCGGTCCAGGTGACGGCCTGCACGCCGCCGAACATCGTGTAGACCACGGCGGGCATCGCGATGAGCAGCGAGGTCGCGGTCACGTTCAGGTCGAGCACGAGCGACAGCACGACGGCAGGCGCGGCGACGACGGCGCCGCACGACATGCCGCGCGAGAGCAGGAACAGCAGGCTGGTGAAGCTGCGGGTCTTCGCGTCGAACCGCTTCTCCAGGTACTCGTAGGCGGTGTAGACGCCGGAGTTGTAGAAGAACGGCACGAGCGTCACCGACAGGATGACCATCGCCAGCGGCAGCCCGAAGTAGAACTGGATGAACCGCATGCCGTCGGTGTAGCCCTGCCCGGTCGTGCCGATCATCGTGATGGCGCTGAGCTGCGTGGCCATCACCGAGATGCCCGCCGCCCACCAGGGAATGCTCCGCTTGGCGAGCAAGTAGCCGTCGAGCTCGTGGCTGTCCTTCGTCCGTCTCAGGCCGTCGTAGACGATCCAGACGAGGAAGACGACGAGCAGCGTCCAGTCAATCCAGTGCAAGGTCGAAGCGCCCCGGGCAGGAGATCACAGCAGCATGCCGGCGATGGTCGCGGTGACGAAGTTGGCGAACGTGCCGGCCAGCATCGCGCGGACGCCGAGGCGGGCGAGGTCGTGGCGGCGCTCCGGCGCGAGCGCGCCGATGCCGCCGATCTGGATGCCGATCGAGCTGAAGTTGGCGAAGCCGCAGAGCGCGTAGGTGGCGATCGTGAACGATTTCGGATCGAGCGAGTCCTTGAGCGGGCCGAGCTGCGAGTAGGCGACGAACTCGTTGAGCACCATGCGGGTGCCGAGCAGGTTGCCGATGGTCGGCGCGTCGCGCCACGGCACGCCCGAGGCTCCAGGCGATCGGCGCGAAGACCCAGCCGAAGATCTGCTGCATGCTGAGCCCCGCCAGGCCGAGCAGCGCGTTGACCAGCGCGATCAGCGCGAGGAACGAGATCAGCATGGCCCCGACGTTGAGCGCCAGCCGCAGTCCCTCGCCGGTGCCGCGGCCGATGGCGTCGATGACGTTGACGTCGGTCTCCTCCACCTCGAGCTTGCACCGTGCCGCTCGTCTCGGGCTGACCGGTTTCGGGGACGAACAGCTTCGCCATCATCAGCGTGCCCGGGCGCGGTCATGATCACCGCGGTCAGCAGGTGCTGCGCCTCGACGCCGAACAGGATGTACGCCGCCATGACGCCGCCCGAGATGTGCGCCATCCCGGCGGTCATCACCGTCATCAGCTCCGATTCGGTCATCCGCGGCAGGAAGGGCCGGATGGTCAGCGGCGCCTCGGTCTGCCCCATGAAGATGCTCGCCGCGACGTTGAGCGACTCGGCGCCGCTGGCGCGCATGAAGCGGCGCATGATGACCGCGAAGATCCGGACGATCACCTGCATCACGCCGAAGTAGTAGAGCATCGCGAACAGCGCCGCGATGAAGATGATCGTCGGCAGCACCATGAAGGCGAAGATGTTCGCGTACTGCGCGCCTTCCTCGCCCGAGCACGCCGGTCGATGATCCTCGGCCAGACCGCGGGATCGCCGAGCGGCCCGAACACGAACGACGATCCGACGTAGGTGAAGTTCAGGAGCCGCGTCATCAGCGACCCGAGCTGCTGGAAGACCTGGCGGCCGACCTCCGTCTTGAGGACGATGACCGCGAAGAACCCCTGGAGCGTGAGCCCCCACGCGACGGTGCGGTAGTCGATGGCGTGGCGCGCCGCCGACAGGCAGTAGGCGATCGCGAGAATCAGCGCCAGCCCGGCGATCGGCTGGACACGCGTCGCGCCTCCCAGGCCGATGACAATCGCCGCCGCCGCCACGAGCGCCAGCGCGCCGAGCGTCGTCAGATCGCGCCGCGTCCACGACTGGCGGGCGCGCGGCTCCACGCCGACTTCCACAGATCCTCCTGGTGCGGTGTTTCAGCCGAACGTTTGTATCACAGGAACGAGCCAAGCGCAACCACCGAAGACTACGAAAACACGAAGACTCAAATTGAAAGACGTTCTTCGTGTTTTCGCGTCTTCGTGGTTGCGTTTCGTGTTCGTGGCAGCCGTCAATCAGTGCGACAACGCGTACAGCACGACGTTGACGCCGAGCGCGTAGCCGTTGGAGGAGAACTGCAGGAAGAACTCGCGGTCTTCGCCTTCGCGCTCCCACGAGTCGCCGATGTCGGTGTTGTGCGTCATCAGGACCATCACCCGCCCGCGCTCGTCGGCGATCATCCGGAAGTTGGCGTGCGGGCTGTCCGAGCCGCGCTCCGAGGTCGTGCCGCCGCTGCCGCGCCAGAAGTTGATGCTGGTGACCTGCGGGATCTCGTCGATGCTGAACATCATGTGGCGGGTGGCGTGATCCGCGGGAACGTCGACGATCGGGTACTCGGGCAGCACGCGGCGCATCTGCGCCGACCACTCCTGCCAGGCGCGCGTGCCCCAGAAGTCGTCCACCCACAGGAATCCGCCCTTCAGCAGGTACTCGCGCAGGCGCTTCACCTCCTGATCGGAGAACCCGGCGGTCCCGACGTCGGTGGCCATCGTGAACGGGCACTGGAACAGCGTGTCGTCCAGCGCGGTCACCACCCAGTAGTTCGGCTCGCCTTCTTTATCCCTGCTGATCGGCGTCTTGGTCAGCTCGGCGACGCGCGTCATCAGGTTGATGCCGGCGTACGGGTAGTCGGTCGCCCAGCCGATGCCGTTCGCCTCGCCGCGGACGCTGTTGTACATCAGCTTGCAGTGCGTGAACGCGCCGTCGCTGAAGCGCGCCGGCGGGAATCGCGGCGGCACCTGGGGCCCTTCCGGCAGGCGATACCGCTGCGCGGACGCGGTGGCCGCGACAATCGCCAGCAGCAGCATCGCGGCGAGCACCCGGGTTCTTCGCATTGGCTCATCATATCCGGCCTGCAGGTCGGACCCTTTAGGTCCGCCGGGTGTGATGCGGATCTTCAGGTCCGGGAGAAGCCGGGCCTAGGAGGCCCGCCCTACTCAGGTCCGCGTCAAGATTCTGTAAGCGGGACGACCTGGACGGCGGCGTCGGGGACCGCGCTCAAGAACCTGTCCAGCGTCGATCCCCGCCAGAGCACTTCCCACCGCGACCTGGCCGACTGTCCGAAGATGACGTGCGTCACCCCTTCGCGCTGTGCGAACGCGACCAGGCCGTCGGCGGGCCGGTCGGCCTTGACCCTGACCACGGTCGCTCCAAGACTCTCGGCAAGCTTGATGTTCTGCTGGAGCGCGTCGGCGTCGCGCGAATTGATGCGGTCGGGCTGCTCCTCGGGCGTCTCCACGTACACCGCATACCACTTCGAACCGAGGCGGCCGGCGATACGGGCGCCAGTCCGAATCACGCGCGGCGCCAGCGCATTCGAGCTCATGCACACCATCACGCGCTCGGGAATCAGCGCCGGCTCCAGGCCCTCTCGCTGGCGGTAGCTGGCCGCCTTCTCGCCCAGAGTGAGGTCATGTCCAGGCCTTGTCAGGGCTCACTTCATCAGCCAGTCGCAGACGAGTACGTAACCGATGGCCAGCGCGAAGAATGCGCTCGCGACACTCACGAAGACGACATCCAGCAGGAACTCCATCAGAGGAGCGTAGGAAGGCACGCCTGAAACCGGGCCAAGAAGTGCCTGAGAAATGCCTGAAGCCGCCGTTTCAGGCTTTCTTCAGGCACTTCTCAGGCACCCGTTGGGGCGGGCGGCTTACAGTCGTCGAAGGATGGTCGGCCATCGAGCGAACTGCGTGATCGTCGTGATGTGCGCTGCCGCCGCAGCCGGCTCGGCGTGCGCCAGGAAGGCGGCCCTGACTGAACTGATGGAAGCGCGCCAGCTGGCCTCAGAACTCCACGTGCAGTTCACGAAGGGATCGGAGGCTGCGAACCGGGCGGTGATGGCCGACACCGATGAGACCTCGGCGGCAGCAGCGGATGAAGCAAGGCGTGCGACGCAGTCGGTCGAGCAGGCGATCGAAGCGCTGCGCGGAACCCTGCAGTCGTTGGGCTACGCCGGTGACCTGCAGCTCGTCGACGCGTTCGACAAGCGGTTCGCGGAGTATCGACATCTCGACGACGAGATCCTGCCGTTGGCGGTGGAAAACACCAATCTGAAAGCGCAGCGCCTGTCGTTTGGTCCCGGTCGTGAGGCGGCGGAAGCCTTTGGCCACGCGCTCGATGGGGCGGTGGAGAGCGGGCGCGTGGCCGAGCCGATCGCGGCGCGTGCGCGGATCGCCGTCCTGGAGATCCAGGTCCTGCAGGCGCCGCACATCGCCGAGTCAGACGACGCCGCGATGACGCGGATGGAAGCGCGAATGTCTGAATTGGTCCGGACCGCCCGGCAGGCTCTCGACCAGCTGCGAGGGGCGCCGCACGCTGCCGACGCCGGCGCTCAGCTCGATCGATTCGTCGCGATCAACCAGGAGATCGTCACGCTCTCACGCCGCAACAGCAACGTTCGTTCGCTCGCCCTCTCCCTCGGCCGGAAACGCACGGTGACTGCGGAGTGTGAAGACCAGTTGCGCGCACTCGAGCAGGCGATCGCCACGCACGAATTTTCCGCTACGCGATAAATCGTGATGGGTGCCGTTCGACGTTCGCCTTTCTGACGACGAACGTTCGAACGTTCGAACGACGAACGACAAGCGTGGCGATCATCCTTCGGTCGCGAAGCGATACCCGACCCACGGCTCGCTCAACAGGTATTTGGGGTTGGCGGGATCCGGTTCGATCTTCTTCCGGAGCTGCGCGACCAGCGTCCACAGGTGCTCCGGCTGCTCGACGGCGTTCGGTCCCCAGACCGCCTTCAGGATCGCGCGATGCGTCAGCACGCGATCGTGGTTGCGCGCCAGCAGCGACAGCAGCTCGAATTCCTTCGGCGTCAGCCGGATCTCCGTCATCGTCGCGGACGACCCGCCGGCGGTCGTAGTCGATCGTCAGAGTCGCCGGCGCGCAGGACACCGGTCTCCGGCTCGTCCTCCGAAGCCGACTCGCCGCAGCGCGACGCGAATGCGCGCCAGCAGCTCCTCCGGACCGAACGGCTTGGTGACGTAGTCGTCGGCGCCGAGGTCGAGCGCGTTCACCTTGTCGGCCTCCGCTCCCGCGCGCGGACAGCACGATGATCGGCACGTCCGACTTCGCGCGGATGCGCCGGCAGACTTCGGTGCCTTCGAGGTCCGGCAGCCCGAGGTCGAGCACGATCAGCTCGGGCGGCTGCTGCGACGAACCTTGCGAGCGCCTCCGCTCCCGTCCCCGCGATGTCCACGTCGTAGCCGCGCGAGCGCAGCAGCGGACCCACCGCGCGCTGGATCGCCACCTCATCGTCGACGAGCAGGATGCGGGGGCGATAGCGTCATCGGTCGGGCGACCCACCGGCTACGGCTCCTTCACGCCCACCGGCACCGCGATCGTGAACTGCGCGCCGCCGTCAGGGCAGTTCTCCGCCCAGACGCGTCCCTGCTCGACCGCCAGCAGTCCTCGCACGATCCACAGCCCCATGCCGGTGCCGGAGGCCCGGGTCTTCGCCGCCGCGCCGCGATAGAAGCGATCGAACAGGTGCGGGCAGGTCCGCGGCAGGCGATGCCCGGACCATGGTCGCGAACCTCGGATCGTCAGCCCCTCGTCCGCGACGTCGCGGCGGTCACCTCAATCGTCGATGCCGGCGGCGAGTACTGCGCGGCGTTTTCGAGCAGATGGGCCAGCGCCGTGGCGGTCAGGCGCGGATCCAGCCGGACCGGCACATCGGGATCGATGCTCACCTCCAGCTTGTGTGCCTGCAGCGTGTGCTCGACCTGGTCGCGAGCCGCCGCGACGATCTCGGACGGATGCGTCCATCGCGATTCGGTGGCGATCGCGCCGGCGTCGATGCGGGCCATCTCGAGGACGTTCTCGAACAGCCGCGTCAGGCGCTCGACCTCCGACAGGATCAGATCGCTCTGCTCGAGCACGATCCTCGGCGAGTCAGCTCCGGACGCGTCGATGTTGCTCGCCGCGACGCGAATGGCGGTCAGCGGCGTCCGCAGATCGTGGCCGAGCGAAGCCAGCAGCGCGGTCTTCAGCTGCTCGCTCTGCCGCGTCAGCTCGGCGGCCTTGCGCTCTTCGAGAAATTGCGCGCGCTCGATCGCGATCGCGACGACGCCGGCCAGCGTGTCGAGCGTGCCCGGCTTCGACCGGCCGGCCGGTCGCGGCGAGGACGCCGATCGGCTTCGTGCCGACGCGCAAGCGGCACGAGCCGGACGACGTCGGCCATCCACCGTCATCGTCCGGTGGCCGGCGTAGGTCCGCGCGTACGCGTCGAACTCGAGCGTTGCCTGTGCCGCCGCGAACGCGCGTCGACAGCTGGCGCCGGTCGAGCTCGATCGTGCGCGCGCCGGCCTCGATGCACGTCCCACTCGTCTGCCGCGCGGCACCGCGATGGCGACGAACTCCAGGTCGAATCGCCGCGCGATCGACCGCGCCAGCACCGAGAGCGCCTCGCGGCTGTCGGTCATCTGCAGCACGTCGCGGCTCAGATCGAACAGCCGCGCGAGCTCGTCGCGGCGGCCGACGGCCTCCTCGGTCCGCGCACGCGCGACCGCGGACAGGTTGCTCGCGACCAGGCTCACGGCCAGGAACGCGAACAGCGCCACCCAGTTCTGCGGATCGGCGATCGTGAACGTGCCGACCGGCGGCAGGAAGAAGAAATTCAGGCACAGCATCGCCGCGATCGAGGTCGCGACCGCGACGCGCAGACGCGACGTGGCGGCGACGAGCGAGCACCACCATCAGGTAGGTCGTCGAGACGGTCGCCGCGTTCGAGACGCGCAGCCAGCGGCGCGAGGACCAGCGTCACGGCGCCGACGGCGAGAGCCACGGCACCGTGCGCCGATCCGAACGCGCCGCAGTCCGGACGCCACGCCATGCGCATCCATCGCGGCTTCAGATCTCCACCTGCACGCCGAGCTCGACGACGCGCTCCGGCGGCAGCCGGAAGAACGTCGTGGCGCGGACGGCGTTGCGCGCCATCAGCACGAACAGCCGCTCGCGCCACGAGCGCCATGCCCGGCGCCTTCGTCACGATCAGCGTCTCGCGGCCCAGGAAATAGGTGACGTCGTCCTCGTCGAGCTCGCAGCCCGTGCTCGCGCGCGCGCGCGAGCGCCTCCGGCACGTTCGGGATCCTCCATGAAGCCGTAGCGGACGACGACGTCGAACACGCCGTGGCCGAGCGCGCGCACCGTGACGCTGCTCGTCGGCGGCACGTGCGGCACCGGCTGCGTCGTGACCATCAGCATGACGACGTGCTCGTGCAGCACCTTGTTGTAGCGCAGGTTGTGCGCGAGCGCCGGCGGCGTGCCGCGCGGCTGCGCGGTCATGAAGACCGCGGTGCCGGGCACGCGCGCGGGCGGCGTGCTCGACGACGCTGCGCGAGAAAGTCCTCGAGCGGCAGCGCCCGCGCGGTCAGCCGCGCGGCGACGAGCTGCCGCCCGGTCTTCCACGTCGTCATCAGCGTGAAGAGCAGCCCGCCGATGACCAGCGGCAGCCAGCCGCCGTGCGCGATCTTCAGCACGTTCGCGCCGAAGAACGCGAGGTCGATCGATCAGGAAGACGCCGGTCACCAGCGTAGGCGACGCGCCGGCGGCCAGCCCCAGCGCTCGGTCGCGACGACCTGCAGCAGCACCGCCGTGATCACCATCGTCAGCGTCACCGCGATGCCGTACGCGGCGGCCAGGGCGCGTCGACGATCCGAAGCCGATCACGATCAGCGATCGTGCTGACCATCAGCGCCCAGTTCACCTGCGGGACGTAGATCTGCCCGATCTCGTCGGCGAGGTGTGCTCGATGTCGAGGCGCGGGCAGTAGCCGAGCTGCATCGCCTGCCGGGTGAGCGAGAACGCGCCGGAGATCAGCGCCTGCGACGCGATGATCGCCGCCGCGGTCGCGAGCACGACGAGCGGCAGCAGCGCCCAGCGCGGCGCCAGCAGGAAGAACGGCTGCTCGGCCGCCGCCGGATTCGCGAGCAGCAGCGCGCCCTGGCCGAAGTAGTTCAGCAGCAGCGCCGGCAGCACCAGCGCGAACCAGGCGAGGCGGATCGGCCGCTTGCCGAAGTGCCCCATGTCGGCGTACAGCGCCTCGCCGCCGGTGACGACCAGGAACACGGCGCCGAGCACGACGAAGCCGTGCCAGCCGTGCTCGCGGAAGAACGCGACCGCGTGGCGCGGATCGACGGCCGTCAGCACGACCGGCTGCTGCGACGAGCCACGCGACGCCGAGCACCGCGATCACGACGAACCAGACCACCATGATCGGCCCGAACAGCCGGCCGACGCGGTGCGTGCCGTGCCGCTGGATCGCGAACACCGCCGATCAGGATGACGACCGTGATCGGCACGACGTACGGCTCGAAGAGCGGCGTCGCGACCTTCAGCCCTTCGACGGCGCCGAGCACCGTGATCGCCGGCGTGATCATGCCGTCGCCGTACAGCAGCGCGGCGCCGAAGATGCCCAGCAGCGACGAGCACCGGCCAGCGCCGGCCGGTCGCCGTCGCGCGCTGCGGCAGCAGCGCGGTCAGCGCGAGGATGCCGCCCTCGCCCTGGTTGTCGGCGCGCATCACGATCGCGATGTACTTGACCGAGATGACGAGCAGCAGCGAGTAGATGATCAGCGACAGCACGCCGAGCACGTTCTCGTGCGTCGGCGGCACCGAGTGCGAGCCGAAGAAGCACTCGCGCATCGCGTAGAGCGGGCTGGTGCCGATGTCGCCGTAGACGACGCCGAGGGCGGTCAGCGTGAGCGGAAGCAGCGTGCGCGAGCTGGCGGCGGTGGTCGACAGGATGGCCTCCAATCCGCCGACGGGGTTAGCTGACGGGCTCGAGGTTGGAAGTCCTCTACCGGGCGTGCGCTCGCGCGCCCGAATGCGCCCCGGGGCGGCTTGTCGCCCTGTGGGTCCCCCGCGCGCCCGGTACGGGCGCTTAGGCTTGTCGGACTGCAATGGTAACAGACTCAGCGGGTCAGGACGTTCAACGGCAGCGATTGACCCATCCCGAAGTAGCCGCGCGGCGCGAGGCCTCGACTTGTTCAGCGCTCCCCTCGCCGCCGTTCGACAACCGGGACAGCGTCGGTCACCACGACATCGCCGGATCGAAGCGCGCCGCCGACGATCTCGGTCCAGAGTCGTCGGAGACCCCGGCCTCAACCGCGATCGGCATGAAGCGCCGGTTCTCGAATTTCCAGACATGTGCGAACCGCACGCCGCGACGTGCCTGTTCGCGCTCCGGTCGAGGCGAGTCCAGGATGGGCGGATCCTGGGCCACCGCGGCAAGCGCCGTGGTGGATGGCCGGAACGTGAGAGCGTTGTTCGGGACACGCACGACGTTTCGGCGCTCCTGCCCCGGAAGAAACACAATCGCACTGCCTCCTGGCGGCACCAATCCGCTCGCGTTGTTCACATCAATCACCGCGAGATAGGTCACGACACCCCTTGCCGTGGGGAGCACTGACGAACCCGGCGCTGGGGCAGGTGTTGCCGGAGCGGCGCTTTCTGCACGGCCGGAAGTGGCAGGCTGTGGCATCGACTGCGTCCCGGAGGTTTGTGGTGGAATCGCACCGACCGGCCGCGTCGACTGACTTGCGGATGGATCTGCCGTTCCGGACGTTCCGGTCGACGCAGGCGAAGTCGCGCTCGACGGCTGGGCCGGCGAGTTCGCGACCGCCATCGGCGGCCCTCCTGCGCCCGGCCCGGCCACTTGCTGCAGCACTGGCTGCAGACGCACACTCGATACAGTCCCGTCGAAGCTCTGGTTCCCGATCGACTCGATCTGAAAGGCCGCCTTCGATCCGGGGCGAACGCTTGCCACATCCGACTCCGCGATCTCGGCAAAGAGCTGCATCCGGCGGATATCCGCAACGGTGAACAGAACCGGCGTCTGGACGGACGCCTTCACGGTCTGGCCGACATCGACGTGACGGCCGATCACGATGCCGTCGATCGGCGAACGGATCGTCGTGTACTTCAGGCTCACCTGTGCCTCGGCGGCGACCGCCTGCGCCGCCGCGATGTCGGCGGCGGTCACTTTCAGCGCGGAGGAGGCCTCCTTCACCGCCAGCCGGGCCGCCTCCAGCTCGGCCATCGGAATGACGTCAGCCGACGCGAGCTGCTCCGCACGTGCGAGCTTCGTCTGAGCGTCGTCGACGACCGTCTGCCGTTGCTCATGCTCTGCCCGCAATTGAGCGAGCCGCGCAGACGCCTCCGCGAATTGCGCTTCGTAGATGGTCGAATCGAGTCGGGCGACGGTCTGTCCCGCCCGGACGGCATCATTGAAGTCGACGTCGATCGATCGAATCGTTCCGGAGACCTGCGAACCGATCGCAACGGTTCGCGCGGGCTGCACCGTGCCGGTCACCATGATGCTGCGCACGATGTCGCCCCTGGTGACCTCGGCAGTCGTCAGGTCGATCGGCTCGCCGCCACGGGCAAGCTGATATCCCAACGCCGCGAGAATCGTCAGCACTCCGACAACCACCGGCACAGCCGTTCTGCGCCGCATGCGGATCATTCGATCAGCATACGACCGATCCTCCATCGATGCGATCGCGCCAACACGAGTCAACCTCAGCGTCTCTCCGTATCCTCTGGCACAGCGAAGAACTCAGTGGCTCAGGTGAAACGGCACGCTCGTCACCACCGTGTTACGGCGGAAGAGCAGCGCGCCCTTGATCAGCAGCGCCCGCTGATTGTGGAACAGGTGGTGCCACCAGCGCGCCGGCACGAATTCGGGAAGCACGACGGTGACGTAGTCGTCCGGCGATTCGCGATCGACCTGCTCGATGTAGTCGAGCAGCGGCTCCATCAGCGAGCGATACGGCGACTGGAGCACGACCAGCGGAACGCCGTCTCCCCACTTGCTCCCATTCGCTCTGCAACTGCTCGGTCGCGACCGGGTCGACGTCGACGTACAGCGCGCGGACGTCGTCGGACAAGCGAGCGGGCGTATTCGACCGCCTCCACCACTGCGCGCTGCACGCCGCTGATCGGGACGAGGACCGTGTTTTGTCGCGGGCGGGTGCTCCGGCATCTAGCCGCGCAGCGTGAGCTGGCGAGCCACGGCGTCGTAGTGCTGCCGCGTCTCCCTGAAGAGGACCACGTGGATCGGGATCGAGCAGCAGGATGATCCACGCGCCCTCGTGCGCCTTGGTGACTGCAACGACGATCAGCACGACGCCCGTCACCAGCGCACCGACCGCATTCATCGCGGCGTGCGTCCGCCATCGAGGCCGCGCGAGCCGCCGCCAGTGCACCACCATCCCGGCCTGCGAGATCGTGAACGACACGAAGACGCCGATCATGTAGAGCGGGATGAGCGCGTGCGTGTCGCCGCGAAAGACGACCAGCAGGATGCCGGCCAGCACGCTCAGCCCGACGATGCCGTTCGAGAACGCCAGCCGATCGCCCTGGTTCATGAACTGCCGCGGCAGGTGCCGGTCGCGGGCGAGGATCGACGCGAGCCGCGGAAAATCGGCGTAGGCCGTGTTCGCCGCCAGCACCAGGATCAGCATCGTCGCCGCCTGAACCGCGTAGTACGGAACGCCGCGATCGCCGAACACCCCGCGCGCCAGCTGCGAGACGACGTCTCCTGCTCGTTCGGCACGATGTGGTACGCGTGCGCGAGCAGCGTGATGCCGACGAACATCGTCACCGACAGCGCCGCCATCATCAGCATCGTCGCCGCGGCGTTGCGCGACTCGGGCGGCTGAAACGCCGGAACGCCGTTCGACACCGCCTCGACGCCGGTCATGGCCGTGCAGCCGTTCGAGAACGCGCGCAGCAGCAGAAACAACGTCAGCGGCTGCGCCGTCGCCACGGTCAGCTCTGCGGCTGGACGCCGGCGGCACGCTCCCGGCTCAGCACCCGCCAGGTCCCGACCACGATCAGCGCGAGGATCGTCGCGATGAAGAAATACGTCGGCACGGCGAAGATGCGGCCCGACTCGCGGATGCCGCGCAGGTTGCCGAACCATCAGGACCAGGACGAATGCCGAGCGTGAGCTCGACGCGATTGACGTGCCAGTTCGGGAACGCGGATGTGATCGCCGCGACGCCGGCCGCGATGCTGACCGCCACGGTCAGCACGTAGTCGATCAGCAGCGCCGCGGCGGCGACGAGCGCCGGCGTCTCGCCGAGATTGTCCCGCGCGACGATGTAGGCGCCGCCGCCGCTCGGATAGGCGTGGATCGTCTGTCGATAGGAGAAGACGACGATCAGCGAGAATCGCGGCGATGACGAACGCGATCGGGCTGGCCGCGCCGAGCGCCGCCGCGCCGGCCAGCATCAGCACGCGCAGGATCTCCTCGGTGGCGTAGGCGACCGACGAGAGCGCGTCGGACGAGAGGACCGCGAGTCCGACCGGCCTCGACAGCCGCTCGTGATGGGCGAGGTGCGACGGGATGGGCTTGCCGACGATCAGCCGCTTGAGCTGTGAGCCGAGCGACCCTTCCTCGAACACGAGGGCCTCCAATCGCCGACGGGGTTAGCTGACGGGCTCGAGGTTGGAAGTCCTCTAGCAGCCGCACGATCTGTGCGCCCGCATTCGCCCCCTGGCGGATCATCGCGATCCGCCCTCTGGGTCCCCCGCGCGCCCGCACACGGGCGCTTAGGCATGTCGAACAGCATATGGTACACCAGGATTCAGCGGGTCAGGACGTTCAGCGGCAGCGATTGACCCATCTCGAAGTAGCCGCGCGGCGTCGGGTGGATGCCGTCGCAGTTGAAGGGCGCGGAGATCAGATCGCCGTTCGACTGGTCGCGCACGGCGGCGTCGAAGTCGAGCACGCCGTCGAACGGCGCCCGGGTGCGAATCCACTGGTTGACCTCGCGGCGAATCGCCGTCTTGGCGTCGTTCCAGCCGGTGTTCGTGCCGGACGGCGGCACGTTGTGCCGCGGGATGATCGTGACGCCAATCACTTTCATGCGACGCGCCTTGATGGCCGCGGCGATCCGGGTCATGGCGTCGATGACCTGCGCCGCGGACGCGCCGCGGCGGATGTCGTTGGTGCCCATGAAGAGGATCACGTCCGTCACGCCTGCGTGCGACAGCACGTCACGCTCGAGGCGCTCGAGCCCGGGCGAGCTGTCGGGCGGCGGCTGAAGGCCCTCGCTGGTCAGCGTGTTGCCGCCGATCCCTTCGTTGACGACCGCCTTGTGCGCGTCGCGCCGGGCGCTGTCGAGGCGGAGCCGCACCGACAGCCAGTCCACCCACCGGTCGTGCGCGTCAAGGGTGGAGCACGTTCCGTCGGTGATCGAGTCGCCGAAGGCGACAATCGCGCCGGGCGCTGTCCTGGAGCTCACGTCGATCGCCTTCAGCAACGGCATCGTGGTGAGCGTGGCCGTGAACGGATCGCCGCCCTCCATCGCCGCATGGTCGCCCGCATTGACGGTCGCGACGTATGAGGTCGCCATTGCGCCAGTGTGCTGGCTGGCCAGAACGTCCGCGTCAGGGATGTAGAGGCTGACGGCGAGATCCTGCATCGCGAGGACGTTCATGACGATGGGATCGCTGCGGACGGTCCCGCCGGCCGGGATGGTGGCCGTCTCGCTTCCGTTGAACAGCGCCGGCTTGTTCGACCCGGGGACGAGCACCGGTCCGCGGGCGCGCACACCGACATAGGCGCGGCCAATCTTGACGGCGCTCTTGCCATACGCATTGTCGAGCCGGATGCGCACCGCGTCGCCGCCGATCGTGACGCGAGCGTTGAGCCGCACGGTCGTGTTCGTCAGCGCGGCGGTGGCGACCGTCTGCTGCGACGTGCCCCAGGCGGTGAGCCAACGGGTGGACGCCGGGCTCTGTGCACGCCCGGCCACAGGCGAGCCGAAGGTCGCGGCCAGCGCCAGGACCACGATCACGGCAAGAGTGGCTCTTCGCATACGTGGCCTTCTATTTCATCGGTGAATAATCGCTCGCGCTCATCACGAAGGTATTGGCATTCACCGGAACCGGATACTTGGCCCTCAGCGCCGTCCACTCCGGGTCGGCATTGAACTTGGCCCAGACATCGTCGCGGTGCGCGCGATCGCGATAGGCCAGCATCCAGACGAGCGTGTCGGGATTGTTCATTTGCTGCCAGACGCCGACGATTTCCGCGCCGTGTTTCTGGAAGATCGCCACTTCCTTCTCGCGGAACCGCTGGTGCAGCTCGTTGATCCCGCCCTTGAAGGTTCCCGTCCCGACACGGCTCTGGTCGACCGTGTAAATCCGGATCTCGAAGCAGCGCGACTTCGGATCCACATTCTTCGAGAGATTGCCGGGGAGTTGTCCCTGCGGGCCCGCACGGCGCCGGCGGTTGCGCCGCCGCCTGTGCCGCAGGAGACTGCGGCGTCGCTGGTTGCTGGTGCAGCGGATAGGACCGTCGCGATGACGGCGCCCGCGATCGTCGCCACGGCCGTGCCGAACACCGTCGTTGCAAATCGCCTTGTCATTCGCGTCCTCCCTTTGAGATCAGCCGAAGAGTTTAACCGAGTCGGGGCCGTCGTGGAGTCTAACCGAGATGAGCCGATAAACAGGCTTGGAGTCTTCGCGAGACATGTTCAAGAGTGGAAGACATGCTGCGGCTCAGGCGCTCTGCTGCAGTGGCGGGCCTGTGCTCTATTGCCTGCCGGAAACGTCTTCGTCCAGGATTCCAGCGGTGCGGCGTTGGACCAGGCGCCCAGGCGCAGGCACAACTCGACGTCATGGTTCGGTGGGCAGCAAGCCGGCTCCGGTGCGACCGTGATTGCCGCCGAAGAAGGGCTTCAGCATGTGGCCTCGGCCAGGACCGATCATCGGGCCGAGCCCTGTTCTTCGTTCCCCGCGGGCCGTTATCGGGTGTCGGCGTCGCTCGAGGGCCACCATGCAAGTCACGGTCGTTCGCG
This sequence comes from uncultured Acidobacteriota bacterium, assembly GCA_963720005.1. GTDB lineage: Bacteria > Acidobacteriota > Vicinamibacteria > Vicinamibacterales > CAVVIG01 > CAVREM01. The sequence continues at coordinate 553 of CAVREM010000012.1, read as the reverse complement.
CGGCCAGTGGGTCCTCTGTCAGCGTCCGACTGCGTTGATTGCGACAGATCCATTCGCGCTGGTGCCTCCGGGTTCTGGCCTCGTGAGCGGTCGAGTCCTCGGAACGAATGGCGACCCTGTTCCCTATGCAACGGTGACGTTCGACGACGGGCATACTCTTCGGGCGGCGCTGGCCAAACCGCAGCCGATGGCACATTTCGCATCCGGGTTCGGGCACACGCCTGTCGAAGAACGCCTACAACAAAGTGACGGTGATCAGTCCGCTCACATCTGGTCCGATTCCCCCCAATCGTGTTTCTGGCGGACACGACCACCCTTCAGCGCTCCGTGCAGGTGCAGGAGAAACAGGAGACGGCCGGGCTCGAACTGCGAGTCCCCACCTCGCCGCATTACCGGGTGACCGTGATGCTGCGCGACGAGCTTGGCGGCGTGCTCTACAATCCGGCGATCATGTTGCTCGGGCGGAATCTGCACAGCGGCCCGCAGGTCAGGCCGGATAACACGGCAGTGTTGGGCCCCCTCCCGCGAGGACCGGTGACCGTCGTGGCGACCG
>CAVREM010000011.1:0-10372 GCA_963720005.1 uncultured Acidobacteriota bacterium | reverse complement strand
GGCAGCCCCGCGAAGCTCAACAGACCTGAACAAGCGCCAGCAAGTCATCCGCGTGCGGCTGCTTCCGGCAGAGTTGTTGCACGGCCAAGCTGCGTTCAATCCGAAGGTCAGATCCCGGCAGCTGAGCCGGCCGACGCTCGCTCGCGAATAGCCCGTATTCCGACCACTTGGTTGGGCACTCACCAGCAGGTGAGTGATGTGGCCGATCGCACGGCTCTGCCCAACCTCCCGTAACGCTGCCCTGCGCATTTTTTTCATGCTGCGTCGGATCGGCCGACGCAGGGAAAGTCGTTCATGCAGCGCACGATCCTGCACCGGTACGTTGTCGCCATCCTCGTCACGGTCGCTGCTGGCGCCTGTCAGTCCTGGCTTCAACGGGTTTTTGGCGAACCGTTTCCGCTGGTCATCTTCCCTCTCGCGGTCCTCGCCGCTTCGTGGGCTGGCGGCCTCGCGGCCGGACTCGGGGCGACGGTCGCGTGCACGCTGGCCTTCTTGTATCTCCCGGTTCGTCCCGCAGCTGGAGCCGGGACTACCCGGGTCTCGGAGTTCGTGCTGCCGCTCTCGTTGCTACTTGTCGGGGTGCTGATCTCGCTGGGCATTTCCCGCCTCCGCCGGGAAACGGCATGGGCGCGCCGGATCGCAGGCTGACACCGAGGCACGGCTTGCCTTGACCGAGCAGCTCTCCCAGCTGAGCTCGGTGTTGTCCTGCTCGAGAACGCCTGCGGAGGTCATGGCCGCCTGCCTTCCAGAGCTCGCTCGTGCAATCGGCGCGGACTCGGGCGCCGCCTTCCTGTTGTCAGCGGATTCGACGGTCTGCGAGCTCTCACAGAAGATCGGCTATCCCGAGCTGCGCACGGCCTCCGCGGTCCCGCTGTCGATCATCGAAGGGTCGCCCCTCGAACGAGGCCATTCGACGGCGCGAGCTCCTGGTTGTGGCGTCCGGCGCACACCGTGAGGCGAATCACAGGGCCGCGTCCGAAACCATTCCGGAGCTGCGCGAGGGCGACATCGTGCTTCCGCTGATGACCGACCGCCGGGTGGTCGGAGCGATCGTCCTCGCGGGGATGAAAAGCCGCATCGTTCAGAGCGACGAGCGGGAGTTCCTGATCGCGGCGGGCCGTCAGGCGGCGCGGGCCATCGACCGCGCGCAGTTGTACGAGACCGCGGAGCGCGGCCGCGCGGAGGCCGAAGCGCTGCGTGTCGATGCCGACGCCGCGCTGCACGAGCTGCAGAAAGCACAGGAGGCGCTGCATCTGAGCGAAGCGCGATGCCGCACGCTGGCCGCCCGCAGCAACCGCCTCTACGCGTTCAGCGCGGGGCTTTCGGAAGCGGTCGCGCTCGACGCCGTGGCCGCCGTGATCGTCCGGCAGGGAAAGGCCGTGGCGGGAGCGTCGGCGGGATCGGTCGCGCTCCTGACCGGGGACGGCAGCCATTTCGAGGTGCTGTACAGCGAGGAATACGGCGCACAGCCCGACGCACGACGGCGCCTGCCGGTGACGGCGGGCCTGTGCTCGAGCGCGGCCGTCGCGACGAAAGAGCCGGTGTTCGTCGGCTCGTTCGTCGAGTGGCAGGAGAAATACCCGCAGTCTGCCGCGATCGCGGCAGATGGCGGATTCGTATCCTCGGCGGCGCTGCCGCTCCTTGCCGATTCGACCGCCATCGGCGCGGTGTCCTTTCACTTCACCGTGCCGGTGAATTTCGATGAAGAGTACAAGGCGCTGCTCGCGGCGGTCGCGCAGCACTGCGCCCAGGCCGTGGATCGCGCGCGGATGTACGAAGCGGCCGAGCAGGCACGGCGGGAGGCCGAGACCGCCAATCGGTCGAAGGACGACTTTCTCTCGACGATCTCACATGAGCTGCGAACACCGCTCAACGCGATACTCGGCTGGGCAGCCATGCTTCGCAACGGCGTCGTCGATGCCAGGCGGAGCCAGCGCGCCATCGAGGCGATCTTCAACAACGCCACCCGGCAGGGCCGGCTGATCGAAGACCTGCTCGACGTGTCCCGCATTGTGGCGGGCCGTGCGGCGATCGATCTCCAGCACGTCGACCTCGTGGAGAACATCAGGGGCGCCGTCGAGGCGATGATGCCCCTCGCCGCCGCGAAGGGCGTCGAGCTCTGCTTCCAGCCGCAATCCGGCATCGCCGTGACCGCCGACCCGCGCCGCCTCGAACAGATCTTCCTCAACCTGCTGACCAACGCGGTGAAGTTCACGCCGTCCGGCGGTCGCATCGACGTGGACGCCAGGCTCTCGGGTCAGAGCGCCGAAGTGCGCGTCATCGATACCGGCGCGGGGATCGAACCGGCATTTCTGCCCCACGTATTCGAGCGATTCCGGCAGGCCGACAGTGCGACGACGCGGACGGTCGGCGGCCTCGGGCTGGGCCTGTTCATCTCGCGGCAACTCGTCGAGGCGCAGGGAGGCAGGCTCGAGGCCGAAAGCAAAGGCCCGGGCTGCGGCGCGACGTTCATCGTCACGCTGCCTGCCATCGAGACGGCTGCGGATGGCTGGACATCGCCTGCGCCGGCAACGGCGCCGTCCGAGCAGGACGAGGCGATGCCGTCGCTGCACGGGTTGTCCGTTCTCATCGTCGACGATGAGCCCGATGCGCTGGAAGTGATGGCGGCCGCCCTCCAGGCGTGCGGCGCTTCGGTCGTATCGGCGTCGTCGGCACACGACGCGCTCCAGACGCTCGAGCGTGACGAAGTCGATCTGCTCCTTTCGGATATCGCGATGCCCGGCGAAGACGGCTGCGAGCTCATTCGGACGATCCGGGCCATGCCCTCGTTCCAGCTCGCGACGATCCCCGCGGCGGCCGTGACCGCACATGCGCGTGAAGACGAGCGCGAGTCGCGCGCTCGCTGCGGGGTTCCAGATGCACTTGAGCAAGCCGGTACAGCCGGCCGCGCTCGCCCGGGCCGTCGCCACGCTCGCGCTCACCCGCACGACGTAACGCTCCGGCCGGCCCTGCGGACAACGATCCTCCTGAACAAAAAGCTGGCCGTTCCGTATTTTGCCTACAATGCAGGCAACAGCCGATGGCGACGCTCTATCTCGGGGAGTTCGAACAGGTGGTCCTCCTGGCCGTGCTGCGTCTTGGTGACGGCGCCTACGCGATCCCGATCCGCGAGGAGATCGAGGCGCGAACCGGGCGGAGCGTGGCCCGCGGTGCGCTCTACACCGCGCTCGAGCGCCTCGAGTCCAAGCGCTACCTGAGGTCGCGGATGGGCGAGCCGCTCGCGGAGCGCGGCGGCCGGTCACGGCGGTACTTCACGGTCACGACGACGGGGCTCGCCGCGCTGCGGGCGGCGCGCCGCGCGTTGCTGCAGTTGTGGGGCGGGCTGGAAGGGCTGCTCGAGTCATGAGCCGTACGAATCCCGCCCCGCCGAGAGTGGCCGAGCGCCTGCTCTCGGCCACTCTCGGGGCGGGCTGGGCCGAGACCATCCTCGGCGATCTCCACGAGGAGCACGCACGGCGCGCCGCCACCAGCCGGTTCGCCGCCTCCGTCTGGTACAGCACACAGGCGCTTCGCCTCGCGTCCCGCTATGGGCCGCGCGCACTGTGGCGCCGCATGCACGTCGAACGCCCCCGCGCGATTTCGGCGCCGCGAGGAGACTCCCTGATGCGCACCCTCGGCCTCGACGTGAAATATGCGCTGCGATCCAACCTGCAGCGTCCGTGGCTCGCCGGCCTCATCGTGCTGACGCTCGCGCTCGGGCTCGGCGCGAACGCCGCCGTCCTGGCGATGGTCGACGCGCTGATCGTCCGGCCGTTCCCGTTCCCCGATGTGGACCGCATCCTTCTGCTGTCCGACAGCGCCCGCGATTCCGAGTACCGCCGCGAGCAGGTGGCCCCGGCGAATTTCCTCGACTGGAAGCGGCAGAGCAACCGGGTTCAGCGCCTGTCGGCATTCTCCTGGTGGGACGTCAACCTGGTTGGCCGCGACGAGCCGGAACGGGTGCAGGGCTTCCGCGTGTCCGCGGATTTCTTCCCGGCGCTCGGCGTGCAGCCGGCGCTCGGCCGCGGGTTCCTGGCCGACGAGGAGACGCCCGGCCGCCACCGCCGCGCCGTCATCGGCCATGGGCTGTGGCAGCGGCGCTTCGGCGGAGAGCCGGCCATCGTCGGACGCACGATCACGCTGGACGCCGAGCCGTACGAAGTCGTCGGCATCGCGCCGCAGGGGTTCGACTTCCCCATGGGCGCGGAGGTGTGGGCGCCCCTCGCGTTCGATGCCACTGCGGCAGCGCAGCGCACCGACCGCCCCCTCACCGTGATAGGCCGGCTCGCGCCGGGCGCTTCACTGGAAGAAGCGCGCGCCGAGATGACCGTCATCGCCGAGCGGCTCCAGCAGCAGTATCCGGCCACCAATCGCGACCGCGGCGTCCGCGTCTACACCTTCTCCGAGGGGATGCTCGACCCCGCCATTACGCCGATCCTCGCCCTGTGGCAGGCGGCCGCGCTCTTCGTGCTGATCATCGGCTGCACCAATGTCGTGAACCTGCTCCTGGCGCGTGGCGCGGAGCGGCAGCGCGATATCGCGGTGCGCCTGGCCATGGGCGCGGATCGCCGGCGTGTGGTGCGCGAGCTCCTGATCGAATCCGCCATGCTGGCGCTTGCAGCCATTCCGCCGACGGTTCTCTTCGCCTGGGTCAGCCTCGACGCGCTCAAGGGCTCGATGCCCGCCAGCATCGCGCGCTTCGTGCCCGGGTGGACGTCAATGCAGGTGGATCTCCGGGTCCTGGCAGTCACGACGCTGATCGCGCTCGCCGCCGCGGTGCTGTTCGGCATCGTTCCCGCCCTGCAGTGCACGCGCCCGCGGCTCGCCGACACGCTGAAGGAGGGCTCACGGGGCGCAACGGCCGGCCGGGCGCGGCAGAGAATCCGCCGCGGCCTGGTCGTGGCCGAGATCACGCTTGCCCTTCCACTGCTGGTCGCGTCTGCCATGGGCGCGGTCGGAGCGCACCGGTTTCTCTACGGTCACCAGGGCTACGACCCCGACCGGGTGCTGGCGATGGAGATGGTCCTGCCGCAGGCGGCCTACAAGGGGAACGACGCCAGGCGCGAATTCGTCGAGCGCGTGCTCGATCGCGCCGCCGCGATCCCCGGGGCCGAGCGAGCGGCGGTGATCAACATCATGCCGGCACGCGGCAACAACAGTTCCCGGCCGCTGGAGATCGAAGGCCGGCCGAACGCCGATCCCGCGTTTCCGCCGAGCGTGGACTTCCGCAGCGCCACGCCGGAGATTTTCGCCGTCCTCGGCATCCCGGTGCATCGCGGCCGCGGCCTGACCACGGCAGACGGGGAGAACGCGCAGCCGGTCGTCGTGATCAGCCAGTCGCTCGCCGCAACGCTACTGGGCCAACGAGGATCCGCTCGGACGACGCCTCAAGCTCGGCACCGGGCCATGGCTCACGATCGTGGGGATCTGCGGCGACGTCGTGCACGACTGGTTCAACCGGCGCGACTACCCCACTGCCTACGTCCCCTATGCCCAGGCGCCGGCGGGAAACTTCGGCCTGGCGGTGCGGACAGCCGGCGATCCGGCAGCGCTCTCCAGTGCGGCGCGCGCCGCAGTTCGCGCCGTGGACGCCACCCAGCCTGTCTATGACGTGATGACGCTGCGCGCCGCGCTCGGCGAGCGCACGCTGGGGCTGCAATACATCGCGGTGGTGATGGGCGTGCTCGGGGCGCTCGCCCTCGTGCTGGCGGCCGGCGGCGTCTACGGCGTCATGGCCTACATGGTCGCGCAGCGCGCGCACGAGATTGGCGTCAGGATCGCGCTCGGCGCGACGAGGGCGGACGTGATGAAGCTGACCGTCTCACACACGGTGCGGCTCGCCGCGGCTGGCGTCGCGCTCGGGATCGCGCTCTCGGTCCTGCTGGGCCGCGTGATCGAGTGGGGGCTGCTCGGCACGGCGTCGGTCGACGCCCGGGTCGTGGCTGCGCTCGGCGCGGTGCTGTCCCTGTCGGCGCTGGCCGCCGGCTACATCCCGGCACGCCGCGCGGCCTCGATCGATCCGATCTGCACGCTGCGCGGTGAGTAGCCGTCAACATCGCCCACGATCTGGCGTCGCGTTCCTCCTGTCACACCTGTGAACCTGACCGGCTTTAGTCCAGTGAATGGGCCCTCGCGCCCGAAACCGGGAGCAGCGCATGACCATCAGCGAGATCACGAGACAGGGACTCCATTACGCCCGCACCTGTAAGTCCCTCTGGCTGTTCGGGTTCTTCGTCGGCATGGCGAGCGGCGGCAGTAGCGCTGGCGGGGGCGGCGGATCTGGCAACGGCGGTGGCGGCTCGGGGTGGAGCCTGGGCGCCGGCGGCGTGGCCGTCGGCATCGGTGGTCCCTTCGACCTCTCCGTCACGGAGATCGCGCCGATCGCAGTCGTGATCATCCTGGCGGTCGGAGCGGCCCTCGTCCTGCGCTTCGTCGGCGAAGGCGCGCTCATCGAAGGCGTCGTGCGGGCCCGTCAGGGCGGCACGATGACGACGCGCGAAGGGTTCCGCGCCGGCTGGGCGCATTTGGGCGTGCTCGTGCGGATCGCCTTGCTCTACGTCGCCGCCTTCATCGGGAGCCTCGCGCTGCTCGCGGCGCCGTGTGTGATCGCGCTGCAGGCGCTTGGCCCGCTCGGCGGGATCGTGCTCGGTATTCCTGCCGTCTTGATTGCGGTGCCGTGGCTCGTCACGCTCCATCTCGTGCAGGCATTCGCATCGAGGATCGCGGTGCTCGAGAACCGCCACGCGCTCGACGCGATCGGCAAGGCGCGCCTCTTCCTGCACGGCCGGCTCATGCACGGGCTCACACTCATCGTTGCGACGTTCGTTGGAACGCTTCTGATCCTGTTCGTCGGTCTCGCCGTCGTGGTCCCGGTAGCGCTGTTGCTGGTGGCGTTGATACCGGTGCTGCGTATCGTCCCCGTCATCCTCCTCGGGTGTCTCGTGCTGTTGCCGGCGTTCTACGTGCTCACCGCGATGGCCGGGACGCTGCGGTCCTCGATCTGGACGATCGGCTACGTGACGCAAGTGGAATCGTGATCGCAGCGGCATCGGTGCGGCACCCCGTCGCGGCGGAGAGGCTGGATGTCCGCGCACCGGCACAGACGCAGTGGGCGAGCGTCGCAGCATGGGCGCTCGAAGCGCTCTTCGCGACGTTCAGCTCCCGCCTCGGAGGCGACGCCGAACCGCTCGCCGAGGACGCGATCGCACGCCTGGTCGAACAGGCGCGTGCCGGCGACTCCGGCGCGCGCCGCACGCTGTACACGCAGCACGTCGATCGGGTGTTTCGCACGGTGCGCGGAATGCTGCGCTCCGACGCTGATGCCGAGGACGTGACCCAGGACGCGCTGCTGACGGTGCTGACGTCGCTCGAGCCGTACACGCCTCGTGCCGACGCGCGTTTCGCGGCCTGGGTCACGACCATAGCCGTCAACACGGTGCGCCGGCGGTTTCGCCGCAGGCGTCCCGAGCTGACCGCCACCGGTGACCTGCCCGAGATGGCCGCCGATACCGCCGATCCGGCAGACGTGCTCGACCGCGCGCGGCAGCGGCGCGCGCTGCTCATCGCGCTCGGCGAACTGCCGGGGCGCGACCGCGAGATCGTCAGCCTGCGCTACGGCGCCGAGCTCAACGCGAGCGAAATCGCGGCCACCCTCGGCATCGAGCCGGCGACCGTCCGCAAGATTCTCGAACGCGCGCGCACGCGCCTCGGCGCGCGCATCGAAGCATTGTTGAGTCCCGATGGAGGAATGTCATGAACGACGAAGAGCTCGTGGACGCCTGGACGGCACTCGAACCGAGCGGCCTGCAGCTCCGGCGCATCGACGCACGCGTATCCGCGTGGCTCGACGCGCGCGACACGTCCCTCGCGGCCGAGTGGCTGGGACTCTTCCGGGTCGCGCCGTTTTCAGCGCTCGGTCTTGCCACGGTGAGCGCGGTCTCCGTCGTCACGGCGACACCGCTCGTCTGGTTCGCGCGTGCGCTGATGTGAGGGCTGAGAACCGTTCGCCCGCGACCTCGTCGTGCACGAAATGCAAATGTTGCTCTTGGTGCGGAGGCCGGCTCATGCTGACAGCGCCATGAGCCACTGCCCGCTCGGACGCCTTCGGCGCATCCTTCCGCTCGTCATCATCTGCCTTGGATTCGTCAGTTCGCTCTCGTCGCAGACGAGCACCACGCAGACACCGCCCCGGACGATTGTCACGACCGACCCGGAGCTGGACGACTCGAACTCGCTGGTCAGGTTTCTGCTCCACTCGAACGAGGTCACGACGGAGGGGCTCGTCTACGCGTTTCAGGTGCCCCAGGACGCGATGAACGGACAGACGATCCATGCCCTGATTCAGGTACTCCATCGAGATCGCGACGGGTGCGGAAAGAGTGATCGGGACGCTCGCCGATGGATTCACACCCGGCAGCAACCTGAGCCCGTCGATCCGCTTCAGCCTGTCGCCCGACGGCAAGAGCTTCGTCTACGGCAGCGGGACGTTCACGACCAACCTGTGGATGCTCGAAGGATTCGCGAAGACGAAGAGCCGTTTCGCCGCGCTCCTGCGCTGAGGACGGGGCATCGCCGTGCTCGCGTTCGTGGCCAGCCCCCGCTTGCCCTCGTCTGACCGTCGTCCGACACCCGTGTGACCTCGTTACTGCGTTCTCAGCCAGCCCGCCTTCGTTGAACCGGCGGTGAACTCCCTCATGGTCCCGGTGTCAGTTACAGTTGGCCTTGTGCTGCGCGCCGTCGACAACGATGCGGGCGCCCGTGACCCAGCTGGCCCGCTCGGAAACCAGGAACGCGACTACGTCTGCGACCTCCTCGGGCGTTCCCATCCGGCCCCCGGGAATCCCCTTGAGCACCGCGGTGTAGAAGTCCGGATTGTGGTGTTTCGCCTCCTCCCACAGGCCGCCCGGGAACTCGATCGAGCCTGGCGCGACGGTGTCGGCCCTGATTTTCTGCGGGCCCAGCGCCACGGCGAGCGACTTGGCGTGGCTGACCAGGGCGGCCTTGGTCGCGCAGTAAGCCGCAGGGAAGCCGGCCTCCAGGCCGGCAATCGAGGAGATGTGAACGATCGCGCCGCCTCCGGCAGCGGCCATCCATGGCGCCACCTTGCGGCTCGTCCGCACAGCCGCCAGGAGATCGACGTTCAACGTCGACGCCCACGCGGCCTCGTCGTCGGCGAACGTGAAGCCGCTCGGGTTGTTGACGAGAATGTCGACACCTCCGAGGCTGGCGCGCGAGGCGTCGAGGAACGCCTCGAGTGCCGGGGCATCCGCAACGTCGCACGCTGCCGCATAGACCGGGACGGACCGTTTCCGCAGGTCTGCTTCGACTTCGCGCAGCGCCGGCTCACCACGCGCGCAGATGGCCACTCCCGCACCCTCGTCTGCCAGCCGCAGCGCAATCGCGCGGCCGATGCCGCGGCTGCCGCCGGTCACGACAGCAGCTTTTCCTCGCAGTCGAAGATCCATGGCTCACTCCGGAAATGTTACGGGCGTTTTGAGGTTGAACACAGTATGGAGTCGGTCCATAGAACCGAGCTCCTAGAAGAGCGTGACTCTATTCGCGAGCCCGGGCTCGTTATAGCATCGTATCGTTCCGCCACACCCTGCAGGCTCATCATTTCCAGACGAAGAGAAGCGACGGCGCATCGCTAGAATAAGCAACCCATGGGACTCTCCAACTGGTTTCGCCGACGCGGTGCGACGCTCAGGAAGGACGAGCGGCGGGAGAAAAGGGCGACCACGCTGCCGCCATAACTCTGTTCACGCAGTCAGCCTCGCTCGACCCGACGTGGCGTATCCGGTGTACGACCGGGCGTTCACCCACCTGCTCGAGCAGAACTCGTCGCCGCGCTCGCCGACTACCGCAGGACCCTCGAACGGTCACCGCGCGGGTTCTTCGTCGCCGCGCAGGCTGCGGACATGCTGGCACGCGAAGCGGCCGGCGGATTTCCGCCCGGGTTGTACGCGTCGTTTGCCATGCTGGAACACATGCCGCGCGAAGAGAGGCAACCCATCCTCGAGCAGCTCGTTCAGCAGTTTCCATCGCATGCCCCCGGCGTGGGAGGCGCATGCCAATTTCTCGCCGATCCGGCCGAATGCCTGGCCGCGACCGAACAAGGGCTGGGCGCGTGCCCCGACCCGTACACGCTGGGGATGCTCCTGGTGCGCAAGGCGTTCGCGCTCAACGGGCTGGGCGGACAGGGGAGGCGGTGGAGATTCTGCAACGGCTGGTCGCGAGCCCCGGCGAGTTGCTGTCCACCCACGCGGTCGCGTATCTCGCCCTTGCCGCCATTCGCGGAGACCAGGGCGCCTGATTGAACCACCGCCTGCGGCAGTCCTCCTACTTCCTGTCTGGTTTTATGGAAAAGAGCCTG
>CAVREM010000010.1:0-256765 GCA_963720005.1 uncultured Acidobacteriota bacterium | reverse complement strand
GGCGCGCTTCCACCTCCCAAGAAACTACCACCGTTATTAGGCAGGAACGGCATGTAGCAGTTCGCCGGTTTCGCGATTGACGAGATCAAAGCCCAAGGTGGCGGCGCGTTGTCGGATGCGGCGCAAGGTCCGTGTGCGCTGCTGCTGGGCGTAGCCGTCCGCGCCCGGGTCATGGTAGGTGAGCTCGCCTTTGAGCGCGCGATACACGAGGATGGCGAGCTTGCGGGCGGTGGCGGTCAGGGCTTGGGGTTTGCCGATGCGGGCGGCGAGTCGCCGATAGAAGGCGCCGAGGGCCGTGTCGGTGCGCCCGAGACTCATGGCCGCCATGCGCAGGATGGCGGCGGCGCGATTGGCCGAGGGTTGCGTCCGGGAGCTGAGGAGCCGGCCCCCGGAGATCTTGTTCTTGGGGGCGAGCGTGAGCCACGAGGTGAAGTGTTTCTCGGTGGGCCAGCGCGTCATGTCGGTGCCGATTTCAGCGACGAGCCGCAGCGCCGTGTAGGGGGCAATGCCGTCGATCTGGGTCAGGTCGACGCCGCCGGTGAGCTGATGGAGCGGCGTGCGGATGTCGAAGCGGGGCGCGTTGTCGCGCGGCTTCTTCGTGACGCGCGGCGCGGGCACCGCGCGTGGCCGGCGCGGCGACCTGCGCCGCCAGCGCGTGGACGTGCGTCTCGATGGCGACGTCGCAGGCCGTCAGTTGCGTCTGGCACGCGTCGAAGAGCGCGAGGTTTTGCTGCAGGACGAAGAGGTGCTCGGGCCGGTAGTGCCCGGTGAGCGCCGCGACGATCTCGGCGTGCGACGCGTGACAGCGATGATCGCGATGCGCGGCCAGCTGCTCCGGGTCGCGGTGACCGGCGACGATGTCGCGCAGAATGCGCAGCCCGGTCACGCCGGTGATATCGCTGACGACGAGCGGCAATTGCAGATTCATCTGCACCAAGCGCTTTCTGCATGCGCTGGACGTGCAGTGCTGCACGTCTCGAGCAGGCGTCTGGCGATGACGCAGATACGCCCGCAGCGCGACGATCTCCGCCGTCGGCCGAAAACTCGCCCGCAGCAGGCCGACGCTGTGCAGGTCACGAATCCACTCGCAGTCGGAGACATCGCTCTTCCGCCCCGGCACATTCTTGAGATGCCGCGCATTGACGAGCAGCACCTCGAAGCCGCGCGCCTCCAGGATCTCGTAGACCGGAATCCAGTACCACCCCGGTGGCTTCCATGGCCACGCTCGTCACGCGACAGGCCGTCAGCCAGTCGGCGAGTCGGATCAAATCGGCGGTGAACGTGCGTGAAGTGTTGCACCGGCTGGGCATCGCGATCCGGTGGCACGGCGACGTAATGCGTGGCCGCCCCGCAGTCGATCCCCGCCACGTCGGGATTGATGCGGGCGAGCACGGTCGGTGAGACGCGGCGGCGGCCGGTGGTGCGGCGACGATTGCGCTTCATCAGATGCTCCTCCATACTGAACGGAACATCCGGGAACAGGGTGGCGGTACGGAGGCAGTCTCCCAAACGGGATCACGCGCGTGCGACCGCGCGTGTCACCAATGATGCGACCGCCGAATCCCCGGACCACGCTCCGCTACGGGCACGTCTACACAGCACCAGTGGTGGGTCGGTCTCGGTTCCCGGATGCCCCATCATCGTAGGAGAGCATCCGAGCGCGCCCACTCCCAGTTTCTGACGCGATGTGTCGCGCCTAGAGAGGCGCGTGCGGGTCGCTCCGCTAAAGCTACGGTGGACAGGCCGTTCGTGTGGCTCGCTCGCTCGCGACGCAGGTCAGCTGGTTTTTGAGATAGCTTCTACTCTTGTGACACCGGCGGGGGCATCCTGCCGCCGGCGTGCCGGACGCCCCAGTCCACCATCTCCCTCACCAGCGGCCGGAGATCTTCGCCCTTGGGTGTCAGCACGTATTCCATCCGGGGCGGCTGCTCGCTGTAGCGATGCGCGGCGACGATGCCGGCGCTCTGCAGGTGTTTGAGCCGGTCCGCGAGGATGTTGGTCGGAATCCCCTCCGACGACTCGAGGAAATCGGCGAAGCGGCGCTTGCCGCGCACCAGGTCGCGGACGACCAGCAGCGACCAGCGATCGCCGAGCACGTCGAGCGTGCAGGCGATCGGGCAGCGCGAACGGCGCGCGCGCCGGCCTCGAAGAGGTGCGGTCACGCCGCCAGTGTAGCAGGCGGCCGCGCCGCCGACCAGTCACTTGCAAAATGCAAGTAACTCGCGGATAGGATCGCCGCCCATGTCGCCGCCGCCGTCTTGCCGCCGCGCTGCTGGCGGTCGCCGCCGTCGCGGCCGTCCGCCGCCGTCTGCGGCGGCCCAGCAGGGCGACGCGGCCGTTTCCCGCGACGGCAGCGGCGGCGTGACGGTTCGCGCCATTCACGTTGCCTGACGGCATCCGCGTCGACGGCCGGCTCGACGAGGAGATCTACCCGACGACCCCGCCGATCAGCGACTTCGTCCAGCAGGAGCCCGACGAGGGCCAGCCGGCGACCGAGCAGACCGAAGCGTGGGTGTTCTTCGACGACGACCACGTCTACGTGGCGGCGCGGTGCTGGGACACGCAGCCGGACCGGCGCGTGGCCAACGAGATGCGGCGCGACACCAGCCAGCTGCGCCAGAACGACACCTTCGGCGTGCTGTTCGACACGTTCCACGATCGCCGCAACGGCTATCTCTTCTACGCCAACCCGATCGGCGGCCTCGCCGACAGCCAGATCACCGACGAGGGTCCGCCGAACGCCGACTGGAACACGGTGTGGGACGTGAAGACCGCGACGCTTCGACGGCGGCTGGACGATCGAGATGGCGATCCCGTTCAAGTCGCTGCGCTACCAGCCCGGCGCGCGACCAGACCTGGGGCATCAACCTGCGCCGCGTCGTCCGCTGGAAGAACGAGTGGTCGTACCTCGACGCAGGTGCCGCGCGCGCTGACGACGTTTCGCGGCATCCTGAAGGTGTCGTCGGCGGGCACGCTGGTCGGCCTGCAGGTGCCGTCGGGCAGCACGCAACCTCGAGCTCAAGCCGTACGCGCTCGGCGGCGTGACGACCGACCGACACGCGTCGACGCCGCTCGTCGAACGACGATCGCACGGCGCGCGTCGGCGGCGACCTCAAGTACGGCGTGACGCAGAACGTCACCGCCGACCTCACGATCAACACCGACTTCGCGCAGGTCGAGGTCGACGAGCAGCAGGTCAACCTGACGCGCTTCAACCTGTTCTTCCCCGAGAAGCGCGACTTCTTTCTCGAGGGCCTCGGCATGTTCGCGTTCGCCGGCCGCGCCAGCGCCGGGCTCGCCGCGGGGTCCGGCGACACGCCGTACCTGTTCTTCAGCCGCCGCATCGGCCTCGACGACGCCCGCGACGATTCCGCTGCGCGCCGGCGGGCGCGCTGACCGGCAAGGCCGGCGACGTTCACCTTCGGCGCCCTCAACGTGCAGACCGGCGACGACGCGACGGCGGATCGATCGACGCCGCGAACTTCACGGTGCTTCGCGCCAAGCGCGACATCCTGCGGCGCAGCAGCATCGGCGGGATGTTCACGCACCGCACGGCCACGCCCGGGCGTACCGGGATCGAACGAGGGCTACGGCGCTCGACGCGGCGTTCGGCGTTCTACCAGAACGTCCGGATCGACGCCTACCTCGCGCGACGACGAGCTCGGAGGGCAGCAGCGGCGACGACCTCAGCTATCGCGGCTTCTTCGACTACAACGCCGATCGATACGGCCTGCAGGTCGAGCGCCTCGTCGTCGAGCCGAACTTCCTGCCCGAGATCGGCTTCGTGCGCCGCACCGACATGCGCCGCAATTTCGGGCTGGCGCGCTTCAGCCCGCGGCCGACGGCGCTCGGGCCGGTGCGCAAGCTGACCTTCGCAGGGCAGCCTGAACTACCTGACCAACAACGCGAACCGGCTCGACACGCGCGAGCAAGCCGGCACGTTTCAGACCGAGTTCACCAACAGCGACGTCGCGAGCGTCGTCGTACACCGACAGCTTCGAGCGGCTGGTGCGCCCGTTCGCGATTGTGCCAGGCGTCATCATTCCGGTTGGCGCCTACGACTTCCACACGCTGCAGCTCTCGCTACACCGGCGGCCAGCAGCGCCGGTGTCTCGGGCGAGGTCGTCTACGAACAGGGGTCGTTCTACGACGGCGACGCGGCGATCGATCGCGGTCAACACCGCGCGCGTGCAGGTGACGCCGCAGGTCTCGCTCGAGCCGAGCCTGCTCGATGAACCAGGTCGACCTGCCGGCCGGCGGCGTTCACGGCCATCGGTCGTCCGCAGGCGCGCGACCTACACGGTGACGCCGCGCATGTTCGTCAGCGGCATCGTGCAGTACAACTCGACCGCGCGATCGGTCGGCAGCAACCTGCGGTTGCGCTGGGAATACCTGCCGGGCAGCGAGCTGTTCGTCGTCTACACCGACGACTACGACAGCGAGCCGCCGAGCGGCGTCACGGCCCTTCGCAATCGCGCGTTCGTCGTCAAGTTCAATCGCCTTTTCCGGCCGTAACCCCTTCGGCCACGCAGTCGGGCTCGCTCTCCGACTCGAGGCTCGTCATCTCGGCGGCGAGCAGCTGTTCGCCCGCGCCTGATGGCACGCCGCGCGAGAAGTCCACCGGCGGCAGGAAGAACGACACGACCAATCCGACGGCCGACATGACGCCGCCCACGGCAAACACGCGGCTCAACGCATGCGCGAACTGGAGCCTGGCCGCGCCCTCGAGGCGAAGTGCGCCCGCCGACATCGCCTCGACCCCTCCTGGCATGTCGAACCCGGTCAGGCTGCGCGAGAGCATCGCGCCCATTGCCGCAACGCCGACCGACCGCCCCGACGCTGCGGGAGAACTGGTTCAGCGAGGTCGCGATGCCCAGACGCGATCGATCGACGCCATGCTGGACGGCCAGCAGCAGCGAAAGCATCGACAAGCCCATGCCGCAACCCAGGACGAAGACGGCGCCGAAGAGCGCGAACAGCGTGACCTCGGTATCGAGCATGGCGAGCACCACGAAGCTCGCCGTCAAGAGCGCCACGCCGGCGACCGCCACCGGCCGGTAGCCGATGCGAACCGTGAGGCGCGCGCTGACGACCGACGTCACCACCCAGCCGAGAAACAGCGGCGTCAGCACCTGCCCGGCCTGCGTCGCCGTGCCGCCGAGCACGCCCTGCACGAACAGCGGGACGAAGGCGATGGCGCCGAACATCGCCATGCCGGTCATGAACACCACGACGAGCGAATACGACACGACTTTGTGCCCAAACAGATCGAGCGGCAGAATGGGATCACTGGCCCGGCGTTCGACGACGACGAGCGCCGCCAGCAGCACGACCGTCGCGGCCAGCCAAGGGAGCACGACCGAGGTCGCGCCGCCCACCGCCACCAGCAGGCAGGTGACGCCGCCGAACAGCAGCGCGGCGCCAAGCCAGTCCACCTTCGCCCCGGAGGTGCGCGAGCCCGGTGGAAACGCGATGGCGATCACGGTTGCCGCCAGGACACCGAGTGGCAGATTCAGGTAGAACACCCAGCGCCACGACAACGCGTCGGTGATATAGCCGCCCACCAGCGGGCCGGCAATCGACGCGACGCCCCAGACGCCGCTGAACAACGCCTGGGTGCGTGCGCGCTCTTCGAGCGCGTACAGTTCGCCGATGATCGTCATGCTGAGCGGGATGACGGCGCCGGCACCCAATCCCTGGATCGCGCGAAACACGATCAGCTGCGTCATCGACGTCGCGGCGCCGGACAGGGCGGATCCCGCGACGAAGACGGCGATGCCGGCGAGATACAGCCGGCGGCGGCCGTACAGATCAGACAGCCGCCCCCAGATCGGCACCGACGCCGTCGACGTCAGCAGGTATGCGGAAAACACCCAGCTGTAGTGCGCGAGGCCGCCGAGCGTGGCAATGACGGTCGGCATCGCGGTCCCGACCACGGTGGCCTCGAGCGCGCCGAGGCTCATCCCGAGCAGCAGGCCGGCCGTGATCGCCTGGCGGCGGCGCCGGCTCACAGGCAGCGGCGGCGTCACGTGAGACATCTTTCGAGGGTACCACGCGTTGCGTGGCGGGTCGGACTGGATAGAATGAGCGCATGATTGCAGTGTTCGTGGCGGCGTTCGGACTCGCGCTCCAGGCCCAGGAGTCCCTGGCGAACCTGAAGAAACTCCAGTGCTCGTTTGCCCTCCAGGCGACCGGCACCTGGGCGGACGGCGTGCCCAAAGCCGAAATCAAGCCCGCCAAGCTGACGGTCGCTTTCGACAACATCGACGTCGGCGGCGGCACGGCGGACACGATTGGGCAGTTCGGTCCCCTCCACATCATCGTCCGGCTGACCGGCTCGACGATCCATTTCCTGCACATCGATACAGGCGGCGCCCTCTACCTGACGACGGTATTCGCGTCGGCGAAGGGGCCTCTGCCGGGCGGCAAGCTGCGGGGGGTCCACACCCGCCACGAGTACACGGAGGTCTCGCTCCCGGGATTCACCTCGAGGCCCGAGCAGGACGACGGGGAGTGCACGGCCAGCTATTAAGGGGCGCCCGCTGACGATTTTGAGGGCGAAGCCCAGATCCGTGATCGGACGCCGAGGGGGGTTGCACGGACGTGCGCGCCGCTTCGCTCAGCGGCAGCGCACGCCATCGGGCACATCCGTTGCCCTAGACTGCCGGAACACGATTCAGTAAGGAGCCATTCATGTTCACGGCAATTGGTTTCGTCGCGATCGTCGGCATCGCCTTCGCGTGGATCAAGATTCGCCAGAAGAGGAAGGCCGAGGGCGGCGCGCACTAAGCCTTAGAAGATCGCCAGCGCGTTGACGGGGAAGCCGGTACCGCCGGTCACGGGTACCGGCGCGATCGTCACCATAAACTCCCACCGATTGAGCTTCGCGGCGAGGTCGGCGACGGCCTCGAGATCCTGGTTGTCCAGGATGTCGATGCCGAGCGCCGTGATGGCCAGCGTGTGGATCGGCAGGCCGATACCCTCCACGAGCGACGGCACCACGTCCTGTGCGACGTCGCTGCCAATGAACGAGACGCCGCGCTCCTTGAGCCATGGAGCGATCGACGCATGGTACCCGGCGGCGTTTCTCGCGACCGCCCAGGGCCCCAGCGACGCCCGGCGCGCCCAGCGGCCGGTGCGCAGGAAGATCGCGTCGCCCGGCGACACCTTCACGCGCGCTTTCTTCTCCCAGGCTTCCAGATCCTCCGTGAACACCGGCGTGCCCGGCTCCAGGTAGTTGCACGTTCCGCAGCCGCGGGATGTCGATCAGGATGCCGCGCGTCACGATCCCATTCTTCAACCGATCGATCCCGAGCTTCGTGCAGCCCTTCTCGGTGTTGATGTCTGCGGTCGAGTAGCCGTTGTAGGTCTGTTTCTGGTAGAGGATGTGACAGAGCGCGTCGATGTGGCTATGCGCGTAGCCGTGGTACGACACGCGATAGGTGTCCGTGGTGAAGCCGCGGTTCATCGTGTGCTCGAACGGCTGGGGATTGTCGACCGCGCTCTCGGTCAGCGGATTGTGCGCGAGCGAGACGCTGACGCCCTGCTTCACGAGGTCCGCCGCCTGCCGCCGCTTGGCTTCGGTGATCAGGTTTGCCGCGCCGAGCTGATCGTCGGGGCCCCACCGCCCCCAGTTCTTCACCTGCTGGAACATCTGATCGAACTCGGCGGCGTTGCGGGGAAAGCGGGCGGCTGACGGCCCCGGAGACAGGACGGGTTCGGCCGGCGCCTGCGCCTGCGCCGCGCCGCGTCCGTCGCCGGCGCCGCGGCCCTGTCCCTGGCCCTGCTGCGCCGGCGGCTGGGCCGCGAGGTGTGCGAACGTCGCCGCGAGCACGGCGGCGACGAACGCCGCCTTCACCGCATCTCTCCTCATATGAACCCCCTCGGCCGGTCGAACCAGGCCGTCGACGCTGATGAGCACCCGCATCGGACTGACGGCGCACGTCGGCCGGCGGCTGGCCGTGCGCGGGCAGGAGCAGGCCGCGCCGCCACGGTCGATCCATGACGGCGCGAGGCTGTTCCAGATCCGGTCGCTTGACGTCGTCGACCAGCGGAGCTGTCGCTGACGTCCGGCTAAAGCCGGACGCTACTTCGTCGCGGCCCAGCCGTTCGGCGACGTGCCCTTGATCGAATTGCCGCTCACCCGGCCCGTATACGTGGTCGGGCCGGCCTTGAACGTGATCTCTTCGCCACGCAGCTTGCCCTCGGTGATCGGGACGGTGTTCGTGCCGTTCCGCAGCGTGCCCGACACCTTCTGGAAGGTCTGTGTCAGCGCCAGCTCACCGCCCTGCGCCATCTTCCACGTGCCCTCGACCTTGGCCGGGACGATCCAGTGCAGGGCGGTGCACCAGGTGGTGCAGCCCTCGGTGACCGTCTCGGTGACGTCGGCCTCCCACTCGCCCATCGTGAAGGTGTTCGACACGATCCTGGTGCCCGGCCGCATGTCGAGGATCTTCGGCCGCAGGCGCAGGTTGATGTCGGGGAGCAGGAACATGGTGATGACGGTCGCTTTCGAGAAATCCGTCTCGAAGAGGTCGGCCTTCATGAACGTCGCGCGATCCTCGCTGACGCCCGCCTCCTTGGCGTTCTTCTTCGACAGCTCGACCATGTCCGGGTTGTACTCGATGCCGAACGCGCGCGCGCCGCGCTTGGCGGCGGTGATCACGGTCCGGCCGTCGCCCGACCCGAGGTCGTAGACGGTGTCGTTCGGCCCCACCTTCGCGAGGTCGAGCATCTTGTCGACGAGTGCCTGCGAGGTCGGCACCCAGACGACGTCCTTGCCGGGCTGACCGACCTGCGGCTCGAACGGCTTGGTTTGGGTCTGCGTCTGTCCGAACGCGGTGGTCGCCACCGCCGCCGACAAGAGCAGCGTCATCATCGATCGACGCGTGAACTGCGATGCACTCATGGTGTTCTCCAAGTAAGGGTGTTCTCCAAGTAAGGTGTTCTCAATAACGACGGTTAGGGCCGCGCCGTCGCCGCGGCGATGAGGTTCTTCGGACTTGGACCAAGCGACGCCCAGGGGGTGACCGGCACGTGGTTCACGCCCGGCCTGGACCAGTCGCAGATGCCGTTCGGGAAGATCGTCTTGAGGCGCGCCAGATCCGCGGACGACATCGACGCGGGGTAGTCCCGCGCGTCGACCGGCTTGAGTTGACACTTCAGGATGTTGGCCGCCAGCGGGCCGCCCGACTCATGACGAACGTTGGAGTAGACGGGATACAGCCCGCTGCACTTCGACACCGGCTTGCTGCTGAACACGAGCGCCTCGGCGATGAACACCGGCGGTGTCGCTCGGTCATAGCAGCCCTCGACGCCCGCTTTCGGCCTGGCGCGAACCACCTTGACGCGCTGGGGGTCGGCCGACGAATCGGACGTGTAGGCCTCCATCCAGCTCGTGAAGAGCTGTTCGGCGTCGGATCCCGAGACGCTCCGCCACATCACCATGTTGTCGGCGCTGCCGTTCACCTGCCGGAGCCGCTCGCGCAGCGCGAAATGGAACCAGCCGTAGTGGTAGCGGCCGGTTTCGGTAGACGTGGCGTTGTCGAAGATCGGAATCGAGGCAAGGCCGCCGCCGCCGCTGAGCGTCAGGCCGGCCTGGTAGGCGCGCTTGATCGCGCTCTCGTCACCGGCAGTCCTCCGCGCGACGTAGTTCGAGTCGTGATCCACGCCGCCGATCCGCTCGTTCAGATCGAGGAACTGCGCGACGGTGATCGTTCCGGCCTTGAGCGCGTTCAGGCCGTACTGCACGCCGACGTTGTCGAACGGCCTGAGCGCGAAGCCGGTCGCGGGATCGACGCCGTAGACATTTTTCGCGGCGTCGAAAATCGTCGGCCGTGCCCCCTTCGGGTTGCTGGCCGGGTGATAACGCTTCGCCACCGGCACCGCCGCGTTCCATCGCGCCGATTGGTAGCCGGCGAGATCGGCGCGATCGGGCACCGGGTCGGTGCGCTGCGCCTGATTCGCCGCATCGAGGAACGCCTTCAGCCCCTCGTAACCGCTCACCGCGACCTGCTGCGGCTCGGTGAACCCCGTCGGATTCGTCACGGTGAAGTAGTGCATCAGCAGCCGGGCGTCCATGCCGGCCAGTGCGATCGACAGCGCATCCGGGAAGGTGGCCCTGATGCTGACGCCGTCGATCAAGCCCGGGAAGGCGTCGGCCACTTGCAGGCTCGTGTACGCCCCGCCCGAACCGCCCGTGCTGATCGTGTAGAACGGCACGCCGAACGTCTCGATGAACCGCTCCTTGCCCATCATCGTCGTTTCGGCGGCGACGAACGCGTTGCAGCTGTTGGTGGGGTGATTCAGCGTGTTGATGAATAGCGCGTAACCTTCCGCCAACTGCGGGTTGTCCAGGATGTTGACGCCGAGGCGCCCGCCCTGGATGTACCAGCCCGATGGGCAGCCCGACCCGTGCTGCGCGATGAGCCGCCGGTTCCAGCTCTTCGGCGGCGAGAACGGCGAGGGCGGCGGATCGCTCGTCGGATCGTGCAGGACGGCATTCTGATAGATCCCGCGGTTCATCGTGCCCGTTTCGACGCGCACGATGAAGTTGACCGTTCGCCCTTCAGAGGTCGTCGTCTTCGCGACGTCGCGCCGGCAGCGAACCGCCCTCCGGCAGCGGCTTCAGCGTTTTCGGATCCGACGTCGATCGATAGACGTGCTGGACGACGGTCCGCGACGAGCAGTTGGCATCGAGCGGCGGACCGAGCTTCGATCCATCGGGAAGCGTGAACTCATTCGTCTGGCAGATGAACGGCTGCTGCCAGGGACCCGAGATCACCGGTCCGGTGATGGGGTAGTTGACGACCTCGAGCGTCGCGCGCGGCGTCCCGGACTTCGTCCCCGCGTCGATGACGTTCTTTCCGTTCGCGAGGCCGGTGACGAGCCCGATGAACGCGCCGGGCTCAGCCGCAGGCTGGAAGGCGCTCGACACGTCGCGGCCGGCCACCGACACCTTCAGGCTGTCAGCGGTCATCGCGGAGCCGAACGCCACCTTGACGAGCACGTCGCCGCCGGTGACGAGGCTCGCGTCGGTGGACAAGGCGGTGATCGTCGGGCGGCCCTGTGCTCCCGTGGATGCGATCGCCACTGCGAGCAGGGCGCCAAGGACGGCGGATCGTGCCAGCATGGGGCGCTACCTTAACACGGCTGCGCCGACCAGTTTGAGCCGCCGTTTCAGAGTAGGATCCGGGGCCACGGAAATCCCTATCATTTCACGCTGGCCGGTCGCCTGCGTGCTGATCCTCAGCGGAGCGCTGGGATGGCATGTCGGCGCGGGCGCCTTCGCCGACTGGCAGGTCGCTGTTGAGTCGGCCCAGGTAGTCGCCCGGCTGGTCGAATATCCCGCCGGCAACCCGTTCTATGTCTACCACACGAAGCTCTGGACGATTCTTCACCAGGTCCTTGCTGTTCTGCTGGCCGCCGGGGTGTCGGAACGGACGCTGTCGGTCGCCGTCAGCGGTGTGCTGGGGGTCGTGAGCTTTCAGGCGCTGTCGCTGATTGCGTATGCGCTGTCCGGTGACGTGCTGATCGCGGCAGGTGCTTCGGCTTTCATCTTCTTCACTCGCGTCGCAGAAGCCAACGCCATCTACCCGATCTGGCTCGTCGGTACGTCGCACACCTACGGCGTCATGGCGCTGTCGTTCTGCGCGCTCGTGGTGGGCTTCCTCGGCTGCGGCTGGTACCGGACCGGACTGTTTCTCCTCGGCCTGGCGCCCGCCGTCCATCCGTCGCTCGGGGCGTGGCTGATTCTCGTCGCCGCGATCGTGTTCGTGTCCGACTGGCGCAGCCTGTCAAGCGACCTTCGTCCAGCGCTGCCGGCATTTCTCGCCGGCTGCGGCGTCACGCTGGCGAGCCTCGCGTTCCAGCTGCTGTTCGTCAGCGACGTGCCCGACGTCGATCCCTCGACAACGTCGAAATACCTTGCTGCGTTCGTGTCGTTCTGGGACATCCACAGGCAGCCGGTGAGCCTCGAGGCCGCCGCCGTGCGCGTGAATGCCGCGGCGCTGGTGATCAGCCTCTTCTTCTTGATTCGACGGCCGTACGAGCTTGCCGGCCCGGCTCGACTGCTGATGCGGTTCGTCGCCGTCACGGCGACGCTGAGCCTTGCGCTCGCGCTCATTTCCTGGATTCCACCGGATCGCATGCCGCCAGCGCTCCTGATCGCCATGCCAGGGCGGGTCCTCAACCTGAACATGCTGATGGTTGCCGCTCTGCTCATCGGACTCTTCGGCGCCGGGCGGCGGAGCTGGAGTGCCAGCCTCCTCCTGCTGCTCTTCTGCTTCGCGCTCGTCGTCGGCAACCGCAGCGGGCTGTGGACGTTCGAGGGCGATCACCGCGCGCTCCCCGGCGTGCCAGCCGCCATGCGGCCGAATGCCACGAACGTCGTGCTGATCGGGGCGTTGGTGGCGCTGGTCGTGTCGTCGGCCCGGCGCCGCGGCGATCGGCCGGTTGTCGCGCGCGCCGGTTACATGGCGACCGTTGCCCTGCTGGCATGGACGGCGGTTCTCGCGTGGAACCTCGATCGGCCTCGCGGGTTCGATATGGCGGATCGGACGAGCGACGTGCTCTTTCGCATGCTGTCGGAAGGTCGCGGTCTGCTGCTGACTGGCGGCGATCTGCACTTGATTCAGCTGCGGACCCGTCGCCCTGTCCTCCTGGACGGCGGCGGTCTCGACGCGCTGCCGTATGCGATCGAATCGGCGCCCGAGATGGATCGCATTCTTCGCGAGGTTTACGGCGTCGATCTGCTGAACCCGCCCGAGGAAGCGCGCTACCGCGGGACGGTGCCGCCTGAGTTCACGAAGGCGGTGTGGCAGAGCTACTCGCCGGAGCGATGGGACGAGGTGGCGAACAGGTTCGGCGTGCGGCAGGTGCTCACGCCGGGCGACTGGGATCTGAAATTGCCGGTCGCGGTTCGAAACCGGTCGCTGACCGTCTATGATATTCCCTACATTTCGCGATGATCATCAGCCGCACCCCGTTCCGGGTGTCGTTTTTCGGCGGAGGCACGGACTACCCCGACTGGTTCCACGAGCACGGCGGCGCCGTGCTGGCGACGACGATCGACAAGTACTGCTACATCAGCGTCCGCGAGCTGCCTCCGTTCTTCGATCACCGGTTCCGCGTCGTCTATTCGATCGTCGAGAACGTCAAGGAAGTCGCCGAGATCACGCATCCGGCGGTGCGCGCCGTGCTGCAGCGGCTCGAGGTCGAGCAAGGGCCTCGAGATCCACCACGACGGCGACCTGCCGGCGCGTTCTGGTCTCGGTTCGAGCTCGGCGTTCACGGTCGGGCTGCTGCATGCGGTGCACGCGCTGCGCGGCCGGCATACCTCGAAGGAAGCGCTGGCGAGCGAGGCGATTCACGTCGAGCAGTGCATGCTGCGCGAGCCGGTCGGGCTCCAGGACCAGATCTCGGCGGCGTTCGGCGGCTTCAACCACATCCGTTTCCGCCCGGACGGCACCTACGAGGTGGAGCCGATGATCCTGCCGCGCGAACGGCTGGCGGCGCTGCAGGATCACCTGATGCTCGTGTTCACCGGCATCTCGCGGCTCGCGCCGGTCGTGGCGCAGACCGTAATCGACAACCTGAGGCACAGGACGGGCGAGCTGAAGGCGATGCAGGAGATGGTCGATCGCGCCATGGAGCTGCTGGCGTCGCCAACCGCCGACATCGTCGAGTTCGGCCGGCTGCTTGAACGAATCGTGGATGCTCAAGCGCCGGCTGTCGGACCGCGTCTCAAACTCGGAGGTGGACGCGTTGTACGAGACCGCCAGGCGCGCCGGGGCGATCGGCGGCAAGCTGCTCGGCGCGGGCGGCGGCGGGTTCGTGCTGCTGTTCGTCCGTCCCGAGGACCGCGCGCGCGTCGCAGACGCACTTCGCAATCTCATCACCGTTCCCTTCAAGTTCGACATGTCCGGGTGCCGCATCGCGCTGTACCAGCCGGACGGGTTGTGACCGCGTGATCCGGTACCCATACAAGGGCGAGGGCGCCGGCGGATTCGCCCGATACGGCGCCACGCGCGAGCCGCGGCACCTCGCCGACCTCTATCGATCGATGCTGCGCATCCGCCGCATCGAGGAAGAGATCGAGCGCCGCTACCACCAGGATCAGATGAAGACGCCGATCCACCTGGTGATCGGCCAGGAAGCGACCGCGGTCGGCTGCTGCGCGGCGCTGACGGCTTCGGATCTCGTCTACTCGAGCCACCGCACGCACGGCGCCTATCTCGCGAAGGGCGGCGACCTGAAGGCCATGCTGTGCGAGATGCACTGCCGCGTGAACGGCTGCGCCGGATCGCGCGGCGGCTCGATGCACCTGATCGACAAGCGCGTCGGGATGGCCGGCACGTCGGCGATAGTCGGAGGCGCCGTGCCGATCAGCGTCGGCGCCGCCCTCGCCGCTCAGATGAAGGGCGAGGACCGGGTCGTCGTCGTCTTCATCGGCGACGCGACGACGGAGGAGGGCGTCTGCTTCCGAGAGCCTGAATTTCGCGGCGCTCAAGCAGGTGCCGGTCATCTTCTTCTGCGAGAACAACTTCTATTCGGTGCAGTCGCCGCTGGCGACGCGGCAGCCGCCGAACCGCGTCATCCACAAGTGGGCCGCGTCACACGAGGTGCCGTCGGTCGAGGTGGACGGAACGAATGTGCTGGCCGTGCACGATGCGGTCAAGCGGCGCCGTCGAACGGGCCCGTTCTGGCGGCGGCCCATCGTTCATCGAGGCGCCAGTCTATCGGTTCCGCGCGCACGGCGGCTCGGGAGACGATACCCGGACGGGCTATCGGGACGAGGCCGAGCCGGCCGCGTGGCTGCCGTTCGATCCCATCGCCATGTTCGGCGAGTACCTGACGTCGCGGAAAGCGCTCGACCCGGCCGGAATCGCAGCCATGGAAGAGGAGATCCGGCACGAGATCGCCGAGGCATTCGAGTTCGCGCTGGCGCAGCCCGAACCCGACCGAGGCTGATCTGTACAGACATGTCTACGCTGACTGACAGTAATTAGGAATTTGGAATTTGGAATTTCGTTCGGAATTCGTACGCATTCCAAATTCATAATTCCAAATTCCAAATTACAAGCTTCGAGTTAACCAATGCCCTGGGATGAAGGCCTCGTCAATTCGCTCGTCTACGATCGCGCCGATCCGGCCGAGGGACGCGTCGTCAGCTACGTGCAGGCGGTCAACGAAGCGTTGTCGCTGGCGCTCGAGCACGATCCGCACGTGTTCGTGCTGGGCCAGGGCGTCGACGATCCGACGGCGATGTTCGGGACGACGAAAGGCCTGCAGGCGCGGTTCGGGCGGTCGCGCGTGTTCGATACCCCGCTGTCCGAGGAAGGGATGATGGGCGTCGCCACCGGGGCGGCGATGAACGGCATGCGCCCGGTGTTCATGCACAACCGGCCCGATTTCGTGCTGCTCGCCTTCAACCAGCTGGTCACCCATGCCGCGAAATTCCATTTCATGGACAACGGCACGACCACGGTGCCGCTCGTTGTGTGGGCGGCGATCGGCCGCGGCTGGGGGTCGGGCGCGCAGCACTCCCAGGCGATTCACGGGATGCTGATGGGCGTTCCGGGGTTGAAAATCGTGATGCCGAGCACGCCCGCCGACGCCAAGGGGCTGCTCTTGTCGGCGATCCTCGACAACAACCCGGTGTGCGTCTTCGAGCACCGCTGGTTGATGAAGAAGGACGGTGTCGTGCCGGAGGGCGTCTACCGCGTGCCGATCGGCAAGGGCGTGTACCGGCGCCGCGGCAAGGACGTCACGATCGCCGGCGTCTCCCACGCGATCGAGCTCGGGCATGCAGGCCGCTGGCACGCTGGCGGCCGAGGGCATCGACGCGGAAGTGATCGATTTGCGATCCGTCAAACCGCTCGACGAGCAGATCGTCCTCGAGTCGCTGGAGAAGACCGGGCGGCTGCTGGTCGTCGATACGGCCTGGATGAAGGGCGGGTTGTGCGCCGAGGTCGGTTGTCTCGCCGCCGAAAAGGGCTTCGCATTCTTGAAGGCGCCGGTCGTCCGCGTCGGCATGCCCGACATCCCGACACCCGCCGGGTACACGCTCGAGCAGTTCATCTATCCGGACGCGGCGCGGATCGCCGCCGCAGCGCGCCGCCGTGTCGTCCGCGCATGACCTACGAGCTCGCAAGCACCAGCTGGGGCCAGGAAGAGCTCGACGCGATTGCCCGCGTCGTGGGGACCGGTCAGTTCACCATGGGTGACGAGGTCCGCCGCTTCGAGCAGGCCTTTGCCGCCCGCTTCGGCGTCGATCACGCGGTGATGATGAATTCGGGATCCTCCGCGAATCTCGTCGGCGTCGCGGCCCTGTTCCATGTCCACGACAGGCCGCTGCAGCGCGGCGACGAGGTGATCGTTCCAGCGATCTCGTGGGCGACGACGTTCCACCCGCTGCAGCAGTACGGATTGAAGCTGCGGTTCGTCGACGTCGAGCTGGACACGCTCAATCTCGACGTGTCGAAGCTCGAGCAGGCGCTGACGCCGCGCACGCGGATGGTCATGGCGGTCAGCATCCTCGGCAATCCGGCCGCCCTCGATGTCATTCGCAGATTCTGCGACGAGCACGGCCTCTTCTTCTTCGAGGACAACTGCGAGTCGATGGGGGCCAGCCTCGGCGGCCGTCTGTGCGGCACTTTCGGCGACGTCGGCACGTTCAGCACCTTCTACTCGCACCACATTTCGACGATGGAGGGCGGGCTGCTCGTCACGAACCGGGTTGAGATTGCCAACCTGGCGCGGGCCATCCGCAACCATGGCTGGGCCAGGGATTGTGCCCCTGCGAAGCCCGCCGTCCGGCGAACGCGACGATTTCTTCGAGGCCTACCGGTTCATCGTTCCTGGCTACAACGTGAGGCCGCTCGAGATGTGCGGCGCGATTGGCCTCGAGCAGTTGAAGAAGCTCGACGGCATGCTGCGAAACCCGCCGCGCCAACGCGGCGCGTGTTCAACCAGCTGTTCGGCGGCGACGACCGCTTCATCCTCCAGCGCGAGCACGGCCGCAGCTCCTGGTTCTCGTTCACCATCATCCTGAATCCGGCGCGGCGCATCGATCGCGCGCGGGTGATGAGCGCGATGCGCGCCGGCGGCATCGGGTTTCGCATGATCACCGGCGGCTCGTTCCTGCGCCACGAGGCGGCGAAGTTCTTCGACTACGACGTCGTCGGCGACCTCGCGAACGCCGACACGGCGCACGATCACGGCTTCTTCGTTGGCAACCACCCGCGCGATCTGACGGCCGAGATCCGCCACCTCCGCGCGGTCCTCGACGAAGCGGCGCGGCCCGACGAACGTCGAACGCCGAACGCCGAACGACATGATTAACGTCCTTGTCACCGGCGGCGCCGGCTACATCGGTTCGACGCTCGTCCCGGCCCTGCTCGATCGCGGGTTCGCGGTCACCGTGGTCGACAACTTCATGTACGACCAGGACAGCCTGTCGGCCTGCTGCTACCACCAGGCGTTTTCGCTGGTCAGGGGCGACGTCCGGTCGATGGCCGTGATGCGGCCGCTGCTGAAGCAGGCCGACATCATCATCCCGCTCGCCGCCCTGGTCGGCGCACCGCTCTGCGACCGCGATCCGCTTGCCGCCACGTCGACCAACAAGCAGGCGATCGTCGACATGCTCGCGGAGATCAGCCGGGAGCAGCGCGTGCTGCTGCCGATCACCAACAGCGGCTACGGCGTCGGCGAGGCGGGGAAGTTCTGCACCGAGGAGACGCCGATCCGGCCCGTGTCGCTCTACGGCCGCGACAAGGTCGAGGTGGAGCGGGTGCTGCTGGATCGCCATCCGGCCGCGATCAGCTTCCGCCTCGCGACCGTGTTCGGCATGTCGCCGCGGATGCGGCTCGATCTGCTCGTCAACGACTTCACCTACCGCGCCTGCACCGATCGGTTCATCGTGCTCTTCGAGAGCCACTTCAAGCGCAACTTCATCCACGTCCGCGACGTCGCGCGCGCCTTCCTCCACGGCATCGACCAGTTCGACGCGATGAAGGGGCAGATCTACAACGTCGGCCTGTCGGACGCGAACCTGTCGAAGCGCGAGCTCTGCGACCGGATCGCGGCGCACGTGCCGGAGTTCGTCGTCCACGAGTCCGACATCGGCCAAGGATCCCGACAAGCGCGACTACATCGTGTCGAACGACAAGGTGGAGACAGACCGGCTACCGGCCGGCGTTCACGCTGGACGATGGGATCGCGGAGCTGGTGAAGGGGTTCGCGATGGTCCGGAACCGCAAGTACTCGAACGTGTGAACCTGCGCAGCACCCTCGACTTCGCTCGGGCCAGGGCCTTCGGCTCCGCTCAGGCCAGGCCTTTCTGGGTGCTGATCGTCAGCGGACTCATCGGGTTTCGCATCGGGCTCGTGGGATTTCCCACGTGGCACATCTGCATCGAGACGGCCCAGGTCGTCGCGGGACTCGTCCAGTATCCGGCCGAAAACCCGTTCTACATCTACCACACGAAGCTCTGGTCGCTCGTCATCCAGACCTGCGCGGTGCTGCTGAGAGCCGGGCTGTCGGAGATCACGCTGTCGCTCGCGCTCAGCGGCCTGCTCGGCATGATCAGCTTCCAGGCGCTGGCGATGGTGACCTACGCGATCAGCCGCGACGCGCTGGTCGCGATCGCCGCCGCGGTGGTCGTGTTCGCGAGCGGCGTGACCGACTACGGGCCGATTTACCCGGTGTGGCTCGTGGGCACCCATCACAGCTACGGGGCGATCGGCCTGTCGACCTTCGTGCTTGCCCTGGGCCTGATCGGCGTCCGGATTCTACCGATCGGGCGCCTTTCTGCTCGGCATCGGGCCGGCGATTCATCCGTCGGTCGGCATCTGGGTGGGCTCGATTGCCGTCGGCGCGCTGGCCTGGACGTACGCCGGCATGCGCGACGAGGTGGGGCCCGCTCTCAAGTATTTCGCCGCCGGTTGTGCGGTGACGCTCCTGAGCGCCGCGGTCCAGTTCGCCTTCATCTACGACGTCCCCAGCGTGGACCCCGCCGCAGTCGAGCGAGCGTTTTCGACCTTCGAGCGGCTCTGGGATTTCCATCGGCGCGCGCGGATCGAATTCGCCGACACAGGTGCCATGTTCAATCGCACGGTCGTCCCCGTCGCGCTCCTGTGGCTGATCGGTTTTGCGCGCGACCTGCCGCGGCCGGCCCTGTTCCTGCTGCGCGTGGCCGCGATGGCGGGCATCGTCAGCCTCGCCGTTGTGTTTCTCACCTGGCTGCCGCCGGACAGTATGCCGATGACGCTCTCGATGCTGATGCCGGCGCGGCTGCTCAACCTGAACATCGTGCTCATCGGGCCTCTTCTGATTGGTCTTGTCGCCGCCTACCGGCACCGGCGATCGGCGCAGGTGCTGCTGGTCGCGTTGCTCGCGGGCCTTCTGTTGACCCGGAAGAGCCTGCTCTGGCGTTGGGTTGCCGAACGGGGCGGTCAGCCTTGGAACGTTCGCCTCGATCCGGTGCTGCTGTTCGAGGCCACGGCGCTGATGATCCTGTGCATCGCGCTCTGGCAGGCCACGCGGGAGCCGATCGTCCGTCGGGCCGAGCCCGGTCCGCCGGCGACCACCGCGGGCTGGCTGTTTCAGGCAGCGACCGCCGCTGTTCTTGCGATCGCGGTCGCACTGGGATGGCGGATTGCCGGACCCCGTTCCATTTTTCGCGACCGGACGAACGATCCCTTCTTACCAGGCCGTGGCCGCCGATCGCCGCGGCCTGACGGTGACGGCCGGGTCGTTCCAGCTCGTCCAGCTCTACACACGCCGGCCGGTCCTCATCGATTCGGGTGCGCTCGACACGGTGGTCTACGCGCCGGAGGGAGGTCCGGCGACCGCTCGGATCGTCACCGACGTGTACGGGATCGATTTCTTGATCCGCCGCGCGAGATGCGGAGCAGCTCGGTCATCCCGCACGACGCCAACCTGTTCACGTGGTCGCGGTCGCGCTTCAGTGCCCAGCGCTGGCGGGAGCTGCGAAGAACCTATAATGTGTCGCAGATCGTGACGCGTTCGGATTACGAGCTCGATCTGCCGATGGTGGCCGAAGGCGACGGGCTTCGCCTCTACCGGATTCCCGACTGACATGCCGCTCGTCTCGGTGGTCCTGTCGTTCCGCAACGAGGCGGAGAACATCCCGACGCTCGTTGCCCGGCTGGCGGCGATGTTCGCGGGACAACCGGTCGACTACGAGCTGATCTTCGTGAACGACGCCTCGACCGATCGATCGCTCGATATCCTGATCGGCGAGCGCGCACGGAATCCACGGGTGAAGGTGCTGAACATGTCGCGGCGCTTCGGCGTGGCCGAAGGCGTGCTCGCCGGCATGGAGGCGGCGCGCGGAGACGCCGTCGTCTACATGGACGCCGACCTGCAGGATCCGCCGGAAGTGATTCCCGAGCTGATCTCGCGCTGGCGGGCGGGCTCCGACGTCGTGCACACCGTCCGCACCCGCCGCCACGGCGAAAGCCCGCTCAAGATGTTCGCGACGCGGATCGCCTACCGCATCATCCAGCTCGGATCGGCGATCGAGCTGCCGGTCGACGCCGGCGACTTCAAGCTGCTCTCGCGCCGGGTCGTCGATCACCTGCTCAAGCTGCGCGAAGCGGACCCGTATCTGCGCGGACTGGTCGTCTGGCTCGGCTACCCGCAGGTGTTCGTTCCCTACGAGCGCGACGCGCGGCACGCCGGCCGGACGCACTTTCCCTTCTTCAGCCGGAATCCCTGGAAGACGTTCGCGCTGGGACTCACGTCGTTCTCGTTCATGCCGATCTACGTGTGCCTGGCGCTCGCGGCGGCCGGGCTCGTCCTGGCGGCCGGTGCTGGCGGTGACGGCGGCGACTGATGGCCGGCCTGCTCGTGTTCCTCTGGGCGCTGCTGATGGCGGCGGTCGCCGTCGTCGGCGTCTACGTGATCCGCATCTACAAGGACGTGCGAGGCCGTCCGGCCTTCATCGTCGCATCGCGAGTGGGGTTCGAGTGACGGCCGGTAACCCCGTCTCGATGTCGCGCTCGTCAACCCGGGCAGCCGGACGCGGATCTACCAGTCGCTCGGCGCGCAGGCTGACGGCCGTCGAAAACCCCGTCTGGGCCGGGCTGATGGCGAGCTTCGTCCGCCGCCGCGGCTACTCGGTCGAGATCGTCGACGCCGAAGCCGACGATCTGTCGCCCGACCAGACGGCGGCGCGGATTGCGGAGCTCGCGCCCCGGCTCGCCGCGGTCGTCGTCTACGGCCACCAGCCCTCGGCCTCCACGCAGAACATGACCGGCGCCTCCGCCGTGACGACGGCCATTCGCCAGGCGGCGCCGGCGCAGAAGGTGCTGATGGTCGGCGGGCCACGTCGCGGCGCTGCCGGCGCGCACGCTGGCCGAGGAGGCGTGCGACTTCGTCGCGCGCGACGAGGGGCTCTACGCCATCGTCGACTTGATCGACGCGCTTGCGCGCCGAGGCAGAGCCCGACCTGTCGAAGGTGCGCGGGCTCGTCTACCGATCAGGGCCAGGCGTGTCGTCAGCAATCCGGCCGCGCCGCTGGTGATGGACGTCGAGACCGAGATGCCGGGCGGTGCCTGGGATCTGCTGCCGATGGACCGGTACCGCGCGCACAACTGGCACTGCTTCGGCGATCTCGAGCGGCAGCCGTACGCGGCGATCTACACCACGCTCGGCTGTCCGTACCACTGCTCGTTCTGCTGCATCCAGGCGCCGTTCAAGGCCGGCGAGCAGGTGCTCGGCATCAAGGAGCACGGTCAACAGCTACCGCTTCTGGAGCCCGGCGCGGGTCGTCGAGGAGATCGACCTGCTCGTCAACCGGTACGGCGTCCGCAACATCAAGTTCGCCGACGAGATGTTCGTGCTCAACGCCCGCCACGTGCTCGGCATCTGCGACCTGCTGATCGAGCGCGACTACGGCCTGAACATCTGGGCCTACGCGCGCATCGACACCGTCAAGGACGGCATGCTCGACAAGCTGAAGCGCGCCGGCTTCAACTGGCTCGCGCTCGGCATCGAGGCGGCCGACGAGCGCGTCCTGATCTCGGTCGACAAGAAGTACCGCGTCAGCGAGATTCACGACACCGTGCGGCGCGTCAAGGACGCCGGCATCAACATCATCGGCAACTACATCTTCGGCCTGCCCGAGGACACGCGCGACACGATGCAGCGGACGCTCGATCTGGCGCTCGAGCTGAACTGCGAGTTCGCGAACTTCTACTCGGCGATGGCCTATCCCGGCTCGCCGCTCTACGAGCAGGCGCTCGGCCTCGGCTGGGCGCTGCCCGAGAAATGGAGCGGCTACTCGCAGCACGCCGTCGACACGCTGCCGCTGCCGACGCGCCACTCTGCCGGCGGGCGAGGTGCTTCGGTTCCGCGATCGCGCGTTCGACGTCTATTTCTCGCACCTGCCATACCTGGCGATGATTCGCGCGAAGTTCGGCGAAGCCACCGTCGAGCACATCCGCCAGATGACCGCGCACCGCATCGAACGCCTGTACGCCACCGCCTGAATCGCGATGCAGCGCGGCTCCCGCATCTACGTCGCCGGCGGCGGGACGATGATCGGCCGCGCCATCGTCCGGCGGCTCGAGGCGGAAGGGCTGCACGCCGATTGCGGCTGACGAGGAACCGGATTACAGGGATCGCGCCGCGGTCGAGACGTTCCTGAGCACACGCCGGCCGGAGTACGTGTTCGTCGCGGCAGGCGAGACGGCCGGGCATCGCCGGCAACACGGCGCGGCCTGCCGACCTGATGACCGACAACCTGCTGGCCGCGGCCAATCTCATCCCGGCTGCTGCCGACCAGGGCGTCGCCCGGCTGCTGTATCTGGCGAGCTCCTGCATCTATCCGAAGCACGCGCCGCACCCGCTGCAGACGTCGTCGCTCTGGACGGGACCGGTCGAGCCGACGAGCGCCGCGTACGCCACCGCGAAACTGGCGGGCGTCGTGCTGTGCGACGCGTTCCGGCGGCAGCACGCGAGGCCGTTCGTCGCGGCGATTGCCGCCGATGCCTACGGGCCGGGCGACGACTTCAGCGCCGAGAACGCGCACGTCGTCGGCGCGCTGATCCGGCGATTCGACGAGGCGGCGCGGGCCGGCGGCGCCGTTCGTGGAGGTGTGGGGATCGGGCGCGCCGCGGCGCGAGTTCATCTACGTGGACGACCTCGCCGACGCGTGCGTCTTCGCGATGGAGCGCTACGACGGGACCGACGCGATCAACCTGGGAACCGGCGTCGACACCTCGATCGCGGAGCTCGCCGCGGAGATCGCCCGCGTCGTCGGCTTTCGCGGGGAGATCAGGTTCGATCGCAGCCGGCCGGACGGCATGCCGTTCAAGGGACTGGATTCCAGCGTCCTCCACGGCCTCGGGTGGCGTCCGTCGTGGACGCTCGCCCGAGGACTGGAGGAAACCTATCGCTGGTATTCGAGGACTCAGGAACTGAGGATCTCAGGAACTGAAGAGCTGAGGATCGCTCGAATCCTCAGTTCCTCAGCTCCTCCAGTTCCTCAGTTCCTCAATTCTCACCGAATGTAGTACGACAGCCCGACCGACACGTAGTGCGAGCCGTCGTCGTTCAGTGAGAAGCCTGCCTCGGCCACGAAGTCGAGATCGTCGGAGATCGCGTACTCGATGCCGGGCACGAGGTGCACGGTAGTGAAGTCCTCGCCCTCGTCGTCGTCGACGGATTCGATCGCGACGTCGAGCGCTCCGTAGAATTCGAGCCGTCGCGCCATGTGGCGGCTCGCCAGCAGCGTCAAGTCGATGCCCGGTCGAATCGGCGAAGGCATCGCCGCGCGCGAAATGAAGGCCGGCGCCGCCCGACACGTCCCAGGCCCGGTTCTTGACCAGCCAGTATTCGAAGTCGCCACCGAAGAAGTACAGGCCGTCGTAGAACGCGGCCTTGGCCTCCATGTCGAACCGAGGCGTGAAACCATATCCGAACCTGAGGCCGACGCCGATCTCAGTGTCGGCGTCGTCGGGGAACACGAACATCGGGTTGACGCTCAACTTGAAGTTCCCGGTGTTGATGGTTTCGGCCGACTCCATGACGCCGAAGTCCTGCGCGCTGGCCGCTGCCGGCGCCAGCACCGCCACCACCGCCGCGATCAAGGCAAGCCGTCGAAAGAGCACATTGCCCTCCTTTTGCGCGGGCGAAGACCCGCAGTGCGGCGAGGAGAGCAATGATCGTTCCGGTGGAAAACGAAGGGAGAAAAGGGAAGTAGGAAGTCAGAAGTTGGAATCCTGACTTCTTACTTCAGGCTTCAACGGCGGACCTCAGGCGTCACTCTACTTCTTCAACGTGACCCGCTGCACGCGCCAGTTGGTCATCTCGCCGACGAGCAGCTCGGTTTCGCTGCGGCAGTCGATGGAGTTCGCGACGCCGAATTCCTTCGGCATCTTGCCGGCCTTGCCGAACTTGCCAACCACCTTGCCGTCGAGCGCGACCTTGTAGATCGCCGCGTCTTCCATGCCGTCGGGATCGCCGACGTGCGACACGTACAGGTACTGCGTGGCGCCGCGAGTGATGCACATCGCGAGCGGGGTGCCGACGTTGCCGAACGTCGACTTGAAGTTGCCCTCCGAGTCGAAGACCTCGATCCGCTTGTTGCCAGCGTCGGCGACGTAGACGTTGTCCTGCGCGTCGACGACGAGCGCCTCGATGCCGCTGAACTGTCCCTGACCGTTGCCGGTCGAGCCCCAGTGCTTGATGAAGCGGCCGTCCTTGTCGAACTTCGCGATGCGGTTGGTGTTGCCGATGCCGTCCGCGACGTAGATGTTGCCGGCCTTGTCCCAGCCGACGTCGGTGGGCCGATTGAAGCTGGAGCCGGGCGTGCCGGATCCCGGCGCCGCCGCTTGCTGACCACCGCGTCCGCCGCCTGCCGCCAGGAGCCGGCGGCAGCGCGCCGCGGCCGTCCGGTGCTCCGCCGCGTCCGCCAGCGGCGCCACGGCCTTCGGGTGGTGGTCCACCGCGTCCCTCCGGTGCACCGCGTCCGCCGGCGGCCGGTGCGCCTCCGCCGGGCGGCGGGGGCGGAGCGCCGAACACGCCGGAACCCACCGTGCCGGCAGGTCCGGGCGACGCGCCGGGCCGGACGTTGATGGTCTCCGGTTTCCGGCCGAGCACGAGCGCGATCCGCCCGTCCGTGTCGAACTTCACGACCTGGTTCGCGCCGATGTCGATCGTCCAGACGTTGTCCTGCGGATCGACGCGCAGGCCGTAGGCCGCGTTGAAGCCGTAGACGTCCTGGCCGAGCTCGCGCACGAACTTGCCGTTCTGATCGAACTGGAACAGCCGCGAGCCGCCGCGATAGAAGGTGCGGTTGTCGCCGAGCGTCGCGTAGGGATGGCCGGTCCGCGTGTAGACGAAGATCTGGCCCTTGGAGTTGGCGCCGACGCCGCCGACCTCGCCGACGTGGATGTCGGCGCGGCGTCCTGAGGAGATCGGCGTTGGTGTCGAACGCGAGTTCCTGAACCGACGTCTGGGCGACGAGCGATCCGCCGAGCGCAAGGACCGCTGCCGCCACGAAGGCCGTGAGCATGCGTGCATGGTTTCCCCCTTACCGGCTCGCGGTGGTCGCCTGCGGCTTCAGAAGGATCTTCTGCGAGCGCCAGTTGTTGATCTCGGCCGTGAAGATGACGTTCGGATCGCGGCAATCCATCTGGTGGATCGTCGGCGAACTCGCCGAGCGCCTTGCCGCCGCGGCCGAACTTGCCGACGATCGTGCCGTCGAGCTCCATCTTGTAGACCTCGCCGGTGATACTCGGCGCCGGCAGCGGGTGCGCTGTCCGGCCACGAGTTGGTCGAGAACAGGTACTGCTTGCCGGGGTTCTTCGGTCCGGGGCCGCCCGACACGCACACGCCCCACGGGTTGCCGACGTTCGTGTAGTTCGGCCTTCCAGTTCAGATCGTTGTCGAGCACCTGGACGCGCGCGTTGCCGCGGTCGCCGACGTAGACGTTGCCCTGGAAGTCGGTGGCGATCGAATGCGGCGTGTTGAACTGCAGGTTGGCCGTTGCCGCGCGTGCCGACCGCTTTGACGAAGCGGCCGTTCTTGTCGTACTTCACGACGCGCGCGTCGAAGTAGCCGTCGGACACGAAGATGTTGCCCTGCTGATCGAACGCGACGTCGGTCTGGCGTCCGAAGCGGTACTTCTCGTTGCGGCCGTGGAACGTGCCGCCGCCGGGCATGTTCGCCAGCATCGCGACCGGATCCTCGCGGCGCCCGATCACCATCAGCACGCGGTTGCCGTCCGGGCTGAACTTGACCAGCTGGTCGGTGCCTTCGTCGACCGCCCAGATGTTGTCCTGCGCGTCGACCCGCACCGAATGCGCGAACGCGAAGCCGTAGTTGTTGCGGCCGATCTCGCGGACGAACTTGCCGTCCGGCGCGTATTCGAACAGTCGCGTCTCATACGCGCGATGGTAGATGTAGATGTTGCCCTTCGAGTTCGTCGCGATGCCCATGTTCTCGCCGGTGTAAATCCCGGGAGGGTTCTTGAAGAAATTGGGCACCGACTCGTGCGGGATGACCGGCACGTTGGTGGCCGTGGCCCGGCTCTGTGCGGCGACCGGCTGTGAGGCCGTCGGCCAGACGAGCGACACGACCGCGGCAGCCGCGACCGCGCCGGCGAAGTAGATAAGACAGCGCTTCATTACATGCCCCCTCAAACGTGTCAAAAAACCTGTCGTTCGTCGTTCGGGGGGCTTCGACCTCGTTCGTCGTTCGTCGAGCTGACGCGCGCCAGGCGAACGTCGAACGCCCGAACGCCGAACGACACGAATCCCCCCGCTGACTGCGGCAATCTACCTGAAAAACAGCACTGTTACCAGCAGGAAGACCGGCAGGAGCACGCCGCCGCTATAGAGCATGTACCCGCCGAAGCTCGGCATCCGGACGCCGCGGCTTTCGGCGATCGAGCGGACCATGAAATTCGGGCCGTTGCCGATGTACGAGTTCGCACCCATGAACACGGCCCCCAGGCTGATGGCCACCAGGACCTCATGCGTGACGCCGACGACCTCGGGCGCCAGGCCCTGTCCTTGCGCGAGCGCCAGAAAAGTGAGGTAGGTCGGCGCATTGTCGAGGAACGACGACAGCGACCCGGTGGCCCAGAAGAACTGCCACGGCTCGCGGACGCCGAGCGCGCCGCCGTTGGCCCGCAGCAGGTCGAGCGCCGGCATCATCGTCGCGAAGATGCCGGCGAAGACCGCGGCCACCTCGGCGATTGGATGGAAGCTGAAGTGGTTCGCGCGCCTGACGCTTTGCGCCGTCCACCGCATCGACGCCGCGGCCAGCGCGATCATCGTCATTTCGCGCAGCGGCGCCGCCATCAGCGCCGCGGCCGCAAGGATCCCCGCGAGCCACGCCAGATTCAGGCCGCCGCGCACCCGCAGCGGCCGGATCGCCGCGCGGTCGCGTGCGAGGGCCGTGGCCGGCTCGCGCGCGTGCATCCGCGAATCCCACAGGAAGTAGATCAGCAGGAGGAGGCCGTTGGTGACGAACCACGGTGCGGCGAGCCGGAGGGTCCATGCGAACGGCACGCCCTGCAGGTACCCGAGAAACAGTGGTGGATCGCCGAGCGGGGTCAGGCAGCCGCCGATGTTCGACACGATGAAAATGAAGAACACCACGGTGTGCACGACATGCCGGCGTTCGCGGTTCGTGTTCAGCACCGGGCGAATGAGCAGCAGCGACGCGCCGGTCGTTCCGGCCACCGACGCGAGCAGCGCGCCGGCGCCGAGGAACGCCGTGTTGACCAGCGGGGTTGCTTCGAGGTCGCCGTCCAGGAACACTCCGCCCGAGATCACGAACAAGGTGCCCAGCAGCACCATGAACGAGACGTAGTCGGATGCGTTGTGGCCGAGCGCGGCGGGCGCGTGCTGCGCGTACAGAAGGATGACCGGAAGACCGAGCACGATCGAGATCGCCAGCTTGCGTGCGTTCGATTCCCAGAAGTGCGGCGCGACGAGGGGCAGGACGGCGATCCCGAGCAGCAGCGCGACGAACGGTGCAATCCAGACGACTGATGGAACAAACGGCGCGTGATCCACTGGCGGCTCGGGATATCATCGCACCTGCAACCACCCGATGAAGCTCTCGCGCCGTGCGTTCCTGGCTGCCGCCTTTGCGCTTCGCGCTTCGGCGCCCAAGGGCGGTCTCGCGCTCGCCGCTCCTCCCAATCTTTTTCAGTTCCCGCTCGGCAGGCCACGGTTCCACTCGTCGCCATTCAGCCTGGGCGTCGCGTCCGGCGATCCCTCCCCGGACGGGGTCGTGCTCTGGACGCGGCTCGCACCGGACCCCTTGAACGGCGGCGGCATGCCGGTGGAACGCGTGACGGTCAACTGGCGGATCGCCGAGGACGATCGCCTGCAGAGGGTGGTTAAGCGGGGCACGGCCGACGCATCGCCGGCGCACGCGCATGCGGTGCACGTCGAAGTGTCCGGCCTGAGACCGGATCGGCCGTACTGGTACCAATTCGACGCCGGCGGCGAAGAGAGCCCGATCGGCCGAACGCGCACCTTGCCCTCGGCCAGCGCGGTCGCGGCGCGCATGCGGTTTGCGTTCGTATCGTGCACGAACTTCGAGACCGGCTACTTCACGCCGCTCGGTCACCTCGCCGAGGAGGACGTCGCGCTGGTGTTTCACCTGGGCGATTACATCTACGAGGCGGCCGGCCGCGACGGCTTCGTCCGCCGGCACGCCGGGGGCGAGCCGCGGACGCTGGACGAGTACCGCACGAGGTACGCGCAATACAAGACCGATGTCGATCTGCAGCGGGTGCACGCCGCGCTGCCGTTCGCGGTCTCCTGGGACGATCACGAAGTCGACAACGACTACGCCGGCATCTACTCCGAGGAGCCGATGCCGATGGACGTGTTCCTGCAGCGCCGTGCGGCAGCGTATCAGGCCTACTACGAGCACATGCCGCTCCGGGCCGCGGCGCGCCCGCACGGCGGCGAAGCTCATATGTACCGCGGGTTTCAGTTCGGCCGCCTGGCCTCGTTCTTCGTCCTCGACACCAGGCAGTACCGCAGCGACCAGCCATGCGGCGCCGGGCCGTTGTGCAGCGGCGCACTCGACCCGGCGACGACGATGCTCGGGGCGGCGCAGGAGCGGTGGCTCCTCAACGCGATGCGTCAATCAGGCACGCGGTGGACGGTCGTCCCCCAGCAGATCATGATGGCGAAGGTCGACTACGCGCAGGGGCCCGACGACCGGTATTTCATGGATCACTGGAATGGCTACGACGTTTCGCGCCGGCGGCTGCTCGAGGCGTTCGCGGCGCTGCCGTCGCCGAACGCCATCGTCCTGACGGGCGACATCCACAGCAACTGGGTCAACGATCTCAAGCTCGATTTCGCCGATCCGAAATCGCCGACGGTGGCGACGGAGCTTGCCTGCACGTCGATCAGCTCGGGCGGCGATGGCTCCGACCTGCCCGACAACATCAAGCCGGTCCTCGCCGAGAATCCGTTCGTCCGCTTCTACAACGGCCAGCGCGGCTACGTCACCTGCGAGCTGACCGCGAAGCAGGCGCGTGCCGATTTCAAGGTGGTCGAGTTCGTCACGGAGCGCGGCGCTCCAAACCGGACGCGCGCCTCGTTCGTCGTCGAAGACGGGCGTCCGGGAGCGGTCCCGGCCTGAGTCCGTGATGCAGATGAACGGAGGCGGACCTAAAAGGTCCGCCCTACGGAGGTCCGCCCTACTGGCCGAACCTCGGGTTCACGATCGTGTTGAAGATCGATCCGAACGTGTAGGTCAATCCGACTTGCAGCTCGTACTCGTACCCGCTCTGCAGCTGGCGCAGGCGCAGGAGCACCTCCTCGTCGGTTGCGTTGCGCTTCGGCAGTGAGAGCTGGTCGCGCAGCCGGGTCGCCGCGCCTTCGACGGTGAACGAGAGGCCTCGCGCGAGGCGGATCGAGACGTCGCTCTCGAGTTCCAGCCGATGACGGTCGAGGCCGGGCAGAAAGCTCGACGCCTCGAACCGGACTTCCAGCGAACCCCACGGCTCGCGCTGGTCGAGCGTCACTGACGCTTCGTGCCGGCCCAGCGTGTCCTCGAACTTCCCGTACAGCGTTTCCTCGTTGTACCAGGCGCGGTACGGGCCAACCGAATAGTTCACGCGTAGCTGCCGGCGCGTATACGCGGAGTACGGGAAAACATTGAATTCGATGGCCGGCGCCAGGTAGACCTGGCCATCGAGGTTGTTGAACGTTGACGACTCGAACTGTCCCATCGTGCCGAATGACCAGTGATCGTCGATGCTCCGGACGACGAGCGAGTCGAGTTCCCGCTCGTCGCGGGTTGCGCGGAGCGGCTCGTCCTCGTCGAGATCGAAGTCCTCGCGCGAATAATCGAACTCAGCCCCGACGGTGATTTTCCAAAGATCGGTGATGCGGTCGGCGCCGAGCTCGGCGGTCCACTGTGTTTCTCGGCTCGTCTCCTCTCCCTGAAACGACATGGTGCCGCGCAGACTCATGACCCAGTTGTTCCACGGGTCGTCCGCCGGTGCCGGTTTCGCCCCTGCGTTTCCGACTCGGACGTCGACCGACAGGTCGCGGCCGATGCCGCCGGCCACCTGATAGTTCAGCAGGCCGATGGTGATGGCATTTGCGAGCATCCGCCGCTGCTGGTCCTCGGAGTCGCCCGCTTCCGTCGTGGCCCGGAGTTGATGCTCGATACCCGCGAAGCGTCCGTTGCCGATGAACGAGACGGCGCGTTCCCGCCCGCCGGCGCCGGTCGTGGAGGTGGTGACGATCACATGAACGTCGGCCTCGCGCGGATCGCGGACGTACTCGACGAACTCGATCTCCTCACGCATGAAATCCTGGAAACAGTCGTCGCGGCAGTCGAGGAAGACGCGGATCTCGGATCCAGGCTGGAGTTGAGACGGCTGGGCATCGAGCGCCGCCGGCAGCCCGAACCACATCACGAACAGCTTGACAGCGACTCGCAGCATTTCACTCCCTTCCCAGCGAAACCAGGCTACGGCGCGGGCGTCGCGTTGACCTTGTACAGCACGATGAGCTCGTCCGACGCCACGCGCGAGAGCTCCGGGGAGGCTTCGATAATCGCGCGCTGCGCTGCCGTGTAGCCGTCGACATGCAGGAACACGTGCGTCACACCGAACGCCTTCAGGGCGGCCATCGCGGCGGGCTCGGGAAACGCGGCGAGCGCCCGAATATGCTCGTGGAAGCTCGCCGGCGCGAAGCCGCTGTAGCCGTTCAGCATCGGCCGGAAGTGCCGCGTCGAGTTGATCATGTACCTCGCGTTGCCGAACCATCCGAATCCTCCCGGCATCGGCAGCTCGACCACGACGGCGTGCGGATCGGAGGCGATCGTTTCGTAAATGTCGAGACACCGGCGAACGGCGTGAAGTAGATCGGCGCCACCAGCGGTTCGAGGGTCAGCACCGCCAGAATCGCCGCGGCTGCCGCCGGCCATCGACGGGGCGGCAGCCGGGTCCGAAGGTCGGCGAGGCCGAAGGCCGCCAGGAATCCCACCGCCATCGTGCCGAGATAACCGAACCGCGACACCGCGCGGATCGCCTGCAGCAGCGGCAGCAGTCCGGTAGAGCCACTCGTAGCCGGGCAGCTTCGTGCCGAACGACAGCAGGACACCGCAGATCCCGAACGCCAGGCACATCCGCGCACGCGGATCACGCCACGCGATGCCGCGGACCACGGCCGACCGCGGCCAGGGCCATCGCCACCAGGCCGGGAAACAGCGCCGCTCCCGTGAACCAGCGATAGCTCCACGCGTTGAAATGCAGGCGTGACGGCGTCGACAGGTAGTCCTTCCACGACGCGGAGTACAGCTCGACGTCGAACAGCGTGCGCGCGACCCCCTGCTCGGCGTGCACCTGCCAGTACGGCTGCAGGTACGGCCAGAGCGCCAGCAGGCTGACGCCGGCGGCGAGCGCGAGGCAGGCGGCCGACCGGGATGAATCGCTTGCCGATCCACTCG
This sequence comes from uncultured Acidobacteriota bacterium, assembly GCA_963720005.1. Taxonomy (GTDB): domain Bacteria; phylum Acidobacteriota; class Vicinamibacteria; order Vicinamibacterales; family CAVVIG01; genus CAVREM01. The sequence goes on along the minus strand of CAVREM010000010.1, from coordinate 224,791 downwards.
CGCGGCCGGGACGCCGCCGCTGCGACGAGAGCGAACGCCGAAAACGACGAGCAGGTAGATCGACGCCAGCGACTGCAGCACGAACCAGATCGCCAGCTTCAGCGCGTGCCGTGCGTTCGGTTCGCGCAGGAGCGCGTCCAGCGCCGCGAGCGCGAGCGGCAGGAACTCGACGTGCAGCGCCTGCAGATGGGGAAGCCGGGTCAAGGTGTGCGCGTTGAAGGCGGCAACGATCCCGGCCGCGGCGCCGCCGGCCCAGCTGCCGGTCCAGCGCGCCGCCACGAGGCACGTCGCCCAGCCGGTCAGCGTGAAGCCGGCCAGCAGCACCAGGTTGTAGACGAGCAGCGTCGGCGCGCCCAGCCAGACGAGCGGCGCGCCGAGCACGCCCTGGACGAGCATCGCCTCCGAGTACGCCAGCGTGTTGCGCTCGGGAAAGAAGATGTTCGCGTCGAACAGGTGGAGCGGATCGCGGACGATTTGATGCGCCACCCAGGCGAGGGCCCACTCGTTGAGCATCGCGTCGCTGTTGTCGTAGCGCGAGAGCGTCGCGGGGCTCGAGGCCAGCGGCCAGGTGTGAACGATTGCCAGCAGCGCGAAGAACGACGAATGCCGCTCGCCGCGGGTGCAGGCGCGCGACCGCAGCCCCACGGTCGCCTGATAGCGGCACCCAGCCGGCCACGCGCGCCAGGCGATGGCCGCCGCCAACAGAACCGCGGCGCGGATCCATTCGAGGCTGCGGACCACGAGCAGCTTCCAAACGGCACGCGTTCTGGCGAGAGCTGCCAGGCAGGAACCGGGGCGAGCTCGGTCTGCTCGCGCACCGCCCACATCAGCTCGAACGGAGGAGGATCGCCCTGGTGCGGCTATCTCGACGAGGACGAAGTGCGCGCCACGAGCGAGCCGCATTTCCGGCGCGGCGCTACCGTCGACCTGCACGGTGCGCGGTTGACGCCGGCCGCAGCTCGAATCGGTAAAGTCCCTCGCGGAGGACCGTCAGATAGCCGAATGCGCGCGTGCCGGTTTGATTCTGGTTGGCGAAAGGCTGGGTGGTGAGCCCGCGGGTGACGTCGAGCGCCGCTCTCGCTGCCGCCGGCGCGATCGAGGCGCCGACGACCGCCGCCAACGCGACGGCTGCCGCTCGTCTCATCGGATGGCGATATCTCGAATTCACGCGACCCCGGCGCCCGTTACCCGAACGTCCGCCAGGATCGCGTCAGGTAGTCGCCGAATGTCAGCGCGAGCAGGATCCCCAGCCAGAAGACGCTGCCGACGACGACCGCCCACGTCAGCCGGGTGCTGTACTTCACGTGCATGAAGAACAGGATCGACGAGCGTCGCCTTCATGCAGGCGATCGCCAGCGCGACGACCGTGTTGAACGCGCCGAGATCGATGAACGCGGCCTGGACGGTCAGGTAGGTGCCGACCATCAGGGCCGCGAAGATCAGGTAGTAGACGCGCGTCGGAACGATGTGCTCGGTCATGCGTTACTGGAATTTAAGATTTCAGATTTAAGATTTCAGATTGGGTACTTCGCTCGAATGGCCGCCCACTCGCCTCCGTGTCCTCCGCAATCTCCAAATCTTAAATCTTAAATCTGAAATCTTAAATTCCATGATCACCATCACCCGTGTCTGCCAATCAGATACAGCAGCGGAAACAGGAAGATCCAGACGATGTCGACGAAATGCCAGTACAGCCCGCTGATCTCGATCGGGCTGTAGTACTCGCGGGTGATCGTGCCGTTCCACGCCCACCACAGCATCCACGTCATGATCCCGAGCCCGATGATCATGTGCAGCGCGTGCAGGCCGGTCATCACGAAATAGAGCGAGAAGAACACCTGCGCGTGGCGCGACAGCGCCTCCTCCTCGAAGTGGAACGACGCGCCCGGCACGTGGTGCTCGGTGAACTTGTGGGCGTACTCGACCCCCTTGATCCCGAGGAACACGCCGCCCAGGATCATCGTCAGCCACCAGGAACAGCATCAGCCGCCGCCGCTCGCCCAGTCTGCGCGGCATGCACCGCCAACGCCATCGTCAGGCTGCTGGTGATGAGCACGGCCGTGTTGATCGTCCCGAGCGTGATGTCGAGCGTGTGGCTCGCCGCCGCGAACGCGTCCGGATACCAGCCGCGATAGATCGAGTACGCCGCGAACAGGCCGCCGAAGAACAGCACCTCGGTGACGAGGAACACCCACATCCCGAGCGTCGCCGCTTCCTTCTGCTGGGCGAGGTTGTCGAAGTGATGCGCCAGCGCCGGATGGTGCCGCCTTCGCCGTGCGCCAGGTGCGTCGCCGGCCGCCTCAGGCAACATGGCCATGCACCTCGGTCGGATACTCGTAGGCGTCCCAGGTCACGACCGGCGTCTCGGCGAAGTTCTCGGTCGGCGGCGGCGACGTGGTCGTCCACTCGAGGCCGACCGCGCCCCAGGGATTCGAGCCGACGATGCGGCCGTAGCGGAGCGACCAGGCGAGATAGATCATCGGCAGCAGGTAGCCGACGCCCAGGATCGACGCGCCCGGCCGACGAGAGCACGTTCAGCAGCTGGAACTCGGGCGGATAGGCGTGATAGCGGCGCGGCATGCCGAGATAGCCGACGATGAACTGCGGAAAGAAGGTCAGGTTGAAGCCGAAGAAGATGATCGCCGCGCTGACCTTGGCCAGCAGCTCGTTGTAGGTGCGGCCGCTGATCTTCGGCCACCAGTAGTGCAGGCCGCCGAGATAGCCCATGATCGTCCCGCCGACCATGATGTAGTGGAAGTGCGCGACGATGAAGTAGGTGTCGTGGACGTGCACGTCGAGGCCGACCGACGCCAGGAAGAGGCCGGTCAGCCCGCCGATCGTGAACAGGCCGATGAAGCCGATGGCGTAGAGCATCGGCGTGTCCCACGAAATCGATCCCTTGTACATCGTCGCCGTCCAGTTGAAGACCTTGATCGCGGACGGGATGGCGACGAGGAAGCTGAGGATCGAGAAGATCAGCGCGGCGTAGACCGACTGGCCCGCCACGAACATGTGGTGGCCCCACACGAGGAAGCCGAGCACCGCGATGCCCAGGCTCGCGAAGGCGACGAAGGTGTAGCCGAACACCTGCTTGCGGCAGAAGCCGGCGATGAGCTCGCTGATCACGCCCATCGCCGGCAGGATCATGATGTAGACCGCCGGGTGCGAGTAGAACCAGAACAGGTGCTGGAAGAGCACCGGGTCGCCGCCGCGGTTCGGATCGAAGATGCCGAACCCGAACACCCGCTCGGCCGCGACCATCAGGATCGTGATCGCGATCGACCGGCGTGCCGAGCACCATGATCAGGCTGGTCGCGTAGTGCGACCAGACGAACAGCGGCAGCCGGAACCAGGTCATGCCGGGCGCGCGCATCCGGTGGATGGTGACGATGAAGTTGAGGCCGGTCAGGATCGACGAGAAGCCGGTGATGAAGATGCCGACCGCCGCCGGCACCACCTGGGTCGTCGAATACGCGCTGCTGAACGGGCGTGTAGAACGTCCAGCCGGTGTCGAGCCCGCCGGTCACGACCGCGTACAGCGTGAAGGTCGCGCCGATCATGTAGATGTACCAGCTGGCGAGGTTCAGCTTGGGGAACGCGAGATCCTTCGCGCCGATCATCAGCGGGATCAGGAAATTGCCGAGCACGGCGGGGATCGCTGGAATCAGGAAGAAGAAGACCATCATCACGCCGTGCAGCGTGAAGAGCTTGTTGTAGGTGTCGTCGGTCACCAGCTCGCCGGCCGGCGTCGCCAGCTCGAGCCGGATCATCACGGCGAAGGCGCCGCCGATGAAGAAGAACAGCGTCACGCCCGCGAGGTAGAGCAGGGCGATGCGCTTGTGGTCGCGCGTCAGCAGCCACGAGCCGACGCCGAAGCCGTTGTTCAGGTAATGGCGCGGCGGCAGGAGCAGCGGGTTCGTTCTCGGCATACGTTAGCGGGGGACGTCCCCTCCCCGTGACGGCGTGTTCTCGCCCGGCCGCGGCCCGCCGGCATCGGGCCGCAACGACAGCGGCGCCGATCCGGTGCCCGAGCGCGCGCACGTACTCGATCAGCTCCAGCAGCTGTTCCTCGTTCACCTGTCCCTGATAGGCCGGCATGATCGGCTGGAATCCGGCCGTGATCTTCTCGTTCGGGTTCACGATCGACTCGCGGACATACGCTTCGTCGACGGCGATGGTTTCGCCGGACTGCAGCGTCACGGTCTTGCCGAACAGTCCGTCGAGCACCGGGCCGCGGCCCTGCGCGTCGCTGCGGTGGCAGGTGTTGCAGGCGAGATCCCTGAACAGCTTGCCGCCCGCGGACGCGAGCGATCCTTCGGCCTGGCCGCTGCCCAGCCACGTCTGGAACTCGCTGGGCTCGAGGACGACGACCTGGCCGATCATCCCGGAATGGCGGTGCCGCAGTACTCGGCGCAGAACAGGTGATAGCTGCCGGGCCGGGTGGCCTCGAACCAGATCTCCGTGTACCGTCCGGGGATGACGTCCGCCTTCACGCGGAACGCCGGGAAGAACAGATCGTGGATGACGTCCTCGGACGTCATGATCAGCTTGACCGGCTGTCCGACCGGCACGTGCAGCTCGTTGATTTCGCGGGCGCCGTTCAGGTGCTGGAACTTCCACATCCACTGCTTGCCGACCACGTAGATGTTCAGCGTGTCGGCCGGCGGCCGGGCCATCGCGAAGAACACGCTGGCGCCCCAGGTGAAGATGACCAGCACGATCGCGAGCGGGATCACGCTCCAGGTGATTTCCAGGACGAGACCGCCTTCGATGCGCGCGCCGACGCTGTCGGGGGCGCGGCGGCGGAACTTGACCGCGTAATAGACGATCAGGCCGGCGATCAGCAGCGAGAAGAAGGCGGTGAGGCCGACGAGGAAAAAGTACAGCGCATCGACGCGGGTGGCCATCGTCGAAGCGGTATCAGGAAAGAGAGGGGTGCCGGGCCACATAAGCTACGGGTGCCGGGTGCCTGGGTGCTGGATGCCGGGTGCTCGGCCTGAGGGTGCGCGCGGTGCCGGGTGCGCGTTCCCTTCGCACCATGACGAAAATGAATGTTCCGAGCACCAGGACGGTCGCGGCGCCGGCGATGCGCAGCACGCGCATGACGACGAGGCCGTAGCGGCCGGTCATCGGATCGTAGTGGTAGCAGTAGAGCAACGCCGCGTCGACCGCGGTGCCGATCCGGCCCTCGGAGGCTTCGACCAGCGCCAGCCGGAGGTCGCGCGGGCCGTACTCGAGACCGAACAGATACCGCGCCAGCCGTCCGTCAGGCGTCAGCACGACGATCCCGGCGGGATGCGCGAACTGCTGCGTCTCGTCATCCCAGGTGTAGCGGAATCCCGCCGCCTTGGTCAGGCGCTCGATCGACGGCGGATCGCCGGTCAGGAAATGCCATCCGTCGGCCGCGGCTGGTCGATCGTAGCGATGCAGGTATTCGGCCTTCTTCCTGGCGGCCAGGTCGGGCTTCTCGCGCGGATCGAAGCTCGACCATCACGAGCTCGAAGTCCGTTGCCGGCGTCCAGCGACAGGACGCCGAGCGTGCTCGTGATCGAGCTGAGGATCATCGTGCAGAGCATCGGACAGTCGTAGTACACGAACGCGAGGACGACCGGCTTGTGGCCGAAGTACTCGCCCAGCCGCACCGTCCGCCCCTGGTCGTCCCTGAACTCCACGTCCAGCGGAACACGCTCGTCGAGCCGCTGATCGAACCCGATCTCCCTGATCGGCCGCGGCACGACCGACGCCGCCATCCCCGGCTCGCGGCGGTAGCCGGCCGCCGGCGCGCCGGTCATCTGCGCAAACGCTTCGTCAGGAACCACAACGACACAAGGACACGCAGGCGACGGCAGTACGTGATGTACGCTGGCGTTCACTTCTGCTGATCTCCAGCCGCCGGACGGACCGGCAGGCCCTTCTGCACTGTCGTCTTCATCGCCTCGGCAATCGGAATCCTGCACCGTGCCGGCCTCGCGGTTGACCCACGTGTAGCCGTTCAGGATGGCGTCTTCCTGTGCGCGGAACTCCGCCGCGTCCTCGCTCGGGTTGACCTGGAGGCGCGGCTCCGGCGGCACGCGCGGCTCGCCGGTCGCGAGCGACGACGCCGGTCCGTACTCACGCGCCTCGCGGTGCATCGAAGTACCTGAAGAGGCCCCACACCGCGACGTGGATGACGATCGCGACCGACGAGCAGCGCGCCGGCAAACCCGAAGATCGCGCGGATGTTGACGTCGGTCTCTTCGTGATGGACCGTCGGCTGGTCGATCGACTCCAGGTGATCGCGAGAGTCGCTCATATCGGACGCTCCTGCGTCTTCTCGATGATCGGGCCGAGCGCTTCGTGGAACTGCGGATCGTGCAGCGGCAACAGCGGACGGCCGCGCAGCTGCCAGATGAAGCAGCCGAGCCACACGCAGCCGAGCGACAGCGGCAGGAGCACGTCGAGCCAGCTCACCGCGAAGCCGTCGCGGTGCAGCTCCGGCGCGATCAGCCAGAACAGGTCGATCAGCCTGACGACGATCACCCCGATCGCCACCTTCACCAGCAGCTGCGGATTCCGCTTGACCGCCCGCGACAGCAGGATCAGAAACGGCACGCGCGAAATGGAAGACGACCAGCCCGATGCCGATCACGCGCCAGCCGGTGAAGAGCCGCCGCGTGTACCAGGTGATCTCCTCCGGCAGGTTGCCCGAGTAGATGATCAGGTACTGCGAGAACGAGAAATACGCCCAGAGCATCACGAAGGCGAGCATCAGGTTGCCGAGATCGTGAAAGTGCGCGGGCACGACGATGGTGTTCAGCGGTTCGCGTCGGCTCAGCCACGCCAGCGCAATCACCAGGAACGCCAGCGCGGTGAGCCCCTGGCCGCCCATGAAGAGCACGCCGTAGATCGTCGAGAACCAGTGCGGATCGAGCGACATCACCCAGTCGAACGACGCGAAGGTGATCGTCAACCCGTAGGCGACCAGGCCGCCGCCGCTCAGCATCTGCATGCGCTGGGCGATGCGCGGGTCCGGGCTGCGATCCTGCTCGAGCGACCAGCGGTTCAGGAAATAGGCGATGGCGTTCCAGACGGCGAAGTACAGGGCCGTGCGGACGAGGAAGAAGGGCGTGTTCAGGTATCGCGACTTGCCCGGACAGGATCGGGATCGGCTTCGACGACGTCGTGATGCGTCCACTCGTAGAGATCGTGGAGGCCCGAAGAAGCAGCGGCAGATAGAGCAGGGTCAGGACCGGCAGCACGCGCGACGCCGCGCCGAAGATGCGGCGCGTGACCACGCCCCAGGCGCCGCCCGACAGCTGATGGATCATGCCGAGCGCGAGCGATCCCGAGGGTCGCGCCGAGCAGCAGCATGAACGTCATCAGGTACGACTGGAAGAACTGACGGCGATCGACGAACAGGCCGACCAGCGACACGGCGGCTCCCGCGCCGCCCGCGATCAGCAGCTGCCGCTGGTAGCGCGCCAGCTCCGGGATCAGCCGGTCCGGGTTCAGGTCCAGCCGCATTACCGGCTGGCCTCCAGTCGGGCGCGCTCGGCCGGCGGGACGTCGTTGATCGACGCGGCCGCGCTCGCCTGCAGCGCCCGCAGGTAGGCCGCGATCGCCCAGCGATCGCGCACCTTCACCTGCGCGGCATGATCCGGCATCGCGCCGAAGCCGTTGGTGATCACGTTGAAGTAGTGGCCGACCGGCGAGCTGCGGGCGTTCTCGTCGGTGAGATCGGGCGGCCGCGTGTAGCCGCGCTTGACGACGATCCCGTCGCCGCGGCCGGTCCGCCCGTGGCAGGGCGAGCAGAATGCGTTGAAGGCCTCCTGCCCGCGCGCCATCACCGCATCGTCGATCGCGAACGGGAAACACGTCGGCCGGCTGGCCGTCGACCGTGCCCTGGTACAGCAGCTCGTCGTCGCGGAGCTGCCCGCGCGCGACCGTGCCGGCGACCGGCGGCCGCGAGGCGGTGTTGTCGGCGAAGAACGACGACTCCTCCAGCGGGCTGTACTCGCGGCTGGTCGTGCATATCCTGTCTGCAGCCGGCGACGAGGACGCAGAGGGAGCAGAGGACGCAGAGGCGCAGAGGCGCAGAGCGCAGAGGCGCCCTCGTCGCTTGTACGAGCGCAACAGTGGACACCTCCCTCGGCCCGAGCGTTTCCAGGAATCGGCGCGTCTCTTCGAGGTTGAACTTCGGGTCGCGCGCTTCGATGCACAGGAAGAAGCGGTTGCGGCTGGCCAGCGCGAAGCGGGGGACGTTGAAGACCGGGTGATACGGCATCGGCAGGCCGTTCAGCGCGAGCATGCCGAGGACCGCCGACAGCGCCGCGCCGAGGATCGTGCACTCGAAGGTCACCGGGATGAACATCGGCCACGCGTTGAACGGCTTGCCGCCGATGTTGAGCGGGTAGGCGATGCCGGCGGCCCAGGTACTGAAGGAGGTAGCCGCCGATGCAGCCGATCAGCCCGCCGATCAGCACGATGAGCGGCAGCTTGGTGTGATGCATGCCGAGCGCGTCGTGCAGCTCTTCGATCGGGAACGGCGAATAGGCGTCGACGCGCCGGTAGCCTTCGAACTGCGTGCGGTACGCGGCGGCGACCAGCGCGTTCGGATCGTCGAACTCGGCCATCAGGCCGTGGATGGTCGGCGTGCGCGTCGCCACCGCTCAGGCCTCCCTCAGGTCTTCGTCGACCCGGGCCGCCGGCAGCAGCGTCCGCATCTCGAAGATCGAAATCATCGGCAGGAACCGCAGGAACAGGAACAGCAGCGTCAGGAACAGGCCGATCGTGCCGAAGTAGGTGGCGAAGTCCCAGATCGTCGGCGAGAAGCGGCCCCACGACGAGGGCAGGAAGTCGCGGTGCAGGCTCGTGACGACGATCACGAACCGCTCGAGCCACATGCCGATGTTGACGACGAGCGAGAGGACGAACAGCGCCGGCACGCTGGTGCGCACGCGCTTGAACCAGAGCACCTGCGGCGAGATGACGTTGCAGAGGATCAGCAGCGCATAGGTCCACCAGTACGGCCCGGTGATCCGGTTCCACAGCATGAACGTCTCGTACTGGTTCTGGCCGTACCAGGCGATGAACGCCTCCGTCATGTAGCCGTAGGCGACGATCAGGCCGGTGACGAGCAGCACCTTGGCCATGTTCTGCAGGTGGCGCATGGTGATGAAGTCTTCGAGGCCGTAGAGCGCGCGAATCGGGATGACCAGCGTCAGCACCATCGCGAAGCCGGAGAAGACGGCGCCGGCGACGAAGTAGGGCGGGAAGATCGTCGTGTGCCAGCCGGGAATGATGCCGACCGCGAAGTCGAAGCTGACGACGGTGTGCACCGAGACGACCAGCGGCGTCGCCAGCCCGGCGAGCAGCAGGTAGGCGGTCTCGTAGCGATGCCAGTGGTGCGCGGAGCCGCGCCAGCCCATCGCCAGGATCCCGTAGATCATCCGGCCGGTCCTCGACTGCGAGCGATCGCGCAGCGTCGCGAGATCCGGGATCAGGCCGACGAACCAGAACAGGAACGACACCAGCGCGTAGGTGGAGACGGCGAACACGTCCCAGACCAGCGGGCTCTTGAACTGCGGCCAGACGTTCATCGTGTTCGGATAGGGCAGCAGCCAGTAGGCGAGCCACGGCCGGCCGGTGTGGAACAGCGGGAAGATGCCGGCGCACGCCACCGCGAAGAGCGTCATCGCTTCGGCGAAGCGGTTGATCGAGGTCCGCCAGGTCTGCTTCAGCAGCAGCAGAATCGCCGAGATGAGCGTGCCGGCGTGGCCGATGCCGATCCACCAGACGAAGTTGGTGATGTCGAACGCCCAGCCGACCGGCTGGTTGTTGCCCCAGATGCCGATGCCCTCGACGACGAGGTAGGACAAGCGAAATCAACAGCACGGCCGCGCCAGCGACGACGACGACGGCGAAGCCGGCGTACCACCAGAGCGGTGTCCGGTGCGTCAGGACGATCGAGGTGATCTTGTCGGTGATCGAGCCGAAGGTGTGGCCCGGCGCGATCACCGCGCGATCGGCCGCCGCGGCGCGTGCGCGCGCGGGCGTGCTTCGGCGTTCGGTCTGCGGCAGCGCGGCCACGTTATTCACCCAGCTCCGGGTTGACGTTGCGGATCGCGGCGAGATACGTCGTGCGCGGCCGCGTGTTGAGCTCGGCGAGCAGCGCGTAGTTGCGCGCCTCGGCCTGGAGCCGCGCGACGCGGCTCGACGGATCGTTCAGGTCGCCGAAGACGATCGCCTCGCGTCGGGCAGGCCTGCTGGCAGGCGGTCTGGATCTCGCCGTCGCGGACGCGCCGGCTCCGCCTTTTCGCTTTCGATCTTCGCCTCGTTGATGCGCTGCACGCAGTAGGTGCACTTCTCCATCACGCCGCGGCTGCGCACCGTGACGTCGGGGTTGCGGCCGAGCTGCAGGCTGGGCGTGTCCCAGTCCTGATAGAGGTGGTAGTTGAAGCGCCGGACCTTGTACGGGCAGTTGTTCGAGCAGTACCGCGTGCCGACGCAGCGGTTGTAGACCATGTCGTTCAGGCCTTCGTGGCTGTGAACGGTGGCCGCGACCGGGCACACGACCTCGCACGGCGCGTTCTCGCAGTGCATGCACGGCACCGGCTGGAAGTACGTCTCCGGGTTCTCGCCGCTGCCGCGGTAGTAGCTGTCCACGCGGAGCCAGTGCATCTCGCGCCCCTTCAGGACCTGCTCCTTGCCGACGACCGGGATGTTGTTCTCGGCCTGGCAGCCGACCACGCACGCGTTGCACCCGATGCACGCGTTGACGTCGATCGCCATCCCCCACTTGTAGCCTTCGTAGCGGTACTCGGGGTGCAGCGTCAGCGTCCGCGGCGGCACGTGATGCCCTTCGTGGACGACGTGCGGGTCCTTGACGAACTCCTCGCGGGTCACGGCGCGCACCATCCCGCGCCCTTCCATCAGGTGGTGATACTGAGTGCAGGCGAGCGAGTGCTCGTCTCCGGTCGCGACGACTTCCACGCCGCGGCCGATCCACAGCGCATCGGCCGGGCGGATCGCGTAGGCGTTGAAGCCGGCACCGGTGCCGACGCTGCCCGGCGCGCGTGCGGCCGTAACCCAGATGGACGGTGACGCAGTCGTCAGGATGGCCCGGCGACCGCGAAGAGCGGTCCGCGCACGGTGCGGCCGCGGAATCGAAGCTCCACGACCGGTCGCGTCGACGCGGCCCCGCTCGCCGCCAGACATCGACGACGCGCATCGGGTCGCCTCCAGCGAGCCGTTCGGCGGTCGCCGGGCTGACGATCACCGCGTTGTCCCAGGTCAGCTTGGTGATCGGCTTCGGCAGCTCCTGCAGCCACCCGTTGTTCGCGAATCGCCCGTCGAGCACCGCCGGATCGGGCCGGAAGCGCGATCTCGAGCCCGCCCGCCTCGCCGCTGGCCGGACGGCGGAAGAGCCGCAGCCGAACCCCGGGCCACGAGCGCGGCGTCTTCGCGCGCCGCGGCCGTGCCGGGAACGACCCCGTCGTGCAGCCATTTCCGCCACGCCCGCTCGAACGCCGGGTCCGCAGCGCCCTGGCACCCTGTGCACCTCTGCGCACCCTGTGCACCTTGTGCACCGCCTGTGCACCCTGTGCCCCCTTGGTCCTGCGCCATCCAGTGCTCGCGCACGAGGTCGTACGGCGTCTTCTCGGGCGTCTCGCTCATCGCGCCGACGACTTCGTGGGCCGAGCGGCCCGCATACAGCGGCGCGATCAGCGGCTGCACGATCGACACCGTGCCGTCGAATGCCGCGCGTATCGCTCCACGATTCGAGGAAATGCGCTTCGGGGATGTGCCAATGGCAGAGCGCCGATGTTTCGTCGACGTGCGGGCTCAGATGAATGCGCAGCGGCACCTTGCCGAGCGCGTCCGCGAAGTCGAGATCCGCCGGCGCCGTGTAGACCGGGTTGCCGCCGACGATGACCAGGATGTCGACGCTGCCGGCGTTCATCTCGCCGACGAGGTCGCGCAATCCCTGAAGCTGATCGGTCGGCGCCGCTTCGATCGGCTCGGCTGTAGATCACCGTGCGGCCCGCGTTGCCGAGCGCCTGGTTGATCGCGTGCGCCAGCGCGTGAACGGCCGGCGGCTGCGTCTCGCCGGCGATCACCACGCTCGAGCCGCGGTGCGCCTGCAGATCCTTGGCAACGGCGGCGATCCAGCGCATCGCGCGCTCGGACTCGTTGCCGACGATGCCGCCCGCCGGGGCGACGCCAAGCGTCGACGCCAGCTGCCGCGCGATCGTCTCGACGTCGCTCGGCTTCACCGGGCAGCCGGTGATCCGCCCGCGCGCCGGTCGACGTCGGCATCGTCTCCACGGCGTACAGGCGGTTCATGCGATCGGCCTGCTCGGGCCGCCGCCGCGACGCGAACTCGCGCGCGTACCGCAGGCTGCCCGGGCCGCACGACAGGAAGTCGGCGTCGAACGCGACGATGACGTCGGCCTGCGCGATCGCATAGCGGGTCGAGACGTACTCGCCGAACGCGAGCCGGGCGCCGGCGCGCGCGTGGTCGGCGCCTGCGGCGTCCCACTGATACCACTTGGCTTGCGGCAACCGCGCGAGGACGTCACGCAGCTGTGCGCCTAGCGTCGGCGACGTGACCGTTTCCGTGAGAATCCTGAAGTTCGCGCCCTGCAGCGGCGCCTGGGCCGCGAGCGCGTTGCGCAGGACCGCGAGGAAGGACGGCCACGGACGAATCTCGCCCAGGTTGGTGACCGCGCGCGCGCGATCGGGATCGTACAGGTCCAGGATCGCGGCCTGGGCGAAGACGTCGGTGGCGCCGAGGTTATCGGGGTGGTCGGGATTGCCCTCGATCTTGGTCGGCCGTCCCTCGTGGCTTTCCACGAGCAGCCCCGAGGCGACGCCGCCGACCGTCATCGCGGTCGCGTAATAAAGCGGCCGGCCGGGAATGATGTCTTCGGGCTGGCGCACATAGGGGACGATCTTCTCGAGCGGCTGCCGCGTGCAGGCGCCGGCGCCGGCGAGCGCCAGCGAAGCGCCCATCACCTTCAGGAACGTGCGTCGCTGGACCGGGTCTGAAATCGCCTCCACTTGCGACGGGAACTCGTTGTAGAGCTGTTCGAGGAACGCGGGGTCTTCCGCGAGCTCGTCGAGCGTCCGCCACCAGCCTTCGCGGCTCCCTGATCGCTCGTCGCCGCTTCGGCTCGGCAAGCCATCGCGGCTGTGCCCGCGTTCGTCTCGGCTCATTGGTGACACGTCGAACAGGACTCGCAGTTTCTGGATGGCGTACTCGGCGACGAGCTGCCGCCCGACCGCGATCTGATTGGCGGGCGGCCGGTACGCGACGGAAAACACCTGGCTGCGCGGGCGCACGTAGCGCTCGGGGTTGCGGTGGCAGTCGAGGCACCACTCCATCTGCAGCGACTGCTCCTGCCAGGTCAGCGCCATCCGGTCGATCGGGCCGTGGCACGTCGTGCAGCCCATGCCCTTGCTCACGTGGATGCTGTGGTCGAAGTGCACGAAGTCGGGCAGATCGTGGACGCGCGTCCACTCCAGCGGCTGGTTGGTCTCGAAGCTGGCGCGGACGGGTTCGAGGAACGGGCTGTTGGCGAAGATCTCGCCGTGGCAGTTCAGGCAGGTCTTGGTCGGCGGAATGCCGGCGAACGGCGAGTCTTCGACCGACGTGTGGCAGTACCGGCAATCGATCCCGTTGCCGCCGACGTGCCGCTCGTGACTGAACTGGATCGGCTGCTCGCGAGCGACCTGCGCGTCGGTGATCCACGGCGATCGATGGATCTGCGCGATCAGCCAGAGCAGTCCGGCGGCGATGAAGAGCGTGCCGAAGATGCTGACCCGGGAAATCGTGTTGGTGCTGCGGTGAAAGATCTGCGCCATTCCAACGTCACGCGCGCGTGAATGAACTGACGGAGCTTAACCCGTTTGCCCCGAAAGCGCGACTCCTATTTTGTGAAACATTTCACGTAATTGTCCAATCAGGCCTGAAACTCAGGCATTTCCTGCGCGGATGAGCTATTCGGCGGCAAATCCCGCGGCGACATGGCCGGCCAACCCTCAACGGTCGCGCCGGCGCGCTTGACGATCGCAGCCGGCGGAGGTCAGGATGCGGTGCATGTCCGACCGCAAGTACCGCCAGCGCGGTTACCAGGATGAACCGCGCGACCCCACGCCCCGGCGCGAAAAGAACGCTCCCGAGCAGAAGGCACCGGGCCGGGCGCTCCAGAGCGAGTCGGGCCCGAAGACGCCGAACCTCATGAGCGCGCACGAAGTGTTCCGGTGCGCCCGCTGCGGGAATCGCCTGCCGACTCCGGTCGAGCCGGACAGCCGCTGCAACCGCTGCGGCACCGACGTTCACAGCTGCATCAACTGCATGTCGTTCGACACGAGCGCGCGCTGGGAATGCACGCAGCAGGCCCTGACGGCGCGCGTCAGCCCGAAGGACGAGCGAAATCTCTGCACCTTCTTCTCGCCGCGCACGACCGTCGAGCGCCAGACGAGCACGGCCGGTCCCACGAGCGCCCGACAGGCTTTTGATGACCTGTTCAATAGCTGAAACAGTCGAGACGCATGGCCCTGATTCTGCTGGCTGATCGGCTTTAACAGCTTGTATGGGACTGATCTCGGCCGCCGATCAAGAGCGTCTCCGCGAGGACTTCGCGAAGCTGACGAGGCCGGTGCGCCTGCTGTTCTTCACGCAGGCAGTCGGCTGCGAGACGTGCCACATCACCCGCCAGGTACTCGACGAGCTCCCGCCGCTGTCGGACAAGATCGCGATCGAGGAAGTGAACTTCGTCCTCGAAGCCGAGAAAGCCACGCAGTACGGCATCGATCGTGTGCCGGCAATCGCGGTGACTTACGTCGACGGCGAAGAGCAGAAGGATTCGCGGATCCGGTTCCTCGGCACGCCGGCCGGGTACGAGTTCATCTCCCTGATCCGCGCCGTCCTGCTCGCCGGCGGCGGCCGTCCGTCCGATCTGTCCGAGGCAGGCCGCGGCTCGACTCGCCCTGGTCGACCGACCGATGACGATGCAGGTGTTCACGACGCCCACCTGACCGCACTGTCCGCGGGCGGTCATGCTCGCGCACGAGATGGCGTTTGCCAGCCCGCCACATCACGGCGTTCGCGGTCGAAGCCACGGAGTTTCCCGACCTGGCGCGCCGGTATCGCGTGTCCGCCGTCCCGAAGACCGTCGTCAACGAGCGACACGGAAGTGCTCGGCGCGCTGCCGGAGCCGGCGTTCATCGCACAGGCGCTCGGTCGAAGACGCCGGACACGCCTCGAATCAGGAGCTGAACTTACAATTCGTGCTGATGCTCGCGCTTCGCCGGCCGTCGTCGTCCTGCTGCTCGCCGGTCGTGGCCGTCGACTCGCCGCGGGCGCAGGCCGGCATCCGCTACCGGTTCACGTTTCCTGAGCCGCAGCACCGGTGGATGCAGGTCGAGGTCAACTACACCGGCCTCGCGGACGCACCCCTCGAGCTCCGAATGAGCCGCTCGTCGCCGGGCCGCTATTCGCTGCACGACTTCGCGAAGAACGTCTACGACGTCCAGGCGAGCGCCGGCAATGGCCGCGCGCTGCCGATCACACGGTCGGATCCGCATGGCTGGGTGGTGACCGGCCATGACGGCGCCGCGACGGTTCGATACAAGGTGTTCGGCGACACGCTGGATGGCACCTACCTGGCGATCGATTCGACACATGCCCACATCAACATGCCGGCGGCGGTGATGTGGGCCAGGGGGCTCGACGACCGGCCGGCCTCGCTGCGGTTCGAGCCGCCGGCGGGAAACGAAGACTGGCGCGTCGCCACCCAACTGCATCCCGGGCCGTCGCCGCTCGAGTTCACGGCGCCCAACCTCCAGTACCTGATGGACTCGCCCGTGGAATTCGGACCCGTCGTGATGCGCGAGTTCACCGTCGATCGCCAGCCGATCCGCGTCGCGGTCCACCACGGCGGTTCGCTCGACGAGGTCGACGGCTTCGTGCGCGACATCGAACGGATCGTCCGCGAGCAGCGCGACATCTTCGGCGAGTTCCCGCGGTACGAACCGGGACACTACACCTTTCTCGCCGATTACCTGCCGTACGCCGCCGACGACGGGATGGAGCATCGCAACAGCACGGTGCTGACGTCGCCCTCCGCGCTGCGGACGAACCGGCAGGGGCTGCTGCCAGGCGTCGCCCACGAGTTCTTCCACGGCTGGAACGTCGAACGCATCAGGCCGCGCTCGCTCGAACCCTTCGATCTCGAGCGGGCGAACATGTCGGGCGAGCTGTGGCTGGCGGAAGGCTTCACGCAGTACTACGGGCCGCTCACGATGGCGCGCGCGGGACTCCTGGACCTCGACGCGTTCGTCGAGGAGATGAGCGGCCTCGTGGCCAGCATCGCCTCGAATCCGGCCCGCCTCGTCCGGTCGGCCGAAGAGATGAGCCAGATGGCAGTGTTCACCGACAGGGGCGCGGCCAGCGATCGCACGAACTGGTCCCAGACGGTCATCTCCTATTATGACTTCGGCGGTGCGATCGCTCTTGCGCTCGACCTGACGCTGCGCGAACGCACCGACGGGCCGGGCGACGCTCGACGACTTCATGAAGGCGATGTGGCGCGTGCACGGCGCGCCGGGCGGCACGCGCGAGGGGTTCGTGGATCGGCCGTATTCGATGGCGGACGCCGAGGCCCGCCTCGCGGAGGTCGCCGGCGACGCGGCGTTCGCCCGCGACTTCTTCGCACGGTTCATCCAGGGCAGGGAGCTCGCGGATTACGCCGCTGCTGCTGCAGGGCGCCGGGATCAGGCTCCGGAAGAGCGCCCCGGGCCGCGCCTGGCTCGGCGATGTCCGGTTCGACGACCGGAGCGGCACGGTGCGGCTCGCATCCGCCGCCGCCCTTCGGGTCGCCCGATCTACGCCGCCGGAATCGACGTCGACGACGAGATCCGGCAGTTCGATGGAACGCGGATTCGATCGTTCGCCGACGTGACGGCCGTCGTCGGCCGGCGGCGGCCTGGCGACAAGGTGCCGATGGTGTTCGCCGACCGCAGCGGCCGGCAGCGGACCGCGACGATCACATTGGCCGAGGATCCGGCGTTCGAGCTCGTTCCCATCGAACGCGACGGCGCCGCGCTGACGGCTGCGCAGCGCACATTCCGGGAACAGTGGGTGAACTGATGGCGTTCCCGTGGCTGCGCTTGCTCGATGCCGCACTTGGCATGACCGACATTGCCCGCCGGGTCAAAGCCGCCGCCGTCGGAACTTGCCGCCGGGGACCGCCGCCCCGCTCGAAGCGCGCCTGGCCGGCGTCGTCGTCGCCGCGCTGAAAGAGGCGTTCGACCGGGATACGCGCCGGCTCGAGCTCGAGCGCGATCAGATCGAGGCCGAACGCAAGCGCGCCGAGCAGGCGCTTCGGCTCGAACTGCGCCGCCAGACGGGCGAACGCGAGATCGGGCGTCTCCGGCTGGTTGCCGCGATTGCCGTCACCAGCTGGCTGGCGACGTTGTTCTTCTCGCGCGAGCTGCTGCAGGGCGGCGCCGCGACGCGTGCTGCCCTCGGCATCGGATGGGTGTTGCTGCTCGGTGCACTCGGATCGGCATTCACCGCGCAGTCGACGGTTGCAGATCGCATCGGCGGCGACGGCGACCTCTCGAGCGGGCCGGCCGGCGCGATCGCGCCGTGGCTGATCGTCGCCGGGCTGGCGGTGATCGGGCTGGCGGTGCTCGTGTCGGGCGGGTGATCTGTGGTCTTGTAATTAGGAATTCAGAATTCGGAATTTGGAATTCGTACGCATTCCGAATTCCGAATTCCAAATTCCAAATTACGTCGTTCACCTACTGCCGTGGAAACAGCACACCCGGCGACAGCTTCCATTCGGGATCGATCGCCCGCTTCACCGCACGCATCTCGTCGATCCCGTCCGCTCCGTACAGCTCGCGCAGCAGCTGCTGCTTGATCAGGTTGCGGCCGACGCCGTGTTCCGCCATCGGCGCCCCGCCGAGGCGAATCGCCATCTGGCCGATCTCTTCGACAAGCTTGCGCGCCGCCCGCCACTCTTCCAGGGTCCGCGGAATCACGTTCGGATGCAGGTTACCGTCCGATACATGGCCCCACACCACCGCGTCGAGACCGTGGCGCGAGGCTTCGGCGCGAAACGCGTTGAGCAGTTCCCCGAGATGATCGAACGGCACGGCGATGTCGGCCGCCGTCTTGTCGATCGTGGCATCGACGCTGCCCTTGGCCCGGCCGACACGCTGGTTGACTCCGGCCGGAACGGCCTCGCGAAGCGCGATCAGTTGGGCCAGCCGGGCCGAATCGCCAGGCACCGCGATCTCGACGTCGTCGAACACGCCAGCATCGGACAGCATCGCGCAGAACTTGACGAGCGGCGTATCCGGGCGAACTTCGTCGTGAGCACGGCCGATCTGGTCGAATGCTTCGGGAGCGCCGGTGCCCGGGGCAAGCTCCAGCGCCACGAGCAGCGCGGCTGCGGCTTCCGGCGGGAGGCGGACGTTGTTCATCGCGTCGGCGCGGTCCTCCCGGATGATGGTCAACGACCGGGCATCCATGTACTCGATGGCCGACACGTCGATGGTGCGGCGGCTGCCGGTCCGCCATGTCTCGCGCGCGGCGTCGCGAAGTTCGCCGGCGAATGCCAGCGCGGCCGCTTCCGTCGGGAAGGGCACCAGCGCGGCGCAGACTGCCGGCCGCGTCGGAAGGACCCGGAGCGTGACCGCGGTGACGACTGCCCAGCGTCCCCTCTGATCCGATGAACAGGTCGATCAGGTCCATCCCGGGCCGCGGCATAGTAGCCGGCCGACAGCTTCGGCGACGAGCGGCATCCGATACGCGGGAATCGGAACCGTGACCGTCCCCGAGTGCGAGCCGCAGCTGGAACCGCCCGTCGCTTGCCCGCGTGGCGCCGCGTTCGATGTCCAGTACGTCGCCGGTCGGCAGAACGACGCGTCATCGCCTCGACCCAGTCGCGCGTCGTCCCGTACTTGAATGTCGCGGCGCCGGCGGCGTTGGTGGCGACGGTGCCGCCGACGAACGCGCCGCTGAAGGTCGGGGAAGGCGGATACAGGCGTCCTGCCGGTTCGAGCGCCCGGTTCAACGCCTCGAGCGTCACGCCGGCGCCGACGCGCACGCGGTCCGCGCCCATCATCTCGATGCCGGTCAGCCGCCGGGTGCTGACGATCGTTTCGCCCATTGGCGTCGCTCCGCCGGTCAGCGACGACTGAGCGCCGACGGGCAGCACGGTCGTGGCCGTTCGGAGAACTTCCGCCAGCTTCGGCCTCGGTCGCAGGCGACGCCAGCTCGCGGGCATGTCCGCCTGAGAAGTGCGCGGCATCTTCGAGAAAGGAGGCGAGGATGTCCGGTATCGCGCGTCCGCTCGCCGCGAGCCGGCGGTGCCCGCGGGGCGGGCGCGCGCGGAGTGAAAACTCCGCCACCGGTCTATATTAGATGTGTGTTCCGCATGAGCGGCGCTGCCCGGACGGCGATCGGCCAGTGCGCTGGCTTGATCCTGCTGATCGCGCCGCAGCAGACGCCGGTTGATGCGCGTATTTCGCAGGCCGACTTCAAGACACTGCTCGCCGCGAAGACCGTCGCGGTCGTCGACACGCGCTCAGAAGCCGAGTTCACTCGCGGGCACGTCCCGGGCGCCATCTCCCTCACCGACGCCGACCTGTCGGCCCGGACCGCGGGCGCCACGCGGGCAATCGCCGCTCTGAAGAAGTCGAAGTTGCCGATCGTCGTGTACTGCGCATGCCCGGCCGAGCTCACGAGCCTGCGCGTCGCAGAAGCGCTTCGCGCCGAGGGCCTGGCCGATGCCCGAGCGCTCACCGGCGGGTGGGTCGAGTGGTTCAATGCCGGTAATCCCGTCGAGCCGGCAAGTAATGCGCTTCGCGCCCGAATACGTCCAGTACGTCCTCAACGAGAACTTCAACGACGCCAAGGAGCTGTTCCTCGGCGCCGCTGATGTCGATCCACTACGCGCACCTGGCCATGCTCGCCGCGCAGGGGATCGTCAGGCCCGACGACGCGCATGCGCTCCGCGTCGCGCTCGACACGGTCTCCCAGCCCGATGTCCGCCGCGCCGCCTATGACGGCCGATCGGAAGACCTGTTCTTTCACATCGACCGGTTGATTGCCGGCGCGTGCGGCGAGGAGGTGGCCGGCCGCCTGCACACGGCGCGCAGCCGCAACGACATCGACATGACGATGTACCGGATGCGCCAGCGCGAGCTGATCCTGGCACTGGCCGCCGGCACGCTGCGAGCTGCGGCGCGCGCTGATCGATCTCGTCGGACCGCCACCGCACAACGGTCTTCGCCGTGCATACGCACACGCAGCGCGCGCAGCCGACGACGCATCGCCCACTACCTGCTCGCCGTCGTCGAGCAGCTCGAGCGCGATTTCGTGCGGCTGCACGCGGCCTACGAGACGACGAACCGGTGTCCCGCTCGGCGCCTGCGCGATTACCGGCACCGGGTTTCCCGATCGATCGCGATCTGACCGCGCGATCTGCTCGGCTTCGACGGGCCGACCGGCAACACCTACGGCAGCATCGCGACGGTCGACTACCTGCTCGAGAGCGTGTCGGCCGCGGGCGTGCTGCTGGTCGGCCTCGGCCGCTTCGTCCAGGATCTGCTGCAGTGGGCGACCGCGGAGTTCGACTACCTTCGCGCTCGGCGAAGGGTTCGTGCAGTGCAGCAGCATCATGCCGCAGAAGCGCAACCCGGTCGCGCTGGAGCACGCGCGCGCGATCGCGAGCAAGGCGCTCGGCCAGACCCAGGCGATCGTCACCGTCGGTGCACAACACGCCGTTCGGCGACATCGTCGACACCGAGGACGATCTGCAGCCGCTCGTGTTCTCGACTTTCGGCGACGCGTCGCGCGGTGTGCGACTGGTGGCCGCCGCCATGCGCACCGCCGAGTTCGACGCAGGCGGCCTGGGCACGCGAGCGGCCGAAGGGTGGACGACGCTGACCGAGCTGGCCGACACGTTGGTTCGCGACCACGACCTGCCGTTCGCATCCGCGCACGCTATTGCGGCCCGGCTCGCTGCCGCGCGTGACGCCGCGCCCGATCGCCCGTTGTCGCAGCTGCTCGGCGATGTGTCGAGTGATCTGCTCGGCCAGCCGCTGAAATATTCAGACGAGGAGCTCGCCGGCATCCTCAGCCCCGCACACTTCGTTGGCGTGCGCCGCACCTGGGGAGGCCCCGCGCCCGCTGAAACGGCCCGGGCGCTGGCTGCTTCGCGCGACGCGCTCCAGCATGACGAATCACGGCTGCCGGCGATGCGAGATGCGCTCGCCGCGGCCGAATCGCGGCTCGCCGCGCGGAGCCGGGCGCTGTGAACTACTGGCGCGTCGTCGTCGTGTGGATCGTGGTCCTCGTCGCCCTCTTTGCCTTCCAACAGATCTTCAGCTGAGCTTGGGTCGATGCCGACCCTGAAAGGGTCGGCCTACATGCCCTGCACAAGCTCGGCCTGCCCAGCCTCCCGGTCGGCCGCAGGCGTGCATCACGGATGAGCGGAGGGAAATGTGAAGCTCATCGGTCTGCTGCTGATCGCCTTTGGAATCTTCGCGCTGGTGATGGGCGGAATCAGCTACACGGATCGCGACAAGGTGCTCGACATCGGTCCGATGGAGGTGCAGTCGGAGCAACGCGAAACGATTCCGCTCTCGCCGATCGTCGGGATTGCGTCGCTCGCGGGCGGCATCGCGCTGGTCATGCGCCGGCGCCCGGTACGAGGACGAGGGTGTGAGCGGGCGTCTCGGCGACCCTTAATGGGTCGCCCTACTTGAAAATCTCGTCGATCGCCAGCGGCGTGATGGCGCCGAGGTTGAGGGCGCGGATGCCCGGCTCGATCGTCTTGCGGTCGCCGACCACGACGACCGCGAGCCGGTCCGGCTGAATGTACTTCTGCGCGACGCGCTGGACATCGGCGGCCGTGATCGGCCTCGATGTTCTGCACGTAACGCGAGTAGTAGTCGTCGGGCAGGCGGTAGACGATGCGCGTCTTCGAGCCGCCGGGCGATGTCGCCGGTCGTCTCGAACGACGACGGGAATCGGAGCGCGACGTAGTTCTTGGCGCGCGCCAGTTCGTCGGCCGGCACCGTCTTCAGGATCGCCGTTCAGCTCGTTGAAGAACTCGGTCAGCGACTCGGACGTCTTGTCGGTCTGGACGCCGGCCTGCGCCGAGAAGGGACCGGGCGTCAGCCGCATGTCGAAGCCGGACGACGCCCCATAGGTGTAGCCGCGCTTCTCGCGCAGGTTGAGGTTCAGCCGCGAGCTGAACGATCCGCCGAGGATGGTGTTCATCACCTGGATCGGGAAGAAATCCGGCGTCGACGCGCGCCACGCCGATCGTGCCGATTCGGATCTGCGACTGTGGCGCGCCGGGCTTGTCGACCAGGTAGATCTGCCGCTGTGCCGGCTGCGGCGCCGCGGGCATCGTCACCGGCGCAGCCGACGACGGCGCCGCCTTCCAGGCGCCGAAGCTCGTTTCGAGCAGCGGCAGCACGCGGTCGGGCGTGATGTCGCCGACGACGACGAGCGTCGCGTTGTCGGGCCGGAACGCGCGCGCGATAGAACGACGCGAGATCGGCCGGCGTGAACGCCTTGATCGTCGCCGCCGTGCCCATGGCCGCGGTGCCGAACCGGTGCTCCGGTCCGTACAGCACACGCGGAGAAGGCGAGCGACGCGATGGTCGCGGGATCGTCGCGCGCCTGCAGCAGGTTCGTCAGCCGCTGCTGCCGCTGGCGCTCGAGCTCTTCGGCCGGAAACGTCGGCCGCAGCGCGACGTCGGCCATGATCGGCAGCGCCTCGGCGAGGCGCGCCACCGGCACGTGCAGGCGGACCGCCGACGAATCGATGCCGCTCGACGCGTTCAGGTCGGCGCCCAGGAAGTCGATCGCGTCGGCCAGTCTCGAGCGCCGATCGCGAGCCGGCGCCTTCGGTCAGCATCGCGGCGGTCAGGCTGGCGACGCCGTACTTCCCCGGCGGATCGTTCGCCGTGCCGGCGCGGACGAGCAGGTTCACCTGGACGACCGGAACTTCGTGCAGCTCGACGATCCAGGCCGGCAGGCCGTTCGCGAGCTGCCGCTTCACGATCGTCGGCAGCTTGAGGGCCGGGCGCCGGACCGTTTGCCGGCGGCTTCGATCGATCGGGCGCCTGCGCCAGGGCGACGGCCCCGGACAGCGACAAACGCGACGATCACGCGAAAGACGTTCATCAGGCCAGGTTCCTAGGGCTTGTCCGGGCATGACGGTCAGCTCGACGCGCCGGTCGGCCGGCAGAAAGGCGACAGCCGCGGCGCGGACGTCGGCCGGCGACAACACGCGATAGCGGCCGAGGTCCTCGTTGAACCAGTCGGGGATGCCGGTCTCGGAGAAGTACCCGTTCAGCAGGTCGGCCTTGCCGCCGAAGCCGCCGACCCGTTCCATCCGGTTGAAGTACGACGCTTCGATCTGGTTGATCGCGCGCTGCACTTCGCGCTCGCTCGGCGCTTCGCGCTGCAGCCTGGCGATCTCCTCGTCGATGACCTTCAGCAGCTCTTCGACCGTGTGCCCGGGCCGCGGCGTCGCCTCGACCTGGAAATACGACGACAGCGGCTGCGACACCTGGAACGCGCTGACCTCCTGCGCGATCTGCATGTCGTAGACGAGCCGTTTGTAGAGCCGCGAGTTTCGGCCGCCGGCGAGGACGCCGGCGACGACGTCGAGCGCCGCGTCGCCCGGCGCGAAATGCCGCGGCGTCAGCCACGCGATGGTGATCCGCGGCAGCTGCACGCGATCGGTGATCGTCTTCCGCTGGACGTCGGTGAGCGCGACGCCGGGAATCGTCATCGGATCGGCGGCGCGGCCCGGCTTTCACGTCGCTGAACCATTTCTCGACGAGCCGCCGGCGGCGGCCGGATCGATGTCGCCGGCGACGACCAG
Source organism: uncultured Acidobacteriota bacterium (assembly GCA_963720005.1). Taxonomy (GTDB): domain Bacteria; phylum Acidobacteriota; class Vicinamibacteria; order Vicinamibacterales; family CAVVIG01; genus CAVREM01. The sequence goes on along the minus strand of CAVREM010000010.1, from coordinate 200,885 downwards.
GCTGGCATTCGAGGGCGCGTAGTACCGCTTGAAGAACTCGACCGTGTCCTCGTAGCTGGCCGCGGTCAGATCCTCCATGTAGCCGATGACCGGCCAGTGATACGGATGGCCCTTCGGGTAGAGCATTTCGGCGAGCAGCAGGTCCGCCGCGCCGTACGGCCGGTTCTCGTAGCTCTGACGGCGCTCGTTCTTGACGACGTCGCGCTGCGCGTCCACGGTCTGAGGCGTCATCGAATCGAGCAGGTAGCCCATCCGATCCGACTCGAGGAACAGCGCGAGCTCGAGCGCGTTGGACGGCACGTTGATCCAGTAGTTCGTCCGGTCGTTGGTCGTCGATCCGTTGTTGTTGCCGCCGGCGCCTTCGAGCCACGCGTCGAACTCGCCCGGCTTGACGTGCCCCGATCCCATGAACATCAGGTGCTCGAAGAGGTGCGCGAAGCCGGTCCGGCCCGGACGCTCGTTCGCGGAGCCGACGTGATACCAGACGTTGACGCTGACGAGCGGGACGCTGTGATCCTCGTGGAGAATGACCTCGAGGCCGTTCGGCAGGGTGAAGTGCGTATACGGCACCTGCAGCGTCGTCTGCGCGACAGACGACTGACGCGCCCGCGAGCAGCAGCACCACGCACCAAGCCGCGCGCTTCATCAGGCGATTCTACTCCCGTACAATGACGCCATGTCAGACACACCGCCGCTCGTCGCCATCATCATGGGAAGCAAGTCCGACTGGGACACGATGCGTCAGGCCGCCGAGATCCTCACGAAGTTCGGCGTCGCGCACGAAGCGCGCGTCATGTCCGCCCATCGCACGCCGTCCGACACCGCCGCGTACGCGTCGAATGCGATCGCGAGCGGCCTCGAGGTGATCATTGCCGGTGCGGGCGGCGCCGCGCACCTGGCCGGGGTGATCGCCGCGCATACGGTTCTGCCGGTGATCGGCGTGCCGGTCACCAGCGCCTTGAACGGCCTCGACTCCCTTTTGTCTACCGTACAGATGCCCAAAGGCATTCCAGTGGCAACCGTCGCGATCGGACCGGCGGGCGCCGCCAATGCGGGGCTGCTCGCTGTCGCGATTCTGGCCACATCGCGGCCCGATCTTCGGCAAAAGCTGCAGGCCTACCGGGCCGAGCTCGCGGAACAGGTGCGCCAGCAGTCGCTCGCGTAATGGCGCACTCCTTGCTACCTGCAGCGGGCATGCGCCGCGCGCTCGCCTGCAGCGCACTCCTCGCGGTCGCCCTCGCCTCCGACACGCCAATCGGAGCGCAAGCCGACGAACCCGGTTTGCCACTAGTCCTTCAACGATTTCTCGAGACCCTCGACGACGGCCCCTCGTCGTACCGCGCGTTCCGCCGTCTCGAGGTGCGCAGCGGTCACCTCGACGATACCGCCTGGATGAACGTCTGGACGACGGCCGACGCGTCCGGATTCACTTACGAGATTGTCGACCAGGGAGGCTCGGGCTACGTGCGCGACCGCGTCTTCCTGCCAGCGCTCGAGACTGAGCGCACGTCGTGGGGCGCCGGCGCCCGCGGGGCGCTCACTCCAGACAATTACACGTTCGAAGATCGCGGCGCCGAGTCGACCGGTCTTGCCTGGATCGTCGTCAAACCCCGGCGCAAGGACGTCCTCCTCGTCAACGGGTCGATCTTCCTGCGGCCCGCACGACGGCGATCTCGTCCGTATCGAAGGCGCCTTGTCGCGAACGCCTTCGTTCTGGACGCGAAAGGTTGAGATCGTCCGGCGCTACGACCGGATTGCCGGGGTTCGCGTGCCGGTCGCCCTCGAATCGGTGGCCAGCATCCTCATGGCGGGCAAGGCGACTTTCACGATGAGCTACGAATATCACAGCGTGAATGGCGTCGAGGTTTCGCCGGATCGCAGCTCCGACGCCGGCGGCCAGCAGCGGGTCCGTAACCCCCCGCGTCCGCTCGCATATAATCCCCGCCCATGACGACGAATCGATGGCTGCCTGTCATCGGCGGGATCCTGATGAACCTGGCGCTCGGCTCTCTCTACGGGTGGAGTGTGTTCGTCCTCCCGCTCGAGAAGGAGTTCGGCTGGGTCCGCGCCGACACCTCGCTGGTCTACACCATTGCGATCGTCTGCTTCGCGCTGTCGTTCATCGTCGCGGGCCGCATCCAGGACCTGAAGGGCCCGAAGATCTGCGCGGTCGATCGGCGGCGTGCTCGTCAGCGCCGGCTTCCTGCTGTCGAGCCAGACGAGCTCGCTCGCCACGCTCTACCTCTTCTTCGGCGTCATCGTCGGCATCGGCAACGGCTTCGGCTACGCGACGCCGATGCCGGTCGGCTCGAAGTGGTTTCCCGACAAGCGCGGGTTGATCGTCGGCCTGATGGTCGGCGGCTATGGCGCCGGCTCGGCGATCTTCGGACCGCTCGCCGAACGCTGGCTCATCCCGTCGGTCGGATGGCGCACCACGTTCCAGATCCTCGGCGTGGCGTTCTTCGTGATGACGATGATCGGAACGGCGCTGCTGAAGAACCCGCCTGCCGGCTACCGTCCGCCGAACTGGACGCCGCCGCCGGGCGCGGCCGTGTCGCGCGCCGATTTCACGACGCGCGAGATGCTCGCGACGCCGACGTTCTACTGCGCTGTGGGTCGCCTACTGCCTCGGGACGACGGCCGGGCAGATGACGATCAGCCAGCTGTCGCCGTTTGCGAGGAGCGCCGGGCATCGTCGCTCCCATCGCGATCTTCGTCATCACCGCGATCGGCAACGCCGGCGGCCGGATCCTCTCGGGCTGGTTCTCCGATACGTTCGGCCGGCTGCCGACGCTGAAGATGATGGTGCTCGTGTCGGCGATCGTGATGCCGGCGCTCTACATCTGGCGAGAGCAGGGGCTGCTGTTCTTCGTGCTGATCGCGCTCGTCTATGCCTGCTACGGCACGCAGCTGTCGGTGTTCGCGTCGACGACCGCCGACTTCTACGGCACGAAGAATCTCGGCCTGAACTACGGCGTGCTGTTCACGGCGTGGGGAGCCGCCGGCACGCTCGGCCCGATCATCGCGGGCCGGGTGTATGACGCGTTCGGCGATTACCGGTATGCGTTCTTCACCGCCGCGGCGCTGGCCCTGGTAGCCTTGGGTCGCTGACCCTCGCCAGGGTGCCCGAGCGCGAGGCGGTGCTGCGGGGCGGCGACCAGAGTCCGAAGAAGCCTGAAGTCGGATCGCTAAATCGGTCCGACTGGCCTTCAGACTCAGACTCAACTTCGATCGTCTTTCCCACGAGGCGAACGTACGCGCGGATCGCCTGTTCCAGGATGTCGTCCGGCGTGTCTTCTTCCCGGCAGTGAGAGAGCCCGTTGGGCGACGCCGCGAACAGCATGACCGCCGGCATCAGCGCCGCCATCTCCGTCGCGTCGTGAACCGGGCCCTGACGGCAGGCGCGGCGCCTGGCCGGTTTCCTCGCGGACGGCTTCCTCGCACAGCCGCGACGAGCGCGGTGTCGAACGCGCGCGGCTCGATGCGCCACAACCGCCGCCACTCGACGCTGACCTGGTTGGCGGCGGCGCAGCGATCGGCGGCGGTTTGCGCCTCGCCGAGCATGGCGGCGAGCGCCGACGCGTCGAGCGAGCGCAGATCGAGCGACATTTCGCACGCGCCCGCGATCGCCGTCGGGATGTTCGGCTGGACGCTGACGAACCCGGTCGTGCAGACCACCGGCGCGCCGCCCTCGCCGAGGCGGCGCGCAGCCTCGCGGCATTCGACGGCCGTCTGCGCGGCGGCCAGGAAGGCGTCGCGCCGCAGCGGAAGCGGCGTCGAGCCGGCGTGCGCCGCCTGCCCGACGAATCGGAGCATGTGGCGCTCCACGCCGAATGTCCCGACGACCGCGCCGGCGGGCGCGCCGAGCGATGCGAGGACCGGTCCCTGCTCGATGTGGAGTTCGAGGTACGGCCCGCCCGTCGATGGACCTGCAGGTGCTGATGCGCGTCCGGCAGCGCGTCGACGTTCGAGGCCGTGATCGCGCAGCGCGTCGACGAGCGGCACGCCGTTTCGATCGCGCGCGGCCCGCGCGGCATCGAGATCGATCCGGCCTGCGGCCGCAGACGACCCGAGCAGGCTCATGCCGAATCGTCCCTCTTCGTCAGCCCAGTCGACGAGGCGCAACGTGACCGGAAGATCCCTGGTGCCGTAGACGCGGAGCGCTTCGAGCGCCGCGAGGACGCCCGAGCGCGCCGTCGAGCCATCCGCCGTTCGGAACTGAATCGAGGTGCGAGCCGAGGATGATGGTCTTCTGCGAACGGCCGGGCGACCGTCACCCAGGAGTTGCCGGCCGCGTCGAGCTCGGCCTGCATGTCCGATCGCCGCGAGCTTTTCCGCGAACCACGCGCGCGCCCGCTGCCACACCGGGCTCCACGCGACGCGCTGGGCGCCCTGGTCGTCCGACGTCAGCGCCGCGAGCTCTCGCAGATCGCGGATGACACGCGTAGCGTCCGTCATGGGTCGGCAGGATACACCCGCGAGAACGCCCGTCCGGGCAGATGAATCGGGATCTGGAAATTCCGAGCGGATGCAGGTATAAGCGGCTCACCTCAACGGGCATCAGAGCGCCTGCGGCCATGCGACCCTTCGACTTCGCTCAGGGTCGGCCTGAGCAACGTCGAAGGCCGAGCCGAGCCACCTGCGCGCTTCGCGCTACGGTGGCCAAGGGACATCCGCGTGGGAGGCGAGGCATCAGCGTAAGTTCGCGGTGGGGGTGGGCCCCGCCAGCCAGTGGAAGAAAGTTGGCTGCGACATGGGAAAGATCAACATCGGACGGGTGATAGCCGGAGGGCTGCTCGCGGGCCTGGTCATCAACATCGGCGAGACCGTGTTGAACACGGTGGTCATCGCCGGCCAGATGGAAGCGGCGGTTGCGGCCCGCAACCTGCCGCCGGTCGGCGGACGCGAGATCGCCAGCTTCGTGATCATGTGCTTCGGGCTGGGGATCGCCACCGTGTGGCTCTATGCCGCAATCCGGACGCGGTTCGGCCCGGGCGTGCCGACGGCGGTGCTCAACGGCGCGGTCGTCTGGTTCCTGGCCTACCTGTGGCCGGGCATGGGCGACGCCGTCATGCAGATCTTTCCGATCGAACGTGATCATGGTCGGCGTGATCTGGGGTCTGGTGGAAATCGTCTTGGCATCCATTGCCGGCGCCTGGCTGTACCGCGAATGATTTACGCGGACGACCTCGCCTATGTCCATCACGCCGGCTTCGGCGACTACGCCCGACGCGCCGCGCCCGAGGTCGATGCGCCTGCTCGCCCGGCGGTCGCCGTTCTCGCCAACGCGGCGCGGCCGTTCGCTGGTTGTCGAATTCGGATGCGGCGGCGGAACGACCGCCGCGTATCTCGCGGATCACGGTTTCAGGGTGCTCGGCGTCGACCAGTCGCCGGCGATGGTGAAGCTGGCGCGCAAGACGGCGCCCGGCGCGCGATTTCAACGGGGGACGCTCGCGACCACTCGCCTTCCGCGCTGCGGCGCCATCCTTGCGCTCGGCGAAGTCGTCAACTACCTCGCCGGGCGGCGCGCCGATCCTGGAGCGCACGACCGGCAGCTGTTCCGATTCTTTGCGCGGGCGGCGCGGGCCCTGGAACCGGGCGGGCTCCTGCTCTTCGATTTCATGGAATCTGCCAGGCGCCGCACCGTACGACGCGATGAGCCGGAATGGAGACGATTGGGCGGTGGTCGTCAGCGCCGGACTGGACGGACCGCTGCTGACGCGGCACATCACCACCGTTCGAAGCATCCACCGCAAGTTCCGTGTCGCGCAGGAAACGCATCACGTGCGCCTTTACGGCCGCCGCACGATTGCCGCGGCACTGAGACGAGCAGGATTCGGCGTGACGATGCGTCGATCGATCGGGCGCGTTCGGGTGATTCGCGGCGATGTCGTGGCGTTCGCGGACGTCGAATGATGCCCGGAGATGCCAGGCGCCGAGCTCTCGCCAGCTGAGCCGACAACTTTCGCTCCACCTCGAATCCGTCTAACGGGGTTGTCCTATGGATAGCCTCGTTCACGACCTCAAAGTGGGGCTGCGGCTGCTGTGGAAGGATCGCAGCTTCACCGCAACCGTCGCCGTCACGCTCGCGCTGTGCATCGGCGCGAACGTCGCGCTCTTTTCCGTCGTCAGCAACGTCCTGCTGCGGCCGCTGCCGATGCCCGAGTCGGGGCGAATCGCCATCATCGGCAACTGCCTACCCGAAAGCCGGCGCGGCGAACCTGCGCGCCATCGCCGTCCCCGACTACTTCGATCGCCTGCGCGAGACGACCGCGTTCCAGGAGCAGGCGCTCTACAACAACGCCAGCGTCAACATCGATCAGAACGGCGACCGCGACGCGCGTCCGCGCGATGAACGTCACGCCTTCGTTCTTCAGGGTGCTGGGCGTTCAACCGTTCCTCGGCCGGACGTTCACCGACGCCGAAGGCGAGCTGGGCAACCAGCTGAAGATCGTGCTGAGCTACGGCCTCTGGCAATCGGCCTTCGGCGGCGACGCGTCGATTGTCGGCCGCGACGTCCGCATCGACGGCACCACCTACACCGTCGTCGGCGTGATGCCGCAGGACTTCGTCTACCAGCGGCCCGACGTCATGCTGTGGCGCGCGCTCGCGTTCACGCCGATCCAGAAGTCCGACCAGATGCGGCACAGCAACAACTTCCAGCAGATCGCGCCGGCTGAAGCCGGGTGCGACCTTCGAGCAGGCGCAGGCCGAGATCGACCGGCTGAACGCGGCGAACCTCGAGCGCTTTCCGCAATTCAAGGAAATCGTCATCAATGCCGGCTTCCACACGCTCGTCAGCGCGGCTGCAGGACGACATGGTCCGCGACGTCCGGACGACGCTGTACCTGATGTGGGGCGGCGCGCTGTTCGTTCTGCTGATTGGCTGCGTGAACGTCGCGAACCTCGTGCTCGTGCGATCGCGCGCGCGGCTGAAGGAGCTCGCCACGCGCGCTCGCCCTCGGCGCGCCGCGCGGCACGGATTGCGCGCCAGCTGATCACCGAAAGCCTGATGCTGGCGCGTGGTGTCGTCGGCGCGTCGGCCTCGCCGTCGGTTGGGGTGCGCTGCGCCTGCTCGGCGCCCTGAACATCCAGGAACTGCCGCGCGGCAGCGAGATTCGCCTCGACCTGGCGACCGTCGCCGTCACGCTGGCCGCCGGCGCGCTGATCGGATTCGTGCTCGGGCTCATTCCGACGGCGGCGGTGCGTCCGTCCACCGTGACGACGATGCTGAGGGAAGAGGGCCGAACCGGGACGAGCGGGCGCGGGCGCGCGCCTGCTGCGGCGCGGCCTCGTCGTCGCGCAGGTGGCGTTCGCGTTCGTGCTGCTCGCCGGCGCGGGCCTGCTCTTCTCGAGCTTTCAGCGCGTGCTCGCCGTCGATCCCGGCTTCAAGCCCGACCATGTGCTCACCGGATCGGTCGTGCTGCCGCGCGCGCGCTTCCGCGAGAACTCGGCGATGAGTCGACTTCCTGAACGAGTCGCTGCAGCGTATCCGGGCGCTGCCTGGAGTCGAGGCGGCCGGCACGACCGGCATGATGCCGCTCAGCGGCAACAACAGCAACAGCGTCATCTTCGCCGAGGGGTACCAGATGAAGCCGGGCGAGTCGGCGATCGCGCCGACCAACACGAGCGTCTCGCCCGGGTTCTTCGAAGCCATGGGTGTTCAGCTGGTCGTCGGGACGATTCTTCGACGATCGCGACGTCGCGTCACCCGGCGCCGCACCGTCCGCGTTCGGGCTCAACCAGCCGCGCGTCGTCATCGTCGACGATCGGCTGGCGCGGCGATTCTGGCCGGGACAAGATCCGGTCGGCCGCCGCATGTTCCTGCCGACCGATCCGAACAACCTCACCGCGATCACCCCGCAGACGGTCTTCATGGACGTCGTCGGCGTCATCAAGGAGATGAAGCTGCAGAGCCTCACGCAGGAGGACGAGTTCGTCGGGGCCGTGTACTTCCCGGTCCTCCAGACCATGCCGCCCGCGCAGGCGCAGGGGTTCGGCCTCAACTACGCGATCAGGACGGCGGGCGACCCGGCCGCGCTGGGCGGCGCGCTGCGGCAGACGATTGCCTCGCTCGATCGGGAGCTCGCGCTGCTACGACGTGCTGACGATGACCGAGCGCGTAGATCGCTCGCTCGTCAACCGCCGCTCGCCGGTCGTTCTGTCGCTGACGTTCGGCGCGATCGCCCTGCTGCTGTCGGCGATCGGCATCTACGGCGTGCTCGCGTACGTCGTCACGCAGCGGACGCGCGAAATCGGCATCAGGCTGGCGCTGGGCAGCAGCGGGCGCAGAATCTTCGACCTGATCCTTCGCGAGGGCCTGGTGCTGATCGCCGCGGGATTCGCGCTGGGCGCGGTCGGCGCGATCGCGCTGCGCCGGAGCCTGCAAAGCCAGCTCTTCCAGATCTCCGCGACCGATCCGATCGCGTTGACCGGCGCCGCGGCCGTGCTCGCGCTGGTGGCGGTGGCCGCATGCGCACTGCCCGCGCGCCGCGCCACCCGAATCGATCCGGTCATCGCCCTCGCCGAGTAACAATATAGTTGGAAGTTGGAGAGTGAGCGAGTTGAGAGTGACTCACTGACCCTTCTCTCTCACCAACTCACCAACTGCTGCAGGCCATGACTCACAAAGACGCATCCGTTTGGGACTCCTCGCCGCGGCGGCGGCAGTCGCGGCCCTCACACTCCACGGCGTCGCGCAGGAGCGCGATCGCGCGCAGATTGCCGATCGCTACAAGTGGAACCTCGCCGACATCTATCCGTCCGATCGACGCCTGGCGCGCGGCGAAGGAACGGATCCAGAAGGAGCTGCCGAAGATCGGCCAGTTCAAGGGCAAGCTCGCGTCGTCGCCGTCGACGCTCGCCGACGCGCTCGACACGCTGTACGCGCATCGACAAGGAGCTGTCGCGCGCGTTCGTCTACGCCGGCCTGCTCGCCGATCAGGACACGCGCGAATCGGGCCCGCAGGGCATGCGCCAGGAGATGGTGCAGCTGGGCGCGGCGTTCAGCGCCGAGGCGTCGTACATCGAGCCGGAGATCCTGAAGATTCCGAAGGCAACGCTCGAGAAGTTCATCGCGGCGGAACCGCGGCTGAAGGTCCATCGCTTCTACCTCGAGGACATCGCGCGGCGCGCGCCGCACACGTTGAGCGACTCGGAGGAGCAGATCCTCGCCGCCGCCGGTCCGCTGGCCGGCTCGCCGTCGAACATCTACAACATCCTGTCGAACGCCGACTTTCCCTATCCGACCGTCACGCTCAGCGACGGCAAGTCCGCGAAGCTCGATGCGGCGGCGTTCAGCGCGCTCCGCGGGCTTGCCGAACCGCGACGATCGCCAGAAGGTGATGTCGGCGTTCTTCCAGTCGCTCGGCAGCTTCAGCCGCACGTTCGGGACGACGATGAACGGCGAAGTGCAGAAGGTGCTGTTCTTCGCCAAGGCGCGCAAGTATCCATCGGCGCTCGAAATGGTGCTGGACGGCCCGAACATCCCGACGACGGTCTACACGCGCCTCATCGACGGCGTCAACCGCTCGCTGCCGTCGTTCCATCGCTACCTGAAGCTGCGGAAGCGGATGATGGGCCTCGACGAGCTGCACTACTACGACCTCTACGCGCCGCTCGTCGGCTCGGTCGACCTCGCGTACACGCCCGAGGAGGCGCAGAAGCACGTCCTCGCCGCGCTCGCGCCGCTCGGCTCCGAGTACACGCACGGTGCTGCAGCGGGCGTTCAACGAGCGCTGGATCGATCTCTTCCCGAACCCCGGCAAGCGTTCGGGCGCGTATTCGAACGGCGGCGCCTACGACGTCCATCCGTACATGCTGATCAACTACAACGGCAAGTACGACGACATGAGCACGCTGGCCCACGAGCTCGGGCACACGATGCACAGCTACTTCTCGAACAAGACGCAGCCGTATCCGCTGGCTCGGCTACCCGATCTTCGTCGCCGAAGTGGCGTCGACGTTCAACGAGTCGCTGCTGATCGATCACATGCTGAAGACGATCAAGGACGACGACACGCGGCTGCCGATGCTCGGCAACTACCTCGAGAGCATCAAGGGCACCGTCTTCCGGCAGACGCAGTTCGCCGAGTTCGAGCTGCGGATGCACGAGATGGCGCAGAAGGGGCAGCCGGTCACCGGCGACGCGCTGGCGAAGCTGTACATGGACATCACGAAGCGCTACTACGGCCACGATCAGGGCGTCTGCGATCGTCGACGACTACATCGCGCACGAGTGGAGCTACATCCCGCACTTCTACCGCGACTTCTACGTGTTCCAGTACGCGACGTCGTTCACCGCGTCGGCGGCGCTGGCCGCGAAGGTGAAGTCGGGCGACGAGGCCGCCAAGAAGCGCTATCTGGCGTTCCTCAGCTCCGGCGGCTCGAAGTACCCGATCGACCTGCTGAAGGAGGCCGGCGTCGACATGACGACCGACGAGCCGCTCGATCTGACGATGAAGGAAATGAATCGCGTGATGGACGAGATGGAGGCGATCCTCGCGAAGCGACCGCGCAGGTAGACGGCGTGCCGCTCGCGTCAACGCTTGCGGCGGCGCTTCCGGACGAGCCGCGCTGGCTCGAGACGCGGGCCATGCTCGCCAGCGGCCATGCGCAAGTCACCGGCGGCGAGACGATCGAGAGCCGGATTCGTCGTTCGCGTCGCGCACGGCGCGGTGTCGGCGGTCGCGGTGGTGGGGCACCCGCCGGCCGGCGGCGATCGCCGAAGCGGTCGCCGGCACGACCGAATTGACGCCGGTCATCGCGCAAACCGCGCGACGCCGCGCATGTCGCCGACGGCGCTGCGATCGGCGACGCCGCGACTGGACGAGCGAACGCGCGATCCTGCACCTCCGCGACCAGCCGTCGCCGTCCCGCGTTACCGGCGCCGATCGACGTCCGGCTGCTCACCCGCGCTGATTCACTGGAGCACCTGCCCGTCGGCCTGCGGCATGAGATCACCCACGCGCAGGATTTCGCCGCCAGTCGGCGGCGGTGTTCGTCGACGAGCCGTCCGGTGTCTTTCTGCTATCCGGTGTGGACCACCGAGCGGTTCTGGGACGTCTCGATCGACACGCTGGAAGCGCATCGCGGCCGGTCGCTTGGCGCGCGCGCCGTCTCGTTCATGATCGACGTCATGCGCCAGCAGGGCCGGGAGCCGGTGTGGGGCGCCCTCGAGTCGAACCAGCCGTCGCTGCGGCTCGGCGCGAAGCTCGGGTTCAAGCCGATGGGAGAGATCGTCGTGTTCTCGCAGGGCGGGTGGGTCTTCCTCAGCGGCGGCTTCGCGGGAGCATAATGTACGCCGTAGCGTCCGGCTTTAGCCGGACGTCGTCCCTTTAGCCGGATGTCGTCCCCGTGCGCGCATTCCTCACGCGGATCCGGTTCCGATTCGCGATCGTCCTGATCGCGGCGGGCGCGCTGTATCTCGGCCTCGATTTCACCTGGCGCCAAGCGTCGCTGTTCCTCGTCGGCGCGGGCGCCGGGCTCGTGCTCTATCACTCCGCGTTCGGCTTCACCTCGGCGTGGCGGGCGCTGATCGCCGACGGCCGCGGCGGCGGCCTCCGCGCGCAGATGCTGATGCTCGCGGTGACCAGCGCGATCTTCCTTCCGCTGCTCGCCGACGGCCAGGTGTTCGGCCGCCTCGTGCGCGGCACGGTCGCGCCGGTCGGCGTGTCCGGTGATCGTTGGCGCGTTCATCTTCGGCGTCGGCATGCAGCTCGGCGGCGGCTGCGCCTCGGGAACGCTCTACACCGCCGGCGGCGGCAGCGTGCGGATGCTCGTGACGCTCGCCGCGTTCATCGCCGGATCGGTGGTCGGCGTCGTGCACATGCCGATGTGGGAGGCGGCTCCGGCGGTGGCGCCGACGACGCTGCTCGCATCGCTCGGACTCGGCGCCGGCGATGGTCGCGAGCCTCGGCCTGTTCGGGTCGCGTCGCGATGGCGTCAGTCGATCGTCGAGCGCCGCCGCCACGGTGCTCTGGAGCAGCGGCGCGCACGCCGGCGTCGATCCTGCACGGCCCGTGGCCGCTGGTCGCCGGCGCGCTGGGGCTCGCGGCGATCAACGTCGCGACGCTGCTGCTCGCCGGGCGGCCGTGGGGCGTGACGTCGGCGTTCGCGCTCTGGGGTTCGAAGATCGCCGCCGCGACTAGGCGTCGACGTCGCCTCCTGGCCGTACTGGCAGTCGCCGGCACGCGTGGCGGAGCTGCAGGCCAGCGTGTTCGAGGACGTGACGTCGGTGATGGACTTCGGGATCGTGCTCGGCGCGCTGGCGGCCGCCGGCCTCGCCGGCCGCTTCGCGCCGGCGTGGCGCGTGCCGTTCCGCTCGCTGCTCGCGGCGGTCGCGGGCGGCCTGATGCTCGGCTACGGCGCGCGCATCGCCTACGGCTGCAACATCGGCGCGTACTTCAGCGGCATCGCCTCGTCGAGCGTGCACGGGTGGGTGTGGTTCGCCGCGGCGTTTGCCGGCAACATCGTCGGGACCAAGCTGCGTCCCTGGTTCGGCCTGCGCGTGTGACCCTGACCCTCGAGCGCAGCGAGGTGCGTTCGTGGCGCGCCTCGGATCTCGATTCGCTCGTGCGCTACGCCAACAATCGCCAGATCTGGCTCAACCTGCGCGATCGCTTTCCGCATCCCTACGGGCACGGCGACGGCCGCCATTTCATCCGCGCCGCGCGCAAGATGAACCCGGAAACGTTCTTCGCGATCGCGGTCGGCGGCGAAGCCGTCGGGGGCATCGGCTACGTTCTGCAGCAGGACGTGGAGCGGGTCTCGGCGGAGGTCGGCTACTGGCTCGGCGAGCCGTTCTGGGGGCGCGGGATCGCGACCGAAGCCCTCGACCGCGGTCACGCGCTATGCGATCGACCAGCATCAGCTCACGCGCGTGTTTGCCGTCCCGTTTGCGTACAACACCGCGTCGTGCCGCGTCCTGGAGAAGGCGGGCTACGTCCTCGAGGCGCGCCTGCGGCGCAGCGCCATCAAGGACGGCGCGATCGTCGATCAGTTCCAGTACGCGTACGTGTAGTGTCGGTGAACCGCGTAGTCGGACGTCGGTAGCACGGAGATGCAGCCGGAGATGCGACGCGGTAGACAGACACTCGATACGTGCCGCCTCCGTCGCAGCCGGTGGCGCGCGCGCAGTCGGTCGTGCGCGTGTCACGCCCATGCGCGTCATCCGTCCGCTATGCTGGCAGCGCGATCTCGCGTACGAGGAGCTTCACATGAAGTCCATCTCGCCGCCGCCGCGGTGCTGGTCGCCCTCGTCGCCGTCGCCTCGATTGGTGCGCAGCAGTCGCGGCCCGCGGCGCCGGCTGCCGGCCAGGCGCGCGCAAGCGCCCAATCGCCGTACTTTCCCGAGCGCTTCGACTGGCAGCACAAGCGGCCTGACGAGGTCGGCATGTCGGCGGCGCTCGTGTCCGAGGCTGTGCAGGCGGCCGTCAGCGCCGAGACTGCCGAACAACCGCGACCTCGCCATCGAGCAAGCCACGAGCTTCGGCCGCAACGAGCCGTTCGACACGGTGATCGGGCCGATGAAGCCGCGGGGCCCGGCGAGCGGCCTCATCGTGCGCAACGGCTACATCGTCGCCGAGTGGGGCGAGCCGGCGCGCGTCGACATGACGAACAGCGTCACGAAGACGTTCCTGACGACGGTGGTCGGCCTGGCCTGGCAGCGCGGCTTGATTCGCGACCTGAACGATCGCGCGCGCGACTACATGCCGCCGGGCGTGGATCTGTTCGAGGCCGAGCACAACCAGAAGATCACCTGGGACCATCTGCTGCGGCAGACGAGCGACTGGCAGGGCACGCTGTGGGGCAAGCCCGACTGGGCCGATCGGCCCGAAGGAAAGAACGTCCGCCGACTGGCCGAACCGGCCGCTGCGCGAGCCGGGCACGTATCTTCAAGTACAACGACGTTCGCGTCAACGTCGCTGGCGCTGGCCGCGCTGCACGTGATGCGGCAGCCGCTGCCGCAGGTGCTGCGCGAGGAAGTGATGGAGCCGATCGGCGCGTCGTCGACCTGGCGCTGGTACGGCTACGAGAACTCGTGGGTCGACATCGACGGCCAGAAGGTGCAGTCGGTGTCGGGCGGCGGCCACTGGGGCGGCGGCATGTTCATCAACGCGTACGACATGGCGCGCTTCGGCTATCTCTTCCTGCGCAACGGCAAGTGGAAGGACCGCCAGATCGTGTCCGAGAAGTGGATCGAGATGGCGCGCACGCCCGGGCCGGCCAACGCGACCTACGGCTTCGCGAACTGGTACCTGAACACCGATCGCAAGCCGGTGCCGACCGCGCCGGCAACGGCGGTCCGCTTCGTCGGCAACGGCAACAACATCATCTACATCGACTGGGAAAACGATCTCGTCATCGTGACGCGCTGGTCGAACGGGCTGAACGACCTCGTCGGCAAGACGATCGAGTCGCTCAGGCCGGCGGCGACGACCGCTGCGCGCTAGGGTGCAACGCTGTAATTAGGAATTTGGAATTAGGGATTAGGAATTGTCGTCCACGAATTCCAAATTCCAAATTCCGAGTTCTAATTACAAGGATCAGAATTCTCGCGCAGACCGCTCGCCTCGCTCAGCGGAAACTCCGCCATCTCAACTGTCAGCTGTACCGCTCCTGCCGGGGTGGAGCGGATTATCCGGAGTCGGTAAATGCCGAAGCCAGTATTGGGCGTTGCCTCCACCGACAAGCCGAATGGCTGCAGGCGCTGCAGCAACACGTCGCTTCGCACGTATTCCGTTGCCGCTTCGACGGCCTCGTCGCGTTCGCGGTTCCGGAGATAAAAAAGCTGAAGCGCGAATTCATCCGCGATTCTGCTACCGCCAGCGACTGTCGCAGGAGAACTGTAAGACCGCGCGGGCTGCGTTCTACTCCGTCCACCACGAAGCGATACCAGTCTCCTCGATGAATCGTCCCGTCGTGCAGCGTCATGACCGCTTCTACGTCATGCCGCGTAAGACTCACCCAGAACCGGCCCGTGGTACCGGCCGATCGCCTGGGCATGCTGCGAAAACTCCTCGCCGGTTACTGCGGAACACGACGGTCTTGGGCGGGGGTTCAGTTTCGGGATACAAGATACGGCCGACCCCTAACAGCGCGGGCAGTAATGGTTGCGCGCTGCCATCCGACGCCATCGAAACCGTCCCAGAGTAAACCTGCGCGTTGCCGGTGACCGGGCGCGACCAAGAGCGCGACAGCACGATTCCGCCCAGATCGAGCGCCGCGTCGGCGAGGGTCACGGAACCGGACCGACCCTGGGGCACGCCGCCCACTCCCACACGCGCATTCACGGTTCGCCATTCCGACGGCCCCCCATATGAGAAGCCCGGCTGCGTTTCGATGGTCGAAAGATCGGGGACGATTTGGACATTCGCGGCGGCCCACTCTGGCGCGGCCGGCGGCCCTTCAGACGTCCGGTCCCATGCCAGCGTCACTGCCACGAGAAGTCCCGCTATGGCAACCGGAACAGAGCGGGTGCGCTGCCTGGTTCGGTATTGAACCACGAGGACCGCGCATGCGGCCATGACGTTCAGGGGGAGGAAGATCATGCTCAGCCAGAAGTTGCCGGGATCCGCCATCGGCGACTCACTCATTCGCCTGACCATGACCATCAACAACAACGTCAACGCGCCGGCGATGCCGGCTCCAATGGCGACGATCACCAGCGCGAAACGCCAGAGGTCCGGCGTCCAGGAGGCGATGACCATCAGTGCGATGAGTAGGGATGCATAGCCGATGGCGGCCTCGGCCGAGACGAGCAGGATGTAGCGCGCCGCGACTTGATACCCCGCCATGGCCACGCCCGCGGCAACGGCGGGCACCAAGACGGCGCCGGCGAGCAGCACGAGTCTCGAGCCGACCACCACCCGCACCGGTAAGGGGCGGGTCATCCAGAATGGGTTCGTGCCAACCGCCGGGTATGTGTGCACCACCACCGGCACGACAGCCACAAGGAGAATCGCTTGCACAAGCCCCAGCAGGCTTCTCGCCAGGGCAATTGGCGCCGTGCCCGTTGGGTCGTAGTCGCCGGGTGCAGGGATCGCTTGGAGCGCCGTCGCGAAAGCCACGACCGCGATCCACCCGGCGAGGAATCCATCGGAAGTGCCGGAGGTCGGTGACCACCAGATGCCGCAACAACCTCATGATGGCCTCGCCTGCGAGCGCGCGTGCGATGCCTGCGCCACGAAGATTTCTCGCAGGCTGAGCGGAGATACGCGAATCTCGGCGTCCGGCCAGATGGCAGCTATTCGCTCTTCGGCGCCCGGCGCATCATGGCGGGCATCGATGAACCGCAGCGTTCGGCCAGCCATAGCCTGGCCCATCCAGCCGTCGCCGGTCACGACGGGCGGACTCCCGTCGCGGGCGATCACTTCAATCTGTCGAAAGCGCGTCAACAGGGTTGACACCGGCTCGGCGAAGAGCAGGCGCCCCGCGTCGATGAATCCGATCCAGTCGACGAGGCGCTCGAGCTCCTCGATGTCATGCGACGAGATCAGGACGGTGCACGAGGATTCGGCGGCCAGTCCGAGGAGCGCGCGGGTCAGCTCGTCGCGGACGAGCGGATCCAGCCCGCTGAACGGTTCGTCCAGGACAATCAGCCGAGGCTGGTAGGCCAGCGACGACAGGAGCGCTGCCTTCATGCGCGTCCCCCTCGAGAGCGACCGCAGCGGTGCATGATCCGGGAGGTTCAGGTCGTTCATCAAGGTTCGCGCGCGCGCGTCGCTCCATCCCGGATAAAGCGGACGGCAGTACGCCGAGCAGTTCAACGGGCGTCATCCAGAGGGGCAGGCGCTGGTTCTCGGAGATGTAGCCGATCTGTTGAAAATCGTTGGCCGCCAGATGCCGCGAATCCTTCCCGAGGACCGTTGCGACGCCTGACGTGGGCTTGAGCAGGTTCATGAGCACCTTGATCAGCGTCGTCTTGCCGGCCCCGTTCGGTCCGACGAGGCCGAAGATGCTGCGTGAGGGGACGCGGAGATCGAGCTGGTTCACGGCGGCGACGCGCCCGAAACGGCGCGTCAGACCAGCTGTCTCGATCGGATCGCTCATGGCGCCTCTCCCGTCTCAACTCGCGCGTCGAATCATCCCCGTCCAGTGGCGGCGAATGGCGGCGAGAAGTGCGCGCAGCGGAAGGCCTGCAGCTTTTGACTCCACGACGAGACGCTCCGCATCGACGTCGAGAATCTGGTCGCGAAGATCGTCAGACTGTTGCGGCCGTGACGTGACGATCGTCCCGACGCCTTGCCGCACCGTCAGGAACCCCTCGGCGATGAGCGACGCCACCGCCTTGTGCGCGGTGTTCGGATTGATCCTGAGCTCCTGGCTGAGCGCGCGCACGGAGGGAAACGCATCGCCGGCGCGCATCTGACGCGTCACCACGGCTTTCCTGACGGCGTAGCACAGATCTGATCGTGCACGGGCAGGCCGCTGCGCAGTTCGATGGTGAAGGGCAAGGCCACGCGGTGTACTACTAACAGTAGTACACGAGGCTGTCAATCGGGCGCGTGACGGCCGTGCTGGCGGCGGATGCCTTGACATTCTACATATGGACGCCGCATCATATGTAGCCAGTCTAGGTGTTGAGATGAACGCCGCGAAATCCGACCTGCTGCAAGGCACACTCGACCTGCTGATCCTGCAGGTCGTCGCCCCCGGTCCCCTGCACGGCTACGCCATCGCCCAGCGGCTCCAGCAGCTGTCGAAGGACGCGCTGCAGGTCCAGCAGGGTTCGCTGTATCCGGCGCTGCATCGGCTCGAGCAGCGCGGCTGGTTGAAGGCCGAATGGAAGAACAGCGAGACCGGCCGCGAGGCGAAGTTCTACAGCCTGACCAAGTCCGGACGGAAACAGCTCGACATCGAGCGTCTCAACTGGGAGCGGCTGTCGCAGGCGATCACGTTGATCCTGCGGACGGCCGAGTGATTCATGCCGATCCTCGACCAGCTCCTTCGCCGATTCGGTCAGCGCGACCGTCAGATCGACAAGGAGCTCCAGTTCCATATCGACGAGCAGATCGCTGCGCACATGGCGGCGGGCCTCTCCTACGCGGAAGCGGCACGGCGCACACGGCTGGAATTCGGGGGACGAAGGCAGATCGCCGAAGAGGTCCGCGCGGTCCGGCAATGGAGATGGCTCGAGGATGCGCGGAGCGATATCCGGTTCGCGCTGCGCGCCTACCGCCGCGCGCCGGCCTTCGCGATGATGGCGGTCCTCACGCTGGGGCTGGCGATTGGCGTCAACACCGCGTTGTTCAGTGTCGTGCGGCAGGTGCTGCTGAAGATGCTGCCGGTCGCGCGGCCCCAGGAACTCGTCGAGATCAGCTGCGTCTCGGCGCCGGGCGCCGTCGGCTCGGTCTGTGTGCCTTCGTATCTGGCTTTCCAGCGGCTCGCGGATCATCGCGACGCGCTCAGCGGCGTCTTCGCGTTCACAGCGGTTCCGTACCAGGTGGTCTCGGTCGTGAACGGTCGCCGCGAGATTGTCACCGCCCAGCTCACGTCCGGCTCCGCATTCGGTGTGCTCGAGATCAACGCCGCGCTTGGCCGCCTGCTGACGCCCGCCGACGATCGCGCCGACGCGAACCTGGTGGCGGTCCTCGGCCACGGCTACTGGCAGCGTGCGTTCGGCGGGCGCGCCGACGTGATCGGCGAATCGATCACCCTGGGCACGCAGACCGCCACGGTCGTCGGCGTCCTGCCGCGCGACTTTCGAGGCGTGACGTTCGGGGCGGTCTACGATGTCTTTTTGCCCATCGGCAGCGCCAACGTCTTTCACACGCCAGACATCCTGACGAATCCGAATCGCGGCTGGCTGACCTTCATGGGTCGGCGCCGCCCGGACGTTTCGCTGCAACAGGTCAGCGAGCGCCTCACCCCGATCTTCCGTCAGGCGGCCGAAGCCGCGGTGGCGCGGCTGCCCGAGGAGCGGCGCCAGCGCTTGAACCTCGATGTCCGCGCCGACGTCCGGCCCGCTGCGGTCGGCTCCACGTCGGGCCTTCGCCGCACGCTCCAGCCGACGCTTCGCGTGTTGATCGTCGTCGGCGTTCTTATCCTGACGATCGCCTGCGCCAACCTCGCCGGGCTGTTCCTGGCGCGCGCGCTGAATCGCCAGAAGGAGCTGGCGCTGCGATTCGCGCTCGGCGCCGGACGTGCGCGGCTCGTGCGGCAGCTGTTGACCGAGACGGTCGTTATCGGTGCGGCTGGGGGCCTGCTCGGGTTGCTCCTGGC
The DNA here is from genome assembly GCA_963720005.1 of uncultured Acidobacteriota bacterium. Classification (GTDB taxonomy): domain Bacteria; phylum Acidobacteriota; class Vicinamibacteria; order Vicinamibacterales; family CAVVIG01; genus CAVREM01. Next base: position 181,661 of record CAVREM010000010.1, on the reverse strand, counting down.
GCAGTGGATTGCCCCGGCGGGTTTCAGTCTGGCGGTGGGCGAGGGGGATCTGGCGGCGGTCGACCTCCGTCCCGATATGTGGCTGATCGCATTCACGGCGGCCGTTTCGGTCGGCACGGGCCTGGTGGCCGGCATTGCGCCCGTCTTGCGGATTCCGGCCGCTCGGCCGCAAGACGCGCTGCGTAATATCCGGGCTCACGGATCGCCGAGGCTGACAAAGGGACTGCTAACCGCGCAGATCGCGCTCACGATCGCCCTGGTCGGCGCCGCGGCGCTTTTCCTTCAGACCCTCACCAACTTCCGGCGCGTCGACGTCGGGTTCCAGCCGGATCACCTGCTGCACGTGACCATGGATGTCGGCACGCAGGGACTGGCTGGGCCGCAGTTCGGGTCTTACATCGAGCGGTCCCGAGAGGCGCTCGCAGCCATCCCAGGCGTTCAAGCGGTCACCCACTCGAATATGCCGCTCGGAACCGGGGTGAGCCAGTTCCTCATGCTGGCCGTGCCCGGATACGAGCCTTCGAACAACCCTATGCGGAACGCGGCAGGTATAGCGTTCGTAGGCCCCGGGTTCGTCCGGACGCTCGGGCTGACGCTGCTCGCGGGGCGCGACATCCTCGACAGCGATCGGCCTGCGTCGCAACGCGTCGCCGTCGTCAACGAGTCGTTCGCCAGCAACTTCTTCGGCCGATTGGACGTAGTCGGCCGGACGTTTTCGTACGCACCGGCCGACCTCAACCCGCCCTTCACCATCATCGGCGTCGTCCGCGATGCGCGCGATGCCGGGCTCCATCGCCCTTCCGGTTCGATGATGTATGTCGCCCAGGCTCAGAGCGATGCGCGCGTCGTGTCCTTCGCCGTTAGAACGGCGCTTGATCCCTCGGCGCTCGCCACCTCCGTCAGGCAAGCGCTCGCCTCGTTGGATCCGAACGTCGGGATTTTGCGCATCGCCACTGCTGAGGCCCAGCTCGACGACATGCTGCGGCGCGAACGGCTGCTCGCCGCCCTGGGAGCCGCCTTTGCCGGCCTGGCCCTGCTGCTGGTTGCGATCGGCCTGTACGGGATGCTGAACGGCGTCGTGGTGCGCCGAACCAGTGAGATCGGCGTCAGGATGGCGCTTGGAGCCGACCGCAGTCGCATCGGCTGGATGCTCGCGAGGGAAGCTGCAGCGATTCTCGCGATCGGGATAGCGGCGGGCGTGGCGGGCCATATCGCGACCGGAAGGGCCGTTCGGTCCGAACTGTTTGGTGTCATGCCCAACGATCCCACGCCGATTGTGGCTGCCGTTGGTTTGCTGGCCTTGGTCGCGCTGGCGGCCGTTGGCGTGCCTGCCTGGCGTGCGACGCGCATTCAGCCCGCCGAAGCCTTGCGCCAGGACTATGCGTAGGGGTCGCCGGGAGGTGGAACAGAAGGAGCGCTGAGATGAAGAGGATGATCGGATCGGCATTCATCGTCGCCGCCCTCGGCGGCGCGGCAGTCGTTCTCTCAGCGCAGGCACGCGACGGCGAGCCGGCGACGACGCGCGAGCTCGTGAACGAGATCCGGGCGCTCCGCGCAGTCATCGAACGGTTTGCCGAAGCCCAGACCCAGACCCAGACAATCGCCAGCCTGATGACAGTGCAGCAACGGCAGATGGCCGAAGCGACGACGCGCCTGGATATCGTGCGCCGTGAGCTGGACGCGATGACCGATTCGCTACAACGACGTGTCCCGCCGGATGGCCGGCGCCGACCAGATGACGCCAAAGGATATGATTGGCCCCGATGGCAAGCCCCGCCAATCGACGCACGCCAACGCTCGAGGAGCATCGGGCGCAGTTCCGGAACGAATTCGAAAGGTATCTCAGCGAAGTTGGGGCAGCTTCGCGCACGGGAGAGCGAGATTCTCAACCAGGTCGCCTTCGAGGAAGGAAGGTGGAGGGAATTGACCAGCCGCATGGAAGAGTGGCTGAAGCGCTGAACGGCGGACCTGAAGGTCCGCACTACAAGGCCGACCCAGAGGTCCGCACCACAAGCCGACCTAAAGGTGCTCGGTCCGATTGCGTCGATGCAGATGAAGAGCCTGGCTGCCAGAGCTGGCCGATCACCCATGTGTTCTCGTCCCGGTCCATGGCCCGCTTGTTAGCGAGCCTGACATCTACAACAATTTGGTACCAATCCATGAAACTTCACGGCAAGGTGGCCCTCATTACTGGTGGTGCCCAAGGACTGGGCAAGGCGATTGCTGTCGCGATGGCAAGAGAAGGGCCCACATCGTCATCGGTGATGTCAACGTTCGGACCTTACCAATGGCCTGCTCGGAGATCGAATCGACAGGCGCACGCCGCCTGGCCGCCAAATGTGACGTCACGTCAGTCGAGAGTGTCGCCGGTCTTTTCCGGCAAACCGTTTCAACCTTCGGCACGCTCGACATCCTGGTCAACAACGCTGCGCTGGTCCAGTCCGGCCCGCGCAACGAGGAGATGCGATCCAAGTTCTACAAGATGATGACGACGCCGGTGACCAAGGAATCGTTGGGCGTGACCAAGGATTTCCGGACGAGGAGTGGCACAAGTACTGGGGGGTCAACGTGCACGGCGTGTTCAGACGGCGGGGGCACGATTGGTTTCTGAGACTTCAAGCTAACGGTGCCCCGCCGCTGCTGAGCGCGGTCGTTAGGCACCTGCAAATTGTGCGGCTCTGGAGAGCAGAGTGAACAGGCTTATTGTTGCACTCACGATCGCGTCAATTTCGGGGATCTCCGCTGTGGTTGTTGGCCAGCAGGCGGAGCCGGAAGGCACATTCTCAATTGTCGCCCGCGATCTGAATTCTGGCGAACTCGGCATGGCGGTGCAATCAAAGGCACTCGCAACAGGCAGCCGTACAATCACGATCAAGGGTGGTGTTGGCGTTGTCGCCCATCAATCCCAATCCAATCCAATGTACGGGACGCTGGGGCTTGAGTTGCTGACGACTGGGATGTCGCCGCAGCAAGCGCTCGACCTGATACTTCGCAGCGACGAAGGTCGCAACACGCGGCAAGTGGCGATTATCGACGCCGCCGGCCGCACAGCGGCATGGACGGGATCGGAGGCTCTCGACTGGAAGGGCCATCAGTGCGGGCCTGACTTTTGCGCGCAGGGCAACATTCTGACTGGGCCGGAGGTCGTGCAGGCGATTGCAAAAGCGTTTGAATCGACCACCGGGTCTCTGCCAACCGGTCGCTGTCGGCTCTCGATGCGGGCCAGGCGGCAGGTGGCGACGCTCGGGGAACTCAGGCCGCAGCCATGGTCGTGGCGAAACCACTCGCCGGCTCGGCTGGTTTCGGCGATCGTGTCGTTGATCTCCGAGTGGACGATAATCGGGCACCGTTGACCGAACTGCGGCGACTCCTGAACATGTTTCGCTCGCGACAACTTGTGGCTGAGGCTAACACGCGCCTAACGGAGAAGAACATCGGGGCGGCGACTGGATTCGCCGTGGCCGCTCGAGACAGGTCGCCCGAGAATGATGAGGCGTGGGTGGTGTTGGCAGCGGTCGAACTGATCAACGGCCACAGGCCGAATGCTCTGGACGCGCTGCGTCGTGCCGTCGATCTCAATCCAGCAAACAAGCGCCAGATTCCCAAGGATCTGCCATTTCAGCCCTTGCTCAATGACCTGAAGTTCAATAATATTGTCGGTCGGTAGAGACCTGCACTGGCGCGAGCGAGCAACCGGGAACATCGGTAACAAAGTAAACCGGCAACATGGGTAACACTCTGTTGCCGATCCTCGGCCTGGGAGAGCTGAGGCAAGCGCTTCCGCGCGGCTTCCTCAGCTCTTCCAAGCCACCCAAACCTCGAATGATGTAGTCGCGTTCGTCGACGCGGCCGAGCAGCACGTGACAGAAGTAGATGGACCAGATCCCGTCGTCGACTTCTTCGAGGCCGACGGGGTGCTGCTTCAGCGCGTTGGCAGATGAAGAGCAGCGCGCTTCTTGAAGCGAATGGTGCCCGCGTTGGTGACGCGCTTCACGAGGAAGTGGCCGGGATACTCGACGGCGGCAGCACGCCGGTGTAGGCGCGGGCGAGGGCCGATAGAGCGCCCGGCGGGCGGCCGCCCATGGAGCACTGGTGAGGCCGCTCGTGGTTGTACTCGCTGGCGGAACCGGTGGAAGGCACGCTGCTGGGCCGCGCAGGGTCGCGCGCGGCGGTCGAATCGCCTCGCGCTTCAGCGTCTTGTGCATGCGCTCGTGGGCGCCGTTCTGCTGCGGGTGGGCCGGGCAGGATGCGCTGGTGCTGAATGCCCAGGCGCAGCCACCACACGTTGAGCGGCGTGAGCCCATGCAGCGCGGTGGAGGCGAACGGCACGCCGTTGTCGGTCCGCATCGCCCGCGGCAGCCCGTACTCGCGGAAGAGGCGATCGAAGACGGGCCGCACGCCCGTGCCCTTCGTCGACAGCAGCCCGTGGCACGCCAGTAAGTAGCGGGTGTGCTGGTCGGCGACCGTGAGCGGGTAGCAGTAGATGCCGATCCCCCGTCCGGAACTGGCCTTTGAAATCCGCGGCCCAGAGGTCGTTGGGCGCGCGTCGTGACCGGGGGCACGACGCCGGGGTGCTGCTGCGGGCGCCGCCGCCGCCGTTTCTTCACGAGGCCGCGCCGGGCGAGCAGATCGCCGGCGGTGCTGACCGCCGGCCACGTGACCGCCGGATGCCGGGGCTCGAGCCATTGCAGCAGTTTCTCCGGCCCCCAGTCGGGTGCTGCCGCCGCGCCGTCAGCAGATAGCTGCGCGACGGCCTCGGCAATCCGGTGCGGGCAGTGATGCGGCGCACGACTCCGGTCGCGGAGCGCGGGCCGGCCGCCGGCATCGTAGCGCGCCGAGCCATTTGTAGCCGGTCTTTCGGCTGATGGCGTAGCGCGCGCAGAGCTCGGTCATGTCGTAGAGTCCGCGCGGTGATCATCGAATGAATCGTTCTCGTTGTTCCATGGGTGCTGTCTCCAGCCAGGGCATCGATCAACCTCCTGTTGGTCGCCCAGCGTAGTGGTGTCACCCATGTTCCCGGTCTGATGTGTTACCTATGTACCCGGTTTGTACCGATTGGCCGCCTAACACCGCATGCACCCGAGGGCGCGTCGGTCGGAGCGATGACGCGCCGCGGGTGATGCGTTGCCGTTAGCCAGACCGATTTGATGATGCAGGAAGTCCCGAAACGGATCGAACGCCTGGTTCGAGAATGGGCGGGTATCGCTCACGATCGCGACCTGCGCAAGGCTCTGCGTGAACTTCGCATCCAATTCGATCGTTGGGATCGTGGCGAAATTGATTCGTTCGAGCTCAACGAGCTTGTGCATCGATTCCATCAGGACACGTCGCGAGAAATCTGGAAGAGATACGCGACGACACACCTTGAGCCGGCGGTCGCGTCGGCGGTGGCGGCCGGTGTGCTTCGCAAAGAGGAGTTGCCGTCGGAGTTATTGCAGCACATCGACGGGTTGATCGAATTCTACGAACACGACCCCTCGGTATCGTGACGATGTGCGTCAGTTGCGATGGCGCCGGCCCGGCGGAACGAGCCACGAATGGCGAACGACTCTGATCAATCGGGGAAACGACGCCCCGTGCTCAATCGGGTTCGCATGGGTTCGTTACCTGCCCGTTACGCGTTCGTTCTGAACCCGTACGTCCGCGAGCGGTTTACGAAGTGTCCCAAATGCGACGCACCGACACGGGCTCGAAAGCTGCCATTGGTCATCCACGTCAACCATGACGACGGTCCAAGCCTTGTTCTTCTGAACAAGAGCTGCCGTCTGTGCCTGCTCTGCGAGACGCTCATTGTCCATCAGGCCGAATTGGAGCATGTGATCGCCGCGCCAGGGCTGGGCGTGGGGCGTGAATACGTCGTGCTCGGGACGCTCGACCGCCGCACCTGGCGCCGAGGTTTCGTCGGTGAGGCGCAGCTCGCAGACATTCGAGAACACATGGCCGACTTCAAGAAGTACTTGAAGGTCGAGGTGACGCCAGCGCATTGGGGACGATCAACTGGGAATGCCGGCTAACGATAAACCGTAGCCGCCGAACTTCTTGAGATGCTCGCGCAGGTTACGCCGCAGCACTTGGAAACCATCGTTTTCGATCCCCGGGTGGGACGCCGCCGCTCGATGCGCGTCAGGCGTTCGAGGAGCATCGGACGCAGCTGCGGAACCAATTCGAAAACGATATCCGGCCAGTTGGGGCACCTTCGCGCGCGGGAGAGCGAGATCCTCAACCAGGCCGCCTTCGAGGAAGGAGGATGGAGGGAGTTGTCGGCGCGCATGGAGGAGTGGATGAAGCGCTGACAGGCGGACCTAAAGGTCCGCACTACAAGGCCGACCTAAGGTCGGCACTACAATTGAAGCGCAAGCGCCGGATAGCGGCGGGTCCGCGTCCGGCGCATAGTACGCGCATGCTTCAAGCAGCCATTCAGCCAATCGACTCCACTCGCTGGAACGCCGTCGTCGCGCGCGATCGCGCCGCGGCCGGAAGCTTTGTCTACGCCGTGCGGTCGACCGGCATCTATTGCCGGCCCGGGTGCGCAAGCCGTCGCCCGCGTCGGGATCGCGTGGCGTTCTTCGACACGCCCGCGGACGCGGAGCGCGCCGGCTACCGGCCGTGCCGCCGCTGCCGCCCGCGGGACGCGGCGGCACGTCGATCCGTGGATCGATCGGATCCGCCGCGCATGCGTCTACCTGGCGAACGTCGACGGGCACTTGCCGCTCGCGTCGCTGGCGCGGCGCATTGGCGGAAGCCCGTATCACCTGCAGCGCAATTTCAAGCGGATCGTCGGCATCACTCCCCGGCAATACGCCGATGCGTGCCGGCTGCAGCGCGTCAAGCGCGGCCTGCGCGGCAAGAAGTCGGTGACCGATGCGACGCTGGATGCGGGCTTCGGATCGAGCAGCCGCCTGTACGAACGGGCGGTCCCCAAGCTCGGCATGACGCCGTCCACGTATCGGAGCGGCGGCGCCGGCGTGCGGATCAGGTTCACGACTGTCGAGGCGCCCGTCGGGCGGCTGCTCATTGCGGCCACACCGCGCGGTGTGTGTCTCGTGTCGATGGGCCGATCGGAGGCGGAGCTTCAAGGCGCGCTCGAACGCGAGTATCCGAACGCCGCGATCACGCGCGATCCAGGCGGACTGGCGCGTTGGACGCGGCAGGTGCTCGACCATCTTGCCGGACGCGCTGCCGCGGATCGACCTGCCCCTCGACATCCAGGCGACGGCGTTCCAGTGGCAGGTCTGGGAGGCACTCGCGGCGATTCCATACGGATCGACGCGAACCTACGCCGATGTGGCGGCTGCCATCGGGCGCCCCGGCGCGGCGCGGGCCGTCGCGCGGGCCTGCGCGACGAATCCGGTCGCGCTGGCGATTCCGTGTCACCGCGTCGTCCCGGCCGCGGGAGGCGTCGGCGGCTATCGGTGGGGGACCGCGCGCAAGGAGGCGCTCCTGGCCACCGAGCGCCGCCGCCTGGCCCCCGAAGCGTCGCAGACGCGAAGGCGGGCGCGAATGTCGACTAATATTCCCTGTTCATGACGAAATACGGCCGTTCCCCCTGGACCGACCGTTTTCCCAGGTCGCGCGTCCCGTCGTATCCCCGCCTCCGGGCCGCCACGACTTCGACGTCGTCATCATCGGCGGCGGGCTGACCGGCTGCGCCACGGCGTATGCCTTCGCCGCCGCCGGCATCAAGGTCGCCCTCGTCGAAGCCGCGCAGATCGGCCGCGGCGCCAGCGCGCTCTCGACCGGATGGATCTCGGACGATCCGGGCGCCAGCTTCGTGGCGGCGGAGCAGCTGCTCGGCCGGCGCGCCGCGCGCCACGCCTGGCAATCATGGCGGCGCGCCGCGCTCGATTTCACCGCGCTCCTTCGCCGTCTCGACGTGAAATGCCAGCTCGAGCCGCGCCCGACGCTGATCGCGGCGACGACTCCGGAACAGGCCGCGCAGCTCAAACGCGAACAGAAGGTGCGCAAGGAAGCCGGTCTCGACGCGCCTTCGCTGAACGCGAAGGCGATTCTTGCTGAGGCCGCCATCCAGGCCGCTGTCGGCATTCGTACTCGGGATGGCGCCACGATCGATCCGTACCGCGCGGCCATCGGCCTGGCCGCCGCGGCGGCCGATCGCGGCGCGCAGATCTTCGAGCGGACCGCCGCCGCAGCGGACGAAATTCGGCAGGCGCACCGCTGACGTCGTCCTCGACGACGGCAATATCCGCACGAGGCGCATCGTCGTGGCGACTGGCAGACCGACGGCGCTCTTCAAATCGCTCATCCGGCACTTCTGGCTCAAGAGTTCGTTTCTGGCGATGACGGCGCCGATTCCCGCCAAGGTGCGCAACCAGCTCGGCCGCCGCGAGGTAGTGTTCCGCGACCTCGCCGCAGCCGCCGCATGTCGTCCGGTGGGTGGACGACGAGCGGCTGCTGATTTCGGGCGCGGACGATGCGGAGGTCCTGCCGCGGCTGCGCGACAAGACGATCGTGCAGCGCACGGGGCAGTTGATGTACGAGCTGTCGACGATCTATCCCGAGATTTCCGGCATCCTGCCTGAGTACGGGTGGGAGGCGCCGTACGCGCTCACGGCGGAGGGCGTCCCCTACCTCGGCCCGCACCGCAACTTCCCGCATCATCTGTTCGCGTTCGGCGACGCCAGCCGCAGCGTGACCGGCGCCTATCTCGCCAGCCGCGTGCTCCTGCGCCATCACCTCGGCGAAACGGATCCGGCGGACGAAGCGTTCGGGTTCAACCGATGAGCGCCGCGGCCATGTCGAGCGAGCGTCGTGCGTCGCGAGGGAGGCATCAACGTCGAACGCCGAACGCGAACGATCTGCGCCAGTGGGTTGGCCGACTGCCGGTCGATCTGCTGGTCTTTGGTCCCCACCCCGACGACATCGAGATCGGCCTCGGCGGCACGGTCGCGCGCCACGCCGCCGACGGCCTGCGCGTGGGGTTGTGCGACCTCACGGCCGGGCGAGATGGGCAGCAACGGGACGGTGGAGGAGCGGCTGGCTGAAGCCGAAGCGGCGCGCCTCGTGCTCGGCGCCGCGTGGCGGCACAACCTGCGCTGGCCCGATCGGCGGATCGGCGGCGATCCCGGACACATCGAGGAAGCGGCGGCGTTCATTCGCCGCCACCGGCCGCGGGCCGTGGCGATTCCGTACTGGTCCGACCGGCATCCCGATCATGTTGCGGCGAGCCACGTGCTGACCGAGGCGGCATTCAATGCCGGCCTGCGGCGCTACGATCCGTCGAGCGAGGCCTGGAAGCCCGAGTGGATCTGCTACTACTTCATCAACGACTCGGCCGAGCCGTCGTTCGTGGTCGACGTGAGCGCGCAGTACGATCAGAAGCGTGCGGCGCTCGACTGCCACGCCACGCCAGTTCCAGGCGCCCTCGGACGGCGGAGCGGTGGCGACGCGCCTGAACACGCCGCTCTTCCGTCAGCTCGTCGAGAGCCGCGACGCGCAGTTCGGCGCGCGCGCCGGCGTCCGCTGGGCGGAAGGCTTCGTCGTGCGCGAGCCGATTTTGCGGAGCGGTCTCCTTCGCGGCGGCCTGCGCGAAGGGTGCCCGCGGCGACTGACATGAACATCGGGATCGTCTGCTACGCGTCGATCGGCGGCAGCGGCATCATCGCGACCGAGCTCGGCAAGGCGCTCGCGGCGCGCGGCCATCGCGTCCACATCCTGAGCAGCGACATGCCGGCCCGGTTCGGCGAGTACCAGCCGGGCCTGTTCTTCCACCGGGTCGAAACGCCGGCCTATCCGCTGTTCCGCGAACCGCAGTACCTCCTGTCGCTCGCCAACAAGATCGTCCAGGTCTCGCGCGACGAGGAGCTCGAGATCGTCCACGCGCACTACGCGATCCCGCACGCGACCGCGGGGTATCTGGCGCGCCAGATCCTGGCGGCCGGACGTCGCGCCTGTGTGCCCAAGGTCATCACGACGCTGCACGGCACCGACATCACGCTGCTCGGCAGCGACCGCTCGTATTCGGAAACCGTGGCCTTCTGCATCGAGCAGTCGGACGGCGTCACGGCTGTCTCCGAAAGCCTCAAGGCCGACACGTACCGGGAGCTTGGCGTCCAGCACGACATCCGCGTGATCCCGAATTTTCTCGACTGCGCCATCCATCGCCGGCGCGACGCAGCCGACCTGCGCAGGACGCTCGCCCCGCACGGCGAGAAGCTGCTGATCCACGTGTCGAACTTCAGGCCGGTCAAGCGCGTCACAGCGGTGGTCGAGATCTTCGCGGCCGTCCGCGCGCCGCGTCGATGCGCGGCTGCTGATGGTCGGCGATGGCCCGGACCTGGCGGAAGCGTCACGCCTCGCCCGCGCGCTGGGCGTTGCCGCGGACGTGGAGTTCCTCGGCGAGCAGGATCAGGTCGTTCAGCTGCTTTCGGCGTCCGACGTGTTCCTGCTGCCGTCAGCGCAGGAGAGCTTCGGCCTGGCGGCGCTCGAGGCGATGGCGTGCGAGGTCCCGGTCGTCGCGTCGCGCGTCGGCGGACTGCCCGAGGTGATCGAGGACGGCGTCACCGGATTCCTGCACCCGCTCGACGACCTCGACGGGAATGGCCGAGTCGGCGCTCCGCCTGCTGACCGACCCGCAGCTGCACCGGCGCGCTGCCGAGGCGGCCCGCCGCGTCGCCCACGAACGGTATTGCGACTCGAAGATCGTCCCGATTTACGAGGCGTATTACGAGGAGATCCTCGGCCGCCGAGCCGGAGCCGTAGCCGTGGCCGGGCGTTATACTCGGTACCCCGTATGCGGCGTTGGGCCTGCTTCGGCCTCCTCGTTTCACTCTCCACGCTGACCATCGCGCAGATGCGCGTCGTCCCGCTCGATCAGGAACAGGGACACGTGGCGCTCGGCCTGGCGCTGCGCCGGTTGTCGAACACCGGCATCTTCATGCACGCCACGGCGCACCCCGACGACGAGAACAACGGGCTGCTGGTGCTGCTGAGCCGCGGCCTCGGATTTCGCACCGCGCTGGCGACGGCGACGCGCGGCAACGGCGGACAGAACGAAATCGGCCCGGAGATTTTCGAGGCGCTCGGCGTTCTGCGCACCGAAGAGCTCGCCGCGATGCACCGGTTCGACGGCGCGGAGCAGTACTTCACCCGCGCGGTCGATTTCGGCTTCTCGTTCAGCATCGAGGAAACGTTCGAGAAGTGGGGCCGCGACGAGATCATCGGTGATTTCGTCCGGCTGATCCGGACGATCCGGCCCGATGTCATGCTGACGCTGCGTCCTGACGGCGAAGGCGGAGGACAGCATCACCAGGCGTCGGCGGTCCTCGCGCGTGAGGCGTTCAAGCTCGCCGGCGATCCCACGAAGTATCCCGAGCAGCTGAAAGCCGGCCTCCGTCCGTGGCAGCCGAAGAAGCTGTACATGCCGACGCAGGGCTTCGGCGGACGCGGCGCTCCGCCGCCGCCTGCGTCCGGACCTGCCGCGATCTCCATCAATCTCGCGGCCTACGATTCGCTGCTCGGCCGGACGTACTCCGAAATCGGCACCGAAGCGCGGAGCATGCACAAGTGCCAGGGCACGGCGCAGGTTGCTCTCGCTGCCGGGGCCGTCGAACACCGTCCTGCAGCTGGTGGAGTCGGCGCTTCGCCGGCGGACTGACGCGGCCCGATCGCAATCTGTACGACGGCGTCGATTATTCGATCGCCGGGCTGGCGCAGTTCGCCGGACCGCGCCCACCGCGCGAGCTCACGCAGGGGCTGGCGGCAATGGCCAGCGCCGTGCTGGACGCTCAAAAGCGGTTCGATGCCTCCGCCGACGGCGCCGAGGACGCCACGCTCCAGCCGCTTCTGACCGGTTTGCGGGTCACGCGCGAACTGCGCGCGCAGCTGCGGACGATGACGGTGCCCGACGAGGGCCGATTCGAGATCGAGTTCCGCCTGCGGCAGAAGGAACGCGAGTTTCAGCAGGCGATCCTCCTCGCCAACGGCGTTCGCATCGAAGCGCTGGCCGACGACGGCGTCGTCGTACCCGGCCAGCCGGTCCGCCTCTCGGTCGTGCTCGCGAATCGCGGCGCCACGCCGCTCAACATTCGACAGGTGGGCGTCGAGGGCTTGAATGGCGACGCGACCTGCACGCTGACCGCGCCGGCGGCCGGCGGCGGCAGAGGCGGTCCCGCAGGCGGACGCGGCGCGCCTCCAGCCACAGGTCCGCCGCTGTCCGCGCTCGCGAAGGATCAGGTCGGCCGCTGCGACCTGTCGTTGACGATCCCTGCGAACACGCGCGTCACCGAACCCTACTGGCATCGTGAGGGCGAGGCGGGCCGCTACGTGTTCGATGACGACGCGCCGTTCGGCCTGCCTTACCGGCCGACGCCGTTCTATGTGCAGGCGACGCTGAGCCTCGGGCCGAACACCTCGGAGGTGTTCGCCGCGCTGCCGGTGCAGTACCGGTACGAGGGCGACATCTTCAGCGGCGAGAAGCGATCGTCGCTGCTCGTCGTGCCGGCGCTGTCCGTGCGCGTGACGCCCGGCGTCACGATCGTGCCGTGGACGCCGCCTGCGCCAGCGCGCGCCGCCGCCGCCGCCGGCCGGCCGCGGCCGCGGGCCGCGGCGGCGCCGGCGCCGCCCGTCCGCCTGCGGCGGGCCGCGGGCGAGGGGCTGCGGCGCCGCCGCCGCCGCCGGCGCCGGAACCAACCGAGATGCGAGAGGTACGCGTCACCGTCGTCAACGACACGAAAGGCGAGATCGAGAGCGTGGTGGCGCTGGAGATTCCGGAAGGCTGGACGTCCACGCCCGCCGAGCAGAAGCTCGCCTTCGCGCGCGAAGACGAAGCGCAGACCATCCGATTCCAGTTGCGGGCGCCCCGGACGGCAAACACGGGCGAGTACAGCGTGAGCGCCCGGGCATCCGTCGGCGTCCGCCACCTTCAACCGCGGCTTTCAGGTCATCGAGTACCCGCACACGACGCGGCAGCACATCCTTCACGAGGCGGCGACGCGGCTGAAAGTGCTGGACGTCAAGACGACGGCCGAATCTCACAGTCGGATATGTCATGGGCGCCGGCGACGAAGTCCCTGCGGCGATTACGCAGCTCGGCGCGCGCGTCGAATTCCTGCAGTCGGACGATCTGGCCTGGGGCGATCTGTCGCGATTCCCCGTGATCGTGACGGGCGTGCGGGCCTACGAAAAGCGCGCTGATCTCCGCGCGAACAACGCCCGGCTGCTCGACTACGTCAGAAGCGGCGGCCGGCTGATCGTCCAGTACAACAAGTTGGAGTTCAACGCCGCGCAGTACGGCCCGCACACCGCGCAGGTCAGTTCCGATCGCGTCACCGACGAGACCGCGCCCGTCAGGATTCTCGAGCCGGCCGATCCGCTGTTGACGACGCCCGAACAAGATCACGGACGCGGCCTGGAACGGGTGGGTCCAGGAGCGCGGCCTGTACTTCCTGGGCGAGCACGACTCTCGGTACCGCGAGCTGCTGGAGCTCGAGGATCCGTTCCCGAACAACGCCGGATCGAAGCGCGGGGCGCTCGTCGTCGCAAACTACGGCAAGGGGCGATGGGTGTACGTCGGCCTCGGGCCTGTGGCGTGAATTGCCTGCGGGTGTCGACGGCGCGTACCAGCTGCTCGCCAATCTCATCAGCCCCAAGTGATGGAGGTCGTGGTCGTCGGCGCGGGCCCGGCGGGAGCAACGGCGGCACGGGCGCTCGCGATGGCCGGAGTAACCGTTCGGCTGCTCGACCGGTCTAAGTTCCCCAGGAACAAACCATGCGGCGGGGGATCAGCCTGCGTGTGCTCCCGCGCTTTCCGTACCTGGAGCAGGCGCTGGCGCGGATTGCCGACGCACCAGGTGTCGCGGCTCTACCTGGAAGGCCCGGACGGCGATTCGGCCGTCGTCCATTCGCGTCATACCGGCGGCGTTGATGGTTCGGCGGGTCGAGTTCGACGAACTGTTGGTCTCGCTGGCGTGCGAGGCCGGCGCGGAGCTCGTCGAAGGGGTCGATATCGTGGCCGCGTCCCAGGACCCTTCGCACGGCGTCAGCCTGACGGCTCGCGACGGGCGCAGGTTCACGGCCCGCGTCGCGATCGCCGCCGATGGCGTGCACAGCGTCGTCGCACGGCGGCTGGGCATCAACGGCGGATGGCCCGACACGTCGATCGCGCTCGACATGATGGAGGAATCGCCGCGCCAGACGTTGCGCGACGTCGATCCGTCCACGATGTGGGTCGCGTACGGTGTCAACGGCGGTCCGGGATACGGATACATCTTCCCCAAGCGGGATCATGTGAATGTCGGAGTCGGGTATCGTGTTGAACCATTACCGGCGGGCGGTCGACGAGCATCCATATGAGGTGCAGAGGACGTTCGTCGACGAACTGCGCAGGAGGGGCCTCGTCGAGGGAGAATCGGCGCGCGCCAACTTCACGCCGTTTCTCATCCCCGTGGGCGGTCCGCTGCGCCGCCCCGGGCGCGGCCGCGTGATCCTGGCGGGCGACGCCGGTGGATTCGTCAACGGGTTTCACGGCGGAGGGGATCTACTACGCCATGGTTTCGGGCGAGCTCGCCGCCAGAAGCGTCGTCGAGTCGGCCCGCGGCGCCGTGGCGAGCCTGGTGCGCCGGTACCGCCGTGCGGTCGATCACGAAATTGGCGCCGAGCTGCGGGATTCAGTCCTGATCCAGCGGTATCTGTTCGCGGATCGCCGCCGGATTGCGCGCGTCGTGGCCGGCGCGCGGCGTGCACCCGAGATCACCCGCCTGATCCTCGATTTCGCGGTCGGCGGGCTCTCGTATCGAACGCTGCGCCGGCGGGTGTTCTGCCGAGGCGCCGCTCCTTGGCGGGCGGCTGCTGTGGGAGCGCCTGCGGATGTTGATGCGGCCGAGCGCCGAGGCCGCAGGGACGGCTTGAGATGGCTTCATCTACGATCAGCAATTCGAGCATCTGCTGCGGCGCGCCGGTTTCGGTGCGCGGCCCGACGAGCTGGACGCCTATCGCAGGCTGGGATTCGGCGATGCGGTCGATGCGCTGATCTACTACGAGCGGATCGTCGACGACGTCGATACGAAGATCGGGCAGCCAGGATACGCGCAGATTGTGACGGCGGGCCGGGTGTTCTCAGCCCAACACCGTCATCACCGACGCGCAACAGCGGTGGCTGTTCCGGATGCTGCACACCAACCGCCCGCTCCAGGAGAAGATGACGCTCTTCTGGCACAACCACTTCGCGACGGCGTACACGAAGCTGGCGGGCGCGGCGACCCCGGCCGAAGCGACGCGCTACATGGCCGCGAAGCCGAGCGAGGATCCGGGCGGTGTCCGCGGGCAGATCGAGATGCTGCGCGACAACGCGCTCGGCAACTTCCAGACACTCCTGGTCGAGATCGCCAAGGACACGGCGATGCTGATCTGGCTCGACGGCCGCACCAACACCCGCGCGATGCCGCAGGAGAACTTCGGCCGCGAGATCATGGAGCTCTTCACCATGGGCGTCGGCCACTACACCGAGGCCGACGTCTACGCCGCGGCGCGCGTGTTCACCGGATGGAATCTGACGCGGGGCGGCGCAGCGGCGCGTACCTCGACCTTCTTCTACAACGCCGGGCAGCACGACACGAGCGCGAAGACCTTCACCTTTCCGATCTACGCCGACGGATCGAAGACCATTGCGGCGCGCGCGGCGGGCAGCGGGATGCAGGACGGCCTCGATTTCATCGCGGCGCTCGCGCGCAGCCCGCACACGGCCGCCTATCTGGCCCGCAAGCTGTACCGCTTCTTCATCTCGGAGTTCGGCGACGTCGACGAGGAGTTCGTCAACCGCGTGTCGGCCGTCTACTTCCAGAGCGGCTACAACATGCGCGCGGTGATGCGCGAGGTGCTGATGTCGCGGCAGTTCTGGGACGAGCGCAACCGCTACACGCGCTACTCCTGGCCGGTCGAGTTCACGATCCGCGCGATCAAGGACGTCGGCTGGAGGGGCCTGTCGCTGAACGACGCGCGGGTCGCGCTCGGCAACATGGGGCAGATCCTCTTCGATCCGCCCGACGTGGCCGGCTGGGAAGCGGGCCAGTCGTGGTTTTCGACCGGCGCCATGCTGTCGCGCATGAACTTCGCGTCGACGCTGGCGGGCAACCAGAAGTTCGAGCTCGCGCGGACGGCGGCCGACCACGCGTCGACGCCCGCAGGAGCTCCTGGCGTGGGTGCTCGACTCGCTCAAGACGGCGCCGCTCTCGCCAGGCGTCACGAGCGGATCTCCTCGACTACCTGCGCGCGACCGGCCCCTGGACCGGCAGCCAGACGCAAGTTCAGAACAAGGTCGCTGGCGTCGTTCACCTCGTGGCGGGAACGCCGGAGTACCAGTTCGTATGAAGATTTCCAGACGGCAGTTCGTCAAGGGCGGCGCGGCGGCGTTCACGATGACGTTCGCCGCGCCGGAGTTCCTGAGCGACCTCGCGCGCGCGCAGGGCGCATCGGTCCGCAACCTGATCGTCCTGTACCTGAGCGGCGGCAACGACGCGCTGAGCACGCTCGTGCCCTACAACGATCCGTTCTATTACTCGCGCCGGAGCAGCATCGCGGTGCCGGCCGGCAACGTGCTGCAGATCGGAACCGATTCGTCCGGCGTCGCGCTCGGGCTCCATCCGCGCCTGACCGGCCTGCGCCAGATTTTCAACCAGGGCGCGCTGGCGTTGATTCAGCGCACCGGCTACGACAATCAGAGCCGCTCGCACTTCCAGGGGACAGACATCTGGTCGACGGCGAACCCTTCGAACTCAACCGGGCTCGGCTGGGTGGGCCGCTATCTCGATTCGCTGCCGTCGCCGGTCGATTCTCTCGTCGGGTGGAATACGACGCGCGATCTGCCGCGCGTCCTGCAGGCGAACAGGGTGGCAGTGCCGGCGATCGCGAATCCGGTCCAGGTCCTCGTTCAACAGTCCGAACACGGGGCCGGAAGCGGTCGCCGAGCGGGCCGCGGCGATGCGCATCAATTCGCACGTGCCGGTCGATCGGCCGGAAGTCGCGTTCGTGTACGGCAGCGCGCAGGCCGCGATGGCCACGCTCGATCGCGTGGCCCAGGTCGCCAGCTATCCGACGACCGGTTATCCGAATACGCCTTTCGGCCAGGCGATGCGCTGGGTGGCCGGCGCCATGGTGCGCGGCATCGGCACGAAAGTGTTCTACGTCACGACGGGCGGTTTTGACACGCACTCCACTCAGGGCGTCAACCAGGCGAACGGGTCGTATTCCAACCTGATGGGGACGCTGAACGACGGGCTGCTCGCGTTCTACAACGACATCCGGAACCAGGGCCTGCTCGGCGACACGCTGCTTCTGACGTTCTCGGAGTTCGGCCGCCGGATCAACGAGAACGGCAGCGCCGGCACCGATCACGGCGCCGGCACCCTGATGATGGCGATGGGCGGGCGTGTCAACGGCGGCTTCTACGGCACCGCCGCCCGTCTCTCTCCCGATCCGCAGAATCCGACGCTCGAGAACAACGGGAACGACATCCACTATGCGATCGACTTCCGCTCGGTTTACGCACAGGTCATCGATCGCTGGCTGGGCGGGAACTCGCAGAGCGTCCTCGGCGGCAACTTCGCGCGCCCGGACCTGACGTTCATTTGATCTGAGTTATAGTCGCGGGCGGCCAGGTCCCCTGATGTGGACCCCGATGCGGCTGCTTGCCGTCCTCCTGCCGTCCGCCGCTGCGCTCCGGTTCGTGCTCGCCAGCCGCGGCGGGCAATACTTCGACTGGGACGAGCACCGCTACGGGTTCTCGACGTTGATGCTCGAGCGGCTGCGCTCGGGCGATCTCGGCGGCGTCCTCGACATCCTGTTCCGGTATCCCGAGCATCCCGGGTTCAAGATTTTCGGCGCTCGGCCCGGCGGCGCTGCAGCAGGCGCTGCATCCGGGGCAGCCGATCTCCGACATGCGGCAGGCGTCCGGCGAGTGGTTGACCGCATTCGCGTTCTCGCTCAGTGCCGTCTGCGCCATCGGGTTGACCTATGCGGTTGGCCGCCGCGCGGGTGCGTCAGAGCGCGAGAGCCTCCTCGCCGCGTTCCTGATGTTCGCGTCGACGTCGATGCTCATGCACGCGCGCCATTTTTTCCCGTACGACCTCGCGCTCGCTCTTGGATTGCTCGCAACCTGGGTGGCATTGAGCCCTTCTGACAGGGTGCTGGACAGCATCGGCGCCGGCCTGCTCGCCGGTGCCGCCTTCTCGACGTACTTCGGTTACTGGCTGCTGGCCATCGTCGTGCTGGGCCTTCATATCCTCTGGCACCCGGCGCCGCTCGTTCGACGGGTGAGGCGCCTTGTCCTGGGTGCCGTCGGATTCGCGATCGTGCCCGGCCTGCTGGTCGCGGCCAGCGGCCAGCGCAACCGATCACTTCTGCAGCTGTCGCGTCGGTTCGCCGCCACAGTCACTCATGGCGAGTACGCCGAGGGTTGGTCGCTGCCGTGGGCGTTCTTCTGGCAGGCTGAGGGTTTCGTGCTGGTGATCGCCCTTGCGGGAATTGCGCTCCTGCTGTGGCGTCCCACGGCGCGCGGCGTGCGATGGGCGGCCGCGGCGGGCGCCATCTACGCCGGGCTCGTCATCGGGTCGGACCTCATGCACCGTTTCGTCGTGTACGATCGCCTCGCCCGTTCGATGTGGCCCTTCACGTGCCTCGCGGCGGCTGCAGGCTTTGCCGCGGTTGACGACGGTCGGTGGCTCGGCGGACGCCGCGCATACTGGCTATACGGCATCGTGCTCGGCCTGTTTCTGACCAACAGCGCGCCGTTGTTCACCCAACGTTATCCGCGTGACGTGGTCCTCGAAGTTCTCGCCCGGTACGGGCCGGATGCCGTAGCCTACGACACCAGCTTGCAGCACACGGTCGACAGCACGAGCGGCTTCTTTTTTCCGGCCGACGTGCCGGCTCCCGGGAAGCGTTTCGTGCTCGTGAATGCCCGCGACATCTGGTTCGAGGGTGAACCTGGTGTGAAGCCGGTAGCCGAGGGGCGGGTGATTGCGTCGTGGCGGCACCCGCGCCAGCTGCGTTTCATGCAGTACCACGGCTACACGCCGGCGCAGCGCCGTTTCATGAGATCCGCGGACGTGTCGATGCGGCTCATCGACCGCGGCGACGGTCCGCCGGCCACAATCAACCACCACTGACGCGAAGCGGATACGATTCTGCCATGCCACCGATCAAGCGCACGAAGTTCAAGTTGGGCCACGACCAGTTGCTCGAGATGTTCTACTGGTTGAAGTTGATCCGCGCATTCGACGAGCGGTTGAGCGTCCTCGTCAAGCAGGGCAAGGTTCGCAGCGGCGTCTACACCGGCATCGGCCAGGAAGCCATCATCGTCGGCACCTGCTTCGGGCTGGGCAAGGACGACTGGATCTGCCCGCTGCACCGCGACCTCGGCGCGTTGCTGATGAAGGGGGTGTCGGCGCGGACGATGATGTCGCAGATGTTCGCGAAGACGACCGGATTGTCGAAGGGCCGCGACTCGGCGCTGCACAGCGGCGTCTCGGAGCTGGGCATCTTCGGCAATACCAGCATGCTCGGCGCCAACCTGCCGGTGGCGGCCGGCCTCGGCCTGACCTTCAAGATGGAGAAGACCGAGAACGTCGTGATCGCCTACTTCGGCGAAGGCGCGAGCAACGTCGGCGACTTCCACGAGGCGCTGAACATCGCCGGCGTGCAGCGGCTGCCGATCATCTTCATCTGCGAGAACAACCAGTACGCCTACTCGGTGCCGGTCGAAAAGAGCATGGCGATCGACGACGTCGCCGACCGTGCCGAGAGCTACGGCTTCGACGGCGTCGCGATCAACGGCAACGACGTGCTCGCCGTCTACCAGGCGACGCAGGGCGCGCTCGCGCGGGCGCGCAAGGGCGAAGGGCCGACGCTCATCGAGTGCAAGACCTACCGCTGGCACGGGCACTCGGAGCACGACAAGGCGTTCTATCGGACGAAGGAAGAGCTCGCGATGTGGAAGAGCCGCGATCCGATTCCGACCTTCGCGGCCTACCTCAAGGGCCTGCACGAGATCTCCGACGATCAGGTCGCGGACATCGAAGCGCGGGTCAAGGCGACGATCGACGATGCGGTGGAGTTCGCGGCCAACGCGCCCGATCCCGATCCGGCCGACGCGGTGACCGATCTGTATGCCTGAGTCCGGGCCTTTCGTGTCCTTTGTGTCCTTTGTGGTGAATGACCAGAGATGCCCAAAGAACTGACCTACCTCGAAGCCATTCGCGAGGCCCTCTTCGAAGAGATGCGGCGCGATCCGAAGGTGTTCGTGCTCGGCGAGGATGTCGGACCCGTACGGCGGCGCATTCGGCGTCACCCAGGGGCTGGCCGACGAGTTCGGCGAGATGCGCGTCATCGACACGCCGATCTCCGAGTCGGCGATCATCGGCGTCAGCATCGGCGCCGCGCTGCGCGGCTACCGGCCGGTCGCCGAGATGCAGTTCGCCGACTTCATCTCGTGCGGCTTCGATCAGATCGTCAACCAGGCGGCGACGCTTCGCTACCGGTACGGAGGGCGCGCGGCCGTCCCGATCGTCGTGCGCGCGCCGAGCGGCGGCAACGTCGGCGGCGGGCTGTACCACTCGCAGAATCCCGGAGGCGTGGTTCGTCCACCGGCCCGGTCTCAAGGTCGTCGCGCCATCCACGGCGTACGACGCGAAAGGCCTGCTGAAGGCGGCGATCCGCGACGACAACCCGGTGATCTACTTCGAGCACAAATACCTGTACCGGCGCGCCAAGGGTCCGGTGCCCGAAGGGCGACGAGATTGTGCCGATCGGCGAAGCGGCGATCCGCCGTGAGGGCGACGACATCACGCTCGCTGACCTACGGCGCGATGGTGACGCCGGCCCTCGAGGCGGCCGATCGCCTGTCGAAGGATGGCGTCGAAACCGAGGTCATCGATCTGCGAACGCTGATGCCGTTCGACCGCGGCGCGATCCTCCGATCGGTGGAGAAGACAAACCGCGTCGCTGATCGTGCACGAGGACGTCAAAACGCTGGGGATTGGCGCCGAGTTGTCAGCGGTGATCGTGGAGGAGCGCTTCGAACACCTCGATGCGCCCGTCATGCGCGTCACCTATCCAGATACGCATCCGCCGTTCTCGCACGTGCTCGAAGCGGCGAACCTGCCGGATGTGGAGAAGATTGCGGAAGCGCTGAGGAGGCTGGCGGCGTACTGACGAGGACGCAGAGGAAGCAAAGGACGCAGAGGCGTCAGGCGCAGAGGGCGAGCGCAGCCTCCGCGTTCGCTCTGCGTCCTCTGCCCCCTCTGCGTCCTCGTCGCTATTTCTTCGGGATCGTCCAGAAATAGACCGTCCGCCCGTTGACGTCCACCGTCCGCTCCGGCTCCCACTGGCCCATCATGTCGAACGAGTGCGACACGATGCGCGTGCCCGGCTTGAGCTCCGCTTTCAGCTTCGGCATCAGCTTGACGTTCAGGCTGGGCAGCAGGTAGAGCGTCACGACCGTTGCCTCGCTGATATCGGTCGTGAACAGGTCCTGATTCAGGAACCGCACGTTCTTGCTGATCCCGGGCTTGTCCTTTTCGGCGGCGGCGAGGTTGGCGGTCGCTTCCTTGATGCGCTGCGGGTCGATGTCGATGCCGGTCGAGCGCACGGCGTTGAAGTCTTTCACCGCGGCGATCGCGATTCGCCCATCGCCCGATCCCAGGTCGTACACGATGTCGCCTTTGCCGACCTTCGCCGTCTCGAGCATCGCCTTCACGACTTCCGGCGGCGTCGGCACGAAGATGACGTCCGGCGTCCGCAGTGGCGCCTGTGTCTGCTGCGCGATAGCTGGAGCGACGAAGAGCACGAGAGCGACCGAGAAGACAAGAGACCAAGAAGACACGAAACGCTTCATCGCAATCCTCCCAGAGACAATAGGGCCAACAGCTTACACGATCACCGGTTGAAAATTGCCCGCAGCGCGTCGTCGAGCCGCCTGAAGGTGAACGTGACGCCGATCGCCTCGGCCTTGGCCGGAACGGCGCGCTGGCCCGACAGCAGCAGCGGCCCTGCCATTTCACCGAGCAGGAGCTTCAACGCGAAACCAGGGGCGCGCATGAACGCCGGGCGGCCGAGGGTGCGTCCCAGCGTGGCCGCGAACTCCGCATTGGGCACTGGTGCCGGAGCGGAGGCGTTCAACGGTCCCGTCGCCGTCGGCGTCTGAATCACGAAGCGAACCAGATCGACCCAGTCCTGCAGGTGGATCCAGGGCCAGTACTGCCGTCCCGATCCCACCGGGCCGCCGGCGCCGAACCAGAACGGCGGCAGCATCTGCGGCAGCGCGCCTTCGTTGCGGTCGAGCACGAGGCCGGTGCGGACGCAGACGAGGCGCGTCATCGATTCGGCGGCGCGCGCCTCCGCTTCCCATTCCACGCAGACGCGCGCCAGGAAATCTGCGCCTGGCGCGTTGGCCTCGTTGACCACTTCGTCGCCGCGCGGGCCGTAGTACCCGACGGCGGAGCCGCTGACGAACACCTGCGGCCGCCGCGCCGCCTGGCGCATCGCCTCCACGAGACTGCGCGTGGCGAGCACGCGACTGTCGAGGATGCGGCGCTTCTGCGCCGCGCTCCAGCGGCGGGCCGCGATCGATTCACCCGCGAGGTTGACGACGGCGGTGGCGCCGTCGACGTGACTCGCCCACGGGCCGGCCTGCCCATCCGGGGTCCACGTGACGGCGCGGCCGCCCGACGCCGGCCCCCGGGGGCCGCCGCGGGTGAGGGTCACGACGTCGTGGCCGGCGCTGACGAGGGCGCGGGCGAGCGCGCGGCCGAGGAAGCCGGTGCCGCCGGCGATGACGGTTCTCATGGTATGTTATTAACTAACTGGTTAGTTTCATGGCCAGGCCCGCTCGCGTCTCCCCGGACCGGATCCTTGCCGCCGCCGCGCACGAGTTCGCGGCGCGCGGATACGCCGGCGCCCGCGTCGACCGGATCGCCCGGCGCGCCCGGGTCAACAAGGCCATGCTGTACTACCACTTCCACAGCAAGCAGGGCTTGTACCGGACGCTGCTGCGCGACACCTTTACCCGCGCCGCCGAGCGTCTGCAGGCGATCGCCGCCAGCGGCGCGCCGCCCCCCGACCAGCTCGACAGCGTCATCGCCGCGATCGCGGCGTTCGTCCGGCAGCACCAGTTCTTCGCCGCGATCATGCTCCGCGAAATCGCCGAGAGCGGCGCGCACCTCGACGCCGACACCGTCGTCCGCGCTGGCGGCGCTTCCCCGCATCGTCGGCGGCATTATCCAGCGGGGCGTTGATGAGGGCGTGTTCCGGCCGGTGCATCCGCTGGCCGCCTATTTCAGCATGCTGGCGCCCATGGTCGTCTATCTGGCCGGCGCTCCCATCCGGCGGCAGATGTCGGCGCGCCACCTCGTCAGCGGGCCGCCGCTCACCGACGACGTCTTCGTTCGACACATTCAGGACACCATGCGCCGCGCCCTCGGGCGCCACGGCGATGGTGACTGCGAGGCCGGCACGATGACTCCGCATCGAGTAACCCTGTGGCGGGCATGTGTATACGTTCTGGTCGCGGCGGCACTCTCGTGCCGCAACGGTGCGCCCGCCGATCGCGTGCGCGTCTCGGGGCAGGTCGAAGCCACCGAAGTGCAGGTCGCCTCACAGGTCGGAGGGCGGCTGCTGGAGTTGGCACCCGCCGAAGGTGAACGGGTCGCACCAGGCTCGGTCGTCGCTCGTCTCGACACGACCGACACGGAACTGGCGCTCGCGCGCGCGCGCGCCGAGCGCGACCAGGCTGACGCGCAGCTCCGCCTGCTCAAGGCCGGCGCCCGCGTCGAGGACATCCGGCAGGCCGAGGCACAGCTCGCAACCGCGCAGTCGGAAGCGCGGGCGGCCGAAGCCGAGCTGGCCGTCGCCGAGACCGACGCCGAGCGCTTCGAATCTCTTCTCGCGTCGAACGCCGGGACTCGAAAGCAGCGGGACGACGCCGTCGCGAGGCGTGACGTCGCGAGGGCACGGGCTCGCAGCGCGGACGACAGGGTCCGCGCCGCGCGCGAGAACCTCGCGCGACTGCGCGCCGGCGCCAGGCCCGAGGAGATCGACGGGGCGCGCGCTCGTGTCGCGGCGGCCGATGCTCAGATTGCGACGCTGCAAAAAGCGATGGCCGACGCCGTCGTCACCGCGCCCGTGGCGGGGACCGTCACCGAGCGGATCGCCGAAGTCGGCGAGCTCATTCAGCCGCGCGCGCCCATCCTGATCGTCACCAACCTCGACCAGGTGTGGGCGAACGTCTACGTCGATGAGCCGATCGTTCCGCGCCTGAAAGTCGGGCAGGCGGCGACGCTCTTCACGGACGCAGGCGGCCCCGGCATCCAGGGGGTCATCAGCTACGTTTCGCCGTCCGCCGAATTCACGCCGCGCAACGTCCAGACGGCCGAGGATCGCTCGAAGCTCGTGTACCGCGTCAAGGTCACCGTCGACAACAGGGACGGCGTGCTGAAGGCCGGCATGCCCGTCGAGGCGGAAATCCCGGTCACGCCATGATCGTCATCGATCGCGTCTCGAAGCAGTACGGCGCCGTCCGGGCCATCGAAGAGCTCTCGCTGACCGTCGAGCGCGGCGAGATGTTCGGCCTGATCGGTCCGGACGGCGCGGGCAAGACGACGCTGATCCGGACAATCTGCGGCTTGCAAGCGGCCGGATCGCGGATCGGTCCGGGTGCTCGGGCTCGATCCGCGCCGCGATCATCGAGCGATCACCCAGTCGGTCGGCTACCTCTCGCAGCAATTCAGTCTCTACGGCGACCTCAGCGTCGACGAGAACATCGCCTTCTTCGCCGAGATCCATGGCCTGCGCGACTACGCCGCCGCCCGGACGCGTCTCCTCGAGCTGACGGGGCTGGTCAAGTTCCGTGACCGGCTCGCACAGCAGCTGTCGGGCGGCATGAAGCAGAAGCTCGCGCTGGCGTGCACCCTCGTCCACGAGCCGGCGCTGATCCTGCTCGACGAGCCGACTACCGGCGTCGATCCGGTGTCGCGGCGCGAGTTCTGGAAGCTGCTGGCGGAGTTCCTGTCGCGCGGCGTGACGATCGTGATGGCCACGCCGTACCTCGACGAAGCGGAGCGTTGTTCACGAGTCGCGCTCCTGCACGAAGGACGGTTGCTGGCGCTCGACCGCCCCGAGACCCTTCGCGGCCAGCTGCCGGGCCAGGTTGCGGAACTGATGGCGCCGGACAAGCGTCGCGCGGCGGAGCTGCTCGAGCGCATGCCGGGCGTCCTGGGCGTGCAGATGTTCGGGGAGCGCGCGCACGTGCGGTTCGATCCCGCGGTGATCCGCGATCCGGCCGATCTCTCGGCGAGGCTCGGCGCCGAAGGAGTCTCCGTGGAAAACATCCGACCGATACCGGCGTCGCTCGAGGACGTGTTCATCGCGCGGCTGGGCGAGGCGAGATCATGAGAAGCGCAGTATGGGTCGCTCTTCTGCTGGCGGCGGCGCCGGACGGGTCGGCGCAGCCGGTTCAGCAGCCAGCCACGATCGTCCTCACGCTGGACGACGCCATCGATCGAGGAGTGCGGGCGAGCGCGCGGCTCCGCGAGGCAGGGGCGCGCACCGAGATGGCGTCAGCCGTCGCGGAGCAGCGCCGTGCGGCGTCGCAGCCGCAGGTGACGGTTCAGGCGGGCTACATGCGCACCAACCATGTCTCCCCGTTCGTGCTGCCCGTCCCTGGCGCGACCGGTCCCGTGCAGCCGATCTATCCCGACATTCCCGACAATTACCGCTCGCGCCTCGACCTGCAGTACCCGCTCTACAACTCCGGGCGGTTCAGCGCGCTCGAACAGGCGGCCCGCAGCGAAAGCGCGGCGGCGGATGCCGACGAGCGCACCGCGCGGGCCGATCTGCACGCTGGAGATCGCGCGCGCCTACTGGACCTTCGTCACCGCGATCGAACAGCTGGGCGTCGTCGAGCAATCGATCGGGGCGACTCGAGCGCATCTCGACAACGCGCGCCAGCGGCTGGAGGCGGGGATTGTCGCACCTCATGACGTGCTCGCCATCGAAACGCAGGAATCCCGCCAGCAGCTGCTGGCGATCCAGGCGCGCGGCAACCGGGATGTCGCGGAAGCCGATCTCGCGCGGCTCATCGGCGAGCCGCAAGCACGCATTCAACCGGCGTCGCCGCTCGCCCCCCCGGCGCCGGTGACCGCAGGCCTCGAGTCGCTCGTTGCCGAAGCGGCGTCACGCCGGGCGGAGCGCGCGGCGCTCTCGCGGCGGTTGACGGCCGCGGAAGAGCGGATGAAGGCTGCCGAGGTGACCAATCGTCCGACCGTGTCGGCTGGAGGCGGCTTCGACTATGCGAGTCCCAACCCGCGCATCTTTCCGCGTGAGCGCGAGTGGCATACCTCGTGGGATGTCGGCGTCAACGTCGGGTGGCTGCTGTTCGACGGCGGCCGGAACCGGGCCGAGGTGGCCGAAACATCGGCCGCGACGCGGGCGATGCGCGCGCGCATCGAGGAGTTCGACACGATGCTGAACGTGGACGTGCGGCGCGCCGTCACCGAGCTGACCTCCTCGATTGCGGCCATCGGCACGGCCGAACAAGGGATCCGCGCGGCCGCCGAGGCGCGGCGCGTGGCCAACGAGCGGTTCCTCGCTGGCGTCGCCACCAGCGCCGAGGTCCTCGACGCGCAAGTCGCCCTGTTGCAGGCCGAGCTCGATCGGACCCAGGCGCTCGCGTCAGGCCGCGTCGCAGAAGCGCGTGTCATTCGTGCGGTTGGAAGGTAAGACGTCGTGAATCCGATCACCGTCGCCGGGCTGACGCGCCGCTTCGGCAACTTCACCGCCGTCGACAACCTCTCGTTCGAGGTTCGCCCCGGCGAGATCTTCGGCTTCCTCGGAGCGAACGGCGCGGGCAAGTCGACGACGATCAGGATGCTGTGCGGCCTCTTGAAGCCGACCAGCGGCACGGCGATCGTCGGCGGGATCGACGTCGGCCGCGATCCTGAAGGGCGTCAAGCGCCGCATCGGCTACATGTCGCAGCGCTTTTCCCTGTATCGCGACCTTACCGTCGATCAGAACATCCGGTTCTTCGCCGGCATCTACGGCATCGCCGGCGCGCGATTCGAGGAACGGCGCCGGTTTGTCGTGGAGATGGCGGGCCTGCGCGGCCGCGAGCACACGCGGACCGCCGATCTTGCCGGCGGATGGCGGCAGCGTCTCGCCCTCGGCTGTGCCATCCTGCACGAGCCGCCGATCGTCTTTCTCGACGAGCCGACCGGCGGCGTCGATCCGCTGTCGCGACGCATGTTCTGGAAGCTGATCGACGCCCAGTCCGCCGCCGGGCACGACCGTCCTCGTCACGACGCACTATCTCGACGAGGCGGAGCACTGCCACCGGATCGCCATCATCGACGCGGGCCGTCTGGCCGCGCTCGGCACCACCGACGAGCTCAAGTCCATCTTTGCCAAGCGGCCCATCGTCGAAGTCCGGTCCGACCGTCCGGTGGATGCGATGAAGCTCCTCGAAGGGATGGAGCAAGTCGAGAAGACGAGCATCTTCGGCACTGCCGTTCATGCCGTCCTCACGGGCACCGACGATGGCGGCCCCGAGGTTGTGCGCCGCCGGCTCGACGAAGCCGGGATCGGCGGCGCCAGTCGTCGAGGTCGTCGCCCCCTCGCTCGAAGACGTCTTCCTCGAAGTGGCGGGTGCGGGGAGGTAGCCGGTGCGCAAGGCTTTCGCGGTCGGCCGGAAGGAGTTCCATCAGATCGTCCGCGACCGGCGCAGCCTCGGCATCCTGCTGTTCTTTCCCGCCTTCGTCCTGCTGCTGTTTGGCTACGCGCTGAACTGGGACGTCCGCCACATCAGCCTCGCGGTCGATGACCGCGATCGGTCGCCGGACAGCCGTGCGCTGATTTCCGCCTTCGTCAACTCCGGCTACTTCGACCTCGTCGCGGTCGTCGACAGCGACGCCGAGCTGAAGCGATTGATGGATCGCAACGACGCGCGCGCCGTGCTCGTGATTCCGCCGGGCCTCGAGGAGGAACTGCAGCGGCAGACGCCGGTTGCCGTCCAGCTGCTGCTGAACGGGGACAACGCGAACACCGCCACGACCGTGATGGGCTACGCGCTGACGATCGTCCAGAGCGAAGCCGCGCGAAGCCAGCCACGGACCGGCACCGGGCGACCGCTGCTCGTGGTCGAACCGCGCATCTGGTACAACCCGCAGCTCCGGAGCACGCTGTTCCTGGTGCCCGGTCTGATTGCCTACATCGCGATGCTGAGCGCGGTCGTGTCGACCGCGCTGTCCATTGTCCGGGAGAAGGAACGCGGCACGATCGAGCAGGTGCGGATGGCACCCCTCGGTCCGTTCGCGTTCGTGCTTGGCAAGACGATCCCGTACTTCGTGGTCGCGCTGCTGTCGGCGATGAGCATCGTCGTTCGTGGCGATGGTGCTGTTCGACCTGCCGATGCGCGGGTCCTGGCTTCTCCTGCTCGCCGCGCTGGCGTTGTTCCTGGTCGGAGCGCTCGGGCTCGGCCTGCTGATCTCGAGCGTCGCCGAGACGCAGCAGGTCGCGTTTCAGCTCGCCCTCCTGGCGTCGTTCCTGCCGACGCTGATGCTTTCAGGGTTCATCTTCCCGATCGCGAGCATGCCGCAGGTGCTTCAGGCGATCACCCGCGTGGTTCCGGCGCGCTATTTCCTGACCGCGCTCCGCGGAATCCTGCTGAAAGGCGTCGGCCTGGACGTGGTCTGGCCCGACCTTGTGGCGCTCGGCGCGTACTGCGCGCTGGTGTTGACGCTGGCGTCGGTCCGGCTCCACCGGCAGTGGAGCTGACATGAGGCGCACCCGTTTCCTGATCTGGAAAGAGCTGATCGAGCTCGGGCGCGATCCCCGGCTGCTGTTCATCGTGATCTTCGCGCCGATCATCCAGCTAGGCGTGCTCGCGTATGCGGCGACGACCGACATCAGGGAAGTGCCGGTGCTGATCGTCGACGCCGACCGTTCGTCGGCGAGCCGGGACATCGTGGCGCGGTTCGCCGCGTCGCCGACCTTCATGATCGTCGACGTCGTCTCGAGCCCGAACGAGATCGACGCCTATCTCGATCAGGGCCGGGCCTGGCTGGCCGTCACCATTCCGCGCGGGTTCGCGGACGGGCTGCACAGCGGCGCTCCCGCAGACGATCCAGGTGATCGCCGACGGCAGCGACGCGAACTCGGCGGGGGTGGCGGTCGGTTACGCGAGCAACCTGCTGGCGCAGTACGGGAGCCGGCTCGCGTGGCGCGGGAGCGCAGCCGCCCGGCCGGTGGCCGCTCATCGATCCGCGGATCCGCGTCTGGTTCAACCCGCAGCTCGAGAGCCGTCACTTCATGATTCCCGGGGTCGTCGCGCTGCTGCTGATGGTCGTGACGACCAACCTGTCCTCGATGGGGATCGTGCGCGAGAAGGAGATCGGCACGCTCGAGCAGTTGAACGTGACCCCGCTCACCCGGTCGGAGCTGATCGTCGGCAAGCTCTTGCCGTACGGCGCTGATCGGCATGGTGGAAGTGGCGCTGGTGCTGTCGGTCGCCGTGCTCTGGTTCGAGGTGCCGATGCGCGGCAGCGTGCCGCTGCTGCTGGCGATGTGCGCCGTTTACCTGCTGACGACGCTCGGGCTCGGCCTGTTCGTGTCGACGATTTCGTCGACGCAGCAGCAGGCGATGATGACGACCACCTTCTTCTTCCTGATGCCGATGGTCTATCTGTCCGGCTTCGTGTTCCCGATCGAGAACATGCCGGTCGTCGATCCAGTGGCTCACCTACGTGATTCCGCTGCGCTACTTCCTGGTGATCGTGCGGGCGATCTTCCTGAAGGGTGTGGGCCTCGAGACGTTCTGGCCGGAAGCGCTCGCGCTGACGGCGTGGGGCGTGTCGATCCTGGCGCTGGCGATCGTCCGCTCCTCGAAGCGCCTCGCCTAGTCTTACCCGAGGGGCTAGCGCCCCTCGGACTCCCCCACACGCTCTCTCGCGCGCCGCTGCGCCGGCGCGCTTCCACCTCCGCGAAGCTACGGTGGACAGGCCGTTCGCGTGGCTCGCTGCGCGCTCGCTCGCGACGCAGGTCCAGCTGCTCTGCGAGATGGCTTCGAGAGCTTTACTCTTGTCTCCCAATCGAAAAGCGCTCTGCGGTGGCCTCGGACCGGAATTCACAATTTGAAATTGTAAATTGTAAATTCCTCTAAAAGGTCATCCGCGCCACCCACTCCTTGAGCAGCGAGTCGACGACGGCGTAGCGGCCGCCGTCGCGGGTGATGACATCGTCGCGGAGCAGCGCGGCGAGCGCGGTCTGGACGCGTCGAGGCGCCGCCGAGGCGATGCCGCTCGCGGACGTCGGCGGACAGCAGCTCGCGGCCGTCCTGCAGGACGACCGCGCGCAGCACCGCGCGCTGCGAGAGCGTGAAGCGCTGCCACAGCGCTTCGAACATGGTCTGCTGCTCGGCGAGCAGGCGCACCAGCGCCTGATGGAGATCGTCGAGCGTCGCGCGGCGGCGTCCAGCCGCCCGCACGTCGTCCCAGGTTTCGTGCGCCAGCCGCTGGACGTCGTAGGGGAGATTGCCGGCCAGCTCGACGACCGCGGCGCCGAGCCCGGGCTCGGCGCGGATGCCCGAATCGGTTGAAGCGCGCCTCGATGAACGCGGCGAACTCGTCCGGCGGAATCTTGTCGAGGCGCATCACCGGGCCGGCCTTGTAGAACGGACGCGCGGGCCTGATCATGCGCTCCATCAGGCTCGGCTCCGACCCGGCGAACACGTAGCCGACCTCGCGCTGGTGCTGGACTGCGGCGCGCATCGCGTGCTCGACCGATCCGCCGTCGAACCCGGCGATCGCCTGGAACTCGTCGAGCGCGACGATCACCGTTGCGCCGCCGCACCTCGGCGAGCCGCGCCGGCAGCGCGAACACCTCCTGCGCCAGCCGCGAGATGTCGCGCTCCGACTTCACGTTGGGAAACGAGACGGTGACGCTGCCGAGCGGATCGGCCTGCGGCGGCCACGCGGATCTCGGGGCGGGTCGAGCGGATCACCTCGAGCAGCCAGGTCGCGGGCCCGGTCCCAGCGGCTCTCGGCGGCGACGAGCGCGCGGGCGTAGCCCTCGAGGAACGCGACGTAGGAGCTGAAACTGCTGACGGTGACCTCGACGGTGAGCGCGCCGCGCCGCGCCATCGCCGCGAGCGCGTGGCGGATCAGCGACGACTTGCCGTAGCGGCGCGGCGAGATGAGGAAGACCTTCTGCGCCGCGGCGAGGTCGGCGATCAGGCGGTCGAGCTCGACGACGCGGTCGACGAACGCCGCCGCCGGCACCACTTCGCCGTAGACGAACGGGTTGCGCATTACGTCAATCCACGTAGCCGTTACGTAGATTAGCGTAACACGGCGCCGCCGGCGATCGCTTCGAGCACCGGCCGGCCGTCAGTCGCCGGCCGAGCCGCCCGGCGGAACTGCTCGATGCCCAGCCAGTGGCGCGCGTCCGCGGCGGCGATGCTCGTCGAACGGGTGGCCCGAGCCCATCTGGGTCTGGTGGCAGCGGAGCGCGGCGAGCTTCTGCGGCACCCAGTCGGCCGACGTCCACGGTGAAGGTGGGCGGCGCGGCGTGCAGGCCGAAGGCATCGGGCGTCAGGCTCCAGAAGCCGCGCGGCGTCGGCTGCCAGCCGCGCGCCGCCGCGGCGTCGACGATCGCGCGCATCACGCCCTGCCGCATCGTGACGTAGTACAGCGCCGGACCCTCGGCGCCGAACGCCTGGACGGCGGTGGTCGTCCGCTCGTGGACGGCGATATGGTCCTGGTGCCAGTACAGCCCGTCCTCGCCGAAGGTAATCACCGCGGCCGGCTTGAAGCCCTGAATCGCCGCGATGATGTCGGCGTGCAGCTCGGGCACGTGCGCCCAGCGCAGATCGCCATCCGGGTGATCGAGCAGGATGACGGTCGACGAGGCCGAGCCTCCGGCCGGCTTCCTCGAATTCCCGCGACCGGATGCCGCCGAGCACGTCGTCGCGAACCGGGCCCGGCGACCGATCCCCGCTCGCCGCGCGAGGCGCACACGAGGACGACCCGCGCGCCGGCGGCGGCCAGCCTGGCGAGCGTGCCGCCGCAGGCCAGCGATTCATCGTCGGGGTGCGCGAAGACCGCCAGCACGGTCCGGCCGTTCCACGCCAACGGGTTATCGGCTTGATGCACGATGCGCCTCGACGACCTGCTGGTACACGGCGGCGTATTCTCGCACCATTCGCTCGACGCCGAAGCGGGCCACCGCCTGCTGGCGGACGCGCGACCGGTCGAGCGCGACCACGCGGGACAGCCCTTCGACCATCTGGTCGACGTCGTCGAACACGACGCCGGTGACGCCGTCGTCGACGACTTCCCGGACGGCGCCGCGGTCCAGGGCGGCGACCGGCGTGCCGCACGCCATGGCCTCCGCCAGCACGAGGCCGAACGGCTCGCGCGCCTGAATCGGATAGAGCAGCGCGCGGGCGCCGCCGAACAGGCGGACCTTGGCATCGAAGTCGGCTTCGCCGAAGTAGACGATCTGCTTCCCGTCGACGAGTGGCTTCACGTGCTCCTGATAGTAGGGCTCGTCGGCCGCCGCCAGGATCAGCCGCATGCCGAGCCGGCGCGCGACCTCGATCGCCTGGACCGGACCCTTGCCTTCCGTGAAGCGCCCCAGGAACAGCAGGTAATCCTCCGGCCTCTCGCGGAACGTGAACCGGGCCGTATCGATCCCGTGCAGCACCGTGCCGACCACGTTGAACCCGGACAGGAGCCGCGCCTGCTCATTTGAGATCGCGATATACCGCGCCTCGGGGTAGTGGGCCCACAGCTTCAGCTCCGCCTCGCTCGGCGAATGATGGAGCGTCTGGACGATCGGGGTCGGCGACAGGCGGGTGAAGGCCAGGGACATCGGGTAGTAGGCGGCTTCGTAGTGGATGATGTCGAACTCGCGGGCGCGCTCGATCGCCGGCCGCGAGGTTCAGCATCTCGTAAAGCTCCCACGGCCACATGTCCTCGTCGTGCCAGTAGCCGTGGGGAAAGGTCGCGTGCAGCTTCGCCCGCGTCTTCGAGTCGCCGGTGCCGAACAACGTGACGTCGAGCCCGTGGGCGACCAGCCCCTCGGTGAGCAGCGACGTCATTTCCTGCACGGATCCCGACTTCGGCGGCGGGATGCTCGTGGCGATCGGTCCAACGTGCGCGACCCTCAGCGTCACGATCCCACCTCGTCCAGGAGGCGGCGCAGCACGCGTCCGGCCTCGAAGTGCTCCCGGGCGATCTCGACGGCCTGCCGCGCGTGCCGTTGATAGTCGCCGTTGATCCGCGCGATGCCGTCGAGCGCCTCTTCGGGGCTCGAGAACGCGACGAGCCCGGTCCCGGACGGGAGGTGCGCCGACCAGCCCGTGTCCTGGACGAGCGCGGGGCGTCCCGACGCGAGGTAACACTCCGTGCGATCGCTGAACCAGCCCGAGCGGCTCGACACGTAGGTGTGCTTCGCCACGCCGAACTCGGCCTTCGAGCGATGGATGAAGTCGCGATAGTCCCAGAGGTTGCGCGACACGCTCATCGCGTCGATTGTCGACCAGCCATGCTCGCGCAGCAGCCGCTGCGGGCCGTTGATCGCCAGCTCGAACGGCTGGCTGGTGCGCGACGGCAGGTCGATGAAGCGGACGAACTCCTGATCCTTGTTGCCGCCGACGTCGGTGAAGCTCTCGATCTGCCACGTCATGACGCTGGTGAACCGATCGCCCGCCGGGATGTCGGCCTGCCAGGTGTCCAGCGTCACCGGCTGCCACGTCTTGCGCCACGCGAACGGACCGACCGGCACCGGGGACGCCGGCGTCCCGATATTGGCGCCGAACGTGAAGAGATGCGTGAAGCGCTCGAAGAACGCGACATACCAGGGTTCGGCCTTGGCGATGGCGAGCTGGGTGAACGTGGGGTCGGAGTCGATGAAGGCGGCCCGCGGGATTCTCGCGTATTCGTCGCGCCAGAACCATGATCCGCCCGACAGGTTCAGGAACAGATCGGCATCGGCGCAGTAGCGCCGGACGTCCTCCGCCGGCCGGCCGTGATAGGTGCCGTCGTAGTTGACGAACGACCATCGATCGCCCAGGCCGAAGGGTTCGAGCGCCTGGTGGATATACGACGTCCCGTACGAGGGATCGGTGGACCTCGTGTTCTGCACCGGGTCGTACACGCACTCGCCGGTGTCTTCGATGTAGAAGACCTCGTGCCCGAGCGCCCGCAGGCCGAGGAGGTACATGAGCGAGCACCAGGTCACCCCGCCGAACGGGTAGCGGGCAATAATGCCGGCGAACAGAATCTTCATTGCCGTCGTCGTTCGACGTTCGACGTTCGACGTTCGGACGGCCGTCGAACGAGCATCGAAGCCAAGCGAACGCCGAACGCCGAACGGCAGTGCTGGTTCATTCCCTTGCCGCCTGGATTAACTCGTCGACGCTCTCCGGCTCGTCGAGCGACCGGCCGACCGAGAGGCGCGCGCACATGCGGCGATAGAGGAGGCTCGTCTGGAGCAGCTCCGCGTGGCGGCCCTGCGCCGCGATCCGGCCGCCGTCGAGCACGAGAATCCGGTCGGCGTCGCGAACGGTCGAGAGCCGGTGGGCGATGACGATCGTCGTCCGTCCGGCGCGCAGGCGGCGCAGCGCGGCGAAGACGATCTCCTCGGAGATGGCGTCGAGCGAGGAGGTCGGCTCGTCGAGGATCAGGATCGGCGCGTTCTTGAGGATCGCGCGCGCCACGCTCAGGCGCTGCCGCTCACCCCCCGAGAGCCCGCCCCCGGCTTCGGCGATCGGCGTGTCATAGCGCTTCGGCAGATGCGAGACGAATTCGTGCGCGTGCGCCGCGCGCGCCGCCTCCTCCACCTCCGCGTCGGTGGCGTCGAGCCGGCCGTACCGGAGGTTGTCCGCGATCGTTCCGGCGAACAGCACCGGATCCTGCAGCACGATCGCGATGCGCTCGCGCAGCGACCGGAGCCGGTAGCTGCGGACGTCGAGGCCGTCGACGAGCACGCTGTCCGACCGTCGGGTCGTAGAAGCGCGGGATCAGGCTGACCAGCGTCGTCTTGCCGGCGCCGGTGAGGCCGACGAGCGCGATCATCTCGCCCGGGCCGCGCCGTGAAGCTGATGTCGTCCAGGACCGGCGTGCCGTCCGGATAGGCGAACGAGACCTTGTCGAACGTGACCTCTCCCTGGATGCCCGCAGCATCGATGGCGTCCGGCGCGTCGATGGTCTCCGGGGCCATGGCGAGGACCGATCGCACGCGCTTGGCGCCGGTCACGGCGCCCTGCAGGGTTCCGGCCGTGTGCGCGATGGTGGAGAGTGGGCCGTAGACCGCACCCAGATAGGCAATCGCGACCGTCAGGTCGCCGATCGTCATCCCGCCCCGCAGCACCTGGACGCCGCCGACGATCAGGACCAGCGCCGTTCCGAGGATGGTGATCGTCGACACGACTACCCAGAACAGCGACTCTTTCCACGTGATCGCAATGCGCGCGTTCATCACGTCGTGGCCGAAGGTCGTGTAGCGGCGTTTCTCGTGCGGCTCGCGGGCGAAGCTCTTCACCAGCCGGATCGCCGAGAACACCTCGTAGAGCCGTTCGATGAGCTTCGACTCGAGCTCCTTGACGTGCTCCATCTGCGTCGCGACGGTCCGTGTGTACGACCGCATGTACAGCAGGAGAAAGGGCACGATCGACAGCGACAGCAGCGCCACCGTGAGATCGAGCCTGACCAGGATGACGAACATCACCACCACGCTGACGACCGACGTCGCCAGCGGGATGAGGCCGCTCATGACGAGGTTTTCGATCGAATAGGAATCGACGTCGATGCGGTACACCGCATCGCCGGTATTCGTCGTGATGTGATGCTGCAGGCCCAGCGCCTGGAGATGTTCGAAGAGACGGCCGCGCAGGTCGTAGACCATGCGCTGGCCGGTATCGACCTGGATCTGCGTGGCGTATGCGGTCACGAAATGGTTGACGACCTGCAGCAGCACCCCGCCGACGACGATCAGGACGAGCACCACGACCAGGTTTTCGCCGGCGATCGCCTGCAGCCACCCGCGCCACGGCTCGCGGAACGGATGCTCGCTTGTCGAGGACGTTGTCGATGATGAGCTTCAGGGGCCACGGCTGAAGCGCGCCGAGGGCGATCTGGACGGCCAGCAACACCGACAGGAGCACTGTCTGGCGCTTGTATGGACGAAGAGACGACAACGTCCAGGAGAGCAGCGACGGCTCCCGAACAGCAATCTCGCTCATTGCTGGATGGCGGACCCCGGCGGCCGTCGTGGTGCGCCGGTGGCGGGCGGCTCCACCAGCGGTGGCTTGTGGACGGCGAAGGCGATCAGCTTGTCGCCGCTCGAATCCGCGATCCACAGCGTGCCTCGCCTCGCCGCATACGCGACGCGCGTCGGCGTCCCGAAGGTGATCTGCGCGTCGGCGCTGATGTCGCGGATGATGCCGTCCGGGCCGACGGCCCGCACATGGCCGTTGTAGTAGTCGGCGATGTAGATCGTCACGCCGCCCTCCGCCTCGGGCGCGACGGCAATCCCCGCCGGGCCAGCCAGGAGGGCGTCCGTGGCTCGGCCGCCGTCGCCCGCGTACCCCCACTGGCCGCTGCCGGCCACGGTGAAGATCAGCCGCGTGCGCGCATCGATTCGACGAACGCGCTGGTGATGCATGTCGGCGATGTAGATGTCGCCGGTCGGACCGATCACGACGTCGCTCGGCATGTTCAGGAAGGCCTTGCGTCGCGGGCCCTCCATCGCCGACCGTTCCGTTCTCGCCGGGAACGCCGACGCCGCCGATCGTGTGAATCAACCCGGTCGCGTGATCGATCATGCGGATGCGATAGTTCAGCGTGTCGGCGATGTAGATGTCGCCATTCGGCGCGGCGGCCACGGCGTTCGGCGCATGCAGGGCCGCCTCGGTCGCCGGCTGTTCGTCGCCGTCGTAGGCCGCCTTGCCCGATCCGGCGATTGTGGTGATGACGCCCGTTTCGCGGTCGACGCGGCGGATCCGGTGGTTGTAGGTGTCGGCGATGACCAGGTCGCCGTCCGGCGCAATGGCCACGTCGCTCGGCGTGTCGAGCTGCGCGGCGGCGGCGGCGCCGAAGTCGCCGCCGAAGGCGGCACCGTTCGCGTTG
Source organism: uncultured Acidobacteriota bacterium (assembly GCA_963720005.1). Taxonomy (GTDB): domain Bacteria; phylum Acidobacteriota; class Vicinamibacteria; order Vicinamibacterales; family CAVVIG01; genus CAVREM01. The sequence goes on along the minus strand of CAVREM010000010.1, from coordinate 144,533 downwards.
TCTCCGGCCACCGTCGAGATGTTGTTGCGGACGTCGATGCGCCGGATGACGTGATTGTTCGAATCGGCGAAGTAGACGTCGCCCGCCGAGGTGACGGCAATCCCTCCCGGCGCGTCCAGCATCGCTTCGATGGCCGGCCCATTGTCGCCGCCGTAGCCGGTGCCTGCGCCGATCACCTGCGCCGACGCGGCGTCGCGCAGCATGAAGGTGCTTGCGCCGAGCGCCAGAATCATGACCATGAAGACCGTGGCGCTCCGCAGTCCGTAGGTCCGGAGCATCGACGGCGCAACCAGCGGCACCTTCGCGGGGCCGGCAGGCATCGGCGTCATGCCGAGACGCCGCGCCACCTGCTCGGTGCCCCGCCGAACGATCGCCGTCGTCTGCGCCGTGCGCCAGACGCCGAATGCGGCAACCACGGCGGTGACGACGGCGGCCGTGACGCCGGCCATCGGCCAGCGCAGGGCGACGCCGGTGATCGCCGCCGCAAAGAGCGCGCCGGCGATCACCAGCGCGGCCAGCACGCCAAACGTCGTCGGGCGGAAGTGCGTGCCGACGCGCAACAACGCCTTTCCGGCGCCGTGATCTTCGACGAGCGCGCGGACGTCAATCCAGGCCCACCTGCCGGCCAGCACGCTGACGTCGCGGTCGTGCGCCCATCCTTCGTCGATCTCGATGGCGCGGACGGCGCGTGACCGGCGCAGCCAGTCGGTGAACTGCCCGAGGACCCGCTCGGCGCTGATCCAGTTTTCGCTCCAATACCGATCCTCGGTCACGCCGCCGGACAGCAGGAGCAGCGCGCGCATCCCCTCGCGCGCCGAGGGCCGCGGCCCGCGGCTCGTCTGGCGCTCCGCGACCGGCAGCGCCACCTGCGGCGGCGACAGGATGCCGCGAATCTGGCCAGCGACTCTCGCGAACGGCTGGATGAAATGGAGGTACGCCACGGCACCCCGGTACCAGAGGCTGCTCCCGCGCAGCGAATCGACGTTCGACCGCAGCGCGTAGGAGATGTTCTTGGCGACGGTCGCCGCAAGACCCACGCCGCCGGCAACCAGGAGCAGCGCCGCCGCCCAGACGTGGTCGCCGACGAAACTGACGATGGTGCCTGCCAGCACGAGCGCCAGCGAGATCATCTGCCACTTGACCGAGTGCGGCAGGAAGGCGAACGGATGGACGTCCGTTCGATACACCGATGGAAACGCGGCCGTTCCCCACACGCCGGCGTTGACGCGTTCGCCCCAGAGGGACCGTACGAACGGCAGCGGGCTGTAGATGCGGCCGCGCCACAGCATCCGTCCGTCCAGGAACTTCTCCGGATGGTGCGCCATCAACCAGCGTTCGCCCTCGCCGTAGCCGACCTGCTGGCGCCAGTACGCCTTTACCGATGCACGGTGGTGATGCCAGACGAGCGCGGCGGACGCAAAGCCGATTCTCCAGCCGCGTCCCTGCAGTCGCCAGCACACGTCGACATCGTCGCCGGCGCGGAGATAGACCGGATTGAAGCCGCCGATCGAGACGAGCGCCTCGCGCCGGAACGCCATGTTGCAGCCCGGGACGTGCTCGGCGATCCGATCGTCCAGCAGGACGTGCGTCGGGCCGCCGGGAGCGCGGGCGATGCACTGCGCCATGGGCGGGTCGTCCGAGGGCACCACGTTGGGGCCGCCCGATCCGACGACATCCGACGTGAGGAACGGCTGCACGAGGAAGGTCAGCCAGTCGCGGTCCGCGCGGGTGTCGGCGTCCGTGTAGGCGATGATTTCACCCGTGGCCTCGGCGAGGCCGACGTTCCGCGCCGCGCTCAGGCCGCCGTTCGGGATGTCCACGACGCGAACGCCGGCGTGCTTGCGGGCGATCTCGCCCGTCGAGTCCCGGGAACCGTCGTTGACGACGATGATTTCGTAGTCGGGATAGGTCTGGCGCTCGAGAGCCGCGAGGCAGTCCTCGATCGTATCCGCCGCGTTGTACGCGCAGACGATCACCGAGACGCGCGGCCAGTCGCGCCGGCGCTCGGGCGAGAACGGCACCTCGGCAAACGCCGCGGCCACGGCCGCGGCCGCCGGCTTCGGGCGGCGGGCACGATCGACCAGGCCGAAGGCCCAGTCGTCGACCGGATGGCCGCCGCGCCACCATTCATCGGTCCACGAGAACGCCACCGCGCCGGCGGCACCTTCCTCGAAGGCGGTGCGGACGTGCATCGCGGTGATCTCGGCCTGGCCCGCCACGCCCTCTCTGATGCTGTCGGCGCCCGCCTCGGCGAGCAGGAGCGGCTTCTGCCCGGCGATGTGCTGCAGCCGGGTGAGATACGCGCGCAGCTCCGGTTCGCGATGCAGGTAGATATTGAAGGCGCAGACGTCCAGGAACGACAGGTCGAGAAATTCGGTCGGCGGGAAGTTCACATACGTGAACAGTGCATCCGGCACCGCATCCTTGGCGCGCTCGAACAGCGCGCGGAGAAACCGCTCGACACGCAGGCGCCCGTGCCAGCGGACGACTCCGGGTGGGATCTCGTTGCCCAGCGCGAACAAGGCGACCGCGGGATGTTTCCCGAGCTCGCGAACCTTGGAGACGATCTCTTTCGCGATGGATCGGTTCGTGGCGCGATCGTCGAGAAACGCCACGTGCTGCATCCAGGGGATGCCCACCATCACACGCAACCCGTGGCGGCTGGCCTCGTCGAGCAGCTCCAGCCGCGGGGGCGTGTAGAGGCGGACGGTATTGATGCCGAGGGCTGCCATCTGCCCGAAGTCCTCGGCGATTTGATGGGGTGACGGGAACTGGTAGCCGTTCGCGTCGGGGGCGAAGGTGCCGTAGGTGACACCCTTCATGAAGAAGCGCTCGTCGCCCTGGCGAAAGAACTTGCCGTCCGTGCGGATACGCGCAGACCTCGACTCTGTGGATCGCGGTTCCACGGCAGGCGCAGTCTGTAGCGCGACGTTCACTGGATCTAGGGCTTCTCCCCTCGGCTGAGGCAAAGACCCATTTTATCAAGGATTTATGGGGAGGCGACTCCGGGCGCTGATTCGAAGAGCCTGAGCCCCGCCGAGAAGGTTGGACAGATGAGGTCCGGCACGAGATCGGCCCGCGCCCGCGCCGTATCTCCGCAGTGGGACACCCTTCCGAGCGTGATGATGTCCTGCGTCAGCGGCGACCGTGTTCGCGCGCACAGCGCAAAGAGCTCGCAGAGCGACGCGCTCACGCGCACCGTCCACATCGGCACCCGCCGCGGGCGTCGATATCCCCACACGGCGCAGAGGCCATCCAGAAACTCCTGGATGGTGACCGGCTGTTCGTCTCCGACGTGGTAGATGCCGCCGACGTCGTGGCGCCGGATCGCCGCCTCGGTCGCACGCAAGTAGTCGGGCACTGCGATCAGCTGCAGGACGGTGGGCTCACGCCAGACGCAGAGCAGGCCGTGTCGTGCCAGGCGCCTGGCTGCTTCGATCAGGAGCACTCCCTCTCCGTACACGACACCCAGACGCAGGACGACGGGCGTCGTGGCCGTTCGTTCGGTGCGTGCCATCAGCAGGCGCTCGGCTTCGAGCCGCGTTCGCGCGTGGATGGAGACCGGTTCGCGATCGAGCCGTCCCGTGGCCGGCCGATCGACGGTCGTCGGCCCCTCGACCTGCGGGAAGGATGCGAGCACGACTTTCCTGACGCCCGCGGCGAGCGCGGCGTCGAGAAGATGAGCGAACCACTGGACGTTTGTGATGGGCAGAAATCGCGCGGGCCGTGGGGCAAACAGGACACCCGCGAAGTGAACGACGACATCGACGCCAGCAACCGCCGGGGCAATCGTGCGCGGATCTCCGAGGTCCGCCTGCACTGGCTCGACACCGGCCGCCTGGAGCACATCAGTGGCGAGGGGAGTCCGGTGATACATCAGGCGGAGCCGCGGCACGCGTCCGGCCAGATGCCGCGCCAGCAGCGTCCCCATGTTGCCGGCCGCGCCCGTGATGAGAACCGTCTGCTGTAGGGCGACCCTTTTAGGGTCGCCGCTCACGTTAGGGTCGCCGCTCACGCCACGATCGCCGCTCAGGCTGGCGGCTCCCACGCAAGTTTTCCTGTGTACAGCGCCATCCCGACGACAGCGTCGACGCCATTGGCGTCGAGCTCGTCGATCTCTTCGCGCGTCGTGATTCCCCCGGCGGCTGTGACGCGGCGCGTCGTCGCCTGGCGCACGTCGAGAATCGCGGCGATGTCCGTGCCGCGCATCAGCCCCTCGGCGTCGACATGGGTGTACAAGAACTCGCCGCAATACGGTTCGAGCGCCTTGACGGCCTCCACCGCCGTGAGGGGCAGCGTCGTTTTCCAGCCATTCACGACGACGTGTCCACCGCGGCTGTCGACGGCGGCGATCAGCCGCTCCGCGCCGATCGCGCCTGCCAACCGGGCGGCGAACGACAGATCGGGCCGGCCACTCTTGAAGAGCGCCGATCCGGCGATGACCTGTTTCGCGCCAGCCGACAGGATGTCCTGCGCCCGCTCGACCGTGCGGACGCCGCCGCCGACGCGGCATGACAATGCCGCGGCAATCCGCCGCACGATCGCCAGGTTGTCGCCGGCATTCATGGCGGCATCGAGGTCGATCACCTGCACTTTCGGGAACTTCTCGAAGCGCTTCACCCAGCCGTCGACGTCGTCATCCCGAATCGCGAGCCGCTCGCCCTGGACCAGCTGTACGACCGCGCCGCCCTGCAGGTCAATCGACGGGATCAGCATGCCGGCTCATTCATCGCGCGGCGACCCGGCCAATCCAGGCGGCGATCTGATCCAGGAAGCCGGGGACGAAGGCCTTGTCGAGCGTCGCGTATTCCGAGACCTGGCCGGTCTTCGCCGCCTGAAACAAATGGTTGGCGCTGTTCAGGACGGCGATCGTCGCGGACCGGTTGCCTGCGAGCGCCTTCCGCACCGGCGGCTCGTTGAGGCCGGGCGGCACCTGCTGATCGAGCCGCCCGAACAACGCGAGAACCGGACACGTGACCTCGCGCAAGGGTGCCGCATGGTCGAAATCGATCATGAAACGCATCCACGGCGACTGGAGCTGCGCGACTCCCTGTGCGTAAGCCCGTTCGACGAACGCTTCGCGATCGCCGAGCGCCTGCCGCTGCGCAGCCGGCATGGTGTCGTACTGCGCCCGAACCAGGTCCTTGACCGCCGACGAGATTTCCTCCGCACTCGCCTTTTTCAGCACGAGCGACGTCGCATTCCTGTGCGCCGCCTCGACGCGAGCGACGGCCGCTTCGTCGGCGCCCAGCCCGCGCGCGCCATCGACCGCCTGCTGACGCAGCATGTCTTCGCCCCTGGCGCCGGGCGGAGCGAGCAGCACCACGAACGACACATCAGCGAGAGCGTGAGGCGGCGATCGCTGCAACGGTCGCACCCTCGGAGTGCCCCAGCATCCCGATCCGCTTGGCATCGATCTCGGTCCGCGACTTGAGAGCGCCGAGCGCGGCCAGGGCATCGCCGGCGAAGTCCGGAGTGGTAGCGTTGGCCAGGTTCCCGGTCGATCCGCCGACCCCGCGGTCGTCGTAGCGGTAAACCGCGATGCCCTGCCTGGCGAGACGGTCGGCAATCACCTGGAAGATCTTGAAGCCGAGGATGTCTTCGTCGCGGGTTTGTGGCCCGCTGCCGGTGATCATCACGACGAGCGGAAACGGACCGGCTCCCTGCGGCACGGTCAGCGTACCGGCGAGCCGGACCGGGCCGTTCGTCACGGCGATATCGTGTTCGACGTACGGAGGCCGGGGGGCGTTATCGACCGGCGCGATGCGCGTCAGCTCGAACGTGCCGGAAACCTGCCCTTGCGCGAACGTCCCGCTGATCGTGTTTCCCGCGATGCGGCCGTCGAACACCGCCCGGGCTGCAGGCGTCGGCAGCTCGAAGTGGATGTTCGAATCAGTCCGCGCGACTGCCGACAGCGGCAGGCCCGACGCGCCCTGCTGAGGGATATCGATGACCGCACGCAGCTCGGCTGGCGTCTCGGTGAAGACGACCCGCATCCGCAGCGAAGACGCACCGACCTGAATAGTGCCCTCCCAGGGACCGCCAATCTGAGCCCCCTGACCCTGGGCTTCCAGCCGGAGGATTGAAAGAACGCCGAGCGCGAGTGTCAGTGCCGCGAGGATCTTGCTCAAACTCATGGTGTGACCCGCACTGGAATGCCACGACGTTGGAGGTGCGTCTTCAGCGCGTGGACGCTCGTCTCAGCATAGTGAAAGATCGACGCCGCGAGCGCCGCGTCGGCGCGGCCGGCCGTAAAGACGTCCACGAAATGTTCGAGCCCGCCGGCCCCGCCTGACGCGATCACTGGAATTGACACGGCACGCGAGACCGCCGCGGTCATCTCGCAGTCGAAGCCGGCCTTGGTGCCGTCGCGATCGATCGAGGTGAGCAGAATCTCGCCGGCGCCGCTCGCCTCTGCTTCGCGCGCCCATTCGACCGCGTCGCGATTCGCGGCGGTCTGGCCGCTCCGCGCGAAGACGGCGTACCGCTCGCCGTCGCGTTTGGCGTCGATGGCGACGACGACGGCCTGGCTGCCGTATCGGTTCGCCAGCGTCGTAATCAGTCCGGGGTTGGCCAGCGCGGCCGTGTTGAGACTGACCTTGTCTGCCCCCGCCTCGACGGCCGCCGCGGCGTCGTCTTCGGTGCGGATTCCGCCGCCGACCGCCAGCGGGATGAAGAGCTCGCGCGCAACCGATCGAATGGTGTCGGCCATCGCGCGCCGGCGCTCGAGCGTGGCCGTGACGTCGAGAATGACGAGCTCGTCGATTCCCTCATGGTTGTAGCGGCGTGCCAGCTCCGCCGGGTCTCCGGCGCTGCGCAGACCCTCGAAGTTGATGCCCTTGACGACGTGGCCGTCGCGAACGTCGAGGCAGGCGATGATTCGTTTGGAAAGCACCGGCGGTCCTCAGCGCGACGCAACTACGCGGCCGATCGAATGAAGTTTCGCAGAATCCGAAGGCCGACGTCGCCTGATTTCTCGGGGTGGAACTGGACCCCCGCGATCTGGCCGCGCTGCACGATCGACGCGAACACCTCGCCATGGCTCGTCTCGGCGACAGTATCAGGCGTCACCGGGGCGACGTAGCTGTGGGTGAAGTAGACCTGCGCTCGATCGGCTACGCCATCAGCAATCGCGTCGTCGCGCCGCCGGTCGAGCGCGTTCCAGCCGACGTGCGGAACCTTGAGGCGCTCACCGTCGGTCGAGCTGGAGCCGCGCAACCGGAAGCAGCGGCCGCTCAAGACGCCGAGCCCGGGGCAGTCGGGCGCCTCGTCGCTGCCCTCGTAGAGCCACTGCATGCCAAGACAGATGCCGAGCAGCGGCCGGCCGACGCCGATGAGGGCGAGGATGGCCTCGGTCCACTGGACATCGATCGCGGTTGTCGCGCCGAAATGACCCACGCCTGGCACGACGACGCCATGAGCGCGGCCGATCGCGGCCGGTGAGTCGGGCACGAACACCTCGGCGCCGACCGCCGCCAGCGCTTTTTTCACCGACGTCAGGTTGCCTGCGCGGTAATCGATGAGGGCGATCGGAGTCACAACAAACCCTTTGTCGACGGCAGCATCCGCGCGAGGCGCCGATCGCGCGCGCAGGCGACGCGAAGCGCGCGCGCGAACGCCTTGAACACCGCTTCCACCTTGTGGTGGCTCGATCGCCCGTACATCACCTTGACGTGAACGTTGGCGCGCGCGCCGCTCGCGAACCCTTCGAAGAAGTCGTGGACGAGCTCGGTCTGCAGATCGCCGACACGGGCCGCCGCGCCCTTCAGGTCGACGACGGTATGCGGCCGCCCGCTGAGATCGACGGCCGCGACCGCCAGCGTCTCGTCCATCGGCATGACGAAATACCCGGCGCGGTTGATGCCGCGCTTGTTGCCGACCGCCTTCAGGACCGCTTCGCCGAGCGCGATGCCCAGGTCTTCGACCGTGTGGTGCTGATCGACGTCGAGATCGCCCTCGGCCTTGACCCGCAGGTCGAAGCCGCCATGGCGGGCAAAGAGCTCGAGCATGTGATCGAGGAAGCGGATGCCGGTTGCCGACCTCGTATCGTCCGCGGCCCTCGAGGACCAGCGACAAGCCGATCGTGGTTTCGCTGGTCTGCCGATCGATCACCGCGCGACGCACAGGACCTCCTCCAGCACGGCCAGCCCCTGCCGGGTGTGGTCGACGATTCCGGTCGTGATGCGGATGCAGCCGGCACATCCGGGCTCGCTCGAGCGATCGCGCAGGTAGATTCCCCGTGCCGCCGCCTCGGCGACGATGCGCGGCGCCGCGTCGCCCACGCGGACCAGGACGAAATTGGCGTCGCTCCTCCAGTAGTGCAGGCCGAGCCGGTCGCATGCCGCGTAGACGAGCGCCTTCGATTCGCCAACCTGGCGAAGGTAGTCCTGGATGAACGCAGCGTCCTCGAGCGCCGCTTCGATGGCGACGACCGCCGCGACGTTCACGCTGTAGACGCCGATCGCCGGCCGGATCGAGTCGAGCGTCTCCGGGCGCGCCGATGAGCGCGCCGAGCCGCAGCCCCGCCAGGCCGTAAGCCTTGGCGAACGTCCGGCCAACGACAACGTTCGGCACTGCGTCGAGATGCGGGATGAATGTCCGGCCGCCCGCGAAGTCGGCATAGGCTTCGTCGACGAATACGATCGCGCCCGGCGGCAGCCGCCGGGCGATCTCCTTCACCTCGTCGATCGTCGCGGACGTGCCCGTCGGGTTGTTCGGGTTGGTCACGAACACGATGCGCGTCCGATCGGTGATGGCGCCGACCACTTCCGCGAGCGGAAAGCTGAAATCCGGCCGCGGCGGGACCCGGACCGCCCGGCCGCCGGCGACGACCGCGTCGACCTCGAAGATCTCGAACGCCGGCTGCGGCACGATCGCCTCCGCGCGCGCCGGTCTCGCCGCGTGGCTTCAGGTAGGTGATCGCGGCCGCCATGATCCCTTCATCGAGCCCGTTGGTGAGCGCCACCCACGACGAGGGGACGCCGAAGTGCCGGGCGCATGCGTCGACCGCGCGCGAGTACGGCGGGTAGACGCTGATCTGTTCGGGCCGCAGCTTCGCCAGGGCGGCGATCACGCGTGGCGAGCAGCCGGCCGTGTTCTCGTTCTGGTGCAGCCGCAACCCGTCGTACAGCTCCGGTGGCTTGTCGTAATCGGGCATGCTCACGCTCGTCGGCGCCGCAATCGGACGGCGATGGATTCGGCGTGGGCCTCAAGGCCCTCCGCCGTGGCAAGTTCGAGCGATCGACGGCGCCAGTTCAGCCAGGCCGGCGCGGGTCAGACGCTGGACGGCCATCACGCGGACGAAATCCGCCGCCGACAGTCCGCCGCGAAAACGCGCCGCCCCGGCCGTCGGCAGGACGTGGTTCGACCCGGTGGCGTAGTCGCCGGCCGCCTGGGCGCTGAACGGGCCCGACGAACACCGCTCCGGCCCTGATCGATCCGTGCAGCGAGACTCTCGGAATCCACGACCAGGTGCTCCGGGCGCGATCGCGTTGGCGAGCTTCATCGCCTCGTCGGCGGTTCCGGTCGTCACGATCGCGCCGTGCGCGGCGAGCGACTGCTTGACGATCGGCCGCCCGGCGGCCCGGGTCGCGACCAGCCGTGCGACGCGTGCCGCGAGCCGGCGACTCCACGTGATGAAGATCGATCGCGCGTCGGGATCGTGCTCGGCCTGGGCCACGAGATCGGCGGCGATCCAGTCCGGCCGGTAGGCGCGCCCTCCGGTCGCGCCCGCGACGATCACGATCTCAGTGGGGCCGGCGTAGAAGTCGATCGCGCAGTCGGCCGAGACCCGTGCCTTCGCCGCGGCGACGTACCGGTTGCCCGGCCCGACGATCTTGTCGACTCGCGGGATGGTCGCCGTGCCGTACGCCATCGCGGCGATGCCGTGCGCGCCGCCGACGCGGAACAGCCGGCTGACGCCCGCCTCCAGTGCTGCCGCCATCACGACCGGTTCGGGACGCGGGCACATCGCGATCACGTCAGGCACGCCGGCCACGCGCGCCGGAATCGCCGTCATCAGCAGCGACGAGGGCAGGGGAAAGCGTCCGCCGGGCACATAGCAGCCGACGCGGCCCAGCGGCTCGACGCGCTGCTCGACGATGACGCCGGGCGACACCCGGATATCCCAATGCCTGGGAATCTGCCGGAACGCCACGCGCGCGATATTCCTCGCGGCCCGTTCGATGGCGCGGCGGACATCGAGCGGCACGCAGCGCCGCACCGTTCCGCATCTCGGCGGCCGACACTTCGATCGGCGGCACGACGCGATCGAACCTGCGGGCGAAGCGGAGGAGCGCCGCGTCGCCGCCTCGCCGCACACGCCTCGACGATCGCGGCGACGCGCCGCTCGAGCGCGCGATCCGCCGTCGTGTCGCGCGCCAGCACGCGGTTCAGCGCGCGTGTGTTCCGGGCGTCGATGATCTTCATTTTTTCACTGGCGCTGGGGCCCCGCCTCCGCGCGAGCCTACGCGATGCCTCGCCTAGACCTTCGCCGTAGACAAAGCGCGAGCACCTCCAGCGCGGACTTACGCTGATGCCGCCTCGGCGAAGCGCCGGTTGCTCGGCTCGGCATGGCCGCAGGCGCTTTTTCCACCGGCGCTAGAGAACGATCTTGTTCAGCGGGTACTCGACGATCCCCTGGGCCCTGGCCATCTTCAGCCTCGGAATGAGATCGCGCACCGTCCGCTCCTCGATGATCGTGTTGACCGCCACCCATTCGTCGTCGCTCAGGGCCGAGATCGTCGGCCGCTGGAGCGCGGGCAGCAGGGCGAGCACGCTCGGCCAGGTCGGCGCGCCGCACGTTGAGCATCAGGCCGACGCGGCCATGCGCCTCGATCGCGGCCTTGAGGAGCAGCGCCACGTTCTCGAGCTTGTTCTTCTTCCAGGAGTCGGCGAGCGCGGTCTTGTTGGCGATCAGCTGCGTGTTCGATTCCATCACCGTGTCGATGATGCGCAGCCGGTTGGCGCGGAGCGACGAGCCGGTCTCGGTGACTTCGACGATGGCGTCGGCCAGCATCGGCGGCTTGACCTCGGTCGCTCCCCACGAGAACTCGACGTTCACCTGACGCCCTGCCGATCGAAGTACGCGCGCGTCGCGCGCACCAGTTCGGTCGCGACGGTCTTGCCCTGGAGATCCCGGGCCGAGCGGATCGGCGAGTCTTCGGGTGCGGCGAGGACCCACCGGACCTTCCCGAAGCTCTGCTTCGCGTAGATCAGATCGGCGAGCGGCACCAGCACGCCGGTGCGGCCGTCGCCGGCCTCGTGCTCGGCAATCCAGTCCTGGCCGGTCAGCCCGGCGTCGAGGACGCCGTCCGACGACGTAACGCGCCATCTCCTGGGCGCGAATCAGCATGCACTCGATCTCCGGATCGTCGATCGCCGGGAAGTACGAGCGCGAGCTCACGTAGATGTTGAAGCCGGCGCGCGCGAACAGCTGAATCGTCGCGTCCTGGAGCGAACCCTTCGGGATGCCCAGCTTCAGCTTCATGTCGCGTGCTCTCCACGGCGCGGAAGAAGCAGCTGCGCTCGCCCGTATGACACACGTTGCCGTCCCCCAGCCGCTTCACCTTCACCAGCACGGTGTCGTCGTCGCAGTCGGTCAGCATCTCGACGACCTGCAGGCGGTTGCCGGAGGTTTCGCCCTTCATCCACAGCTTGTTGCGCGTGCGGCTGAAGAACGTGGCGAAGCCGGTCTCGCTGGTGAGCCGCAGCGCCTCTTCGTTCATGAAGCCGACCATCAGGACCTCGGCGCTGTCGGCGTCCTGGATGACCGCCGGAATCAGCCCATCGAGCTTCGAGAAATCCATGGCCCATCCGCGACAAATAAAAAACCCCGCCGCGTTGTTCAACGGGCGGGGTTGCGTGAGAACTGGCGTTCGTTCTGGCTCGTGCTAGATCACGCGCAACTCCGCCGGGTGCAGACGGAATGATGATGCACGTGATGAGCGAAAGCGAACATGTGCAGTGAGACTATCCCAGCAGGAACGCGGCTGTCAATCATCCGGGTGACATCCTTACAGATGGCACCCGGATCGTCGAGCGCAATAGGACTAGCTGAAATCCGAAGACTTGAGTCTGAAATCCGAAATCTTAAATCTGAAATCTTCAAATCCTAAATTTCAGCGTCAGTACCGGTAGTGTTCGGGCTTGTACGGCCCGTCCACCGGCACGCCGATGTAATCCGCCTGGTCCTTCGTCAGACTGCGTGAGCTTCACGCCGAGATGATCGAGGTGCAGCCGCGCGACCTGCTCGTCGAGGTGCTTCGGCAGCATGTAGACCTTCTTCTCGTACTTGCCGGTGTTGGCCTGCAGCTCGAGCTGGGCGATCACCTGGTTGGTGAACGACGCCGACATCACGAAGCTCGGGTGACCGGTGGCGCATCCGAGATTGAGCAGCCGGCCCTCGGCGAGCACCATCACGCTGTGGCCGTCGGGGAAGCGCCACTCGTCGTACTGCGGCTTGATGTTGATGCGCTCGATGCCCGGGTACTTCTTCAGCCCGGCCATGTCGATCTCGTTGTCGAAGTGGCCGATGTTGCCGACGATCGCCTTGTCCTTCATCCGCGCCATCTGCTCGACGGTGATGATGTTGTGGTTCCCGGTCGCGGTGATGAAGAGGTCGGCGCGTTCGAGCACGTTCTCGAGCGTGTTGACCTCGTAGCCTTCCATCGCCGCCTGCAGCGCGCAGATCGGATCGATCTCGGTGACGATGACGCGGCAGCCCTGGCCGCGGAGCGCCTGCGCGCATCCCTTGCCGACTTCACCGTAGCCGCAGACGACGGCGACCTTGCCGCCGAGCATCACGTCGGTCGCGCGCGCCAGCCCGTCGGGCAGCGAGTGGCGGCAGCCGTAGATGTTGTCGAACTTGCTCTTGGTGACCGAATCGTTGACGTTGATCGCCGGGAAGAGCAGCGTGCCGGCCTCCATCATCTGATACAGCCGGTGCACGCCGGTGGTCGTCTCCTCGCTGACGCCCCGAATCGACGACGCGATGCGCGTCCAGCGCCCCTTGTCCGTCGCCATCGACGTGCGGATGCAGTCGAGGATGACGCCCCACTCCTCAGGCTCCGATTCGGCATTGAACGAGGGCACCGTGCCGGCCTTCTCGAACTCGACGCCCTTGTGCACGACGAGCGTCGCGTCGCCGCCATCGTCGACGATCAGCGTCGGACCGGATCCGTCCGGCCACTCGAGCGCCTCGCTCGTGCACCACCAGTACTCCTCCAGGCGTCTCGCCCTTCCACGCGAACACCGGGGTGCCCCTCGGCTTCTCGACCGTTCCGCCGGTTTCCGGCCGCCCGACGACGACCGCGGCGGCGGCGTGGTCCTGCGTCGAGAAGATGTTGCACGACACCCAGCGCACGTCGGCGCCGAGCTCGGTCAGCGTCTCGATCAGCACGGCGGTCTGAATCGTCATGTGCAGGCTGCCCATGATGCGCGCGCCGGCGAGCGGCTGCTTGCCGGCGTACTGGCGGCGCAGCGCCATCAGGCCGGGCATCTCCTGCTCGGCGAGACGGATTTCCTTGCGGCCGAACTCGGCCAGCGACAGGTCCTTCACCTTGAATGGCTCGCGGCCCGCGGCGCGGGCGGCATCGAACGAATGAAGGTTTCTCGGTGACGGTCGCCATTGATGCTCTCTTTCCTTCATGTCGTGCGCGGGGCCTCACCCCCGCGCCTGCCGCCGCTCGCCTTGCGGCTCGCGGCGGTCGTTGAATCAGGCCTTCACGGCCGTTGCGGCAAACAACCCTGGTCCTTTGGCGCGCGAATCGGGTGCGAGCGGCACGATGCGGACAGTCGTCGAACCCCGCCTCGCCCAGCATCGCGCGCATGTGATCTTCCGAGAATCCGAGCCAGACATGCCCCATCTGCTGGCGGTAGACCTCGCGATCGTGCGGCAGCATGTCGACGACGACCAGGCGGCCCGCCGGCTTGAGGACCCGGGCGACCTCGGCAATGCGCCCCGGCAGGTTCCGGGCACGTGGTGCAGCACCAGCATGATGGTCGCGAGATCGAGGCGGCCGTCGTCGATCGGCAGCGCTTCGAGGTCGCCGCGGCGCAGGTCGATGTTGTCCAGCGTGCTGCAGCCGCTTTCGAGCGGCCTGCAGCATCGCGGCGGATGCGTCGACCGCGATCACGCGCGCGACGAACGGGCGCGAGCGCGGCGCTGACCTGCCCGGTGCCGCAGCCCGAGATCGCCGACGATCCAGTCGGGCTGCGCCAGGGCCGCCAGCGCCGCGAGATGGAATCGATCGCCGAACAGTTCGTCGCGGACGCGATCCCATTGGCCGGCCGACGACGAGAAGAACTCCTGCGACCGGGCGCGGCGCTCGCTGAGCGACGCCTGCAGGCGCCGCTGATCCTCGCCGCGGCCGGCGTGCCGCCGACCTGCTCGCGCACGAGCACCCACAGCCGTCGTGCGGCCGCATCGAGCTCGCGCGTCATCGTGTAGACGTTGCTCGCGCCCTCGGCGCGCGCCGACACCCAGCCCGCAGTCCGCCAGCGCCTTGAGATGCCGGCTGACGGTCGACTGCGGGCAGCTGCATCACGGCGCAGAGCTGCGACACCGGCAGCTCGCGCCGGTCGAGCAGCAGCAGCAGCCGGCTGCGCGTGGTGTCGGCCAGCGAGGCCAGATGGTCGAGGATCGCAGGGGCGCGTGAGTTCATCCGTTAAGCCGGATGATAGGATAGCTACGAATGGGGCAGGCAGGTGGGCAGGAAGGGCAGGTAGGCAGGTGGGGCGGAAGGGCAGGACGCGGAGACGACGCCATTCCTCCCACTCCTGACTCCTACCTGCCTACCCGCCCCTCCTGCCCTCTAGAACCCCGGCGACAAGTGGAACTGGAACACCCAGTCCTTGTTGCGCGCTGCAGCGGATGCGAGAAGTCGAACTCGCCGACGGCGAATCCCAGCAAGTTGACGCGGAACGCCGCGCCGACGCTCGACGACGCCTTCAGCGCCTGCCGCCGAACAGGCTCGGTGTGGTGCGCTGGTTCCACGCGACGCCGGCGTCGGCGAAGAGCGCCACCTCGACCGGCAACGGTCCATACATCCGCTGGCGACGCCCCGAACGGCCGCAGCAGCGGGAAGCGGAACTCCAGGTTCGCGACCAGCATGCGGCTGCCCATCAGTCGATCGAACGCCGGGCAGCCATTCAGCGCGGCCGACACGCATTCGCTGGCGTCCAGCGTGTTCACGTCGTAGCCGCGCACGAGCGAGGGATACCCGATGTACAGCGGATACGAGGCGGCGTCCTCGCCGCCGCTGCCGTACCGGCCGTAGTGCAGGACACGCGTCGCGCAATCGTGTAGAAGGGCACCGGCATGAAGTAGCGGCGGTAGTCGGCGAGCAGGCTGGCGTAATTGATGCTCGCCGAACGTGGGCGCCACTTCGAGGCGGTAACGCTGGCCTCCAACGGGGCTCGTCGCGCCGAAAATCGACGTGTCGAAGACGAGCGCCGCCGAGGCGGTTCCCAGATGCAGCGTGTCGGCGACGGACTGTTCCTGCGTAGTCCCGGAAGAGCAGGCTGCCGCTCCGCAAGATCGTATGCCTCGGTGTCGGTGATCTCGTCGAACGCGATCTGGCTCACGCCTCCCTGGAACTCGACGCGGCGCGCGCGATTGAACGGATAGGCGACGACGCCCGCCGCCGCTGCAGTTCGGTCTGGCGAGGAGAATCGTCTGTTCGATGTAGGCCGGAACGCCGTTGACCACGTCGATGCTCGCCCGAACGCCGCCGCTCAAGTACGGCACCTGGCCGCCGACCAGACCCCAGTTCCAGCGGTTCGTCTTGTTCATGTACGAGACCTGCGCCGCGGTGTTCTTCCAGCTGAAGCTGCCGCCAAGCGTGCTGATCTGGAACGACCGTCGCCAGGCTCTGGTTGCCGAGCATGTCGCTGAAGAAGAACCCGATGCCGCCGCCAATCGCGGCGCCGAACCGGTCGGCGCCGACGGCAATCTCGGGCTGCCCGATCGCTTCGAGCTGCAGGCGCGCCCGCGTAGTCGGCGACCTCGTACTCCTGCACCGGCGGCAGGCCGAAGCTGGCGTCGGCGAGGATCGTCGACGACTTCGCTTGTCCGCCGCTCGCAGCGGCGGCAGCACCGCGCCCGCCGGCGCCGGGCCGGCGCCGACATCGCGGAGTTCGACCGGGCGCCGCTGCGGCCGTGTCGAGCACGTTCACGTAATACTTGCCGTTGTCGTAGACGCTGAACGCCGCGGTGCCGGCTGCGCGTCGCGACCGAGAGCGCCGGGCTCGACGCGGCGATGCCGCTGATGCCCGGTGGCGATGTCGGTCAACTGGGTCAGCGTCGCCGTCGAGCGTGACGCGGTACAGGTTCGAAATGCCGTCGCGATCCGAGATGAAGAAGACCGACCGCGCAGTCCGCCGCCCACTGCGGGTTGATGTTCTTGCCGCGCGTGAACGCGCCGATCGCCTCGGGCTGTCCGCCCGCCGGATCGATCAGCGCCAGCCGGTAGCTGCCGATGTCGAGCGTGTCGAGACGCGACGAGAAGCGGTCGGTCGCGAACGCGATCCGGCGGCCGTCGGGCGACCACGCCGGCTGCAGATCGGCGTACGGATCGTTGGTCAGCTGGCGCGGCTTGTCCGCTGGCGAGATCGATCACCCAGAGATCGGTCAGCCCGCGGCTCATCCCGGTAAACGCGATCGCGTTGCCGTCGGGCGCCCACGTCGGGTTGAAGATCTCGTCGACCTGCGCGATCGGGTACTCGTGCTCCTTGTCGTCCGCTCTGCGCGTCGAAGACCGCGAGCGCCGGCGCGGCCGTCGGTCACCGTGGCGATCGCGATCCGCCGGCTCGTCGCGTCCCAACCGCCGGCGGAATAAATGAACTGCAGGCTCGAGAAGTGCGGGTCGGTGGCGGTGCTGGTCAGCTTGCGCAGCACGCGTCCGCTCTCCGCGTCGGCGATGAACAGATCGATCGAGAACCCGGTCCGCTCCGACAGGAACGCGATCAACTTGCCGTCGGGGCTGATCGCCGGACCGACGTTCAGGTCGCCGCCGAGCCCGCCCTCGCCCTTCAGGACGACGCGCCCGACTTCGATGGGCGGCCGCGACGCATTGAGAATCGTCGCGATAGGTATCGCGGATCGACTGATGCCACTGCTCCGACAACTGCTTGCTGTCGACGCCGAGGATGCGCTGGATCGCCACTTCGAAGTCGCCGGTGTTGCCCGCGGTCGACAGCATCGTGCCGACGACCTCGTCACCCCAGCGCCCGGCCGACGTACGACCAGAACGCCTGGCCCCAGCGGTACGGGAAGTACTTCGGGTTGTCGAGGTGGTTGATGTCCGGCAGCGTCTCCTGCCGCGCCGCGTCGCGCATCCACATCGCGGTGTGCGCGTCGATCGGACCGATCGAGAGGTACTCGGCCATGCCCTCGACGAACCACAGCGGCAGGTGATGGGCGCCGGTTTCGCCCGGGCGCCGCGTCGGGCCTTGTGGTGATGTCGAACTGGAAGGCGTGGACCAGCTCGTGGCCGATCACGTGATCGGTGTCGGCCAGCGGACCGCCCATCGGGAGCACGATCCGCCGACGCGATCGATTCGGTGACGCCGCCCGTGCCTTCGCCGATCTCACCCTGAATCGCGTTGGTCTGCTCGAAGTCCGGATGCGACGCGTAGAGCACGAGCGGCTGGCGCCCGCGCAGCTCGTGGCCGAGCACCTTCTGCAGGCGCGCGTGCCAGCGCTCGGCCATGCGTGCGGCGATGTCGACGCTTTCGCGCGCGCTCGGGTAGAAGTAGATGTCGAAGTGCTCGGTCTTGAGGATCTGGAAGTCGAGGTCCTTGTACTGCACCTTGTTGCGGCCGAAATACTGCGCCGATGCATCCGGCGCCATCAGGCAGCCGACCGTTGCTGCCGCGACCACCAGCCGGATACGCGCACTCGTCCAGACGTTCACAGCTTCACCTCGTGCAGATTGACAGGCGCTTCGCTCGTTCGGGATCCGCCGCGCAGTACTTCTCGATCGCCCCTGCCACGTCGCGCCGCGCCGCCGCTTCGGCCTTCGCTCGCTCCGCGCTCGACACCGCCTCCGCGAGACGGCCGCCGAGGTACTTGCCAATCAGGTTTTCGATCGCGATCGTAATCGCCTCCCCGGCGCTGAACGCGGCGTACGGTTGGGCCAGCGGGCGGTCGACGGGATTGAACAGCCGCTGTTGCTGTTCGAGGGCGTAGACCCCGCCGGCAGGAACCGGACCGGTCTTGAAGTCCAGCGTGGAAAGGATTTCCTCGAGGACGCGCCGCTCCTGGACCTCGACCTTGAAATCGGGCGGCTTCTCGAGGGCACTGAGACTCAACGTGGCCGGCCCCGTTGACGAGCCCCTCCCGAATGCGCTCGAGCGACACTGGCAGCTCATCGCTGGCGGGCGTCCTCTGCCGAGGGCGGCGAGGACGGTTTTCCATCCTGCGCCGCGGCGGGGGCGCCAGCGAGCATCGACGCTAACAGCAGTAAAAACAGGCGCATACACGGGCACGCCACGAAATCGAAGCCGGAAAGGATGACCCCTAAGCGTAGCGGGACTGCATGACTTGCGCCACTACTGGATCAGAAAGGGCCCATTTGGCGTAGCGAAACGTGGGATGTTCGAGGCGGCCGGCCGGTCGGAGGTCGTTAAGGCCGCCTGCCGCAGCCCGCGACGCCTTCACCGCGGTTCGGCTGAGCGGCGCAGAATTCCACCATCGCCCGTTCCACCTCTTCGCGCGCAGCCGCCGCGGCCCTGGCGCGTCGAGCGTCGCCGATGGCGTTGACGAGCTGGCGGAACACCGGGAGGGTATCGAACGAGAACAGCACGGGCCACGAGTTCGGATTCAGCATGCGCTGCTGTTCGTACGCGTAGAGGCCACCCGGCGGCACCGGTCCGCCGTCGAAGCTGCCAGGGGGGAACATCTCCCCGAAGCTGGGACGCTTTTCCTGCACTTCGACCCGGAAGTTGGGCTGGCGGTCGAGCGCGTCGAGGATCGATGGCCTGTCCGAGACGAGGCCCTCGCGGATGCGCTCGAGCGACACCGGTAGATCCAGCGGCCGGACGTTGTCCTGGGCGTCGTCCTGGGCGGCAGCCGGAGCCGCCGTCAGCGCGAGGGCCAACGCAGGGATGAGGAACCGCATGAGTTTTAGACGCATCGGAAACGGTCGTGGCCGAGATCCTGCGCTACGCTGGGCGAAATGCCGGAACTGCCCGATGTCACAGTGTACATAGAAGCGCTGACCGCGCACGTCGCGGGCCGCCGGCTCGAGCGAATCCGGCTGATGAGCCCATTCGTGCTCCGCACCGTCGATCCGCCGCTGGAATGCCTCTCCGGCGCGACGGTGCAGGGCGTCTCGCGCGTCGGGAAGCGAATCGCCCTGGCCTTCGGGCCGCCTCACGGATCCCGACGCGCTCATCCTGGTCATCCACCTGATGATCGCCGGCCGTCTTCGCTGGCGCGAGCCAGGCGAGAAGGCCGGCCTCGGGCCCCAAGATCATCCTCGCCGTCGCTCGAGTTCGAGCACGGGACGCTCCTCTTCACCGAAGCCGGGTCGAAGAAGCGGGCGTCGCTGCAGGTCGTCCGCGGCGCGGCGGCGCTTCGCGCGATCGATCCGGGCGGCGATCGAGCCGCTCGACGCGACGCTCGACGCGTTTCGCGCCGCGCTGACGCGCGAGAACCACACGCTCAAGCGCGCGCTGACCGATCCGCATCTCTTCAGCGGCATCGGCAACGCGTACTCGGACGAGATCCTGCACGCCGCGCGGCTCTCGCCGCTCAAGCTGACGCACGCGCTCGACGACGCCGAGATTGCCGCGCTGCACGACGCCACGCGCCGGACGCTGACGTCGTGGATCGATCGGCTGCGCGCAGCGGCGCGCGGCGGCTTCCCGGAGAAGGTGACGGCGTTCCACGACGCGATGGCGGTGCATGGGCGCTTCAAGCAGCCGTGTCCGGTCTGCGGTTCGCCGGTCCAGCGGATCGTCTACGCGGACAACGAGTGCAACTACTGCGCGACCTGCCAGACCGGCGGCCGGCTGCTGGCGGACCGCTCGCTGTCGCGGCTGCTCAAGGACGACTGGCCGCGCCGGCTGGAATAACGCTTGCCAACATGTCATCTACAAATGTAGATTTATTGATATGCGCCAGGCGTCCGCGCTCTACCGGCTGCTCGGCGACGAGGCGCGGCTCCGGCTGCTGCGGGTGCTGTCGCGCGAACGGCTGAACGTCACCGAGCTCACGGGCATTCTCGGCCTTGCGCAGTCCGGCGTGTCCCGGCACCTCGGCCTGCTTGAAGGACGCCGGGCTCGTCGTGGAGGAAAAGGACGCCGGCTACACCTATTACCGGCTCGCGCCGGCGCTGCAGGACGACGGCCGGCACTCGCTGTGGCCGGCGCTCGCAGCAGCAGTTCGACGAGGCGGCGGCGACCCGGTGGTTCGCGCCGACGAGGCGCGGCTGCAGGAAGTGCTGCGGCTGCGCAAGGAGAACTTCGACACGCACGGCGGCGCCGACACGCGCGACGCGCGGCAGCTCGTGCCCGGCCGCAGCTGGGCGGCCTGGTCGCGCGCGCTCGGTCAGCTGCTGCCGCCGCTCGAGTCGCCGACCTCGGCTGCGGCGAGGGCTACCTGACGATCGAAGCGGCGCGCTGGGCGTCGCGGGTGATCGCCGTCGATCGTTCCGAGGCGGTGCTCGAGCGGGCGAAGGCGCTGGCCCGCCGCCGCCGCGTCTCGAACGTCGTCTGGAAGCGCGGCGAGCTCGAGAAGCTGCCGATCAAGGACCAGGCGGTCGACGTCGCGCTGCTCTCGCAGGCGCTCCACCACGCGCATGATCCCGCGCGCGCCGTCGCGGAGGCCGCGCGCATCACCGAGCCGGGCGGCCGCGTGCTCGTGCTCGACCTGCGCGTCGCACGGCGAGGAGTGGGTCCGCGCCAAGCTCGGCGATCGCCGCTCGGGTTCCGCGACGACGAGCTGCAGGCGCTGCTGACGCGCGCCGGGCTTCGCGACGTTCGCGTCGGCGTCGGCGCGCGCAAGGCCGGCGATCCGTTCACGGTGCTCATCGCCTCGGGGACGAAACCACATGCAGCAGCCGAAGAACCAAACACTGAAGCGCTTGACTCGACAGCCTGCTGGCTCGCAGCCGGATCCTCGTCCTCGACGGCGCGATGGGGACGATGATCCAGCGCCACAGGCTGGCGGAGGCCGACTTCCGCGGCGAGCGCTTCAAGAGCCACCCGCGCGATCTCAAGGGCAACAACGATCTCCTGGTCCTGACCCGCCCCGACGTCATCGCCGGCATCCACGACGCCTACCTCGCGGCCGGCAGCGACATCATCGAGACCAACACCTTCAACAGCACGCCGGATCGCGCAGGCCGACTACGGGCTCGAGAGCGCTCGTCTACGAGCTGAACGTCGAGGGCGCCCGGCTGGCGCGGGCGGCCGCGGACGAGTGGACGGCGCGCACGCCCGACCGGCCCGCGCTTCGTCGCCGGCTCGATGGGGCCGACCAACCGCATCCTGTCGATCTCGCCCGACGTCAACAACCCGGCGTTCCGCAACATGACCTTCGACGAGCTGCGCGAGGCGTACAGGGAGCAGGTCGCGCGGCCTGATCGACGGCGGCTGCGATCTGCTCCTGCTCGAGACGATCGTCGACACGCTCAACGCGAAGGCGGGGATCGTCGCGATCGAGGAGGTGTTCGAGGAGCGCGGCGTGCGCCTGCCGCTGATGATCTCGGTCACCATCACCGACCGCAGCGGCCGCACGCTGTCGGGCCAGACGATCGACGCCTTCTATGCCTCGATCGCGCACGCCAGGCCGTTCAGCGTCGGCATCAACTGCGCGCTCGGCGCGCGCGACATGCGGCCGTACGTCGCCGAGCTGGCGCGGATCGCCGACTGCTACGTCAGCTGCTATCCGAACGCCGGCCTGCCGAACGCGTTCGGCGAATACGACGAGCAGCCGGCGGACACCGGCGGCTACCTGCAGGAGTTCGCCGGCAGCGGCTTCGTGAACATCGTCGGCGGCTGCTGCGGCACGACGCCCGACCACATCGCGGCGATCGCCGACGGCGGTCGAGGACCTGCCGCCGCGCACGGTTGCGCTCGAGTCCGTGCGCTCGCGTCGTCCGCGTCCTCGACGCGTTTCACGCAGTTCGCGGGTCTCGAAACGCTCACCATCCGGCCCGACACGCAACTTCCAGATGATCGGCGAGCGGACCAACGTCACCGGCTCGGCGCGGTTCGCGCGGCTGATCCGAGTCGGGCGACTACGCCGGCGCGGCGCAGGTGGCGCTCGATCAGGTGCGCGGCGGCGCCAACCTGATCGACGTCAACATGGACGAGGGCATGCTCGATTCCGAGCGCGCGATGACCGACTTCCTGAACTACATCGCCACCGAGCCGGAGATCGCGCGCGTGCCGTTCATGATCGACAGCTCGAAGTGGTCGGTGATCGTGGCCGGCCTGAAGTGCGTGCAGGGCAAGCCGGTCGTCAACTCGATCAGCCTGAAGGAAGGCGAAGCCGACTTCCTGCAGAAGGCGGCGCTCATCCGCCGCTACGGCGCCGGCGTCGTGGTGATGGCGTTCGACGAGCAGGGCCAGGCCGACACCATCGCGCGCAAGGTGGCGATCTGCCAGCGCGCCTACCGGCTGCTCGCCGATCGCGCCGGCTTCGATCCGTCCGACATCATCTTCGACCCCAACATCCTCGCCATCGCGACCGGCCTCGAAGAGCACAACGAGTACGCGATCAACTTCATCGAGGCGACGCGCATCATCAAGGCCACCTGCCCCGGCGTGAAGGTGAGCGGCGGCGTCAGCAACCTGTCGTTCTCGTTCCGCGGCAACGACGCCGTGCGCGAGGCGATTCATTCCGCGTTCCTGTTCCACGCGATCAAGGCCGGCATGGACATGGGCATCGTCAACGCCGGCCAGCTCGTCGTCTACGAGGACATCGCGCCGGACCTGCTCGAGCGTGTCGAGGACATCATCTTCAACCGCCGCCCGGACGCGACCGAACGGCTCGTCGAGTTCGCCGCGCACGATCAAGGGCGGCGGCGAAGAAGGCCGAGCGCGATCTGCAGTGGCGCGCCGGGCCGGTCGAGGCGCGCCTGTCGCACGCGCTCGTGCACGGCGTCGTCGACTTCATCGAGCGAGGACGTCGAGGAGGCGCGCGCGAAATACCCGCGGCCGCTCGACATCATCGAGGGTCCGCTGATGGACGGCATGAAGGTGGTCGGCGACCTGTTCGGCGCCGGCAAGATGTTCCTGCCGCAGGTCGTGAAGAGCGCGCGGGCGATGAAGAAGGCGGTCGCCTACCTGCAGCCGTTCATGGAGCAGGAGCGGCAGGCGGGGGCAGCCGAACGGGCAAGGGCACGATCGTGCTGGCCACCGTCAAGGGCGATGTCCACGATATCGGCAAGAACATCGTCGGCGTCGTGCTCGGCTGCAACAGCTACGAGGTGATCGACCTCGGCGTGATGGTGCCGGCCGACCGCATCCTGCAGACGGCGATCGACGAGCAGGCCGACCTGGTCGGGCTGAGCGGCCTGATCACCCCGTCGCTCGACGAGATGGTGTTCGTGGCGAAGGAGATGGAGCGCCGCGGATTTCCGCACGCCGCTGCTCATCGGCGGCGCGACGACGAGCCGGCAGCACACGGCGGTGAAGATCGCCCCGGAATATCAGCGGACGCGACCGTGCATGTGCTCGATGCGTCGCGCGTGGTCGACGTCGTGTCGAGCCTGCTGAGTCCCACCGAGCGGCCGCGCTTCGAGCAGGCCAACCGCGCACAGCAGGCCACGCTGCGCGAGCAGCACAGCGCGCGGCGCGAGCGCCCGCTGCTGTCGTATCGAGGCCGCGCTCGACAACCGGCTCGAGATCGACTGGGCCGCGGAGCGGCTTCCCGTCCCGTCGTCGATCGGGACGGCGCGTGCTCGACGACGTGCCGCTCGGAGGAAATCCGTGCCGTATATCGACTGGACGTTCTTCTTCGCGGCCTGGGAGCTGAAGGGCCGGTTTCCGGCGATCCTCGATCATCCGCAGTACGGAGCCGCGGCGCGCGAGCTGTACGAGAACGCGCGCGTCCTGCTCGATCGGATCGTCGCTGAGCGGCTGCTCCGGGCGCGCGGTGTCTACGGATTCTGGCCGGCGGCCAGCGAGGCGGACGACATCATCGTCTTCGACGACGAAACGCCGGACCGGCGAGCTGATGCGCTTCAACATGCTGCGCCAGCAGGAGGCGATGGCCGATGGAAAGCCGAACCTGTCGCTCGCCGATTTCGTGGCCGAGCGCGGGTCGGGCGCCGCCGATTACATTGGCGCGTTTGCCGTGACTGCGGGAATCGGCGCAGACGCAGCTGGTGCGGCGCTTCGAACAGGCGAACGACGATTACAACGCGATCCTGGTCAAAGCGCTGGCCGATCGGCTTGCGGAGGCGTTCGCCGCCTACCTCCACGCGCGCGTGCGGGCGGAGCTCAAGATCGAGAACGCCGCGGCGCCGGAAGACGTGATTGCCGAACGGCATCGCGGCATCCGGCCCGGGTTCGGCTATCCCGCGTGCCCGGACCACAGCGAGAAGTTCAAGCTGTTCGAATTGCTGGAGCGCTGATGCGGTGGGGATCGGGCTCACCGAGCACGCGGCGATGACGCCGGCCGCGAGCGTCAGCGGGCTCTATTTCGCGCACCCGCAGGCGCGCTATTTTACGGTCGGACGCATCGGCGAGGATCAGATCGCCAACTACGCGCGCCGCAAGGGTCTATCGATCGGAGGCTGTCGAGCGCTGGCTCGGTCCGTCGCTCGGCTACGAGCCGGTGCGGCTGCTAGGCTGTCCGCCCGATAACCACTGTTGCGCAAGGCTGCATTAGAGAACAATAACGGACTCTAAAAGACATTTAATGACAAAAAACGCCTCTCGAGTGCCCTAAATTTAGAATCGTGTCGTAGAAACGGGACAAGCACACACGTTTCGAGATTTTAGGCCTTAAAACTGCGCTTTGTCGCGCTTAGTGGCCCCGTCATGGCTCACTGATGTGCCGACCTGGAACAAATCACTCACCTTCAGACCAGTCGCGTCGAAGACCTTAAGTATCTGATTACAAGTGATTTCCATTCCATGGCCCCGAAACAGCTGGGGTGGCCCGGGGCTTGCTCATGATATGCCTGACTATGACTCTATTGCCACGTCGACCAGGTATCAGACGCAAGGCCGTCTGGGGTCCCAAAGCCACGCTGGCGGCTTTTCTCGCCGCTGCGATGGCCTTCGCCCCGGATGTAATGGCGAAAGAAGGGAACCGGCACTCCAACCAGGGAAAGAAGGCAAAGCCGGCCGCGCCGAACTCCTTTGCAAAGCATCACAAGTTCGATGAGGAAGTCAGGCGTCGGATGAAGGGCAAGGGCGACCAGAACATCAGCGTGATCGTGAGCCTGGTGCCTGGGGCGCAGCTGCCGCCGCAGTTCAGGCGGTACGTCAAGGGCGCTCCGCTGACGATCATCAACGGCCTGGCGCTCGACCTGCCGAACGGCGTCCTGAAGCAGTTCGAAAAGCTGCCGGAAGTCTTCCGCGTTCACTACGACCGTCCGACCTCCGGCTTCAACTACCGCACGGCGGTCACCGTCGGCGCGATGACAGTCCGAGCGACGTACGGCTATGACGGCGCGGGCGTCGGCGTCGCGGTCATCGATTCGGGCGTCTCCAACTGGCACGACGATCTGTCCGGCTCGTCGAACTCGCTGCTGTTTCCGTACGGCAATCAGCGCGTCCGGAAGTTCGTCGATTTCGTGGCCGGCCACAATACGCCGTACGACGACAACGGCCACGGCACGCACGTGTCGGGGATCATTGCCGGCAACGGCTACGACTCGAACTTTGGCGAGAAGGCCGGCATCGCCCCGAAGGCGTCGATCATCTCGCTGAAGGTGCTGGACGCAAACGGCATCGGCAGCGATCAGCTCGATGATCGCGGCGATGAGCTGGGTCGCCCAGAACCACCAGGCCTACAACATCCGCGTCGTCAACATGTCGGTAGGCGCGCGCATCACCGAGTCGTACTGGACCGACCCGTTGACGCTCGCCGCCAAGGCGTTGACCGACCGCGGCATCGTCGTCGTCGGCGCCGCGGGCAACTTCGGGAAGAGCCAGGCTGGCAGCCTGCAATACGGTGGCATCACCGCGCCGGCGAACGCGCCGTGGGTGCTGACGGTCGGCGCCTCGAGCACCAACGGCACGCTGACGCGCAATGACGACACGATGGCGGCCTTCAGTTCGTCGGGTCCGACGAATATCGATTTCGGCGCGAAGCCCGACCTGGTGGCGCCCGGCACGGGCACCGTCTCCCTGGCGTCCCCCGGCAGCACGTTCTACTCGACGAAGTCACAGTTCCTGGTCGGCGGCAAGGTCGGCCAGGTTGGCTTCAAGCCGTACCTGACTCTGAGCGGAACCAGCATGGCGGCGCCGGTCGTCAGCGGCACGGTCGCACTGATGCTGCAGGCGAACCCGAAGCTGACGCCGAACCTGGTGAAAGCGATCCTGCAGTACACCGCGCAGGTCTATCCCGGATACAACTCGCTTCGTCAGGGTGCGGGATTCCTGAACACGCTCGGCGCGGTCCGCCTCGCGAAGTTCTACGCCAGCAACTCCGTCGGCTCGCGGATGCCGGTGCAGTCGGTGTGGAGCAAGCAGATTCTGTGGGGCAACCACCGGATCTCCGGCGGCTACATCAACCCGACGGCGAACGCCTGGGCCACCGGCGTCATGTGGGGTGCGGCTCGGGCGCTCGACGGCGACAACATCATCTGGGGCACCGACTGCCCCGACTCGGCGTGCGACAACATCATCTGGGGCACCGTCGACGCCGACTTGGACAACATCATCTGGGGCACGAACTTCATCGACGACAACATCATCTGGGGTACGCACTTCATCGACGACAACATCATCTGGGGCACCGACGACGCTGACAACATCATCTGGGGAACGGACTGCGGCGGCGCGGACTGCGACAACATCATCTGGGGCACGGATGATTCCGACAACATCATCTGGGGCACCGTAGAAGAGGGCGCGCACGTTGCCTGGATTCAGAACGATCTCGACAACATCATCTGGGGCACGTCGGCTGATGCGGACGATACGTGGGGCAGTTCCGGAGACGAGGAGGTTCTCTATCCGGACGACGAAGCCACGCAGCCGGTACCCGACCCCGGTGCGGAGTTCGGCGACCTCGTCGAGGGGGTGCTCTAATGGAAAAGATGCCCTATCGCGCCGAGCTCGACGTGCAGACCTTCGAAGCGCCCGCCGCCGCTCCGGTCGTCAGCAGCGACTGGCGGCAGCAGCTGCCGGTACTGACCGGTCGCCTGGTGAGACTGCGCGAACTGCGTCGCTTCCGACGCGCCGTCGCTCTTCGCGCTCCTGACGACCGACGAAGTGGCGCGCTTCATCTCGCCGCCGCCGACGACGGTTGAAGGGTTCGAGCGGTTCATTGCCTGGACGCTCCGCCAGCGGGCCGCGGGAACCTACGCGTGCTTCGCCGTGACGGTCGCGGGCAGGACACGGCAATCGGCATTTTCCAGGTGCGCGAAACGGAACCCGGATTCGACACCGCCGAATGGGGTTTTGCACTCGGATCGCCATTCTGGGGACTGGGCCTCTTCCAGGAAGGCGCCGAGCTCGTCCTGCAAGTTCGCGTTCGAAACGCTTGGCGTTCATCGGCTCGAGGCGCGCGCGGCGCTCCGCAACGGCCGCGGCAACGGCGCGCTGCGGAAAATTGGCGCCGTCCAGGAAGGCGTGCTGCGGAAGTCGTTCCTTCGCAACGGCGAATACCTCGATCAGGCGCTTTACGCAATCGTCGACGAGGACTGGCGCGCGGCCTCGAGCGTGTGGCGCGCGCAGTCGGTGGTCGTCCACTAGCAGTCGGGGTCGTCCACTGAGGGTGGCGGCCCGCATCGTAGAGGAAGGACGGGAAGCGGGCGGCTCGGACGAGTAGCTCCTTCCCGTCCGTCCTGCATCGGAGACGGCTAATATGACCTTAAGTGTCGTATTTTGTCGTATGTGTTCCGAAACGTGACACACGACTCGGTGAAGGGCGGCTTTCGGTACCTGTTTTCTGGTAGTTACAGAAGCCGCATTACAATTTTCAGTCATGGCGTGTTCCGATGTGAGACATGACCGCCATGTCACATCGTTTTTCCATCCTGACGCGATCTCCAGTTAAATTACACGTCTGTAAGTAGTTATAATCGTGGCTCACGCGAGTGGCAAACCTGGCGCGACTGTTGCTATTCCGTGCACGCCACATGTCAGTGTCCACGTCCGTTCCAAAGCTGTCTGGTACCCGCGCCGGCGCCTCGTGCCGCTCGTCGCGACCCTCTTCCTTCGCCTCATTCTCCCGTCGCTTGCGCTCGCGGCCGGCCGCGGGTCGAAGCTCGATGCCGAGCTGACCCGGCGTAGTCAACGCAATCCGCGGGAGGTCACCAGCGTCATCGTCACGCTGGCGCCCGGCGCGACGCTTCCCCAGGAGTTCAAGCGGTTCGCGCGCGCCAGGGGACGTCTCGGCATCATCAACGGCCAGGTGCTCGACTTGCCGAATAACGTCCTGCGGCAGCTCGAAGCGCGGCCCGAAATCTTCCGGATCCACTACGACCGACCGACGGCGGCTCATAACTTCCGTACCTCCGTCACGACCGGCGCGCGCGCCGTTCAGCGGGGCCTCGGCTTCACCGGCGCCGGCATTGGCGTCGCCGTCATCGACTCGGGCATCACCGGGTGGCACAACGATCTCTCGAGCTCGCACGCCGACCATGTATCCGTACGGCGACCAGCGCGTCGCCGCGTTCGTCGATTTCGTCAACGGCGCCACCGCCCCGTACGACGACTAGGGCCATGGGACGCACGTCGCCGGCATCATCGCGGGAAACGGCCATGATTCGCTCGGTCGTCATGCAGGGATAGCGCCCGATGCCGCACTGGTCGCGCTCAAGGTTCTCGACGCCCAGGGCCGCGGCACGATCAGCAACGCGATCGCGGCGCTCGACTGGGTGCTCGCGCATCACCAGCAATACAACATCCGCGTCGTCAACCTCTCGGTGGGCGCGGCCGTCCGCGAGTCCTATTGGACCGACCCGCTGACGCTCGCCGCCAAGCGCGTCGCCGACGCGGGCGTCGTGGTGGTCACGGCCGCGGGCAACATCGGCAAGAACGCCGCTGGCGAGCCGCTGTACGGCGGCGTCACCGCGCCCGGGCAATGCGCCGTGGGTGCTCACCGTCGGCGCCTCGAGCACGAACGGCTCGCTGACGCGCGACGACGACTCGATCGCGACGTTCAGCTCGCGTGGCCCGACCTATCTCGATTGGTCCGCGAAGCCGGATCTCGTGGCATCGGGCGTGGGCACGATTTCGCTCTCCGCGCCGAACAGCACCTTCTACGCGACGAAGACGCAGCTGCTCGTCAACGGCTTCGTGGGCGGCAGCGAGCGCGCGTATCTGACGCTGAGCGGCACCAGCATGGCCGCGCCGGTGGTGGCCGGCACGGTCGCGCTTGATGCTGCAGGCCAATCCGTCGCTGACGCCGAACGCGGTGAAAGGCATCCTCCAGTACACGGCCGAGCAGCGCGCCGGCTACAACGCGCTGACGCAGGGGGCAGGCTTCCTGAACGCGTTGGGCGCCGTCCGGCTGGCGAGATTCTTCGCCGTCGCGCAGCCCGGCTCGGCGTATCCGCTTCAGTCGGCGTGGAGCAAGCAAGATCATCTGGGGCAGCCACCGGTTGTCGGGCGGCGTCCTCGACCCCGCAGCGAACGCCTTTGCGCTCGGAACAACCTGGGGTGTCGCGCACGCGAGCGACGGCGAGAACATCATCTGGGGCACGACCTGCACCGACGGGTGCGACAACATCATCTGGGGCACGTCCGGCTCCGACGACGTCATCTGGGGCGCCGGCGGCGACGACAACATCATCTGGGGCACCGACGCCGAAGGCGACAACATCATCTGGGGCACGGAAGTCCCCGACGACAACATCATCTGGGGCACCGACTGCGGCGGCGCCGACTGCGACAACATCATCTGGGGCACGGCCGGCGACGGCGACAACATCATCTGGGGCACGGCCGGCGACGACGACAACATCATTTGGGGCACCGCGGGTGAGGACAACATCATCTGGGGCACCGCCGGTGATGATGCCGACAACATCATCTGGGGCACCGACGATCTCGACAACATCATCTGGGGCACGGCAGAGGCAGCGGCAGCCTCCTGGCCGGCGATGTCATATCCGTCGCTTCTCTGGGACTACTACTACGCGCTCTACAGTCAATATCTTCCCTGGCTGACCGACGACCAGTTCTTCGATCTCATCGACGCGCTGACGTCGGTCCTGAACCCGTGGGTCGCCCCAACGGTTCGAGCTCGGGAGCTTGTAGTCATGGAGAAGATGCCGTTTCGCGATCGTCCAGGGCTGCGTGCCGTCACGCCGGCCGCCGGGGAGCATTGTCAGCAGCAACTGGCGCGAGCAGCTGCCCGTGCTCAGCGGCGCGCAGGTCGAGTTGCGCGAGCTGCGGCGATCCGATGCCCCCTCGCTGTTCGCCATGCTCACGAGCGAGGAAGTGGCGCGGTTCATTTCGCCGCCGCCGACGACGCTCGAGGGCTTCGAGAACTTCATCGCGTGGACGCATCGGCAGCGATCGGCCGGCGCCTACGCGTGCTTCGCCGTGACCCTCAAGGGCTACGACACGGCAATCGGCCTCTTCCAGGTTCGCGAACTCGAGCCTGGGTTCGCGACGGCCGAGTGGGGATTCGCGATCGGGTCGGCGTTCTGGGGCACGGGCGTGTTCAAGGCGAGCGCAGATCTCGTGCTCGAATTCGTCTTCGACACGCTCGGCGTTCATCGTCTCGAAGCGCGAGCCGCGGTCAGGAACGGGCGCGGCACTGCGTGCGCTCCGCAAGACCGGCGCCGTCCAGGAAGGGCTGCTGCGGAAGTCGTTTCTCCGCAATGGCGAGTATCTCGATCAGGTGCTCTATGCGATCCTGTCCGACGATTGGCGCACCGCGCGCGAAGAGCGGGCTGAATCCGCGGGCGTCGCTGCGCATTCACTGACGGTTCGGACGTTCAGCCTTCCAGCTTCTCCACGCCCCGTCGTTCGTCGCTCGACCACTCACTCCACGATCCCACGTACAGCCTGGCTCCTCGCAGGCCGGCGTGCTCCATCGCCAGCAGATTGTGGGCGGCGGTGACGCCCGAGCCGCAGTACGCGATCGTCTTGTCGGGCGTACACCGTCCAGCGCCGCGGTAATCTGCTCGCGCAGCGCGGCCGGCGGGAGGAATCGTCCGCGATCGTCGACGTTCCACTTGTAGAAGTGGTTCCGCGCGCCGGGAATGTGGCCTGCCACTCGATCGATCGTCTCGACGAGGCCATTGAAGCGCTCCGGCGCTCGTGCGTCGAGAAGACGCTGCCCTCCCTGTTGAATCGCGGCGGCGACGTCGTCGATCGCCGGCGGAGAAGTCCGCCCGCGGCGTTCCGCTGAACTCACGCCGTGACTTCCTGTTCCCGGGCTGACGAGACGGGATGGCCGGCGGCAACCCATGCCGCAAAACCGCCATCGAGGACGGCGACGGCGTCGTGCCCGAGCCACCGCAGCAGCCACCACAGCCGGCTGGCAAAGATGCCGGTGTCCTGGTCGTACGCGACAACCTGGCGCTCCCGGTCGATCCCGAGGTTGCCCAGCGTCTGCCGGAGGTCCTCGACGCGCGGCAGCGGGTGGCGTCCGTTGACGCCTGTGGGGCGCCCCGCGAGGTGCCGGTTGAGGTCGGCGTAGACAGCACCCGGGATGTGCGAGGCTGTGTACACTTGCTCGCCCCACGGCGGATCGTTGAGTGCGAACCGGCAATCGACGATGCGAAACGACTCGTCGGACAGATGCGCCGCCAGTGAGTCCGTGTCGATGAGCGTCGTGAACGTCACGGGTGCAATACCATACGTACCATAGCGTACGTAGCGTCAGGCGGGGCGATGCACCGGACGACCGCCTGAAGGCTGCGAGAGTCCATGGCCACCGAGCTCGAACAACTGACTGGCGTTGCCCGCCGTTTCATGGCGTTCATCATCGAACGCTATCCGTTCGCCTGGCGCGACGTCATGAATTCGCTCACGGCGCTCCAGGTCCGCGACGTCAGAGAGACAGAAGAGGCGATCGAGGCAATCCGTCCTGCGTTCGGCCAGGAGCTCAAACGCCGGCTCGCGGAGAAGTCGATGATCCACGGCGTGCCCGAGCCCACGCCGCGGACAACGGCATCGACGCGGTTGCGGCAGGCCGCTGACGAGCTCCTCGACGCCTGCGACGGATTTCTTCGCCGCGCGGCCCTGGAAGCATCGCTGACGGCCGAAGAGCGGCGGGAGATCCTGCGCGGGATGATTCTCACGCGCGCCACCGACAACAAGCTCAAGGCGTTGTTCACGAGCGGCGATGTCCGCTACGCGAACGCCGCATTCCAGGGCAAGGGATTCCGATCGCTCGGCCAGGAGGCGATCTATGCCGCCGCGATCAGGCTGCGCCGCGGTTCCGAGTGGCAGTTGCCCGACGGCACCTGGTCCGGTGACGTCGTCGCACCGCTGATCCGGGATTTGGGGGCGGCGCTCGCCATGCGCTGCGAGCGCGGCGACGGTCCGGATGGCGCTGAACGCGCAGATGGCGAAGGCCGGCCCGCCGCTCGAGGGAAAGGACCTCAACATCGGCGACTTCGCCCGGGGCATCCTGCCGCCGACCGCACCGCTCGGCATCGCGACGCTGACGATTGCCGGGATGGCGCTGGCCTTTCAGCGCGAGGGCTCGGGCCGCGTGGCGATCTCGTTCATCGGCGACGGCGGCGTCTCGCTCGGCGAGTGGCACGAGGCGATCAACCTGTGCGCCGTGCGGCGGCTGCCGGCGATCTTCTGCGTGCAGAACAACCAGACGGCGCTGTCGACGCCGATCGGCGATCAGACCGCCGTGCGGGTGTTCGCCGACAAGGCGGCCGGCTACGGCATCCCGGGAATCACGCTCGACGGCACCGATCCGGATGCCATCGCCGCGGCGTTTACCTGGGCCGCGGAGCGCGCTCGCGGCGGGCGCAGGACCGACGCTGATCGAGCTCATCGCGATGCGGATGTGCGGCCACGCGCACCACGACGACATGCTGTATCTCGGCCGCGATCCGCATCCCTCGTGGGACTATCCCGTCCCCACCGAGCAGGGGTACGTCGACCGCGAGCTCTACGCGTATTGGGCAGCGCGCGATCCGATCGCCACGTACGCGGCGCGGCTCGAAGCCGACGGGATCGTTTCGGCCGCGGACGTCGCGCGCTTTCGAGCCGAAGCGGATGCGATGGTTCAGGCCGAAGCACAGGCGATTGTGGACGCACCCTGGCCGGAAGGCTGGACGGCCGGCGTTGGCGTGTTCGCCGGGGAGCCGCCGCGCGCTCACGTGGAGGTGCTGGATCCGGAGGTCCGCCTGAAGGCGGAGCCCGCCCACGAGATCCCGTTCGACCCCGGACCGCCCGCGGATCCCAAGGGGAGGACGTTTCTCGAGGGCGTCATGCTCGGTGTTGGCGATGCGCTGCGGGCGGATCGTCGGGTGTTCGTGTACGGCCAGGACGTTGGCGGGAAGTACGGCAATGCGTTCCTGCTCCTGCGGCCGTTGTTGAACGAGTTCGGCGACCGGATTCTCAATTCGCCGCTCGCCGAGGGAGCGATCCTCGGCGTCGCCGTCGGCGCCGCCCTCGCCGGGCAGCGGCCGATCGGCGAGATTCAGTTCAACGACTTCGTCGCGACCGGCTTCAACCAGCTCGTGAACAACGCGGCGAAGTTCAGGTACCGGAGCGGCGTGGGCGTGCCGATGGTTGTCCGGATGCCGTTCGGCGGGCTGCGGCACGCCGGACCCTACCACTCGCAGAACACCGAGGCGTGGTTTTACCGGACGCCGGGCCTGAAGATCGTCGTCCCGTCGACACCGCACGACGCGCGCGCGCTGATGGCGGCCGCCGTGGCCGACCCGGACCCGGTCCTGTATTACGAGCACATTGCCCTCTACCGCGACCCCCGGATCAAGCAGGTGCTGGCCGATGACCCGCCGGCGCCGCTCGCGATTGGGCGCGCGGCGCTTCGACGCGACGGCCGCGACCTCGCGATCGTGTCGTACGGTGCCTACGTGCACGTGGCCTTGCGCGTGGCAGCGAGGCTCGCCGCCGACGGGATCGAGGCATCGGTCCTGGACCTCCGCAGCCTCGCGCCGCTCGATCGCGCCGCGCTGCTCGCCCTGGCCCGCCGGTGCCATCGCGTGCTCGTTGTCCACGAAGACACCAGGACCGGGAGCGTCGGCGAAAGCATCGCGGCCGCCATCCAGGAAGAAGCGTTCGAGTGGCTCGACGCGCCGGTACGGATTGTTGGCGCGCTCGATACGCCGGTTCCTTACTCGCCCCCACTCGAGGAATTCTTCCTGCCGAATGAGGCGCGAGTCGAACGGGCGGCCCGCCTGCTCACGGCTTATTAACGCCACCGTCTGCTAGACTGGGCGGATGTCTCACACGGCGGCCGCGGTGACCGTGCAGTCGACGCCAGGACTCTGGGCGACGCTGCGCGAAGCGGTCAAAGGGTCCCACCAGGACTACACGGAAGCGCCGGTTGGCCAGGCGGTCATCCTGCTCGCCGTGCCGATGGTGCTGGAAATGCTGATGGAGTCGGTGTTCGCCGTGGCGGACATCTTCTTCGTCGGCCGGCTCGGCGCGGACGCGGTCGCGACCGTCGGCATCACCGAGTCGCTGATGACGATCGTGTACGCCGTCGCCATGGGTCTGTCGATCGGGGCGACGGCGACCGTCTCGCGCCGGATCGGCGAGAAGAATCCCGACGCCGCCGCGCGCGCCGCCGTTCAGTCGATCGCGGTCGGCGTGCTGGTCGGCATCGTCGTGGGCGTCACCGCGGTCGCGACCGCTCCTTCGCTGCTGCGGCTGATGGGCGCGAGCGACGAGGTCGTGCGCACCGGCGCCAACTTCACGCGGGTGATGCTGGGCGCGAGCGGCAGCGTCCTGCTGCTGTTTCTCATCAACGCCATCTTCCGCGGCGCGGGCGATGCGGCGATTGCGATGCGCGTCCTGTGGTTCGCCAACGCCGTCAACATCGTGCTCGGCCCGTGCCTGATTTTCGGCATCGGCCCGTTCCCGGAGATGGGGGTCACCGGCGCGGCCGTCGGTACCGCGATCGGCCGGACCTCGGGCGTCGTCTATCAGCTCTACCGATTGACACGCGGCGATAGTCGAATCGCCCTGCGCGCGCGAGCACTTCGGGCTGGACTGGGCGCGTCATGCGATCGATCATGCGGATGTCCGGAGTGGGCGTCTTCCAGAATTTCATCGCCACCGCATCGTGGATGGGGCTGGTGCGGATCCTCACCGGCTTCGGCAGCGTCGCCGTGGCGGGCAACACCATCGGCATCCGAATCATCATGTTCGCGCTGCTGCCGTCGTTCGGTGTCAGCAACGCCGCGGCGACGCTCGTCGGCCAGAACCTCGGCGCGCGCCGTCCCGACCGCGCCGAAGCCGCCGTCTGGCGGGCCGGGCTGTACAACACGTTCTGCCTGGTGACGGTCGGCGTGATCTTCCTGCTGTTCGCGCCGCAGCTGATCCGGCTGTTCTCCGCCGATCCCGAGGTCGTGCCGTACGGTGTGCGCTGCCTGCGAATCGTCGCCGCCGGCTTCCTGTTCTACGGCTACGGCATGGTGCTGACGCAAGCCTTCAATGGCGCCGGCGACACGCGGACCCCGACGCTGATCTACCTGGTCTGCCTGTGGCTGCTGGAGCTCCCTCTGGCGTGGGTGCTGGCGTACCCGCTCGGGCTCGGTCCAACCGGCGTGTTCGTCGCCGTGAGCGTCGCTTTCTCGGTGCTCGCCGTCGTCAGTGGATTTCTGTTCCGCCTCGGCTGGTGGAAAATGAAACGCGTGTAGGAGGCAGGATGCGAATACTCTCCATTGTCGCCATTACCGTCGTGCTGTGTGCAGTCGTCGGCAGGCATGCGCAGACGCAGCCGGCCTCGCAGGGCCGGACTTACCAGGCCGCAGGCGGGACGAAGCTGCGCCTGATGCTCGACGAGTCGAATCTCGGCGCCGAGGCGTCGCTCGGGGAGCTGACGTTTCCACCCAATTCGGATTCGGGCGAACACACGCACGGCGCGATCGAGATGTTCTACGTCGTGACGGGCGAGCTGGAGCACGTCGTCAACGGCAGCAGCCAGCTTCTCAAGCCCGGAATGGCCGGCTTCGTCAAGCCGCCGGATCGCGTGCGGCACAAGACGGGGCCGGCGGGCGCGACGGTCGTGGTGGTGTGGGTGCCGGGTGAAGAGGGCCGCCGCGTCGCGTCCCGGTGGAAGCCTGTCGAATAAAATAGTCGCGCACCATGTCAGAGGACCCGATGCCCACGGCCGCGGCCGCGCCGGTCGATTTCATTCGCGCGATCATCGAAGAGGATCTGGCGTCCGGCAAGCATCACGGGCGCGTGGCGACGCGGTTTCCGCCAGAACCGAACGGCTACCTGCACATCGGCCACGCGAAGTCGATCTGCCTGAACTTCGGCGTGGCGCTCGAGCGCGGCGGAACGTGCAACCTGCGGTTCGACGATACCAACCCGACGAAGGAAGACGTCGAGTACGTCGAGGCGATCAAGGAAGACGTCGCCTGGCTCGGCTTCAAGTGGGACGACCTGTTCTTTGCCTCGGACTATTTCGAGCAGCTGTATGCGTTCGCGGTCCGGCTGATCGAGCGCGACAAGGCCTACGTCGACTCGCTCAGCGCCGACGAGATCCGCGCCCACCGCGGGACGCTCACCGAGCCGGGCAAGAACAGCCCGTTTCGCGATCGGCCGATCGCCGAGAGCCTCGACCTGTTCGCCCGGATGCGCGCCGGCGAGTTCGAGGACGGCGCGCACGTGCTGCGGGCGAAGATCGACATGGCGTCGCCGAACCTGAACATGCGCGATCCGACGCTCTACCGGATCCGCCATGCTTCGCATCACCGGACCGGCAGCGCCTGGTGCATCTACCCGATGTACGACTTCGCGCACCCATTGTCCGACGCGCTCGAGCGGATTACGCACTCGCTCTGCACGCTGGAGTTCGAGGACCATCGGCCGCTGTACGACTGGCTCGTCGAGAATCTCGTCGAGCACGATCGCCCGCGGCAGATCGAGTTCGCCCGCCTCAACCTGAACTACACGGTGATGAGCAAGCGGAAGCTGCTCCAGCTCGTGCAGCAGCGCCACGTGTCGGGTTGGGACGACCCGCGGATGCCGACGATCAGCGGCCTGCGCCGCCGCGGCTACACGCCGGAATCGATCCGCGACTTCTGCACCCGCATCGGGGTCGCCAAGAAAGAGAACGTCATCGACGTCGCGCAGCTGGAACACAGCGTCCGCGACGACCTCAATCGTCGCGCGCCTCGTGTCATGGCAGTGCTCCGGCCGTTGAAGGTCGTGATCACCAACTACCCGGAGAACCAGGTCGAGGAGGTCGACGTCATCAACAACCCGGAGGATCCGTCGGCTGGGTATCGCAAGGTGCCGTTTTCCCGCGAGCTCTACATCGAACGCGACGATTTCCGCGAAGATCCGCCGAAGAAGTTCTTCCGGCTGGCGCCTGGCCGCGAAGTGCGGCTGCGCTGCGCGTACTTCCTCACCTGCCACGAAGTCATCAAGGACGGCTCCGGCGAGGTCGTCGAACTGCGCTGCACCTACGATCCGGCGACGCGGGGCGGCGATGCGCCCGACGGCCGCCGCGTGAAGGCGACGCTGCACTGGGTGTCGGCTGCCGCACGCCCTTCCGGCGGAAGTGCGCCTGTACGATCGCCTGTTTACGGTCGAGGATCCCGAGCGTGAGGAGGGGCGGCCCTTCACCGATTACCTCAACCCGGCCTCGCTCGAAGTGCTCACCGACTGCAAGGTCGAGCCAAGCCTGGCCGCGGCGACTGTGTCGTCGCGATTCCAGTTCGAACGGCTGGGCTACTTCTGCGTCGATCCGGATTCCACGCCGGGAGCACTTGTTTTCAACCGGACAGTTTCGCTCCGGGATGCCTGGGCGAAAATCGAACACGCGGCAGCCGTAGCGTTCCGGAACTCATCTTGCACAGCCGCGCCGTGTGCCAGTATCCGAGCTCGGCGCGCCCGAGCTGAGCCGCAGCGGCCAGAAACGCCCCCTCGTCTCGATGGAGGGGTATGCGCGATTCGAGCAGCGCGCGCGCGAGCGCCGGATCGAAGGGCGCCTCCAGGCAGCGCGACACGCCATCCGATCGCGCCAGTGGGCCGACGCCCGCGCCGCGCTCAATGAGCTCAAGGAGCTCGACCAGACCCTCCCGGAACTCGCCGCGCTCGCCTTGCAGCTCACAGCGGCCGAGAAGCGGACGGGTCGGCATCGCGGGGGTCCGCGTCGCGGCGCGTTCGCCGCGGCGGCGGCTGCGTTTGTCGCCGTCTTGCTCGCGGCCTCGTGGATCGAGAACATCGGACGGCTGCGGTTGTATCTGATTGTCGAAACCGCCGCTCCCGCGATCGTCGAAACCGCCGCTCCCGCACCTGTTCCTGACGGATTGCTGGCATCGCGAGGCATCGCCCTTGATCTTCCGATCGCGACGAGCGGCGGGGCAGGGACCATCCTGTCCGACGCCGTCGCCGATCCGCCGGCTGTTCCTGTTCCGCCTTCGCGGCCGACGACCACGCGGCCACGGTCTCCGGCGTCATCACCGGCTGCGGCGTCGTTACGTGCTTCGGCGTCGCTACCGCCTCGGGCATCGCTGCCGGCTCCGGCGCCGCTGACGCCTTCTGTGTCGTCACCGTCGCAGCTCGAACCCCCGCCCGCGACAGCACCGGAACCAGTCGTTGCTCCCCCAGTGCGGCCGCCGGTCGCGCCAGCACCGCGCGCGACGACGGCGGCATCGCCCAGCGCCGCGGCTCTCGATGTGGCGCCCGCCACGGTCGACGAATCGGCGCAGGTGAAGGCGCTGCTGCAGAGATATCAGGCCGCTTACGAGCGTCTCGATGCGAGGTTGGTCCACGCGGTGTGGCCGGGCGTCAACGAGGCCGCGCTCGCCCGCGCGTTCGGGGGGCTCGAGTCCCAGGCGCTCGACTTCAAGGCTTGTTACATCCAGCTGCGCGGCGCGACGGCGGATGTCCTGTGCACCGGATCCGACTCGGTACGTCCCGAAGGTGGGCAGCCGCGAGCCCCGCGTGGAGCCGCTGGCCTGGAACTTCACGCTGCGCAAGAAAGCGAACGACTGGGAGATCGAAACCGCGCGCGCGGAGCGGTGATCGACCAGACCGCGAACTAGTGAGTCGCAGAGTCGACGAGTTGAAGAGTTGAGAGAGTGCCCCTCTTGAACTCACCAACTCTCCAGTTCACCAACTCGCTAACTGAACGCGTCATGATCAGCGCCCGATGCTCGTGTAATCGAAGCCGATGAACGGCGTGAAGCCCGCGGTCAGCCCGCCCTTAGTGAGCGGGATCGCGGCGTTGGCGACCAGCACCCACGTGTCGCTGACGTTCCATTTGACGCCTGGCGCCACCGAGATCATGCCGAGCGTCGAGCCGTCCGGCGTCAGTCGCAGCGTGCGGACGTCGCGCAGGCTCGGATGCACGGCAGCGGCCGTGGTGATGCCGCCGGGCACGTCCATCCACCGGCCCACCAGCTCGCCCGTCAGCGTGAGCCGATCGGATGCCGACGCCGCCATTGCGCCCGCTATCGTCAGATCGCGCGCGAGGCCGCCGAACCCGAAGCCGACGTTGGCGTGCGAGGAGATTCGCTGGCCCTCGAGCGATCCGATCGCCGAGAGCTTCCAGGACATCGCACCGCTGCCAAGCAGGTCTTCCTGCCGTCCGGTCGGGAGGCGAGCTTCGAAGGCAGCCGCCACGCCAGCCCCTTCGTCGTCGAACAGCGTGAACTTCGTCCTCGAACACCGCGTCCGCCAGTCCGATCGCGGTTGCGGACGCTTCTGCCTGTGTGAACACCTGGCCCCGGTACGCGTTGACCCGCGAGCCGTTCACCCGAAGCAGGACCAACGGTAACGCTGCCGACAGCTCCGTGCGGTTGCCCAGGCCGAGGCTGCCGTGGAGCGTGGCGATGTTGGCGTCGATGGCCAGGCGAAGCCGGTCGACGTCGAACGGCTCGAGCTCATCGACGAACTGGTTGGCGGTCGTTTCGAGCGTTCCGTCGCGCAGGTTCCGGCCGTCGAGCGATGTGAATCGCCAGTACCTGCAGCGTCAGGCCGATCGACGCCGCGCCATGGCCCGGTGCCGCCGCGCGCTCGACGAAGAACGGGCCGAAGCTCGTGGTCGCGCGCTGCACCGTCCCCAGCTCGGGATGGAACTTGTAGACGAATCCGCCCGACGATGTGCCGACGGGAAGAGTCGCCAGGTTCGCGAGAAGCGCGCGCGACACGGTGAGGCTTGTCGCGGCGGCCGCGGCCGCGTCGCGCTCGACGCTGCCGGTTTCCACCGAATGCCCGGTCACGAGAAACTCGAGGACGTCCGAGACGGTCTGCGCGGAAGCCGGCGCCGCCGACCAGCCGAAAAACGCAAGTCGCCAGAGCACCGCGCCGCGAATCTAGTTGTTTTCATCTTTGATCTCGATGCGATCGGCAGCGACAGGACTGTCGCTGGAGTGCTCGGTCCCCCGGACCTTGACCCGGTCGCCGATCGTCAGATCGCGGCAGCGGCCCTTCTTGTATTCGGTGCTCGCCGTTGGTGACGACGATCGCGTCCGCCGGCGATGAAATTGACGTTGGGGCAGTCGCCGCTCAACGCGATGATCGATCCTTCGAACTCGACCGTTTCCGGCGAAGGTGCGGCGGCGGGGCGGCGTCGGCGGCGGTGGAGGCGGTGGCGGGCGGCAGGTGCCGGGGGCGGCGAGGTGCCGGCGGCGGCGATGCGGAGGCGGACCTGCCTGTCTGTGCCGTGAAGGCTCGTCCCGGCGACCGTGACCGTGCCGTCGCGGGCGCGCCGCCGTTCGCCCCGACCGTCAAGCTCCACGGTCGCGCTGGCCGTGCCGCTCGCGCCGCTGGAGACGGCGATCCACGGTGCATTGCTGGCCGCGCTCCAGGCGCACCCGGTCAGCGTCGTGACCGTGACGGAGAGGCTGCCGCCTCGCGGCGGCGATCGATGCTTCCAGCGGAGCGATCGAATAGGTGCACGGCGCCGCCGCCTGACTGAGCGCCAGCTGAACCGCATCGACCGTCAGCATCCCGTTTCGCGGCGATGGGACAGAGTTTTCCGAAACCGTGTAATTGATGACCGCGTCGCCCGTGCCCCGCTCGCTCGCCCGCAATCGCAATCCACGGCGCGTTCGCGCGCGATCGACCAGGCACAATCGCGCGTCGCTCCAATCGACACGGCGCCTCGACCGCCGGCCGAGGGAAACGACGAAGGCTGGTTTGTCGCGGTGATTTGACACTTGGACGAGGAGGGCTCGGCCAGCGACGTCGACGATTGCGTGCATCCCTGTGTCGCCAGCAGCACCGCCGCGCAACCCGCAAACAGACGAGCCACCAAACGCATCAGGTGACCCCCGGCAGGGCTACCCAATGCACGCGGTGGACCAAGTGCACGAGGTCACAGGGCGCGCACCCGGTTACGGCGTACGCTCGATCTGACTGATGTGCCGGAGGACGTGCGCCGCGTGAAGTCGGCGAGCTCGAACAGCGAGAGCGTCCCGAAGGGCAGCGTGACGCAGTTGCTGGCGCCGCGCTCCGCGCTCAGCGAGGCGATGGCCTTCGAGAGGTGATGGCCGCTGGCACGCAGCCGGTCCAGCGCCACTTCAGCGCTCACCACGGCCGGCGGCTCGAGCGAGGGAAACGTCTTCACTTTCGGCGGCAGGGACCTTGGGATTGAAGGTTTCCGCGAAGCCGGCCGGCGCCGGCTTGGCCATCGGCGTCGAGCCGTCCAGCACGCCGGCGATCCACTCGTTGGTCGTGGCGACGTGGAAGCCGATCTGCGCGGCGCTCCATGCCTCCGCTGCCGGCCGCTTCTCGGCCGACCCCGGCGGCAACTCCCGCAGCTTGCCGACAAGTGCGTTGTGGGCCGTCTGGAAGCGGGCGAGAATCGTGGCGGCGCGATCGGCGGACATGCTACCTCCGGGGCTTCGCCTGGAATTTCAGATTTCAGATTTCAGATTGTCGGTCCGATTCGCCCATTATCGAAAGTCGAGTCCGAGTCTCCGCCAATCTCAAAAACGCCAATCTTAATTCTTAAATCTGAAATCTTAAATCTCATCGTAAGCTGTAGGGTCGTGGAATATCACATCACGCAGTACGATCTGGAGCAGGGCGCGCTGGAGATTCAGTACATCGAGGAGTTTTTCGGCGAGTTCCCGCGCAAGAAAACCGCCGCCGAAATCGTCCGGCGGCTCGACGGGCGCGATCACCTCATCCTGCTGGCGAATGCACCGCTCCCCGACGACCCGGGCTCCGTCGTCCCGGTGTCGTTCAAGGTCGCGCACGAGATCCGGGCCCTCGAATCCTCGGACAACAAGCTCGCCGACCTGGTGTCGCGGCTCCAGAGCCACGTGGAGTTCAACGGCCGACGAGTGCTCTACACGTGGATCGGCGGCACCCGGCGCGACTGGCGCGGCCAGGGGCATTTCAGGGCGCTGACCGAGCAGCAGGAGCTGTGGGCGATCGAGCAGGGGTTCGACGAGATCGTCGTCAAGACGAAGAACAAGTTCTACGACATGCGCGGCACGCTTGATCACCTCCGGTTCGAGGTCGTCAAGTACGAACGCAACCTGTCCGACAACGCGCAGTCGAAGGTGTACTTGAGCAAGAAGCTGTCGGCGGAAGTCCTCGACGCGCACCGCAGCGCGAAGACGGTCGTGCAGGCACCGGTATAGCGATGGCGCCGACGACCAATTACTCGAAGGACCTGGGCGATCGCGAGCCGCTGGCGGCGATGCGCGACAGCGTCGCGCGCCTGACGGCGCTGACACGCGGCTGGACGCGCCGCCGACTTCGAACGGCGCTATGCGCCCGGCAAGTGGACCGCGCGCCAGGTCATGACGCATCTGGCGCAGACCGAGCTGGCCCTCGGCGTGCGCGCCCGGATGGCGCTGGCCACGCCGACCTACACCGCGCAGGCGTTCGACCAGGACGCGTGGATCGGCCGCGAAACCCGGTTGAGTGGCGCCGAGGCGGTGGCCGCGTTTGCCGCCGTCAGCGCCATGAACGTTGCGCTGTTCGCATCGCTCTCAGCCGCCGACCGCGAAACGGCGATGGCCCATCCCGAATACGGCTCGATCACCGTCGACTGGATCATCCACACGCTCGCCGGCCACCAGATTCACCACCTCAACCAGCTCGCCGCTCAGCATTCCTAATTCCTAATTCCAACTGATTTCTTCGAAGATTCCAGTTTCCCGATTCTTCCGCACGCGATTCCACCCGAAGCCCGGCCGTTCATCGCGACGTAGACCCCCGGGCGGAGCACCTGCACGAACGAAAGCGCGCTGCCGAGGTTGAACAGGCCGTCCGAGCTGCCGAACGCGTACGGCACCATCGCGCCGGTCAGGACGATCGTCTTGTCGCCGATCACCGGCAGGGCGGCGGCCAGCGCCCGCGCCGTCTCGATCATCGTGTCGGTGCCGTGGGTGACGAGGATGCGCGTCTCGTCCGCCTCGCGGCAGCGCGTCGACGATCTCGGCGCGGTGATGGTCGGTCATCTCGAGGCTGTCGATCATCATCAGCGTGGTGATCGACAGCTCGACGCGCGACGCGGCCGAGGCGCAGCATCTCCGGCAGGTGCGTGTCCTTGAAGGTGAGCGTGCCGGCGAGCTCGTTGTATTCCTTGTCGAACGTGCCGCCGGTGACGAAGATCCGGATCACCTTACTGGTTGGTCGACCTCGCGCCGCCCGCGTCGGCGGCCGCCTGGTAGAGCGCGTTGAAGAGGAGCGGGAACGTGGCGTGCGTCTGCCCGCGGTGCTGGGGACGGATGCCGAACAGCACGACGCGCCCGGGGTTCATGTCGATCGAGACCACCGCCGCCCGGCCGGCCATGAGCTCCTCGCCCTGCAGCCAGCCGGAGGCCACCACGTTGACCGCGGGGAAGCGCGCGGCCACCGTCGTCTTGTACGACGTGAACCCGTCGATGGCGGCGAAGAACGGGCTGTTCGTGTAGAACGCGAAGGTCTCAGGCGCCAGGCCCTGGGCGAGCGGATGCGACGGATCGATCTGAAGATTCACGATCGTGCCGGGTGCGTAGTGCTGCTCGCGCCGGAGCGTGCGCTTCAGGTTGCGGACCGGAATGGGCAACCGATCGATGGCCAGATCCGACGCCGCGCCCAGCGTCACGAGCGTACCGCCGTCGCCGACGAACCGGATGATCGCCTCCATGCCGAGCTCGCCGATCCCGCCGCGGTATTCCGGCCGGACGGTTTCGGCCGAGTAGCCGTCGAGGATTTCCCGCGGCAGCTGATCGGGGATGACGAGCACGTCGAATCGCTGGCGCAGGCTGCCTCGCTTGATCGTCTCGTTGTTGATGGTCGTCGGCGCGAATTCGTACTGCTCGAGTACCCAGCGCGTCCACCCCTCGTCCATGTTGCCGCTCGTGAACGGCGCGTAAAGGGCGACTCGCGGCGGCCGCGTCATGGCCAGCGGCGGCTCGTCGTGCGGTTCATCGGGGCGATCGGTGGCCGTCACCGTCAGGCCGAACTCGCGCGCCACGCCATCCATTTGATCGCGGCCGATGCGCGTGACGGAGACGCCGGCCTTCCGGTCGAGTTCGACCCGGGCGCCGGCCTTGAGCAGCCG
This sequence comes from uncultured Acidobacteriota bacterium, assembly GCA_963720005.1. Taxonomy (GTDB): domain Bacteria; phylum Acidobacteriota; class Vicinamibacteria; order Vicinamibacterales; family CAVVIG01; genus CAVREM01. The sequence goes on along the minus strand of CAVREM010000010.1, from coordinate 99,754 downwards.
GTTGATGGCGATGGCCGTGTCCGGCGCCGGCATATTCGAGCGTGTACCGCGCGCCGGTGCCATCGACGCTGCCGACGACCTGGGGCTCGCTCGGCACCGGAGACAGCTTGAGGCTGGGCGGCAGCGGTGCGTTGCCGAAGTCGACGGTGACCCCGAGCAGCATCCCGAGCGACCAGGCCGTCACGTCGTAGGGCGGCTCGGCTGGCGCGTTCGGTCCGCGCCTCACTTCCGGGTAAACCTGCGGCTCGAGGAGATCCTTGGCGTACCTCGCGAAGACCTGCGACATCGGGATGACGTAAGTCCCGGCCACGTACCGCCGCCGCTCCGATTCGAACGGGCCCTCGGCACGAAACACGTCGACGCCGGCGAGCCGGAGCCGTTCGATGAGATGGCCGACTTCTCTCGGGTCGTGCTGCTCATCGGGTGCGATCAGGATCGCCGTGGGATCGCCCCGCCTGCGCTCCTCGACCGTCTGCCGGTTGATCTCGAAGATGTTCCGCAGGATCGTCTCGCGCCGATCGGCGACCGTTTCGAGCAGCGCCGACGGTCGAGATCAGGCTGTAGTCGACGATATCCCTGAGCGTCCAGCGTCCGCCCATCCAGGGCCGTGGATACTCGGTGCGCGGAATGATGTCGGACGGCGGCAGCAGCGGCGCCGAATCGAATCGCGGCGCGCCGCGCGCCGCGCCCGCTATTGGGTGGGCCGGGCTGCCCGGCGCTGGCGCGGAGCTGCTCGAGCGGCGACGCGACGCGGGCGCTCGCGATCTCGGTGAGCAGGCCGATCTGGTTGTGCCACCAGCCGCTCCACGCCAGCGGTCCCTGCCAGAAGTTGGTGTAGGTCGAGTTGTAGATGATCCCTTCTTTGCCGGCGGCCTCGAGCGCCGCGGCCTGCGACTGGCCGAGGATGCCGTTCCAGCGGTAGATCAGCGGATGCACGTTCGGGTTGATCGGATCGGCCGCCGGCATCACGAACATGCGCGCGCCGTTGCTGTTCATCTGATGCTGGTCGAGCCAGACGGCGGGCAGCCAGTCGTGCCAGACGAGCCGCGCGATGTACTGGCTCTCTTTCTGCGTGAGCATGTACATGTCGCGGTTCAGATCGTGGCCGGCATACTTGTGATACAGGTGGGGAAGCGGGCTGACCTCGAAGGGCGTTCCGACGTTGCGGTAGAACCAGTCGGTGACCATCACGTGGCCGTCGGGGTTCGTGCTCGGCACGATGATCAGGAGGACGTTGTCGAGGATGCGCTTCGTCGCCGCCGATTCGTCGGTGGCGAGCCGGTGCACCAGTTCGAGCGTCGCCTGCGTCGGCCCCACCTCCGTCGAGTGGACGCCTGCCGTGACGAGGACGACGGCCTTGCCCTGTCGAAAGATCTCTTCGCGCTCGCGGGCGTTCGGAATGCCGTTCCTGAAGTACAGCCGCCGTTCGAGCTGCCTGTAGCGCTCGAGGTTCTTGATCGTGTCGCGCGTCGCCGACCAGCACGCTGATGAACGGGTGACCGTCGGTCGAGGTGCCCGAGCTCCTGCACCCGCACGCGATCGGACGACGCCGCGGCGAGCTTCATGTAGTCGACGATCTTGTCCCACCGCGCCAGCTGGTTGTCGGCGCCGACCCTGAACCCGATAAACTGGTCGGGCGGCTGGAGCGTGCCGGCTGCATCGAGACCGCCGGCGGCCGCGGCGACACAGGCGACTGCGGCAACCGCGAGAAGCTTTCGGGCTCGTACAGGGACGGACCGGGCGCCAACGGCCATTAAAAGAGAATAGGCCACGATTCCCTCATAAACAAATGGATAACGCGCTTCACGCGGTCAGCCGCATGGACCGGATCCAGGCGCCGATTGTCGCCGTGGTGGGCGACTGGATTCGCCAGACGCCGGGAACGATTTCACTCGGCCAGGGCGTCGTGCACTACGGCCCGCCAGCCGCCGCTCTCGACGCCGTCCGGGCCGCCCTGGGCTCGCCGGCGACGCACGAGTACCAGCCGGTCGCCGGCCTCCCGGTCTTGCGCGAACGGATCGCCGCCAAGCTGGCCGCCGAAAACGGGATCGAGCTGGCCGGCGCCAGCCGCGTCATGGTGACCGCGGGCGGCAACATGGCCTTCATGCACGCGGTGATGGCGACGACCACCCCCGGCGACGAGGTCATCCTGCCGGTGCCGTTCTACTTCAACCACGAGATGGCGATTGAAATGGCGGGCTGCCGCGCCGTGCGCGTGCCGACCGACGATCGCTACCAGCTGCGCGTCGACGCCATTGCCGCCGCCGTGACCGGCCGGACGCGCGCGATCGTCACGATCTCGCCGAACAATCCGAGCGGCGCAGTCCTGCGCGAGCGCGAGCTGCGCGCGGTCAATGCGCTGTGCCGGGATCGCGGGATCTACCATTTCTCGGACGAGGCGTACCAGGTACTTCACCTACGGCGATGCCCGGCACGTGTCGCCCGGTTCGTTCGCCGATGCCGCCGGCCACACCCTTTCGCTGTACTCCCTGTCCAAGGCGTACGGCTTCGCCGGCTGGCGCATCGGATACATGGTGTACCCCGAGCACCTCGACGCGGCGATGATGAAAAGCCAGGACACGATCCTCATCTGTCCCACCGTGGCGTCGCAACTGGCCGCATTGGCCGCGCTCGACGTCGGGCGCGCCTACTGCGAGCCCCACGTACGCGCGCTCGCGGAGACACGCGAGATCGTGATCTCGCAGCTGGCGTCGCTCGCTCCGCTCGCGCACATGCCGGCCGCCGACGGCGCGTTCTACTGCCTGCTCAAGGTGTCGACCGCGCTGGACCCGCTGACGATCGCCGAGCGGTTGATCCGCGAGCATCTGGTCGCCGTCATTCCCGGCACGGCGTTCGGGATGACCGACGGGTGCTACCTGCGCGTGGCGTACGGCGCGCTCCAGAAGGAGACGGTGACGGAAGGCATCGGACGTCTCGTACGCGGCCTGCGCGCCATCTGTTCGTGATTGAAGCCATCTTCTGGGATAACGACGGCGTGCTCGTCGACACCGAGCACCTCTATTTCGAGGCCACGCGGCAGGTGCTCGCGTCGGTCGACATCCCGCTGACCGAGGACGACTATCGCGAGCTGTTCCTCGAGCAGGGTAGGGGGGCATGGCACCTCGCCGAGGCGCGCGGCCTGCCGCCGGTGGAGGTGCAGGCGCTCAAGCAGCAGCGAAACGCGTTGTACGCGGAGCTGATCGCCGCCGCACCGCGGGTGCTGCCGGGCGTGCTCGATGTCGTGTCCGCGCTGCACGGGCAATACCGCATGGGCATCGTCACCAGCTCACGCCGCGATCATTTCGAGATCATCCATCGCGACACCGGCCTGCTGCGGTACTTCGATTTCGTGGTCACGGCGGACGACTGCCCGCGGACCAAGCCGTGTCCCGATCCGTACCTGCACGCGATCGAGGCGAGCGGCGTGGAGCGTGCGGCGTGCCTGGCCGTCGAGGATTCGCGGCGCGGGCTGGAAGCCGCAACCGCGGCAGGCCTCCGCTGCGTCATCGTGCCGAGCCGCCTGACGCGTTCGCAGGCATTCGAGGGCGCGCTGCGGCGCCTGGAGAGCGTTCGGGATCTCCCGGCGCTCCTGCTCGTCGCTCTAGACGCACCCGATAGGAATGCTACCCTTTGTGTCCTTTGTGTCCTTTGTGGTGAACTAGATCAGCCCTATGACCTCACTTCTGAATCGTCAGTGGCGGCTTGCCCGGCGTCCGGTTGGAATGGTGACGCCGGACGATTTCCAGTACGCGGAGGGCTCCGCGCCGCGTCCCGCGCGACAACGAATGCCTCGTCCGGACGCTCTACGTCTCGTTCGACCCGGCGATGCGCGCCTTCCTGCACGATCGACCGAGCTACATTCCGCCCCAGCCGATCGGCGAGGTGATGCGTGCCGGGGCCGTCGGGCAGGTGGTCGAGTCACGCAGCCCGCAGCTGCGCGCTGGAGATCTCGTCGTGGGCGGGTTCGGCTGGCAGGACTACGCGGCGGTGCCGGCGCGCCTCGGCGATGAAGATCACGGCCGACCTTCCGCTGCCCGACTACCTCGGCGTCCTTGGCGGCATCGGGCTGACCGCGCTACTTCGGCCTGCTGCAGGTGGCGAAGATGGCTGCCGGGGAGACCGTGCTCGTTTCGGGTGCCGCGGGCGCGACCGGATCGACCGCAGCGCAGATCGCGAGGCTGAAGGGCTGCCGCACGATCGGTATCGCAGGCGGACCGGCGAAATGCCGCTGGCTGCTCGACGAACTGCACCTGGACGCCGCGATCGACTACAAGCACGAGGACGTCGCGGCACGGCTCGGCGAGCTCTGTCCGAACGGCGTCGACGTCTACTTCGACAATGTCGGCGGGCGGATCCTCGAGGCGGCGATCGGCCGGATGGCGCTGCGCGGGCGGATCGCGCTCTGCGGGATGATCTCCGGCTACAACGACGTCGCGTCCCGCTCCGGGCCCTGCCAACCTTTTCGAGATGGTCACCAGGCGGATCCGCATGGAGGGCTTTCTCGACCTTCGATTTCGCCTCGCAGTTCGACGAAGCCCGACGCGATCTCGAGAGCTGGCTGGCGGCAGGGCAGCTCAAGTCGTACGTCGACGTGCAGGAAGGCTTCGAGAACATCCCGAAAACGTTCTGCGGATCTTCACGGGAGAGAACATCGGCAAGCAGGTGCTGAAGATCGCGGATCCAATGAGACTGAGGACTCAGGATTGAATATCCTCAGTTCCTGAGTTCAAACATCCAGCTCCTCCGCTTCATCCGCCCGGTCCATGATGAACCGGAACCTGGCCGAGGCGTCCTTGCCCATCAGCTCGTTGATCACGCGATCGGTGACGATCTGATCGGTGACCTCGACGCGCAGCAGGCGCCGCGTGCGCGGGTTGAGCGTCGTCTCCCACAGCACCCGCGGCATCATCTCGCCCAGCCCCTTGAACCGCGTGATCTCGGCGGCGGCGCGGCTGCCGTTCTTGCCGTGCTGCTTCAGGATCGCGTCGCGCTGCGCGTCGTCGAGCGCCCAGAACGTCTCCTTGCCGATGTCGATCCGGTAGAGCGGCGGCTGCGCGAGGAACACCTTGCCGCCGGCGATGAGCTGCGGCAGATGCCGGTAGATGAACGTCAGGAGCAGCGTCGCGATGTGGTTGCCGTCGGAGTCGGCGTCCGCGAGGATGATGACCTTGCCGTAGCGCAGCTTCGACAGCTCGAAGTTCTTTCCGAGGCCGCAGCCGAGCGCCGTGACGAGATCCGACAGCTCCTTGTTCTCGAGCACCTTCGCCAGCGACGCGCTCTCGGCGTTCAGGACCTTGCCGCGCAGCGGCAGGATCGCCTGCCGCGCGCGATCGCGCCCCTGCTTCGCCGAGCCGCCGGCCGAGTCGCCCTCGACGACGAACAGCTCGCTGCCCTCGCTCGTCGGGTTGGTGCAGTCGCTCAGCTTGCCGGGCAGGTTCAGGCGTGACGAGGTCGCGCTCTTGCGGGAGACTTCGGCCTGCGCGGCGCGGCTCGCCTCGCGCGCCCGCGCCGCGAGGATGATGCGCGCGACGATCGCCTCGGCGACGCTGATGTTGTGATTCAGCCAGTGCTCGAGTGCCGGGCCGCACGATGCCGTCGATCGCCGACAGCAGCTCCGGGTTGTTGAGCCGGTCCTTCGTCTGGCCCTGGAACTGCGGCTCCTGGACGAACACGCTGAGGACGCCGGTCAGCCCTTCCCGGATGTCCTCCGCCGTGAGCGTCACGCCCTTCGGCGAGAGGTTGTGCGTCTCGATGAAGTTGCGCACCGCCTTGCCGAGCCCGGCCCGCAGGCCGTTCTCGTGCGTGCCGCCCGACCCGGTCGGAATCCCGTTGACGTACGAGCGCAGGTGCTCGTCGGTCGCTTCGGTCCACTGCAGCACCAGGTCGACGCGCAGGCCGTCGCCCTTCGCCAGCGTGAACGGCGACCTCGTGCACCGGCTTCGCGCCGCGCGCGGCGACGATCACCTTCAGATAGTCGACGATGCCTTCGCGCTGCTCGAAGACCGTCTTGGTCTTCGCGGTCTCGTCGTCGAAGACGACCTTCAGGCCCTTGTGCAGGTAGCTGGCCACCTCGAGGCGCTCGCGGATGACGGCCGGGTCGAACTCGATCTTCGGAAAGATCGCGGCGTCGGGATGGAAGTAGACCGTCGTGCCGGTGCCGCGCGCCGGCCCGAGCTTCTTCAGGCCGGACACCGCCTTGCCCTGCTTGAAGCGCATTTCCCACTGCGCGCCGTCGCGCTTCACCGTCGCGACGAGCTCCTTCGAGAGCGCGTTGACGACGCTCGCGCCGACGCCGTGCAGGCCGCCGGCGGTCTTGTAGTTGTCGTGCTCGAACTTCCCGCCGGCGTGGAGCACGGTGAAGACCATCTCGAGCGCGCTCTTCTTCGTCTTCGGATGCTTGTCGATCGGGATGCCGCGGCCGTCGTCCTCGATCGTGAGCGACGAGCCGTCGGCGTGCAGCGTGACGCGGACGTTCGACGCGTAGCCGTTCATCGCCTCGTCGATCGAGTTGTCGAGAATCTCCCAGACGAGGTGGTGCAGCCCGGTCGATCCCACGCCGCCGATATACATGCCGGGACGCTTCCGGACGGGCTCGAGTCCCTCGAGAACGGTGATGTCTTTCGCCGTGTAGTTGGCGCGTCGCCATGTAAGAATGATCACCCTCGAAAATGCTGCGCGGAATCCTGATTGCCACGATTGTAGCGGCATTTCCGCTGTCGGCAGGGGCCGCCGGCGCCGTCTCCGAAGACATGCCGATTCCCGGCGGAATCGCGCGCGGTCGCCGGCGCGGCGGGGCTTCGCGAAACGCCCGATCGGTCGCGGTTCGTGTCCGGAGATCACGCGGCTGGTGCTTCGAGGCGCCGCCGACGCGAGCGGTCTCGCGCGTCGACGCCGGCCGGCCGGCTCAGCGCTCATCTGTTTGCCGCGGTCGCGCTTCCAGCGCGCGCTCGCGGCGCTGCCAAAGAAGACGCTGTCGCTCGCCGACGCGGCCGATGGCGGTACGCGGCGCCAGATGGCGGAGCTGCTGGAGGTCGATCGGGCTGCGGTTCCGTGAACGGCGCGGCGCGCTGGCGGTCGAGCCGAACGGCGACAGCGAAGCGGCGCAACGCGTCGCGGCTGCTCGCGCAATCTCGGCGTCGACGTCGCCAACGTCGCCGATACGCTGAACAGCGGCAGGGCGGTGACGCTGTCGCTGCCGGTTGATGTCGTCCCGGTGCCGCTGTCGGCGGCGGTATGGTCCGACGCGATCCTCCAGCGCAAGGTGCCGCCGGCCGAACTCTTCGCGGCCATCCTGGCCGACGATCGCGCGGCGCTGCTGTGCCACGGCCTCGCCGGTCTCGACGACCTCACGCTGCAGTACCTGGCAGAGCAACCCGGCGATTCTTCGGGCGTTGTACGCGCAGGCCGGCGTCTTCTCGGCGTTCGGCAGCCGCCTCAGGATTCGCGACGGCCGCGTCGTGACGCCGGGCGAAGACGCAGGCCGAAGCGGCGCGGACCATCTGGGAAACGCTGGTCGAGGCGAGGACCGCCGAGCCCGCGCGCTTCATCGCGTCGTTGTTCGCGCAGGCGCGCGGGCCGGCTGGCCTATGTCTACGACACGATCGCTGAGCTGGAACCGCCGCGCGTCGCGTTCGCGCTCGGCCTGTGGATCAAGGATCCCGGAACTGCGGTTGCCGCAGGCCCGCGCGCTCGCTTGGCGCCGTAGCCGTCGCATATCCCGAGTGGCCGACGCCGCAGCGTCCGTTCGTCCGGCCGCTGCACGACTTCGGTCCACGCTCCTCACCGCGGTCTCGCGTCAACGAAGACGGCAGCCCGCGCTAGCCCGGCCGCGCGGCGGCTCTGGGAACGCGCGTTCGAGGGCGCAGGACCTTGCCCGACGATCCGGCGCGGGAGCTCCGCGACAGCGAGCGCAGCGGAACGATCGACGCGGCCTGGCTCGCGCAGACCATCGCGATGAGCGACGTCCGCGTGCGCGGACAGCGGCTGATGCAGCTCGCGTTCGGGTACCGCGTGTTCGGCGACGCCGCGCCCGGACGAAACCGAGCGACGTCCTCGTCGCGCTCCGGGCGTTCACGCGCTACCGCACGGCGATGCTCGGCGCTCGAGCAGATGGGCATCCGCACAGCCTGCGCGTGTACGCCACCGCCGCCCGTCAAGCCGAAGCCCTCGGCCCGGCTCGAGGGCAGCCGCGCGTTCGTCGCCCTCGGCCAGTTCCAGGGCGCGCTCGCGCTCATCGTGCGCCTGGCGCGGAACGGCTCGGCGTCGGCCGGCTGGCGCCGAGGAGCTGATCACGTCGCTCGCGCGCGTGCCGATCGGCAGCGACGGCCGACTGGCGGGCGGCGTGATCGACTGGCTGCGCCGCGAGCTGCTGAAGGGCGAGGACGATGCGGCCGAGTATGTGCTCGTCACCGCGCTCGGCGGCCCAGCACGTCCCGACGCGCCGATCGATCGAGTGGGAAGGCGGACGGTACCGCGTTGGATCTGGCCGCCGCCGAGGCCGAGCGGCTGCGGCGCATTCGCAGCGGCAGGGTGGCTACCCGCTCGATGCGGCGGTGCAGCTTCACTCGACCGCGCGATCGCTCAGCGCGTCGAGCCTCGACCTGGAGGACATTGCGCGCGCGTCGGCGGCGCTGGCGCGCATCCAGCGGCTGCTGCCGCGCAAAGAGCGAAGTCGAGCCCGTCCGATCGGGTGCCCGGCGGCGCCGAGAGCCTTCCCGATCCGCACGTGATCGTCGAGCGCGCGATCCGCGAGCTCGGCGCGGATCACCCGCCCGCGCGATACGCGGCGGAGCCGGCGAGGTGGCGGTCGAAGCTGCTCGAGGCGGCCGACATCGTCCTGGCGGAAGTGCTGAGCTCGATGGCATACGCCCTGGCGCTCGGCGACCCCGACGGCGCGACGCTGCTAGGCGGAGACGTAGCGCGCCGGCACGATTTCGGGGTCGGTTCGCAGGATTCCCGGGGTCCGTGACCTGGAGCCCTGGACGATTCCGGAACAGCACTACGATCCCGGCGTGCCGTGGCACGTGACCGGTTCGCTCATCGGCCTCGACGTGGGCCTGGCTCCCCTGGCCCTGCAGCGGCTTGCAGGGGACGCTCTAGTGGGCCCGCCAGTGCTGGGCTCGAACGATCGCGAAACTTTCGCGCGCTCGGTCGCCCTGATGAATCCGTACACCCTTCGGGACGCGGAGCGCGATAGGATCGGGGTGGCGATTCAGGGTGGCCGCCAGCGCGCCGCCCTGGCCCAGAACCGACGCCGATCTCGACGCGCTGGCCGACGCGGTCCGGATGGATGGCTGGCGGACGCCGCGCGCTGCACTGGACGGCCGCCAACGAGCCTGAACGCAAGCTTGCGCTGCTGTCGCTGAACGAATTGTTCGTGCTCGGCGGCGGCGACATCTCCGAGGTGCACGCCTGGGGCACCGCCATGACGCCGTTGTGGGGCTGTCTGTGTACGCGGATGCCGGCGACTAACGCGTGGAGGTTTGTCACCGGGCGGCCGCAGGCCGGCGTGCTCGGTTCTTCCGTGCCCGACATGATGCTGCATGTCGCGGCGGGCCTCCACGAGCTCGATTTGCCGGCCGGCTTGGCGAAGAAGCGTCCTGAGCACGGCGATGCAACAGTTCGTCGACACGGTTCGGCCCAATGACGGCAACGACTGGCTCGCGCTGGTCCGCGGCGCGCTGACGATGACGCGCGAGCGTCTCGAGGATTTCGTCGCGGCGGCGGCGGCGGTCGGCGGACCGCTCCTGCCGCTGCCCGCGGCGTCCGCACGGTGACGACCGATGGCGCCACGCATGCTCGCGACGGTCGTCTGGGCGGCGTTGAGCGCTGGCCGTCGTCGCGCAGGCTCCCTCGGCGAGCATACGCCGATCTTCGAGATCCGCTATCCAGACGCCGACACGTTCCTCGCCGGCCCCGTCGTGCTTCGCGCCGTCGTCGATCCTCCGTCCGCGGTGGAGAGCGTTGAGCTTCTTCGTCGACGGCCGCGAAGTGTGCGCGATCGAGACAGCCGCCGTTCGAGTGCGACTGGGATGCCGGCCAGGATGTCGTCGAGCGGCAGATCCGGGTCGTCGCGTACTTCGTCGGAGGCGGGCGGACCGCCTCGTCCGAACCGTGCGGACGCAGGGCCTTGGCGTCACCGAAAAGGTCGACGTCGATATCGTGCAGGTGACCGTCACGGTCACCAACGATCGCGGAGAGTTCGTCGCCGGGTTGCCGCAAAGCGCCTTTCACGTCCTCGAGGACGGCAAGCCGCAAACGATCACCTACTTTGCGTCGGAAGACGTGCCGCTGGAGCTGGTCGTCGCCGTCGACGTCAGCGGCAGCATGGCGACGGCGATGCCGAAGCTCAAGCAAGCGGTCAAGGCGTTCCTCGGCGCCGTGCCGGCCGACAATCGGCTCACGCTGCTACGGGTTCAACGATACGGTGTTCGCGCTCACGCGGCAGTCCGACCGATCCTCCTGAAGTGCGGATGCTTGCCGTCGACCGGCTGGCGGCCTGGGGCGCCACGGCGCTGTACGACGTCATCGTCCGCAGCATCGACACGCTGGCACGCGCACGGGCCGCAAGGCGATCATCGTGTTCAGCGACGGCGAGGATCAGGGAAGCCACGTGACGCTCGACCAGGTGGAACAGCGGCTCCAGGCGAGCGACGTCACGCTTGTACATGATCGGTCAGGGCCGCGGGCTGGAGGTCGATCGCCTGAAGAAGATCATGGAGCGTCTGTCGGATGCCGACCGGCGGCCGCGTCTTCGCGATGGCCAATATCAACGAGTTGAGCGGTGCGTTCGACACGCTCCTCGACGAGCTGTCGCACCAGTACTTGGTTGGTTATCCGCCGCCTGGCGACATCCGCGACGGCAAGTTCCACGAAATCAGGGTGCGTGTCGACGGACACAAGAACGTCCGCGCGCGCAATGGCTATCGGTTTACTGCACGGCCATGACCATGGGAATCACAGCTTACTCCCCGCAACGCACGCTGGGTCGTCGTCGTCGCCGTCGCAGTCGGTCTCGCCGTCGGCGTGGCGCGCGCGCAGGATCAGACGCCACGGTTCAGGTCGGGCGTTGACGTCACCTCCGTCGACGTGACCGTCGTCGACGAGCGCGGCCGCCCGATCCTGGGATTGAAGCCCGAGGACTTCACGGTTCGCCTGGACGGCGACGAGCGGCGCGTGATCAGCGCCGACTGGGTCTCGCTGACGGCGCCCGAAGGACCGAAGCCGCCGCCTCCGCCGGAAGGCTACTCGTCGAACGAAGGTGGCAGCGGCGGCCGGCTGATTCTGATGGTGGTCGATCAACCCAACATCAGGTTCGGCGGGTTCTTCGGCATTCGCAAGGCGGTCAACGGCTTCATCGACCGCCTGCAGCCGTCCGATCGCGTCGCGCTGGTCGGCATCGGCCCGGGCTGCGCCGTCCGTGCCCTTCACGGCAGACCGTGAGCGGCTTCGCAAGGCGGTCGAGATGACGACCGGCCAGCGCCAGACGCTGTCGAGGGGCTTTTACACGATTGCGATTTCCGAAGCGATGGCCGTGCGGCGCGGCGACGCGACGATGCTGCGTCGCGTGCAGATCCGCGAGTGCGGAGATCCGTCGACGGCGCCGCCGAGCGAGGCGCAGCGCATCGAGATGTGCTTCGTGTCGGTCGAGGGCGAAATCCACGCCGTCGCCGCCACCAGTTCGTTCGACGGCGAACAGACGATGAACATGTTCCGCGACCTGCTCGGGGCGCTCCGCAGCGTCAATTCGCCGAACACGCTGATCCTGATCACCGAGGGCTTCGTGCTCGACGATCAGCATCCGTCCTTCACCCAGATCAGCAACCTCGCCGCGGCGGCGCGCACCAGCATCTACGTGCATGAAGCTCGACGAGCAGATGTTCGATATTTCCGAGGCGCGCGCGCACCGAGCCGACGACACGCTTCGAGGATCGAAACTGGAGAAATCGATCGGCGTCGAGATGCTCGCCAGCTCGACGCGCGGATCGCTGTTTAACATCGTCAACGGCGGCGATTTCGCGTTCGAGCGGATCGAGGCGGAGCTTTCCGGGCAGTACCTGCTCGGCGTCGAGATCCAACCCGCTCGACAAGGACGGCAAGCCGCACTGCGATCGACGTGTCGGTGAACCGGCGCGGCGTCACCGTGCGGTCGCGGCGTCAGCTCACGATGCGGCCCGAAGACAACCGGCCGACGACGGCTCGCGAGACGGTGATGGCCGGCCTGACCTCGCCGCTGCCGCTGTCCGCGCTGCCGCTCAGGGTGGCGACCTTCGCGCTGCAGGGCCAGGGGCGCGACGGGAAGGTTCAGCTGCTGATCCACGCGGACGTCGGCGTGAACTACACGACCACCCGGCCGCTGTCGCTCGGCTACATGTTCACGGACAAGGCCGGCCGGATCATCGAGAGCCAGGCCGCGTCGGCCCGGCTGAAGCCGATGCATGGAGGGCGTGCCGTCGCCGCTGCAGTTCACCGGCGGCGCCGCGCTGCCGCCGGGCGATTACACCCTGAAGATCGCCGTCGTCGACGGCGATCTCGCCGGCAGCCTGGAGCATCCGGTCCATGCGACGCTGCTCGAACGCCGGCGGGATTTCGCTGAGCGAGCTGATGGTCGGCGGCCCGGTCGATCCGTCCGAGATGCGGCCGACGGTCGGGCACACGGTCAGTTTCGGCAACCTCCAGGCGTATCTCGAGGCATACGGCGCCAGCGTCAAGGGCCTGAAGGTGCGCTACGAGATCGCCGCGACGCGCCGACGGCGCCGCGCTCCTGGCGGCCGACGTGCCGCCGCGCGCCGCCGGCGACGAGCGCGCCATCTTCAACTCGCGTTCTTCCGGTCCGCCAGCTGCCGCCCGGCAATTACCTGCTGCGCGCCGTGCTGACCGCGGAAACCGGCCTGGCGAAGAGTCCGCTGAACCTGCTGCGGCCGTTCGAGGTCGCACCGCCCGCGGTGCTGATGACGTCGGCCGACAGCACGGCGCCCGCGGCGCCGTCGGCGGCCAATGAGCTGTTCCTCCCGGTCGGCGACGAGGTGTTCGCCCGTCCGTTCGATCGCAGCGCGACATGCCGCGGCCGGCGGTCCTCGAGACGTTCCGCTCGCGCGTCGCCGCCGCCGCACACCGCCGCGTTCGACAAGGGCGTGACGGCGCTCGAGGCCGGCGACTACCGGCTCGCCGAGATCCAGTTTCAAGGCGGCGATCACCCCGACCGACGACAGCACCGCGGCGCTGACCTATCTCGCCGCGACGTTTGCGGCGTCGGGCCACGATCGCGAGGCGGCGAGCGCGTGGCAGACGGCGCTCATCGACGGCGCCGGCATTCCCGAGATCTACCAGTGGCTCGGCGACACGCTGCTGCGCGTGCACGACCTGCCCCACGCGCGCGCCGTGCTCGAGGAAGCGGTCGGCAAGTGGCCGGCCGACCCGCGCTTCGCGAAGCCGCTGGCGATGCTCTACGCGACGATGGGGCTCGGCCGCGAGGCGGTGCGGACGATGCAGCGGCATCTCGAGGCGCAGCCCGCCGACGTCGACGGCTTGTTCATGGGCGTTGAGTGGATTTACAACCTGCACACGCTGGGAGCCGTGGCCCGGTCGAAGGCCGAGGACCTGAAGGTGGCTCGCACCTACGCCGCTGCCTACGAGCGCGCGAAGGGGCCGCAGGTGGCGCTCGTGAAGCAATGGATCGAGTTCCTCGACCCGCCGCCAACCACCCGGCGGCGGTAATCCTTCTGCTGGCCTGGCTGGCGCTGGCCACCCAGGCATCGGGGCAGGACCAACGGCCGCGTTTCCAGGCGGGCGTCGACATCACCTCGGTCGACGTGAGCGTGGTCGACGGTGATGGCCGACCCGTTCAAGGTCTGACGCCTGCCGACTTCAACGTTCGCATTGGCGGCGCCGTGCGCCGCGTGGTGACGGCGGACTGGGTTCCGCTGACGGCAACCGCCGACCGTGCCGGCAGCGTCGCGGCAATCCCCGATACCTTCACCAGCAACCTCAACGCCACGCCCGGCCGCATCATCCTCATCGCGATCGATCAGCAGAACATTCGATTCGGCGGCGCGATCCCGATTCGCGACGCGCTCACCGCCTTCGTCGACCGGCTCCAGCCATCAGATCGCGTCGGCCTCATGATTCTCGGGCGCGGAGGACAAAGTGTGCCTTTCACCGGCGATCGGCAGGCCGTCAAGGCGGCCCTCGCCCGCGTCGCCGGCCAGAAGATCGTCGTCGCGGCGTTCCGCCACCAGATTGCGATGTGGGAGGCGCTCGCCATCCACCAGGACGACAACGAGGTGTTTCGAGAGGTCGTCATGCGCGAGTGCGGCACCGATCCCAGTGCCAGCCACCGGCGGACGCAGCAGCAACGCGGCGGAAGTCTGCCCGAGTGAGGTGTCGGCCCAGGCCCGCTCGATGGCCGTCAGCGCAATCGACGACGGCGAGCGCATGCTGAACGCGCTGCGCGCATCTTTCGAGGGCATGCGCCGCGTGGAAGCGCCCAAGTCGCTGGTGCTGGTGACGGAAGGATTCATCCTCGACCCGCAGCGGCCGTCGTTCATCGAGCTCGAGCGGCTCGCGGCCGCCGCCCGGACCAGCGTCTACGCGCTGCGTCTCGATCAGCGGGGGATCGATGGCTCGCTGAGCAGTGCGCCCGCGCCCGGCAGTGCCGGGATGGATCGGATGGCCTTCGGCAGGGCCTCGACTTCCTGGCGAACGCGACGCGCGGCCAGGTGTTCAACGTCGTCACGACGCCGGATTCGGCGTTGCGGACGCATCGAGCTCGATCTGTCTGGCTATTACCTGCTCGGCGTCGAATCCGACCCGGCCGATCGCGTCGACGAGGCCGCGACGTCAGCGTCACGGTGAATCGCCCCGGCGTCACGGTCAGGCCGCGGCGGCGCTTGCTGATCGACGACCCCGCGGCAACGGCGAAGGACCTGGCGGCGCGCGCGCTGGCGTCGCCGCTGGTCTCTTCGGCCGTGCCGATTCGGTCGCCGCGTTCGCCTTCGGTGGACAGGAGCGCGGCAAAGTGCAGCTCGCCGTTCGCGCGGAAATCGGCGAGGGATACTCGTCACCGCTCTCGATGGTCGTCGGCTACCTGCTGCTCGGCGCGGACGGCAAGGTCGTGGACAGCCGCGGCGTCGAGCGGGAGCTCAGGCCGCTCACCGACGGGGTGCCGTCGCCGCTCCAGTTCGCGGCGACGATCAGCGTCGATCCCGGCGAGTACGTGTTGCGCATCACTGCCACGGACGGCAGCCGCGTCGGCAGCGCCGAGCGGAAGGTTGCGGCGCGGCTGCATGGTGCGGGCGGCCTCAGGACGAGCGACCTCATCGCTGGCGGGCCCGTGTACACGACGGCATCGCTTCAACCGACCGTCACTTCGACGGTGGCGTTCGGCAACCTGCACGCATACGTCGAAGCCTACGGCGCATCGGCGGCCAGCACGACGGTCAGGTTCGAAGTGGCGCGACGCGCGACAGTCCCGCGTTGCTCGCTGCGGATGCAGTCGTCCGGCCCGCCGGCGGCGATCGCGCGATTTTCTCGCAGCGTCACTTCCGTCCGGCGGCTTCCTCCCGGACGATACCTTTTGCGTGCAATCGTCACGCGGCAGGCTGCCAGGCGACCCGTTCGGCCCCGCCGGCGTGTACGCTGGCGAACGATTTCGTGATTCCGGCGAGCCCGACGCCGTCTTCGGACGAGATCTTTCTGCCCGGCCGGCGACCTGACCCGACCGCTTTTTGCGCCCGCTGGGGCGCCGTCTGATCGAGCGACGAGCGCGGCGGGATGTTGAGCAACCGTGAACGCCCTGGTGGCAACCGCCAGCTCGGCGCCGCGCGCGACCTGCTGGAGCATGCGCGGCAAATGGCCGGACGATATCGGGTTGCCAAGCCGCTCGCGCTGCTGTACGCCGCGTTCGGACGGCCGCCGATCGCGTCCGCATGCTGCAGCGTCACCTTGCCGCCTAGTCCGGACGATGCCGATAGCCTGGCGTCTTGGCGTCGAGTGGATGTACGGCCTCCATGCGCGGCGGCGTCGCAAACCAATCGTCGCTCGCCGACGATCTCGAACCGTCGCGCGCCGTTACGCCGCCAGCTATCGACAGCTTGGAACGGCCCCGAAATTGACCGCTGGTGCAGTTATGGCTCGACTTCATGTTGTCGTCGCCGTCGCGCTGATCGCCGCGCAGGCGCCCTACGCGCAGGATCAGCAGCCGCCGCGGTTCCAGAGCGGCGTCGAAGTCGTCACCGTCGACGTCACGGTCGTTGACGGCGACGGACGTCCGATCCTCGATCTGCAGCCGCGCGACTTTGTCGTGGAAGTCGACGGTCGCCGGAGACGCGTCATCAGCTGCGGAGTGGATCGCGCTCACACCAGCCACTCCGGCGGCTTCCGGCGTGCAAGACGCCGCGCGCGTCGTTGCTGCCCCGGAGCCGTACTCGTCGAACGAGACGCCGGGCCGGGGCGTTTCATCATGCTGCTCGTCGATCGCACGAACATCCGCTTCGAGGGGATGAACGCGCACCGGGCTGCGATCGAGGGATTCATCGACCGGCTCCAGCCGTCCGACCGCCTGTCGGTGGTCGCGTCCGGCTTCGGCTCGGCCCCCAGCATGCCGTTCACGACCGATCACGAGCGTGTGAAGCGCACGCTCACGTCGATCGTCGGGCAGCGCGGCCTGGATGCGCCATCCGCCTTGAGAGCCCTGCGCGAGCTGCTCATTGAGCTGAAACCGATCGAAGCCCCCAAGACCATCGTCCTGATCTCCGAGGGTTTCCCGGTCCCGACTCCGGACAGCGGCGAGCCGCTGATCCAGGAGATCGAGCGCCTGGCCGCCGAAGCGCGAACGATTGTCTACGCGCTGCAGCTGGCCCCGCGAATCAACGACATCCGGCGAACGACGCAGGACGCCAATCTCGGTCCGGATTTGACGGAGCCTGCGGCGGCGAGCAGCCGAGGCGCCGCCAGGGGGCAAGGACTGCCCGACTGCGGGCGGGCCCCAGACAATGCCCGGTCCCGCGAATGCGCCGGTTGCCGACCGCGTCGAAGCCGGCGGCGGACTCAATTCCGTCGCGGCGGTCACCGGCGGATCGATGTTCACGGTTGTCATGAAGGCCGATCCGGCATTCGCGCGGATCGATTCGGAGCTTTCGGGCTACTACCTGCTCGGGGTCGAAGCAGATCCATCAACCAGGGACGGCAAACCGCATGGAATCAAGGTCGACGTCGACCGGCCCGGCGTAACCGTGCGATCGAGGCGGCAGCTGATTGCGAATCGCCCGCCGCCACCGCCGCGAACGCCCGAGGAAGCGCTCCTCCCGGCGTTCAGCTCGCCGACTCCGATCGCGGCGCTTCCGATCCGGGTGGCGACGTTCTCGATGCGAGGCGCCGGCGAGAAGAACATCCAGCTGATGATTCAAGCCGAAGTCGGTGCCGATTACGCGGCGCAGAAAAGCGTCGTTCTCGGGTTCGTCATCGCCGACAAGAACGACCGCGTCGTCCAGCGGCGCGCCGGAAACAGTTCCTTGCGTCCCGATCGCTCCGGGACAACCGTCGGCGCTGCAGTTCACGACGAGCGTCACGCTCGATCCCGGCGACTACACGATGAAGCTCGCGGTCGCGGACGGCGACCGCGTCGGGTCGGTCGAGCATCCGGTTCATGCCGCGCCTCGGGACATGCCGGAGCGATCGCCCTCAGCGACCTCGTCGTGGGTGGCACTGCGATCGGCGAAGCCGGTCGATGCCGCCGCCGGTCGGTCCGACAATCAGGACCGACTACGTTCAGGGTGTGATCGAAGCGTATGGGGCGGCGCGGCGGCTGACGTCCGCGGCCGGCTGGAAATCGCGAGGCGGTCGATGGCCCCGCGCTCGTCACCAGCGCCGATTGCCCGGTTCCGCGTCGGGCAGCGGCCGCGCCGTTCTGACGCAGGTCCTGCCGGTCCAGGACCTGCGCGCCGGGCCGCTATGTGCTGCGCGCGGTGCTCGCGGCGCCGAACGCTCCCGCCGCATACGATCATCCGAACGCTTTCGAAAAACAGTAGGGCGGACCTACCGGTCCCTACGATCCGAGTTGTCGGCGGGATGCCCTTTCCTTCCGCGCGGCAGTACGCCGGCCGCTCGCAGCCGCCGGCTTCTTCGCAGCGGCCTTCCGCGGAAGCAGCGGGCGGCCGCGGGCCGCGCGTGGCGCGCGCTTGCCCTTGCCGGCTGCGCGCGCGAGCATCTCGGCCGTCGTGTCGACAATCGTCGCGCGGCTGCGGCTCGACTTCGAATCCGCCTCGGAGCCGGTCTCCACCGCCTCGAACACCGCGTCGACCTCGCCCGCCTCCACGACTTCGGCGATCGCTTCGCCAACCGGTTCGACGGAACGCTGCGGCGCCTCCGGCCTGCCGCGGCAGCTGGCCGCCCTGGAACACACGAAGGCCGCCGCGCCGATCGCGCTCCATCCGGATCAGGCCGTCCTTCTGGCACGCGCGCAGCAGATCCATCAGACCGCCGAAGCCGTAGCGCCGCTCGTCGAAGCCGCCGGCGCGCAGGATCTGTTTCATGTTCCGCAGATACATCGGCCATCGTGCGCTGGTCGCGGCGGCGATCACCCGGCCCGCCGCTTTCACGCCTTCGGCAGTGTCGCCGATCACTTCGACCGGAGGTCTGATCCTGATCGCCGGCAGGCCTGGAGGCCTGGTCACCGGCAGGCCGGATGGCCTGGTCGCCGGCGGGCTTGAAGGCCTGCACGACGTTGGATGAGCGGACCTGTCGGTCAGCGGATTGCCCATCGCTGTGCCTGCGTGCCCTTCGCTCTCGCTCAGGCCTCCCGGCGCAGTCGAGGGACGCACCTTCTGCGTCCTCGACGGGCTTGTCGCTCAGCTCGACCATCACGCTGCGGCCGGAATGCTTCAGCTGCACGAGGCCGGCCTTGGCGAGCTTCTCGGCGAAGTCGAGGAACGACGAGGCGCCGTAGTTCCGCTCGGAGAAGGTGGAGTCGAGCTGCAGCAGCGTGCTCTTGAGCAGGCCGGTCTGCGGCGTCACCTCGCGATCGGCGAGGATCTTCAGCGCGCGGCGGACGATCGGAAACGCCTGCGCGATGGGCGACGACGCCGCCGGTCTGCGCCGGCCGGCCGCCCTTGGCTGACGGCCTTCCGCATCAGGTTCTCGTAGGCGATGAACTCGTGGCAGTTGCGCTGCAGGATGACGCTCGTGAACGCGCGGCCGCCGACGACGAACACCTTCTTGTCGTACTGCTTGAGCTTTTCGACGAGCGACAGGAAATCGCTGTCGCCGCCGACGATGACGTAGGCGTTGATGTGCGGGTGGGTGAACGCCATCTCGAGCGCGTCGAGCGCCAGGTTGATGTCGGCGCCGTTCTTGTCGCCGCCGGGCGTCAGGTTGCGCTGGACCAGCCGGATGGCGTGCTGGGTGAGCGCGCGGCTGTACTCGCCGGCGCGGGTCCAGTCGGCGTAGGCGACCTTGGTGACGACCTCGCCGCGCTCCTTGAGCGCTTCGAGCACGGCGCCGACGTCGAAATGTTCGTTGAGGGTGGTGCGGACGCCGATCTCGATGTTGTCGAAGTCGACGAATACGGCGATGTTCACGCGTTCTTGTGGGGACAAACGGATCTTCCTTCAGTGGATGAAGGTGTCGAGGCACCGAGTCGTGCCACCGATGCCGGCTTGACCGTAGGGCCGGACACTGCAGCAGTCTCGCAGCGGCCACGGGCCTCCGCCGAGGGCCCGAGCCTACGACGCAGCTTCACTGTTGCGCAGCAGTCGAACTCGGACCGGTTGACGAACGATCCTATTCTACTTCACCCGAGAGCGGCGGCGGCGCGTCCGGCATCGGCCAGACGATCGCGGGTGAACTGGCCGCGCTGCAGGAGCTCGCGCCCCTTGCCGCCGCGGCCGGTCACCTCGTATTTCGCCGTGCTGATCGTCTGTTCCGCGCCGCGGCTGGTCTCGACGGTCAGCAGATCGCGGTCGCCGGTCGAGGCGATGAAGCCGAGGACGCGGTCGTCCTTCGACGCCAGCTTGATGAGGATCACCCCTCGCCCGGGCCCCGACAGGAAGTTGACCTCGTCGGCCCGGCAGAGCAGGCCGCGCGCGTCGGCGGTGGCGGCGATCAGCGATTTCGCGGCCGGTGATCCTGCGACACCCCGACCACCTCGGCGCCTCCGGACGGACGCGCATACCGGCGGCCGGCGCGCGTGCGACGGTTCGACGAACGCCTCGAGCCCGAACCGCAGCGCGTAGCCGTCGCTCGTGACCGCCACCGCGTGAACCGGCGGCGGCGCCTCGGGGTTCTTCTTCGGCGGCGCGATGTCGCCGGCGGCGCGCGGGTCGAGGCTCATCGCCGCGACGACGCGCTCGCCGTCCTTCAGCTTGAACAGCCGCTGAATCGGCTCGCCGTAGCCGGTCGACGCCGGCACGTCGATGATCGCGGCACGGTGTACGCCACGCCGAAGTTGCGTGAAGAACACGCAGGTCGCGCGCGTGCTGCCGGCGAACGCCGCCAGCACCGCATCGCCCTCGCGCAGCCGGGTCGTCGTCAGGTCCTTCACCTCTTTCTGCCGCTTCACCCAGCCGTCGCGCGACACGATGACGACGTTGTCTTCCTCGACGATGAAGTCGTCGGCGGAGTATTCGGGCTCGCTCGCTGTCGCTGGCGATGAGCGTCCGCCGCTTGTCGGCCTTGCCGTCGCTGTACTGCCGCTGGACCTCCTCCAGCTCCGTGCGGACCAGCTTCCAGCGGCTGTCCTCGTCCTTGAGCAGCGTCGCCGATCTGCCGGGCGCGCTTCCGCTTCTCCTCGAGCTCGTTGCGGATGATCAGGATCTCCAGCCGCGCCAGGCGGTAGATCTTCAGCTCGAGGATCGCGTCGGTCTGCTCGGCGTCGAGGTCGAACCGCTTCATGATCTTCTCGGCGGCGTCGGCCTTGCCGTCCGACTTGCGGATCATCTTGATGATCTCGTCGAGCGCGTCGAAGACCGCCTCGAACCCCTCGAGGATGTGGATGCGCTTCTTGAGCGCCGCCAGCTCGTGCTCGAGCCGGCGCGTCACCACCTCCAGGCGGAAGTGCAGGAAGTGCCAGAGGATCTGCTTCAGATCGAGGCGCTCCGGGCGGCCGACCTCGGGGTTCTCGGTCGGAATCAGGCAGGTCAGGTTGACGGCGAAGTTGATCTGCAGCGGCGTGTGCTTGAAGAGGTACGCCATGATCATCTTCTCGTCGGCGTCCTTCTTCATCTCGATGCGCGATGCGGACGTCCTCGGTCGACAGGTCCTTGACGTCGAGGAGCTGCGGCAGCTTGCGGCGACAGCACGACGTCGGCGATCCGCTCGACGAGCTGCGCCTTGTTCACCGTGTACGGCACGCTGTCGATGTAGATCGTCTTGGTCGAGCGCGTTTCCGGCCCGATGTCCCACGTGCCGCGCAGGCGGATGCCGCCGCTGCCGGTCTTGTAGATCTCCTTCAGCTCCTCCGGCGAGTTCAGGATCTGGCCGCCGGTGGGGAAGTCGGGCCCTTTGATGTAGCGGCACAGCTGCGCGGTGCCGATGTCCTCGTTGTCGAGCAGCTTGATGAGCGCGGTGCAGACCTCGCCGAGGTTGTGCGGCGGGATGTTGGTCGCCATCCCGACCGCGATGCCGGTCGTGCCGTTGACGAGCAGGTTCGGGATGCGCGCCGGGCAGCACGACCGGCTCGGTCTTCGTGCCGTCGTAGTTCGGCCGGAAATGGCACGGTCGTCTGCTCGATCTCGGTGAGCATCTCGTCGCTGATCCGCGCCAGCCGGCACTCGGTGTAGCGCATCGCCGCGGCGCTGATCGCCGTCGAGCGAGCCGAAGTTGCCCGAGCCGTCGACCAGCGGATAGCGCAGCGAGAACGGCTGCGCCATCCGCACCAGCGTTTCGTAGAGCGCCGCGTCGCCGTGCGGGTGGTAGCTGCCCATCACGTCGCCGACCACCTTGGCGCACTTGCGCGTGCTTGACGTCGGCGGTCAGGTTCTGCTGCCACATCGTGTAGAGGATGCGGCGCTGCACCGGCTTCAGCCCGTCGCGCACGTCGGGCAGCGCGCGCGACGTGATCACCGACAGCGCGTAGTTCAGGTAGCGCGACTGCGCCGCCTCGTGGAGCGCGACGTTGTCGGTCGACCCCGGCGCCGCCGCCGCCGAGCAAGCGACGAACGGATCGCCGCGTCGCGTCCGCCGCTCGCGGGCGCTTCAGGCTCGTCGAGTTTGTCGAACAGCGATTGCGCTGTAGGCGTCCGGCGTTTGGCCACCGATGGGATCCTCGCGGTGATGTACCGCGACGAGATCGAGGATTGTACCGCAGGGACGCGAGATCAGATCATCGATGTCGTCTCCGCCGATGCTCGCTCCGTTGTAATCCGTTGCCTCGCACCTCCGTCGCTCGTCCGGTATACTCGCGCCATGCGCACCTGATCGCATCCTCGCCGCCGCGCTGTCGCCGGCGGCCGCACAAGTTCGAGCGCAGCCGCGCGCCAACGCGGAGCCGCCCTGGTCGAAGGGAATCGCGGCGCTCAGCCCCGAGAGCTATTACCACGCCATCGAATGCGGCAAGCAGGGCGGCGACGACCCGCCGTGCGTCTTCTGGGACAGCGGGCTCTGCAAGAACGACGACTTCGCGATCGCGATGTACACGCCCTACAAGCAGGTCGCGTACGAAGTGTGGCAGGCGGTCCGGAAGAAGCAGGCGCCGCCGCAGCCGAACTACCAGGCCGCGCAGCGGCAGCGCGTGACCATTGGCATCACGCCGGTGAAGGGTTCGACCAATGGCCTGACGAATCTGATCCTGCGCCGCGGCGGGAAGCCGGTGACGCCGGTCGACGGGTCCGTCGCGAGCGCGCGCTGGACGTTTGACTACCCGGCGTTCGCGCCAACTGGAAGCGTGACGCTGGAGATGGTCGGGAACGGCTACTGCTACGACGAAGACGCTGCAGCTTCGTAGAGAACGCAGAGGCGCAGACGCATGGCGACGCAGAGCTCTGCCTCTGCGCTCGCTACTCGGTCTACTTGATGAACAACATCTCGCGGTAGGTCGCCAGCGGCCAGAGCTCGTGCGGGACGATGCACTCGAGGGCATCGCCGCTGTCGCGCAGCGCCGCCATCGCCGGGACCACCGCGTCGCGGAAGTGCTTGGCGTGCTTTTCGGCCGAACCGTTGCTCTCGTGCTCGAGCGCCTTCTGCAGCTTGTCGGTGCGGCGCTTCAGCTCGTCGGTCAGCTTGATCACCTGGTCGAGCACCTTCTTCGCCCTCGGTCGACTTGCCGCCCGCCGCCTTCACGGCCGCGACGCTCTGCGCGACCTGCTTCTGGTACTCGAGCGCCGCCGGCAGGATGTAGCGGTTGGCCATCAGCACCATCAGCTGGCCCTCGACGTTGACGGTCTTGTTGTAGGTCTCGACCATGACCTCGTAGCGGGCGTGCAGCTCGCGCTCGTTGAGGACCTTGTACTTCTCGAAGATCGCGACGACGTCCTTGGCGATCAGGTTGCGGCAGCGCGTCGACCGTGTTCTTCTGGTTCAGCAGCCCGCGCTTGCCGGCTTCCTTCTCCCACTCCTCCGAGTAGTTGTTGCCGTTGAAGATGATCCGCTTGTTCTCCTTGATCACCTTCGGCAGCAGCTCGGCGGCGGCCTGCTCGATCTTCTTGCCGCCCTTGACCGCCTTCTCGAGCTCGGTCGCCATGTAGTCGAGCGACTCGGTGACGGCCACGTTCAGCGCGATGTTCGGGTAGGCGATGCTCTGGTTCGACGAGACCGCGCGGAACTCGAACTTGTTGCCGGTGAAGGCGAACGGGCTGGTGCGGTTGCGGTCGCCGGCGTCGCGCGGCAGCTTCGGCAGCACCATGACGCCGGTGTCGAGCGTGCCGCCGTGCTTGGTCGACTTGGCGCCGCCCTTCTCGATCTGCTCGAAGATGTCGGTCAGCATGTCGCCGAGGAAGACCGAGAGGATCGCCGGCGGCGCTTCGTTGGCGCCGAGGCGGTGATCGTTGCCGGCGCTGGCGATCGATGGCGCGCAGCAGGCCCTGCCACTTGTTGACGGCGCGCAGCACGGCGGTGCAGAACACCAGGAACTGCATGTTGTCGTGCGGGTTCGCGCCCGGGCTGAGCAGGTTGTGCCCCTCGTCGTCGCTCATCGACCAGTTGAGGTGCTTGCCCGAGCCGTTGACGCCCGCGAACGGCTTCTCGTGCAGCAGGCAGGCCAGCCCGTACTTCGGCGCGGTCCGCCGCATCGTCTCCATCGTCATCATCTGATGATCGGTGGCGAGGTTGGCGTTCTCGAAGACCGGCGCGATCTCGGTACTGGCTCGGCGCCACCTCGTTGTGGCGCGTCTTCACCGGCACGCCGACCTTGTAGAGCTCGCGTCTCGACGTCCGACATGAACGCCATCGCGCGATCGGCGATCGCGCCGAAGTACTGATCCTCGAGCTCCTGGCCCTTCGGCGGCTTGGCGCCGAACAGCGTGCGGCCGGCGTTGATGAGATCGGGACGCGACAGGTAGAAGTAGCGATCGATCAGGAAGTATTCCTGCTCGGGGCCGCAGGTCGTGACGACGCGCTCGGCCGTCGAGCCGAACAGCTTCAGGACGCGCACCGCCTGCTTGGAGAGCGCTTCCATCGAGCGCAGCAGCGGCGTCTTCTTGTCGAGCGCTTCGCCGGTCCAGCTCACGAACGCGGTCGGGATGACCAGCGTGACCGCGCCGCCGGTCTTCAGCAGCCACGGCGGGCTGGTCGGATCCCACGCCGTGTAGCCGCGCGCCTCGAAGGTGGAGCGCATGCCGCCCGACGGGAAGCTCGAGGCGTCGGGCTCGCCCTTGACGAGCTCCTTGCCGGAGAACTCGGCGACCGCCTTGCCGTTCGCCGTCGGCGTCGAGGAACGAGTCGTGCTTCTCGGCGGTGATGCCGGTCAGCGGCTGGAACCAGTGCGTGTAGTGCGTCGCGCCGTGCTCGACCGCCCAGTCCTTCAGCGCGGACGCGACGGCGTCGGCGACCGACGCGTCGAGCGGCTGCGCCCTGCGTGATCGTGCGGCGCAGGGCGTGATAGGCGGGCTTCGGGAGGCGCTTCTCCTGTTCCGCGTCGTTGAACACCAGGCTGCCGAACACGTTCCCGCTGCGCGGCTCGGCCGGGTCCTTCCCTTTCGTGACCGAAAAATCCCTGATTGCGTGTATCGCTTCCACCATCACCGCGGAACCCATCGTCCCCCCTCTTTGAAACAGGCGACCTGCCGGCCCGATCCTGAAAACGCGGGATCATATCCCAGTCGCGCAGAAGTGTGAGAATTATCACACGAACTCTGCCGGAAACGCAGGAAATATCGTTAAAAATGCGCCTCAAACCCAATAAAAGTGCATAATGATGTCCCAGCCGTGCATCTTAGGCACGAAATCAGCATCACCTGAACAACGCCCGCCTGCCCGCTGAACGCGCTATGCTTCCGGCCTCACCGAAGGGAGTCGACATATGGCGCCTGACGATTTCTTCAAGCTCGCCAAGAAGCACGACGCCGACATGGTCGATCTCAAGTTCGTCGACATGCTCGGCAGCTGGCAGCACTGCTCGTTTCCGATCGATCTGTGGGACGCCGATACCTTCACGGAGGGGCTCGGCTTCGACGGGTCGTCGATTCGCGGCTGGATGGGCATCCACGAATCGGACATGCTGGCGATGCCCGATGCCGCGACGGCCGCGATCGATCCGTTCTTCGCCAAGCCGACGATCAGCGTCATCGCGAACGTCGTCGATCCGGTGACCGGCAAGGAGTTCAGCCGCGATCCGCGGCACGTCGCGCGCAAGGCGGAGGCGTACCTGAAGCAGACCGGCATCGCCGACACCTGCTACATCGGCCCCGAGCCCGAGTTCTTCATCTTCGACGAGGTCCGCTACGAGCAGAACCAGCACCGCGGCTACTACGAGATCGATTCGACGGAGGGCGCCTGGAACACGGCGCGGATCGAGGAGCCGAACCTCGGCTACAAGCCGAGCTTCAAGGGCGGCTACTTCCCGGTGAGCCCGACCGACACCTACCACGATCTGCGCGGCGAGATGGTCGCACGAGATGCGGAAGGTCGGCATCGTCGTCGAGGCGCACCATCACGAGGTGGCGACGGCCGGCCAGAGCGAGATCGACATGCAGTTCCAGCCGCTGTCAAGATGGCCGATCAGTTCATGTGGTACAAGTACATCTGCAAGAACGTCGCGACGCGCCACGGCAAGACCGTCACGTTCATGCCGAAGCCGATCTTCGAGGACAACGGCAGCGGCATGCACACGCACATGTCGCTCTGGAAGGGCGGCAAGCCGCTCTTCGCCGGCAACGGCTATGCCGGCCTCAGCGACATCGGGCCTCTACGCGGCCGGCGGCCTGCTGAAGCATGCGCCGGCGATCCTCGCGTTCGCCGCGCCGACCACCAACTCCTATCGCCGCCTGGTTCCCGGGTTCGAAGCGCCGGTCAACCTCGCGCTGTCGGCGCGCAACCGTCGGCGGCGATCCGCATTCCGATGTACTCGAAGAGCCCGAAGGCCAAGCGGCTCGAGTTCCGCTGCCCGGATCCGAGCTGCAACGGCTACCTCGCGTGGTCGGCGATGCTGATGGCGATGCTCGACGGCATCCAGAACAAGATCAGTCCTGGCGAGCCGCTCGATCGCGACATCTACGAGATGAGCCGCGAAGAGATGAAGCACATGGGCATCCGCACGACCCCGGGATCGCTCGAGGAAGCGATCGACGCGCTCGAGCAGGATCACGCGTTCCTGCTGCAGGGCGACGTGTTCACCGACGATCTTGATCCAGACCTGGATCAACTACAAGCGCGAGAAGGAGCTCGATCCGATCCGGCTGCGGCCGCATCCGCACGAGTTCTATCTGTATTACGACAACTAATCAGTCGACACGTCAGCAGTCGTCAGTCTTCAGCGTCAGTCTTCTGCCGACTGTTGACTGCCGACTGTGACTGTCGACTGTTGGCCCTTGCCAGCCGAGGATCGTCAGGAACTCGGCGAGGACCATCGCCGTCGCGCCCCAGATTTCGGCGCCGCCGGCCGGGAGGCACGGCACGTTCGCGCGTCGCGCCGTCGCGCGTCATCGGCGCGCCACGCGACTGCCTCCCGGTCGAACAGGTGTCTCGACGGTCCACTTCGAGGATGCGCGCGACCTCGGCGTCGGCCGGAAGGAGTGCCGGCCGCTGCGGCGGCGCGCGGCGACGATCGGGTGCAGCCGGAAGCCGCTGACCGGGATGTCGATCGGCGTCAGCGCGCCGAGGATCTCGCACGTCCTCGGTGCGCGAGGCCGACTTCCTCGTGCGCTTCACGCAGCGCCGCCTGCTCGAAGGTCTCGCCCGGTTCGACGACGCCGCCTGGCATCGACACCTGGCCGCCGTGACGCACGCGCATCGGACCGGAGCGTCAGCACGATGTGGGCGCGGCTGTCGATCGGGAAGAGCAGCAGGAGGCCGGCCGCGTGCCGAATCCGCGCCGGATTCCAGTTCTGCGGCCACTCACGCCGCGGGATCGGCGTCAGCAGATCCTGCGCGGCGGCGCCGGGCAGCGGACCGCTGCAAGCCTTCGCGAATGCGATCGAGCGCGGCCTCGAAGTTCACATCGTCATCTGCGGGCAGCTCGCCTGCGGGGCGGGAAACGACGAAGCCGTCACCGCGCGGACGACCTCGGCGGCAATCAGCGCGTAACCGGCATCGCTCGGGTGGAAGCCATCCGACGACAGCGACGCCGGCGAATAGAGCGCCGCGAGGCACATCAAGTCGATCACCCTCACGCCTCGTGCCGCCATCGGGTTGATTGCCGTCGTCGTCATGCCGACCGCCGCCCGTTGAACGGCCTGCCGCTGCGGCAGCGGGGCGCTGGCGACGTACGGCAGTCGGGAGAGATTGGGCAGGTTGAGCGCAATGATCGCGCCCCGAGGCGCCAATACGATCGCGGATGCCGTCGACCAGCGCCGGTAGTCGGTGGCGAAATTCTGGACCTGCTGATCGACGAAGGCCGTCTGATTCCCCGCGCCCGCGCCGCCGCCGAGGGCGGCCGTGATCACGTTCACGTCGTTCCCGCCGGCGAAGATCGTGACGACGGTCGAGTCGCGCGGCACGAACGGGCAGCTCGCCGTCCAGCATGTTGCCGAAGACCGGCTGCCCGTACTGCACGCCGAGCTGCTGAAAAGCCGGCTGATCGTGGCGGTCGGAATGCCGCGATTGGTGACCGTCACGGTGTAGCCGTCGGACCTGAGGCGGCCGGCCGCGACGAACACATACCCCTTGCTCTCGGGGCAATCCCCGAAAAGCACCAGGCAAGGCGCGCTCGATCCGTAGCCGACCACGTCGCTCGCGCCGACCGCGGTGTAACGAATAGGTGTACCTGGCGTGACGGGCGACGGAGACGTCGGATCCTCGTCACCGAGTCCGAGCTTGTCGCAGGCTGTCGTTCCAATCCCACAAGCGAGCACTAGAGCTGCCGCCGGATCCGCATTTTTGGAGATAAAGACATTTGTCAGGAAAAAGCTGCAACCGCGCCGTCCGGCACGGCGTCCAATGACGACTAGAATGACATGGTTTGTCTCCTGGCACGGGCGGAAACGTCGCGCCCGGTGCCGCCACAAGCTGGTCGCCGCGACCAGGCTGGAGCCCCGCGATGACGCTGCTCGACCGATTCCGCACGCAGACCCGCTCACAAGCATCCTGATCCGGCCGTCCGACTGTCGTACGTCGCCGAGATTCCGCTCGACGACCGCGAGACGATTGCCGCGATGGCGCGCGAGGACGAGGACCCGCGTGTCCGCCGCGCCGCCGTCGGCAAGCTGATGGACGCCGGCGGCGCTCGGCGGCATTGCCCGCGACGATGCGGACGAGAGCGTGCGCGGCGGCGGCCCTCGAGCATGCTGCGCGACCTGGCGCTCGAGGCGTTCGAGGGCACGGCGCGAGTCCGACAGTCTCGATGCCGTCGACGCGATCGCGCGATGCCGCGCATGCTGGCGCAGGTCGCCAAGACCGCCGGCCGCGAGATCGTCGCGCTGCGCGCGCTGTCGCGCACGAGCGACACGCACTCGCTCGGCTCGATCGCGCGGCACGCGTCGAGCGAGGCCGTCCGCCGCGCGGCGTTCGAGCGCCTGCGTGAACGATCGGAGCACGCCGAGATTCTCGCGGTCGCGATGAACAGCGAGTTCAAGGACACGGCGCTCGCCGGCCGTCGACGTCATCGCGGATCGCGCCGAGCTCGAGCAGGTGGCGTCCCGCGGCCGGAACAAGGCGGCCGGCCAAGCGCGCGCGCGGCATCCTGCGAGAGGCAGAGGAGCGCGCCGCACGCGAGCAGGCGGCGCGCTCGAAGACCGAGGCGGCCGTGGCGGCCGCCGCGCGTAACCGCTGGCGGAGGATAGGAGTGTGTCTGAAACGCCTCAGATGCCGTCGAAGACATCCTGGCAGCGGCGATCAGCTGCCCCGCTGGCGAGGATCCCGAAGCCGAAGAGCGCCGCCGCGCCGAGCACGGAAGCGAACGCGACCGCGCGCCGAGGAAGCCGAGCGCCGGCGGCAGGAGCTCGCGGCGCAGCGGGCGCGCGAGGTCGAAGAGCACGAGAAGCAGGAGGCCGAGCGCCGCGCGCGGCTCGCCGAAGCCCGCGAGGCGGAGCAGCGCGCGCGCCGCGAGGCGCTGGCCCGGCTGCACAACCTGCTCGGCCGCGTCGAGCCGCTGATCGCCAGGACGGACCTGTCGCTCAAAGCCGCCGACCGCGCGCTTCGCGACGTGCGGACCGCGCTCAACGCGATTCCGCCGCTGCCCAGCCGCCAGGATTTCGAGGAGGTCGCGCGGCGGCTGCAGGGCGGCGCAGGACGGGCTGACGCCCAAGGTGCTCGAGCTTCGCGAAGCCGACGACTGGCAGCGGTGGGCCAATGTCGGCGTCCAGGAACAGCTCATCGCGAAGATGGAAGCGCTGCGAGCGCTCGACGACGCCGAGGCGATCGCGCGCGAAGTGCGGTCGCTGCAGGAGCAGTGGAAGAAGGTCGCCGACGTGCCGCGCCCGCAGGCCGATGCGTTGTGGCGCCGGTTCAAGACGGCGCACGACGAGGTCTGGACGAAGTGCGAAGTCGCATTTCGCCGTCGAGGCGCAGGCGCGCGCCGAGAACCTCGCCAGGAAGATCGCCCTCTGCGAGAAGGCCGAGGCGCTCGCCGAGTCGACCAGCTGGATCCAGACCGCCGAGGAGATCAAGCGGCTGCAGGCCGAGTGGAAGGCGATTGGCCCGGTGTCGCGCGGACGCGAGAAGGCGATCTGGGATCGCTTCCGCACCGCGTGCGATCGGTTCTTCACGCGGCGGCACGACGATCTCGCGCAGCGCAAGAAGATGTGGGCCGAGAACCTCGCGAAGAAGGACGCGCTCTGCGTCCGCGCCGAAGCGCTGGCCGATTCGTCCGACTGGGAGCCGGCCGCCGCCGAGATTCGGCGGCTGCAGAACGAGTGGAAGACGGTCGGGCCGGTCAAGAAGAGCCGATCGGAAGCGGTCTGGCAGCGGTTTCGCGCGGCGTGCGACAAGTTCTTCACGCGCTACGCCCAGCGGCACGACATCGCGCGCGCCGAACGCGTCGCCGCCCGCGAGGCCATCTGCGACGAGTTGGCCGCCCTCGCGCCTGCGGTGAATCGGACGGCTCGGCCGAAGCCGCGCGCGCCGCACCGGCCGACTGCTGCCAAGGTACGCACGCTTCGCGGGCGCTGGCAGCAGGAGATTGCGGCGCGCGGCGTCGATCCCGAGCGCGCGCAGGCGCTCGACCGCCGGTTCGCCGACGCCTTCGCCGCGCGTCTCGCGCGCTGGCCGGCGGCGTTTGCCGGCACCGATCTCGATCCCGACGCCAATCGCAAGCGCATGGAAGCGCTCGTCCGCCGCGTCGAAGATCTCGCGACGTCGATTCGCCGGCCCGGCCTCGGCGCCGGCCGAGACGACGCGGCGATGTCGCCGACCGTCCGGCTCGCGGCGATGTTGAAGGAAGCGCTGGCCGCCAACACGATCGGCGGCCGCGCCGACGAAGACAGCCGCGCGCGGGCGGCGGCGGAGGAACTGCGTCAGGCGCAGGCGAGCTGGTCGCGCATCGGCCCGGTGCCCGGAAGACGCGAAACGCGCGCTGGCCGATCGATTCCAGAAGGCGAGCCGCCGGATTAACGACCGGATTCGCCGGCGCCGGGCGGGGCAAGCCGGCCGGGTTGGGCAGGCCGGGCCGGTAGGGTTGATGCCTACCAGCCCGCCGGCCACCAGCCGCAGCGTCTTACTGGATCTTGATCAGCTCGATGTCGAACACGAGCATGCCCGAACGGCGCCGGCGGCCCGGCCGCTTCGTAGGCGAGCGGCTCGGGAATCCAGAAGCGCGTCTTCTCCCCTTCGACCATCAGCTGCACGCCTTCGGTCCAGCCCTTGATCACCTGGTTCAGCGGGAACGACGTCGGCTCGCCGCGCGCGACCGAGCTGTCGAACATCTTCCCGTCGGTCGTCCAGCCGGTGTAGTGGACGGTCACTTCGCTCGTCCCCGTGGGGTGCTGCTTGCCCTTGCCAGGCGTGAGGACCTTGTAGGCCAGGCCGCTCGACGTCTTCTTGGCGTCGGCCGGCGCCGCCTTGACGTCGTCGGGCGGCGGAATCGTCTTCTGTGCCGCGGCCATCGCGGCAGCTCCTGTCAACATCGCGAGAATCAGAAATGTGCGCATGTAATCCTTTCGATGGGTCAGTAGTCGCGGACCGTCAGGTGCGCCTGGTTGTTCCCGGCATCGGTCCGCCTGGCGTGTGTCACTGTCCTGACCGGTTGGCCTGGCTCGGCGGCGACGATCCGGTTGCGCAGCACGCCGACGCCCTGCACTTCGACCTCGAATGTATCACCGGGCTTCATCGCCTGCGTCACGCCCGGGGTGCCGGTGAAGATGACGTCGCCAGGTTCGAGCGTGACGTAGCGGCTGACGTAGCTGACGATGTACGGGATCGAGAAGATCAACAGCTTCGTGTTCGTCTCCTGGACCACCTTGCCGTTGTGGCGGCCGATCAGGTTCAGGTTGTTGTAGTCGAGGCCGGTCACGAGCGACGGCCCCATCGGGCCGAAGGTGTCGGACGCCTTGGCGCGGAACCACTGCATGTCCTGCTTCTGCCACGCGCGCTCGCTGACGTCGTTGCCGGCGGTGACGCCGAAGATGTACTGCGGCACCTGCGCCTCGGTGATGTTGCTGGCGCGCTTGCCGATGACGACGACGATCTCGGCCTCGTAGTGCAGGTCGGTCGCGTCGGCCGGATAGATGATGTTCTCTTCGTGGCCGATGATCGACGATGGCAGCTTCGCGAAGAGGCCGACGTACTTTGCCGCGGGCTGCTCGCCGATGTGGCTCTTGTAGTTGAGGCCGGCGGCGATCACCTTCTTCGGATCGACCGGCGCGAGCAGCTTCACCTCGGCCAGCTTGCGCGTCCGGCCGGTCGGCTTCGCGTTCTCGAAGATCGATCCCTGGAGCTCGCGGATCGTGTCGCCCTCGAGGATGCCGTACGACGTCGTGTTGCCGGCCTGATAGCGCACGTATTTCGTCACGTTCTGCGCCGCCGCGGACGTGGCCAGCGCCACGATCGCCACGGCGGCAAGGATCAACGACCGCATTTTCATTGCGTTCTCCTTTTCGTCGACCTGAGGGCCGACGGTCCTGAAAGGCCGCCGCATATCGTTTAAACCACGAGCACGATCTTGCCGAGCGCGCCCGGCTCGAGCACGGCCTCGTGCGCGCGCGGCGCTTCGCTCGAGCGGCATCTCGCGGCCGACGACCGGGCTGCAGCGCGCCGCAGGCCAGCCCGGCGCCGATGGCCGCGTGGATCGCCGTCGAGCTCGGCGGGGCGTCACGTTGAACAGCGTCATCCCGAGGATCGCGGCGTCGCGCGCCATCGCCTGCCGCGGATCGATCTCGACGCGGCCGCGGTTGCCGATGACGACGACGCGGCCGTTGCGCGCGAGCAGCGCCGAGATCCTTGTCGAGGTTGATGTGCGCGGCCATCTCCAGGACGATGTCGACGCCTTGCCCGCCGGTCGCGGCCTGACATCGCCTGCGAGGTAGTCCGTCTTCGCGATGATTGAAGACCGCGTCGGCGCCGTGCTCGCGCACGACGCTCGAGGCCGCGCTCGGTGCCGCCGGTGGCGAGGACGCGCATGCCGTGCATCTTGCCGATCTGCACGGCCGCGATGCCGACGCCGCCGGTCGCGCCGTGCACGAGCACGG
The DNA here is from genome assembly GCA_963720005.1 of uncultured Acidobacteriota bacterium. Classification (GTDB taxonomy): domain Bacteria; phylum Acidobacteriota; class Vicinamibacteria; order Vicinamibacterales; family CAVVIG01; genus CAVREM01. The sequence goes on along the minus strand of CAVREM010000010.1, from coordinate 66,551 downwards.
TCTCGCCCGGCCGCGCGTTGGCGCGGTAGAACAGCGCGCGGTACGCCGTCGCGTACGGGCACGCCGAGCGCCGCGCCCTGGCCGAACGTGACGCGTCGGCGGCAGCCGATGCAGCTGCGTCGGCGCGCAGATCGCGTACTCGGCATACGTGCCCGGCGCCGAGCGCGTCACGTTGTCGCCCGCGATGTAGACGCGATCGCCGTGCTTGAAGCCGGTGACGTCGGCGCCGACCGCTCTCGACCTCGCCGGCGCCGTCGGAGCCGGGCACGTAGGGCAGCGTCGGCTTGCGCGCGTAGGTGCCGCTGCGGATGTACGCGTCCACCGGGTTGACGCCGGCCGCGTGGACGCGCACCAGCACTTCGCCCGGCCCCGGCTTCGGCGTCGGACGCTCTTCGACCCGCATGACGTCGGGGCCGCCGAACTCGCGAACGACAATGGCGCGCATGAGGCACGATGCTATCATGAGAAATTCGCGTTCTCGATGCGGCCGCATCGCAGAGCACTGCAACGCGATCGCGCAGCTGAACCGGTGTCACTGATCAAGCTCCACAAGACCGTCGGCGTGAAGGTCGGCCGCGTCCAGGTCGGCGGCGGCGCGCCGGTCGTCGTCCAGTCGATGACGATGACCGATACGGCCGACGCGCGCGCGACGGCGGCGCAGTGCATCGAGCTCGCGGAAGCCGGATCGGAGATGGTGCGCGTCACCGTCAACGTCCCCGAGGCGGCGGCCGCGGTGCCCGAGATCAAGCAGCGCATGCTCGACGCCGGCTGCACCGCGCCGCTCATCGGCGACTTCCACTACAACGGCCACCTGCTGCTGACCAAGTTTCCCGGCGTGCGCCGAGGCGCTCGACAAGTACCGCATCAATCCCGGCAACGTCGGCACCGGCCGGCGCCGCGACGAGCAGTTCGCGACGATCTGCAAGGTGGCGGTCGATCGCGGCAAGCCGGTCCGGATCGGCGTCAACGGCGGCTCGCTCAACCAGGAGCTCGTCGTCGCGAAGATGCAGGAGAACACCGACCGCAATCTCGGCAAGACGTCCGAGGAGATCATCAACGACTGCATGGTCCTCTCGGCGGTCGAGTCGACGGCGCTGGCGATCGACAGCGGCCTGCGGAAGGACCAGATCATCATCTCGTGCAAGACGTCGCGGCCGCGCGATCTGATCGCCGTCTACCGCGCGCTTGCGCGCGCGACCGATCAGCCGCTGCATCTCGGGCTGACCGAAGCCGGCATGGGCGTCAAGGGGCTGGTGTGGTCGGCGTCGGCGATGGGCGTCCTGCTCGACGAGGGCATCGGCGACACGATCCGCGTCTCGCTCACGCCGCGGCCCGGCGGCGATCGGCGCGAAGAGGTCTACGCGGCGTGCGAGCTGCTGCAGGCGCTGGGCCTGCGCTCGTTCTCGCCGAGCGTCACGGCGTGCCCGGGCTGCGGCCGCACGACCAGCTCGACGTTCCAGGAGCTGGCCGAGCGCATTCAGGGCTACGTCCGCGAGCGGATGCCCGAGTGGAAGACCCGCTACGAGGGCGTCGAGACGATGACGCTCGCGGTGATGGGCTGCGTGGTCAACGGTCCGGGCGAATCGAAGGCCGCGAACATCGGCATCAGCCTGCCCGGCACCGGCGAGGCGCCCAACTGTCCGATCTACATCGACGGCGAGCACGTCACGACGCTGCGCGGCACCTACGAGGAGCTCGCGGCAGAATTCCAGCGACTTGTCGATGCGTACATCGCTTCGAAATACCCTCAGCGAATCGGGTAATCGGGTAATTGGGTAATCTGGTAATCGATTGAGTCACGCCACTCGTGCCTGACACGCCATCACTCAATCCGAGAAATCGATCAACCAATTACGCGATTACCCGATTACCAGATTGGCGGAGCCGACGCGCTCCTCAGGGAGGCGTTGCACCGCGTCTGGGGCTTCTCGGATTTCCGTCCACTCCAGCGCGAGGCGATGCAGGCCGTCCTCGAAGGCCGCGACAGCGTCGTCGTGCTTCCGACCGGCGGAGGGAAGTCGCTGTGCTTCCAGGCGCCGGCGGTGGTCGAGCAACCAGGCGGCGTCGAGGCGCCGCGGCGTCGCGCTGGTCGTGTCGCCGCTCATCTCGCTGATGAAGGACCAGGTGGATGGCCTTCGAGTCGATGGCGTTGCCGCGGCGTACTTGAACAGCACGCTGACGCCGGCCGAGCGCGACACGGTGATGGCCGGCATCCGCGCGGACGCATGCCGGCTGCTGTATGTGTCGCCCGAGCGGCTCGTCGGCGAGGGCGGTGATCGGCTGCGCCGCATCCTGCGGGAATGCGGTGTCCGGTTCATCGCGATCGACGAAGCGCACTGCATCAGTCAGTGGGGTCACGACTTCCGGCCTGACTACCGCCAGCTCGGGCTGCCTGCGCGACGAATTCCCCGGCGTCGCGATGCACGCCTTCACCGCCACCGCCACCGAGCGCGTCCGCGGAGACATCGTCGCGGAGCTGCGGCTTCGCGATCCGCTCGTGCTGGTCGGCGCGTTCGATCGTCCGAACCTGACGTTCCGGGTGCTGCGCCGTGCCGATCAGCGCCGCCAGATTCTTCGCGTCCTGTCCCGGCACGAGGACGAGGCGGGCATCATCTACTGCCTGTCGCGCCGCGAGGTGGAGGAGACGGCGGACTGGCTGTCCGGCGAGGGACTGCGAGCGGTTCCCTATCATGCTGGCCTGCCGGACGACGTCCGTGCCCGGCACCAGGAAGCCTTCCTGAACGAGCAGGTCGACATCGTGGTGGCGACCGTTGCGTTCGGGATGGGTATCGATCGCTCGAACGTCCGCTTCGTGATCCATGCGGGCGCGCCGCGGTCCCCGGAGCACTACCAGCAGGAATCCGGCCGCGCCGGCCGCGACGGCCTTCCCGCGGAATGCGTGCTGATCTATTCGAACGGCGATTTCCTCCGCTGGCGGCAGCTGCTCGACGCCAGCGGCGAATTGACCGAGACGGTTCGGGCGCTGCTCCGCGACATGGAGCGCTACGCCTGCAGCACGCGCTGCCGCCACCGATCGCTGGTCGAGTATTTCGGCCAGCCGTTCGAAGCGCAGAGCTGCGGCGCGTGCGACTGGTGCCTGAAGGAACTCGATCAGGTTCCGGATTCGACAACCGTCGCCAGGAAGATCCTGTCGTGCGTCGCGCGGTTGAAGCAGGGCTGGGGTCTTGCCCATGTCGACCGACGTGCTGGTCGGACGCGCCAGCGACAAGATCTCGGCGCAACATCACGATCAGCTGTCCACGTTCGGACTCCTTGCCCGCGAATCGCCGGCGGCGGTGCGCGGGTTCATCGAACAGCTCGTCGCCGACGGGATGCTCGCGCGCGAAGGAGAGCCGTACCCGGTCCTTCGCCTCACGGCTGCGGGCGTGTCGCTGATGAAGGGCGGCGGCGCGTGCACCTTGTATCGCGAGATCGTGCCGCCAAAGCTGAAAGGCAAGGCCCGCGCTCGAACGGCGCAACCGCTCGGGCTCGATCCCGAACTGTTCAACGTCCTGCGAGGCGTACGGCTGCGGCTGGCGCGGGAACGGGGCGTTCCGCCTTACGTCATCTTCCACGACCGGACGCTGCAGGAGATGGCCGATCGCCGGCCGCGGACGCTCGACGATCTCCATGGCATCTATGGAGTCGGCGCGAGAAAGGCCGCCGATTTCGGCGATGCCTTCCTCGACGCGATCCGGACGTTCCGCAAGCCTGATTGATCGCTCGCGCCTACCAGCCTGCCGAGCGTGACGCCTTCGGCAGCTTGATGTGTCCGTCGGGGTCGACGTGCTTGGCGATCGTGTAGCGGACGCGCTGGTTGTAGTCGAACGGTCCCATGCCCACCGGCCGGATGCTCGCGTTTGCAGGATCGCGGGAGTCGCGTGTGACGTACACGTCGACGGTGCCGGTCGCCCCGTGGAGATTGACCTTGATCTCGTCGACATTCTTCCGCTTGCCGTTATCTGACGCGATCGTGATCCCTCGATTCAGCTTGAACCAGATCACCCAGTTGCCGCCCTTGATCTCGCGAACATCACTCCATGGAATCACCGCTTCCGGCCTGGCGTCTGCATCGATGCAGCCGCCCAGCGCGCGCCAGAAGCGCTCGCGATCGGCGCCCACGAACCTGGGCATCCCCATCGTCTTCTCGAAAGGCCCGGCGAGCTCGCCGTACCGGTAGATTCGCAGCGCCGCCCGGTCGAACGCCAGGACGAAATAGCTCTTGGCGTCGACGTTGTACAACGTCGCGGTCCAGGCGACTGCGCCGCCGTGGTCGAGCACCGTCCGCCAGGCCTGGTCCGCGAGCTCGGCGTCTTCGCCGAGGATCACGTACTGCCGCGCGAGAATGCCGTGCGCGAGCAGGTTGCGGTCGTCGAGCCGGAGCGCGTGCTCGGCGACGCTCGTCGCGGAGAAATTCAGATCGCCCAAGGCCTCGGCGTGTTTGCCGATGATGAAGCCGTCCCACCAGCTGGTTCGCTCTTCCAGCACCACCTCCGCGACTCCCCGCGTCGTCAGCGCGTAGCTGTCGGCGTCGAGCGCGCGCGGATCGCAGGTCGGCGCGCCGCGGCCTTGTGCAGCGCCGCGCAGCACTGCGCAGATCACGAACGAGAGCGTCCAGACGACTTTCCAGACCGGCCGAGACATGTGTCGCCTCCGAGGCTCCCCAGGCGGACCTGAAACGTCCGCACTACGCTATCGGGGGCAACTGATATGCCAATAGCTCAGTTGGAAAATACGCTGGAAATCCGCAGTGATGCGCGCGGAGGTGGTGCGGCCGGCCTCTCTCGAGGCCATCGCGAAAACCAGCTGACCTGCACCGCGAGCGAGCGAGCGAGCCAGCGACGAGAGCGCGCCGACGCAGCGGCGCGCGAGGAGCGTGTCGGGGAGTCCGAGGGGCGAAGCCCCTCGGTAAGATTAGTGAACGGTGTAGACCTCGTCGAAGCGTGAAGGGCGCGATCTCGACGTCGAAATAGGTACCGTCCTCGGCCACCATCTGGTACGTGCCGCGCATCGAGCCCTTGGGCGTCGACAGCAGGCACCGCGACGTGTATTGAAACGACTCGCCGGGTGCGAGCACCGGCTGCTCGCCGACCACGCCCGGCCCCTGCACTTCCTCGGTGCGGCCGTTGCCGTGCGTGATGATCCAATGACGGCTGATCAGCTGGACGGTTTCGTCGCCTTCGTTCGTGATGCGGACGGTGTAGTGGAAGAGCCACTGGCCGTTGAGCGGGAGGACGTTGGCGGTGACCCGCTGGGGCACGTGCTCCGATTCGACCTCGACGCGGACGTTGTTCGTGACCGCTTCCGAGTACGAGCCTTGCTGCGGCGCTTCGTCTTTGAACTCGGGCATGGACTCCGACTTCCATGATACCAGCGTTTCCGGACGAGATCGGGCCAGGCAGAAGTGTGAACGGGGCGGCTTACCATAGAGAGTGATGCACACGATGCGGCCAGCACGCCTGAAGCCGGGGGCAACCTCGAGGTCCAGGCGCGAACAGCGGACGCGCAGCCGGAGGCGCGCGGCCAGTCGGGCGTCATCCGCGGGAAGGCGCTGATCTTCTGGGACCTGAAGGTGCCCGGCAAGCGCAAGAAGCTGGACGCGATCGATACCGACCAGATCACCCCGGCCGCCGACTGCGTTTCGGAGACCCTCGAGACGCTCGACGAGCGCTGGAAAGCCGGATCGTTCCGCTACCTGATGCCCGACTTCCGCGCGCGCGTCCATCGCGGCGAGACGTTCCTGGTCGCGGGAGATCGATTTGCCATCGGCTCGTCGCGCGAAATGAGCCCCGCCGGCCTGAAGGGCGTCGCCGAAGAAGCCGGGCTGCAGATGGTGGTCGTCTGCGGGAACAACATGGGCGACATCTTTCGCCGGAACGCGCTCAACCTGGGCCTCGAGGTGGTGCAGAGCCCGGAGGCGGTGGCCGATGCCCGCGACGGCGACGAGATGTCGTTCGACCCGTCGACGCGGAGGCTCACGAACGAGACGCAGGGCAAGGCGTACGAACCGGTGCCGCTGACGCCCAAGGAGGAGGACATTCGGCGGTCGGGCGGCATCTTCGCGATCGGCCGGCGCGAATTCCGTTCGTCCGTCGAAACCGCTCCGCGGATCGAATGGCCGGAGCCCGATCGCGCGCGGCGGATGACGTCCACCGAGCAGATCGTCTGGGCCCATCGCGTCGACAAGGATGCCGAGCTCCGGCCCGGGACGACGCTGCGCGTCTACGCCGACCTCCTGCCGGCATCCGATGGCACAGCGCCGTTTGCGATTCACACGTTCAACCAGATTACCGGCGGCGATGCGATCTACCCGCGGCAGGCGGCGATCGCCAACGATCACTTCGTCTTCACCGGCCGGGACGACGACGAGAAGCAGACAGCGATCGGCCGCGCGTTCGCGCGCGCGAACGGGCTCGAGAAGCCCTATTACGCGACGCCGGGCGACGGCATCTTTCACTTCTATTTCCCCGAGCAGGGCTTGATCATGCCGGGGCAGTTCATCCCGGGCGCCGATTCGCACAGCCGCGCCTACGGCGCCTACGGCGCCGTCGGGATGGGCGTTGGTTCCACGACGCTCGGATTCGGCTGGGCGACGGGGTACGTTTACTTCACGCTGCCGAAGGCGCGCCGCGTCTGTTCACGGGCCACCTGCAGCCGTGGGTGAGCGGCAAGGACATCGTGCTCGAGCTGCTGCGGCGCTGGGGTACGAAGCAGTCGCAGGGCATGTCGGTCGAGCTCGTCGACGCCAACCGGCAGTTGCCGATCGCCTATCGCAACACGATCGCGAATATGATGGCGGAGGCCGAAGCGCTGAACGGCATCTTCGCTCCGGACGATGTGACGTACGCCTGGTACCGAGCGAAGGGAATCAGCGAGCTGCCTTATCCACCGTTCGGGCCGGGAGCCGACGCGGTCGTTCGAGATCGACGAGACCCTCGAGCTGGACGCCGTGCAACCGATGGTCGCCAAGCCGTTCAGCCCCGGCAACGCGTTCGAGGCCGAGGACGTGGCCCGCGAACGCATTCCATTCGACAAGGCGATGATCGGCTCGTGCACGAACGGCAGCTACGACGACCTGCTGGCCGCCGCGCTCGTGATTCGGGCGGCGCGCCGGCGCGGCGTCGTGCGGGCGGCGCGCGAGCTCGTCGTCTTCCCGGGCTCCGGCGGCGTCGGGCGGCAGATCGAGCGATCCGATCCGCGCCTGGACGGTGAATCGATTGCGGAGGTGTTCCGCTCGGTCGGCGGCCAGATTCGCGAGTCGTGGTGCGGCCCCTGCTTCGGCCAGGGTCCAGACGCGCTTGCAGCCTGGACAGCGCGCCATCACATCGTTCAACCGGAACTGGCAGAACCGGATGGGCGTCGGCGGCGAAGGGTATCTGGCGAGCCCTGCGGTGGTCGCGGCCTCGGCGCTCGTCGGCTACATGGCGCCGCCCAGCGAGCTGGGTCTGACATGGGATCCCGAACTTTTCGGCGTGTAATCGGGTCTAATCAGGGCATGAAGGCGCTGACCGCGGCATCCCTCCTGCTCGTCCTGTCGATGCCGATGCCGCCGGCCGCTGCGCAGAGCGACCTCGACGCGTTCATGCAGCGCGTCATGGCTCGCCGCGACGACAGCTGGAAGAAGCTGCAGCAGTACATCCTCGACGAGCGCGAAGTGATCGAGCTTCGTGGGCCGGATCGTGCCGTGATGTGGGGCGACCGCCGCGAGTTCACGTGGTACATGCGCGACGGCCGCTTCGTCCGCAGCCCGCTGCGCTTCAACGGCGTCGAGATCGGCGACGGCGACCGGCGGAAGTACGAGGCCGACTTCGTCCGCCGCGAACAGGAGCGCGAGAAGCGGCGCGCAGAGAATCCGTCGGAGTTCGACGGCGATCCGGACGAGCCACAGTTCGTCACGTCGGCGTACTTCCTGCGCTTCAAGTTCGAGTCCGGCAAGTACGCGCTGGTCGGCCGCGAGGCGCTCGAGGGCCGCCAGGTCCTCCGGGTCGAGTACTACCCGACGAAGTTGTTCGAGGAGACCCGGTCGCGGAGCGACCGGCCGGAGCGCAACGACGAGCAGCGCCGCCGGGCCGAACAGGACAAACCGCTGCAGCGCGAGGTGCAGCGCGTGCTCAACAAGGCCTCGCTCGTGACGCTGTGGATCGATCCCGAAACCCACCAGATTCTCAAGTACACCTTCGACAACGTCGGCAGCGGCCTCTCGGCCCTTTCGATCACCGTCAACGCCCTGCCATTGGGCTGGCTGGCCCAGGTCGAGGAGCTCCGCGCATCGATGACCATGGGCGAGGCCTTTCCGGATGTCTGGCTGCCGCGCGCCCTCGACATGCGATTCGCCGTGGCCATGGCGGTGGGGCAGTTCGACGTGCAGTACGCGCTCGACTACCACGACTATCGCCGTGCCGACGTGACGTCCACGATCCGCATTCCCCAGCCGCACTGAGCGGCGTCGAGCGGTGCTTCCGATCCTTTTCGTGCTCGCCCTGGCCGGCCAGGCTGAACAGCCGGCTCAGGCGCAGCCTGCAGAAGTCATTGCCGAAGTGCGCGTCCACGGCAACGTGGCGATCGCGGAGGAGGAAGTGCTTCGCCTCGCGGACGTCCAGGTGGGCGCTCCGTTCGAGGCCGACACGACCGCGATTGTCGAGAAGCGGCTTCACGCAAGCGGCAAGTTCCGAAACGTCGAGGTGCTGAAGCGGTTCGCGTCGATTGCCGACGCCTCGAAGATTGTCCTGGTCATCGTCGTCGACGAAGGCGACGTGAAGATCGAGTGGGACCAGAACTCGGGCGCCCCGCCGCGGACCGTCCGGCGGCGCGGGCTGCCGGTGATGTTCTTGCCGGTGCTGAACGTCGAGGACGGCTACGGCTGGACCTACGGCGTGCGCTTTGCGCTGCCGAACGTCGCCGGATCGCGGAGCCGGCTCGCGATGCCGCTCACCTGGGGCGGCGACAAGCGCGCGGCGGTGCAGCTCGAGAAGGACTTCGACCGAGGCCCGCTCGATCGCGTCACCGCGGGCCTGTCGGTGTCCCGGCGCGAGCACCCGTTCTACGAGCAGGACGACGATCGGCTTCGCGCTCGCGGCCAGGGTCGAGCGCGATCTCTGGCCTCAGCTGCGTGCCGGCGGCACGATCGGCATCGGAACAGGTGCAACTTCCTCGCGGACGACACCCGCTTTCTGCAGACCGGCGCCGACCTCGTGTTCGACACGCGCATCGATCCCGTCCTCGCGCGCAATGCCGTCTACGCCCGCGCGAGCTGGGATCGTTTCGCGCTGAGCGGCGCGGACGCCTATCGTCAGTACAGTGTCGATCTCCGCGGCTATGTGGGCTTCGTCGGCCAGAGCGTCGTGGTCGGCCGGGTGTACCGGACCGCGTCCGACCAGCCCCTGCCGCCGTTTCTGCAGCCGATCCTCGGCGGCATGGAGAACCTTCGCGGCTTCAAGGCCGGCACCGCCGTCGGCGACACCCTCGTGGCCGGCTCCGTCGAAGTGCGTGTGCCAATCACCTCGCCCCTGAACATCGCCAAGCTCGGTGTGAGCGCGTTCGCGGACGTCGCGACCGTTTATGATCACCGGGCGCAGCTGGCCGACCAGCGATTCGGCAAGGGGATCGGCGGCAGCGTCTGGGTCACGGCGGCGTTCTTCCGACTGAACTTTGCCGTCGCGCACGGCGTGAACGGGACGACGCGCGTGCATTTCGGAACGTCGTTTTGCGTACTAAGAACTCTGAAATTTACAATTTACAATTGTAAATTGTGAATTCCTGATGTCTCGATCCCAACGACAGATCGCTGGCGACGATCGGCGTCCCCGTGGCGCGGCGGCATATCTTTCTCTGCTGCGATCAGACCACGCCGAAATGCTGCGACAAGGAGCGTGGGCTGGCGGCGTGGGAATTCCTGAAGCGCCGGCTGAAGGAACTGGGTCTTTCGGATCAGGGCGGCATTCTGCGGACCAAGGCCAACTGCCTGCGCATCTGCGAAGGCGGCCCGATCGCCGTGGTCTATCCCGAAGGCGCCTGGTACGGCGGATGCGATCCGCCTGTGCTCGAGCGCATCATCCAGGACCACCTGATTGCGGGCCGCATCGTCACCACCCACTTGATCGAGTCTCATCCGCTCACTCCCTGAGCGGGCCCCGGCCCGAGCGAAGTCGAGGGCGCCAACGAACAGGAGCATCTCACCGTCTAACGCAGCGATGACGCTAGAGAGGTTCCTCCAGGACCTGCGCTTCGGGTGGCGGCTGCTCCGCAGGACGCCCGGGTTCACGGTGGCGGCGGTCCTGACCCTCGGGCTGGGGACGGGCGTCACGACGGCGGTGTTCAGCGTCCTGGACCAGGTTGTTCTCCGGCCGCTTCCATATGCGGAGCCGGATCGGCTCACGATGCTGTGGGAGACCAATGGGGCTCGTTCGCTTCTTCACGAGCGGCTCTCGCCGGTCAACTTCGGCGACTACCGGGCGCTGACCCAGGTCTTCGACGCCGCGGCGGCGTGGTGGTACCCGCAGATCAATCTCACCGAGCCCGGCCGTGAGCCGCTGCGCCTGCGCGCTGTCGAGGCGAGCGCGAACTTCTTTCAGTCAACGCAGACCGAACGGCCGCGCGCGCTGTTCATGTTGATGTCGGTGTTCGCCACGGTCGCCCTCGTCCTCGCGGCCGTCGGCGTCTACAGCGTCCTGTCGTACGCAGTGACGCAGCGCCGCATCGAGTTGAGCATCCGCATGGCACTCGGGGCGCGCCCGGCTGACGTCGTGTGGCTGGTGGTCCGCCAGGGTCTCGTGCTCTGCGCGGTCGGCCTCTTCCTGGGCGTCGCCGCGTCGCTCGCGCTTGGCCGGACGCTTTCGACGTTTCTCAATGGCATTTCGTCAGCCGATCCGGCGGCGTTTTCCGTGGCCGCAGCCGTCGCGATTGTCGTTGCCGCCGCTGCCTGCATCCTGCCCGCACGTCGCGCCGTCGCCGCCGACGTGTCCGCCGGCCTCCGCGCTGAATAGCACCCAGCACGCAGCACCCGCACCCAGCACCCGGCACTCAGCACCTAGCACCCAGCGTGATGCTGTATCGTGTGGCCGATGATTCCCCGCACGATCGCAGCCACGACACACGGCCGCTACCTGGTGGTGCCTCCCGCGAATGCAGAACCGTCGTCAGGCCTGCTCGTCAGTTTCCACGGCTACGCGGAGCCGGCCGCGGCGGCGATGGAGCGCCTGCAGACGATTCCTGACGCCGGCCATTGGCGGCTCGTGGCCATCCAGGGCTTGAATCGTTTCTATCGCGGCCGCTCCACCGACGTCGTCGCCAGCTGGATGACCAGGGAGGATCGCGAGCTGGCGATTGCCGATAACGTCAGCTACGTCTCGGCCGTGATCGATGCCACTTCGCGGGAATGGGGAACCGAAGGGCGGCTGGTCCTTGCCGGGTTCTCGCAAGGCGTGGCCATGGCCTACCGCGCGGCGGCCGCGTCCGCCAGAGCCGTGTCCGGCGTGATTTCGCTGGGTGGCGACGTGCCGCCCGAGATTGACCGCGCGGCGCTCGCGCGGATTCCGGCCGCGCTCATCGGCCGCGGGTCGCGCGACGACTGGTATACCGATCAGAAGCTCGGCGCCGACGTGGCCCGACTTCGCGACGCGGGCGTTGGCGTAACAGTCGTGGCGCTGGATGCCGGTCACGAGTGGACGGGGGCGTTCTCCGAGGCCGCGGCGGACTTTCTCACGAGCGTTCGGCGATGACCCCGCGGAGCCACTTCACGATCGCCCGCTGCACTTCCAGGTACACGTCGTCCTGCGGCCGCCCGCCCTTGGCCACCTTGAGCGAGTGATCGCCGCCCTCGACGACGTGCAGCGTCGCCGGGCGATCGAGCGTGGGCAGGACCGGTTGGATTTCCGCCGGTGTTCCGAACGCATCGCGGCTTCCTTGTACGAAGAGCATCGGGCACGGGACATCCGGCAGGTGCGCGTCGCGGCGCTCATGCGGACGTCCTGGCGGATGCAGCGGATAGCCCAGCAGGACGATGCCGAGGGGTGGCTCGCCGAGACCTTCCGCTGCGACGTGCGTCGCAATCCGCCCGCCCATCGACTTGCCGCCGATGAACAACGCCCCGCCGAGTGCGTCCCGCACCGCCTGAATCACCGCCAGATAGCACGCCTCGAGCGCCGGCTTCCGATCGGGAATCCGCCGGCCCTGCTCCGTGTAGAGGAAGTTGAAAGTGACCGCGTCGACGCCAAGGTCCGCGAGGGCGTTGGCGAACGACGTCATGAACGCACTGTGCTGGCCCGCGCCGGCGCCGTGGGCGAGGATGAGCGCCGCCTCCAGCCGCGGCTCGGCTGCTCCGTACAGCAGCGCGGTCACTTGCGCGTCGCGGTCGACGCGCACCGGCAATTCAGTACGCCGGATCACGCCGCCCCCGCATATCTGCATCGGTCCTGAGCTCGTTGGTCACTGACAGCGCATTGAACTGGGTCGCGAGCGCCTGTGCGAGCCGGCGATCGACCTCGCTGCGGACCAGCCCCGTCAGCGTCACACGGCTGCGATCCACGATGATGTGAATCGGCGGATTGCGCATCACCGCGTACGGCCAGAAGTTGGCGTTGCCGTAGATGGCGCGCGCGATCTGCTGGCGCAGCGCGTCGTCGAACGTGGAGGCCGGCAGGACCTCGAGCTGGTCGACGACCTGCCGTACGCCTTGAATCGCTCCCACCCGCTTTTGAAGCTCGCCGCGCTTGTAATCCATCGTCACTTTTCCGACGAGGGTGACGACGCCCTGCTCGACGCTGATCGACACGTCGTCGAAGATCGTGAAGTGCGGCCACGCGTTCACCGTGGCTGAGACATCGTCCAGTATCCGCAGATCCTTCAGATCGGGGCTGGCTGACGCAACCATTGGAGCGACGGCCGTCAAGAGAACAAAGGCGAACACCCGGAGGGACATGATCGCGCCGTAGTTTCCGCAGGCGAGGCTTCGGACTCAGGCAGTTCAAATCAGGTGCCAAGAAAAGGCCGTCAGGAGAGGCGATTTTCCGCGCAAGGCGTCGTCGCGGGGTGTCACTCGCCGATGAGCCGACCAAAAACGGCGACGGTCAGCACGCCGGCCACGATCAAGACGACCTGCCGCAGGCCGTTGCTGTCGATCTGGCCCCGGTGCAAATCGGGGATGAGATCGGACATCGCGATGTAGAGCAGGCTCGCCGACGACAACGCGAGAATCACAGGTCGCACGCCTGGTAGAACGCCGACCGTGACGTAGGCGACCAGGGCGCCGGCGATGCCCGATGCGCCTGACAGGATGTTGAGCAGGAGCGCCCGTCGCCTGCTGTACCCGGCGGCGAGGAGGATGGCGACATCGCCGACTTCTTGCGGAATTTCGTGCGCCGCGACGGCGATCGCAGTGTTGACGCCGAGCGGTACCGAGGTCAGGACCGCCGCACAGACCGTCGCGCCGTCGATGAAGTTGTGGAAGGCGTCGCCGAGCAGGACCAGCGCCGCCGTCGCCCCGTGCACGTGGCATTCGTCGGTATGGCAGTGACGCAGCAGCACCAGCTTCTCGAGGACGAAGAAGACCAGGATGCCGACCAGCAGCGTGCCGAATGCGGCCGCCGGCTCCATCGTCTCGAGCGCCTCCGGCAGGAGCGCGAGAAGCGCCACGCCGAGGAGCGCGCCGACGGCGTAGCTGACGAGCCACGGCACGAGCCGCGTTCGGACCTTGTCGGTGAACAGGAGCAGGGACGATGCGAGAAGGAGACCGCCGAAGCTACCGAGCAGGCTGAGACCGAGCGCCGTCGCCAGGAGAGGCACGCAGCATTCTAGCTTGCGACGTATCCTCGCCGTGCCCGCACGCGGTAGTTGCGGTTGTTCACTTCGACGCGAATCGAGTGCCAGCGGCCGTCGCTCTTCCCAGGCGCCGGATATCCGAGATAGTACCTGCTGGCTCAACTCGCTCGCGATTCCCTCGGTCGCAGGATTGAGATCGCGCGGCTCGCGGATGATCTCGGTCCGGCCGCCGCTGTCATCGGTCAAGTCCCGGAGCGCAACGGCGTTGACCCGATCGCTGGCGACTCCTCCGCCGCCGGGGCGTGGCGGCCACTGAATCTGTGGCCGGCCCCCGGGCCGTCGTGGCGCCCCGGGAAACGGGATCGGCATGGGAATCCGCACGGGCGGCCTCGGCTGCGGCTGAACGCTTGCCCGACCCGCGCCGTCGATGCCGATCGCGTAGATCATCACCTCGCTCTCGCGGACCAGCTGCTTCAGATCGACCAGGGGAGTGTGGCTGGACGTATCGTTGCCATCGGAAATCAGCACGATCGCCTTCTTCTGGTGGCGGCCCGTGGCCGCGAGCGGAACCGCCTCGGCGATCGCGTCATACATCGCCGTCGCGCCGTCCGTCCGGATCCGGCTGATCGACCGCGACAGCACCTGGCGATCGGTTGTCCACCCCTGAAGCAGCCGCGGGTCGTCGTCGAATGTGTACAGGAAGATCTCGTCCTGCGGGTCGAGCAGATCGTACAGGAACCGGTTCAAGGCAGCCTTGGCGGCCTGGATCTTCTCGCCGTCCATGCTGTCGCTCGTGTCGAGCACGACGCCGAGACTCACCGGCGTCCGCTCGGCGCTGAAGTGAGTGACTTCCTGCCGCTGGCCGTCCTCGTAGACGGTAAAGTCGTCCTTCCCGAGCCCGCGAACGAACCGTCCGCTCGCATCGGAGACGCTGGCCGACACGTTGATCAGCTCGACGCCCGTCTTGAAGCGGAACGATCCGCCCTCCTGCTGCTTCTGCTGCTGACCCTGAAGAGTTGCGGCAGCGAGGACGACGACGACTGCGGCGGCGTTAACCCGTGAACCCGAGCGCATCACATCACCCTCAGATTTGAGACGACCCACGTCCGGCTTCGGATTTCAGTTGTCCAGCCTGCGCCCTTTTGTCGACGTGCGGCACGATGTGGTCGTCGCTCCTGAAGCTTACGCGATAACGTCCGACGTCGCCTGCCGAGGGAACGGTGACCACGAACGTCCGCTCGCCAGCCGGATCGGTCGCGCCCGGCTGGACTTCTGAGCGGCCGCTCGCGATGAAACCGCCTTCGCGGTTGAAGAGCAGCACGACCGCGGTCAGCGGGCCCTTCTCTCCGGCCGGCGCCGAGCCCCGTACGACGCCGCGAACTGTCAGGCGATCCGCTTCGCGCTCGTGGCCGAGCGCGATCAGCTCGAGCGGGATCGTGCGCGGGAGCCGTCGCCGCGGCCGCAGCCACGGCAGCCTCGCTCGGGCGCCCGGAAGACGCCGATGGCGTCCTGGAACTCGTCATCACCAGGCTGCCGATGACGACCGCAACGATCAGCGCAGCCGCGCACACCGCGGCGGCGACGCGGAACACGGAGCGTCCGCGCTCCCTGGGCGCGAACATGCCGTCCGGCGCGGCGACCGCTTCGTCGTGGATGGGTGGCGCGGCGACCGTTTCGCGGTGGATAGGCAGATCGGTGGCCACCGCCGGCGCCTGCGGTCGATCCGCTCGAATCGTCCGGTGATCTTCGACAACGGCAAGGTCGGCGGTCAGGGCCGCAATTCGCGCCTCCGATCGACGGCGTTCGTTGCGCATCACCCGCCAGGCCAGAACACTCGCACTGGCCGCGATGATCAGCGACAGGAGCGTGACGGTGAGCAGGACAGCTTCCATGGCAATTCCTAAACTGATCCGGCGCGCGTCGCGCCGTGGCGCGCCTAGCGCAGCTTGAACTCGACAGCCACCTCGACGATCACGTCCACGGGCGAACCGAGCCGCCGGGCCGGCTCGAATCGCCATTGCCGGACGGCCTGCACTGCGCGGTCGTCGAGCCCCGCGCCAAGGCGCTTCAGGATCTTTATGTCGCCGACCGAACCATCTCGCCTGACGACGATCTCGAGCTCGACTTCACCCTCGACGGAGCGGCGGCGGGCTTCGTCCGTGTAATCCGCGCGCACTTCCCGAAGAAGGCGAGGTGCTTCGATTCCCGATCCAGGCCTGAACGGGCCGCCGCCCGTACCGCCGCCAGATCCCGGGCCCACGCCGTTGCCATTGCCCTCGCCGATGCCGGTCCCTGTTCCGCTCCCGACTCCGCCCCCGACCCCGGGTCCGCGGCTCTGGGATTCAGCGCGCGCCTCCTTAAACAGGCCGGCGCGGTCGCGGTCTTCGGCGGGCGCCTGGACGATCGGAGCCGAGACGACTGGCATCGGTTCGGACGTGAGCGTTGGAGGCGGCTCGGGCGCCGGGCGTGGCGGCGGTTCCACGGCAATCGGACGCTGACGGGGCGGCATCGGGCTGCTCACCGTGCTCCGGCCCTTCCGCTCCGCCTTCGGCGGCGGCCGCTTCTGGAGCGCGCCACCGCCGCCCCCGCCTCCTCCCGGACCCGGAATGTTGACGAAAACCAGCCGCATGTCGGGCGGGCGCTCTTCAGTCGACAGGGAGCGTTTTGGCGGTCGGCGTCATCCCAAGGCTGGTGATGAAGACCGCCAGCGCGACGAATCCGGCATGCAGCGTCCCCGACACCGCGAGGGGGACGCTCGTAGGACGCGCGCGCCGGCCCGCCGGCCCGAACAGCGAAAAAAGCGTCGGCCGGGCGACCACGGAGGTGACGCTGCTTTCGGCGCCACCGCAGCCGCCGCCCGCAGATCGCGCGCCAGCCGGAGAGCATCCGAATAGGGGACGAACCCGTCAGCCGCGCCGAGAATGGCTCGGACGCGCTCCTCGTCGACCCCGGCGGCCCGGGCAATCTCGCGCGGCGAATAGACCTCGGTGTGCGACATGGACGGGTATCCTGCTTAAGGCAAAAGGCTTGCCGCGAATTTCGACGGAGCGTGCGGGGCGTTCGAGCGTTTTCCGGCCATTCCGGCGAGGAAGGCTCCGACGGAACGGCACAAGCTCCGGTCGGGCTGTGCTCCGGGCCTGACAGGTGTCACCTCGTGCGGACCGATCACCGTAGGCCGGGCGCCTGGTTCCGGCCTAGGCGCGCGGCGGACCTGAGGTCCGCTACGAGGTCCGCCCTACACCCGCTTCGTAATCTCGTGGCTGGCGAGCTTCTCCAGGGCGCGCACCATCGCCGAGTGGTCCCACTTCGCCCCGCCCTGGGCGGCGCAGGCGTTGAACAGCTCCTGGGCCGTCGATGTGTTCGGCAGGCTGACGCCGAGCGCGCGCGCGCCGGACAGCGCGAGGTTGAGGTCCTTCTGATGCAGCTCGATCCGGAACCCGGGATCGAAGGTCCGATTGATCATCCGCTCGCCGTGCACCTCGAGGATGCGCGACGACGCGAAGCCGCCCATCAAGGCCTGTCGGACGCGTGCCGGATCGGCGCCGGCCTTCGACGCAAAGAGCAGCGCTTCGGCCACCGCCTCGATCGTGAGGGCGACGACGATCTGGTTCGCGACCTTGCAGGTCTGGCCGTCGCCGTTCCCGCCGATGAGCGTGATGTTCTTGCCCATCAGCTCGAAGATCGGGCGGATCCGCCCGAACGTCGATTCGCTGCCGCCGACCATGATGCTGAGCGTCGCGTTCTTCGCGCCGACTTCGCCGCCCGACACCGGCGCGTCGAGATACTCGCACCCGAGCTCGCCGATGCGCTGCGCGAACTGCTTGGTGGCGATCGGCGAGATCGAGCTCATATCGACGACGGCTTTGCCCGCGCTCAGGCCCTCCGCCACACCCTCGGCTCCGAACAGCACCGCCTCGACGTCCGGCGTGTCGGGCACCATCGTGATGACCACGTCGGCCTGGCTCGCGACTTCACGCGAGGACCGGCACGCGCGCCCGCCCGCCGCGGTGAGATCCTCCGGCACGCCGCTGCGTGAGTGCAGGAAGAGCGTGTGCCCGCCTTTGATCAAGTTGAGGGCCATTGGCCGGCCCATGATGCCAAGCCCGATGAATCCGATCGCTGCCATCATCAGCCTCGTGCGAACGTGACGCGCCGCGTCATCCAGCCGAGTCCGGATTCGGTGCTCGCCGCCGGCTTGTACTCACAGCCGACCCAGCCCGCGTATCCGATCCGATCCAGGTAGTCGAACAGGAAGTCGTAGTTGATCTCACCCGTTCCCGGCTCGTGGCGGCCGGGATTGTCGGCGATCTGCACGTGGGCGATCCGATCGAGGTGCTTCTGGATCGTCGTCGCCAGATCGCCTTCCATGATTTGCATGTGATAGACGTCGTACTGGAGGAACAGGTTGTCCGACCCGACCTCGCCCATGATCTCGAGCGCCTGCGCGGTGGTGCGCAGGAAGAAGCCGGGAATGTCGCGCGTGTTGATCGGTTCGATCAGCAGCCGGATGCCTGCGTCCTGCAGGCGACGCGCCGCGCCGCGGAGGTTCGCCGACGAACGTCGCCCGCGCGCGCACCTCGTCGACGCCGGCCGGCGCGATGCCCGCGAGGCAGTTCAGCTGCCGGCAGCCGAGCGCCGTCGCGTACTGAATCGCGCGAGTGACGCCCTCTTCGAACTCCGCCACGCGATCCGGATGGCATGCGATGCCGCGCTCGCCCGCGCCCCAGTTGCCGGCGGGAAGGTTGTGCAAGACCTGCGTCAGGCCCTGTTCGTCGAGCCGCCGGCTGAATCTCTTTCGCGTCGTGCTCGTACGGGAAGAGGTATTCGACGCCGGCGAAGCCGGCGCGCCGCGCCGCGGCGAACCGATCGAGGAACGCGACCTCGTTGAACAGCATCGTCAGGTTGGCGGCGAATTTCGGCATAGGTTCAGGCCTTGGGCTTGACGCCCTCGACGAAGACGAGCCCGTCTCGCTCGGCCAGGGTTCTCACTTGCTTGAAGCCGTCGGCTTCGAGCGACGGCGCGGGATCGAACGGCGGGCGCCGGCGATCCGCGGCTGAACAACGCGCCGAGCCCGCCGCGCGCGGCGGCGCCGATCACGACGACGCGGCCGCCCGGCCGCAGGATGCGGAGCAGCTCGCGCACCGCCGCGACGCGATCCTCGGCGCGCATCGTCCCGAACAGACCGCCGGTGTCGTCGACGACCGCCAGGTCGAACGTCGCCCTCGTCAGCCGGCAGCTTCGTCGGCGGCGCGATCTCGATCTCGACGAGCACGCCGGCGTCCTCGACGGCCTTGCGCGCGCGCGCCGCCGATGCCTCGTCGGGAACGAATGCCGACCGCGCGCCCCGAGAGGCCGACCTTCGCGGCGACGGCGGCGAGGCGGCCGCCGTGCGCGCAGCCGACCTGCGCGACGCGATCGCCCATCCGCACGCCGGTCATGCCGACGACGAGCAGGTACGGATCGTCGCGCCGCCGCGCAGGGGAATCATCGGCAGATGATGATATAGTTTTTCCCCGTGTCTACACCTGTTGAAATTGCTCCGGCGCGCGGGAAGCTCGGCGTCCTGCTGGTCGGCCTCGGCGCCGTCAGCACCACGACGATCGCCGGCGTGCTCGCCATTCGAAAGGGATTCTCCAAGCCAATCGGTTCGTTGACGCAGATGGGCACCATCCGCCTCGGCAAGCGGACCGAAGGACGCTCGCCGAAGATCAGCGACGTCGTGCCGCTGTCGGCGCTCGACGATCTGGTGTTCGGCGGCTGGGATATTTTCGAGGACGACTGCTACGCGGCGGCGCGGACCGCCGGCGTGATCGAGCCGGCGCTGCTCGAGAAGGTCCGGCCCGAGCTCGAGAAGATTCGTCCGTGGCCGGCGGTGTTCGATCAGCGCTACGTCAAGCGGCTCGACGGCCCGAACGTCAAGAAGGGCAAGAACAAGCGCGACCTCGCCGAACAGGTCATCGCCGACATCCGCACGTTCAAGTCCGACAACCAGCTCGATCGCCTGGTCATGGTCTGGTGCGGCAGCACCGAGGTCTTCATGACCGAGTCGCCGGCGCACGCGCTCGATCGAGAGCTTCGAGCAGGCGCTCGAGCAGAACGATCCGTCGATCCCGTCGAGCATGGTCTACGCCTACGCGGCGATTCGCGAGGGCATTCCGTACGCGAACGCCGCGCCGAATCTCACCGCCGACATTCCGGCGCTGGTCGAGCCTGGCGGCGACGACCAAGGCGCCGCTGGCGGGGAAGGACCTGAAGACCGGCCAGACGCTGATCAAGACGATCATCGCGCCCGGGCTCAAGGCGCGGCTGCTCGGCGTCGAAGGCTGGTACTCGACCAACATCCTCGGCAACCGCGACGGCGAAGTGCTCGACGATCCCGAGTCGTTCAAGACGAAGGAAGAGAGCAAGAAGTCGGTCCTCGACTACATCCTGCAGCCGCAGCTCTATCCGGACCTCTACGCGGATCTCTGCCACGTGGTGCGGATCAACTACTACCCGCCGCGCGGCGACAACAAGGAAGGCTGGGACAACATCGATCTCGTCGGCTGGCTCGGCTACCCGATGCAGCTGAAGATCAACTTCCTGTGCCGCGACAGCATCCTCGCGGCGCCGATCGTCCTCGACGTGGCGCTGTTCCTCGATCTGGCGAAGCGCGCCGGGATGTACGGCATCCAGGAGTGGCTGTCGTTCTACTTCAAGAGCCCGGTCCACGCGCCCGGGCTGTACCCGGAGCACGATCTCTTCATCCAGCTGATGAAGCTGAAGAACACGCTGCGCTATCTCAAGGGCGAGGAGCTGATCACCCACCTCGGACGTGAATACTACGACTAGCAAGCTTCCAGCCGGCGCTCATCGGCGGGCTCGTCACGGGCGTGCTGTCGGCGCTGCCGTTCGTCAACATCGCTCAACGCCTGCTGCTGCCTGTGGGTCGTGACTGGCGGCGTCGTCGCCGCCTACCTCCTTCAGGAGCGCGACGCCAATCCGATCCAGGTCGGCGACGGCGCTGTCGTCGGCCTGATGGCGGGCGTCATCGGCGCGTTTGTCAATCTGGTCCTGTCCATCCCGATGACGCTGTTGCTCGCGCCGATGCAGCGGGCCATGATCGAGCGATTCATCGAGAGCGGCAACTTCCCGCCCGAGGTGCGCGAGATGATGGCGTCGGGCCTGGGCACCGCGGCCGGCATCGTCTTCGGGTTCATCTTCGCGCTATTCGCGGGCGTCGTTTTCTCCACGCTCGGCGGCATCCTCGGCGCGGTGATCTTCCGCAAGAAACCGGCTATGCCGCCGGTCATCGACATCCCACCCAGCCAGATGTAGGGCGGGCCTCTTAGGCCCGCCGCGGACCCAAAGGTCCACAACACCACGGAGGCGGATAAGGTCCGCACTACTGCACACACCGTCAACGGCCGAAAACATCAGATGTGCGGTATCTCCCCCCTACCGCGGTCTGGCTGGCGCTGGCCGGCGCGACCCTATCCGGCCAGACGCCGGGCGTCGAGGGCCAGCTCCCGACGCTTCCGCTGACCCAGCTCGACGAGCGCGCGCTGGCCGCCGATCTCGACAACCGCACCTTCACGCTGACGTTCGCGCAGCCGGTTCCAATCCGCGATCTGATGCTTCTGCTCGTCCGCGGAACATCGCTCAGCATCGTGCCAGACCCTGGGATCGAAGGCACGTTCATCGGAGACCTGAAGAACGTCACGGTGCGGCAGGCGCTGGGATTGATCCTGCCGCCGCTGGGGCTCGATTACCGCGTCGACGGCGCCTTCATCCGAGTCGGCAAGCGCGAGCACGAGACGCGGCTGTTCGACGTCAACTACCTGGCGGCTGTCCGCACTCGCCGCACGTTCGTCGGCGGGTCGTCGTCCACCGACTTCTTCGCGGACATCGCCGGCGGCGTGAAGATGCTGCTGTCGCCGGACGCGTCGTTCAACGTCGATCGCAAGGCCGGGCTCGTCCAGGTCACCGACTTTCCCGAACGGCTCGACCGTGTCGCGCTGTACCTCGACACCGTTCACGACCGGGTCCATCGCCAGGTGCAGATCGACGTGCGGTTCGTGGAGGTGGAGTTGAGCGACGCGGACGCGGAGATGCTCGACTGGGCCGCCCTCGCCGCGGGAGCCGGGGCGGCAGGCATCAAACCCGTTGGCCTGCGCGTCGCGGACCTCAATCAGTTGCTCGCCGGACTGTCCGCGCAGGGCCGGGTCACCACCGTCGCCGCGCCGCGCGTGCTGGCGTTGAACAACGAGCCGGCGCTGGTGAGGGCGTCGGCCGAAGCGCCCACCTCGCGCACGGGCCAGCGGCGCGCGCTCGGAGGGGTTGCGCTGGAAGTGACGCCGCAGATCTCCTCGACCAACGTCGTCACGTTGAGCCTGAGCCCGATCGTCACGCTGCAGGATGCCGACAGCGGCAACGGGGCGCCCGCGGTGACCACGATTCGCGAGACGGACACACTCGCGCGCGTCGCCGATGGAGAAACGCTCGTCCTCGCCGGATTCACCCGGGAGCGCGAGACGCGCGAACGGCAGAACGGCGGCACCCGTGGCGGCTGGTTCGGCCGAGCCACCGCGGTCACGAGGAAGCGCATCGAGCTCGTGATCATGCTGACGCCGAGGATCCTGCCGCCGGTGGGAGCTCCGTAGATGTACGAGGAGTACTACGGGTTCACCGAGAAACCGTTCAGCCTGACGCCGGACCCGAAATATCTCTACCGGAGCCAGTCGCATGCCCATGCGTTCGAACTGCTCCAGTACGCCATCCAGCGGCGCGAGGGCTTTGTCGTCGTCACTGGCGACATCGGCACGGGCAAGACGACGTTGTGCCGTGCGCTCCTCGAGCACATCGATCAGACGACGTACACCGCGCTGATCCTGAACCCGTTTCTGTCCGAAGAGGACCTGCTGAAGCGGATCCTGCAGGACTTCGGCGTCGTCTCGCGCGCCGAGCTGAAAGCGGGGCGCCTGGCCGGCGCGAGCAAGCAGGAGCTGATCGACACGTTGTACGACTTCCTGATCGGCCTGATCCCGCTGAAGGCGAGCGCCGTCATCGTCATCGACGAAGCCCAGGACCTGCCGCTGCACGTCCTCGAGCAGATTCGGATTCTGTCAAACCTCGAGACCGACAAGGAGAAGCTCCTTCAGATCATCCTCGTCGGTCAGTTGAACCTGCACGAACTGCTCAGAAGCCCCGAGCTCCGCCAGCTCGATCAGCGCATCTCCATCCGCTTCGAGCTGAAGCCGCTCGAGCCGGAGGCTGCCGCGGCCTATGTCAGGCATCGGCTGACGGTCGCGGGAGGATCCGGTTCGGTCGCGTTCACCTCGCGGGCGCTCGCGCTGGTCCACAGAGTCTCCGGCGGCATTCCACGGCTCATCAACCTGATTTGCGATCGTGCGCTGCTGGCCGGATTCTCGGTGCAGGCCGGCCGGATCACGCCCGGCATGGTGCGGCATGCCGCGAAGAGCCTCGACATCGCGGCGCCGCCGGCGCCGCCGTTCGAATGGCTGCGCCGTCGCGCCTCCGTCGCGGCCGGCGCCGCCGTCGTGCTTCTTGCTGCGGCGTCCGCCGTCGGGTCGACCGCGTTCCTCTATCAACGGTTCGCGGTGAACACGGTCCAGGCGAGAGGCGTCGCCGAATCGGCCGCGACACCGGCCGCAGCCGCGGCGATGGGGGCCAATCGCCAGATGCCGGCGGGCACGGCGCTGTCGGTTCTCGTCGAGTCGTATCCCGAGAGCCAGGCGTCGGAGTCCGCGGTTCGTGAGCTGACGGCCTGGCTCGAGGCATCCGGGCACCGCGTCTACTACGAACGCGTCGATCTGGGCGCAGAAGGCCGGCGGTGGCGAGTGCTTGCCGGCACTTACACCGAGCAGGAGTACGAGAAGGCGTCATGGGATGCGGCCCGCCTCAAGGCGGCTGCTCCCGTACTCCAGGCGCGCGTCATCGCGACCGCATCCGCCGGCCGGACCAAGTGAGCCTGATCCTCGACGCGCTTCGCCACGGCCGAAAGGCGAGCCGCGGGACGGTCGCGACGCACGAACCAGTGCCGTCCCCGACACTCTCGGCTATCCGCGGCCGCCATCGCGGCGCGGATTGTCGGCGCAGCGGATCATCGGCATTGCCTCCGGCGCCATCGCGTTCGGGTTTCTCGCCGTCGCGCTGCCGGTGTACTGGGCTGCGAGGCAGGCGACGCCGCGGCAGGCCGCCGTGCGACCGCCGGTAACGCCCAAACCGGCGCCACTTGTGGACGCGCCGCCATTGGATGACACCTTGGTGCTCGTGGCCCCGGCTGCTCCGAGCGCGGCGCCGGGCGCTCCCGTTGCGGCAACGCCCTCGACGGCTTCGACGGCGCGACTGGCGTCTGCGCCGAAAGCCAGTCGGTCAGCACCATCCAGGCCGGTGGCGCGACCGTCGCGAGAAGCCGCGGCGACTCCGCTGGACCAGAAGCTATCGAGTCCGGCGCCAGTCTCGGGTCCGGCGCCGGCATCGAATCACTTTGCGCTCGCGCTCTACTACCAGCGGGTGGGCGACTTCGACAGCGCCCTCGCGCAGTACAGGATTCTGCTCGAGCAGAACGATGCGAGCGCCGAAGTCCACAACAATCTCGGGCTCCTCCACCAGGACCGCGGGAACACCATCGATGCGCTTCGCGAGTTCCGCCGCGCCATTGCACTCGATCCGGCTTATGTAAAGGCCCACAACAATCTCGGCGTGGCCTACCTGCGCGCCAGGCAGCTCGACGACGCCGCTGCTGAGCTGACGGTCGCGCTTGACATCGATTCCAGGAATATCGAATCGCTGGTGAACCTGGCGCTCGTGCAGAAGGCTGCCGGGAGAACGGCCGAGGCACGCGATCTCCTTCGCCGCGCGGTGGCCCAGGACCCGCGCCACGCCGGCTCGCACTACAACCTCGCGGTCGTCGCCGACGAGGGTGGAGACATGGTGACCGCCGTCACCCATTACCGGGCGTTCCTGCAGTACGGGGCCGTCGGCTATCCCGATCTTGCGGCACGCGTGCGGTCGCGCCTGACCACTCTGGAATCTGGCTGACGGTACGGTATGCTTCCGCCTCGTGACCCAACAAAACATCGCCGAATACTCCGATCTCCTCAGAGAAGACCGCACCTTCACGCCGTCGCCCGCATTCACGGCGCAGGCGAACGCCCGCGATGAAATGATTTATGCCGAGGCCGAGCGCGATCCTGAACGGTTCTGGGCCAAGTTCGCCACCGAGCTCGAATGGTCGCGCCCGTGGGACAAGATCCTCGACTGGCAGCCGCCGCACGCGAAGTGGTTCGTCGGCGGGAAGCTGAATATTTCGGTCAACTGCATCGACCGCCATGTCCGGGGCGGCCGCCGCAACAAGGCGGCGATCATCTGGGAAGGCGAGCCCGGCGATCGGCGGACGCTGACCTACTACGACCTCTACCGTGACGTCTCGGCGTTTGCGAACGTGCTGAAGTCCCTGGGCGTCCGCAAGGGCGACCGCGTCGCGCTCTACATGCCGCTCATCCCGGAGCTCGCGATCGCGATGCTCGCCTGCGCCCGGATTGGCGCCATCCACAGCGTCGTCTTCGGCGGTTTCAGCGCCGAGTCGCTTCGCGACCGGATCAACGACCAGGAAGCGAAGCTGCTCGTCACCGCCGACGGCGGCTACCGCCGCGGCCAAATCGTGCCGCTCAAGCAGATCGCCGACGAGGCGCTGGAGGGCACGCCGTCGATCGAGCACGTCGTCATCGTCCAGCGCGGCGATTCCGCCATGCCGGTACATATAAAGGAGGGCCGCGATCACTGGTATCACCGGCTGATGCAGGATGCGCCTCTACGCTGCGAGCCGGAGCAGATGGACTCGGAGGACATGCTCTACATCCTCTATACGTCCGGCACGACCGGGAAACCGAAAGGCATCGTTCACACGACCGGCGGATATCTGGTCGGCACGTACGCCACCACCAAGCTCGTCTTCGACATGAAGGACGACGACGTCTATTGGTGTTCGGCCGACATCGGCTGGGTGACGGGCCACAGCTACGTCGTCTACGGGCCGCTCGCCAACGGCGCGACAGTACTCATGTACGAGGGCGCGCCCGACTGGCCGCAGAAGGATCGCTTCTGGTCGCTGATCGAACGCTACGGCGTCACCATCTTCTATACGGCGCCGACGGCGATTCGCGCGTTCATGCGCTGGGGCACCGAGTGGCCGCAGAAGCGCGACCTCTCCTCGCTTCGGTTGATCGGATCGGTCGGTGAGCCGATCAATCCGGAAGCGTGGGTCTGGTACTACCGCTTCATCGGCCGCGAGAAGTGCCCGATCGTCGACACCTGGTGGCAGACCGAAACCGGCGCCATCATGATCACGCCGCTGCCCGGCCTCACGACGACCAAGCCCGGCTCCGCCACGCGTCCGTTCCCCGGCATCGCGGCTGAAATCAGGAACGAGAAGGGCGAAAAGGTGGACGTGGGCGGCGGCCTCCTCGCGTTGACTCGTCCGTGGCCGTCGATGCTGCGCGGCATCTACGGCGATCCCGAGCGCTACGTCCGCCAGTACCTGGAACAAGTGGGGCCCGGGCGTGTACGTCACCGGCGACGGCGCGAAGCGCGACGCGGACGGCAACTTCTGGCTGCTCGGCCGCGTCGACGACGTCATCAACGTCGCGGGCCACCGCATCGGCACGATGGAAGTCGAGAGCGCGCTCGTCGATCACCCCAGCGTCGCCGAAGCGGCGGTCGTCGGCCGCGCCCACGAGATCAAGGGACAGGCGATCGCCGCGTTCGTCACGCTGAAGGAAGGGCGGCAGGGATCCAAGGACCACGCCGACGAATTGAAGGAGCACGTCGTCAAGAAGATCGGCGCGATCGCGAGGCCCGACGACATCCTCTTCACGGCCGACCTGCCGAAGACCCGCTCCGGGAAGATCATGCGACGCCTGCTGCGTGACATCGCGGAAGGCAAAGCGCTTGGCGACACGACGACGCTCGCCGATCCGGCCGTGGTGGCGCGGCTCAAGGACAACTACGAAGAGCGCGAAGGCTAGCCGCTGGCGAACCTTTTCCTCCCCATCTCGTATGACAATGGGGACTCATGGCGCTGATTGAAACTGTCGATCTCTGGAAGACCTATGTGATGGGGGCGGAGGAGATTCACGCCCTGCGCGGCGTGAGCATCGAGATCGAGCGCGGCGAGTACGTGGCGATCATGGGTCCGTCAGGGTCGGGCAAGTCGACGCTGATGAACCTGATTGGCTGCCTCGATACGCCGAGCAAAGGGCTCGTACCTGCTCAACGGCAAGCAGGTGAGCCAGATGAACGACAACGAGCTCGCCCGCATCCGCAACGAGGAGATCGGCTTCGTCTTTCAGACCTTCAACCTGCTGCCGCGCGCCACGGCGCTGCGCAACGTCGAGCTGCCGCTCGTCTACGCGGGCATCCAGGCGAAGGATCGGGACGTGCGCGCCCGCGCGGCGCTGGACAAAGTCGAGCTCACGAGCCGGATGAACCACCGGCCGAACGAACTGTCGGGCGGCCAGCGCCAGCGCGTGGCGATCGCCCGCGCGCTGGTCAACAACCCGTCGATCCTGCTCGCCGACGAGCCGACCGGCAACCTCGATTCGAAGACCGGCCTCGAGATCATGACGCTCTTCGAGCGGCTGCACAAGGGCGGCAACACGATCATCCTCGTCACCCACGAAGCCGACGTCGCCGCGTACGCCTACCGCACGATTCACATCCGCGACGGTCAGATCGAGAACGACGTCAGGCGCGCAGCATAGTCGGTCACTGATTGCTTTGTGTTGCGGCACTTCTGGAGGGTCCTTCTCGCTTTTGCCGCGCTGACGCTTGTTCTGACCTACCCCTTGAGCCTCGACGCGGGCGGCCGCGTGCTGGCCATTTCGCCCGATACCGACCTCTTCATCTGGTCGCTGGCCTGGGATGCGCACGCGCTTGTGACGCAGCCGCTGTCGCTGTTCGACGCGAACATTTACTACCCGCAGGCCCGCACGCTCGCGTACTCCGAGAACCTGCTGGGCGGGACTCTGTTCTCGGCGCCCGTGTGGTGGCTCACCGGCAACGCGGTGCTGGCGATGAACGTTGCGGCGCTGGCATCCTGCGCGCTGTGCGGTGCGGGCGCCTGGCTGCTGGCGCGGCGCGTCGGTCTCAGCCAGGGCGCGGCATTCCTCGCAGGCGTCGTCTTTGCCTTCGCGCCGCCGCGGTTTCTCCGGCTCCCACAACTCCACCTCGCGATGATTCAGTGGATCCCCTTCGCGCTCGCGTTCCTCCATTCGTATCTGGACAGCGGACGCCGCCGGGATCTGCGGCTCGCGGCCATGTTCTTCAGCCTTCAGGCGCTTTCAAGCGGTCACGGCGCGGTGTTCGCAGCCGTCGCCGGTGGAGCGCTCGTTGTCTATCGCGTGGCGCTCGGCGAGTCGCTGGACCCGGGCCGCCGGGTCCGGGACCTCGGACTGGCTGGCGCGGTCCTGCTTCTCCCGGCCCTGCTTGTGACGCTGCCGTACCTCGCGGTGCAGCGCGAGATGCAGCTGCGCCGTTCTCTCGAGGATGCCTCGACGTGGGCCGTGTCGGCGATGAGCTTTCTCGCCTCGCCGACGCACGTCCACGAGTTCATCCTCTCCCACGTCACTGACAGGCGGATCAACGACGAAGCCTGGGCGTACCTGTTTCCAGGGTATCTGCCGCTGATCCTCGCGAGCGTGGCGTTGATCCCGGCTCGGGCGGCGGGTCCGTCGCCGGGAGTGCTGTACGGCTCGTCCTGGAGCCGGACGGCGTTCGCGCTGGAGGCGGTCTCGCTGCTGGCGCTCGCCGTTCTCCTCTACGTGATCGCGATCGGTCCGATCCGGTGGCGGATTGGCGAGTGGACGATGCTGTCTGTTCGAGACACGGCACGCGTGGCCATCCTGCTGGTTGCCGCGCTGGCGGGCCGCGCGGCCCTCGTCACGCGTGTGCCGTTCGCGGTTGGCGCCCGTGTGGCGCGCTGGCGCACGCGCACCCGCGCATGGCGCGAGATGCGGCGGCGCGATCCCCGCGTGTTCTACGCGCTCCTGGCCATCCTGACGTTGTGGCTGTCTGCCAGTCCGCCGATCGGGCTGTGGCCGGCCGTCTACTGGCTTCCCGGCTTCAACTTCATCCGCGTCGCCTCGCGGTTCACGCTGCTCGGCATCCTGTGTCTGGCCGTGCTGGCGGGCTTCGGGTTCGATCGTCTCGCGGTTCGCCTGACGGCCCGCCGCCGCGTGATGGCCAGCGCCGCTCTTTGCGCGCTGCTCGTCGCCGAATTCGCCGACATCCCGCTGGGGACGTCACCGTACCGCGTGCAGGCTCCGGCTGCCGATGCCTGGCTCGATCGCCAGCCGAAGCCATTCAGTGTCGCTGAGGTCCCCGTGCCGACGGCGCACGAGGGAGGCGAGGAGCGGCGGCAGACGGCCTACATGCTTCACTCGATGGCGCACTGGCAGAAGACCGTCCACGGGTACAGCGGCCTTCGGCCAACGCTTCACTACGAGCTGTTCCGCCAGCTTCGCCTGTTTCCGGACGAGACCAGCCTCGAGCGGCTGACCGCGCTGGGAGTGGACTACGTCGTGGTGCACATCGACTTGTACCCGCCGGGCGAGTGGCCGGTGGTCGAAGAGCGGCTGCGGCAGTTCGAGAAGGTGCTGAAGCTGGTCTACTCAGACGAGACCGCGCGGGTCTACGCGATCGATTAGTGCGACATCGCGTAGAGCAGCGCGTTGATGCCGAACGCGTATCCGTCGACCGAGAAGCGGATGAAGTATTCGCGATCGGTCGCTTCCTCCTCGAAGGAATCGCCGAAGTCGGTGTTGTGCGTGATGAGCACCATGATCCGGCCGTGGTCGTCGAAGACCGCTCGCGCGTGCGGCACCCGGCTGTCGAAGCCGCGCTCCGAGGTGCCTCCCCCGGTGCCGCGCCAGGCGCCGATCGACGGAATCTGCGGGAAACGCGGGATCGTGAAGAACTGACGGAAGATCGGATGCTCCATCGGCAGATCCACGATATGGATACGGCCCCGTCGGCAGCACCTTGCGGAACTGGCTGTCCCACACCGCCCAGGCGTACTCGCCCCAGAAGTCGTCGGCCCACAGGAAGCCGCCCTTCAACAAGTAGTCGTGGAGCGCTCTTGGCTTCCTGCTCGTCGAGGTAGATGTTGCCGACCTCCGTCATCATGATGAACGGGCACTTGAACAGCTCGGGCTGCGTCAAGCGGATGATCACGTGATTCGGCTCGCCGTCGGGCAATCGGCTGATCGGGGTCTTGGTCAGCTCGGACATGCGGGTCATCAGGTTCGAATCAGCCCGCGGGAAGTCGACCTGCCAGTCGCCCCCGTCGCCGTTGGCGGCAGTCCGGTAGAACACCCGGCAGAATTGAAAGGCGCCGTCGAACGAATCCGGCGTGGCGAGCTCGTAGCGGCGGAACATGCTGCGCTGCGCCGAAGAAGCCGACGTCAGGAGCAGCAAACCTGCCGCAGCGAGGGCGATCGTCCGCCGTCCGCGGGTCATCACCCCTAGTCTAGCCCTAGACCGCCGCGAAGTGCCCGGACGTAATCTCGCGGAGTGCCGCGTCCTTGTCGATCGAGGCCGGATCCAGCACGATGCGCTGGCGCGGTGCATCGGGATCCGGGACGGGAACTGCCGACAGCAGCGCCTTCGTATAGGCGTGCTGCGGAGACTGAAACAGGGATGCCGCCGGTCCCATTTCCACGATCCGGCCCAGGTACATCACCGCCACGCGGCTGCAGATGTGCTCCACGAGCTTGAGGTCGTGCGCGATGAACAGATACGTCAGCTTCAGCTGCTGCTGCAGGTCCATCAGCAGCTTGACCACCTGTGCCTGCACCGAAACGTCCAGCGCCGAGACCGGCTCGTCCAGCACCAGGAACGAGGGATGAAGCGCGACCGCCCGCGCCAGGCCGATTCGCTGACGCTGTCCCCCGCTGAATTGATGCGGATAGCGCTCGAGATGCGCGGGATCGAGACCGACGAGCCGGAAGAGCTCGGCGACCCGTTCCCGGCGAGTGCTGCCGGTCGCCGAGCTTGTGGATGATGAGCGGTTCCTCGACGATCTGCCGCGCGCGCATCCGGGGGTTCAGGGAGGAATACGGATCCTGAAAGACGATCTGCATATCGCGCCGTGCAGCCCGCAGCCGGCTGCGCGAGAAGGCGAGCACGTCCTCACCCCGGAACATCACCGATCCCGACGTCGGTTCGACGAGCCGCAGCAGACAGCGGCCCGTCGTCGTCTTTCCGCTGCCGGATTCGCCGACCAGGCCGAACGTCTCGCCCTCCTCGATGTCGAAGCTGACGTCGTCCACCGCGCGGACCATCGTGCCGGGGCGGAGGAGGCGCTTGCCGCGGACGAAATGTTTGACGAGGTGGGAAACCTGGACGAGCGGCATCACGACTCGCCGCCGGCCGCCGTCGGGCCTTGCCGCCCCGGAATCGACGCGAGCAGGGCGCGCGTGTAGGGATGCTCGGGCCGATGAAAGATGTCGCGGACTGGCGCCTGTTCGACGATGCGGCCGGCATACATGACGGCGACGCGGTCGGCGGTTTGCGCGATCACGCCGAGATCGTGGGTGATGAGAAGCATCGACAGGTTGAATGCCGACCGCATCTCCCGGAGCAGGTCGAGGATTTCCGCCTGGATCGTGACATCGAGCGCCGTCGTCGGCTCGTCCGCGATGACCAGCGAGGGGCGGCACGCCAGCGCCAGGGCGATCAGGACGCGCTGCCGCATGCCGCCGGACAGCTGATGCGGGTAGTCATTGACGCGCGTCGCCGCGTCGGGAATCCGCACCGACTCGAGCAGCTCGATCGCCCGCGCGTGGGCGTCGCGGCGGGCCACGCGCCGGTGCACGAGCAGCGTTTCGCGGATCTGATCGCCGATCGTGAACACCGGGTTCAGTGCCGTCATCGGCTCCTGAAAGATGAGCGCAATTTCGGCCCCTCGGATCGCGCGCATCTCGCGTTCGGAGAGCGCCAGCAGTTGACGGCCCTTGAACGACACGGTGCCGCCGGCGATTCGGCCGGGCGGCTGGACGAGACGCATGATCGAGAGCGCCGTGACGGACTTGCCGCTCCCCGATTCGCCCACCAGCCCCAGCGTTTCGCCCTCGCGGATCTCGAAGCTGACGTCATCGACCGCCGGGACAGTTCCGGTCGGCAGCTCGAAGACCGTCGTCAGGTGGGACACTTCGAGCATCAGACGGCAGCCGTCTCCTCGAACTCGCCGAAGACGCCGCGGAGCGCATCGGAGATCTCTCCGACGGTGGCGAAGGCTTCGACCGCCGCGATGATCGGCGGGACAAGGTTGCTGCCATCGCGGGCCGCCTTCGCCACCCCGTCGAGAGCCGCTTGCCAGCGAGCCCCGTCGCGGCTGGCCCGCAGTGATTGCACGCGGTGCGACTGGCGGCGCTCGCCTTCGGGATCGAGGCGAAAGAGCGGTTGCGATCCGGTGGATTGATCGACGTGACGGTTCACGCCGACGACGATGGCTTCGGCCGAATCGATCGCGATCTGCGCTTTGTACGCCGATTCCTGGATCTGCCGCTGGATGAACCCGGCCTCGATTGCCGGCAGCGTCCCACCCATGCGATCGATCCGCTCGAGCAGCTCGACTGCCCCCTGTTCGATCTCGTCGGTCAGCTGTTCGATCGCGTACGAGCCCGCCACCGGATCGACGGTATTCACCACGCCGGTTTCCGACGCGATGATCTGCTGCGTCCGGAGCGCCAGCCTGGCCGATTCCTCGGTGGGCAGCGCCAGCGCCTCGTCGCGGCCATTGCAGTGCAGCGACTGGGTGCCGCCGAGGACTGCCGCGAGCGCCTGGACCGCAACCCTGACGATGTTGTTGTCGGGCTGCTGGGCGGTCAGCGTGCTGCCGGCGGTCTGGGTATGGAACC
Source organism: uncultured Acidobacteriota bacterium (assembly GCA_963720005.1). GTDB lineage: Bacteria > Acidobacteriota > Vicinamibacteria > Vicinamibacterales > CAVVIG01 > CAVREM01. The sequence continues at coordinate 33,875 of CAVREM010000010.1, read as the reverse complement.
GCAGCTGCTGAGCGCGGAGATTGGTGGCGCCGAAGCGCTCGCGCATGATGCGCGCCCAGAGCCGCCGTGCGGCGCGGAACTTCGCGATCTCCTCGAGGAAGTTGTTGTGGGCGTTAAAGAAGAAGGACAGCCGCTGGCCGAACTGATTCACGTCCAGGCCCGTATCGATGGCCGCCTGCACGTACGCGATCGCGTGCGCGAAGGTGAACCCGACCTCCTGCACCGCGGTCGAACCGGCTTCCCGGATGTGATACCCGCTGATCGAGATGCTGTTCCAGTTCGGGAGCTCTCGCGTGCAGAAGGCGAAGATGTCGGTGACGATGCGGAGAGAAGGACGCGGCGGGTAGATATAGGTGCCGCGGGCCACGTATTCCTTGAGGATGTCGTTCTGAACCGTGCCGGACAGCTTCGAGGCCGGCACGCCCTGCCGCCGGGCGACCGCGACGTACAAGGCCAGGAGAATGATGGCCGTCGAGTTGATCGTCATCGAGGTCGAGACGCGGTCGAGGGGAATGGCCTCGAACAACGCGGCCATGTCTTCGATCGAGTCGATGGCGACGCCGACCCGGCCGACCTCCCCGGCGGCGAGCGGGTGGTCCGAGTCGTAGCCCATCTGGGTGGGCAGGTCGAAGGCGACGCTCAGGCCGCTCACGCCCTGGCCGAGCAGATAACGATAGCGGGCGTTGGACTCCTCGGCGGTGCCAAAGCCCGCGTACTGCCGCATCGTCCAGAGGCGGCCGCGATACATGGACGGCTGGATGCCGCGTGTATACGGATACTCGCCGGGAAGGCCCAGATCGCCCATAGAGGACCGGCCGCAATTGTACTGCGCTTGTCCTGGCGTTCCGGGCCTTGTTGGGGGGCTAGGGCAGGCGCAATCCGACCATGATGCTGAACGAGCGATTCCGCAGTGCGTCTTCGTGGAAGTAGATGTCGGTGGCGATGTCGGTCAGCCCCAGCACGTAGCGCGCTTCGACGAGGAATTTCTGCCACTCGAGGCCGCCGGCGAATGCCAGACCGAAGTCGCGGCTGCCGATCGCCGGATCGATATCGAAATCGCTTGTGCCCTGGACGCCGTCGAGCGTCCCGCCGGTTCCCACCTTTACCGCGAACGAAGGACCGGCCATCACGAAGCCGCGCACCGTGTCGTTGAGCGTTCGGTTAAAGCGTAGGAATATCGGAAACTCGAGGTAGTTCACTTTGGCGGTCGCGCTTCCGATGTTGTCCTCGAGATCGAGGTTGACGCCTTTCATGACGAACAGCATCTCGGGCTGCAGGGAGAACTGATCGTTGAACGCGAACTGCACGATAGCCGCCGCCCGTCAATCCGAACTTGGCGGAGACGTCGACGCTTTCAATCAGCTGTGATCTGATCGATGACTTGACCAGCATTGGGGATGCTGTTCAGCACGAAGCCCCCTTTCACGCCGGCGGTGACATTCTGAGCAGCCGCGCTCGCAGCCGCCATCAGGCACGCCGCGCAGACGAGCGCCGTCCGTTTCACTGTCCGCATGCACGCTCCTTATCGACTGGGGTCGACGGAGAGTGTGTGTACCACAACGAAGTTTCGTGTACAAGTGGCTGTAACTCCTTGACAGCCACCGCACTCAGCCGTACACTCGAATTACCTGCAAACCTATTCCGACATACACGATTCAGAGGCGCCTGGTCTCTGTGCACGCCTTGGTGTAAGCAGACTGGATCGGGAAGCGCCGGCGGAATCCGGCCCGGCGGCGTAGGAGGGAACGAGCATGGACGACGTCGTCAACCGGTTCGCCCGTGAACTGGCCGACGCGATTGCAGCGGCGGTCGCAGAGAATCCGCAAGTCGAAGCGTGCCGCGAGAAGGCACGCGCGGCCGGGTTCGAGATGAAAGTCACGCTCGAGGCCATCGTCGGCTTCGTGAACCGATCGCAGAGCGCTGCGCTCGCGAAGGTCACCACGCAGACGCGACCGGTCCGGGACGTGCAGCAGCGGCGGACGTTCGAAGTAACGGCCAACGATCGCCGCTTCCTACGGTCGCTGCGGATTGCGGCGGACGAAACGGCGGAGCCGGTCGAGTAAGCAGTCGTCGAGCAAGCAGTTGTCGTGCGGACCTTCAGGTCCGCGGGCCGTCGGTAGTCAGTCGTCAACGAGCTGGGCCGATTCGCGCGAGCGGATCGGCCCTTTTTATTTCTGACGCGTCTGCGCCGCGACGCGCGCGGCTGCAGCGGCGGCCGCCGCGGGATCGCCAAGGTAGTAGTGGCGGAGCGGACCGCAGCGAGTCGTCGAGCTCGTAGACGAGCGGGATGCCGGTCGGAATATTGAGCTCGAGGATGTCTGCCTCCGACACGTCGTCGAGGTATTTGACCAGCGCGCGCAGGCTGTTGCCGTGCGCCGCGATGATGACGCGCCGGCCGGCGGCGATCGTCGGCGCGATCGCCTCGTGCCAGTACGGCAGGAATCGCGCGACCGTGTCCTTGAGCGACTCGGTCAGCGGCAGCACTTTCGGATCGAGCGACGCGTAACGCGGATCGCGCGACGGATGGCGCTCGTCGTCGGGTGTCAGCGGCGGCGGCGGGATGTCGTAGCTGCGGCGCCAGATCTTGACCTGATCGTCCCCGTGCTGTTGCGCGGTCTCCGCCTTGTTCAGGCCCTGCAGGGCGCCGTAATGCCGCTCGTTCAGCCGCCAGTCTTTCTCGACGGGAATCCACATCAGATCGAGAGCGTCGAGCGAGATACCACAGCGTGCGGATCGCCCGCTTCAGGACCGACGTAAAGGCGATATCGAACACGTAGCCGCCCTCCTTGAGCAGGCGGCCCGCCTCCTGCGCTTCCTGCGCGTCCCCGTTCGGAGAGGTCGACGTCGGTCCAGCCGGTGAACCGGTTTTCACGATTCCAGACGCTTTCGCCGTGGCGCAGTAGAACAAGTTTATGCATGACGAATGCTACGGACGCGACGCCACGTTCAACGCAGCGATCGCGGCGCGGCCAGCGTAGACGGCCTGACTTCCGAGCTCCTCCTCGATGCGGAGCAGCTGGTTGTACTTGCAGACGCGATCGGTCCGGCTGGCCGACCCGGTCTTGATTTGCCCTGCCGCCGGTGCCGACGGCCAGGTCGGCGATCGTCGCATCCTCGGTCTCGCCGGATCGGTGCGAGATGATCGTCGCGTATCGCGCATCGCGCGCCATCGCGACCGCGTCGAGCGTTTCGGTGACGGTCCCGATCTGGTTCAACTTGACGAGCAGCGCGTTGCCGACGCCGTCGGCGATGCCGCGCATCAGAATGTCCGGGTTGGTGACGAAGACGTCGTCGCCGACGAGCTGCAGCCGGCTGCCGAGCGCCTGCGTCAACGCCTTCCACCCTTCCCAGTCGCCTTCGGCCAGTCCGTCTTCAATCGAGATGATCGGGTACTGGCGCAGCCAGTCTTCGTACATGCGAATCATCTGCTCGGAGGTGCGTTCCGGCTCGCCCGATTTCTTGAACACGTAATGCCCACTGCCTGCCCGAGCGCCGTCGAGGGAACCCAGAGCTCGCTCGACGCGACGTCGAGGGCGATGAAGATGTCGGTCCCCGCCTTCATCCCCGCCTTGGCGACCGCCTCGAGCACGACCTCGACCGCCTCGCGGTTGGATCGGAGGTTCGGCGCGAAGCCGCCTTCGTCGCCGACGCCGGTCGACTGGCCGCGCGCCTTGAGGATGCCGCGCAGCGCATGGAAGATTTCGGCGCCGATGCGCAGCGCCTCGCGCGAACGAAGGGGCGCCGACCGGCATCACCATGAACTCCTGAAAGTCGACGCTCGAATCGGCGTGCGCGCCGCCGTTCAGGATGTTCATCATCGGGACCGGGAGCGTGAACCGGTCGTTGCCGTAGAGTTCGGCGACGTGCACGTACAGCGGGAGGCGCCGCGATGCGGCATCGGCCCGGAGCGCGGCCATCGACACGCCGAGCAGCGCGTTGGCGCCGAGCCGGCCCTTGGCCGGCGTTCCGTCGAGCCGCACCATCGCTTCGTCGAGGCCCCGCTGATCGAAGTGGCGATTGACGACCGCGTCGCGATCTCGCCGTTGACGTGGGCCACCGCCTTGCGCACGCCTTTGCCGTTGTAGCGCGACTTGTCGCCGTCGCGCAGCTCGAGCGCCTCGCGCTCGCCGGTCGACGCCCCCGACGGCACCGCGGCGCGCCCGAACGCGCCGTCGTCCAGCGTGACGTCGACTTCGACCGTCGGATTTCCGCGCGAGTCGAGAATCTCCCGCGCCTGCACTTTGGTGATCTTCATTGTTGAATTCCTAATTCCAAATTCCAATTCCAAATTATAAGTGTCACCCTACGCGCCGCCGCCGCGGCGATCGGCCTCGGCCTCGTAGCGCAGCGCCTCGTCGCTGAGCGGACCGATCAGCGGCTCGTCGTCGGTCGTGACGACGACGACGCCAGAATCGGTGACGGTGTGGCGCTTGCGATCCTCGTCGGCGTTGTAGCCGATGAGCGCGCCGCGCGGAATCAGCACGTCGCGATCGATGATCGCGCGGCGGATCCGCGCGTGGCGGCCGACGCGCACGCCCGGCATCAGGATGCACTGCTCGATGTGACAGAAGCTGTGCACGCGCACGTTCGGGCAGAGGACGCTGCCGTAGATGCTGCTGCCCGACACGATGCAGCCCGGCGAGATCACCGAGTCGAGCGCCTGGCCGCACCGGTGCCCGACCTCGGCGAAGACGAACTTCGCCGGCGGCGCCTGCGGCTGGTAGGTGCGCAGCGGCCATTCCGGATCGTACAGGTTGAACTCCGGGTTCACCTGGCAGAGATCCATGTTCGCTTCGAAGTACGCATCGAGCGTCCCGACGTCGCGCCAGTACTTCGACGCCTTCTTGTTCTCGTCGTAGAAGCGATAGGCGAAGACGCGCGCCTGGTGGATGAGCGCGGGAATGATGTCCTTGCCGAAATCGTGAGTCGTCGGCTGATCGGCGTCGGCCTCGAGCGCCTGCACGAGCGCGTCGGTGTCGAAGACATAGACGCCCATGTTCGCCAGCGCCAGGTCCGGCGCGCCCGGAATGGCGCTGGGGGTGGCCGGCTTTTCCTCGAAGCCGGTCACGCGCTCCTGCTCATCGATGCCGACGATGCCGTAGCGCGGGCCGTCGGCGAGCGGCACTTCAATCGCGGCGAGCGTGACGGCCGCGCGCGGTCCTGGTGAGACCGGAGCATGCGCGCGTAATCCATCTTGTACACGTGATCGCCCGAGAGAACGATCACGTGGCGGGGGCTCTCGCGAGTCACCGAGTACAGGTTCTGATACACGGCATCGGCAGTCCCCTGATACCAGTGTTCGCTCGACGCGCTTCTGCGGCGGCAGGATCTCGATGAATTCGCCGAGCTCTTCGGAGACGATGTTCCAGCCCATCCGCATGTGGCGGTTGAGCGAGAGCGACTTGTACTGCGTCGCGATGAAGATGCGGCGGAGGCCCGAGTTGATGCAGTTGCTCAGCGCGAAATCGATGATCCGGTAGGGCCCGCCAAAGTAGACGGCGGGCTTCGCGCGATCCTTCGTGAGCGGATAGAGGCGTTCGCCGGCGCCGCCGGCCAGAACGATGACGAGCGTGTCGTCGAGAAGCGCGGACATCGTGGCTCAGGGGTCGATCGCCGAGTGAAGAACGGATGCTGTGCTGACGAGCCGGGCGCAGAAAAGTGCCCCGGCTGGTTCGCTCGCCTCGCTGAGCTGCATCGGATCCCGAGGGGCTGCGATGATAGCACGCACGAGCCGCGGCGACGGCTGAAGTGCTGCGAACAGAGTGGTTTGACTTGCATTAGACACGTGTCTATGATTGGCTGTTCGCCCATTATTTATGTTGTGGAGATGTACAACATGCTGACTCGGCGAGGCGCAGTGGCGGTTGGTGCAGTGGCGGTGGCTCTCTCGGCGTCGCTCTTCGCGCAGGATCGAAATCAAAAGCCTCCGAACCAGCCACCGAAGCTGACCAACGCACAGAAAGCAGAGCTCACCGCGATCACGCAGGCGATCGACGCCGCGGCCGCCGGGCAACCGCCGCCGAACGATCTCTCGCTGACCTGGGCACGGCAGGACCTGCTGAAAGCGCAGGGCGGGAAGCAGTACGTGCCCTTCACCGTGACGATCAACCCGGGGGCGACGACCGCCAAGACGCTCACGGTGTATTGGCGGGTCGTTTCACAGACGGCCGCCGCCGCGCCGCCTCCACCCGCGGCGAACCAGAAACAGGGCGATAACAAGAGTCAGCCGCCTCCGCGCGTCGACTTCGCCTACGAAGACATGAACACGTTCGCGGTGTCGTCTGGCGCGAAGGGACCCGAGCGGATCAGCCGATCGTTTGCGGTCGGACCCGGCTCCTACGACCTGTACTTGTTGGTCAAGGAGCCGACGCCGGAAAAGCCGCAAAAGAATGCGCCGCCGCAGAAGGTGTCGCTCCTGAAGCAGACCGTGCAGGTGCCCGACCTGTGGAGCGAGGAGCTCAACACCAGCTCGGTGTTCGTTGCCGAGCGCATCGACCCGCTGCCGGCGCCGCTCACGCCGCAGCAGCAGGCCGAACGGCCGTACGCCCTGGGCGCGATGGAAATCGTCCCGGTCATGGATACGAAGTTCGCGAAGAGCGACGAGCTCCAGACGTTCCTGCTCGTTTACAACGCCAAGACCGACAAGGACAACAAGCCGGACATCAGCGTCGAGTTCAACTTCCACACGACCGTGGGGGGGGCCGAGAAGTTCTTCAACAAGACCAACCCGCAGAACCTCAACGCGCAGACCCTGCCGCCCGGGTTCGACTTTGCCGCCGGCCACCAGCTGCAAGCGGGTCAGGCCGTGCCACTGACCTCGTTCCCGGAGGGCGAGTACCGGCTGGAGATCAAGGTGACGGATAAGCTGGCCGAGAAGACCGTGACCCGGAACGTGAATTTCACAGTCGGCGCTCAATAGGACCCGAACGGGCGTAAACTGACTCCTGAGGCGTTCGAGGCTCCGGAGAAATATGGCAGGCACATCCAGACCATTGGCGGCGTCGGTCGTCGGCGTGCTGATCGCTCTGGGTTCCGTGGCGGGCGCGTTCGCTCAGAGCCCCAGCCCTGAAACGCCCAAGGCTCCGCCTGGCGTCGTCTACGGCGTGGTCACCGACGAAAGCGGCGCGCCGATTGCCGGTGCCATGGTATCGGCGATTGGCACCGTCACCATCTTCGCGATCTCCGACAACGGTGGCCGCTTCGAGATCACGACGCCCGCTCCAGGCGCCTACCTGATACGCGCACACCGAAAGGGTTTTGCCGCATCGCGCGGCCGGACGCTCGACGTCGGCTCCGGCAGCCGCGTCGCATCGCCGCTCGCGCTGCGCAAGGCTGATCCCCAGATTCTCGCGGCCGGCGTCGGGCTGATCAGTGCCGCACAGCCCGAGGTGGATCCAGTCGAGCCCCAGTCTCCCCGAGCGTCCGGCGACAGCGACAAGCCGGAAGAGCAGAGTGAAACAGCCTGGCGCATCCGCCACGCGCGCCGCGGCATCCTCAAGGACGCTGAGATTGCGACGATCGTCGATGGCGAATCGGACGGGGATATCGCCGCGTTTGGACGCGCGATCGAGGCGCCGGCGCGATTAGCCACCAGCTTCTTCGCAGACACGCCGTTCTCCGGCCAGGTCAACCTGCTGACGACGAGTTCGTTCGACACGCCTCGGCAGCTCTTCTCGGGCAGCAACACCGCGCGCGGTGCGGCGTACGTCCGGTTGGGAGCGCCGGTGGGCGATCAGGGCGACTGGATGGTGCGGGGCGTGCTCAGCGAGGCCGACCTCACGTCGTGGCTGCTGGCTGGCTCGTACCGGACGCGCGCGCCGGCCCGCCACCAGTACCAGTTCGGCATGTCGTACAGCACGCAGCGGTACGACGGCGGCAACCAGCTGGCGCTGCGCGACGTGTCCGATGGCAGCCGCAACGCCGGCATGGTCTACGCGGTCGACACGTTTGCGATTGCGCCGGCGCTGACCTTCTCCTACGGCGGCCGCTACGCACAGTACGATTATCTCGAGCATCGCACGCTCATCAGCCCGCGCGTCGCGCTGACGGTATCGCCGACCGATCACTTCCGAGTGACGACCGTCGTCTCACGCCAGACGCTGGCGCCTGGAGCCGAGGAATTCCTGCCGCCCTCCGATACGGGGATCTGGCTGCCACCGCAGCGCACGTTCTCGTCGCTCGAACGGGGCGAGATGCTGGATGCGTCACGCACGATGCACGTATCGGTGGCAGTGGAGCGCGACGTTGCGGCCTCGACGCTCTCGTTCGGTGCGTTCCGCCAGCGGGTGGACGATCAGCTCGTGACGTTGTTTGGCGTCGATCTGCCGTCGCAGCCGGGCGCAAAGCTGGGCCACTATCTGATCAGCAACGCGGGCGATGCCACCGTGCAGGGCTGCACGGCATCGCTGTCGACGGTGTTCGCTGGACGCATCGAGGGCTCGGTGGCGTACTCGCTCGCGACCGCGCAAATGGTTCCCGCTGAGGGGACGAAGCTCCTCCTGCTGGTGGCGCCCTCCGCCCTCCGCCCGGCCGCCGAGCGGATTCACGACGTCGCGACGACCATTCAGGCCGACGTGCCCGAGACCGCGACCAAGGTGCTCGTGCTCTACCGCGTCAGCAACGCGTTTGCTCGCGCCGCATCACAGGTGCGTGATGGTGAGCTCGAGCGGCCAGGCTTCGACTCGCGATTCGATGTCCAGGTCCGTCAGTCGCTGCCATTCCTCGACTTCAGCACCGCGCGGTGGGAAATGTTGGTGGCCGTCAGGAACTTCTTCCGCGAGACGACCGCGGATCAATCGGTCTACGACGAGCTGCTGACCATCCGTCCTCCGAAGCGCATCGTCGGCGGCGTCACCGTCCACTTTTAAGCGCCGGGCTTCTCGATCCATAATATTGAAGTCGCTCTACGCGAATTTGGACCAGTCTGGATTCCCGGCCTGGTTCATGCCGCTAAAATATCGTTTTTTCAGTGATTTAGGTGGGATCCAACAATCCGGTACGGGGTATGACGTTTGCTATTTCGCCCGGTCGGGGACGCTCCTGAAGCACATCCATGCGTGACGTGTCCGCTCTGATCCGTTCGTCGGCCATAGGCATCGTCGCCGCGATCCTGATGGCGCTGGGCATCGCCAACATCGCGACCCGGGCGCGGCTGCACGAAGTGGAAGACGGCGTGTTGTGGGTCGAGCGCTCGGAAGGTGTCACGGCTGTTGAAGTGGCGGCCGACACCGCCGCCGGCAAGGCCGGGATCGAGCGCGGTGACGTGCTCGTCGCCGTGAACGGCGACCCGGTCGAATCGCGAGCGGAAGTCCTCGAGTACCAGCACCGGGCCCAGGAAGGATCACGTCTCACCTACACGCTGCTGCGACTCGGCGATCAGCGGGCGCTCGATGTGACGCTCGAGCCTGTAGCACCGCCGGGATCGATGTATTTCGTCCTGGCGGCGGTCGGCCTCTTCACGCTGCTCGTTGGCGCCGGGGTCCGGCTTCGACGACCCCACGATCAGGCGACGCTGCATTTCTTCTGGCTGTGCGTCGCCTTCTTTGGCGCGTTCACGTTTTCCTTCAACGGCCCGTTCGATCCGCTCGACTGGACGTTCTACTGGGGCGACGCCGTCGCCCAGGCGTTGCTGCCACCACTGCTCCTGCATTTCACGCTGGGATTCCCGCAACGCCCGCCGTGGCGCACGACGCGGCCGGTGCAGGCGGTGCTGCCGTTCGTCTACCTGCCCGCGATCGCCCTCATTGCGGCGCGCATTCTGATGGTCGCGGGCAGCCGTCAGGACGGCGCCCTGCTGTCGCGTGCGGTGGATCTGCTGGATCGTGCCGAGCCCGTCTACCTCTTCGGGTGCGCCGCGGCGGCGGTCGCCGTGCTCGCACGGGCATTCAGTGAAATCACGTCGTTGACCGGCCGGCGGCAACTGCGGTGGCTGGCGTGGGGCACGGTGCTTGGAGTCGGGCCCTTCGCGGTCGGATACGCGCTCCCCTGGTCGCTCGGCGCCGAACCGCCGATTGCGCTCCAGCTCACGGCCGTCCCGCTGAGCGTCGTGCCATTGACCTTCGCGTCCGCGATCGTGCGCTACCGGCTGCGCGACATCGAGGTGATCATCAAGCGGTCCCTCGTTTATACGTCGTTCCTGGCAGCGAGTGCGCTGTTGTACGTGGCGATGCAGCAGCTTGTCGAGTTCGTGTTTGCCAACGATACCGATTCCCGTAATTCGATCGTTGCCGTCCTGGCAACGGCCGTGGTCGTGTTGCTGGCCCAGCCCGTCAAGGAAGCCGTCCAGAACGCCCTGGACCGCGTGTTCTATCGCGATCGCTACGATTACCGGCGCGCGCTCGTCGCCTTCGCCCGCGACCTGAACAGCGACCTCGACGTCGTTCGGCTCAGCCAGCGCCTGGTCTCGCGCATCGTCGAGACCCTCGTGCTCGATCGAATGGCGCTGATGCTCGCCGACGAGCGCCTGGGCGACTTTCGAACGATCGGCGACTTCGGATTCGTGCGGCCGGTGCCACGGCTGACACGCGAGTCGACGCTGGTTCCGCGGCTCGATTCCGGCCATACCGTCGCACTCGACGATCCGATCGCGGCCGCTCGATTCGCTGCCGAAGAGGTGGAGTTCTGGCGCGACCAGGGGATCTACTACTTCGTCCCGTGCATTTTCGAAGGCGCGGCGATCGCCGTGCTCGCGCTCGGGCGCAAGGACAGCGACGAGCCGTTCAACAGCGAGGATCTCGGGCTGCTCAACGCGGTCGCCGGGCAGGTCGCCACGGCCATCGAAAACGGCCGCCTCTACCGGCAGCTGCACCTCAAGGCCGAAGAAATCGGCCGGATGCGCGAGTTCAACGAGAACATCCTCGAGTCGCTCGACGATGGCCTCGTGGTGTTCGACGCCGGGGAGCAGATCGTGCGCTGGAACCGGGCGCTCGAGTCGTCGTACGGCGTCGCGCGGGCCGACGCCGTCGGGCGGCCGCTCGCCGGGATCTTCGACGCGCCGTTCGTCGAGGCGCTGCGGGCCGCCCGCGAGGAGAACCCCCACGGCACGACGCTCTTCAAGGTGCCGCTGACCAGCCGGCGGCAAGGCCGAAGGATCCGACGGCGAAGCGGCGCGACTGCTCGTCAACGCGACCGTGGTGCCGCTGCAGAACACTCCCGGTGATGCCTTCACCGGCACGATTCTCCTCATCGAGGACATCACCGACCGGATCCGCCTCGAGGAGCAGCTGCAAATCTCGGAAAAGATGGCGTCGATCGGCCTGCTCGCCGCGGGCGTGGCCCACGAGGTGAACACGCCGCTGACCGGGATTTCGAGCTTCACGCAGATGCTCCTGGACGGCGCCGATCCCGCCGATCCCAAGACCGCGCTCCTCGAGAAGATCGAGCGCCAGACGTTCCGCGCCGCGAAGATCGTGAACGGACTGCTGACGCTGTCGCGCCCCGGCACGCCCGGCGGCGAGCGCACGGACGTCGAACTCAACATGGTCGTCACGGATGTGTTCTCGCTGCTCGAGCACCAGTTCGAGGTAGGGAAGATCCGCGTGAGGCGCGAGCTGACGGCGGAGCCGGCGATCGTCCAGGGCATCGAGCACCAGCTGCAGCAGGTGTTCCTGAACCTGTTCCTGAACGCGCGCGATGCGATGCCGCGGGGCGGCTGGCTGACGGTGACGACCCGCGTCGACGGCGATCAGCTCGTTGCCGAGGTCGCTGATACCGGATCGGGCATCCCGTCGGAGCAGCTCGCTCGCATCTACGACCCCTTCTTCACGACCAAGGCGATTGGCCGCGGCACCGGGCTGGGCCTGTCGATCAGTTACGGGATCGTCCACGAGCACGAAGGCACGATTCGCTGCGACAGCGCGGTCGGGCAGGGAACCCGCTTCATCCTGTCGTTCCCGCTCGTGAGCCGCTCTTCGGATGTACGAAGCGTCCGGCTGTAGCCGGACTGCCAGGACTGTCCGGCTTCAGCCGGACGGTGATGGGGAGTGTCCGGCTGATGCCGGACCAGAAAGAGACATGGCTACCACCAAGCAGGGCACCATCCTCGTCGTCGACGACGAGGAGATCATGCGGGAAATCCTCGAGACGCTGTTGACGCGCGCCGGGTACGAAGTCCGCCTCGCTGCGTCCGGCACCGAGGGGCTGGAGCTCGCCCGTGCGCTGCCATTCGACGCCGCCATCGTCGACATCATGATGCCGGGACTCGACGGGATCGCCACGCTCGACGAACTGAAAAGGATCGACGAGGACCTGGCGGTGCTCATCATTACCGCCTACGCGTCTGTCGAGAGTGCCATCTCGGCCATGAAGAGCGGTGCGTTCGACTACATCACCAAGCCGTTCAAGAACGAAGAAGTGCTGGTCGTTGTCCGCAACGCGATGGAGCGGCGCCGGCTGGTGACCGAGAACCGGAGCCTCCGGCAGAACATCCAGGAGCGCTATCACAAGTTCGCCAACATCATCGGGCGCAGCCCGAAGATGCGTCAGGTGTTCGATCTGATCATCCAGGCGGCCCCGAGCCGGTCGACGATTCTCATCCAGGGCGAGAGCGGCACCGGCAAGGAGCTGGTCGCGCGCGCGATCCACGCGAACTCGTCGCGCTCCGAACGATCGTTCGTCACCGTCAATTCCGGGAACCTGCCGCCCGACCTTCTCGAGTCGACGCTGTTCGGCCACGTCAAGGGCGCGTTCACCGGAGCGGTGTATCCCAAGAAGGGCCTGTTCGACCTGGCCGACCGCGGCAGCATTTTCTTCGACGAGATCGGCAACGTGCCGCTCGAGACCCAGGCGAAACTGCTGCGCGTGATCCAGGAGCGCGATTTCATGCGCCTGGGCGGGATGGAGACGATCAAGGTCGACGTGCGGATTATCGCCGCGACCAACGTCGACCTCAGGCAGATGATGGAGGAAGGGCGGTTCCGGGAGGACCTGTTCTACCGGCTCCACGTCATCTCGATCCACCTGCCGCCGCTCCGCGACCGCAAGGACGACATCCCGCTGCTGGCCCAGCATTTCCTCGCCAAGTACGGCGACGAGAACCAGAAGACCGGAATGGAGCTGACTCCCGAGGCGCTCGACCTGCTGACCGACTACGACTGGCCCGGAAACGTGCGGGAGCTCGAGAACGTCATCGAGCGGGCCGTCGTCCTCACTGCCGGTTCGCGCATCGGGATCGAGCTGATTCCCGATCACGTCCGGAAGGCGCCGAACTTCAACATTCCACAGTTCGTCGTGCCGCCGGAGGGCATCTCGTTCAAGGACGTCATCACCGACTTCGAGAAGAAACTGATCGAGTCGACGCTCGAGGCCGCCGGGGGCGTGCAGAAGCGAGCCGCCGAGCTCCTGCACATCAAGCCGACGACGTTGAACGAGATGATCAAGCGGTACGATATCCGGCCACGTCGCAAGCGTCAGCCGGGGAATGGCCACGAGGGCGGCTCCGAGAACGGCGGCGAGCCGCGGCGTTCGGCGTCGCCGCTGTCGACGCCGCTGGCGCCGGCCGGCGCACTGGACGATAAGTAGGCCGCTCTGGACCGTCCGGGGCTACCGGGCGTTCCGGACCTTCGCGAAGATCCGCTCGTACTTTCCGAGCACGACGTCCCAGCGGTAGCTGCGGCGGATGTAATCCCGCCCGTTGCGGCCGAGCGCCGCCCGCAGCCGCGAATCCGAAACGAGCAGCTTCAGGCACTCGATGAACTCGTCGCGGTCCGCGTAATACAAGCCCCCATTGCTCTTGACGCAGTGATCGACGAGCACGGCGCTCCGGGCGTTGGCCAGGATCGGCGTACCAACCGAGAGCGCTTCCAGGGCCAGAAGCGAGAGGCTCTCGTAGGGCGACGGGCACGAAACCACGGTCGCGGCCTCGAGTGCCTGGAGCCGTTCTGCATCCGACAGGAGACCGGCGAAGCGGACGTGCGGCTCCTCCGGCAGCGTCATCATCTTCACGCCCATCAGGGCGAGTGTGGCGTCGCCGCCGTCCTTGATGTAGCCGTTGAAGTATTCGATCAGCTCCTCGCATCCCTTGCCGGGGTCGATGCGTCCGCCATAGAGAAGGACCGGCCCGTGCAACCGGTGCCGGCGCCGAAAGACGGATCCGCGGCTGAGGAGGTGCGAGGGATAGTCCCGCGCCGCGGTCTCATCGTCTGGCGGGTCCGAGTTTCCCGCATCGCCTGGGCCACCGCTTGCGACCCGCGCCTCGCCGGCCTCACTGGATCCGCTTGTCGCAGACGATTCGCTCGACCCCGTTTCCTCGTCGGGCGTTGAGGGCATGCGCGGGTAAGGCTGCTGCTGGGGAAGATCGACGCCGACGCCGATGACGTCCTCGAGGAGCGGACGTTCGACGAACTGGCCCTGCACGAATCGCCGTTCGCTCTCCGTGAGATAGCAGATCGCCGCCGGACGTCCGAACACCTCCTTGAAGATCTCGAGCTTGATCGCGGGCTCGTCGTGCGCGGTCGACACCAGCACGCTCTTGCCGGGATTGACTTCGAGACCCAGGACGGTCGGCGCGTACAGATACGTGAAGAACACGAGGACGTCGAACTCCTGCTGATGGCGCCGCAGGTATTCGATGAGGCCCGGACACCACGGACCCTGCTGCTTCAGCCACTCCATCTCGTCCGCGCGGGTGTGCGGCTGGTGGTAGATCCAGTCCGAGTAGCGGTTGAAGGCCTCGATATCCCTGGTCGTCGAGTTGGCAAACCGGCGGATTGTGACGCCGCGAATCCGGTCGGATCCCTCGGGGTACTCGTTCTTCCACGTCTGATAATCGCGGGCGCAGGTCGTGAGCACCTCGACGTCGTGCTGGGCCGAGAGCCGTTCAGCCAGCAGCCGGCACAGATGCTCGGATCCGCCGAGGACCTCCGCGCCGTAGCGCTGGATGACAATCGCGAGCTTCATCCGAGCACCGCGGCCAGGCTGGCGACGATTCGATCGTCGCCGAAGTCGAGCAGCCGCCGCCGCTGGCCGGCGATCACGTCCGCGCGCAGATCGTCGTCGTAGGTGAGCGCGGCGGCAAGTTCGGCGACGTACTCGAGGTCTTTCGGGGCGAACTGCACGCCGGCGCCGCCGAGTGTTTCCGGCACCGCCGCTGCGGCGTACGCCAGAACGGGCACATCCGCGGCCATGGCCTCGACGAGCGGGGCGCAAAAGCCTTCGTGCTCGCTCATCGAGATGTAGACGGCGGCGCTGCGGTAGTAGATGGCGAGATCCTCGTCGGAGACCGGGCCGGTGAAGACGAAGCGCTCGTCGAGCAGCCGGAACTCGGCCATGAGCGCCCGGACTGTCGAATAATAGCGCGGCACCGCATCGTAACGCCCCACGAAGATGAAGCGGTAATAAGCGTCCACGTAGCGCTTGTAGTGCTCGCCGAGGCGAATGAGATCTTCGATCTTCTTATTCGGCGCAATCCGTCCGACGAACAGGAAATTGACGAAGTCGTCGTCCAGGAGCCTGTCAAGCGCGGGCCGGTCGACCGGCCGCCTGACGCGCGACAGGTCTATCGCCAGCGGCAGCACGCCTGTCGGGCGGAAGCCGAGTGCCTCGAGCTCGCGGCGATTGAACTCGGAGACGCCGAGCGCCACGTCGACGCGCCCGGCCAGCGACGCCAGTTCCTGGCGAGCGATGACCGCCAGCCGGAACAGGGCGGGATCGTGCGGCGCGAAGTACGCAGCGGGGGTGATGTTGTGATAGAGCAGCGCCCGGCCCGAGCGGAGCTTCGCGAACGCGTCGGTCATCACCGGAGCGGGCAGGGCGAAGTGGAAGATCGTGACGTCGCCGGCCCCGGCCCGCGGGTCGCTGAATGGCCGCACCTCGGCCGCCAGATCCTCGTCGACCGTGAGGGCATAGAGCTCCGCGTCGTGCCCCATGCCGCGGAGCAGATCGCGCAGGCGGCGCGCGCCGTCGCCGATCGCATCGCCGCGGTGCGCCGCGGGCAGCCACTGGTTGACGATCATCGCGCCTCGGGCAGCCGCTTGAACGCCGCCGGCCGGAACTTCCGTATTTCGTCGAGCGCTTCGGCCTCATCGAACTGCCGCCAGAAATCGGGCGCCACCCTCGGCAGGGGCGTGCGCGGCCCATGCAGGATGCGATCGACGAACCCGAGCAGCGTTCCGGAAAAATCCTTCGCCTGAAGGCGGCGCACCGCGGCGAGCTGTCCTTCGACGATCGCGTCCTGAAGCTGCGGTTTGGACAGGATCGCATCCATCAGGCGCGCGACGTGGAGCGGGGTCGAGTCGTCGAACAGCACGCCGGCGCCATCCATCGTGCCGGGCACCGCGGTCGCGGCGTAGGCCAGGACCGGCACCTGCTTGTAGAACGCTTCGACGAGCGGTACGCAGAAGCCCTCGTGTTCGCTGGCGCAAAGGAAGAGGTCGGCGATTTCGTAGTAGGCGACCAGCTCCTCGTTCGAGATGTGCCCGGTGAAGTGCACGTGGGACAGTCCGAGCTCCGCCGCCAGGTGGGTCAGGCCCGCGAGATACCGCTCGAACAGGTTGTACATCCCGACGATGATCAGCCGCGATCGCGGGTTGAAGACGGTGTGATACGCGTGAAAGAAGCGGATCACGTTCTCGATCTTCTTGTTGGCGATCACCCGGCCGACGAACAGGATGTTCGTCCAGTCGTCGTCGAGCTGATCGGCGACGAACCGGTTCGGTTCGCGGTCGAGATGCGAGAAGTCCGGGACGACCGGCAGGACGCCGGTTCTCGGAAAGCCGAGCGCTTCGAGATCCTGGCGGTTGAACTCCGAGTCGCCGAGCGCGAGCTCGCACCGCGGAACGTACGCGCGGAGCTCCCGGCGTCCCCGGAAGCACTGCCCGACCAGCGTCCGGTGCACGCCGATGAAGTACTCGGGGGGCGTGATGTTGTGATAGATGAGCGCCATCCGATCGGGCAGGGCGAACGCGGCGCGCGACGCCTTCGATCCGATCGCAAAGTGGTGCAGCAGCAGGTGGTCGGGGTGCGAGGCGTCGACCAGCTCGCGATAATCGCGGGTCAACGGCTCGAGCATCCGTTCGGCGGTTTCGACGAAGATGTCGGATTCGTAGCCGGCCGCGCGCAGCACGCGCTGGATCCCGAGGACCTCGTGGCCGATGGCGTCGCCGTAGCCGAGTGTCGCCAGGACCTGATGGACCGCCGGGCGTCCTGCCCTGAGCGAAGTCGAAGGGCTCACGCGCCACCTGGCCGCTGCGGGCGTGCGTGACGAGCGTGGCTGAAATCCGCGCCGGTGCCTGTGACCCTGCCCGCGCTCGGATCCGAACCGCCGTTGGGGCGGTGCCGGCGGCCGTGGGGCGGGCGCATACGGTGCGCTCGAGGGTTCACTCCGGATGACAGGCCCCGAGGCAAGGGAGCGAGACCACGTCGCTCGCCGCGGGACGGTCCTGCCGGCGCCTGGCCAGCCAGCCGGGCAGCGGTTCGATCCCGGAACCCGCCGGCGCATTCGTCAGCCGCGCGATCATGTCGAGGTACTTCCGCTCGATCACCGGCCAGTCGTAGTGCTCGCGGAAGAACTGACGGCCGTTCCGGCCGAGCGTCGCGCTCAGCCACCGGTTCCGCTCCAGCGCCCCGAGCGTCCCGATGAATTCGGCGCGATTCTCGTAATAGAGGCCGGCGTTGCTGCGAATCGACTGGCCCTTCAGCACGTCGCACTTCGCGTTCGCCAGGATGGGCCGCCCGAGCGCCCAGGCCTCGAGCGCCACCATCGAGAGGCTCTCGAAGTACGAGGGCATCACGAGCAGTTCCGCCGCCGCGATCGCGTCGAACTTGTCGCCGTCGTCGAGGAACCCGAGGTGCCGGATCCTGGGGTGTTGCGGAATCGGCAGCATCGAGTTGCCGATCAGGACCAGTGACAGCGGGGTCGATCCGTTCCGGACGTATTCCGCGAACCCCTCGAAGAGTTCCCTGCAGCCCTTGTTTTCGTCGATGCGGCCGACGTAGACCGCGAACGGGCCGCGCACGTTGAATTTCTGGCGGAACCGCCCCGGCTGCGGGTTCGCCGGCACTTCAGAGCCGATCCCGACCACGACCGAGGGAACCTGCTGGTTCGCCGTGATCGCTTCGATCATCGCGCGCTCTTCCGGCGAGTTGTACATGATGGCGCGGACGCCGCGGAAGATCGCCGGGAAGATCGACAATCCGATCGCGTCGTCGCGTTCGGCGGTCGGCACCAGCACGGCTCGCGCCGGCGCCGCGCGAGCTCCGTAGTACGCGTGGTAATAGCGATAGCTGAAGAAGAAGAAATAGTCGTATCGCGTCGCATTCCCTCTGATGAACCGTACGAGCGACGGGCTGGTCGGTCCCTCCGCGTCGAGCCAGCCGAGCTCGTCGGCGATGGAATGCGGCTTCTTGAAAACGTGATCGGATCGCCGGCCGAAGTCGAGCGTGTCGCGTTCGTGGCGCACGCGGAAACGACGCACCGGCACGCCGTTGATCGTCTCCAGGCCCGCGGGCAGCTCGTTCCGCCACGACACGTAGTCGCTGGCGCACGTCGTCAGGACTTCGACTTCTGCATGCCGGGCGAGATGTTCGGCGATGTATCGCGCGTGAAGTTCCGCGCCGCCGTTGATCGCCAGCCCGTAGCGCTGAACGACGACTGCGAGCTTCACTCTTCGCCGTGTTCCGGATCGCCCGCCGAGGTCTCCGGACCCGGGCTCGAGTCCGCGGGCATCGCGCGCTCGATGGTTTCGGCGGTCGCCGCATGGTCGCCCGCCGCTTCACGCGCCGCTTCCTCATCCGCTCCGGACGTCGCCGGCAGCTGCGGCCCTCCCATGATCGAGGCGGCCAGGCCGCCGCCACGGCGTCCACGCCGCCGCCGGCGCCGCCGGCTGCGCTGGCCGGGACCCTCGCTGGTTTCTGCCTGCGGAGCGACGGGCGCCGGCCCGGTGGATTCAGGCCGGGCCGCGGCAGGTTCCGGGGGCGGCCGTCTTTCCCGCTCCTCGGGCGCCTTGTAGACGACGACGCTCTCGAGCGCACGGGCCCGCCGCTCGTTGAATTCGAGGCGACCCGTCAGCGACTCGACCCGCATCTTGAGGTTCTTCACTTCGATGCCCAGCCGAGTCGTTTCGATCACCAGGTTGTGCAGCACCTCGTACTGCAGCTGGACGAGCCCCCGGCGCGCCGCATCGCGCTCGACGGTCATCGTATTGAGCTGCGACTGGATGTGCAGCGCCTGGATGAGCGGGTTGGGATTGAAGAAGAGCTTCAGGATCGGGTTGAGCAGGCGGCGAATCCAGAGGATCGGCGCGCGGTGCGTTTCGTAGAGGGTCTGATCGTTGAAAGCAAAATTGGGCAGCGGCGGCGCGCTCTCCGTCGATTCCTTCTTCCTGAACTGCTCGAGCAGATCGGATCGGACGCCGCGCGGGTCGAGGAATTTCTCGAGCTTGACGGCCGCCAGCTCGCGGATCTCCTGCTCGGTGTAGTCGACGCCGCGCTTCTCACGGATGCGGGCGCGGATCTGCTCCATGATCTGCTCGACGTTGACCGAGTCGGAGCGAACGTTGAAATCAGGCATAGATGATGAGCACGACGGCCGCCACCCACAGCATGACGCACGTGAGCAGCGGTCGATCGTTGATCAGGAGTTCCGCCGGGCTTCCGCCGCCCTCGCGTCGGTGCACGAGGTACAGGTAGCGGAAGATCCCGTACAAGGGAAAGGGAATCGTCAACCCGAGCAGGTCGGTGCCGAACTTCTCGGCGGTCTCCGGGCTGATCGTGTAAAAGATGTACGCAATCAGCGTCGAGGCGGTCATGACGCCAATCATCTGATCCAGCAGGTACGGGCTGTACTCGCCGAGGATCGGTCGGTGGCTGGCGGCGCCGTCAGCCAGCAGCACCAGCTCGTGGCGCCGCTTCGCCAGCGCGATGAACATCGCCAGCAGGATCGTGCAGACGAACAGCCAATGGCTGACGACGACGTTGATGACCACCGCTCCCGCCGCGGCGCGCAGAACGAAGCCGATGCTCAGCGCCAGCACGTCGATGATGACGATGTGCTTCAACGGACCGGAATACAACGCCTGCAGCGCGACGTAGCCAGCCGCGACCAGCCCCAGCTTCCAGTTCAGCGCGAACGCCGCGGTGAGCGCAGGCCACGCCGATCACCGCCGCGGCGGTGGCGGCGACCGGCACGGGCAACGTACCCGCGGCGATCGGGCGCCGCCGCTTGAGCGGGTGCTCCCGGTCGGTGCGGCGGTCGGCAATGTCGTTGATCAGGTACACGACGCCCGACAGGGCGCAGAAGATCGCGAAGGCCGCGACGCTCAAGGCGACCGACCTGACGTCGAACAGCTTCTCGGCGAACACCAGCGCCGCGAAGACCAGGAGGTTCTTGGTCCACTGGGCGGGCCGCAGCGAGATGATCAGGTTGAGCGCGAGGGATCGACGATCCGACGCCTCGAGGTGGCTCATCGAGGCGTCGGGCACCGTCAGGTTGGTCGAATTGCTGCGCGCCATCTAGCGCGGGACGCTGACTACACCTTGGCCGATGCCGAGAAGCTACGCACTGCGTCGTTCTCGGCATCGAACGTCTCGAACACCGTCAGTAGCTTCGTGATCGACAGCAGGTCGGTGATCCGCTTGGTCAGGCTCAGCAGCTTGAGGCTGCCGCCCTGGCGGCTGACCGTCGTGTAGGTCCGCACGATTTCCCCGAGCCCGGCGCTGTCGATGTACGGCACCTCGGCGAGATTGAGGACGATCTTCTTGTGGCCCTGATTGACCAGGCTGTTGACCTTGTCTTTCAGCAGCTCATCGCCCTCACCCATCGTGATCCGACCTTTCAGGTCGAGCACCACCACATCGCCGACCGCCCTCTGATCAATCTGCATGGAACATGCTCCCGGTGATCGAATGTGAGCTTATAGCACCCACGCCGCCCGCCACAATATCATGGGCTGCGGCGCGGCCCGCTGCCGCATTGTGGCGAGCGCCTCGCCCGGCATCGCCGGGCGAAGGCCGAGGGCGGCCGACGGCCGCCGATCGTTTGTCCGAGGGAACGCGCGAGGAGTTAGACGCCGCCGGCCCCCGCAAACTTGCGGGACTGGAAGCACTCCTTGCAGAAGACCGGACGGCCCTGGGTCGGCTTGAAAGGCACCGTCGTCTCCTTCCCACACGCCGAGCACGTGGTCAAGGTTTCGACCCGTTCGCGCGCGACAGGGGCACCCACCGGGCGGCTGGCCCGCTTCGCTTTGCAGCCCTTGCACCGCTTCGGTTCGTTCTTGAAGTTCTTGTCGGCGAAAAACTGCTGTTCGCCCGCCGTCCAGATGAACTCCGTCCCGCAGTCCACGCACCTGAGGATCCGGTCTTGGAACTCCATCGGTCGCTACCTCGTCCCGGCTCGGGTCGACTACTCCAACTCGCGTCGGAGCTTCTTTCGGTTGCGCTTGCGCGCCAGCGCCTGCTTCGCGCGCCGCTTGTCACCAGGCTTCAAGTAGAACGAGTGCTTCTTGATGTCCTTGATGATGTCTTCCTGCTGCACCTTCCGCTTGAACCGTCGGAGCGCGCTCTCTATGGATTCGCCCTCCTGAATCTTCACTTCAGCCACGAACAATCACACCCCTTTCGCGGGTGGCCAATGATCACAAATATGCTAGGCTAGCACAGGCAGACGCGGATTCTAGGCGCAATACCTGAGTCACGTCAACGAAATACTCCCCGCCGCCGGTCCGGCCCCGTGCAGACCCATCTTCGCTTCTAAGTTGTTCACTCGATGAGAGTTCTGGTCGTCGGTTCCGGCGCGCGCGAGCATGCCCTCACGCGCAGGCTTGCTTCCGAACGCGACGTCGGGGAAATCCTCTGCGCGCCAGGAAATCCGGGCATCAAGGCGATTGCCCGTCTCGTTCACGCGGATCTGTCCCGCCCGGATGATCTCGTTGACGTCGTCGAGCGGGAACAGGTCGATTTCATCGTCGTGGGACCGGAGTTGCCGTTGAGCCTGGGGCTTGCCGATCGCCTCGCCGAGCCAGGGCCACCTGGTCTTCGGCCCGACCGCGGCCGCGGCCCGCCTGGAATCCAGCAAGGCCTTCGCGAAAGCGTTCATGGCCCGTCACGGCGTCCCCACGGCGCGATTCGAGGTTGTCGACTCTGTGGCTGCGGCAACGTCGACCTTGCGCTCGGGGAAGTTTGGCTTCCCGGTCGTGTTGAAGGCGGACGGCCTCGCTGCCGGCAAGGGCGTCGTGATCGCGGGGAACCTCGACCAGGCCGAAGCGGCGGCGCACGAGGCGATGGACGACCGCCGGTTCGGCGATGCCGGCCTGCGTCTCGTGATCGAAGAGTGCCTGTCGGGCCCGGAGGTCTCGTTCTTCGTGTCGCAGACGGCACGCGCGCGGTGTCCATCGGCGCGGCCCAGGATCACAAGCGGATTTTCGACGATGACCGCGGCCCGAACACCGGTGGCATGGGAGCGTTCGCGCCGAGCCCGCTCGTCGACGACGCGCTTCACGACCGGGTGATGAAGGAGATCGTCAATCCGGTTATTGCCGGGATGGCGCTCGAGGGCCATGAGTTTCGCGGCTTTCTGTATGCGGGATTGATGTTGACGGACGCCGGCCCGAAGGTGATCGAGTTCAACGTTCGGCTGGGCGATCCGGAAGCTCAAGTGGTGTTGTCTCGAATCGATGAGCCGCTCCTGCCGCTTCTCGTGGCTGGCGCGGCGGGTCAGCTTCGACAGGCGTCATGCCGGTTGTCGTCCGAGCGCCTCGTCGGCGTCGTGCTCGCGTCACGCGGCTATCCCGAGTCGTCTCAATCCGGATGCGAGATTGAGGGCGTCGCCGAAGCTGAGCAGGTTCCCGGCGTGTCGGTCTTCCACGCCGGTACGGCGCTGCACGAGGGCCGGCTTGTCACCGCCGGAGGCAGAGTGCTGACGGTGGTGGGGGGCGGACGCGATTTCTCCGAAGCGATTGGTCGCGCATACGATGGCGTCGGGAAGATCTCGTTCGACGGGATGCAGTACCGGCGGGACATCGGACAGAAAGGCGCTGTGAAGTACTCCGTCATCACCTTCGGCTGCCGCGTCAATCAGGCTGACTCGCTCGGCTTTGAAGAGGCGCTTCTCCAGTCCGGCGCGGCCCCCGCCCCACCCGAGGAAGCCGATCTGGTCGTCGTCAACACCTGCTCGGTGACCGCGTCAGCTGATCAGGGAGCGCGTCAGACAATCCGTCGAATTGCCCGCTCCAATCCCAACGCCCGGATCGTCGTCACCGGCTGCTACGCCACTCGTCAGCCGGCCGACGTGGCGGCCCTGCCGAACGTGATTCGCGTCGTTCCGAATGACGACAAGCCGCGAATGGTCACGCAGCTGGTCCGACCGGCGATCGAGGACGAATTCTCGACCGCCGAGCGGTTTCGGTGACGGCGACGGAAGCTGCGGAGCCGGATCGAGCCAGGCATCGCCGGCCGGACGGCGTTCACGCTGCGCGTTCAGACCGGCTGCGCCGAACCGTGCTCGTACTGCATCATCCCGTCGACCCGAGGACGGCCGCGGAGTCTGCCGCCCGAGACGTTCTGCGCGAAGCGGCGCGGATCACGGCGGCCGGATTCAAGGAGATCGCCCTCACCGGCGTGCACCTGGGGTCCTATGGCCGCGACCTCTCGCCGCGTTCATCGCTGTTCGAGTTGCTCGTCGCGCTGCGCCGCGTCGCCAGGCGATGTGCTCTTCCGCATCAGTTCGCTCGAGCCGATGGACTGTTCCCGGGAGATCGTCGATCTGGTCGCCTCGTCGGCCTCGCTTGCGCCGCATTTCCATTTGCCGCTGCAGCATGCCAGCGATCGGATGCTCTCCGCGATGGGCCGCCCGTACACGATCGTCGTACTACTCCGGCCTCGTGGACGCACGTGCGGCGGCGTATGCCTGCGGCATCGATCGGTTCAGACGTGATCGTCGGCTTTCCCGGCGAGACCGATCGCGACTTCGACGCCCTTGCGTCGTATCTGGAGACGTTCACCGCTGACGCACGTGCACGTCTTCCCCTATTCGGATCGACCGGGGACGCGGGCGGCCACGATGGGCGGCGCGGTGCCTGGTCCGATCGTGCGCGCCCGGGCCAGGCGTGTTCGGGAGATCTCGCAGCGGTTGACGGAACGCTTCCACCAATCGCAGGTCGGCACCGTCCATCAGGGCTTGACGCTCGAGGACGGATCGCTGGTCGTGACCGGTAACTACCTGAAACTGAGGATTGCCGCAGGCCGGCGCCGGAACGAATGGGTCCGCGTGCGGGTGACGTCAGATCATGACGGCGAGCTTCTGCCCGGCTGATTTCTTCTGGCCTTCCACGATCAGCTGACCGCAGGCCGCCCGTATATCCCGGCCCCGGCTCTTGCGCACTGAGACGGTCACGCCCCGTTCGGCGAGAATCTTCGCGAACCTGTCGATCGCGGCATCCGACGGCCGATCGAACGGAATCCCTGCGGCCGCGTTCAGCGGGATGAGATTGACCTTCGACTTGACGCCGGCGAGCAGCCGTGCGAGCCGCGTGGCATCCTCGGGAGAATCGTTGACACCGGCGAGCAGCACGTACTCGAACGTGATCCGGCTGCGGCGGCGCAACGGGAAACGCTTGCAGGCGTCGATGATCTCCGCGATGCCGTACTTCCTGTTGATCGGCACGAGCTCGCCCCGCTGAAGGTCGGTCGGCGCGTGCAGGGAGATCGCGAGGTTCGGCATCAGCGGCTCACGGGCGAGGCGTTCGAGTGCCGGCAACAGGCCGACCGTCGACAACGTCACACGGCGCGGCGGGACCGCCAATCCGTTCTCGTCAGCCAGGATTCGAAGCGCCTTCATCGTCTCGTCGTAGTTGTGCAGGGGTTCGCCCATCCCCATCAGGACGATGTTGAACGCGGTACTCCGCATGTCCAGCGCGCCGGCGAGCACCCGAACCTGACCGGCAATCTCACCCGCCGTCAGGTTTCGCACGAGCCCCATCTTCCCGGTGAGGCAGAACGCGCACGCCATCGCACAGCCGACCTGCGTGGAGACGCAGAACGTCATCGCGGGCGTGTCCGGGATGAAGACCGATTCGATCTGGCGGCCGTCGCCGAGCGTCAGCAGGAACTTTTCAGTCCCGTCGGACGACCGCTCCCGTGCGGCGATTTCAGGCGTCGTCAGCGTGAAGCCGGCACCGACCGAGTCCCGCAGAACTTGCGGCAGGTTGGTCATCGCCTGGATGTCGGTGACGCCGTGGCGGTAAATCCAGCCGAAGATTTGCCGGGCGCGGAAGCGCTGCTGTCCGCGCTCTTCGAGTGCGGCCTCCAGACCGAGGCGGTCGAGCTCGGCAAGATCGGGACGCGTCATCTCGGCCGACACCACCACTTACGTTACCATGTTATAATGTGCGTTCTAACGTGTAATCCCTTCTCGCTCAACGCTTTATCGCGTGTCAAGCTTTGTCAAATTCACCGATTGTCCGGGACGTTCTCGATAACGGCCTCCGCATCCTCACGGAGCGGATGACGCAGGTCCGCTCGATCAGCATCGGGGTCTGGCTGACCCGCGGATCCCGGCACGAAACGGCCGAGCAGGGCGGCATCGCTCACTTCGTGGAGCACATGCTCTTCAAGGGCACGGCGACGCGCAGCGCCGAGGACATCGCCCAGGCCATCGATTCGATCGGCGGACAGCTCGACGCATTCACCGCCAAGGAATACGCCAGCTACTACATCAAGGTGCTCGACGAGCACCTGCCGCTGGCCCTCGACATCCTCTCCGACATCGTCCTGAACCCGGCGTTCGGCCCGGAGGACGTCGAGCGCGAGAAGAAAGTGGTCGTGGAAGAAATCAAGATGGTCGAGGATACGCCCGACGATCTGGTCCACGAGCTGTTCACGCAGGGTTTCTGGGAGAACCATCCGCTCGGCCGTCCGATTCTCGGCACGCGCGAGACCGTCGAGTCGTTCGATTCCGCGGTCCTCCGCCATTACTTCGTCAACTCCTACACGCCGCGGAACCTGGTCGTTTCAGCCGTCGGCAATCTCGAGCACGACCGCGTCCGGGACCTCGTGACCGAGAAGTTCGGCAGGCTCACGGCGGTCGGTGAGCCGTTCAGCGAGCAGGCACCGACGGTGGTGCCGAAGATCCTGATCCGCAACAAGGAGCTCGAGCAGAGCCACGTTTGCCTCGGGGCGAGCAGCTATCCGCAGAACCACGACGACCGCTACTCGAGCTATGTCCTGAACACGCTGCTCGGCGGCTCGATGAGTTCGCGGCTGTTCCAGAACGTGCGCGAGAAGCGCGGCCTGGCGTACGCGGTGTTCAGCGGCCTGAGCGCCTATCGCGATGCCGGCTCGTTCACGATCTACGCGGGCTGCGCCAACGAAGCGGTCGGCGAGGTGATCGATCTGGTCGTCGAGGAACTTCGAGGCATCAAGCAGGCCGCCGTGCCGCCGGCCGAGCTGCAGCGCGCGAAAGACCACCTGAAGGGCAGCCTGATGCTGAGCCTGGAAAACACCGCCAGCCGGATGTCACACCTGGCGCGCCAGGAGATCTACTTCGACCGGCAATTCGGCCTGGACGAAACGCTGCAGGGCATCGAGCGCGTGACGCCCGCAGATGTGCAGCGGGTGGCCGCCGACCTGTTTCGCGACGGCGCGCTGGCGGCCACCGTGCTCGGCAACGTGAACGGTCTGCAGATGACGCGCGAGCGGCTCGATCTCGCTTAGGAAGGTTCCCGACGCCCGATTCAATGATTGCCCGATACACGCACCCGGAGATGGGCCGTATCTGGAGCGACCAGCGCCGCTACGAGACGTGGCTGCTGGTCGAAACGGCCGCCGCCGAAGCGATGGCGGCGGCAGGCATCATCCCGGCCGAGGCGGCGCGCGACATCCGCGAGCGCGGCGCGTTCGACATCGCCCGCATCGAGGCCATCGAGCAGGTCACCCAACACGACGTCATCGCGTTCACGACGGCGGTCGCCGAGCACGTCGGTCCGTCCGCGCGCTGGCTGCATTTCGGGATGACCTCTTCAGACGTCATCGATACGGCCCAGGCGCTGCAGATGCGTGAGGCTGGCGACCTGGTGCTCGGCGATCTCACGGCCCTCAGCGACGCGATCCGCGACCGCGCGTTCGAGCATCGGCGCACCCCGATGATCGGCCGCACGCACGGCGTCCACGCCGAGCCGATGACGTTCGGTCTGAAGCTGGCGCTGTGGTACGCGGAGGTCGGCCGCGACATCGATCGCGTGCGTCGCGCCAGGGACGTCGTCAGCGTCGGGAAGCTTTCCGGTGCCGTCGGAACCTTTGCCCACCTGCCGCCGGCGGTGGAAGCCGATGTCTGCCGGCGCCTCGGCCTGGCGCCCGCCCCGGTGTCGTCGCAGGTCATCCAGCGCGATCGTCACGCCGAACTGCTGTCGGCGCTGGCGATTACCGCCGCGTCGCTCGAGAAGTTCGCGCTCGAGATTCGCGGCCTCCAGAAAACCGAAATCGGCGAGGTCGAAGAGCCGTTCGCCAAGGGCCAGAAGGGCTCGTCGGCGATGCCGCACAAACGCAATCCGATCGGCTGCGAACAGGTGGTGGGCCTGGCGCGCCTGCTGCGCGCGAACGCGCATGCGGCGATCGAGAACATGGCGCTCTGGCACGAACGCGACATCTCGCATTCCTCCGTCGAGCGCGTGATTCTGCCGGACAGTTTCATCGCCCTCGATCACATGCTCCGCCGGTTCACCCGAATCGTAAAGGGAATGGTCGTCTACCCCGAACGCATGCGCGAGAACCTGGAGCGGTCGCGCGGCGTCGTCTTTTCCGGCACGGTGCTGCTGGAACTCGCCGGCAAGGGCGTGTCGCGCGAGCAGGCCTACGACTGGGTGCAGCGCAACGCGATGCGTTCGTTCGCCGAACAGCGCGACTTCAAGGCGCTCCTGCTCGCCGATGCCGACGTCACGCAGGTGCTCGACCGGGCGGCAATCGAGCGCGCCTTCGATCTCGATCAGCAGTTCCGGCACGTCGACCACGTCTTCGATCGCGTCTTTCAGGACGCTCCAGTGAGGGTGTGACATGCGGGCGCGTGTATTCGTGACGTTGAAGCCATCGGTGTTCGATCCGCAGGGGCGCACCATCGCCGAAGCCCTCCATTCGCTCGGCTACGGCGGCGTGGAGGATGTGCGGCAGGGCAAGTACTTCGAGCTCGATCTGGCGACTGCCGAAGCGGCACAAGCGAAAGCGCTCGCGGCGGAAGTCGCCGACAAGCTGTTGGCGAATCCCGTGATCGAGAGCTACCGGATTGAAGTCGAGTAGCAACCGCAGAGGGTCAACGCTGTGAAGTTCGCGATCATTGTCTTTCCCGGCTCCAACTGCGATCAGGACGCCTATCACGCCGCTCGCGATGTCGTCGGCCAGTCGGCGGACTACGTCTGGCACAAGGACACCGATTTGAAAGGTGCCGACGTCGTGATTCTTCCCGGCGGGTTCGCGCACGGCGATTACCTCCGGACCGGTGCGATGGCGCGCTTCTCGCCGATCATGCGCGAGGTCGAGGCATTCGCGAAGCGGGGCGGTCCGGTGCTCGGCATCTGCAACGGCTTCCAGATCCTCCTCGAAGCCGGGCTGCTGCCAGGGGCGATGCTGCGCAATCGCGGGCTGAAGTTCCGCTGCGAGCACGTCCACATCCGCGTCGAGCAGACCGATACGCCGTTCACGGCGCAGTGCCGCCGCGGCCAGGTCCTCCGTATTCCGATCGCGCACGGCGAAGGGAATTACTTTGCCGAGCCCGATGTCATCGCGAGACTCGAAGCCAGTCGGCAGGTGGTGTTCCGTTATACGACCGCAGCGGGTGAGGTCTCCGACGAAGCCAACCCGAACGGGTCGGCCGCCGCGATCGCCGGTCTCTGCAACGAGGCGCGGAATGTCGTCGGCCTGATGCCCCATCCGGAACGGGCGTGCGAACCGATCCTCGGCAGCGGCGACGGGATGGCTGCTGTTCGAATCGGTGGTGCATTCGCTCAAGACCGGTGCGCTGGTCGCGCGCGCATGATCGATTCCGCAGTGCTCGAACGCCACGGGCTGAAGCGCGACGAATACGATCGCATCGTCGCCTTCCTCGGCCGCGAACCGAACCTCACGGAGCTCGGCATCTTCTCGGTGATGTGGTCCGAGCACTGCAGCTACAAGAGTTCGCGTGTTCACCTGCGGACGCTGCCGACCGAAGGCCCGCAGGTGCTGCAGGGCCCGGGCGAGAACGCCGGCGCGGTCGACATCGGCGAAGGGCTGGCGGCCGTCTTCAAGATCGAATCGCACAACCACCCGTCGTTCATCGAGCCGTACCAGGGCGCGGCGACCGGCGTCGGCGGCATCATTCGCGACATCTTCACGATGGGCGCGCGGCCGATCGCGCTGATGAACTCGTTGAGGTTCGGATCGCTCGACGCCCCGGGTACTCCCCGACTCCTCGAAGGCGTCGTCGCCGGAATTGCCGGCTACGGCAACAGCATCGGGGTGCCGACCGTCGGCGGAGAGATTGTCGTTCGAACCGTGTTACGCCGGCAATCCGCTGGTCAACGTGTTCTGCCTCGGTATTGCCAAGGCGTCCGACATCATCAAGGGCGTCGCGTCTGGTGTCGGAAACGCCGTCTATTACGTCGGCGCCAAGACCGGCCGCGACGGCATTCACGGTGCGACGATGGCGTCGGCCGAGTTCGACGAGAAGTCGGCGGAGAAGCGGCCAGCCGTCCAGGTCGGCGATCCCTTCATGGAGAAGCTTCTCCTCGAAGCGTGCCTCGAGGTGATGCAGACCGACGCGCTCGTCGGTATCCAGGACATGGGGGCAGCTGGCCTCACCTGTTCCACGACCGAGATGGGCGCGCGTGGCGGCGCGGGCATCGAAATCGACGTGGCGCACGTCCCGCAGCGCGAGACCGGCATGACTCCGTACGAGATCATGCTCTCCGAGTCGCAGGAGCGCATGCTGCTCGTCGTCAAACGCGGCCGCGAAGCGGAAGTCGAACGGATCTTCGACAAGTGGGATCTCCACGCCGTGCGCATCGGAGAGGTGACGGCCGACGGTCTGCTTCGCGTGAAGGATCACGGCACGGTCGTGGCCGAAATCCCGAATCGGGCGTTGACCGATGAAGCGCCGGTCTACCGGCGTCCGACGGAAGTGCCTGCCTATCTTGCCGAGGTGCAGCGCCTCGATCTCGACGCGCTTGCTGTCCGTCTCGACGCGAACGACGCGCTGCGTGCAGTCGCCGGGTCGCCGACGGTCGCGAGCAAACGGTGGGCGTATACGCAGTACGACCACATGGTGCTGACCAACACCATCAATTTGCCGGGTCTCGGCGCGGGCGTCGTCCGGATCAAGGGAACGGAGCGGGCCCTCGCCATGTCGGTCGACGGCAATGGCCGCTACTGTTATCTCGATCCGCGGCGTGGCGCGATGCTCGCGGTCGCCGAAGCGGCCCGCAATGTGGCGTGCGCCGGCGCGCGGCCGCTCGGCGCGACCAACTGCCTCAACTTCGGGAACCCCGAGCGGCCGGCCATCATGTGGCAGTTCGCTCAGGCGGTCGAAGGGATCGGCGAGGCATGCCGGGCGCTGGCCATACCCATCACGGGCGGGAACGTCAGCCTCTACAACGAAACCGACGGCAAGGCGATCTACCCGACGCCGATCATCGGCGTGGTTGGGCTGCTCGAGAGCGCCGATCGAGTGCTTAGCGGCCGGTTCCAGCGATCCGGCGACGTGATCCTCCTGCTGGGCTCCGGCCGGGGGGAGCTCGGCGGCAGCGAGTACTTGAAGGTGGTTTACGATCAGGTAGGCGGGGTTCCGCCGCAACTCGATCTCGAGTCGGAGCGAGCCCTGCAAGAGCTCCTCGTCGCGCTCTCGGCCGATCGCCTCATTCGATCGGCGCACGATTGTTCCGATGGCGGCGTTGCGATGGCGCTCGCCGAGTGCTGTTTCGGATCGGGCGACCGCGGCGCCGACGCGTCCATCGGCGCTGTTTCGGTCGCGCGCGATCCGCGTCTCAATCAGGCGGCGGCCCTGTTTGGCGAATCGTCCTCGCGCGTGATCGTTTCGGCGTCGCCCGAGAACGCGGGGGTCGTCCTCGCTCGAGCGGCCGCCACGGGCGTTCCGGCGCAGGCGATCGGAAAAACCGGCGGACATCAGCTGCGAATCTCGGTGGGTGGCGAGTTGGCGATCGACGTTCCGGTCGGTGAGCTCGAGCGGATCTGGACATCCGCCATCGAGAGGTATTTCATCCGAAGGGTCGCATGATGTTTGACAAGTTCCGGGAAGAGTGCGGCGTCTTCGGCATCTTCGGCCACCCCGAGGCGGCCAACATGACCTACCTCGGCCTGTACGCGCTGCAGCATCGCGGGCAGGAGAGCGCCGGGATCGCCTCGTCCGACCTCCAGCAGGTCCGGGTGTCACGGGCGATGGGCTACGTCGCCGACACCTTCGACAACAACGAGCTGTCGCATCTGCCAGGCCCGCTCGCCATCGGCCATGTCCGCTATTCGACCGCCGGCGAGAGCAAGCTCTCGAACGCCCAGCCGATCCTGATCGACTGCGCGCACGGCCAGATCGCCATCTGCCACAACGGCAACCTCGTGAACGCCGGCGAGCTGCGCGACGAACTCGGTCGGTCAGGGCTCGATCTTCCAGTCCGGCACCGACACCGAAGTCGTGCTGCACCTGTACGCCCGCTCGAAGGCGCCGTCGGTCGACGACGCGATCGTCGAGTCGGTTTCGCAGGTCCAGGGCGCGTTTTCGTTCCTGATGATGACCAAGGACCGGCTCATCGCCGTGCGCGATCCGCACGGGTTCCGTCCGCTCGCGCTCGGCCGCCTCGGCGACGCGACCGTCGTCTGCTTCGGAAACCTGCGCGATGGACCTGATCGGCGCGACGTACGTGCGCGACGTCGAGCCGGGCGAAGTGCTCGTCATCAGCGCTGCAAGGCATACGGTCGCTCAAGCCGTTCCCGCCCGCGCCGCTCGCGCACTGCGTGTTCGAACACGTCTACTTCGCGCGTCCCGACAGCTACGTGTTCGGCAAGAGCGTGAACGAAGTGCGGACCAACCTCGGCCGCATGCTGGCGCGCGAGCAGCGCGTCGACGCCGACGTCGTCGTCCCGGTTCCGGACTCCGGCGTCTGCGCGGCCATGGGCTATGCCGACGAAGCGGGCATCCCGCTGCGGATGGGCCTGATCCGGAATCACTACGTCGGCCGCACCTTCATCCAGCCGCAGTCGGCCATCCGCCATTTCGGCGTCAAGGTCAAGCTCAACCCGGTCCGCAGCATTCTCGAGGGCAAGCGCGTCGTTCTCGTCGACGACTCGATCGTGCGCGGCACGACCAGCCGCAAGATCGTGAGGATGGTGCGCGCCGCCGGCGCGAGCGAAGTGCACGTGCGAATCAGCTGTCCGCCGACGATCTCGCCGTGCTTCTACGGCGTCGACACGCCGCAGCCGCGCGGAGCTGATTGCGCGCCACGCACACGATCGACGAGATCCGGGACGTTCCTCGAAGCCGACAGCCTCGGCTACCTGAGCCACGAGGGGTTGATGACGGCGGTCGGCGACGGGCGGACGGAGCTACTGCAGCTCGTGCTACACCGGCCAGTATCCGTGGAATTTCCGCGCGACGAGAAGACGCTACCTGCAGCTCGCGCTCAAGCTCGACAAGGAGACCGTCCGGCGGATTGACCCATGAGAACGTCGCACTGCGATGCTCTGACGCGCGGCTCCGCACGTCCTTGGCGTCCTTGCGTCCTCGGCGTCCGGCGGCGTAGCCGCGTCGCGCAGCTCAGGAACCCGGCGCGCCCCAGGCGGTCGTCGCCGAGCAACTGCAGGCCGCGATCGACAAGCTTGGCGATCTCGACTACGCCACGCGGACCAACGCGTCGCGCACCATTCGGCGGACGGCGGGCGCGCAGGCCGTGCCGGCGCTGCTCCATGCCGTTGCCGAACATCGCCGACGGCTACGTGCGGTATCGCGCGCTCGTCCTGCTCACCGGCTTCAACGATCCGCGAACGAACGATGCGATGCGCGAGTCGCTGAAGAGCCCCAACGATCGGCTGCGCACCGTCGCCTACAGCTTCTTCGAGCACAATCCCGTCGCGCGATGCTGCCCGAGCTGCTGGCCGCGCTCGACAAGGAGCAGGCCGAGTTCGTCCGGCCTGCGCTGATCCGCGCGCTGGCGGCTGCCGGCGACGATCCGCGCGTCCAGCAGCGTCCTCGTCCGCGAGGTGAGCCGGGGCGAGGATTTTTTCCGGAGCGCGGTGATCGAGGCGCTCGGCGACTACAAGGCGCAGCTACGCCTTTGCCGCCCTGGCCGAAGTGGCCGTTGCTCGAAGGGCCGCTGCAGGACGATGCCGCGCTGGCGCTCGGCAAGATCGGCGACAAGCGCGCGCTCGAAACCCTGGCTGGCCTGCAGCGCAGTGCGCCGCGCGCGACGCAGCCGACGATCGCCGCCGCGATCTGCCTGCTCGGCGTCAACTGCGAGTCACACGAGAATTACCTGCGTCAGACGCTGCGGTTCGCGGATACGAATCCCGGGTTCCAGGAACTCCTGCGCGGCGCGGCTGGCGGCCTTGGCGCGCTCGGCGTGGCGGGCACGGCGAGCGC
Organism: uncultured Acidobacteriota bacterium; assembly: GCA_963720005.1. GTDB lineage: Bacteria > Acidobacteriota > Vicinamibacteria > Vicinamibacterales > CAVVIG01 > CAVREM01. The sequence goes on along the minus strand of CAVREM010000010.1, from coordinate 337 downwards.
CGCAGCGACGCTATTCGAGGTCGGCATTCCGTCGCGCGATCCGACGCGCGCGCCTGTCGCGCTGGCCGTCGGCACCATCGCGCTCCGCAATACGTCGCTGATGCTCACGATCCTCGAGAATCACTCCGACGCGCGACCGCGGCGCTCGCGCTGCTGGCGGAGGGCTTCGACATGCTCGAGGAGGATCTCGACAAGGAGCGGTTTTTTGCCTCGTCCGGCGGACCTACTGGGAGTCGCCCGAGGGTTCGCCGACCCGCGGACTGATGCAGACGCTCATCGGCAAGCTGGACTTCTGATGGACTATCGCCAGTCCGGCGTCGACATCGACGCCGGCAAC
>CAVREM010000009.1:0-8443 GCA_963720005.1 uncultured Acidobacteriota bacterium | reverse complement strand
TGCTCCGCAAGAAATCACGCTGCGGCGGCCTCAAGACGATACTCGTGATGGAGACCGCCGAGAATCGGAGTGGCGGCGACACGATGCCCGTGCGGAAGCCGATGACCGGTTGATGGTGGCGCAACACTCGATGGCCGATCGGGAATCCCCGGGCCGAGACTCGCGTGTGGGCGACCCCGGTTGTAATGAGGCACCCACTCGGCCAGGATTCGCCGCAGATGCTGCTCGTTCAGCGGGATCATGAAATCCACACACTCGCGGCGAATCGTGCCGATCAGGCGTTCGCAATAGGCATTGGCTTGTGGGGCGCGGACCGGCGTTGTGAGGACGCGGAGATGCATCGACTTCAGCGCTCGGTCTACGGCGCCGGAGTAGATGGCGTCGCGGTCGTGAATCACGAAACGGTACGGTTCGTCGCCGGTCACGCACGTCCGGAACTGCTGCGCGGTCCACTCGGCGGTCGGGTGCTCGGTCACGTTCCAGTGCACGAGCCGGCGGGTGCTGATGTCGAGCACCACGAAGACGTACACGAGCCGGAACCCGGCCGTCACCGTGACAAAGAAGTCGCACGCCAGCACCTCGCGGGCGTGATTCCGCAGAAACGTGCTCCACGTTTGCGTCTTTGCGCCGCGACCGGACGGACCAGGCCTCTTCATGTACCGTCTGACCGTCCGAGGCGAGACGGAGATGCCCAGCTTGAGCAACAGTTCGGCCGCAATCCGCTCCTCTCCCCACGTCCGATTCGCACGCGCCATCTCCGCGATCAATGCCTGGAGGTGCTCGGGAATCGGCGGACGCCCACGCCGCCGTGACTTCCACCGCCAGAACAGGCGAAAGCCCTGTCGGTGCCATCGCACGAGCGTCTCCGGTTGGACGACCGTGAGGAGGCCTCGCCACTCGATGAATCGGGCGAGGACGCCCAGCGTGAGTCGCGTGGCGTCGTCGAGACGGCGCGGCTTGATCCGACGTTCGACGTAGAACGCCAGTTGCTTGCGGAGGAAGAGATTCTCGGCGGCCAGGCGCGTGTGTGAGCGCATGCCGCGCGCGAGCCACTGAAGGAGATCACCGAGCAGAGTGAGGACGATGCGAGGCATCACCGAACGGCCGATGATACTCCGCCTCCATGCCCGACCCCGAGCCGGTTCGCAACTCGCCGCAGCGCCCTCCCTTCTGGCCAAATCGTGGCCGCGAAGAATATTTGCGGAGTACAGGTCGCTGATCGAGAATCTCGGGCGGCTCTTGTCAGTTCCAAGTGAGAATTGACGCGGCCAACGCGGCAGCAAATCGACGGCCGCCGTTCAATGGCTTGAAGGAGCAACCATGCGCGCATCCAACTTCCCGATGACCCTGCTCGTCGCGGCCGCCGTCGGCCTAGGCAGCGTACGAACCGCGGCGAGTCAGGAAACCGCCGAGCGCATCGCGGCCGACACGCCGAAGACGACCGTCGCCGGCAACACGTTCGTCGCGCCCGCGGGCTGGTCGCTGCTGGTGCGCGGGCCCGCCACGATCCTCGAGGCGCCCGAGGGCGGCTCGTTCATCGCCCTCGTCGACGTGGCCGCGAAGGATGCCAAGGACGCCGACGCCGCGCGTCGCCGCCGCGTGGGCGGCCTACAAGCCCGACGCGAAGTGGCCGCTCAAGGTCGACGACGCCCGTCGCCGACAAGGACGGCTGGACCGATCGCAAGTCCTACTCCTACCAGACGTCGCCGAACGAGAAGCGCGACGTCGGTGCCGACGTGCGCCGGGCCAACGACACGTGGACGGTCGCGATCTACGACATGGCGCAGGCGATCGGCGAGAAGCGCGGCGCGCAGGTCGGCCTGATCTTCGGCAAGCTGCTGCCGAAGGGTCGGACCCGCGAGTCGTTCGCCGGCAAGAAGGCGCACCCGCTCGACGCCGCGCGCATCGCCGAGCTCAGGAAGTTCGTCGAGACGTCGATGAAGCTCACCGGCGTGCCGGGCGTCTCGCTCGGCCTCTACCAGGACGGCAAGGTCGTGCTCGCCGAGGGCTTCGGCGTGCGCGAGCTCGGCAAGCCCGCGAAGGTCGACGCCGACACCACGCTACATGATCGCGTCGAACACGAAGGCGATGACGACGCTGATGCTCGCCAAGCTCGTCGACGAGAAGAAGCTCACCTGGGACACGCCGGCGGTGAAGGTCCTGCCGTCGTTCAAGCTCGGCGACGCCGACACCACGAGCAAGGTGCTGATCAAGCACCTCATCTGCGCGTGCACCGGCATGCCGCGCCAGGACCTCGAGTGGCTGCTCGAGTTCGACGGCGTCACGCCCGACAGGGCGATGGCCGTGCTCGGGACGATGCAGCCGACGAGCAAGTTCGGCGAGCTGTTCCAGTACTCGAACCCGATGGCCGCGGCCGCCGGCTTCATCGGCGGCCACGTCGCGTTCCCGGAGCTCGAGCTCGGCGCGGCGTACGACAAGGCGATGCAGACGCTGGTGTTCGATCCGCTCGGCATGACGGCGACGACGCACGACTTCGCCAAGGCGCCAGAACGGCAACGCCGCGGCAGCCGCACGCGCCCGACATCGACGGCAAGCCGGCGCTCGCGGAGGCGCGCGCGAACCTGTCGATCGTGCCGGTGCGCCCCGCGGGCGGCGCATGGAGCACCGTCAACGACATGCTGAAGTACGTCGCGATGGAGCTCGCCGAGGGCAAGCTGCCCGACGGCAAGCGCTACATCTCGAAGGAGGCGCTGCTCGCGCGGCGCGCGCCGCAGGTCGCGATCGGCACGGACGTCACCTACGGCATGGGCCTGATCGTCGAACACGCAGTACGGCACGCCCGTCGTCCACCACGGCGGCGACATGATCGGGTTCCACAGCGACATGATGTGGCTGCCGGAGCACGGCGTCGGCGCGGTGATCCTGACCAACGGCGATCCCGGCTGGCTGATGCGCACCGATGTTCCGCCGCAAGCTGCTCGAGGTGCTGTTCGACGGCAACGCCGGAGGCCGACGGCCAGATCGCGGCCGCCGCGAAGACGTTCTTCGACGAGCTGGCCGCCGAGCGCAAGCTGCTGACCGTGCCGGCCGACGCGGCCGAGGCGGGCAAGCTCGCGGCGACCTACGCGAACCCCGCGCTCGGCGAGATCGTCGTGAGCAAGAAGGGCGCGGCGACGATCTTCGACTTCGGCGAGTGGTCGAGCGAGGTGGCGTCGCGCAAGAACCCCGACGGGACGATCTCGTTCATCACGATCGTGCCCGGCTTCAGCGGGCTCGAGTTCGTCGTCGGCGACAACACGCTGACGCTGCGCGACGCGCAGCACGAGTACGTCCTCAGGTCCCAGAGGTAGGCGGCTCGCCGCGCCGTCGAGAAGATCGCGCTGTGAACAACGAACGAACCCGACAGAGGCCTTGGGGCCGCCGATTCAGACTGAAGGGTGTTCGATCCGTTCAGCCGATCGTGGAGGACATCTGCCGCGTGTGCGGCAAGTACATCGGCGACACCCTCCGGTTCCTACACGTGGGCGTGTACAACGATTGCGCGCAGGCCCCGAAACATTGACGTATAAGGGTTGGCAGCAACCGTAGGAGCGACAACGCAGCGGATGGCGGGCTGCTTTCAGCTCGCTGAGGGGAGCGCGGCTATGTACCGTCGCCGACCTCGATGCCGCGGCCGGTCTCATCGGGGTCGTCGCTACTGACGCCGTCCTCCGCGGCGCTGGCTCTCGAGGTTCTTCCAGAGGAAACGTGAGCGGCCTGGCCGTCGTTCACGATCCGTCCCGTAGTGTCCCACGTCTCGGCCGACCTGATTGGCAAGGGGAAATTGCGGGTGTGATGGAAGCTCCCGCCCGTGATCGACATCTCGGCCCGTAGTGTCCCACGGATGGAGCGGTGGCAATGGCGTGGGCATCGGTGTGTTCCCTTCCAGTTGGCGAGCGACCCCACTCCACAGCTGAAAAATACCGCTGGTTGCAGGCCCCCCGATTTGAACCGCGCGGGACGCCAGGCTCTGGCCGTCGTCTCTGCCGTGGGTTGTCGATGTGAAACCCTGCGCGCCTCAGCGGTCACAAGACTGACAGCTTGTCGGGGCAGACAGCCCAGTCTTCGGGTCCGGCTCGCTGGTGGGCGCAGCTGGTGGGCGCACCTCGAGTTCAGCCCGATGAATATTGAGCTGACTATGGTGGAAAAAGAATTCGAGGAAACGCCGCCACTGCGAATTCCCTGCGACGATCTTGACCTGCGTGCGTTCCTGAGTGGGGGCTCGGGAGGCGCGGTCAAGTTCACGGTCCCGATTCGATGGAGCAATCGGTCCAGAACCGCACCCCAATTTCATTGATGTTTTGTGTTGACCTGCCGCCCTGTCACCTCGGACCGGGGTGGAGGAATCGGTTGAGAGCCTCCGTCACAGCGAAGATGTAGCGAATGTTGCGGAGGGGAGCGTCGCCGAGTGCTGCAGCGTCCCCGGCGGTGCTCCGACGCTCAGCGACGAGGCGGAAGGGCCGTGAGCGGGTACATCTTTGCGCGAGGGGCTTGTAATCCAAGCCGCAACATCCCGAGCGAACTCCCGCCGCTGGGCGAGTGTTGGATGTTTCCGCTCATCGAGAGACATCGCAAACCACAGCAGATTCCATTCGGTGATCCTCTCAACGCCGCTGATCAAGGCAGACGGCTCCAATCCAATTCACGGCGGGCGCCGCGACTGCCGCGGGTGTTCTGGATCACTCGACGTGTGCCCTCGAACCGTTCCGCGCGGCCGGTCTGCACCCGGCGATGTACGTGATCCCGGGCCTCGAAGTGCTGCTGGCCGTCGTCCTGTTCGCCGCGTCGCGCACGGTGACCCGCGATGTCGAGGCGTTGCGCGCATGGTGGGCGTCCCGCGCCATCGCGCACATCTCTTAGCGACAGCCGCTTGACTACCGACGCGACCGAGGTTCCTTTTAGCGCTGGCTGGCTCGTTCCGCCACCACCGCCGCGACAGCTCGAATGAAGCGCAATCGCTCGGGTAGCGTCACGTAGTTCGGTGCGGCCTGTCTGCCCCTGCGCTCATTGAAGAGGGTCAGCCTCGTGACAGCCGATACGAGGCGATCCGGGTTGACGCCGAGACGATGCAGCGTCACCACACTGATTCCGTCACATCGCAACTCGAGTTCCTGCAGCTGGCTATTACCGTGCCGCCTGAGAGCGTCGTCATACTCGTCCGAGAAGTAGAGATGCCCGACTTCGTGGGCGACCATCGCCTGAAGTTCATCCGGTTCCAGGCGGTCGAGCGCTTCTCTACTGATCACGATGACCGTCTGGGCGTACAGCACGATAGCCGCCGATCCCCCAGTGTCGACGAGTCGAATGTCGAGGTCGTTCTGCTGACCGTGAAACGTGAGGACTGGCTGAATGCGATCGAGCTTGGCAGCGTCCCGCGCGGTTGGTCTCAACTCGCCCTGCCGAGGCAGGCTGCTGATCACTTCCGCTCTCAAGGCCGCCGCCAACCGCGCAGGGCGGCGCTGACGCAGGAATCCGTCGAAATCTCCTCCAGGAACAGACGCGAAGTATCGGAGCGCTGCCGCGCTGGGATCGTGTCCGAGCGCTCGTAACTGGTCAGTCTCGAGAATCTCGAGCGCGGGTTTCGAAATCAGAATGACCGCCCGCCCATGTATGGCGACTGCCGCCTGCCGGATGTCTATCACCTTGATTTCGTACACTCCGGCACGCTGAGTGGCCCGAAGCACCGGGTGCAGCGCGGTGACTTTACCCTTGGCGGACGCGTTCAGGGTCGTAATCTCGCCCTCCGGCGGAAGAGACTTGAGGACCATCGCCTTTGCTTCGGGCGTGACCGGCGCAGGCCGGGCGGTCTCGAGCCACTGGACGAAGGCCTTCGCGTCGGTAGCCAGCAACTCGCCCGGTGTCGCCCATTCGTGGGACTGTCCGTAGGCACTGGGACTCGAGGACGCAAGGATGACGACCGCGACCGAGCACGGCACGAGAACGACGCGGACCACCGACGGGACGAGCGGCATGAGGCGGCTCCCTGTTTCCGGCGACCGCAGGGGCTTGCGGTGGCGGCAGAGGAAACGCGGAAGCGCGAGGAATTCGGTCTCATGGGCCGCGGATTGGCGTATAAGAAATGGCCATGCACCAGGGGGACCTGATATCACCGGAATCCTCGTCGACTGGAACAAGGGCGACGAGGCTGCGCGGAGCCGTCTGATCGACGCCGTCTATGCGGAATTGCGTCGTCTGGCGCGAGGCTACCTTCAGCGCGAGCGGCCGGATCACTCGTTACCGCCCACTGCCCTGGTTCACGAGGCGTATCTGAAGCTCGTCGATCAGCGGCGGGTCCAGTGGCAGAACCGCACGCAGTTTTTCGCGATTGCCGCGCACCTGATGCGTCGCATCCTGGTCGATCACGCCAGGTCGCATCACGCCCGGAAGCGCGGCGCGGGCGATCGGGTTCCGCTCGAGGACACCGTCGCATATCACATTCACGCCTGACGGCGAGGGCATGCCGGTCTGGTCGGCGAACGGGCGCCGGCTGATGCTCCAGACGGGAACGCGCGTCGTCGTCAAGGATCTCGAGAACGGGCGGGAAGATTTCCTGTTCGACGCACCACCGGGCGATCGCGTGGCGGACTGGTCGCACGACGGCACCTTCGCGGTCGTCTCGAGGGGATTCGCCGACATCTTCAGGGTGCCGCTCGCCGGCGACCGCCGGCCATTTCCGTATCTTCGGACGGACTCCAACGAAACCCAGGCTCAACTCGCGCCGAACGGAAAATGGATCGCGTATACCTCGAATGAATCCGGCCGCGACGAGGTGTACGTCCAGAGCTTTCCCACCCCTGGCGGCAAGCGCCAGATTTCGACGGACGGCGGCGCCATGCCACGCTGGCGCCGCGACGGTCAGGAGCTGTTCTATCTGGCTGCGAACCAGTTCATGACGGCGATTCCGATTTCGATCAACGGCGCTTCGCTCGACTACCGGGCGCGTCGAGGCCTCTCTTTCGCACCAGGCTGGTCGTGCAGGGCAGCGAAGCGCTCGGCCTGCCGACCACTTATGACGTCACTGCAGACGGCCAGCGCTTTCTTCTGAAAGGTGCCCCCCTCGACGCCGGGCCGCCGATGACCGTGGTGCTCAACTGGGCGAGCGCGCTCCGGAACTCGTCGCAGGCCGGACCGGCGCGAAAGCCATAGACCGAAAGACGGCTGAAGCCGTACGCGACGGAGTTCACCGAAGTTCTGTCCGGCTAAAGCCCCACGGGTACGGAGGGGGACGATTTCGGGTGGAGCTGCCCTCAGTGACGGCCACGGGGAGGTGGCGGGAGCGGGGGAGGATGGGCCAAAGGAGGTGGTACAGAGCTCAGCCGGAACTAACCCGCAGTTGCGCGGTCCCGCTCGCTATAATCCGGGCCCTCGAGATATGAGTCTCGGCCCAGGAACCCGGATCGGCCCCTACGAAGTCGTCTCGATGATCGGCGCTGGCGGCATGGGCGAGGTCTATCGCGCACGCGACACGAAGCTCGGTCGCGATGTCGCGCTGAAGGTCCTTCCTGAGCGGTTCGCTCCCGATCCCGATCGGCTGGCGCGGTTCACGCGCGAGGCGCAGACGCTCGCCGTCGCTGAATCATCCGAACATCGCGCATATCCACGGCTCGAGGAGAGTGGCGGAGTTCGTGCCTCGTCATGGAGTTGGTCGGAGGCGAGGACCTGGCGCGACGGCTGGCGCGCGGTCCGATCCCGCTGGACGAGGCACTGCCAGTCGCGCAGGCAGATCGCTGAGGCGCTCGAGACGGCTCACGAGCAAGGCATCATTCACCGCGATCTCAAACCCGCGAACATCAAGGTCCGTGACGATGGCACGGTCAAGGTGCTGGACTTCGGGCTCGCGAAGGCCTTGCACGTGTCGGCTGGCATAGGCGCGGACGCGACGGCTTCGCCGACGATCACTCGCCGGCGTGATGACGCAGATTGGCATGATTCTCGGGACCGCGGCGTACATGAGCCCCGAGCAGGCACGGGGCGCGCCGTCGACAACGCACTGACATCTGGGCGTTTGGCTGTGTGCTGTACGAGATGCTGACGGGCCGGCGCGCCTACGCCGGTGACGACATTGCCGATACGTTGGGTTCATCATCACGAAAGAGCCCGACTGGAGCGCGCTGCCCGCCGACACACCAGCTGCCGTGCGACGGCTGCTGCGCCGCTGCCTCGATAAGGATCGTCAGCGCCGTCTGGCCGATATCGCCGACGCCCGCCTGGAGATCGACGACGCTGTAGCCTCCACCAAGAGAAGCGCTACCGGCCGTCTCGCCGTTCGCCGCGTGGCGGCTGCTGATGCTGGGGACCGTTGGTGGCTTGATCTTGGTGCCGCGACCATGGCGCTGGTCTGGAACAGAAGGCCCGTGCAACTGCCGACCTCAGGTGCCGTCGCCCGCATGGTGATTGCGTTACCGCCGGGGGACCGATTGGGGGTGGCGCTGGAGGGGAGGTC
>CAVREM010000008.1:0-41356 GCA_963720005.1 uncultured Acidobacteriota bacterium | reverse complement strand
CTCAGTATTGCTAAGTGGGAAAGGATCTGAAGACGCTCAGACAACCAGGAGGTTGGCTTAGAAGCAGCCATCCTTTAAAGAAAGCGTAATAGCTCACTGGTCAAGCGGCTTTGGGCCGACAATCCAACGGGGCTTAAGCACAAGACCGAAGCCATAGAATACAGCAGTCCTGCGGGACTGTACATTGGTAGAGGAGCGTTCTCTGCGCAGCGAAGTCAGACCGAAAGGACTGGTGGAGTGCAGAGAAGTGACCCTGCCGGCATAAGTAGCGATAAGAGAGGTGAGAATCCTCTCCGCCGTAAGCCTAAGGTTTCCTGAGGAAGGTTCGTCCGCTCAGGGTTAGTCGGGTCCTAACGCGAGGCCGAAAGGCGTAGCGGATGGATATCTGGTTAATATTCCAGAACTACCTAATAGACGTTATCACGATGGGGAGACGCAGGAGGCTATGCGAGCCTACGATTGGACGTGTAGGTTCAGCGCTGTAGGGAGATCTGCCAGGTAAATCCGGTGGGTCATTATCCTGAGGGTGCATGTCGAGAGCCGCAAGGCTCGTAAAGTCGCAGACGCCACGCTGCCGAGAAAATCCTCTAAGGAGTCTGTTGGGTACCCGTACCGCAAACCGACACAGGTAGGCGAGGAGAAAATCCTCAGGCGCGAGTGAGAACCCTCGTTTAGGAACTCGGCAAACTCACCCCGTAACTTCGGAAGAAGGGGTGCTCTGTTAGCGTTAGCGGCCTCGCGCCGCGAAGCGTGAGAGAGTTGCAATAAAGAGGCCCAGGCAACTGTTTACTAAAAACACAGGGCTATGCTAAGTCGAATACGACGTATATGGCCTGACGCCTGCCCGGTGCCGGAAGGTTAAAGGGAGAGGTTAGCCGCAAGGCGACGCTTCGAGCTGAAGCCCCGGTAAACGGCGGCCGTAACTATAACGGTCCTAAGGTAGCGAAATTCCTTGTCGGGTAAGTTCCGACCTGCACGAATGGCGTAATGATTTGGGCGCTGTCTCAACGAGGGGCACTGCGAATTTGTGGTACCGGTGAAGACGCCGGTTGCCCGTGGTTAGACGAAAAGACCCCGTGCACCTTTACTACATCCTAGTAGTGAATGCTGGCGCGTTATGCGCAGGATAGGTGGGAGGCTTTGAACCCAGGCTCTCGGGCTTGGGGGAGCCAACGGTGAGATACCACCCTTAACGTTCCGGCGTTCTAACCTCGTTCTGTCATCCAGATCAGGGACACTGCTAGGTGGGTAGTTTGACTGGGGCGGTCGCCTCCTAAAGTGTAACGGAGGCGCGCGAAGGTTCGCTCAGGCTGTTTGGAAATCAGCCATAGAGTGCAAAAGCATAAGCGAGCTTGACTGCGAGTCCTACAAGACGAGCAGGTGGGAAACCAGGCTTTAGTGATCCGGTGGTTCCGCGTGGAAGGGCCATCGCTCAACGGATAAAAGGTACGCCGGGGATAACAGGCTGATCCTAGCCAAGAGTTCACATCGACGCTAGGGTTTGGCACCTCGATGTCGGCTCATCGCATCCTGGAGCTGTAGCAGGTTCCAAGGGTCCGGCTGTTCGCCGGTTAAAGCGGTACGTGAGCTGGGTTTAGAACGTCGCGAGACAGTTCGGTCTCTATCTGTCATGGGCGCAGGAGATTTGAGTGGGGCTGACCTTAGTACGAGAGGACCGGGTTGGACGGACCTCTAGTGTACCGGTTGTCGCGCCAGCGGCAGCGCCGGGTAGCTACGTCCGGAAGGGAGAAACGCTGAATGCATCTAAGCGTGAAACCCTCCACAAGATGAGATCTCCCTGGATCGCAAGATCCCTAAAGGCTCCTGGAAGATGACCAGGTAATAGGTCGGGTGTGTAAGCGCGGTGACGCGTTGAGCTTACCGATACTAATCAGCCGTGAGGCTTGACCATAAATTGTTTCTATCAATGCAATGCACGCAGAAACCACTGCGTGTGAGGTCGGTTGAAACTACCGTTTGCAGGATATTCAGTTGCTTGCCCACCGAAGCGCACCGCGCGAAGGTGGGTCGCTCTTTGAAATTGTCTGGGACGACTTCCCCTTCGGGCGCCTATGTGCTGTCGCGTCTGAGTCGACGCCGCGAAGAGGGAAGACCCCAGACAGACACGTTTGCCGGTGGTCATAGGAGCAGGGTCACACCCGTTCCCATTCCGAACACGGAAGTTAAGCCTGCTACCGCCGATGGTACTGCGTGGGAAACTGCGTGGGAGAGTAGGTCGCTGCCGGCATTAATACAAAACGACAAACGCCCGCCGTCATCCAGTGACGTCGGGCGTTTTCGGTTTGTTACGACGCTGCTGGCCGCAGTTGCTGCGCCGATTGCTTACTTACGGCATAACCGTCGGCCGAAAGCGCCCAGCTTCGTAAGAATCCCCTCGGCTGCCAACAACCGCCGGTCGCCGCGCTCGTCGTCCACCGCCAGGCTCCACGGACGGACGCTGCCGGGGATCGGCTCGTCGAACCCTGGCCGGACGAACTCCATCGCGCGGGGGATCCGTTCAGCGAGGTCCTGGTCGATGCGCTCGAGCGTCGCCACGATTGTTCTCGTCGGAGAATCGATGTGGCGCGCGCCCCGCCTCGTTGAGCACCCGCCAGGCGCCAAGCGATTCGGCAATCATCAGACGGGCGACCTTTGCCGAGCCATGAGCATCGTTCTGTGTGGGATGGTCGCTCGGCGCAAAAGGATGCTCCAGGCTGGCAACGGCGCGGAAGACTTTCGACGAGATGGACGTGCACAGCCAGAGGATTGATTCGATCGCCTCGCGAACCTCGGTGGACGTCGTGCGCGGTTCCTCTCCCGCCTCGAGCGCTCGAAGCAGGCGATGCGCTGCCAATCGCGTATTCGTCGCGCCTTCGTGACGAGCGGATCGTCCTCCAGCGCCATTCGCGTATCCATCGCTTCCTCGGTTGGGACGGTCGATTGATCCTTATCGATCCCCTCGCGTTCCGCGAAGGCATGCAGCAGATGCAGCGCACGCTGGAGGCTGGCCGCTACCGCCTCGCCAACATCCTCGCCGGAGCCGTCGTCCCGCGTCTGCTTCGGCGAACGTGAAGCAGCGATCACTGAAGCGGCAACGCGCGCAGCGGCGGTCGCAGTAGTTGTAGATGGCGGGAATCCAGCGCGGATCCGCGCGCGGGCGACGAGATCCTCGAGCTCCTGGTCCATGCGCCGACGCGCTGCAAGAATCGAGCACCACAGTTTGCTCGGGAAATAGCGGATCTGACCGCGTTGGTCGCGGGTAGGCGCCGACCCGCATGGGAAGGTGCTACCCTTCGGCGATGAAAAGAACACGCCGGGACTTCTTGAAGGACGCCGCGACGACGGCGTTCGTGTCCGCGGCGACCCGTCCGATCGAGGGCCGGACCCAGGACACGATGGCGACCACCCGCTTCGTAGATACGGCGGCTCTCCGGATCGGCTACGAAGAAAGCGGGAACGCCGGCGGTTTCCCGGTGATCCTGCTGCACGGGTTTCCCGACGATGTGCGGGCCTTCGACGGCGTGGTGCCGCCGCTCGTGGCGGCGGGCCACCGGGTGCTCGTCCCCTACCTGCGCGGATACGGACCAACGCGCTTCCGCGATCCGGGCGCGCCGCGGATGGCGGAGCAGGCCGCGATCGGCCAGGACGTGATCGACTTCGCCGACGCGCTTCGCTTGCAGCAGTTCGCCGTGGTCGGCTACGACTGGGGCGGCCGCGCGGCGGCAATCGCCGCCGCGCTTCACCGCGATCGGGTCCGCGCCGCGGTCCTCATCGGCGGTTACACCGTTCAAAACACGTTGAGCCCTGGATCGCCCGGGTCGCCCGAGGCGGAGCATCGCGCCTGGTATCAGTGGTACTTCAACACCGACCGCGGACGTGCGGGCCTGCAAGCGAATCGTCGCCCGCTGTGCCGGTACCTGTGGCGGACGTGGTCGCCGACCTGGCGGTTCGACGATGCGACCTACGATCGGACGGCGGCATCGTTCGACAATCCCGATTTCGTCGACGTCGTCATTCACTCGTACCGCCATCGCCATGGCAACGCCCCCGGGGAACCGCGCTTCAAAGAGATGGAAGCGCAGCTCGCGAAGCGGCCGCCGGTTGCCGCGCCGACGATCACGCTTTACGGTGCGGACGACGGGATCGGCGGCTCGCCGGCGGAAGCCACGCCCGCCGAGAAAGCGGTGCTGCCGGCGCTGGTCGCGCACCGCCTGATCGCCGGCGTCGGCCACTTCATGCCGCGTGAGCGACCGGAGGCCGTGTCGTCGGCTATTCTGGAACTGTGATACGTTGACACTATTCAGGTTGGAACGATGACTGACTGACAAACCGATGAACAGTGGCGGGCCGAGCTCACGCCTGAACAGTACAACGTCCTGCGGGAGCACGGCACCGAGATGCGCGGCACCAGTCCGCTGAACAGAGAGAAGCGCGAGGGCACGTTTCGATGCGCCGGCTGCGGCAAGCCGCTGTTCGACTCCGAGACGAAGTTCGAGAGCGGGACTGGCTGGCCGAGCTTCTGGGCGCCGCTGCCAGGCGCGGTGGGGACCGAAACGGATCGCAGCTACGGGATGTCGCGGACAGAGGTCCACTGCGCAGACTGCGGCGGGCACCTTGGCCACGTCTTTCCCGATGGGCCGGCGCCGACAGGTGAGCGTTATTGCATGAATGGCGTCGCGCTCAAGTTCGACTCGAAGGACCGCCGCTAGTCGATCGGCTGCCAGCATCCCGCTGCAATGGAACTCTCCGGCAAAGTTGCGGTCGTGACCGGCGGGGCGCAAGGAATCGGTGAAGCGATGTGCCGCCGCTTTGCCGCCGAGGGCGCAGCAGGCATTGTCGTGGCCGACCTCGATCGCCGGGCGCTGGCGATTGCGAGCGAGCTCGCTTCAGCGCACGCGGTCATGGCCGATGTCGCGGTCGAGGCGGACGTCAGGCGCATTGTCGACGAAGCCTTGAAGGTCTACGGCCGCATCGACCTGTTCTGTTCGAATGCCGGTATCTTCACTGCCGGCGGCGAAGACACGAGTGACGCCGATTGGGAGCGCATCTGGAAGATCAATGTGCTCGCCCACATTTATGCCGCACGCGCCGTCGGTGCCAGCCATGCTGGCATCCGGCAGCGGCTACCTGCTGCAGACCGCATCCGCGGCCGGACTTCTCACGCAGATCGGCTCGGCGCCGTACGCCGTGACGAAGCATGCGGCGGTCGCCTTCGCCGAATGGCTCGCGATGACTATGGCGACCAGGGGTTGAAGGTCTCGTGCCTGTGCCCGCAAGGGCGTGCGGACGCGCATGCTGGAGGACGCTGACGGTCCGGCGCGGACGTTCGTGGCCGCAACCGCCATCGAGCGCGGCGCGCGTAGCGGAGGCTGTCGTCGAGGGTCTGCGCGCAGAGCGGTTCCTGATCCTCCCGCATCCGGAGGTCGGCGAGTACTTCCGGCGCAAGGCCGACGACTACGACCGCTGGCTTCGCGGCATGCGGCGGCTGCAGCGCCAGACGACCACGGCTCCCTAATCACTCTTTCGTAACTCGCCGGCCGGTTTCGTGGCGGACGGCGGGCCGCCGGCCCTCCAGTCCGCTTCTTTAATGGTCCGTCATTCGAAGATCCGATAATCGGAACGGCGTTTGCCAGAAGGTCGCCGTTCGCGAAGGAGGACCATGGACGTTCCTGCCCACATCGGAGCATCGATCAGACTCAAGGGAGACATCACGTCGTCGGAGCCGCTGACCATTGCCGGCCAGGTCGAAGGGTCGGTCACCGTGAACGGGCACACCCTGACGATCGCCGCCGGCAGTCACATCACCGCCACCGTGTCGGCAGACGACGATCGTCGTTGCCGGCCAGCGTCAAGGGCAAGCTGACCGCGAGCACGCGGATCGTCCTTCGCGAAACCGCGTCGGTCGAAGGCGAGGCCGCGGCCCCTTCCGTGAGCATGGTGGAGGGAGCCACTGTCCACGGCCGCATCGAGACGAGCAAGAAGCGGGCGCTCGCGCTCGCGTCGTAGCGGGACGTCCGGCCAGAGCCGGACGCGACGTACGCTATTCTTCGTGACCAGTGCGCGAGGGATGGCTACGAGCTGCGGCGGCGCTGGCGCTGCTCCTTGCGCCCCAGGCCGCCATCGCACAACCGCATCGCGAGCTGCGATGGGCAGGCGATCCTGAGGGCGGCGCGCCGTTCGTCGAGGCGAGCGCCTCGGATCCGTCGCAGCTGGTCGGCTTCGACGTCGAGATAGCCGAGCTGATCGCCCGGGGTCTGAACCGTCAGCCGCAGTTCGTCCTCATCGCCTTCACCTCCATCGATCAGTCGATCGCCCGCGGCGACGCGGAGATCGGCCTGAGCGGCATCGAGGACACGCCCGCCCGCCGATCAGCGCTCGCTTCGACGATTCCCTATTACGCGTTCCGCGAAGTGCTCGCCGTGCGCGATGCCGATGCGGCCCGGTATCACGCGCTCCGTGATCTGGCTGGCCGCCGGGTGGGTACCCTGGGCGGCACGATCGCGTACGAGATCCTGTTGCGCGCTGAACGCGAGCATGGCCTGACGGCCGTCTCGTACGACGACGACGTGCATCCGTACAGCGACCTGGTGCTCGGCCGCCTCGACGCCGTCCTGCTCGACAACGTCCTGGCGGAGCGCCGGCGAAAGGTCCTTCCCGGCTTCGTCATCCAGCCGGACAGCGTGGCGACCGGCCACTATGTTGGCGTGCTCTCACCAGCCAACGCCCCGCTTCGCGACGCCATCGACGAGATTCTGAAAGGGGCGATGCGGGACGGGTCGCTCGAGCGCATTTTCCGCAAATGGGAAGTCTGGAACGACGATCAACCGCCGCTCCACGCGCGGGTGCTTGCCGGCGAGCCGGTCGCGCCCTACAGCGGTCTCGAGCCGACCTCGGGCGGAGCCCGCGAGACCGACGTGGGACGCGGCAGTACCGGTACCTCCCGTCACTGCTCCGCGCGTCGATCGTGACGCTGGCGCTGTCGTGTCTGGCAATGGGACTGGCCGTCATGCTCGGCGTGCTCATCGCGATCGGCCGCGTCTACGGCAACACTCCCCTGCGGGCTGCGCTGCTCGGCTACGTGGAGGTGATGCGCGGCACGCCGGTCCTCCTGCAGCTCTTCGTGCTGTATTACGGCCTTGCGGCGGCGGTTCGGCTGCCCGCGTTCGCGGCCGCGCTGCTGGGCCTGGCACTGAATTACGCCGCGTACGAGAGCGAGATCTATCGTGCGGCGCTCGAGGCGGTGCCCAAGGGGCAGCTCGAAGCGGGCCGCGTCCTCGGTTTCGGCGAGCGGCAGCTGCTCGTGCTGGTGCGGGCGCCGCAGGCGTTTCGCTTCGCCCTGGCACCGATGACCAACGACTTCGTCGCGCTCCTCAAGGACTCATCGCTGGTGTCCGTCCTGACCGTCATGGAGCTCACCAAGCAGACGCAGATCTTCGCGACCAACATCGGCAGCTGGGTCATTCCGGGGTCGTTGTGCGCGGCTCTGTACCTCGCGATGTCGCTTCCGATCGCGGCGCTGGCGCGCGCCCTCGAGCGGCGGTGGAGGACGCCGACCGCATGAGAGCCGCCCTCGAAGTGCGAGACGTGCAGCTGCGCCGGGGCACCCGGGCGATTCTCGCGGGCGCGACGTTCGACGTCGCCCCTGGAGAAGTCGTTGCGATCATGGGGGCGTCGGGATCGGGTAAGACGACGCTGCTTCGCGCCATCGCGGGCCTCGAGCGTGTCGACGAGGGCTCGATCGCTCGTCGGTGATGTCGTGCTCACGAAAGAAGTGACACCGGCTGCGACCGTCCGCCGGCTGCGCGAGCGCATCGGCATGGTCTTCCAGTTCCACTGCCTGTTCGAGCACCTGACGGTGATCGACAACATCTGCCTTGCGCCTGTGCACGTGCACCGGACGGCCGTCACGGAAGCAGCCGCTCGCGCGACCGACTTGATGCGCAGGCTGGGAGTCGAGCACCGCTCGGCGGCCCTGCCCCGCGAGTTGTCGGGTGGAGAGGCTCAGCGAGTGGCCATCGCCCGCGCGCTGGCGGTGGATCCGCCGCTCTTGCTGATGGATGAGCCGACGGCGTCGCTGGATCAGGACAGGCGGCTCGAGCTGGCCAACGTCGTGAGCGGGCTGGTGGGCCGCGACCGCACGCTGCTGATTGCGACCCACGACGAAGAGTTCGCGCGGGCCGTCGCTACCCGGATTCTTCGCGTCAGCGACGGCGTCGTGCGCGCGAGCGCCTAGGAGGGGCGCCGGGCCGCCGCGACTTCGGCAGTCGCGCGACGACGAGCTCGTACGAGGTCTTCAGCAGCCGTTCGAGCTCGCGCCGCTCCAGCGCCT
Source organism: uncultured Acidobacteriota bacterium (assembly GCA_963720005.1). GTDB lineage: Bacteria > Acidobacteriota > Vicinamibacteria > Vicinamibacterales > CAVVIG01 > CAVREM01. Next base: position 33,027 of record CAVREM010000008.1, on the reverse strand, counting down.
CGCCGAGCCGCTCCTCCTGCACCCACATGTTGCGCGCCATGTACGGCGCCGGTATGAGGCCGGACCGCTCGATGAGCTCGCCAAATTCTTCCGGCGTGCACTTGAACGCGAGCGAGTACGGCGGGTTCAGGTCCATGGCCGCGAACATCTTGCCGGAGACGCAGAAACAGAGATCGTTGCCCCACTTCACGTCTTCGGTGACTTCCGGCAGCGCCCGGCAGATCTTTCGAACGCTCTCAATCGTCATCACTTACTCATTGCGCAACGCGGCAACCGGGTCGAGGCGGGTCGCGCGCCGCGCCGGCCAGAGGCCGGCGGCGAGCGCCACCAACACGAGCAGCGCCGCGATCGATACCAGCGTCGGCAGGTCGGTGGCCTCGGTTCGCACGAGGACGCCGCGCAGCAGTTTGCCGACGCCGACCGCCCCGGCAAGTCCGATGACGACGCCGATCCCCAGCTGAACCAGGATTCGCCGCTGAAACAGCCACAACACCTGGGATGACTGGGCGCCGAGTGCCATCCGGACGCCAATCTCCTGGGTGCGCTGCGCCACGGAGTACGCCGTGACCGCATACAGACCGACAGCCGACAGCATCAAGGCGATGAACGCGAAGAATCGCGAACATCGAGCCGAACACCGTGTATTGCCAGCGCTGCTGCGCGAAGTTCTCGGCCATGGTCCGAATCTGAAACAGCGACAGATCGGGATCGATCGCACGGAGCTCGGCGCGCAGCAGCGGCGCGACGGCGGCCGCGGTCGATCGGCTGCGCACGAGGACGCCGATGCCCAGCGGCGGCTCGAACCGGTAGGAGAGATACAGCACCGGATCCTGCTGAAATTCGTCCGCGTTCCGCTGGCGGACATTCGGCGCGATGCCGACGATCGTCATCCAGGTCGCCGGCGGTTTCGCGGCGTCAGGCGTGAAGCCGACGCGGCGGCCGATCGGATCCTCGCCGGCGAAGTGCAGGGCGGCGAACCGTTCGTTGATCACCACGTTGTGCTGCCCGGCCAGGCCGTCGGTGTCGTTGAGCGGTCGGCCGCGGGTCACGCGGACGCCGATCGTGTCGAAGTAGCGTGGTCCGGCGGTGATCAGGGTGGTGACCGGCAGCTGTGTGCCAGCCGGGGCCGGCCGCGCTTCGATGCACGAAGGTTCGGGCGGCGCCACCGCCGCCGGGCCAGCTGTTGGCGACCGTCGCCGCTTCCACCGGGCCGACCGCGTTCAGACGCTCCTCCAACTGCCTGAAAAACGCGAGGCGCTGTTCGGGTCCCGGGTATTTCCGGTCGGGCAGCGACAGGTTCGCCGTCAGGAGCGGCGTGGTGTCGATGCCGATGTCCGCGCCGTACAGGTTCAGGAAGCTGCGCATCATGAAGCCGGCGCCGGCCAGCAGCACGAGCGTCAGCGCGAGCTCGCCGACGATCAGGGCGCTGGTCCAGCGGCGCGCGCGCATGCCGCCGGCACCGGTCCGGCCGCCTTCCTTCAGCACATCGTTGACGTTGGTCTTCGAGACGTGCAGCGCCGGCGCCAGGCCGAACAGGATGCCGGTGCCGAGCGTCACGGCGGCGAGAAATCCGAAGACGGAGGCGATCCATCGTGAAATGAATCCACGACGGCTTGCCGACGTCCTGGGTGGCGGCATCGAACAGCCGCACGCCAATCAACGACAGCCCGTAGCCGAGGACGCCGCTGATCGCCGCCAGCAGGACGCTTTCGACGAGCAGCTGCCGCACGATCCGCCAGCGGCGTCGCGCCGAGCGACACGCGAACGCTGATCTCGCGCGAGCGGTGCGCGGCGCGGGCGAGCAGCAGGTTGGCGACGTTGCCGATCGCGATGAGCAGCACGAAGCCGACCGCGCCCATCAGCGTCAGGAACACCAGGCGAATCGGCGCCGCCGTTCTGCCGCTCGCTGGAACGTCATCAGCGTACGCGGTCCGGAAATCCTTGTTGGTGTCGGGAAACTGATCGGCCAAGGCGGCCGCGATCGACGACAGCTCCGCCTCCGCCTGTTCCCGCGTGACGCCGGCCTTCAGCAGGGCGAGCGCCGGGAATTGCCGTGCGTCGCGGTTCATCGGCTTCACGCCCGAAGGCATGTGGACCAGCGGAATCCACAGCTGGTTGTTCGCCGGAAATGTGAGGTCGGGTGGCATGACGCCGATGATGGTCGGCGTGAAGGCGTTCGTCGTGACCGCCCTGCCGATCACACCCGGATCGCCGCCGTAGCGGCTCTGCCAGAGGCTGTGGCCGATGATGACGACCGGCGGCGCGCCCGGCTGGTCGTCCTCCGGAAGGAAGTCGCGGCCGAGGATCGGCTGCTCGCCAATCGCCTTGAAGATGTCCCAGGAGATGTAAACACCCGGGAACCGATCCGGCTCACGGCCGGGATCGCTCACGTTGAACGCGAAGCTTTGCCAGAGCACGAGGTGGTCGAGGAGTGTCGCGCCGGGAGCGCCAGTCCTCGAAGTCCAGGATCGACAGCGCGCGCTCCTGCCGCTGCGCGTTGCGGCGTGCCGACCCACATGATGCGGTCGGGGTTGTCGAACGGCAGGCCGCGCAGCAGGACGGCGTTCACGAACGTGAACACCGTGGCGTTGACCCCGATGCCGAGCGCGAGCGCGACGGCCGCGACGATCGTGAACCAGCGGTCCTTGACCAGCAGCCGTGCCGCGTACCGGACATCCTGCCAGAGTGCCATCCGCCGACCTCCTGTTCTAGAGGACAAGACGGTTTTGCCGAGCCTGAGTTCTGGCGGAGCTTAGACACCTTTTTTCACTGGCGGCGGGGCCCCACCCCCGCCGCGATCTTACGCTGATGCCTCGCCTCGGATAGTGCGGTTCCTCGGCTCGGCATGGCCGCAGGCGCTGTGATTGTTTGTGGAGGCCATCGGTGTTACATAATCGGTCTGGGTGACCGGAGGACACGATGGCCTACACCTATCACGACCTGAAACTGAAGACGGTCCAGGAGCTTCGCGATATCGCCAAGGACGTCCAGCACGACGCGGTCCAGGGCTACTCGCAGATGAACAAGGACCACCTGCTGCCGGCGCTCTGCAAGGCGCTGGGCATCGAGGCGCACGAGCACCACGCCGTCTCCGGCATCGACAAGCCGGCGATCAAGCATGAAGATGCGCGAGCTCAGGAAAAAGCGCGACGCAGGCGGTCGAGGCGCACGACGGCGACGCGCTGAAGAGCATCCGCCGCCAGATTCACCGGCTCAACCGGCAGATCCGCGCGCACGTGTCCGGCTGATGCGAGCGAGCGCACGTAGGGCGGACCGCTGTAGGTCCGCCGGGACCCGTAAAATAGAGGCATGTTCGGAAAATCGCTGACGCTGCCGACCAAAGCCGAAGCGCTGCCGGGCCGGGCCGAGCGCATGCCGGTTCCGGCGGCGCACTTCGTCAACGGCAATCGCCTGGAGCCGCCGTTCCCGCCGGCTTGCGAGCGTGCCCTGTTCGGGATGGGCTGTTTCTGGGGAGCAGAACGGAAGTTCTGGCAGATGCCGGGCGTGTATTCGACCGCGGTCGGCTACGCCGCGGGCCTCACGCCGAATCCCAGCTACCGTGAAGTCTGCAGCGGCATGACCGGCCACGCGGAAGTCGTCCTCGTCGTATTCGACCCGAAGGTCGTCAGCTACGAGGATCTGCTGCGAGACGTTCTGGGAGAGTCACGACCCGACGCAGGGCATGCGGCAGGGCAACGACGTCGGCACGCAGTATCGCTCCGGGATTTACTACTACGACGACGCGCAGCGCGCGGCGGCGGAGCGGTCGCGCGACATGTTTCAGAGCGAGCTCGCCAAGGCGCGTTACGGGCGGATCACCACCGAGCTCCAGCCGGCGCCCGAGTTCTACTACGCCGAGGACTACCACCAGCAGTATCTGGCCAAGAATCCCGGCGGGTACTGCGGCCTCGGCGGCACAGGCGTCAGCTGTCCTGTGGGTGTCCAGACAACGCAACGTAATTAGGAATTTGGAATTTGGAATTTGGAATTCGTGACGCACGCATTCCTAATTCCAAATTCCAAATTCATAATTCCTTGGTTCCGCTTCCAGTCGACAGCTACATCCCAGACATCAAGGCCGCGCTCGCCTCATCACGCGCGGTCGTCGTCACGGCACAGCCAGGCGCAGGAAAGACGACCCGAGTGCCGCCGGCGCTCGTCGATGACGGGCCGGTCATCCTGCTCGAGCCGCGCCGCGTCGCGGCGCGGGCAATCGCGCAGCGGATCGCGTTCGAGCGTGGGTGGACGATCGGCCGCGAAGTGGGCTGGCATGTCCGGTTCGAGCGCCGCTTTCACGCGTCGACGCGACTGCTGGTTGCGACCGAGGGCATTCTGACCGCGCGCCTCCAGCAGGATCCGCTGCTCTCCGATTTCCGCACCGTCGTCATCGACGAGTTCCACGAGCGGAGCCTTCACGCCGACCTGGCGCATTGCGCTGGCGAAGCAGGCGTGGAAAGCACGGACGGACCTCCGCCTCGTCGTCATGTCCGCAACGATCGATACGGCCGCGGTCTCCGCGCTTTCTCGACGGCTGTCCGATTGTGGAAGTCCCGGGCCGGGTGCATCCGGTCGAGATCTCCTACGCGCCGGAGGAATCCGTCGCCGTGGCGGCGGCGGCGATGCTGGCCGACACGCCTGGCGACGTGCTGTGTTTCCTTCCCGGCGTGTTCGAAATTCATCAGGCGATCGCTGGAATGCGGCCGCTCGTCGACGCGCGCCGGGTCGAGGTGCTGCCGCTCTACGGCGGGCTCGACGCGGCCGGCCAGGATCGGGCGATTCAAGGCTCGGCCGACGGCACGCGGCGCATCGTCGTCGCCACCAACGTCGCCGAGACGTCGTTGACGGTCCCTGGCGTGACGGCGGTTGTCGATTCGGGGCTGCACAAAGTCGCCAGGTACGATGCGTCCCGCGCGATCGACAGCCTGATCACCGAGCGCATTTCCGAGGATTCGGCGGACCAGCGAGCGGGCCGCGCCGGCAGAACCGCGCCCGGCCGAGTCCGCCGGCTGTGGGATGCGCGCGATCGCCTGCGGCCTCGCGCCGAACCCGAGATTCGCCGGGTGGACCTGTCGCGCCGCGCTGCTCGACATCGTCGCCTGGGGAGGCGACCCTCGAGCAATCGAGTGGTACGAGCGTCCGGCGTCAGAGACACTCGATGCGTCCCTGACGCTGCTCGACCGGCTCGGCGCCGTGCGCGACGGGCGGCTGACCGACCTCGGACGTGAGATCGTCCGATTGCCGCTACACCCTCGCCTCGCCAGCATGCTCCGCGCGGCCGGCGGCGCCCGGCCGATGGCCCGCGCCTGCGCGCTTCTTTCCGAGCGTCAGGTGGTGCCGTCGAGAACCGGCTGCCGCGACCAGCTCCGATCTGCTGTCGGCGCTCGACTTACTGGGAAGCCTGCCGCCTGCACGTCGACCGCGTCGCGCGCGAGCTGGAGCGGCATCTATCAGTCCGTGTCGGGCGACGCTGCCCGCGGAGATCAACGAGGTCACGTTCCGCCGAGCGGTCCTCGCGGCCTATCCCGATCGAGTCGCGCAACGGCGGGAGCCGGGATCGCGCTCGCGTCAAGCTCGCGACCGGAACGGGAGCGGTGCTCGGGCACGAAAGCGGCGTGCGCGACGGCGAGTTTCTCGTCGCGGTCGACGTGCGCGCGCAGGCCTGGCGAGGCGCGCATTCGGCATGGCCAGCCTGATCGATCGCGATTGGCTCCAGCCGAATGGCGATCGAGATCGTCCACACGTTCGACGCCGGCGCGGGCGTCGTCCGGGCGCTCGAAGTGAACGCTACGACGCCCTGATCCTTCGTGAGCACCCGGTCTCGCCCGATCCGGACGAGGCGGCGCGGCTGCTCGCCGACGCATGGTTGTCGCGGACGCCGCGCGACGAAGACGAGCAGTTGCTGCGGCGGGTGCGGTTTGCCGGCCACGAGCTGGATGTCGGCGTCCGCGGTGCGCGCTGCCGCTAAAGGACAACGAGTCACTCGCCGACGTCGAGTTGACGCGCGGTCTGCCGGCGGACGTCCTCCGCACGCTCGATGCCCGGGCGCCGGCAACGCTGCGGCTGCCCTCGGGCCGCACGGCGCGGCTGGAGTACCTGAACGACGGGCGGGTCAAGGCATCGGTCAAGCTGCAGGATGCATTCGGCCTGCACACGACGCCGCTGATTGGACCCCGCCGTGAACCGGTCCTGTTCGAGCTCCTTGCGCCGAACGGCCGTCCAGTGCAGTTGACGACGGATCTGCGGAGCTTCTGGGAGCGGACGTATCCCGAAGTGAGAAAGGAGCTGCGCGGCAGATACCCGAAACACCGCTGGCCCGAAAAGCCTGTCTGAGTGGCATATCATCCACGGTCCATGAGCCTTGAAACCATCGAACGTCGCTTCGCCGAGGCGCTCGATGCCCTCGTCGATCAGGTCAGCAAGGACGGCGCCGTGCTGGCCGCCATCCTGTGCGGCAGCCTGTCTCACGACACGGTCTGGGAGAAGTCCGACATCGACCTCGTGCTCGTCACGATCGATGACAAGCGGGTGCCGGCCTCGGACATCGCCCTGTCGGCGGACGGCATCAACGTGCACGCGATCCTGATGCCCCGGGCGGAGTTTCGGAAGACGGTCGAAGGCTCGCTGCGCAACTCGTTCGTGCACTCGCTGCTCGCCAAGGGCCGCCTGCTGTACACGCACGACCCGACCATCGCCGATCTCTGCGACACGCTCCATACGCTCGGCAGCCGCGACACGGCCGTGCGGCTGCTCCAGGCGGCGTCGCACGCGCTGCCGTGCCTCGACAAGGCGCGGAAATGGCTCGTCACTCGCGAGGACCTGAACTACAGCGCTTTGTGGATCCTCTATGCGGCGACGCCACTGGCGCAGATCGAAGTGTTGCTGGCCGGCCAGCTCATCGGTCGGGAAGTGATCCCGCATGCCGCCGGACTCAATCCCGGATTCTTCGAGGTCGTGTACAGCAACCTCTTGAACGAGCGCAAATCGCTAACGCGCGTGCAGGCTGCGCTCGATGCGGCCGACGGCTACATTGCCCGACACACGCCCCGCCTGTTTGCGCCCGTTGTCGAGTACCTGCACGAGGCGGGCGAGGCGCGTTCGTGCAAGGAGATCGAGGATCACTTCAAGAAGAACTTCGATATCGGCGGTGCGATCACCGCTTGCGAGTATCTCGCCGACCGCGGATTGATTGGCAAGGCGTCGATCGCCACGCGTCTCACGCGGCGGAGCACCGTCGACGTCCAGGAGCTCGCCTTTTTCTTCACCGCGGAGCTGCCGGATGCGCAGTGATGCCACGCCGCGGTCCCGCCGCCCGGCGCTGCGGACAACGGTCGCGGTCCAGGGCGCCCGCGTCCACAACCTCAAGAACGTCTCAGTGGAGATTCCCCGCGACAGCCTCGTCGTGATCACCGGGCTGTCGGGCTCAGGGAAGTCGAGTCTCGCGTTCGACACCATCTACGCCGAGGGGCAGCGCCGCTATCATCGAGTCGCTCTCGACCTTCGCCAGGCGCTTCGTCGCCCAGGTCACCAAGCCAGACGTCGACTTCGTGTTCGGCCTGTCGCCGGTGATCTCGATCGAGCAGAAGACCATTGCCAGCAATCCGCGCTCGACCGTCGGCACGATGACCGACATCGCCAGCTACCTGAACCTGCTGTTTGCGACGATCGGCGAAGCGCACTGTCCGCGGACCGGCGAGCCCGTGCCGGTCCGATCGGCGAGTCAAATCCTGGAAGCGATTCTGTCGCTGCCCGAGGGCGCGGAGATCGAGCTGCGGGCTCCCGTCTTCAAGGTCTACGGCGAGGAGCTCGACTTCGTGTTCACCGAGCTTCGCAAGAAGGGCTGCCGCCGCCTGATCGTCGACGGCACGCCGTACGACCTCTCGGAGCAGATCGCGCTCGAGGCGTCGGACGTCCGCCACATGGATGTCGTCGTCGATCGCTTCGTCGTCAGCCGCAGGCACGAAAAGGCGATCCGCGCGGGCATCGCCAGCACGCTGCTCGTCGGCGACAGCCTGATGCAGGTGCACGTGGCCGGCGGCGCCGACCGGAAAGTCCGCCGAGCGGTTTTACCGCGCGCTCTGCAGTCCGACCTGGCACTTCGTCTACGGCGACATCGGCCCGGCGTTCTTCGTCTTCAACAAGCCGGAGAGCGCGTGCCGCACCTGCGGCGGGCTTGGCGTCGACAAGCTGACGCATCCTGAGCTCCTCATCCCGGATCCGGATCGCAGCATCGCGGGCGGCTGCTTCGTGCGCGAGGCGTTCAAGTACAACCCGGATACCTGGGACGGCCGGATGATGTTCAGCCTCGCCACCGCGCTCGGCTTCGGGCTGGACGTGCCCTGGAAGGATCTTCCCGAGAGCGCCAGGAACGCGATTCTTGTACGGCATCGAACCCCGTAAGGTCGCCCTGCATCACGCCGCCCGACGCGAAGGTCAAGCGTGCGGGCGACGAGGGCCGGGAGGTCGGATTCGGCGGCATCGCGCGCCGGATCGAGCGCTACTACCGCCGCTACCGCCAGAGCGGCGAAGCGAACTCGCGGATGGAGGCGTGGCTCGACAAGGTCATGGTGGAGCACACCTGTCCCGATTGTCAGGGCGCGCGGCTTCCGGCCACGAGGCTGCTGTTCGAGGTCGCCGGCAGGACCATTCACGAGATCGGCCAGCTGAACTTCGACGAGCTGCACGCCTTCCTGGCGAAGGTGAAGCCGGAAGGACCTGGCGCGGACGCCGGACGCCAGGTGTTCAAAGAAATCCGCGGCCGGCTGGAGCTGCTGCTCGGCATCGGCCTCGATTACCTGAACTTCAACCGGCGGTCCGGCACGCTCTCCGGCGGCGAGTCGCAGCGCATCCGGCTTCCACGCAGATCGGCTCGGGGCTGATGGGGATGCTCTACGTGCTCGACGAGCCGAGCATCGGCCTTCATCCGAAGGACAACGTCAAGATGATCGCGACGCTCGAGCGGCTCCGCGACATCGGCAACACGGTGATCGTCGTCGAGCACGACGAGGACACGATCCGCGCCGCCGATCATCTGATCGAGATGGGACCGGGCGCGGGCGTGCACGGCGGCCACGTCGTCGTCAGGGGAACGATCGACGACATCCTGAAGTGCAAGCAGTCTCCCACGGGCCAGTTCCTGTCGGGCAAGCGCGTCATCGCGACGCCGCGGACGCGGCGCCGCGGCAACGGCAAGACGCTGACCGTTCGCGGCGCGCGGGAAAACAACCTCAAGAACCTCGACGTCGCGTTTCCGCTGGGGCAGCTCATCGCGATCACCGGCGCGTCGGGTTCGGGCAAGAGCACGCTGGTCAACGAGATTCTGTACAAGGCGCTGTGGAAGCGTCTCGTCGACACGCGCACGCTGCCCGGCGATCACGATTCGGTCGACGGCATCGAGCACGTGCACAAGGTCGTGAACATCGATCAGTCGCCGATCGGGCGGAACAGCCGGTCCAATCCTGCGACCTACGTCGGGTTCTACGACACGATCCGCGATCTGTTCGCGCAGGCGCCGTTGTCGCAGGAGCGCGGCTACCAGGCCGGACGCTTCAGCTTCAACGTCAAGGGCGGCCGATGCGAAGAGTGCCAGGGCGAAGGCTCGATCACGACCCAGCTGTATTTCATGCCGGACGTCGACGTCACCTGCGGCGTCTGCAAGGGCGCGCGCTTCAACGGCGAGACCCTCGAGGTCACCGTCCGCGGCAAGACCATCGACGACGTGCTCAACATGTCGATCGAGGAGGGCGCCGGCTTCTTCGCGAAGGAGCCGGGCATCCGCAAGAAGATCGAGGTCCTCAACGACCTCGGGCTGGGGTATCTCACGCTAGGCCAGTCGGCGACGACGCTGTCGGGCGGCGAGGCGCAGCGGGTCAAGATCGCGAGCGAGCTGAGCACCCTGCAGCGCTCGAAGCACACCGTCTACATCCTTGACGAGCCGACCACCGGCCTCCACCTCGCCGACGTCGAGCGCCTGCTCGAGGCGCTGAACAAGCTGGTCGACGCCGGACATACGGTTCTCCTGATCGAGCACCATATGGACGTCATCAAGACCGCGGACCATGTGATCGATCTCGGGCCGGAGGGCGGCCACGCCGGCGGCAAGATCGTCGTGACCGGCACGCCCGAGGATGTCGCTCGCTGCCGCGCGTCCCACACCGGGCGGTTCCTGAAAGGCCGCTTGTGAGGTAGGGCGACCCTTTCAGGGTCGCCGCCTACTGCTTTGCGAAGATGACGAACCACTTGTCTTCGAACAGCTTCACCTCTTCGGCCGGTTTCAGTCCGACCGCGGCCATCATCGCCGTCACCTGCTCCTGTCCCAACTGCATCTTCGCGTCTTCGCGATGGCCGCCGGCGCCTGGCTTGAAGTCGACGACCGCGATCCGTCCGCCGGGCTTCAGATAACCCGCCAGGTTCTTGAGGTAAACGTCGCGCTTCTCGATGTGATGGAGCACGTCGTGGATGAAGGCGAGGTCCACTCCGGGCGTCAGCAGGGGATCGTCGAACTCACCGAACACCGGCTCGATGTTCGTGACGCCCTGCTCGGTGCCGGTCTCGACGATGTGCTCGAGAAGTTTCTCGTCGACCTCGACCGCGTACAACTTGCCGCCCGGCCTCACGGCGCGCGCCAGCGGCAAGCTGAAGACTCCGGTGCCGGCGCCGATGTCGGCGACCAGCATGCCCGGCTTGAGCTTCAGCGCGGCGACCACCTCGGGGACCTTCAGGCCCTGGAGCCGCTGCGGCGAGTCGAGTGTTTTCATCCACTCCTCGGCCGGCCGGCTGCCAAGCTGCGCGGCGGCCGGCTGTGCCCAGCCGGCCGCTGCGAGGAACGCCGCCATCGTGACAACGCTCGGGATGCGCATTGTTCCTACTTGGTCTCGTTGTAGACCGTCTGGATGTTGGTTGTGAGCCGCAGCATGGCGGCCTTCTGTGCGTTCTCATTCGCCGCCGCCTGGAAATTGGCCGGCGTCTTCCACGACGTCGCGAATTGCTCGGCGGTCTGCCCGGCCTTCTTCGCGGCCCGGGCCTGGTTGACGAACTCTCGATTGAAGTCGGCCCAGGCGCGCAGATCGTTGAACGTCATCTGCGCGCTGTGTCCGGTGACGATGATGTCGGCGCTCTTGCTGAGCGCGCGCGTGCGCCTTCATCAGCGTGTCCGGGTATCGCGACGGCGCTGCCGCCGTTGTTCGTGTCGAGGAGCGGCAGCTGGTTGTTCCAGGCGAAGTCGTCTCCGGCCGCCACGATTCGCAGCGCCGGGAACAGCACCCACGCGTCGCCACCGGTGTGGCCGCGGCCGAAGAAGTGCAGATCGATCTGGTCGGGCCCCTTGCCGATCGTCATGTGGTCCTTGAACGTCCGCTTGGGCATGCCGCGCCCCTGGTTCTGTTCGAAGATCGTCGGGCCGGCAGGCTTCGCGCCGGGGTGCGGCCAGACCAGCCACCGGGTTCATCTGCTTCATCAGCGCCGCGGTTTGCTCCTGCACGACGATGTCCGCGGTGGTCGGGAACTCGACGTTGCCGCTGACATGGTCGCCGTGGGTGTGCGTGTTGACAATCAGCGTGATCGGCTTCGGCGTCAGCTCCTTGATCTTGTCGATCACCGGCTGACCCCAGCCCGGGTTCTTGGTGTCCACCACGGCGACGCCGTTCGCCATGACCAGGACGCTGGTGTTGCCGCCGCCGCCCTGGCCGCGCAGGACGAAGAAGTTGTCCTTCAGCTTCTCGACCTCGACGACCCGAGGCTTCTGCCGCCTGCCCGGCCTGCGGCTGCTGCTGATACGCGGCCACTGTCATCGACAGCGCCCCCGTCGCGATCAGCACCCCGAGAACGTGCATTCTTCTCATGCCATCCCTCCAGGAAAGAAGACGCGTTGGATGAACCAGTACGCTCCCGCCGCGATGACGACAATCGATCCGGCGAAGGCGAGCCGCCGGCCGGCGGCCTCGCTGCGCGCGCGCAGGGCGGCGAGAGCCGAGGCGACCGCCACCACGACGAAAATCTGACCGATTTCCACGCCGACGTTGAACGAGAACAGCGTCCAGCCGAGCGCCCGCGACGGGAGATCCATCTCGCGGAGCACATTGGCGAACCCGAAACCGTGGATGAGGCCGAACGCGAAGGCGATCCACGCGCGGACATCGCGCCCGCCGTGCACCATCAGGTTGTCCGCGCCGACGTAGACGATGCTGAGCGCGATCGCCGGCTCGACGATCCGCGCCGGCGGCGTGACGATGTTCAGCGCCGCCAGCGACAGCGTGATGCTGTGCGCGATCGTGAACGCGGTGACGACCGCAATCAGCTGGCGGATCGAGCCGCCGAGCAGCAGCAGGCCGACGAGAAAGAGCAGGTGATCGGGGCCGATCAGGATGTGATGGACGCCGGAAGGGACGAACCGGCGCACGACCGCGAGCGTCCCCTGCCGCGTGCCGGCGAAGTACCTCGAACCGCGTCCGTGACTTGTCGAGAATCGCCTGCGAGGTCAGCGCGTCCGCTTCGTAGACGTTGATGAACGTCTGATGCTGCGGGTCGTACGGGAACATCACGGTCGTGACCGCGATCGCGCCGGCCGGGCCGGCCGAGGGTCGCGCGGCCTTCCAGACGCACCGATTGCCGCTCGGCGAGCGCCTCCGGCGCCGACCACGATCCGACGGCTATCGGGCTGCCGTCCGCGGTCAGGGCCAGCCGGTCGTTCACCAGCGCCCGGATCTTGTCGTCGTAGCCACGGAGAACCGACGGATCGAGCAGACGTTCAATCGCCTCGACGCCGAGATCGTGCGCGACGTCATAGACGTGCGCGACGACCGAGACGCGCACCTCCGATCCCTGCAGGCGTACGTCGACGTAGCTGAACGGGGAGGGGTGCGCGGCGGCCGGAGAACTGACGCCGACCAGTGCCACGACGAGGGCTGCCGGAAGGAGCCGCCTCATGGATCTGTAAAGGCGGTAATGGTACCCTAAACGCCGCGTGGCGATCATGACGCTGCCGGCCGCCGGTGACGCCCGAATTGCCGAGTATGCGAGCGTCGCCGACCCCGATCTCGCTCGCAGCCTGGGCCTCTTCGTCGCTGAAGGCCGCCTCGTCGTTCGGCGTCTGATCGACGACAGACGGTACGGCATCCGGTCGATTCTTTTGAGCCAGGCGGCTCAGCAGCAACTCGGGAGTGCGCTCGAGCGCCTCGACCCGCGCGTGCCCGTCTATGTCTGTCCGATCGAGTCGTTCCGCGAGATCACCGGCTTCCACATCCATCGCGGCTGTGTCGCCATCGTCGAGCGTCCACCGGAATGCGATGCGACGGCGTTGCTCCACAAGGCACGGCTCGTCGTGATGCTGGAGGCGATCGCCAACCCGGACAACGTGGGAGGGATCTTTCGCAATGCGGCGGCATTCGGCGTCGACGGCGTGATCCTCGATGGCGCCAGCGCCGATCCCCTGTATCGCAAGGCGATTCGTACCTCGATGGGCGCTGTCCTCCGTGTGCCGTACGCCCGGGCGGACTGGCCGGATGTGCTGCCAGCCGTCCGCGCGAGCGGGTTTACGATCGTCGCGCTCACGCCGCACGAATCCGCCGAAGCGCTCGATCGATTTGCCGAGCGGCAGCGTCCGCCGCGTGTCGCGCTGCTGCTGGGGAACGAAGGCGCCGGCCTCAGCGACGCCACGGCGGCATCGGCCGACGTCCGCGTCAGAATTCCGATGAGAACCGACGTCGACTCATTGAACGTGGCGGTCGCGGCCGGGATCGCGCTGGCGAGATTGACGCGTTTTGCAGATGTGGGGTAAACAAACCGCTGTGTTGCCGATTCCAGTCGAACTTGCGTCGCAGCGAAAGGTCCGAAGCCGGAACAAGCTGTACTACCGGTTCAACCACTGGCCGGTTTGGATTTGGGTCTTTTTCATATTGCCGGGACCGCTGACCTCCGACCTGTTCGAGCGCGGATTCGACTCGCGCATCCTGTGGTGGCTGGCGGTCGTGATGGTCGCGACCGGGATTGCGGGGTTTGCCGAGCGGCTACCCGGCACGGAAGCGCGCCCGCTCATCGTCCGCTTCATTGAAGACTGCCCGAACCCGATTCACCGGAAGATCTGCTACACGATCGCGTGGGGTGAGCTCTTCACCTTCACCGCCGTCAACCTGCTGGGGCTAATGATCGCTGTCGTCACGGGCGAGTGGCATCTCAAGGAGATCTACCGGACGGCTTATTTCCCGCTGTCAGGGTTGGTCTGGCTGGTGGGTGTGCTGGGCTACTTGCCGCGCGCCAGGGCCTCGACGCGCGGCGAGGGGTATGAGCGCCGCTATTTCTACGGCGCCGTGTGGGCCGTGGCTACGGCACATCCCGTCCTGTGGTTCGTTTGGAGGGCCCTGCCGCAAACCCGAGGGTACGACGCGGTCAAGCTGATCATCTTCGCGGGCATTCTGGCCGGCGTCGGCACCCTGGCGTGGTTCGGCCGACTGCCCCGCACCCGTCCGATCGTCGCGGACGGGTTCGCCATTTCCGCCTGATCGTCACAATTCGCCGCAGTCGGTCGTCTCATGTACGGGTCCGGCTAAGCCGGACACTACGAGAGGTCCGGCTAAAGCCGGACACTACGAGAGGTCCGGCTAAAGCCGGACACTACGACTACGACCCCGCGTAGTGTCCGCCTTCAGGCGGACCATATTGAGGGGCTCTATGAAGATCTTCGTCGCCGGCGGTACCGGCACCATCGGTGTACCCCTGGTTCGTTCGCTGATCGCGGCAGGCCATGAGGTGCACTCGCTGACACGCTCGCCTGACAAAGTGGACGGGATCCGCGCGCTGGGCGCTCACCCGGCGGTCGCCGACGCCCTGGACGCCGGCGCGCTGCGCCGCGTCGTGGCTGCCGCCCGGCCGACTCACGTCATTCACCAGCTGACCGCGCTGCCGAAACAAGGCCCGCGCCGCGCGAGCGATCTCGCGCCGACCAATCGGCTGAGGACCGAGGGGACCAGAAATCTCATCGAGGCATCGATTGCCGCCGGAGCGCGGCGGATCATCGGCGGCTCGTTCGCGCCGTTCCAGGCGTCGATGCCGGCCAACGCCCCGCCTGATGTCGTCAAGGGCGCCGAAGCCCTGAGGTCAATGGAGTCGCAGATTCTCGAAGCCAGCCGCCGCGGCGCCATCGAGGGTGTCGTCCTGCGCTATGGACTGTTTTACGGGCCAGGCAATCCGGCGACCGATTACATGATCCACCTGCTGCGCCGCAGGATGCTGCCCGTGATCCGCAATGATCAGGGAGTGCTGCCGTTCATCCACGTGGACGATGCCGTGAGCGCCACGATCGCCGCCCTCGATCGCGCGCCGGCCGGCGCCGCGTATGACATCGTCGACGATCGCCCGGACAGCATGAGCGAGGTCATCGCCGGCCTGGCGCTGAAGGCTGGCGCGCCGAGGCCGTTCAGCGTCCCGCTGTGGCTGCCGCGTCTGCTGTCGCCGTACATGACGGGGCTCGTCTCGATCCGCCTTCCGCTGTCGAACGCGAAAGCGCGGGCGGAGCTTGGATGGGCGCCGAAATACCCGACGTGGCGAGAGGGCGTGGCCGGTATCCCCGAGGCATGCGGCATGACCGACGTCACCACCTTCGACGAGCATCGGCCGCTGCTCTTTTCGATTGCCTACCGCATGCTCGGCAGCGCCTCGGACGCCGAGGACGTCGTGCAGGACGCGTGGCTCCGCTACCACGGCGCTGACGCCGTCCGCTCGCCGCGCGCCTTCGCCGCGACGATCGTCACGCGACTCTGTCTCGATCGACTGAAATCGGCACGCGCGTCGCGCGAGGAGTACGTCGGGTCCCTGGCTGCCCGAACCCATTCTGACCACTGCGGCGGGACCTGGCCCGAGCGCAGTCGAGGGCCCTGACGTGACGCTGCAGCGCTCCGAATCGGTGACGCTTGCCTTCCTGGTCCTCCTCGAAACGCTGGCGCCCGAAGAGCGGGCCGTCTTCATCCTGCGCGAGGTCTTCGACTACAGCCACGACGAGATCGCCGAGGTGCTGGAGCTGACGCCGGCCAACTGCCGCCAGCTGCTTCACCGGGCCAAGGGCAAGATCAAGAACCGGCCCGTCCACCCCGAGGCGGCGCGTTCCCGCCGCGATGTGCTCGGGCGCTTCGCCGACGCGCTGAGATCCGGAGATGCGCAGGAACTGACCGCGCTCCTCACCGAGGATGTCGGGTTCTGGAGCGACGGCGGGGGGAAGGTCGCGGCCGCCCGGCGTCCGCTCGCCGGCCGCGCCGAGGTGCTGAATTTCCTCGTCGGACTGCACCGCACCGCCGTATCGAGCGGCGCCTACGCGGCCGCATCGATGGTGCTCGAGGAAGTCAACGGCGAACCCGCGCTTCTCCTTCGAGTCGGCGATCGACTGGAGACCGTGTTCGTTCTCTCCATCCACGACGATCGCATCGCCGCGCTGCGCGTGATGCGCAACCCCGACAAACTCAGGTATCTCGAGCGGCAACTGCAGATCAGGACTATGTAGGTCCGGCTAAAGCCGGACACTCGCGTCGTTTAGCTCGGACGGCGCCTGTAGAATGACGCCTCGATGCCGAAACGCGAGGGCTGGGAGGGCTGGGACGAGTACGCGCCCTTCTACGACTGGGAAAACGCGCGGACGCTCGGCCGCCGCGACGTGCCGTTCTGGCAGCGGGTGGTTGCGGACGTGCGCGGGCCGGTGCTCGAGCTCGGATGCGGCACCGGACGGATCGCGCTGCCGCTCGCGCGCGCCGGCGCGAAGCTGGTCGGCATCGACCGATCGGGGCCGATGCTGGCGCGCGCCGACATGCGGCACAAGGCGGGCGCGTCACGCGCCAGGCGCCGCGGCCAGGTGTCGTTCGTTCGCGGCGATATCCGTCATCTGCCGTTCGCCGACGCCCGCTTCGGGTGCGTCATCGCCGCGTACGGGATCCTGCAGTCGCTGTTGTCGGAACGCGACCTGAGCGCGGCGCTTCTATCGGCCTCGCGCGTGTTGAAGCCCCGCGGCCTCATCGGCATCGATCTCGTCCCCGACGTGCCCAAGTGGCGCGAGTACGACGACCGGGTCCAGATGCGCGGCCGCACGCGGGGCGGCGCGCATCTCACGCTCATCGAATCGGTCCGCCAGCATCCCAGGCGCCGGATGACGACCTTCGAACAGCGTTACGTGGTACGCCGTGGGCGCGACGTCCGGGAACACAAGTTCGAGCTGACTTTCAGAACGGTCACGGTGCCAACCATGAGTCGCTTGCTGGAACGCGCGGGGTTCCAGGTCCGGGCCGCGCTCGGCGACTACCGCGGGCGTGCCTGGGACGAGCGGGCAGACGTGTGGATTCTCCTGGCGGAAAAGGTGTAAGATTTTCCGTCCGATCTCGTTGATTTATAGGGAGTTTTGACATGTCCGGCCATTCCAAGTGGGCCTCGATCAAGCACAAGAAGGGCGCGGCCGACGCCAAGCGCGGGAAGATCTTCACCCGCCTCATCAAGGAACTGACCGTTGCGGCCCGCGCCGGCGGCGGCGATCCCGACATGAACCCGCGCCTGCGGACGATCATTGCCGACGCCAAAGCCCAGAACATGCCGGCCGACAACATCAAGCGGGCCATTCGGCGCGGCACGGGCGAAGAGCCGGGCGTGTCGTACGAAGAAGTGCAGTACGAGGCCTACGGCCCGGGCGGCGCGGCGGTGATCATCGACATGCTCACCGACAACAAGAACCGCGCGGTCGGCGAAATCCGGCACATCCTGACCAAGCACGGCGGCAACCTGGCGGAGACCAACGCGGTCGCCTGGATGTTCACCAAGCGCGGCTACATCGTCGTCCCGAAGAGCAAGGCGAAGGAAGACGATCTGATGGCGGCGGTGATCGACGCGGGCGGCGACGATCTGCGCGACGATGACGACAACTGGGAAGTGCTGTCGTCGCCCGAAGCGTTCCCGCAGGTGCTCGAGGCGGTCAAGAAGCTCGGCATCGAGCCCGATGCCGCCGAGATCTCCATGCTGCCGCAGAACTACCTGAAGCTCGAAGGCAAGCAGGCGCAGCAGATGGTCAGGCTGATGGACGCGCTCGACGAGCACGACGACGTGCGGCACGTCTGGTCGAACTTCGACATCGAGGAGAAGGAGATCGAGGCGTCGCTGGCGTGAGGATCTTCGGCATCGACCCAGGCTCCGAGCGCACGGGTTACGGTTGCGTCGAGAGCGCCGGGTCGCGCCAGCGGATCGTC
This sequence comes from uncultured Acidobacteriota bacterium, assembly GCA_963720005.1. Classification (GTDB taxonomy): domain Bacteria; phylum Acidobacteriota; class Vicinamibacteria; order Vicinamibacterales; family CAVVIG01; genus CAVREM01. Next base: position 14,824 of record CAVREM010000008.1, on the reverse strand, counting down.
TTGAGCGGCGCCATCAGCTCACCGGCTGGCGCCTCGTTTCCTGAAAAGCTGCTGCAGATTCATCAGCGCCTCGCGGCGATCCTCGCCGAGTGCGCCCCCGACTGCGTCGCGATCGAGAGCCTGTTCCACGCCGTCAACGTCCGGAGCGCGCTGAAACTCGGGCACGCGCGCGGCGTCGCGATGCTGGCGGCGGTCGAGGCCGGCGTCCAGGTCGTCGAGTACACGCCGGCGGAGATCAAGCGCGCCGTCGTCGGCTACGGCCGCGCCGAGAAGCACCAGGTTCAGCAGATGGTGAAGTTGATTCTCGGCCTGCCGGCCATACCGTCGCCGCACGATGCAGCCGATGCCCTGGCGGTCGCGATCTGCCACATCAACTCGATGGCGCCGGCGCATGCGGCGCCGGTTCTCCAGCGCCCGGCGGGGAAGGCGGCGGCGAGCTGGCGGCAGTACCGGCCGGCACGCTCGTGATCGCTTTCCTCCGCGGCCGGATCCTCGACAAGCAACCGAACCGGATTGTCGTCGACGTGAACGGCGTGGGCTACGACGTGTCCGTCCCGCTCTCGACCTTTTACGGCCTCGCGGAGGTCGGTGGAGAGATCGCCCTGCGGGTCCATACGCATGTCCGTGAGGACGCGCTGTTGCTGTTCGGCTTCGCCACGCGGCTCGAGCAGGATCTGTTCGAGCGGTTGATCGGCGTCAGTGGGATCGGGCCGAAGGTGGCGCTGGCGGTGCTGTCCGGGATCGAGCCACCGGAATTGATCCGCGCGATCGAGCGCAGCGACCTGGCGCGCCTGACGGCCATTCCGGGCGTGGGCAAGAAGACCTCCGAGCGGATCGTTCTCGAGTTGAAGGACCGGTTGCCGCGGGTCGAACCGGCGGCGGCGGGCGAACCGGCCGCGCCGCTGCTGCAGCGCGACGACCTGCTCTCGGCGCTGATCAACCTGGGTTATCATCGGCCGCTTGCCGAGAAGGCGGTGGAAGCGGCGATCAAGCGGATGCCCGACGGAGATTTCGAACGTACGCTCAAGCAGGCGCTGCGGGAGCTGGCGAAGTAGATGACCGAGGATCGAGTGGTGACGGCGTCGCGCGTCGACGAGGACACGCAGTACGAAGCCGGCCTGCGGCCGCGGACGCTGGACGAGTACATCGGTCAGGACCGGATCCGCGAGAACCTCGAGGTCTCGGTGGCCGCCGCGCGCCAGCGCGGCGAGGCGCTCGATCACGTGCTGCTCTACGGTCCGCCCGGGCTCGGCAAGACAACTCTCGCCTACGTGATTGGCAACGAGCTCGGCGTGCCGGTCCGCGCGACCTCCGGGCCGGTGCTCGAGAAGCCGGGCGATCTCGCGGCGATCCTCACCAATCTCGGCGAGCGCGAGGTGCTGTTCATCGACGAGATCCACCGGATGGCAGCGACGATCGAGGAGATCCTGTATCCCGCGCTCGAGGACTACGAGCTCGACATCATGATCGGCCAGGGCCCGAGCGCCCGCTCGGTGAAGGTGCCGCTCCAGAAATTCACGCTGGTCGGCGCGACGACCCGCGCCGGGCTGCTGACCTCGCCGCTGCGCTCCCGGTTCGGCATCGTGCACCGGCTCGAGTTCTACAACGCGGCCGACCTCGAAGAGATCGTCCGCCGCTCGGCGCGGATCCTCGGGGTGCCGATCGACGACGCGGCGGCGGCGGAAATCGCCCGGCGGTCGCGGGGCACGCCGCGTATCGCGAATCGCCTGCTGCGCCGGGTGCGCGACTACGCCCAGGTGCGCGCCTCGGGTAGCATCACCCCGGACGTCGCCGAAGCCGGTCTCAGGCTGCTCGAGGTCGACGAATACGGGTTCGACGAAGTCGATCGCAAGCTGCTCCGGACGATTATCGACAAATTCGGCGGCGGGCCGGTCGGGATCAACAGCATCGCCGCCGCCATCAGCGAAGAGAGGGACGCCATCGAGGACATCTACGAGCCGTTCCTGATTCAAATCGGGTTCGTCGACCGGACGCCGCGCGGCCGGGTGGCGACGGCGCGCGCCTACGCCTTCTTCGGCCTCGACGCGCCGGGAAGGGATTCGCGCCTGTGGTGATGCCGCAGGGCCGCTCGCGCTGCGGCGGGCGGCCGACGACGATCCGGTCGCTGGCGACCTATGTGCCGCCTCGCGTGCTGACCAACGCCGACCTCGAGAAGATGGTCGACACTTCGGATGAGTGGATCCTGCAGCGCACCGGCATCCGGGAGCGCCACATCGTCGATCCGGGCGTCGCCACGTCGGATCTCGGCCGCGAAGCCGCGGTGCGGGCGCTGGCCAATGCACAACTCAGCCCCGACGACATCGGCGTCATCGTGGTCGGCACCGTCACGCCGGACATGCTGTTTCCGAGCACCGCCTGCCTCATCCAGCACAAGATCGGCGCGCGGCGGGCGTGGGGATTCGACCTCAGCGCGGCGTGCTCGGCCTTCACCTATTCGCTGACGACGGCGAGTCAGCTGGTGGCGACCGGTGCGCACGATCATGCGCTGGTCGTCGGGGCCGACGTGATGTCGAGCATCATCGATTACAAGGATCGCTCGACCTGCGTGCTGTTCGGCGATGGCGCCGGCGCGGTGGTGGTCTCGGCCGCCAACGGCAACGACGGCGCAATTCTCGACTTCGAGCACGAGATCGACGGCGGCGGCGGCGCGGCGCTGTGCATGCCGGCCGGGGCAGCCTCCGCCCGGCATCGCACGACACCGTCGACAACCGCCTGCACTACGTGAAGCAGGACGGACAGGCCGTCTTCCGGTTCGCCGTCAGGAAGACCGAGGAAATCTCGCGGCGGCTGCTGGAGCGAAACGGCATGACGCCGCAGGACGTCGACCTGTTCATCTCGCACCAGGCCAACCGCCGGATCATCCAGTCGGCGAGCGAGAAGCTCGGCCTCGATCCGCAGAAGGTGATCATCAACATCGAGCGGTTCGGCAACACGACGGCGGCGACGATCCCCCTGGCGCTGAACGACGCCTTGTGCAGCGGCCGGCTGAAGAAGGGCCACGTCGTGCTGCTCGCCTCCGTCGGCGCCGGGTTCACGGTCGGCGCCGTCCTGCTCAGGTGGGGGATTTAGGCTCTCTCCGCTCGCTGCAGCGCCTTCTCGACGAAGCGTTCCGCGTCCCCGGGTACGCGCATCCGGTTTGGATGGGACGCGCTGGTCGGGCTGGTGCCCTGGGCGGGCGATGTCCTCACGGCGCTGCTGGGCCTCGCGATTCTCGTCGCCGCTCACCGACGGCGGGTGCCGGGCGTCGTCCAGGTGCGGATGCTGCTGAACCTCGCGATCGACCTCGCGATCGGGCTTGTCCCGTTCGCCGGCGACGTCGCGGACGTCTTCTGGAAGGCGAACACCAGGAACATGACGCTGCTCGAGCGGCATGCCGCCTCGCCGATGCCGGCGACCGCCGGCGACTGGTGGTTCGTGGCCGGCATCACGGCGGTCGTTTTTTCGATGGCGGCGCTGCCGCTGTTGCTGTTGTACTGGCTGCTGAGCGGCGTGCCGGCGCCGCAATTCAAGCTGTGGTGATCAGGTGAGCATCCCTCGCGTATTCCTTTTATCGCCGGCGAACTGCGGCGGCTCGCGCGGCAAGCAGGCCATCTCGCCGCGGGCGACCTTCGCCGTCGCCGAGCAGCTGCGATCGCCGGAGGGCGTGGCCATCGGCGACTTGTTCGCGTTCGTCAGCGGCCTGTACTTCCGCGGCAAGCTGACCTATGCGCGCCGGTTTGCGGCGCCGCCCGAACCAGCCAATCCCATCGTCGCCGGCGGCATCCATGTGATCACCCCGAACGCGGGGCTGCGTCCGCCCGAGACGCGGGTGACGCGCGAGGCGTTTCGCAAGTTTTCGGGCGCGGACGTGCATCCCGACAACGCCGCCTACCGGCGGCCGCTGGAGCAGAGCGCCCGCGCGCTGGCCGGCGAACTCGGCGGCGCCTGCGACGTGGTGCTGCTTGGCAGCATCGCCTCGCCGAAATACGTCGACGTGCTGCTCGCGATTTTCGGCGACCGGCTGCTCTTCCCGATCGAGTTCGTCGGCCGGGGCGACATGAGCCGCGGCGGCCTCCTGCTGCGACGGGCAGCCGACAGCGCCGAACTGGACTACGTGCCGGTCGCCGGTGCGGTCCGGCACGGCGCACGGCCTCCGAAGCTCCTGCCGCTCAGGGAGTGGAAGAAACATGCGCCTCGTCATCCCTCGTGACCAGGACGACGTAGTCCTGGCGCTCGAGCGGAAGGAAGTCAGGCTCACCAACCTCCGCAAGGTGTTCTGGCCCGAGCTGGGCCTGACCAAAGGCGACCTGCTCCAGTACTACGCGGACGTCGCCGGGGCGCTCCTGCCGCACATCAAGAACCGCGCGATGGTGATGAAGCGGTATCCGCACGGCGCCGCCGGCGACTTCTTCTTCATGAAGCGGGCGCCGGCGCCGCGGCCCCCATGGATTCGAGATCTGTTCGATCGACCACGGCTCCAAGGGCATCATCGATTTCCCGATGATCCAGGACCGGGCCGCGCTGCTGTGGGTCGTGAACCTCGGCTGCATCGATCTGAACCAGTGGTACGCGACCTGCGACGACATCGATCGGCCCGACTACCTGCATTTCGATCTCGATCCCGGCGTGGGCGCCACGTTCGACCACGTGCGCGCGACCGGGATGATCGTCAAGGAGGCGCTTGACACGCTGAAGATGCCGTCGGTCGTCAAGACGACGGGTTCCAGGGGACTGCACGTTTACGTGCCCATCGTCCGGGGGCCCGTGCAGAAGCAGGTGTGGACGTTTGCCAAGGCGCTTGCGCAGGAACTCGCACGACGGAATCCATCGCTGATCACGGCTGAATACAGCAAGGCCAAACGGCCGAAGGGCCGCGTGCTGGTCGACTACAACCAGAACCGGTGGGGCAGCACGCTCGCATCGATCTATTCGGTGCGCCCGCGTCCCGACGCCACCGTGTCGACGCCGGTGACGTGGCTCGAGGTGGAGCGCGGCGTGACGATCGAAGACTTTGCGATGAGCAACGTGCCGCAGCGGGTCGAAAAGGTTGGCGATCTGTGGAAACCGCTCCTTGCCTCACGAGGGCGGTTCGACCTCTCTGCATTCCTGTAAATTTACAATTTACAATTGTAAATTCTTCAGTCGCCCAGGAGCTCACCCATCGGTTGCAGGTCTTCGACGCGGTCGCACACCGCCTTCACGACCATCAGCATCGGCACCGCGAGCAGGGTGCCCCACACGCCCCACATCCATCCAAAGAACAGCAGGCCGACGAAGACGGCCACGGCGTTCATCCGCGCCGCCCGGCTGCTGAGGAACGGCGTGAGCACCATGCCCTCGAGGGTGGTGATGGCGAACGCCGACCCGGCGGCGAGCAGGATCGGACGGATCTCTCCGAACTGGAGGAACGCGACGACGCCAATCGCGCCCGTCACGAGCACCGGCCCGAAGTAGGGGATGGAATTGAAGACGCCGGCGATCAGTCCCCAGAGTGCCGCCTGCTCGAAGCCGATCCATCGCAGCGCCAGCCATGTGGCGAGCCCGACGAGTGTGCTGGTGAACAGCTGGACGACAAGGAACCGTTCGATCTGGTAGTCGATGTCCCGAAGGATCTGGAGGGTGATCTTCTTCTTTTCCAGCGATGGACCAGCGATCTTCACTAGTTTGCGGCGGTACAGATCGCCCGACGCGAGCAGGAAGAACGAGAGGAACAGAATCATCACGACCTGCATCGCGCCCGCGACCAGGCTCAGCGATCCCCAGACGAGATACTGCGAGACGCGCACGGGCGCCTCTTCGATCTGCACCCGCGGCGCGCTGCCGGACGCCGGGGCCGGAGCAGCCGCGTTCGCGGCCCGCTCGAGCTCGGTCGCGGCCCTCTGGACTTTCTCGATGGCGGTGTCGGACGAGCGGCGGTCGCCTTCGATGATCCGCCGCAGCCGCCTGGCGCCTTCCGGCAGCTGCTCGACGATCTCGGCCGCCTGGAAGCGCAGCTGATACAGCATCACCCCGCCAGCCGAGACCACCGTGAAGAGAACGATCGCAGCGGCGAGCGCCCTCATGATTCGCATCCGTTCCAGAAATCCGACGAGCGGTTCGAGCGCGTGGCTGATCAGGATGCCGAGGACGATCGGAATGATCACCGCCTGCGCATAGCGCAGCATGACGATGCTTCCGATGACCGCGATGACGGTGAGCGCGAGACTGCGGATGTCGGTCGGCGCCGGCGGCGCCGGCGCGGTGTCCGGATGATCCGCTGCAGTCGACGGCGGCATGGGCGCGGGTGGCGGCGTGCGCGCCTCGCGGAGCGAAGCCATCACCGGAGCTCCGCGCGCTGCAGCGCCTGGTTGATCGCGACCGCCGCCTTGATGCCTTCGGCGGCGGCGACGACCACGAACTGTGCGTCGCGCGACGCGTCGCCGGCCACGAATACGCCGGGAATGTTCGTGTCGCACAACGTGCCGGTGTTGACCGTGCCCTTGCGGTTGAACAGGCAGCCGAGACGCTGCCAGCGAGTCCTGCGGATGCTGACTGGTCCCGAAGAACAGGGCGTCGCAGGGCAGCGTGGCGCCGTCCGCGAATTGGATCGACTTCATGCGCCCGCCGACCTGTTCGACCCGCGACACCGCCGACGTGTGCAGCCCGATCCCGTTCGCCGCAAGCCGCTTGCGTGCCTCCCGATCGGGCTGGCTTCCGTGCGTGCAGAGAACGACGTGCGGGCTCCACGTCTTCAGCGACAACGCGAGCGGGGCCGCCTTGCGGCCGAACACCGCCAGACGTTTGTCACGGCACTCCCAGCCGTCGCAGTAGGGGCAATGGAAGACCGAACGGCCATAGCATTCCAGAACGCCCGGCACCTCGGGCAGGTGGTCTTTCACCCCGGTAGCGAGCAGCAGGTAGCGCGATCGCTCCCGCCGCCCGTCCGCGAGCGCGACGCTGAACCCGGCGCGTTCCCTCCGCGCGCCCTTCACGGCCACGGGACGGAACTCGACCCCGTACGGCACGAGTTCCTCGCGCGCAGCGGCGCGGAAACCCGCCGGCGCGATGCCGTCGCGCGTCAGGTAGCCGTGGAGCGCGGCAGACCGTTCGTTGCGCGGCTCGCCGCGGTCGCAGACCAGAACATGACGGCGGCACCGGCCGAGCATCAACGCGGCGCTCAGCCCTGCGGGGCCGCCCCCGACGACGATCACGTCGTACGCGGGCACGCCTCGGCCGTTGCAAGACCGTCACCAGCGCCCACGCCAGCTCCGCTGTGGGGATTGCCGACCCTGAAAGGGTCGGCCTACGTGACCGAATCCGAATCGGTAAGGCGGACGCTTTCGTAGGCCGACCCTTTCGGGGTCGGCGCGAAGCAGGCTAAGATTGCGGGCGGATGGACGTCCGCGATTTCGACTTCGACCTGCCAGCCGGCCTGATCGCGCAAGAGCCGGCCGCCGATCGGGGCTCATCGCGGCTCCTTCACCTGGATCGCGCGACCGGCGCCATTGCACATAGCCGGTTCGCGTCGCTGCCCGACCTCCTCGCCGCGGGCGACCTCGTCGTCGTCAACGACACGCGCGTGTTTCCCGCGCGTTTGCTCGGCCGCCGGGTGCCGAGCGGCGGAGCGGTGGAGTGCCTGTTGCTGCGCCGCTGCGACGATGAGCACTGGGAGGCGCTCGTCCATCCCGGGCAGAAGCTGAAGCCCGGAGCACAACTGGCGTTCGAGCGCGGCAGGCTCGCCCAGCTTGAGCGCCGAGATTCTGGAGCGGCAGTTCCACGGGCGCCGTCGATCCGGCTCTGGACGCGACAGCGCGGCCTCCGTGGACGACGTCGATCGACGCGATCGGCCACGTGCCGCTGCCGCCGTACATCAAGCGCGCCGATCGCGACGCGGATCGCGAGCGCTACCAGACGGTCTTCGCGCGAGCGCCGGGGCTCGATTGCCGCGCCGACCGCGGGGCTGCACTTCACGCCGGAATCCGTCAGGGCGGCGCTGCGCGCACGCGGCGTCGAGCTGGCGGCGATCACGCTGCACGTCGGATACGGCACGTTTCAACCGGTCAGGGCCGATCGCGTCGAGGAACACCGATCGAGCCGGAGTGGTACGACGTCGGACGCCGCGGCGGCGCAGGCGGTCAACGCCGCGCTCGACGAGGGCGCGGCGTGTCGTCGCCGTCGGCACGACCACCACGCGGACGCTCGAGGCGGTGGCCGCCGCCAACGGCGGCCGCGCTGGTCGCCGGCGTCGGTCAGACCGGCCTGTTCATCCATCCGGGTTTTCGTTTCCAGGTGATCGGCGGGCTGGTGACGAACTTCCATCTGCCGCGGTCGTCGCTGCTGATGCTCGTCGCGGCCTTCGCCGGCCGAGACCGCGTGCTGGCGGCGTATCGCTGAAGCGGTCGCGCAGGGCTACCGGTTCTACAGCTACGGCGACGCCATGGTGATTCTGTGATTGCGGGTGAGGCTGACGCAGATGCCGTTTCCCTACGAAGACTTCGACCTGACCGACCATTCGCACCTACCCGCTGTGCGTCGCGCGTCGAGCAAGGCGCATGCGGCGGATTTCGCGCAGGCCGTGCGGACCGGGCGCGACGTTCCAGGCGTTTCTCGATTCGCTGCCGAACATGCTGGCCGCGGCCGATTTCAGGGCGGTGGTCGCGGCGATCGCCGCGGCGCAGCGCCGGCGATCGCGGCATCCTGTGGGGCCTCGGCGCGCACGTCATCAAGACCGGGCTCGGCCCGGTGATCGATCGACCTGATGGAGCGCGGCTTCGTGTCGGCGCATCGCCACCAACGGCGCGGCGGTGATCCACGACTTCGAGATCGCGCTCGTCGGCGCGACGTCGGAGGACGTCGACGAATCGCTCGGGCCCGGGCGCTTCGGCATGGCCGACGAAACCGGCCGGCTGCTGAACGACGCGATCGTCGCCGGGACGCCGATCGGGCGTCGGGATCGGCCAGGCGGTGTCGCGCGTTCGCTGGCGGCGCAGCGCCGCCGTTCGCCGCATCTCAGCGTGCTCGCCGCGGCGGCGCGACTGAACATTCCCGTCACGGTCCACGTCGCGATCGGCACCGACATCATTCACATGCACCCCGCGGCGTCCGGCGCGGCGTTCGGCGAAGGCAGCCTGCGCGACTTCCGCTACTTCGTCGCGAACGTCGCGCAGCTCGAAGGCGGCGTCTATCTGAACTGCGGCTCGGCGGTCGTGCTCCCGGAAGTGTTCCTGAAAGCGGTCGCGCTCGCCCGCAACCGCGGGCTCGCGCTCGACCGGCCTGACGACGGTCAACCTCGATTTCGTCCGGCTGTACCGGCCGCAGACCAATGTCGTCACCCGGCCGACCGCCGGCACCGGCCGCGGCTACTCGCTCGTCGGACACCACGAAATCATGATTCCGCTGCTCGCGCGCCGCGGTCGATCAGTCAGATTGGCGAGGCGAGCCGGACGATCGGCGAAGCGCCACTGAAATCTCAGATCTTAATACTCGTGTAAATTTAGGTTTCCGGCCGGAGTAGCTCAGTTGGTGAGAGCACGCGTCTCATAAGCGCGGGGTCGACAGTTCGAATCTGTCCTCCGGCACCAGCCTCGCTGCCTATTCCCGGAGCGTCGGCTGGCAGCGCAGGCGTCCGTAAGCTCGCCATGGACCTCCTCGCGGCCCGCCGCCTCATGCCGCGGATCGCTTGACCGCGTCGGCGCACGATTCGTCGGCACGCGCTGCGGCCGACACGCGCGTGCTGGCGGCGCTGTCCGGCGGGTCCGACTCGGTGGCGCTCGCGTACCTGCTCCGCGAGCTCGCACGCGCGCGGCGAGCTGCGTGCTCGCCGGACTCGCCCATCTCAACCATCAGCTTCGGCCGGCGGCCGGCGAGCGACGAAGCGTTCTGCGCGCGACTGGCGGCAGCGCTTGGACTGGCCGTCTCGTCGTCGATCGCGAGGACGTCGCGGCGCGCGCGCGTGCGCGAGCGGCGATCGATCGAGGATGCGGCGCGCGCGGCGCGCTACGAGTTCTTCGAGCGGGCACGGGTCGCGCCTGAGGCCGACGTCGATCGCGCTTGGCCACACGCGAGACGATCAGGCCGAAACGTTCCTGCTCCGCCTGCTCGCGGCGCCGGCTCGCGCGGCCTGGCGGCGCATGCATCCGCGGCGCGGGCGGATCATTCGTCCGCTGCTCGACTGCCGCCGCGCCGACCTCCGCGCTTCCTGGAGGCGCGCGCGCTGAGCATTCGTGCGACGACGAATCGAACGACGATGTCGGCATTCCGCGCAATCGCGTGCGCGCGGAGCTGCTGCCGTTGCTCGAAGCGCGCTTCAATCCTTCGATTGTCGATGTCCTGGCGGACGAAGCCGACCTCGCCCGCGAGGAATGGCTACTGGATGGAGCGGCGCAGCGAGGCGCTGCGCAGCAGTCGTGTCCCGGCACGGGACGCTGGCGGCTGGGTCTGGCCGCGGAGGCGCTTGCGGCGCTGCCGCCGGCCCGGCGCGCCTCACGTCGCACGCCCGTGCATGCCGATGACGGCCGGGCCGGTGCCTTCCGGCACGTGGAAGAGGCGTTACGCCTCGCAGGCCCGCCTTCGCGGCCTCGCGGCGGCGGCCCGACGAGCGGTCCAGGGGTGCGAATGGAACGCCGCGGTCAAACGCTCGTCTTAACCAGCAGGGGATCGGCAACCCCGGCATCGCAGAACGGCCGACGACCTTTTCAGATATTCGCTGTCTATTCCAGGTGAGGTCGCGCTTCGGGAGGCCGGATGCGTCGTCTCGGCCGAGGCGGCGCCATCGGCCGGCAGTGCCATACCGTGCAACCCCGCCCTGGCGATGCTGCAGCTCGACCGTTGCCAGGGCCCGTTGGCGGTGCGAAACAGGCGGCCCGGCGACCGGTTCCGGCCGCTTGGCCTCGATGGCCGGAAGAAGCTGCAGGACTTTTTTGTCGATAAGAAGGTTCCGAGGGACGCGCGCGACCGCGTGCCGCTCGTCGTGGACGACGCCGATCGGATCGTCTGGGTGGCGGGTCATGGAATCGCCGAGGAGTTTCGGGTGACAGACCCTGCGCAAGCCGTGCTAATCTTGAGACTTAGGCAGGTCTGGGGGGGACATTGAACTCGACGGTTAAAAGCCTTCTTTTCTGGCTGGTCCTCGTAGTCGTCGGCGTCGTGATCTGGAACGTCTCGACCAAGCTCCAGCAGAAGGAGCAGCCTGTCCTGTTCAGCGAGTTCACCTCGCAGGTGAACAACGGCCAGATTGCCCAGGTCACGATCACGGGCCAGGAGATCACCGGGACCACCAAGAGCAACAACTCCTTCCGCACGATTGTGCCCGGCCAGGGGATGTACGAAGGCCTGGCCAACCTTCTCATCGAGAAGGGCGTCAACGTCGAGATCAAGGAACAGACGGTCAGTCCCTGGGCTTCGCTGTTCTACTCCTGGGCGCCGTTCCTGCTCGTGATCGGCTTCTGGGTCTTCTTCATGCGCCAGATGCAGAGCGGCGGCAACAAGGCGCTTTCGTTCGGCAAGAGCAAGGCGAAGCTGTCGTCGAGCTCGCAGAAGAAGGTCACGTTCAAGGACGTGGCCGGCGTCGACGAAGCCAAGGAAGAGCTGCAGGAGATCATCGAGTTCCTGAAGGAGCCGCAGAAGTTCCAGAAGCTCGGCGGCCGCATCCCGAAGGGCGTGCTCCTCATGGGCCCCCCGGGAACGGGCAAGACGCTGCTCGCCCGCGCGATCGCCGGCGAGGCGAACGTCCCGTTCTTCTCGATCTCCGGCTCCGACTTCGTCGAGATGTTCGTCGGCGTCGGCGCCTCGCGCGTCCGCGACCTCTTCGAGCAGGGCAAGAAGAACGCGCCCTGCATCATCTTCATCGACGAGATCGACGCCGTCGGCCGCCATCGCGGCGCCGGCCTCGGCGGCGGGCACGACGAGCGCGAGCAGACGCTCAACCAGCTGCTCGTCGAGATGGACGGCTTCGAGTCGAACGAGGGCGTCATCCTGGTCGCCGCCACCAACCGTCCCGACGTGCTCGACCCGGCGCTGCTGCGCCCGGGCCGCTTCGACCGCCGCATTGTCGTCAACCGGCCCGACGTGAAGGGCCGCGAGGGCATCCTCGGCGTCCACACGCGCAAGATCCCGCTCGCCGACGACGTCGACATCCCGGTGCTGGCGCGCGGCACGCCCGGCTTCTCCGGCGCCGATCTGGCCAACCTGGTCAACGAGGCGGCGCTGATCGCGGCGCGCTACAACCAGAAGATCGTGCGGATGCACGACTTCGAGTTCGCCAAGGACAAGGTGCTGATGGGCGCCGAGCGCAGATCGATGATCATCACCGACGAAGAGAAGCGCGTCACCGCGATCCACGAGGCGGGCCACGCGCTGCTGGCGGTGCTGCTGCCGCACGCCGACCCGCTGCACAAGGTGACGATCATCCCGCGCGGCATGGCGCTCGGCCTCACGCAGCAGCTGCCGATCGACGAGAAGCACAACTACTCGCGCGACTACCTGAACGACCGCATCGCGATCCTGCTGGGCGGCCGCATCGCCGAAGAGATCACGTTCGGACAGACTCACGACCGGCGCCGGCAACGACATCGAGCGCGCCACCGAGATGGCGCGCAAGATGGTCTGCGAGTGGGGCATGAGCGACGCGATGGGGCCGCTCACCTTCGGCAAGAAGGAAGAGCAGATCTTCCTCGGCCGCGAGATCGCCCAGCACCAGGACTACAGCGAGGACACGGCGCTCAAGATCGACCAGGAAGTCAAGCGCATCGTCACGACGAACTACCACCGCGCGCACGAGCTCCTGACGGCGCACAAGCGAAGCTGGTAACGATCGCCGAGGCGCTGCTGGCGCGCGAAGTCGCTCGACGCCGAGCAGGTCAAGCGCCTGGCCGCGGGCCTGCCGCTCGACGAGCCGCTGCCGCTTCCGCGCGCCGCGACGTCGGCGCCGGCGACGAGGACGAGGCCCGCCCGCGCCACAAGGAGCGGACGACGATCGTCCCGGCGCTCAACAAACCAATTCCACAGGAGTAGGTGAATCCTGCAATTTGGAATTCGGAATTAGGAATTAGGAATTTGTATTCGGCGACGCATTCCAAATTCCTAATTCTAATTCCTAATCTGTGACGCTTCCCCTCCCGCCGTCTCTACACCGTTCCTCTTCCCTGACGGCCGCGTCCTGGATCTCGGCCCGCGCCCGCTGGTGATGGGGATTCTGAACGTCACACCGGATTCGTTTGCCGAATCGTCTCCCCGCACCGATCCGGCAGCGCGCTGTCGATGCGGCGCTGCAGATGGAGGCGGATGGCGCCGACATCATCGACGTCGGCGGCGAGTCGACGCGGCCGGGGGCCGAGCCGCTCCCCGCAGCGAAGAAGCCCGGCGCGTGCTGCCCGTGCTGCGGATGCTGCGCGGCCGCGTCCGCATTCCGATCTCCATCGATACATACAAGGCCGAGATCGCCGAGGCGGCCCTGGCGGAGGGCGCCGTCATCGTCAACGACGTCAGCGGCCTGCGCTACGAGCCGGCGCTCGCCGCGGTCGTCGCCCGGAGTGGCGCGGCGCTTGTCGCTGATGCACATGCGCGGCCGGTCCAGGACGATGTACCCGGAAGCGGCACTACGACGATGTCGTGACGGAGGTCGCCGCGAGATCGAAGAGAGCCTCGGGCGCGGCCGCGGCGGGCGTCGCGCGCGAACGGGTGATCGTCGATCCGGGGATCGGGTTTGCCAAACGCCCGGCTCACAGCTATGGTGTGCTGGCCCGGCTGCCGGAACTGGCGGCAGGCTGGACCGCCCGGTGCTGGTCGGGCCCTCGCGCAAGTCGTTTCATGCAAGGAGCGTTAGGTTCAGGACCGCCACCGAGCGCGACTGGGGGACCGCCGCCGCCGTGACGGCCGCGGTCCTGGCGGGCGCGCACATCGTGCGGGTGCACGCCGTCGCCGGGATGGTCCAGGTCGTTCGCGTGGCGGAGGAAATCCGACGACAGGCAGATGCCAAGCGCGCACGGCGACGCCTGCGACCGCGGCCTGAGCTGCAGCACTGAGCTGGGGCGGAGCCGTCGCATGGATTTTTTGACACGTTCCTCGCCGGCCGCCCGCAGCTGGCGGGATCTCGTCGACATCCTCGTGGTGTCGGTGCTGATCTACGAGGTCCTCAAGCTGATTCGCGGCACGCGCGCCGTGCAGATGGCGCTCGGCGCGGCGTGTTCGTCGGCCTGTTCTACTTCTCCGTGTGGGGCCACCTCGAAACGGTCAACTGGCTGATCCGCAACATGGCCGGCTATCTGGTCTTCGCCTTCATCGTCCTGTTCCAGTCCGACATCCGCCGGGCGCTCGCGCACCTCGGGCGGGCGCCCTTCTTCCGCTACTTCGCGAAGGAGGAACGGCCGAGGAGTCGATCGAGGAGCTGGTCATGGCGACGAGCATGCTGTCCGGCAAGCGGATCGGCGCGATCATCGCCATCGAGCGGCAAATCGGCTTGCGGAATTACATCGAAGGTGGCATCCCGCTCGACGCGGTGATGACCTACGACCTGCTGCTCAGCATCTTCCAGCCGCTGTCGCCGCTCCATGACGGGGCAGAGCCGCTTGCCGATCCATCGGCTTTGATGAGCAGCGTCGTCTGCGCATAGTCGATCGCCCCACCGCCATTGATATCCTCCACGAGCCAATTCACGTCCCTGAGTTCGTCGCCCCGCGCGGAAAACGACAATACCAGCAGCACCAGCACGGCAACGAAGCCGATGACGAGTGATCCAATGGCGATACGATTTATTTGACCTTCTGCCAGCGCTTGAGCGCTTCCTCGTCTTTCGCCTTTGCCTCGACCCAGCCGCTTTGGTCGCCGCTGACGAGATGCTGCTTCTTCC
>CAVREM010000007.1:0-60762 GCA_963720005.1 uncultured Acidobacteriota bacterium | reverse complement strand
ATTCCCGGGCTTCTTTCGGCGACGGCGGCTCACGTTTCCACACGTCGCCAGCACCCGCCTGAAATTGCCACCGAGGATCAGCTCGATCTCGCGGTCGCAGTACTTGCGCCGGATCAGGCCTTCGGTGAGATCGAACATCCGCTTCGGGTGATCGAGGCCTTCGATGTCGATCTTGTCGCGGAAGCCGTAGCTGCCCTTGTAGCCGGCGCGCAGCCGCTTGTTCTCCTCGGGCGGCATCGCATCGTAGCCGTCGAGGTCGATGTCGCTGCCGACGCCGACGTGCTCGGCCGACGTCAGCGCACGACGTGGTCGATGTGATTGAGCGACGTCCTCGATGGTCGTCGGCTCGTCGGCTTGCACGAACATGCGCACGCCGGTGATGCCCATGACGCTGCCGGACGCCGCCATCTTCCGGATGGCCTCGTCCGTCTTGCAGCGCGGATGCCCGGGCACCAGCGCGCGGCAGTTCGAGTGGGTGATCAGCACCGGCGCCTCTTGACCTCGAATGCGTCGAGCGTCGTGCGGTCGCCGCAGTGCGAGACGTCGACCGCCATGCCGATCTTGTTCATCCGTTCGACGATCGCGACGCCGAAGTCGGTGAGTCCTCGTCACGCCGCTCGGTCGAGCCGTTGCCGATCAGGTTGCGCGAGTTGTAGGTGAGCTGCGGCACCCGCTGGCCGAGCCCGTAGAACAGTCGACGTCGTCGGCCGTCGAAGTGCTCGGCGTTCTGGAGTCCGAGCAGGATGCCGATTCGCCGGATCCCTTGACCCGGTCGAGATCGGCGGCGCTGTCGATCCGCATGAACCCTGATCGTGGTTCGCGAGGAACGAATTCCAGGCGGACGAGAACTGCAGCGTCTGAGCATGGGCGTCGGGGCCGCCGATGCCCACGGCAATATGAAAGACGTTGATGCCGGAGTCCGGAACGGCTGCAGGTCGCCCGGCGCTGAAAGCTTCGGGGTCGGACATCCACCGGCGGAACTTGGGAAAGTCCAGCGTGAGCGGGCTCAGCATGTCCATGACGGTTGCCCGCCGCACCAGATCCACGGCGCGAGTCGAATACTGCCGCTGGCGCGTGGTGACGACCTGGGCCCCCGGCTGACAAACGGGGCGCCGGAGCTGCGGCCACACAGGCACCGCCGAGTGCGGTGAGCACTTCGCGGCGATTCAGCGTCGACATCTCAGCTCGACACCTTCGTCAGCGTGAACACGCCAAGTCCTCATTTCCGAGGTGCGGTGGCGGGCCCGTTTGCGCTAACCGTCGCCTCGCCCGCGGTCCGTTCGAGGCACGCACCGGTTCCTGATACCAGCGCTCCCCCAATGGGTCCTGGGCCTCGGTGCGGCCCAGCATGGCGAGCGCGCGCTTGGGCTGAAGGTGCGCGCATGCGTGGATGATCGCGTTGATGAGAGCCATCGGCGCCGCGTAAGAGCCGGTGAACGAAGGGCTGCTGATGGGCGCGATAAGATGGCCGTCGCAATTCATGGCGATCGGCGTGGAGTTACCGTCGGTGATGCCGAAGGTCGGAACTCCGCGTTCGCGCGCCCTGAGCACCGATTCCACGGTTTCTCTGAGGCAGCGCCCGAAGCTGATCGCGATCACCAGATCGTCGTTGGTGAGCACGTCAATCTTGTGCTGGAGGTTTCCCGCGCTGCCGACTGGCGCTTCGGCCGCGAATCCAAGCGGCGCCAGTCCGTAGGCGAGGAACCACGCGAGCGATGCCGCCAGATCAACGCCGACGACCAGAATGCGCCGCGAGCGGTGCATGAGCGTCGCCAGCTCCACGACGCGCTCCCTCTCCAGGCTCGATTTGAGGACCCGCAGATTCTCAGTGTCCCGTTCCAGTCCGTCGTCCACGTGATCGGCGACGCTCCGCCGCTTCCGCGTCGCCGCCTTGAGGACCGTGTACAGGCGTGATCTGTCTGACGAAGTGCTCGCGGAGGTCTGCCGCGAAGTCCGCGAAGCGTTCGTAGCCGAGGTCCTGGATCGCGCGAACGACCGTGGCGGCGTCGACGTTGTAGCGCTTCGCGAGCTCGCGCGATGAGAGAAAGTACGCCTGTTCGTGATTGTCGAGAATCGCCCTGATCAATTCGCGTCGATTCCGGCTCAGTTGCGCGTGGGCGAAGCGCACTTCGAGCGGCGTCCCGGCAGGTTTCGGTCACATCGGTGACCATCCCGTTGGCCGGCTTCAAATCGCTGTGGACGATGCCTTTCTGGTGCGCCGCGACGAGCGCATCGGCCAGGGGGAGGGCGATGTCGAAGAGACGGTCGAGCGGCATCCCCGCCGGCAGGGAATCTCGAGCGAAAGGCCCTCGACGAGCTCCATCGTCATGAACGGCACGTTGTTATCATCTTCGACGGGAAGATGGTGACGATGTTCGGATGGTTGAGCGCGGCAAAGAGCGGGCCTCGCGGCGGAAGCGCTCCAGGCGCTCCGGTATTAGTGGCGACGTCGGCGAACAGCATCTTGAGCGCGACATCGCGGCCCAGCCGCTTATCGTGGGCCCGATACACCTCGCCCATGCCGCCGCAGCCCAGCGCGGCGACGACCCGGTATGCGCCGACCGTCGATCCCGCTTTTGCATCCCCCCGGATTCTACGACGCCTCGGCGAGCCCTCACCTCGCGGCCGGCAAATCGCGCGCTCTTGTTCGGCAGCCGCGTCGACTCACGAAACGCAGAAGGCGTGCAGCCAAAGGCGCGTCGAAACACCGCGGTGAAGTGACTGTGGTTCGAGAACCCGAGCTCGCAGGCCAGCGTCGTCCAGATCGGAAGCGCGTGGCAGCTCGACCAGCGCCCGAGCCAGCCGCAGCTGAACGACATACTTGTGGAGCGGGCGCCCCTCCAGGGCGGCGGAAGACCGTGGTGCGGTAGGCGGGGGACGTGCCCACGGCTCTGGCGACTTGAGCCAGCCGCATCGGCGTCGACACGTTCGCAGACACATACGCTTTGGCACGCGCCACCAGACGCGCGGTCGATGGGCTCAACTCAGCCGACGCGGACGGTGCCGTCATCGCCGCGCGGAGGAATGCCACCAGCCACTCCTCGCCGGCGGAATCGTCCCGCTGCCTCGAGCCGTGGTGGAGGCACCAGGCGCCCAGCCGCTGAAGTCCCGTCTCCGCCTGCCGGCTCCGCTCGCGGAACAACGTGTGATTGCCGAGCAGTCGTTCGGACACGCCCGAGCATCTCGGCCAGCACGTGCCGGTGAACCGTGATGATGAGCTCGGCGTAACCGCCCCGGGACCGGCCGGCTGAGACGAAATCCTTCATCTCCCGCGACGAACAGCACCCGGTTCGGATCGGCGAGGACATCGTCCCGGCCCACGTGCCAGACGAAGGCGCCGTGATACGGCAGGCACACCTGGAAGTCCGGCGAATAGCTCTCGGCACGCGAGCGCGGAGCCGGCGGTCCGGTGACGCTGAGGCTCTCGACCACACCGATCGCGTTGGCCATCAGGCGGCGCCGGGAGGCGGAGACCTCGTCGATTGCGGCGTTGGAGCAGCTCACCTTTCGCATTCTCCTCATATGCGGTCCGCCGCCAGCGACGCGCTCGGCGTGGATCCCGGACCAGCCATGATGCCTCTTGCCTCATCCTGACCAGCGTGGAATGGGCCCGCTATCAAGAAATTTCGCTCAGCGGGATACGTAAGCTCGAGCCGGCGCCGGTGTCGCGATGACGTAGGATGCCCGGGGTATGGCATGGAGGTTCGGAATCCGTGAGCGCTGACCAGGCCGGACCATCGCCGCGCCGCAGGTGGGGCCGCTTGTGGCGTCTGCCCGGCGCCGCCGGCGTTGCGATCGCGCTTGTGACCATCCCGCTCATCGCGATCACGGGCGAGGCCGGCGTTTTCGTTGCCCTGGCGGCGCTCTGCCTCTATCCCATCCTCGACGTTCCCCGGACCCTCGCTCGACCTTCCTGGTGGCGTGCGGCCATCGTCTCGGCCATCGTCTGGGTCGTCGTGTTCGTCACGGTCGTCGGCATCGCCGATTCGGTCGGACATCTCGGCGAGGGAACCCTGGCCTTCCTGCTGCCGTTCATGCTGTTACCCATGGCGCTGGGGCTCGCGGGCCTGGTCCGTCTCGAGGGTCGCCTGAGCAGGCGCCCGCCGGAGTCGGGTCCACGGATCGCGTTTCTCGTGATCACCACGGTGTGTGGATTGCTCATCCTGGGGCCCGTTGCGTCGGGCATGAGCTCGGTCCTCATCGAAAGAATCACGGGCGATTCGCCGCGCAACTGGGTCTACTCGAGAGATGGCGAGGTGATCGCCGTCACGCCGGGGCAGGTCAGCGTCCGGCTGGAGGATGGGTCCACCGAGGTGTTCTGGCTGGGGCCCGAGACGAGGTTCGACTATCGGGGTCCGGGCTCACCGCGCATGGCCGAGCCCGCAAGTCCAGCCTCACTCGAGGTGGGGCGGCGGGTAGGAGTGGAGTTAAGTCAATCGCAATCACGAGTCCAGGGCCGAGAGCGTAAACATCTGGGTCGATCGGACGGGCTGCGCGGGCGACGTGAAGTGGACGTCTGGGCTTCAACAGGCGCCGTTGTCGGCAGCGGTGCCGAGTCTGAGCGGAACGGCCTGGGAAAGCTGGGTGGGAGCGCGGGACATCGGTGACCGGCGCGAGATCACCACGTTCGAGTTCCTCGACGGAGATCGCCTCGCCTACCAGGACACGCTGGGGGCGCGCCAGACGGATGCGCACTGGAAGCAATCGGGCCCTGCGGTGATGATCGAGATCAACGATTGCTACGCGCTCTACGAGGGCCAGATCGGAGGTGACGGGATGACGGGCGAGTTCACGAACGAAGTCGGCATGCGGGCGCCCTGGACCGCCCGTCGCAAACTCGATGCGGTTCACGCCCAGCCCAGGGGCGACTGATCAATCGTCGTGTCATCCGAGAGTCGGGGAACCCCGGCGCCTGGGTCACCCGGCGCGCCTGCTCGAAGTGCCGCCGCTCGTGCGCCACGATGAGCCGGCAGCCATCGAGCACGCTGTAGGTGATGAACGAGACAAAGGGCGACACCATGATGATGCGGGCCGCGTCGCGCCCGTCGAGCGCCTGCACGCGCGCGGCGGCCTCCTGCTGATGGGCGACGAAGCGCTCGATGATTTGCGGGTCGATCGCGCTCGACGCCGGGTTGGCCCTGCGGGGCGCCGTGAACTTCCGCTTCGCGTCCGGCGTCTGCGATCTGATCAGCATCCGCCCGAAGACGCCCGGGAGGATCGGAAGCCGCTGCCACACCGTCCGCGGACGCGCGTCATCCATGGCGGCGTCGATTGCCTGGAACATCTCGCGGTTGGCGTTCAACAGATGATCGAAGCACTGCGCGACGCTCCAGCTCGCCGCGTCCGGCCGCCAATTGAGTTGCGCTTCGTCGAGGCGGCCGAAGACGGAAACCGTGTCCGCCGCCATGGCCGAGAACTCCGCTACCACGTCACTCAGCGGCAACGCCGTAAAGTCCTTGGTCATACGTTGCCCCCAGATCTTAGCGTGCTCATGAAAACCTGAATCAAACCTCACGTTTGTCACACGGTTCCCGACCCTATGCTGCGGCCGCATAGGAGGAGTCATGTCGCGAATCGTGATGCACATCAGTCCTGCCCCCGGACGCCGCTTCACCACCAGGTGGCGCGCCTGCTTTCTGCTTCTTGCGATCCTCACACGCCCGGCTCTCGTCGCCGCCGATGTCGTCACCGACTGGAATGTCGTCGTCCGAGCTCGTCGGCGCCGCGCTTCGGCGGCCCGCAACAGCAAGTCGCGCGTCGAGGCGATGGTCCAGATCGCGGTCCACGACGCGCTCAACGCCATCGACCCGCGCTACGAGCGCTACACGGCATCGGCCCGGCTGCCCCTGGCGCGTCGCCCGACGCCGCGGTCGCCGCGGCGGCACGGCGGACGCTGCTCGAGCTGCTGGCGCCCGTGCCGGACTCGCCGCTGAAGCAGGCCGCGATCCACGACGATCGAGACCGCCTACGCCGCGACGGTCGGCCCGGCGCCGTACGACGCCGGCCACCCAGGCCGGCATCGACGTCGGCGAGACGGCCGCGGCCGCGATCCTGGCGCTGCGGATGGACGACGGCTCCGACACGCCGCACCTGCCGTACACGCTGCTGCCCGGGCCCGGGCGTCTACCAGCCGACGCCGAATCCGGAGTTCCCGCCGTGATCACGCCGTCGTTCGCCGGCTGGGCGCACGTCACGCCGTTCGTCGCTCCACCACAGCGCGCAGTTCGAGGTCGAGCCCGGCGCGATCTTCGACTCTGGCGAGCGCGCCTACGCCGCGGGAGTACAACGAGGTGAAGCAGCTCGGCGACGCGCGCGTCCGCGGCGCGCTGCCCGACTCCGAGGAGAGCGACATCGCACGCTTCTGGCCGGGCGGCGGCTCGAACTGGAACCTGACCACCCGCGTGATCGTCGAGCGGCCGGGGCCTCGATCGCTGGGAGCACGCGCGGCTGTTCGCGCTGCTGAACATCGCGGAGGCCGATGCGGCCATCGCCAACCAGACCTGGAAGTACACCTACAACTTCTGGCGGCCGGTCACGGCGATCCGCTGGCCCGACGACGGCAATCCGGACACCGACAGCGATCCGACCTGGCGGCCGTTCCTGGTGACCCCGCCGTATCCCGACTACCCCTGTGCGCTGCCGACCGACACCGGCGCCGCGACCGAGGTGCTGCGCCAGTTCTTCGGCACCGACGACATCGCCTTCACGCGCATCGTTCAACGCGCCGGCGCATGCCGCTGCCGGCGCCGATGGCGGCGCTGCCGCCCAAGCCGATCACCCGCAGCTTCGACTCGCTCTCGCGAGGCGGCCGCCGAAGCGCAGAGACGCCCGTGTCTATGCCGGCATCCACTTCCGCGAAGGCTGCAGGCCGGCGCGCGGCAAGGGCACGCAGATCGGCCGCTTCGTCGCCCACCAGGCGCTCAGGCCGGTGAAGGGCAAGAACAAGTAAAGACAGAAGGCAAAAGGCAAAAACGTAAAGGCAGAAGGCGGGGCGTACGGAACGAGGTGCGCCCTGCCCGTTGCCTCACGGCAGCTTGTTCAGAAGTCGAAGCGGCGGCGTTGACGGTGAGTGGAGCGCGGGCGTATCGTTCGGCAACCTCCGATGGCCGAGTTGCCATCTCGCTTCGGTCCGTACGAGATCATCGGCCCGCTGGGCGCGGGCGGGATGGGACAGGTCTATCGCGCCCGCGACACGCGGCTGCAGCGGAACGTCGCCATCAAGATCCTGCACGACAGCGTCGCCGCTCGATCCCGATCGGCAGCGCCGCTTTGCCCAGGAAGCGGTCGCGGCCAGCGCGCTCAATCATCCGAACATCCTGACCGTCTACGACGTCGGCGTCGAGGGCGACACGCCGTACCTCGTGTCGGAGCTGATCGAAGGCGATCGCTGCGCGATCGAGATGAATCGCGGCCGCATGCCGCTCCGGCGGGCGGTCGAGATCGCGCAGCAGATCGCCGACGGTCTCGCCGCGGCGCACGACGCCGGCATCGTCCATCGCGATCTGAAGCCCGAGAACGTGATGGTGACGGCGGACGGGCGCGTGAAGATCGTCGACTTCGGCCTGGCCAAGTCGCACGACGGCGACGCAGCGCTCGTCGGCGGCGCCGACGCACACACAGACGGCCGACGGGCTGATCGTCGGGACGGTGCCCTACATGAGCCCGGAACAGGCGCGCGGCGGCAAGGCCGACTTCCGGTCGGACCAGTTCGCGCTCGGCGTGATGCTCTACGAGCTGACGACCGGCGACGCACCCGTTCAAGCGGGAGACGGCGGTGCAGACGCTGTCGGCGATCATCGCGGACGATCCGCCCGATCCCGCCGCAGGCCAACCCGTCGCTGCCGGTCGCCGTGCGGTGGCTGATCCGCCGGCTGCTGGCCAAGAACCCGCGCGAGCGGTTCGCGCACACCGCGGACCTGGCCGCCGACCTGCGGACCATCCGCGACTATCTGTCCGAGGCGACGACGATCGGCGGGCGACCGCGCCGGTGTCGCGCGACCGCCGGTCGCGGTGGCGTGATGCCGGCGGCGATCGGCGGCGTTCTGGCGCTCTGTTGGTCGGCGCGGGCTGGTCGCTTCGGACGACACCGCGCCGAGCCTTCGACCAGGTTCACGCCGTTTGCCACCGACGCCGGCTACCAGGGCTCGCCGACGTGGTCGCCGGACGGCAAACCATCGCCTACGAAGCGGAGGTCGACGGCGTGGTGCAGATCTTCACGCGCACGCTGGGCTCCGCGATGCGGACGCAGGTGACGCGATCGGCCTTCGACTGCTACGGTCCGATCTGGTCGGTCGGACGGCGTACATCTATTACCACTCGCTGGCGCGCGACACAGACGCGCTTGTGGCAGAGTGAGCCCGTCGGCGGCGCGCCGGAAATCGATGATCGAGGACGCGTCGAGATCGGCGATCTCACCCGACGGCAGGACGTGTTCTTCCTGCGCTGAAGCACGGGATCGGATTCGCGATGACGCTGTGGATGGCATCGCTGCCCGACGGCAAGCCGGAGCGCTACGCGGGGCGCGGCAGGACATGGGCTCGGCTCGAGGGCTATCTGAGGTTCTCGCCGGATGGCTCGAAGCTGCTGGTCTGGCTCGGGCCCGACCTCGACACGAGATCCCGGGCTTCTGGGAGATCCCCAGCCGAGCGGGCGAGCCCAGACGCGTCCTTCCGGCGTCCGCTGACAGGCCGGGCCGCGCGCCGCCGTTCTTCACCTGGCTGGCCGACAACCGACACGTCGTCGTGACGCGATCGGACGGCCCGACGCCCGGCACGCACTTGTGGCTCGCCGACACGCAGTCCGACCGCCTTCTCCCCGCTGACGGTGACGCCCGGCAACGAAGGCTCGCCGAGCGTCTCGCCCGACGGCGTCACACTCGCCTTCACGTACGAGGCGACCGATTTCGATCTCTTCGAAGTGCCGCCCGACGGATCCCCGCTCCGGCCGTTCCTGAGCAGCACGCGCAACGAGTTCGACCCGGCGGCCTCGCCGTCGGAACAACCAGTACGCGTTCGTGACCGACCGGACCGGCGAGCCGCAGATCTGGCTGCAGAACGTGGAGGGCTACCTGCAGCAGCCGTTGGTGACCGAGGCCGACTTCGGCGGCGCAGCCTCTGGCGGTCGGGGTCGCTCGCGTTTTCGCCGGACGGCAAGCGGCTCGCGTTCCAGCGGGCCGCGCCAGAGCGAACGCCGGCCGCGAAGGCTCGAGGCTGTGGATCACGTCGGTCGCGGGCGGCCGCCCGTTGCCGGTGGCCGGAGAGGAGACGTATCCAGGACGCGCCGACCTGGTCGCCCAATGGCGATTGGATCGCCTACCTGACGCGGCAGCGTCGAGCGCGGGAGCTCAGGCTGGTGAAGGCGCAGGTCGGCGGGACGGCGTACGACCATCCTGAACTCCGGCTCCATCCCGCCGTTCGTGGCCCGTCCGATGTGGTCCCCGGACGGCGCCTGGATCCTCTGCGAGACTCTCGACGGCCTGTCGCTGATCTCGCCCGATGGACGGCTCCGCCGAAGGCCATCGCCGAGCGGGGATGGCTCGCCTACGCGTGGGGCGAGAAGCGGACGGATGATTTACGGCCTGCGGCCGACCGATGATCTGCACTCACTTCATGCTCGTGTCGCTCGATCGCGCATACCGGCGTCGAGCGGGTCATCGGCCAGAAACTGGGAACGATCCCCCAGGCGCTGCAGCCGATCCGCGGCTTCAGCCGGCTGCCGCGACGGGCGCTTCCTGACCTCCATCGCCCGCGTCAGGTCCGACATCTACCTGCTGGAAGGATTTCAACCGTCCCCGCTCCTGGTGGGAGCGGTTCTCGGCCGTTCGGCCCGAGCCGTTGATGACCAGCAAAACCTGAGAGTTTTCCAAGATTCACGCCGGACGGGCGCGCGTATACTTCGAGCTCACCTGGAGGCCCCATGTCGCGAATAGCAGCCGTCGTCGTCGTCCTGACCCTGGGTGTTTCGGCGGTGCCGCCGGTGGCCAGGCCTGCGGCGACAAGTTCCTGATGGTCGGACGCGGCGCCAAGTTCCAGCGCGCCTACGCCTCGGTCTACCCCGGCAAGCTCCTCATCTACGCACGGCCCGTCACCGATCCCAAGGCAGCGATCCGCGACCCGCAGCTGCACAAGGCGCTGCGCCAGGCGGGTCACGCCGTGTCGGTGATCGAGGACTGGGCGCTGCTCGAGCAGGCGCTCAAGACCGTCGCCGGTGGACGTCGTCCTGCTGGACGCCGCCGAGGCTGTCGAGGCTCAAGCCGGTCATCGCCGCCTCGCCCGCGCATCCCGATACGCTGTTCGTGGCGTTCCCGGCGACGCGAAAACCGCCACGAGCGGACGTCGATCTGCGGCTCAAGTCGTCGGATCGCCCCCTCAAGCTACCTCGACGAAGTCGAGAGCACGATGAAGTCGCGGTCGAAGCAGGCCAAGGCCCATTGACGTTGACCAAGGAGTCACGATCATGGCTCTCACGTCGTCCGGCTCATTCGCTCGCATACACCGGAGCCCTCCTCGCGCTCGTCCTGACGCCGGCACTCGCCTCCGCCCAGGCCTGGGTGCCGGCGAAAGGCGAAGGCGCCGTCGCGATCGCGGTGCAGCAGCTCAACGTCAAGAAGCACCTCGCCGGCACCACCCGCGTCGATGCGGGTCAAATCAACACCAACGTGCTGCTGACGGACATGACCTACGGCCTGACCGACAAGATCGCGGTCGATCTGGCGCTGCCGCTCGTTTCGTCGAAGTACCAGGGGACCCGCCCGCACCCGGACACGACCATCGACGACGGGACGTTCGCACAACAGCTTCACGGACTTCCGCATGTCGCGTGCGATACAACCTCAAGCGCGACGGCGCCGGTGATCACGCCGTACGTCGGCTCGGTCGTGCCGAGCCACGACTACGCGTACTACGGGCACGCTGCGTTCGGGCCAGCGGCTGCAACGAATTCCAGGTCGGTGTCTATGCGGCGAAGCTGTTCGACCGCGGCGTGCCGGGTCTTTTCGTCTCTGGCCGCTATGGGTACGGGTTCGTCGAGAAGGTGGTGGACATCTCGCACAACCGCAGCCTTGCCGACCTGGAGGTGGGATACTTCGTGTCGCCGGGATTCCGGCGTTCGGGCATGCCAACGGCCAGTACACCCATGGCGGCAGTGGATTTCCCGCTGAGCGGTCCGTCCGGACTGCCGCTCCAGTACCTGCCGGTTCACGACGTCATCCAGCGGTCCACTCGCTCAACCTGGGCGGCGGGCTCGCTTACTCGATGACCGATAGCCTCGACCTGTTCGGGTCGTTCACCCGTCAGGTGACGGGCCGGAACGGACACGTGCTGAACCACGGCGTCACCGTCGGCACCAGCTGGAGCTTCAGCCGCCGCGCAAGGTCGACGGCGTCGAGGCGGGCACCGGCGCAGCGGCGCCGCGCAGCGACGTACGCGCGGCTGAACCGGCAAGCAGGAAGGATCGCTCGCTCCGCTGCATCTGCCAGAAGTCAGGGATGGTAGCCGCGTCGCTCGGACGGGACGATTGCGTCTCGGTGGAATCGGATGGCTGCGACCAGCCGGAAGGTGAAGAGCAGCGACCCGATCCGGACCTGATCGCCATCGACGACCGGCGTTGGACTCGTGACGCGCCGGTCGTTGACGTACGTGCCGTTCTTGCTCCCCAGGTCCTCCACCACGGCCCCGGTCCGGCTCGATGACGATGCGCGCGTGACGGCGCGACACCGTGCTCGACTTCAGACGAGGATGACGCCGTCTCCTTCGCGGCCGAGCACGTTCTCGCCGGCGAACAGCGCCATCTTCGGCGCGGGCTCCCGACCAGCCACGCGTTCGCGGCCGCGTCGGACGGCTCGCCGTCGCGGCGTCGCCTGCGCCCTGGAACGCGTAACCGAAGCCGTGCAGGGTCCGCACCAGCCGGGCTTCCGCCGGTGGTCGGCGATCGCTTCGCGAATCTCGGAGATCGAGCGACGGCAGGCTGCTCTCCGAGACGAACGTGCCCGGCCAGAGACGGCTGCGGATCGGCTTTGGAGACTGCCTGCGGCCGGCGCTCGATCAGCAGCGCGAGCAGGTCGAAGGCCTTGGTCGATAGGTGAACCTCCGCCTCGTTCAGCCACAGCTGACGAGACGACGCGTCGAAGGTCAGATCGTCAATCTGTAGTCGCACCGCCGCTCCCGGTGGCAAGCCGGCCCGTATCTTAATACGCATCACATTGCGCGCGGCTCATTCACCAGACGAACGTGCTGGACAGGGGAGAAGCCGCTGCCGGCCCGGGTGAACACGTCGTCGGGCAAGCGACCGTCACGATACCGGCCGACGTCCAGCTCGCCGACATCGAGGGGCGCAAGGAGGTCACCTGGCGTCTGGAAGTCTGGGGCCGCGTGCGGGGATGGACCGGCTTCGGCCACCCCTATGTCATCCTGCCGAAGGTGGTTGCGGAGCGCGATTGGCCCTAGTGCACGGCAAGCGCCGGCGCGCGCCGCGCCTGTAGCGCGCGTGCCACGTCGGCGGCGATGCGCGGGTCGATCGGCGCGAGCTCTCGCACGACGCCGCCTTCGAGGGCGGCGAGCGGCACCCCGTCCCGATACACGATCCGGTTGCGGCCGGCGGTCCGGATGCGCTCCCCGGACGTGACAATCCCCGCGAGGTTCAACGGATCGGCGGCGCTGATGGTGACCAGAGTGCCGTCAGCCTGGATGCGCCGAACCTCGCGCAACTGGTCGACCGCACCGGGAAGCGCGAACTGCTCTCCCGACATGCCGGTCACGAACCGGCCGCTGCGGATCTCACCGCGCGCCTCCAGACGCCTGTAGACGCGTGCGAGCTCGCGCCAGGTCGCTGCATTCGTCTCGCGGGTGAGCAGCCGCCGGAACACGACCCCGTAGCGGCGGAGCAGCGCCCACGCCTGGAGCTCGACCGCCCGCTCGCGCGAGATGTCTTCGCCGCCGGCCGCGATGGCCGTCCACCGGCCGGCGAAGTTGCTGCGCCGGTCGTGCTGCGCCGGCCGTCCTCGCGCCGCCCACACGAGCGCGCGCAGTCCCGAGAAGCCATCGGATGTCACCAGCCCGCCTGCGACCAGCGCCCCGATGGCATGCCGGAGCTGATCGGCATCGAGCCCGCAGGCTGGCCCGAGATCGCGGAGGAACGACGCTCCGCGCGAGCGGAGAGTCGCCAGAACGTGTCGGGCCTCTTCCGAGAGCGGCGGTTCGTCCCCGTTCATCGTGAGTGACCGCCACGCGCCCGCATGCTCGAGGAGGAAGAGGGCGATCGGCGTCGCCGGCACCAGTCCGGGCTCGGGGCCGAGCTGGGCGGGCGAGAGGCGGCCCCACCCGGCCTCTCCGGTGAGGCAGATCATGTCGAGCATCGACGCGTCGTAGTGATCGAGGCGTGCCGGCAGCACCGCGCGCTCCCACGCCGCGGCCGCGAGCTCGTAGCCGTCGAGTGCGGTGACGATCTCGCGCAACCCGTCCAGCCCGGTCAGCCTGGACGAGGTTTCGACATGCTGCCACCGGAAGAGGAACCGCATGAAATCTGCCGGGCTGACCGGCTCGATCTCGGCGCGGAGCCGATTCAGCGTGTAGCGATGAATGCGGGCCAGCAGCGTCCTGTCGCACCATTCGAGTGCGCTCTCGCCCGGTGTGAAGCGTCCGCGGAGCACGACCCCGTCCCCTTCGAGCGACAGCAGCGCTACGTCCACGTCCGTGGGCGAAACGCCCATCGAATCGGCCAATGCCTCCGCGGTCACCGGACCGGTCACCGTGAGCCGGCCTCTCAGGATCTCGGTGATGGCCTCGGCGCGCGACCAGGATCTCGCCAGCCGGGAGGGCGGCGGTTGCAGCGTTGCTGCGATGACGAGGTCGGGGTGAATCGCGCGCAGTTCCGGCAGCCGCTCGACGGCGACGATGAGCGGGCACGCGGCCCGCGTCGATCCTCCGAGGCTGACGCTGCCGGCACGCCGCGCCGCGGTCAGTTCATTCAGCAGTTCCGGCCGGATGTCTTCGAGGTCGCCCGAGGTCAGGAACCCAGCCGTCAACATCGCATCGTGCAGCTCGTCGGCGTCCCGCGGGTCTGGACGCTCCTCCTCGCGCACCCGCGCGATGGCATCCGCGTCGAGGGCGCCGACATCACCCGCCGATGTGGGATCGGTCGCCCGCCGGGACTGCACCGCGCGACTGCGACGTTCCTCGAGTGGCGCATCGTCGAGAAAGGCATAAGGCCGGGCGTTGAGGATTTCATGCGCGAAGAGCGACGGCTCCGGCGTGTCGCGCGCAATCGAGCCGCAGCTCGCCGCGGTGGATCCGGCCGAGCACGGCACGGAGCCCTTCGAAATCCATCGCCTCTTCGAGGCAGTCCCGCACGGTCTGTGAGACGAGCGGGTGATCGGGGATCTGTCGATCCCCAGGGATGTTCTCGAGGCAGGCGGCTGCATCCGGGAACACTGCCGCCATCAGGTCGTCGGCCTGCATTCGCTGGATCTGTGGCGCCACCTTGCGCCCACCTCTCGCGCGCGGCACCGCCAGCGAGATGGTGGTGTTCCATCGCCACCGCGTCTTGAACACGGGTGCGTCGAGAAACGCCTGCACGAGCACGTCACGCGTCGTCTCAGGGTGCAGATAGCGGAAGACGTCCGACAGCGGGAACGAATGCTGGGGCCCCAGCGAGAGCATCAGCGCGTCTTCGGTGGCGGCGGCCTGAAGCTCGAAGTTGAACTGGCGGCAGAATCGCTTGCGCAGGGCGAGTCCCCACGCCTTGTTGATGCGGCTGCCAAACGGCGCGTGCAGGACGAGCTGCATGCCGCCGGCCTCGTCGAAGAACCGCTCGAGCACGAGCGAGTCCTGCGACGGGATCACGCCGAGCGCGCGTCGGCCC
Organism: uncultured Acidobacteriota bacterium; assembly: GCA_963720005.1. Classification (GTDB taxonomy): domain Bacteria; phylum Acidobacteriota; class Vicinamibacteria; order Vicinamibacterales; family CAVVIG01; genus CAVREM01. The sequence goes on along the minus strand of CAVREM010000007.1, from coordinate 45,906 downwards.
TCCGCCAGGTACGACACCGCTTGATCGGCCGCGACCCGTGCGAGACCTGTTTCCGCCATCAACCATGCGACCGTGTCCGCGGCCGGATCGTCGAGCCGTCGATCGACCTCGTTCCGCAGGTCGCTGACCGCGCGCGACAGCTCGTCGCTGCGGGCCGGCGCCTCGCCCAGCCAGAAAGGAATGGTCGGCGGTGCGCCTCTGGCATCGGCCACGCGGACGTCGCCGCCCGTAACCTGGAGGATGAGCCACGACGCATTGCCGAGCTGGAAGACGTCGCCAGCATTGCTCTCGATCGCGAAGTCCTCGTTGAGCGTGCCGATGAAGGTGTCGTCGGGATCGAGCACCACGCGATAGTCGGCTACTTCCGGGATGGCGCCTCCGGACGTCTGGGCGAGCAGCCTCGCGCCCCGCCGGGCACGGACGGTCCGGTTGACCTCGTCGCGGTGGACCAGCGCCGAGCGCCGGCCACGGCGGGTGGCGAAGCCCTCCGCGGTCATTCGCAGCACGCCATCGAATGCGGCACGATCGAGGCCGCGATAGGGCCACGCGCGCGTCACCAGCGCGAAGAGGTCGTCCTCCGAATAGTCGCGGCACGCGGACTCGGCGACCAGTTGTTGCGCCAGCACGTCGAGCGGCGCGTCGTGCGACACGATGGCGTCGAGCTGCCCCGACTGCACCGAGCGGAGGAGCGCCGCGCATTCGACGAGATCGTCTCGCGACACCGGAAAGACCCGGCCCTTCGGCGTCCCGCTGATCGTGTGGCCCGAACGACCGACACGCTGCAGCAGCGTGGCGATCCGGTGCGGCGATCCGATCTGGCAGACCAGATCGACGTGCCCGATGTCGATGCCGAGCTCGAGCGACGCGGTGGCGACCAGTGCCTTCAACCGTCCTGACTTCAGCCGGGTCTCGGCGTCGAGCCGTTTCTCCTTCGACAGGCTGCCGTGATGCGCGGTCACCGCCTCGTCGCCCAGCCGCTCGCTGAGGTGGCGCGCCACCCGCTCCGCCATGCGCCGCGTGTTCACGAAGATGAGCGTCGTCCGGTGAGCCGCGATCAACGCTGTCAGCCGGTCGTAGTATTCCTCCCAGACCTCGTGAGACATCACGGCGTCGAGCGCGGAGCGCGGCATCTCGACGTCCAGGTCCATGTGGCGCCGGTGGCCGACGTCGATGATGGTGCAGCCGGCGGCGACGCCGGCGGTGAGGAATCTGGCGACTTCCTCGATCGGCGTCTGCGTCGCCGACAGCCCGATTCGTTGCAAGGGCCGCTCGGCTACGGCGGCGAGCCGCTCGAGTGTCAGGGCGAGGTGGGCCCCCCGGCGCAAGCCGATGACGGCATGAATCTCGTCCACGATCACCGTGCCCACGGTGCGGAGCATCTGCCGGCTTCGGTCCGAGGTGAGCAGCAGATACAGCGACTCCGGGGTCGTGACCAGAATGTGTGGCGGCGTCCGCAACATCGCGGCGCGCTCCGCCGGCGTCGTGTCGCCGGTCCGCACCGCGGCCGTGATCCTCGGCGCGGCCATTCCATCCCGTTCCGCCAGGCGTTGAATGCCGTCGCAGGGTACTGCGAGGTTCTTGTGGATGTCCGTGCTCAGCGCCTTCAGCGGCGACACGTAGACGACGCGGACCTCGTCGGCGAGCGGCGCCGTGAGACTCTCCTCGAGCAACGAGTTGATGGCGGTGAGGAACGCCGCGAGCGTCTTGCCCGATCCCGTTGGCGCGGCAATCAGCGTGTGACGGCCAGCCGCGATCGCGCTCCAACCGTCGAGCTGAGCGGCGGTTGGCTCGCCGACTTCGGTCGTGAACCACTGACGAACGATGGGATGGAAGCCGCCGAAGGCCATGAGTACTGGAGTCCGCGGGTGAGGGATCTCATTCTACCGCGCGACGCCTGATGAGCTCGCGCGAGCCCGTCCGCGTTGACGGCCCGGCCGGGGCAATCCGTGACCCGCCGAACCGGTGCAGGGTCGCATCGGTTCGGCGTCAAGGCGGCTGCTGGTGAGGAACCCTCGCCTAGAACCGCGTCGTCAGCGCAAAGCGCACGGCTCGCGGCGAGCCTGGCGTGATGTTCGTGTTGCTGTGGGCGGTGGGGTAATACTTTTCGTCGACGAGGTTCTCGACGTTGACTTGCGCCCTCAGGGCCCGAGTCAGGTCGTAGTACACCGCCGCGTCGACGCGAGTCCAGCTGGGAAGCACGACGAGGTTGTCGGTCGAGGTGAAGACCTCGGTGCGATGGAGCACCCCGAGCGCGGCCGCCAGCCGAGGCGTGAAGCCGTACTTGTTCCACAGCGAGATCGAGTGCTTCGGCAGTTGCGCCAGCTCGGCTCCCGCCAGTGCCGTCGCCGACAAGGAGCGTGTGATCTCGCCGTCCTGGTAGGCGTAACCACCCGCGACGCTCCACGCGCGCGTGATGTTCCCGTTCAGCTCGAGCTCCAGGCCCATGGTTCGCTGCGCGTCCACCAGGCTGGACTGCGCCGGATTGACGGGATCGGGAACGATGACATTGCCGCGATCGAGGCGATACAGGGCCGCCGTGAAGGAGAGTGTTGGAAGGGCATCCCACTTTGCCCCGACTTCATAGTTGCGGAACTCCTCGGGATCCAGCGCCTGATTCGTCAGCGTCAGCGAGGACAGCTGTTCGCCGGCGCGCGGCAGGTAGGTCAGGCTGTAGCTGCCGTACAGCGACAGCGGCACGATGGGCTTGTATATCAGCCCCAGGCGCGGCGAGAGCAGGCCGTCGTCGCTCGCGAAGTCGGTCGCCGTACGATGGTTGGTGACATTGGCCTTGAAGCTGTCGAACCTCAGGCCGATAACGGCGTCGAGATGGGCGGACAAAGCAAGCTGGTCCTGTGCATACGCAGACGCGATCGTCGTGACCCCGTCGTTGTCCGCGTCGGTGGCGTTCTGCCGGAACTCCAGCGGCAGCGAGATCGTCGGGGCGTCCAGCGGGGCACTGACGGTCGCCACGTTCTCGCCCAGGCTCGTGAAGAAGCCGGTCTGGCGGAAGTTGTCGGTGTCCTGGCGCCCGAACTCGGTGCCGAAGAGCAGCGTGTGACCAACTCTCCCGGTCCGTGTCAGGACGATGACGTCCGTCTGATTGAACAGGTTCTGGCGGGTCGTCGCGTTGTTGTAGGCGGAGATGGCCACGGTGGTGCCGGCCGCATTCACCGCGCCGGGGAACACGTTCTGGTAGAACTTGTCGTAGTCGCCGTAACTGAGGCGATTCCTGAGCGTGACGCGAGATCCGAAGCGATGCTCGACCAGCGAGGACACGAGGTTCACCGTCGCGTCGCTCGTGCTCTGCGACGGGTCGCCGAAGAACGTGCTCGGATCGGTCTCGACCGGACGCCCCTCGAACGACGAGATGCCGCGATCCGCGACCCGCTCATCGTGGAAGTACTCGTAGCTGGCGCGGACCGTCGTGCTCGGTCCGACGCGAATGGCAACAGTGGGGTTGACGCCAACGCGCTCGCCGCCGCCGCCCTCGCGGTACGAGTCGGAGTTCTCGTACAGGGTGGTCGCGCGGAGGGCGGTCGTCTGGTTGAGTGCACGGCCGAGGTCCGCGGTGAATCGCCGGTTGTTCCACGAGCCGAACTGCACCGACGCCTCGCTCGCCTGTCCCCAGTCGGCCTGCCGCGTGACTCGGTTGATCACGCCGCCGACGCCGCCGCGGCCGAAAATCATCGCGTTCGGGCCCTTGAGGGCCTCCACTCGATCGACGTTGTAGACGTCGCGAAAATACTGCACGTCATCGCGAACGCCGTCGACGAAGAAATCCGACGTCGAGCTGTTTCCTCGCAGGATCGGCGTGTCGCGATTGCCTTCGCCCTGGGCGAAGCCGACACCAGGCATGTACCTGGTGACGTCAGCCATGCTGGACATCCGCTGGTCGGCGATCAGGGCTCGCGAGGCCACGCTGATCGCCTGAGGGACGTCCCGCAGCGGGGTCGGGGTCTTGGTCGCCGATGACACCGCGGGAACCGAGTAGCCGATCGCGGCGTCCACGTTGACCAGTTCCTGGATGCCGGCAACCGCCAGCGTGAAATCAGACCGTCGCTGCCGCCCCTTCTTTCAGCGTGATCCGGCGAGAGGCCTCGACGAAGCCGTTCGCGCTGACGCCGACGATGCAGCCGCCGGGAATCGCGGCGATCTCGAACCCGCCCTGCTGATCGGTCATGGCAGATCCCGCCTGACCGGCGCTGTCGGGCGTCACGGTGACGTGCGCGCCAACGATGGCGGCGCCGGTGGTGTCGAGGACGCGTCCACGGAGGACCACGGATGGGGCGGGTTGTTGAATTTCCCCAATGACAGCAGGTGGGGAGGCCTCTGCGGCCGGAGACGGAATCAACCAACAAACAACGGCGTACGACAACAAGCGACGCATAGCGATCCCCGTACTTGCGCCGAAAGCTGCCCGTCCGTACTATTGGGGAGTCGGACAAGCCATCGCGCAAGCGAATGGCGAGAAAGTGGTCTGCCCAGACCTTCTGTTCGACCGGGCCCGCCGGTGTTCGCAGCACCGGCGGGCATTGAAAAGAGCGCCTCGAGTGGCCTACCCGAGGGAAATGAGACACAGTCTCATTTGTGGCAGCCAGTCTAAATCCGACCGATTTGGTCTGTCAACTAGAACGGGCGTCCGCCGTCGTCCGCAGGCCCGCTCATGGCTGCCGCGCTTCCTCCGGAGGAAGCGTGGAAACGAACTGCCGGTAGAGCAGCAGGTCGTAGGCGATCTTCAACGTGCCGGCGATGAAGAACGGCAGGTTGATCAGCGACGGGCCGCGCGAACATGAGCCCGACGAATAGCGGACTGATGGCCGCGCCCATCGTCCGCGCCACGCCGGTGATGCCTCCGGCCGCGGCCGATCGTTCCTCAGGCGTCACCACGGCCATGACGTAGGACTGCCTTGCCGGCACGTCCATCTGGCTGATGCTGAAGCGCAGCGAGCAGCACCGTGACCGCCAGCGGCAGCGTCGGCATCAACGGAACCAGAATCAGCAGGACGTTCGACGGCAGGTGCGTGAAGACCATGGTGTCTGACCAGGCCGATACGCGCCGCCAGGCGGGACGCCAGCAGCGCCGACAGCCCCGCGAAGATGTTGGCCCAGAAGAAGATCGCGCCGAGCGCTCGCGGCGTCGACCCCGAACCGCAGGTAGAACCAGTACGCCGCGAAGCTCTGGACGACGAATCCGCCCCCGAAGGCGTCCAGCGCAAACAGCGCCGACAGCTTCATCACCGACGTCCGCGACCGGTCGAGTCCGGACAGTGCCGGCGAGTGGTCGCCGCGCGCAGGCTTGGCTCGCCGGCCGGTCGCCGCCTCGGTCTGGCGCGACAGCCGCGCGAACAACGCCGCCAGGACCACGCCCAGCGCGGCGTAGCACGATGACGACCGCGCGGTAGCTGTCGACCGGCGTCACCGCCGTCTCCTGCAGGAAGCGCGTGGCGATGCCAGCCGCCAGCGCCCCGAGCGCGGTCGCGACCGAGCCCGTCAGGGTGTACCACGCGAAGACCTCGGTTCGGGTGCGATCGGTCACCACGTGAGAGAGGGCGGCCTGTTCGATGGGCAGGAACGGTCCCACCTCCTGGCCGCTCGGGCTGATCACGCCGATCGTCCCGGCGAGGAGCAGCACCCACGGGTTCGCGCTCGAGGCGAAGACGAGGCCAGCCCCGGTCATCAGCACCGCGCCGACGATCAGCATGCGCCGGCGTCCGAGGCGATCCGCTCGCGTGGTGATGCAAGGGAGATGAGGGTATCGCCCACCAGGGTGAGCGTGAGCAGCAGGCCGGTCTGCTGTTCGCTGAGCCCGACGCTCGACCAGGTACAGCACCAGCACGACCGACAGCGCGCCGTAAGCGAAGAGCCGGACGAAGCGCGTCGCAAACAGCAGCCAGGTGTCGCGGGGGAGCGATCGGAGGCGCGGAAGCATGTATGAGATCTGCCGCCATTGTAGGGAGATCCGAGTTCATGCCGTCGCGGCGAACGCCGCGGTCCTGCGCGACGTAGTATCTAGCGAGCCGCCGGCGGGCCGGGAAACGACCATGCACACACTTCTGCTCGACATCCGGCACGGCCTGCGTACCCTGCGCGCGCATCGGGGGTTCGCGGCCACTGCCATTCTGTCCCTCGCGCTGGGTCTTGGCGCCAACAGCGCGCTGTTCAGCATGTTCAACAGCCTGTTGTGGCGGCCGCTGCCGGTCGAGGCCCCCGACGAGCTGGTGGTCCTCTACCGCCGCAGCCCGACACAGACCTTCTACGACGCGTTCTCGTATGCCGAGTTCCAGGACTACCGTGAACAAGCTCCGGTGTTCAGCGGACTCGCGGGATACACGCTCGCTGAGTTCGCGCTCGGCGGCACGGGGAGCGCAAATGGAGCGGCCACTCGTGTCATTGGCGAGCTGGTTACGGGCAACTACTTCGACGTGCTTGGCGTGAACCCGGCGCTCGGCCGACGGTTTCTGCCCGAGGAGGGCCGGCCCGGCGGACCGCTGGCGATCGTGGTGAGCCACGGCTTCTGGACCGCTCGTCTGGGTGCGGACCCGGCCGCGATCGGTCGAACCATCACCCTCAGCAACGAGCCGGTCACGGTGGTGGGCGTTGCGCCGGAACACTTCAGTGGCGCCTACGCGGTGTACTTCGCCCCGGAGTTCTGGGTGCCGGCGGAGAGCTTCCCGCGGCTGCGTCCGGCGCAGCAGTCGTTCCTGACCGATCGCACCGCCACCTCGCTGCGGCTCATCGGGCGGCTGTCGCCCGGCGTAACGGTCGCCGGGGCGCAGGCCACCGTCGACACCGTGGCGGCGCGTCTCGCGGCGGATCATCCCGACACCAACAAGGACTTCAAGGCCTTCGTGTTCCGAGAGCTCGACACGCGGCCGGAAGTCGAGATTGCGTCGGCGACCAATACCGTGGCGATCATCTTCCTGGGCCTGACGGGGCTCGTGCTGCTGGTCGCGTGCGCCAACGTGGCCAACCTGCTTCTGGCCCGCGCGGCCTCGCGGCGGCGCGAGGTGGCGATCCGGCTGGCGATCGGCGCGGGCCGCGGGCAGCTCGTCCGCCAGCTGCTCGTGGAAGCGCTGCTGCTGGCTGCCGTGGCGGGCGGCCTCGCCGTAGGAATGGGCGCCCTGGCCGCGACGCTGCTCGCACGGCTTCGCGTACCCACCGACCTCCCGCTGGCCTTTTCGTTCCATACCGACCTTCGCGTGATGGCGTTCACGTTCGGCCTCGCCACACTCGCGGCCGTGGCGTTCGGTCTCTGGCCGGCACTCCAGTTGTCGAATACCGACCTCGTTCCCGCGCTCAAGGACGATGGCGCGCCCACGGGTGGACGTGCGAGGCGTGTGAGGGTGTCGGATGTCCTCGTGGTCGGTCAGGTAGCGGCGTCGCTGATCATCCTGGTCGTGGCGGGACTCTTCGTACGAAGCGTGGGCGGTGCCCGCACGCTCGACCCTGGATTCGAGGTCGAGGATCGCATCGTGATGTCGGTGAACCCCGGAATACGGGGCCTGGCCGATCCTGATGTCCGTGCCTTCTACCGGCGAGTGCAGGAAACCGTCGGCGGTGTACCTGGCGTCGAAGCCGTGACGCTGGCCCAATACGTGCCGCTCGACTTCTCGGTGGGAGGCGGCGACCTCATCGTAGAGGGCCGTGAGGCGGCGCCCGGCCGCGAGGGCATTCAGACGATGTCCTCAGCGGTCGATGAGTACTACTTCTCGGCCCTCGGCACGCCTATCCGGGATGGCCGCGCGTTCGCGGCGCGTGACACCGCGGACGCGCTGGCGGTTGCTATCGTCAACGAGACGCTCGCCGCCATGGCGTGGCCGGGACAGAATCCGATTGGACGGCGTATCCGCTTCACCGGCAGTGACGTCCGGTGGCTCGAGGTCGTCGGCGTGTCGGCGGATGGCAAGTATCGCCAGCTCACCGAGTCGCCGCGGCCGTTCGTATGGACCGCGCTGGCGCAGCAGACGGCGTCGAGTGCCACGCTGGTGGTCAGGAGCCGGCGCGATCCGGCGTCCATGCTGGGTGAAGTGCGCCGGGCTGTTGCCAGCGTCGATCCGGCCGTGCCCATCTACGATGCCAAGACGATGGATGCCTTCATGGAGCGCGCGTATCTTGGCCCACGGTTGGCCGCACTGGTGATCGCGCCAGCCGCATTGTGCGCGCTGGTGATTGCGGCCGTCGGTCTCTACGGTGTGCTCGCCTATTGGGTGAGTCGCCGCACGAAGGAGATCGGCGTGCGCTCCGCGATTGGCGCCACGCCGACCGATATCCTGGGCCTGGTGATGCGCCAGGGACTGACGCTGACGGCCATCGGGCTCCTGTGCGGGCTGGCGGGCGCGTTCGCTGCCTCCCGAGCGGTGGCGTCGCTGCTCTTCGGCGTGAGCCAGACGGATCCGCTCATCTTTGCGGGCGTGCCCGCCGTGCTGTTGTTCGTGGCGTGTGTCGCCAGCTACCTGCCGGCGCGCCGCGCGGTGGCGATCGATCCCGTCACGGCCCTGCGGCAGGCGTAGGGCGCGCTGCTTCGGGCGCCAGACGAGGCGTCCGACTCGCCCGTGCGGTGGCCCTTTCCCGCGGCCGCCCGCCGTATAATCCGCCTCGGGTACGCGACCGGACGGTCCGGACGCTGGCCATGGAGGTTGCCCGATGGCGTGGACACGTCGCGATTTCGTGAAGGCTTCAGCATTGGCCGTTCCCGCCGCCGCGGTTTCTTCGACGGCAAGCGCGCAACAGGGAGGAGCGCCCGCCGCTCCGGCCGCCGCGCCGCCGGCACCGGCGGTGTTCACGCCGCTGCGGCGCAACATCGGCATCTTCCATCAGCGCGGGGGGACCATCGGCTGGCTCATCAACCCCGACGGCTTGCTCGTCGTCGACAGCCAGTTCGCCGACACCGCCCCGAACCTGCTGAGCGGCCTCAAGGAGCGCAGCCCGCGGGCCATCGATGTGCTCATCAACAGCCATCACCACCCCGATCACACCGGCGGCAACGGCGTGCTGCGGCCGGCGGCGAAGCAGATTGTCGCGCACGTGCGGTCGAAGGAGAACCAGCGAGCCGCGGCCGAGCGGAGCAAGACCGAGGTGACGTTGCCAGACGTGACTTTCCCCGAGACATGGAGCGTCACTCTCGGTGACGAGACCGTGCGGGCCAGGCACTGGGGCCCGGCGCACACCGGTGGCGACGCGTCGATTCACTTCGAGCAGGCCAACGTCGTGCACCTCGGCGATCTGCTGAACAATCGCGGCTATCCCAACGTGGACGCGCCGGCCGGTGCGTCGGTGCACGGATGGATCCGCGTGCTCGAGCAGATGGCGCCGGCCTATCCCGCCGATGCGCTCTATATCTACGGTCACGCCGAGGCCGGGCACCCGTTCATCGGCACGCGCGCCGACCTCCTGTATCAGCGCGACTATTTCACGGCGGTCATCGAGTATGCCGGGCGCGCGCGCAAGGAAGGCCGACCCAAAGAGGACCTGGCGAAGGTCGAGGTGCTGCCGCGCTTCGAGCACTTCGGCGGTATCAAGTCGCGTCTGGGGCTGGCATTGACGATCGCGTACGACGAGCTGGCCAAGATGGGGTGAGCTCCTTCATGAAGGCCGGATGGCGGCGTAGAGCGCATCCCTGAGCGCCACGTCCCGCGGGTCGCCCGTGAGCGTGGTCCCCATCTGGCTCGTCACGTATGCGTAGCCAATCTCCGCATCCGGATCGGCAAAACCGAGAGAACCGCCTGCTCCAGGAGAGCCGAACGACGCCGCGCTGCCGAACGGCCAGACCGGGCTGGGCTTCATGAACCCCAGCGAGAACTGCACCTCGGCCTTCAGGCATTCGTCGCGGAAACCTCGCGTCGGCGGTATCGCTGGCGCCGCCAGCAGGTCGAGCGTCTCCTTTCGCAACCCGAGCTCGCGTCCTCCGGTGGCGAAGACGCCATACGCGTGCGCGATGGCGCGAGCCGTGCCAACGGCGCCTCCCGACGGCACCTCGAAACTGCGCGCATAGATGCGCCGCTCGTCGTGAGGGAGCTCGGAGCCTCTGAGTGTCCGGACGATCTTGGACCGTGGGTTCATCGCCTCGAGCGTCAAGCGGAGGGGGAAGCCGAGCAACATGTCGATCGGGTTGGGCCGGGCGATGGTGGCGAGGCGCGAGTTCGGGATGTCCTCGGGCAGCCTGATGTAGACGTCCAGGCCGAGCCGTGATGCGATCTCGTCCTGGAAGAACTGGCCGAGCGTGCGATGTCGTGGATCGATCCGGCGTATCAGCTCGCCCTGGTAGAACCCGAGGGTGATGCCGTGATACGCCAGTCGCGTTCCGGGCTCCCACGCCGGCTTCTGACGGGCGAGCACGTCGGCCAGGCGATCCAGGTCGGCGACCAGGGTGCGATCGACGGGCTGATCGAGGCAGAACAGCCCCGCCTGATGCGCGAGGAGCTGGCGCACGGTGATCCTGTCCTTGCCGTGTTGCGCGAACTCGGGCCAGTAATGGGCCACCCGTTCTTCGTAATCGAGCCAGCCCCGTGAGTGAGCGACTGCCAGCGTCATTGCCGCCAGGCCCTTGGAGGCGGAGAAGACGATGACCATGGTGTCCGGTTCCCAGGGCTTGCCGGTCTGCTTGTCTCGAATACCGCCCCAGAGGTCGACGACCTTCCTGCCGTGGTGATAAACACAACACGCGCCGCCCAGTTCCCCGCGTTGGGTGAAGTTGGCGTTGAACGCCTCGCGGACGACCTCGAAACCGGGATTGACGGGTCCCTCAACGACGACGCGGTCCAGAGTGCCTGCGGCCATGACGCCCCCTCCCCGAAGACCACGCACAACCCCTGCCAGATGGGAGCGTCAGAGTTGAGCAAGATTGCGGGGAGTCGCGACGTGCGCCGCCGGAAATCCAGCAACGGCTGCTGGATTCTCAGCGCCCGGCAAGGGCTCATCCGTGCAAACGGTGCCGCTTGTGAAGCATCCCTTCCCCTCGTATCATCTGCCGACAGCTCGGCGCTCGTGGCTTCACGGATGGGGATGCTCAGCATGGTGACACGCAGTACGTACCCGGGCGTCGTCGTTCCGGACGGATCCATCGCACAGTTCGTGTGCGAGCGTCACGAGGCCCGAGCGGCCAAGCCGGCCCTCATCGATGGCTCCACGGACCGGGTCATCACGTACGCGGAACTGCGCGACGACGTGAAGCGAGTGTCAGCCGGCCTGCAGAGCCTCGGCGTCAACCGAGGGGACGTGGTCGCGGTCTTCGCGCCGAATTCCCCTGACTACGTCGCGCTGTTCTATGGGGTCACGTCCACGGGGGCGGTCATCACCAGCCTCAATGTGATTCACAACGTGGCCGAACTGTCCTATCAGCTGATCGACTCCGGCGCGCGGGTCCTGGTGATGGCGTGCGAGCCGACGCCGGCGTTGCGTGCGGCAATTCGCAAGGCCAAGATCGCCACCGTGCTCCAACTGGACGATGTGCGGGCCGCCGGGACGTCGCCAGGGCGTTCGTTCACGTCGACGCGATGGCGATGCCGCATCCGAGGTGGCGTCAATCACCTACACCAACGCCCCCAGCGACGTTCCCATGGGGGTGATGGTGACCCACCGCAACCTGGTCTCGAACCTGCTCCAGACCAGGCGTGTCGACCCGATCGAGCCGAGCGAGGTCGTCGTCAGCCTGATGCCGTTCTGCCAGCTGTATGGCATGGTGGCCGTGAACGTGGGATTGCACGCGGGCGCCACCGTCGTGACATTCCCCTATTTCAGGCTCGAATGGCTGCTCACTGCGATGCAGAAGCATCGCGTCACGACCGCGTATCTCGTGCCGCCCGTCATCCGAACGCTGGCCAAGCACGCCACGGTCGACCGCTTCGATTTGTCGGCGCTGAGAAAGATCACGTCGATGACGGCCCCGCTCCCGGAGTCGGTTGGCCGTGCCTGCGCCGAGCGTCTGCATTGCAGCGTGAGTCAAGCCTACGGACTCACCGAAGCGGTCGCGCTGACCCATTTCACGCCCCGGCAGTCCGGCAAGATCGCGTCTCTTGGCGTCCCCGTTCCCGACACGGAATGTCGCATCGTCGATGTCGTCTCACGCGAGGACGTGCAGGTCGGCGAGCTCGGCGAGGTCTGGGTGCGCGGCCCACAGGTGATGAAGGGGTATCACAACAACCCGGAAGTTACCGCCGACGTCATCGACGGAGACGGGTGGCTCCGCACCTCCGATATCGGATATGTCGACGCTGACGGCTACCTGTTCGTCGTCGACCGGTCGAAGAAGCTGGCCCGGCTGCGAGGCTTGCACCGCCAGGACGGGGAACTGCTCCGTGCCGCCATCGAGGACATCGCGGCGCGGCTCAAGGCCGCGGACAAGCTCCGGGTGCAGTCGGTGGTGTTGAACAGCGTGCGCGAATCGGTCCTCAGCACGGACCTCGGGAACCAAGTGACGTTCTGGAACAAGGGCGCCGAGCAGCTCTTCGGTTATTCGGCCGAGGAGGCGATGGGCAAGCATGTCGCGTCGCTGATTGTTCCGGACGGCGTCGAACTTCGTCGCCGCCGGCAAGACGGACGAGCTGCGCACCAAAGGCACCTGGAGTTCACAGGTCATGCGCCGCCGGAAGGATGGCTCGATCATCTGGACCGACGTGATGGTCTCGGTCGTCACCGACGCGGGAGGCCAGCGATCCGGATTCCTCGGCATCCACCGCGACGTGACCGAGCAACGGAAGGTCGAGGAGCGTCTGCGCTTTCAGGCGCAGCTGCTCGATAGCGTGTAGAATCGGTGGTCGCCACGGACCTCGAAGACCGGGTGACCTTCTGGGCCAGAGGCGCGGAAACGCTCTTCGGATACAGCGCCGCTGAGATGCTGGGCATGTCACTCGCCCCGCTGGCATTCCCCGACGATCCGGATCCGGCGGAGGCGCTGCGGCGGATTCGCGAGGAGGTCATTCGAACGGGATCGGGGACCGGCCGGATGGTGCCGTGCCGCAGGAAGGGGTCGAACTTCTGGGCCGACGTCACCTTCGCGCCCGTCCTGAACGCCGACGGCAGCCCGGTCGGCCTGATCGCCATCCATCGCGACGTGACCGAACTGCGGCGCAACCAGGAGCTCGTCAAGATCTCCCACGAGCGGACGCGGAACCTGGCGGCTCGGCTGATGGCCATCCGCGAACAGGAGCGATCGGCGATCGCGCGCGAGCTGCACGATGAGTTGGGCCAGGCCCTGACCCGCCTGAACATCGACGTCACCTGGCTCGAGCAGCAGTTGCCGGCGCGCCTGCGCACACGCCGCGTGGCGGCGATGGGGCCGCTGGTCGATCGCACGATTCGTACCGTGCAGCAGATCTCCTCGCAGCTGAGACCGCCGATCCTGGACGACCTGGGCCTGGAGGCGGCGATCGAATGGCACGTGCAGGAGTTCGCGGAGTGGAGCGGATGCCGGGGCGAACTGAATCTGCGGATCGGCTCGATGCCGAAAGACCGGGACCGCGACATCGCGATCTTCCGCATTCTGCAGGAAGCCTTGACCAACGTCGCCCGGCACGCCCGCGCTGAAGTGGTGAAGGTCCGCGCCGATCCGGAATGACGACGAGTTCGTGCTCGAAATCGAAGACGACGGTATCGGCATACCGCCGGCCAAGCTGGCGGGGCAGCACTCGTATGGCCTGACCGGCATGGCGGAACGCGCCGAGGGGCTCGGCGGTGAGCTGCAGATCACCGTCCCTCCAGGGCGGGGCACCAATGTGAAGTTCCGACTCGACATGTCGGCACACCGAAGGAGGTGTTGACTCATGATTCGGTTACTTATCGCCGATGACCACGAGATTCTGCGCGAAGGCCTGAAGTACGTCGTCTCGCACTCCCGGGACATCGCGGTCGTCGGTGAAGCCGACGACGCGGAATCGACGCTCCAACTGTGCCGGACGACGCCGGCCGATGTGTTGCTCCTGGACGTGTCGATGCCGGGCCCTGGCGTGCTCGATACCATCAAGAGCGTCAAGACGATCCGGCCGGAGCTGCGAATCCTGGTGCTCAGCGTCCACCCCGAGGAGCAGTACGCCCGGCGCGTGCTGGCGGCCGGCGCGGACGGGTACCTGACGAAGAACCATTCCTCGAGCGAGCTCGCCTCGGCGGTGCACCAGGTGCAGAACGGTCGGAAGTATCTGACCCCGTCGCTGGCACAGGAACTGGCACTGGATCTCGCCCGCGGCCGCAAGGCTCACGACGCGCACGAGATGCTGTCGAACCGCGAGTACCAGACGCTGCTGCAGTTGGGCGCGGGCAAGGGTGTTCAGGAGATTGCATCGGCATTGAACCTGAGCCCCAAGACCGTACGGACCTACCGCGCCCGGATCATGGAGAAGATGAATCTCAAGAGCACCGCCGAAATCATCTTCTATGTGCTCGATCGGAAGCTGATCACCGACGTGGCCGATCGGTGAGGCGAGCCATCGACGTTCAACCGTCGTCAATTTGCCTACAACCGATCGGCTGATCATCGTCACCCCGACCCGCCATCCTGCCACTTGCACCGCCAGTCCGCCCGCCCTACCTTCACATCGGGAGTCGCGCGTGCGGCGGGCGATCTCCTGCCTGAATCGCGCACTTCCTCGGGAGAACCTGCACATGCGCAAGCTGCTGTCATTCGTCATCGGCGCGGTCTCTGTCTTCGTGACCGTCGTCATCGCCGGTGCGCCTCGTTTCGACCCAGCAGGCGCCCGGGGCGGCGCCGCCCGCGAGCCCAGACCTGGCCGACGACTCGTTGCTCCGCTGGCCTCTGCCCGCGGGCGCCGAGAAGTTTGCCGCCATCGACGGCAAGCGGATGCATCGCGATGTGGTGGCGCAGGCGCATGATCTCGCGCCGGTATCGCGACGCCGGGCACCCGAAGTTCTGGGGCCGGATTATCGGCACCTCGTCGGACACGGAGAGCGCCGAGTGGCTGGCCGCACGGTTCCGGGACGCCGGCCTGTCGGAGGTGCGCATCCAGCCGTTCGACCTGGCGCCTCAATGGATGCCCCAGTCGTGGGAGGTCTCCGTCACGTCTGGCGGCAAGACGCTGAAAATGGAGTCGGCACAGCCGAACTACTCCTCGGTGGCGACGCCGCCGGCCGGACTCGACCTGGAGGGCGTCTATGTCGGCCTCGGCAGCGAAGCCGATTACGTGGGCAAGGACGTTCGCGGCAAGGCGGTCTTCGTCTTCACGCAGGTCGGCCTGCAGCTGGGACAAGACTGGACGGCGCTGGCCAAGCGAGCCGACGCCAAGGGCGCCGCCGCGTATATTCGAGGTCGACATGCTGCCGGGCAACATGCGCTACCAGGGCTATCCGGCCAATACCAAGGCGCCCGGCGTTCACCGTTGGCAGCGGCGACGGCTTCGCCTTGCGCGACATGATCGCCGCGTCGCCGAACCAGGCAGCCGCGCGTCCGCGTGGCCCTCGACGTGAAGATGGAGCCGAACCTGAAGACGGCGCTGGTCTGGGGCACGCTGCCGGGGGCATCGGACGAAACCATCTACATCATGGCGCACCGCGACGGCTGGTTCGATGCGTCGGGCGACAACGCCGGCGGCGTGGCGTCGATGATTGGCCTGGCCGAGTACTACGCGAAGATCCCCAAGGCGCAACGCCGCCGGACGATGGTGTTCATCGGGCTCGACGGGCATCACAACTCCGGTGAGGGTTCGGCGGTTGGGGGCAAATGGCTGGGCGACAACCGTGACAAGCTGTTCGCGAAAACCGCACTGGTGATCAATGCCGAACATCCCTCCACCCTCCAGACATACGTGCGGCCGAGATACGAGGAGAACCGGGATATCGCCTGGTCCAATGCCTACACCGCGCAGCAGTGGTACGCCGGCGGACCCAGGCGGCCCGAGCTTCAGGCGATAGCCGTCAAGGCGTTTAGTGAGTTCGGGGTACCGCTGCTCCGCGAGCCGAACGTCCGGCCCCCGCTGGGCGATCTCGGCCGGCTGTTCCGGTTCACGCCCGGGGTGGCGACGAGCGACTTCTACCACTACTTCCATACCGACCAGGAAACGCCGGCAACCGTGCCCTGGACCGGGCTCGAGGCGACGACGCGCGCCTACGCCAGGATCGTCGACGAGGTCAACAAGCTCCCGCTCGACAAGCTGCAGCGCCCTCCTGAATCGTAAGGCGGCGGAGGAAACCAGACGACGCGGGGACCGTTCTGATGCGAACAACCGATCGATCTGAGCCGCGATCCGTGCGTCCTGTTCACGGTGCGTCGGCCTGAGGTGTCCGGTGACTGACTTGTATGACATCGGCGATCGACCGCCCCTCGGCGTCGTCCCGCAACGCATGCATGCGTACGCCGTCCGGCAGAATCGGTTCGGACAACCGCGCGACGCGTGGCGGCGGGAAGTGATCCCTTTCCTGCTCTGCGGCTGCACCGCCTATCGCATGCTCATGGGTCTGGCACCCTGGAACGTGATCGAGCCGGAGCAGATGTCGTCCTCGTCTGGGGAGCTGGCCGGGCGCGGCCCGGACTCGGCGCCGCTCCCTCGAGACGGCAGGCGGTACCCGCGTAGTCTGACTGACCTCAGCACACACACAGGCCGCGGGTGGCGGGTCACCGCCGCGCCCGGGGATCGGCGCACGCTCCTGATCGTCGCGGCCGCGGCGTCGGCCTTGTCGTCAAAATGCCTACCCGCCGCGTTCCCTCAGCTACACGTACGCGAGTCGTCGTGCGACTACCGCATCGGACCGGACGCCGCTACGATGCCGCAGTTCTCGCACGTCGAGGAGTGCAGCACGTGATTCGCGTGGCGCATTGTCGGCCGTTGCCGCGATGTGCCGTGAGTCGACCGCACCTCGGACTGCGTGAGGGCGCTTCGCCGCCGAAGCCGGAGAGGCGGTGTCGCGTAGGGCACCGTCCGTTCGGAGGCTGAATGTATGTCTGCGGAGATGACCTCGTCACGCGTCCCGCTGGCGGCGCGCCAGACCTCGGAGTTCCTGGGGGACTACCGGGCGAAGGTCACGACGGCGGAAGCGGCGATGGCGCAGGTGGCGGACGGCAGCACCCTGGCCATGGGGCTCTCGCCGTCTCAGCCGCCCGCCCTGCTGCGGGCCCTGGCCGATCGCGCCCGCAGGAAGAACATCAACGGCGTCAAGGTCTACTACTCGGTCTCCGGCCGCCACTTACGGAACACCATTCTCCGTTTCGAGCACCTTCGCCGCTTCGAGCCCTACTGTCTGTTCTTCGGCGCCACGGAGCGCGAGCTCGCCGCTCGAGCGCGAGCCGAAGGACGAGGGAAGATCATCAACTACGTCCCGAACTTCTTCTACGAGCTCGATCGCTGCATCCCCGAGCACCGCACGGTCGACACCTTCATGACGACCGTCGCGCCGATGGACGATGAGGGCTATTTCAGCTTCGGCACCAACAGCGACTACTCCTGCGTCCTGTCCCGGTGCTCCACCCGCATCATCGTCGAAGTCAACAAGCACATGCCGGCGGTGCGCGGACCGGCCCGATCTGCACGTGTCCGAGGTCGCGCGATCGTCGAGAACGACACGCCGCTCGAGGAGTTTCCGGTGGCGGCCGCCGAAGGAACTGGACCCGCTCGATCGCGCACAACGTCGTGGAGCTGATTCCCGACGGCGCCACCCTGCAGATGGGCATCGGCAGCCTGCCCAGCGTCGTCTGCAGCGTCCTCGATCGGCACAACGATCTCGGCATCCACACCGAGCTGCTGACGCCGCCGATGGCGACGCTGATGGAGCAGGGGCAATGTGAACAACCGGTGCAAGAAGCTCGACACCGGCAAGACGGTCTTCACCTTCGCGCTCGGCGATCGAGCCCTCTACGAGTTACATGGACGGTCAACCCGGCCATCGAGGGGCGGCCGGTCTCGTACGTGAACGACCCGAGGGTGATCGCGCAGCAGGATCGGTTCGTGTCGATCAACTCCACGCTGGAGATCGATCTGACGGGCCAGTGCAACTCCGAGTTCCTGAACGGCTACCAGTACAGCGGCGCCGGTGGCCAGGTCGACTTCGTGCGCGGTGCCTACGCCTCACGCGGCGGCAAGTCCTTCATGGTGCTGAGCTCGACGGCCGCCGACGGCGCGGTGTCGCGGATCGTGCCGCGGCTGCGACGGGCCGGTGACCACCTCGCGGATGGACGTGCACTGGGTGGTCACGGAGCACGGCGCCGTGTGCCTGAAGGGGAAGTCGGAAGCCGAGCGGGCCGAGGCGCTGATCTCGATTGCCGCGCCCGCACTTTCGCGACCAGCTCAGATTCGAGGCGGCGCGGGTCCGATGAGCGGGCGTGGTGGTGCGGCGTCCCATGAATGGAGAGGTTCAGATGCAGACAGCCGAAGCGGTCAAGAGCGAGACCGAGACGTTCGTCCTGGTCGAAGTGCGGGGCAACGTCGGCCTGATCACGCTCAATCGGCCGAGGGTGTTCAACGCCTTGTGCGACGCGCTCACGACCCAGCTCACCGCCGCGCTCGACGCGCTCGAGGCCAACGAGGCGGTCGGCGCGATCGTGCTCACCGGCAACGACAAGGCCTTTGCCGCCGGCGCCGACATCAAGGAGATGAAGAATCGGTCGTTCGTCGACGTCTATCTCTCCGACTTCATCACGACCTCCTGGGAGCGCATCACGCGCTGCCGCAAGCCGATCATCGCGGCCGTCGCCGGCTATGCCCTCGGCGGCGGCTGCGAGCTGGCGCTGATGTGCGACTTCATCCTCGCCGCCGAGACCGCCCGGTTCGGACAACCGGAGATCACCATCGGCATTCTGCCGGGCGCCGGCGCCACCCAGCGGCTGCCGCGGCTGATCGGCAAGTCGAAGGCCATGGACATGATTCTGACCGGCCGCATGATCGACGCCGAGGAGGCGGAACGGATCGGACTCGTCGCGCGCGTGATCCCGCGCGGAGAAGCTGCTCGAGGAGGCCATCGCCACCGCCCAGCACATCGCGTCGCTGTCGCGGCCGGCGGTCCTGCTGGCGAAGGAATGCGTGAACCGGGCCTTCGAGACCAGCCTCGCCGAAGGCATCCGGTTCGAGCGCCGGATGTTCCACGCGGCGTTCGCGACCGAAGGGCAGAAGGAAGGGATGGCCGCCTTCATCGAGAAGCGTCCGGCCACCTTCACGAACCGCTAGGAGGCTGTCGTGGCTGCCGAGATTCAGATTCCACCCATCATCAAGTTCGGTGCCGGCTTGCTGCCGGAGGTCGCTGGACATCGCCAGCCGGCTCAAGTGCCAGCGGCCGCTCATCGTCACCGACCCGTTCATGGTCGAGCAGGGTCCACCGGCAGTGCTCGCGGATACACTCGCAGCGCGCCGGTCTGGACTGCGCGATCTTCTCGGAGACCGTGCCGGACCCGACCAGCGATGTCATCGGCGCCGGCGTGGCGGCCTACCGCGCGGGCAACCACGACTCGCTGATCAGCATCGGCGGCGGCAGTCCCATCGACACGGCCAAGGCCATCGGCATGATCGTCGGCCAACGGCGGCCATCCGCGCGATTACAAGGTGCCGAACCCGATCCCGAAGGCGGGGCCGCCGCACATCGCGATTCCGACCACCGCCGGGACCGGCTCGGAAGTGACGCGCTTCACCGTCATCATCGACTCCGAACGCAACGAGAAGATGCTGATTGCCGGCGGCGCGCTGCTGCCCTCGGCCGCGGTCGTCGACTACGAGCTGTCGATGACCATGCCGCCGCGGCTGACGGCGGATACCGGGCACCGACTCGCTCACCCACGCGATCGAGGCCTACGTCAGCCGGAAGGCCAACCGGTTCACCGATGCGTTCGCCCTGGCGGCGATGAAGACCATCTGGGATGAGCTGCTGGTCGCGTTCAACGAGCCCCGAACCGCAAGGCGCGTGAGGCGATGATGATGGCGGCCACGATGGCCGGCATCGCGTTCTCCAACGCCAGCGTCGCGCTCGTGCACGGCATGAGCCGGCCGATCGGGGTGTTCTTCCACGTGCCGCATGGGCTGTCGAACGCGATGCTGCTGCCGGCGGTGACCGCGTTCTCGGCGGACGCGGCGGCCGAACGCTATGCCGACTGCGCCCGGGCGATGGGCGTCGCCGGCGCGGCCGATCCCGACGTCCGTCGCCATCAGGAAGCTGGTCGATGCGCTGTACCGGAGGAACCAGGAGCTGCAGGTGCCCTCGCCGAAGCAATACGGGATCCCCGAGCAGCAGTATTTCGAAGCATTCCCGTGATGGCCGCCCAGGCCCTGGCTTCGGGCTCACCGCAGAACAACCCGCGCATCCCGACCGCAGACGAAATCGCGCAGCTGTATCGGCAGGTCTGGGCCTAGCGCGCGAGTCGACGAGAGGCGAACACCACCATGTCCGAGTCCAAGAGCGTCGCAATTGAGGATCAGCCGTCGGCGACGGCCCTTCCCACCGTGTCCCATTTCATCGGCGGCCAGCTGGTTGACGGCGCCTCCGGTCGGTACGGGGACGTCTACAACCCGGCCAGCGGCGTGCTGAGCCGCCGCGTCGCGTTTGCCGGCAAGGCCGAGGTGGATCGAGGCCGTGGCCGCCGCGACCGCCGCGTTGCCGCAGTGGGCGGCGACGCCGCCGCTCCGGCGCGCGCGCATCCTGACCCGCTTCCGCGAGCTGCTCGAGCGCGACCTGACGCGCCTGGCCGCCATCATCACCGCCGAACACGGCAAGGTCGCGTCGGATGCCGCCGGCGAGGTGCAGCGCGGTATCGAGGTGGTCGAGTTCGCCACCGGCATTCCGCAGCTGCTCAAGGGCGAGTTCACCGAAGAGGTCGGCACCGGCGTCGACAGCTACTCGATGCGGCAGCCGCTCGGCGTGGTGGCCGGCATCACGCCGTTCAACTTCCCGGCGATGGTGCCGCTGTGGATGTTCCCGGTCGCGCTCGCGTGCGGCAACACCTTCATCCTGAAGCCGAGCGAGAAGGACCCGTCGATGTGCCATCGAGCTGGCGCGCCTGCTGAAGGAAGCGGGGCTGCCGGACGGCGTCTTCAACGTGGTCAACGGCGACAAGGAAGCGGTCGACGCGCTGATCGCCCACCCCGGCATCGAGGCGATCAGCTTCGTCGGCTCGACGCCGATCGCCGAGTACATCTACTCGCAGCGGCACCGGCACCGGCAAGCGCGTGCAGGCGCTCGGCGGTGCGAAGAACCACATGGTCGTCATGCCCGACGCCGATCTCGATCAGGCCACCGACGCGCTGGTCGGCGCCGCCTACGGATCGGCCGGCGAGCGGTGCATGGCCATCTCCGTCGCGGTCGCCGTCGGCGACGCCGCTGGCCGACGAGCTCGTCGCGCGGGTCAAGGGCCGCCTGGCGACCCTGAAGGTCGCGCCCGGCGATCAGCCGGGCGCGGAGATGGGACCGCTCGTCACCGATGCGCACCTCGCAGCGCGTCCGCGGCTACGTCGACCTGGGCGTCGACGAAGGCGCCGAGCTCGTGGCCGACGGCCGCACGCCGCCGCTCGACTCGACGGGATTCTTCCTCGGGCCGACGCTGTTCGACCGGGTGTCGCCGTCGATGCGGATCTATCGCGAGGAGATCTTCGGGCCGGTGCTGTCGGTCGTGCGCGTGCCCGACTTCGAGGCCGCGCTCCAGCCTCGTGAACGAGCACGAATACGGCAACGGCACGGCGATCTTCACGCGCGACGGCGACGTGGCGCGGGTGTTCAGCAGCAAGGTGAAGGCCGGCATGGTCGGCGTGAACGTGCCCGATTCCAGTGCCGATGGCGTTCCACTCGTTCGGCGGGTGGAAGCGGTCGCTGTTCGGCGACCACTACGTGCACGGCCCCGAGGGCGTGCGGTTCTACACGCGGCTGAAGACGATCACGGAGCGCTGGCCGACCGGCATTCGCAAGGGCGCCGAATTCAAGATGCCGGTGATGGGCTGAGCGGCGGCGCGATCGGTGAGCCGTCACAGACCGCGACACTGCACGTGGCGACTCACGCACGGGAACTGCTCGCTCCGAGCGATTTCCGGCAGCTCGTCGCAAGGCGATGGCGGGTGTCGCTGATGCTCACCATCGCCCTGTTCGTCCTCTATTACGGGTTCATCCTGCTCGTCGCCACGAACCGGCGCGCTGCTGGCCACGCGGGTCGGCGAGGTCGACGACGCTCGGCATCGTGCTCGGCGTGGCGCGTCCTCGTCTGCGCGTGGGTGCTGACGGCGGTCTATGTCGTCTGGGCCAACCGTCACTACGATCCCGAAGTGCAGCGGCTGCGCGAGCGCCTCCGCGGCTGACGCCGACCCGTCCTCCAAGCGAGACCGATGAACACCACGATCGGAACCCCGACCGCCTCCGCGATCGGCTTCTTCCTGCTGATCGTCGGCGCTCACGCTGGCCGTCACCTACTGGGCGGCGCGGCGGACGCGTTCGACCGCCGACTTCTACGCGGCCGGGCGCAGTCGGTCAGCCCGCTCCAGAACGGCCTCGCCCTGGCCGGCGACTACATGAGCGCGGCGTCGTTCCTCGGCATCGCCGGCCTCGTCGCGCTCAGCGGCTACGACGGCATGATCTACGCCACCGGCTGGCTGGTCGGCTGGCCGGCGCTGATGTTCTTCATCGCCGAGCCGCTGCGCAACCTCGGCAAGTTCACCTTTGCCGATGTCGTCGCGTTCCGGCTGCAGCAGCGGCCGGTCCGGATCGCGGCGGCGTTCGGCGGCATCCTCACGCTGCTCTTCTACACCATCGCGCAGATGGTCGGCGCCGGCAACCTCGTCACGCTGATGTTCGGCATCCCGTACGAGTCGGCCGTCGTGATCGTCGGCGTCGTGATGCTGCTCTACGTGCTGTTCGGCGGCATGATCGCGACGACCTGGGTCCAGATCATCAAGGCGATCCTGCTGCTCGGCGGCGTGACGGTGCTCACGCTGCTCGTGCTCGCGCAGTTCGACTTCTCGGTGACGCAGCTGTACGCCGCCGTGCGCCCAGCGCTACGGGCAGCCGGCGCTCGAGCCCGGCGGCCTCGTGACCGATCCCGTCGACGCCGTGTCCCTGGGGCTGGCCCTGATGTTCGGCCTGCTCGGCCTGCCGCACATCCTGATGCGGTTCTACACCGTGCCCGACGCGAAGGCGGCGCGCATGTCGGTGCTCTACGCGACCGGCTTGATTGGCTACTTCTACCTGATCATCCCGATCGTCGGCTTCGGCGCCTCGGCGCTCGCTCGGCCGCGACGCGATCCGCCGGATCGACGCGGGCGGCAACATGGCGGCGCCGATGCTGGCCGAGCTCCTGGGCGGCACGCCATTTCTCGGGTTCATCGCCGCCGTGGCGTTCGCGACGATCCTCGCCGTCGTCGCCGGGCTCACGCTGGCCGGCGCCAGCGCGCTGTCGCACGACATCTTCCTGCACGTGGTGCGGCGCGGCAAGGCGACCGAGCACGAACAGGTCCGCGTCGCGCGTATCGCGACGGTCGTGTTCGGCGCGGTCGCGGTGCTGCTGGGCATCGCCGTTCAAGGGCCAGAACGTCGCGTTCATGGTCGGCCTGACGTTCGCCGTCGCCGCGAGCGCGAACTTCCCGCCGCTCCTGCTGTCGATCGTCTGGCGGCGGTTCAACACGACCGGCGCGGTCTGCGCGATCGTCACGGGCGCGCTGCTCGTCGGTGACGCTCATCATCCTGAGCCCGACCGTCTGGGTCGACATCCTGAAGAACCCGGCGGCCATCAGTCCGCTTCGCAATCCGGCCATCGTGTCGATGACGGCCGCGTTCATCGCCGGCGCGGTCGGATCGCTGCTGACGCGGGAATCGCGGGCCGAGGCGCTGTTCGACAACGAGAAGCTGCGTGTCTATCTGGGCGTGGGCGCCGAGTAGTACGACAAGGAGATTCACCATGCACCGACAGTCATCACTCGGCCTGTGGATAGTGGGCGCGGTGGCCGTGGTCGCCCTGACCCAGCGTGCCGGCCTTGGCGATCAGGCGGCGAGCGCACCCGTGCCTGGGGCGGTCACGCCGCGGGCCGAGCTCTATACGCTCGAAGACGCCCTGCTGCGCTGGCCGCTCCCGACCGGCGAGCGAGCGCTACGCCGCCATCGACGGCAAGCGCATGCACAGGGACGTCGTCGAGCAGGCCGCCATCTCGCGTCGCTATCGCGATCAAGGCCATCCGAAGTTCTGGGGCCGGATCACCGGAACCTCCTCCGACGCCGAGAGCGCGGACTGGCTGGCGGGGAAGTTCAAGGCGGCGGGCCTCACCGACGTGCGCATCCAGCCGCTCGACCTGGAGCCGCAGTGGATGCCACAGCAGTGGGAGGTCGTCGTCTCCGGAGGCGGCAAGACGATCCGGGTCGAATCGGCGCAGCCGCACTACGGCGCGGCCGGCCTTCCCGCCGGCGGCATCGACGTCGAGGCCGTGTACGCGGGGCTGGGCAGCGAGGCGGACTTCGCCGGCAAGGACGTGCGCGGCAAGGCCGTGTTCGTGTTCAACCAGACGGGGCTGCGCGAACGAAGGCGCGGTGCGCCGGGCCGATGACAAGGGCGCGTCGGTGATCTTCGAGGTGGACATGCTGCCTGGCAACATGCGCTATCAGGCCTATCCGTCAGGCACCAAGGCGCCCGCCTTCGAGGTCGGAAGCGACGAGGGCTACGCCGTGCGGGACCTGATTGCCTCGCTTCCTGCAGGGACAGCCGGCTCGCGTCAAGGCCTCGTTCGAGATGCAGAGGGTGCCGAACCTCAAGAGCGCGCTGGTTTGGGGCACGCTCAAAGGCGCCACCGACGAGACGATCTACCTCATCGCCCACCGTGACGGATGGTTCGACGCCGCCGGTGACAACGCCGGCGGGGTGGCGTCGATCATCGGCCTGGCCGAGTTCTACGCGAAGCTGCCGCAGGCTCAGCGCCGCCGGACGCTCGTGTTCGTCGGCCTGGACGGCCATCACAATTCCGGTCCCGGCGCCGGCGTCGGCCGCCGCTGGATGTGGGACAACCGGCAGACGCTGTTCCCGAAGACGGCGCTGATGATCAACGCCGAACACCCGTCGACGATCCAGACGACCGTCCGGCCGCGCTACGGCGCGCGAGAACGCCATCGTCTGGAGCAACACCCACATGCCGCAGCAGTGGTACGCGGGCGGGCCGTCGCGCCGCAAGCTCGAGACGATTGCCGTCAACGCGTTTCGCCAGTTCGGCGCCAGCATGTACCTCGATCCGAACCCGCGGCCGCCGGCCGGCGATCTCGGCGCGTTCTTCCGCGGCGTGCCGGGCGTGGCGACGAGCGAGTTCTACCACTACTTCCACACCGACGCCGAGACCCCGGACACGGTGCCCTGGACGGGCCTCGAGGCGAGCACGCGCGCCTACGCGAAGATCATCGACGAGGTGAACAAGCTCGCCGCTCAGCGACCTGCAGCGGCCCGAAGAGCCGCTTCCTCCAACCCGAACCGCGCCTCCTGCGGCCAGGCACTAGGGCAGTAGATCGCCCCCGGCGGCGGTCGCGTCCCCGCGCCCGACGTCGTAGCCGTCTGCGCAGAGCTCTTCCTCGGCTGCTGCAAGCGGCCGAGCCTCACACGTAGTCCCGGACTACGCGCCCTGTAGTCACCACGCCTACGCCGCTCTCATCTGCAAGCCACCAGGCCGAGGGCCATGGTGTGACTAGGCGGCCGACCAGCCCGTTGCTAGGCTGCTCCCGCGAGATCCGAAGGCACGCTCGCTGGACTCGGCCAACGCTGGCAGGCGGATCTGAGGTCGTTGCCGCAGTCGTGAATTCCACGGTCGCTTACACCGGAGCCCCCGGGACCGACGCGGTCGCTCCCTTCCGTGAGGCGAACCATGCTCTGTAGGAGGCGCGTTATGACGGGTGTTCATCGGCGGTCGTCGTGCGTGGCTCAGCTGTGCGTCGCTCTCTTGCTCGCCGCGTCGGCAGCGGCGCAAGGCGTCGGCGGCGGCATCGTCGGCACGGTTACGGATCAGAGTCAGGGAGTGCTGCCCGGCGTCACGGTCACCGTGACCGGTCCCGCCCTGATGGGCACGCGCAGCGACGTGAGCGGTGCCGACGGCACCTACCGGCTTCCCAACCTGCCGCCTGGCAGCGGTTACGCCCTCGTGTTCGAGCTACCGGGGTTCGGCAGCCTCAAGCGTGACGGCATCAGGCTCGACGTCGGGTTCACCGCAACGATCAACGCGATCCTGAGTCCAGCCAGCCTGGAGGAGACCGTCGTCGTCAGCGGCGCGTCTCCAGTGGTGGACGTCACGGCGTCGCGGGTCGCCACCCACCTGAACGCGGAGCAGATCTCGACCGTGCTGGTCGGCTCGCGTGACTACGCCGCGGTGATGGCGCAGGTGCCCGGCGTCCTGAACACGCGCGTGGACGTCGGCGGCGCGAATGCGACGACGATGCAGGCCTACCGCGCGTACGGCCTGGACGGCGGCCGGGGCGAGATCGAGGGCATCAACAGCAGCCAGTTCGGCTCCGGCGGCCTGCTCGGCTACTCCGACATGGAAGCGTTCGACGACATGGCCATCAACACCACCGGCAACAGCGCCGAGACGCCCGTGCCGGGTGCGTTCATCAACGTGGTGTCGAAGGCGGGCGGCAACGCCTATCACGGCTCCGCCTACATCGACTACCAGCAGGACGAGTTCGGCGCGACCAATATCGACGACGACCTGATTGCCCGCGGGCTGACCAGTAGCGGCGACGTGGACGTCCACGATCTGAACAAGTTCGAGCTGTTCAGGGACGTCAGCGCCAATGGCGGCGGCTACATCATCAAGGACAAGCTCTGGTGGTTCGGCGCGGTTCGCCACACCCAGCTCAACCGCCGGTATCCGGTGCTGATCGACGACATCGCGATCACGACGATTCCGGCCTACACGGGAAAGCTCACCTACAACCTGAACCAGAGCCACAAGGTGACGGCCTTCTACACCTGGTCGAACAAGATCTTCGAGAACTACGGCGTGGGTGACGGGGCGACCGCGCGCATCGTGACCGCCGACGCGCTGATCGACGAGACCTATCCGAACGCGACGATGTCGTTCACCTACGAGGCCGTCCTGGGTCGAACCGTGGTCCTGACCGGTCCGCGGCGGGACACTGGGGCGACTTCGGCGACTACAAGGGCAAGGGCGCAGAACCAGCGCTACGACGATGCCGGCGCGAATCGGCTCTATGGCAGCATCCCGACGCGGTTCGACGAGCGGGATCGGCCGCAGGTGAACGGCTCGCTGACCTACTTCAAGGACGGGTGGGGCGGGAGCCATTCCTTCAAGGTCGGCGGCGAGTTCCAGCACGAGCAGCAGACGCTACTCGACGACCGCCTTTGGCCCGAGCAACGTCATCCTCTACCTGAACAACAACCGGCCGACGCAGGTCGACGTCTACCTGGTGCCCAATGCGACGCGCGCGGTCGGCCGCTCCAAGAGCGTCTACCTGACCGACACGTGGAGGGTCAACTCGCGCCTGACGTTCAACCTGGGCTACCGGTTCGACCAGTACACGAACTACGTTCCGGAGCAGGTCGGTCCGCAGGGTCACGAGTTCCCGCAGATCGAGGCGCCGACGTGGAACCTGTCCGCGCCGCGCGTCGGCGGCGTCTTCGCGTTGACCGACGACCAGAAGACGCTGGTCAAGGCGAGCTACGGCATGTACTGGGAGAGCCCGGGCTTCACGCTCGCCAATCAGGGCAATCCGAATCCGAACAACAACTTCACGAGGTACGAATGGATCAATCCGAATCGCCGATCTACAACGCAGGACGGCCTGCCGATCTACGAAGGGCCGCAGCAGCTCGGCCGGGTGCTCTCGGTCTCGGGCGCGCGGGCCGACTTCTCGCCGGCGGTCACCTACGATCCCGATCTGAAGAACCAGTACACGCACTCCGCGTCGGTGTTCTTCGAGCGCGAGATTGGCGCCAACTTCGGCGTGCGGACCGGTTTCGTCTGGAACGGCGATTCGCAACCCGCGCACCATCGTGAACACCAACCAGCCGTTCGAGGCGTTCAACCAGCCGATCGAGCGTCCCGAATCCCGGGCCCGACGGCGCGCTGAACACGGCCGATGACGGCGCCGCGGTGACTGCCTACAACCTCGATCCCGCGTTCCTGCGCCTGCCGGTCGTGCAGGTCGTCAAGAACGGCTATGTCACCGAACAGCGACTTCTACACCTGGGAAGTCACGGCGACGCGGCGGCAGTCCAACCGCTGGTCGCTGCTCGCGAGCTTCTCCAACATGTGGAGCCGCCAGGGCATCGTCAGCCTGACGCCGAACGCGCTGATCAACACGACCGACGGCGCGATGCGTTCAACGAGTGGCAGGTCAGGCTGTCGTCGAATCTCCAGGTGTGGAAGGGGATCGAGACTCACGCCGATGCTTCGCGCACAGGCTGGCCGCCCGTATGCGCCGACGTTCATCGCGCGGCTGAACTACAACACCGAACGTGTCCGATCTACGCGTCTCCACGAGGCGAGCAGCGCAACGACAACGTCGCGGTGTTCGACATTCGGGTCGCGAAGGCGTTCACGTTCAATCGAGGGATGAAGCTGCGCGGCTTCCTCGACGTCTACAACATCACCAACACCAACGCCGTCCAGGACATGACGGTCAGCTACGGCGCCAACTTCCGGCGGCCGTCGCTGATCAGCGGCCCGCGGATTGCGCGCATCGGCGTCCGGTTCGAGTTCTAGCGAGTGCTCGTCAGGGAGACGAGACATGAGAGAGAACTGCTGTCGCGGTCGTGGCGCACGTGCTTCGGGAGCCTGATCGGCGATCGGCGCTCGACCGGCTGCGCGCGCTCAGTGGCGCAGCAACCGCAGCAGAGCCCGGCCGCGCCGCCGCGCCATCCGTCGCCGGCGAGCATGGACCAGGCGACGCTCGACGACATGCTCATCAGGTTTCCGCTGCCCGCCGGCCAGGAGGCCTACGCGGACATCGACGGCAAGACGCATGCACCGGTATGTCGTCGAGCAGGCGCAGATCGCCCGGCGCTACCGCGACCAGGGCCATCCGAAGTTCTGGGGGCGCATCATCGGCACTTCCGCCGACGCCGAGGACGTGGAGTGGATGCTCGCCAAGTTCAAGGCCGCCGGACTGACCGACGTGCGCAGCCAGCCGTTCGACCTCGTCCCGCAGTGGTTCCCGCAGTCCTGGGAGGTCGACGCTGACGGGCGGCGGCAAGACGCTCTCGCTCGACTCCGCGCAGCCGGACTACGGCGCCGTCGGCACGCCACCCGAGGGGCTGGATCTCGAGGCGGTCTACGTCGGTCTCGGCAGCGAAGCCGACTTCAGCGGCCGGGACGTGAAGGGGAAGGCGGTGTTCGTGTTCACGATGCTCGGCGCTCCCAACGAAGGTGCGGTGCGGCGCGCCAGCGAGAAGGGTGCCGCGGCGATCTTCGAGGTGAACATGCTGCCCGGCAACGCGCGCTACCAGGCGTATCCCGCCCGGACCACCGGCCCCGCCTTCACCGTCGGCCACGACGACGGCGACCGCGGCGCGCGAGATCATCGCCGCGATGCCGGCCGGCCAGCCGGCGCGCCTGAAGGTGAAGCTGAGCGTCGAGCGCGTGCCGAACCTGAAGACCGCGCTCGATCTGGGGCACGCTGCCCGGCGCCACCGACGAGACGATCTACATCATGGCCCACCGCGACGGCTGGTTCGACGCGTCCGGCGACAACGCCAGCGGGGTTGCGTCGATGATCGGGCTGGCCGAGCACTACAGCAAGGTGCCGCAGGCGCAGCGCAAGCGGACGATGATCTTCGTCGCGCTCGACGGCCACCACAACTCCGGCGAAGGCTCGGCGGTCGGCAACCAGTGGATCACCCAGAACAGGCAGAAGCTGTTCGCCAAGACGGCCCTGGCCATCAACATCGAGCATCCATCCACGATCCAGACGCAGTCGCGGCCGCGCTACTACAACGCCAACGAGATCGTCTGGGGCAACACCTACATGCCCCAGCAATGGTACGCGGGCGGCCCGTCGCGCCCCGAACTGCAGAAGATCGCAGCCGACGCCTTCAAGCTGTTCGGCGCGACGATGGATCTCTATCCCGAATCCGACGCCACCGGCGAGCGACATGAGCTCGTTCTTCCGGTTCCTCCCCGGCATCGATACCGGTGAGTACCACCACTACTTCCACACCGATCTGGAAACGCCGCAAACCGTGCCGTGGACAGGCCTGGAAGCCTCGGCGCGCGCCTACGCGAAGATCATCGACGAGGTGAACAAGCACGCCGCTGAGCATGTTCCAGCGTCCGGAGGAACCGGCGCCGACTCCGCAGCCGACGACCCCCACTCTCAAACCACCGCCGCAATAGCGTCCGGCAGCCGATTTCATCGTCGGGGTCGAGTGTCTCGAGCCTGGAGCCGTCCAACGAAGATCACGTGCCGCGCTCCGCCCCGGTTCAATCGCGCGCGCACGCGCACGACGTCTACCGTGAAGCCGGCACCGCGCAGGCGCGCTTCGAAGCGCCGATCCTCGCGCGCGGACCACACGGCCAGCGTCCCGTTCTTCGCGAGGGCGGCCCGGATCACGGCCAGCCCTCTGTCTCCATAGAGCCACGAGTTGCCCGAGGCGGTGAACGCATCCGGGCCGTTGTCGACGTCCAGCAGCACCGCATCGAAGCGGCGGCGCGAGGCCCGTAACAGGGTGGCGACGTCGCATACCTCCACCCGTGTTCGCGAATCTTCCAGCGGATCCCCGGCCAGTCTGCCAAGTGGTCCCTGGTTCCATTCCACGACGCCCTTGACCAGCTCAGCCACCACGACCGTAGCTGTGGGGGGCAGCGCATCGAGCGTGGCCCGAAGCGTGAAGCCCATACCCAGCCCGCCCACCAGTACGCAAGGCTCGTCGAGGCCACGGGCCTGCTGGCACGCCACCTTGGCGAGGGCTTCCTCCGACCCGTGCATGCGGCTCGACATCAGCGGCTTGCCGCCGGTCAGGATGACGTATTCGCCCGAGTGGCGCATCAGCGCCATCTCCTGGCCGCCGGGCGCGGCGGTGCGGCCCAGCAGCTCCCAGGGAATCATCGGTGTCGAATCATACCGGCGCGAGCCCCACGACGCCCGACCGACGCCAGGCTGATAGAGTATTTCGCCATGACCCCAGAATCCTTGAGCACGCTTCGATCTCACTTGCGCGGCACGGTGGTCGCTCCCTCCGATGCAGGGCTACGACACCGTTCGGCGAGTCTACAACGCCTCCGTCGATCGCCGGCCGGCGGCCATTGTCCGCTGCGCGGGAGCGGCGGACGTGATTCGAGCGTTGGCGTTTGCCCGCGACGAGGGCCTGCCGCTCTCCATCCGCGGCGGCGGACACAACGTCGGCGGCCGGGCGGTGTGCGATGGTGGCGTGATGATCGACCTTTCGACGATGAAGTCGATTCGCGTCGATCAGGCGCAGGCGCGCGTCCGCGCGGAACCTGGCGTCACCTACAAGGAGTTCGATCACGAAACGCAGGCGTTCGGCCTGGCCACGACCGGCGGCACGGTGTCGGCCACTGGCATTGCCGGGCTGACGCTTGGCGGCGGCATCGGCTGGCTGATGCGCGTGCACGGACTCGCGTGCGACAACCTGCTATCGGCCGACATGGTGACGGCCGACGGCCGCCTCGTCCACGCGAGCCAGAGCGAGAACCCCGATCTGTTCTGGGGCCTTCGCGGCGGCGGCGGCAACTTCGGCATCGTCACGTCGTTCGAGTACCAGCTCCACGCACTCGGGCCGGTCCTCGGGGGCATGCTGGTGCACCCCGTCGCCCGGGCCCGGGATCTGTGGCGCTTTCATCGGGACGCCATGAGCAGCGCTCCCGATGAGGTGATCGCGTTCACGGCGCTGCTGTGCGGTCCGGATGGCCAGCCGATCGCCGTCGAGTTGCCCGCGTACATCGGCCCCATCGCCGACGGCGAGAAGGCACTGGCGCCGTTCCGCGCGTTCGGGCCGCCGATCGCGGACATGGTGGCGCCGACGCCCTACGTGCAGCTTCAACAGATGCTCGATGCAGGGCTGCCCGCGGGCCTGTACAACTACTGGACGTCGAACTTCTTGAAGCGGCTCACCGACGAAATCATCGACATCGTGGTGAGCGCCTTTGCGCAGGCACCGACGCCGCTGTGCGTGCTGGTGCTCGAGCCGCTTGGCGGTGCCCTGCGACGTGTGCCCGAGTCCGAGACCGCGTTCACCCTGCGAGACGGCGACTACAACCTGGCCATCATCGGCCGTTGGGCCGACCCTGCCGACGCCGATCGCACCATCGCGTGGGCTAAGCAGCTCAATCGTCAACTGGCGCCCCACTCGCTCGAGTCCACCTACGTCAACTACCTGCCCGAGGATGAAGGCGGTCGAGTGGCGGCCATCTACGGCGCGGCGCGCTACAAGCGGCTGCAGGACCTGAAGCGGAAATACGACCCGCAGAACCTGTTCCGCCTGAACGTGAACATCGCGCCGTCCACGTAGCGCCTTCAACCTCGCCGTTCGACCAGACGAGGTGGACCGACATCCGCGGCGACATGAGCGCCTGGGGTTGCTCGAAACGACGGCGGCAACCCGCTGGCGGGCCGGCCGTGGTAGCCCGGCAACCGGCAGGCGGCAACCGGCAACCGCGATCGTCGGCCTGCTTTCCGAACGGACACATGCTGCCAGGAGGGTGGATCAATCGCGAGATCGCGAGATAGGTCGAGTCAGATAGATCGGAGCGATCATCAGATCGCCAGATCGATCGCCACTTCACCAGCTCGAAGATCACCAGATTCTTTGAGGGAGAGCGCACGACATGGAAAAGCGGAAGCTCGGCAATAGCAACGTGGAAGTGTCGGCTCTGGGACTGGGCTGCATGTCCATGAGCTTCGGCTACGGACCAGCGGCCGACAGGCAGGAAATGATCTCGCTGATGCGGACGGCGGTCGACCGCGGCATCACCTTCTTCGACACCGCGGAGGCCTACGGTCCCTTCACGAACGAAGGACTCGTGGGCGAGGCGCTGGCACCGGTTCGCGATCGAGTGGTCATCGCCACGAAGTTCGGGTTCAAGTTCGAGGGCGGCAAACAGGCCGGCCTGGATAGCCGCCCGGCGCACATCAGAGAGGTCGCGGAGGCCTCGCTCAAGCGGCTCGACGTCGACGTGATCGACCTCTTCTACCAGCACCGCGTGGACTCGGACGTCCCGATCGAAGACGTCGCCGGAACCGTGAAGGATTTGATTCAGGAAGGGAAGGTCAAGTACTTCGGCATGTCGGAGGCCGGCGTGGCGACCATTCGCCGCGCGCATGCCGTCCAGCCGGTCATGGCGCTGCAGAGCGAGTACTCGCTCTGGTGGCGAGAGCCCGAGAAGGAGGTGCTGCCGGCGCTCGAGGAACTAGGCATCGGCTTCGTGCCGTTCAGTCCGCTCGGCAAAGGGTTCCTGACCGGCACCATCGACGACAAGACCGCGTTCGACAGCGCGGACTTCCGCAACGTGGTCCCGCGCTTCACGGCCGAGAACCGGAAGGCCAACCTGGCGTTCGTGGGCTGGCTCACCACCTTCGCGGCCCGCAAGGAGGCGACGCCCGCGCAGGTCGCGCTCGCGTGGCTGCTTGCCCAGAAACCGTGGATCGTGCCCATCCCGGGCACCACGAAGCGCCACCGCCTGGAGGAGAACATCGGAGCGACCGCGATTCAGCTGACGGCGGAGGATCTCCAGGCGATCGATCGCGCCGCGTCGGAGATCACCGTGCACGGGGCGCGCTACCCGGAGCACTTGCAGCGGCTGACCGGCCGCTGAACACGCATCCCGTGGCGGATGACCATTCGGGTCTCGACACAACCACGTCGTTGTCGGCGCTGAGATAGATTGAGCGACGGATATCGATCAATCGCGTCGCCGCCAGCGCGAGCACGTTGCCGGCGACGATGCCGATCCGACCACCGCCATGCCCTGGCCGATGACCAGGCGCGCGACGTCGGCGCGGCTGCCGCCCAGCGCCATGCGAATGCTGATCTCCTTCAGGTGCTGCTGGACGTAGTAGCCCATCACGCCGTAGATGCCGATCACCGACAGGAGCAACGCGACGACCGCGAAGCTGGTGACGAGCAGCGACAGCGACTGCGGGCGCGCCAGCGACTGGTCGACGAGCATGTCGGCAGGTCGCCACGCTCGACAGCGGCGCCGCCGGCTCCAGCTCGCGCACCACCTGTCGCACCGAGGCCGCGATCGTCCGCGGATCGCCTGTGTCCTGACCACGCAGGAAACGGGATGGTCGACCCGGCGAGCGGCGAGTAGACGGTGCCCTCGTTGGGTCGATCGAGGCCGGCGTACTTCACCTCGCTCACGACGCCGACCACCGTCGTCCAGGGGCACGTCGTGCATCCGCCGCTCCCAGCCGCTTCCCGACCGCGCTCTCGTTCGGGAAGAACCGCCGCGCCCAGGCGCGATCGACCACGACCGACAGCAGTTCGCCGCCTCTTGCGCGCGCATCACGCTCGTCGAGCAGGCGGCCTTCGATCAGCGTCAGGCCGAGCGTGCGCACGTACTCCGGCGAGACGGCGACCCACGGCGTCACCGGCTGCGACTGGCCGGCGGCGTCGGGTACTGCTCGAGATCGAAGTTGTTGTGCTGGCCGGCTGTGTTCGGCGGCAGGCCATCGGCATACGCGACGCGGCCACGCCCGGCAGCGCCGCCACCCGGCGCTTCAGCTCATCCCAGAACGCTTCGATGCGGGCGGGGTCCTGATACTGCGCGCCCGGCAGGCGGATCGATCCGGTCAGCACGCTGCGCGGTGTCGAAGCCCAGATCGACCTGCTTGAGCCGATTGAGGCTCGCGAGCAGCAGGCCGGCGACGATCAGCAGCGGCGTGGCGATCGCGAACTGCGCGCGCAACGAGACCGCGGCGAAGCCGGCGGACGCCGACGCCGCCCGTCGCGGTGCGACTCGATCGCAGCGACTCGTCCACCGTGCCGCCGGTGGCGTGCAGCGCCGGGCACGAGGCCGAACAGCAGCGCGCTCGACATCGCGAGCGCGGACATGAACCAGACCATCGGCGGCGTCGAACCGGATCTCCGCGGTGCGCGGGAAATACGTCGCGCCGTAGGTCTGCAGCAGTTGCATGCCGCCCCACGCCACGCCGACGCCGAGCGCCACCGCGCCGGCGGCGAGCACGACGCTCTCGGCGAGCAGGTAACGGATCACGCGTCCGCGCGAGGCGCCGAGCGCGGCGCGCACGGCGAGCTCCTGCCGCCGGCTCGTCACGCGCGCGATCAGCAGGTTCGACGCGTTCGCGCACGCGATCAACCACACCAGCGCGACGGCCGCGAGCGCGAGCCCGGCAATCGCGCTGACGTCGCCGACCAGGTTCGTCTTGAGATCCTCCATCTTCCACGTCGACTTGTCGTCCTGGTACGACGACTTCCAGATCGGGAACAGCGCGCGATTGATCGCGTGCAGCTCGCTGGCCGCCAGCGCCGCGATCCGCGCCGCGCGGCAGCCGCGCGATCACCGAATAGAAGAACGGGCCCTTGCGCGTCGGCGGCGTGAACTGCTGAATCAGGAACAGGTCGTAGCGGCGCTCGAGCGGACCGTCCGCCGGCGGCAGCACGCCGACGAGCGTGTACTCGGCGCCGTCGAGGCGAACCGGCTTGCCGATCGCGTCGGCGCGGCCGCCGAGCCGCTGCTGCCAGAACGCGTGGCTGGCGATCGCGACCTGCGGGCTGCCCGGGCGTGCCGTCCTGCTCGGTGAAGTCGCGGCCGAGCAGCGGCTGTGATGCCGAGCACCGAGAAGAACCCCCACGACACCACGCGCGTGCGCAGCAGCTCGGCGATGTCGCCGTTGCTGAAGCTGACCGCGCGATCGGTATAGGTCGCGTGCCGCTCGAATCGCGTCTGCTGCTCGGTGAACGCCAGGTAGTCGACGACCGAGAAGCGGAACTTGAACGGCGGCGTGTCGGTGTAGATGCGCACGAGGCGATCCGGCTCCGCGTACGGCAGCGGCCGCAGCAGCGCCGCGTTGATGGCGCTGAAGATCGCCGCGGTCGCGCCGATGCCGAGGCCGACCGTCGACGATGATCGTCAGCGTCAGCACCGGCGCGCGCAGCAGGCTGCGAATGCCGATGCGCAGGTCCTGGACGAAATCCTGGAACAGCAGCGCGCGTTGCATCACGTTCTCCCGTTCTTCATCCTGCTGCCGGCAATACCGCCGCGTCGCCTCGAGGTCGCCGAACTGCCGCAGCGCCTCCGCCGGGCGTCGTCCGCGCGTCATGCCCCGGCCGACCAGCTCGTCGATCGCGCATCTCGAGGTGCAGGTTCAACTCTTCGTCGACCTCGGACTTCACGACGCGCGCGGCGCAGATACCAGAACGGGCGTCGCCGGCTCATGCTCACGCTCCTTGCAGCACCGCGTCGACGGCGCGCGACGTAGCGGCGCCAGTTCGCGGTTTCTTCGCGCAGCCGCGTGCGGCCGGCCGCGGTCAGCGTGTAAAAGCGCGCGCGGCGGTTGTTCTCGGATGGCCCCACTCGGCATCGACGAGGCTCCTGCCGGTGCAGGCGGTGCAGCGCCTGATAGAGTGCGGCGTCTTCGACGGACAGATCGCCGCCGGTCTGCTCGCGGACCAGCGTCGCGATGGCGTAGCCATGGACGCGGTTGCCCGGATAGGCGCCTGAGGACAGGAGGTCGAGCGTTCCCTTGCAGCAGCGTCAGGGGTGGCATGACGGTCCTCCCCCTTAGACGCTACGGGGAGCAAGGAGGTTGGCACCCTGGGAACGGGCCCTCAGTTCGACCTCGGCGCACTCGCCCGTGCTGTCGCCGATCGACTCCACCGGCACGCCGCACCGATGCAGCATCGTCAGCAACACGTTCGACGGCGGTGTGCGGTCGGGGTAGCGCAGATGCTGGCCCCCGCGCAGCTGTGCCGCAACCGCCACCGATCACCGCCAGTGGCAACGGGAAGTGGTCGTGCGCATGACTGTTGCTCATGTTGCTGCCGTACAGGATCAGCGAGCGATCGAGCATCGAGCCGTCTCCGTCGGGCATCTCCGCGAGCTTCCGCACGAACGAGGCGAACACGCGCGTGTGGTAGGCCTGGACCCGAACGAGCTTCTCGATCTTCGCCGGATCGTTCTGGTGATGCGACAGCAGATGGAATGAATCGGGCACTCCCAGGTGGTCGTACGTCATCTGACTGGTTTCGGCCGCCATCATGAACGATGCGACGCGCGTGATGTCTGCCTGGAACGCGAGCGCGATCATGTCGAACATCAGATTCATACGTTCAGCGAACGCGGTCGCCACACCGGCCGGCGACTCGACGCCCGGCAGCAGCCGCGTTTCGGCCTTCTCCACTCGATGCTCGACATCGCGGACGGTGTCCAGGTAATCGCACAGCACGCGCGCGGTCCGAACGACCGAGCCGCTTTTGCAAATCCGCGGCTGCCGCCGCAACGAGATCGAGGATGCTCGTTCCGCGCTCCGCGCGCGCAAGGCGCGCTCGTCGGCCGTCGCGCCCGCGAGCGAACAGCTTATCGAAGACGTTGCGCGGGCTGAATTCCATCGGCAGCGGCGTCGACGGCCCGCGAAACGAGATCGTCGATCCCAAGCTGTCGCTGTAGTCGCCTTCCCACGCTCCGGCCGCGATCCTCTTTGGCGCTTCCGTGGCGACTTCAATTGACGGCAGCAGGGTGTCCCGGCCGATGTGTTGCGCGGCAATCTGGTCCGCCGTTCATGCCGGCGTCGAATCGGCGCTCGCTCGCAGGCGACACCCCGGAAAGCCAGGTGCCGGGCGTGATCGCGTGCACCGGACCGTACGCATGGCGGTTCTCGAGGCCGCTGACGATCGTCAGCCGCTCCTTGAACGGCGCGAGCGGCTCGAGGATCCTGCCGAGTTGGAATTGACGGCCGGCGTCTGCCGGCGTCCACTCGTTCATGATCGCGCCGTGCGGAAAGTAGACGAACGCCATGCGCGGCATCGGTCTGGCGGCGGTGGCCGCCAGCGCCGTGCGCGCGGGAACCATGGCGTCGAGCAGAGGCAGCGCGATGGTCGCACCCATGCCGCGCAGAAAGGTCCGCCGGTCGAGATACTTCTTCGAGATGAACATGTGACGCCTCGCCGGTTCGTCACTCCGCAGCCGACTCGACGGGCAGCCGGCATCGCGCCGCTGGACGAGAGGTGCACATCCTGCGTCGTGATGAATTCGAGCAGCACGGGCTTACCTTCCTTCGTCGCTCGGATACCGTTCACGATCGCATGGACGACTTGCTCCGGCTCCGTCACACGCTCGCCGTAACCGCCCATGGCCTTGGCGAATTCGGCGTAATTGCCCGAGATGTCGCACGTGCGGTACTTCTCGTGTGACAGTTTCATCGCCGCGTATTCCGTCTTCATCCCGAAGTTGTTGGACAGGATCGACATGATCGGAATCTGGCAGCGGACGCAGGTTTCGAAGTCCATGCCGGTCATGCCGATCGCGGCCTCGCCCCAGAAGTTGATGCACAGCTTTTCAGGATGCGCGACCTTGGCGCCCATCGTGAGGCCGAGCCCGTAGCCGAGCTGCGTGGTCTTGCCCCAGCCGAAGTAGCTCAGTGGCGTCACCGATTTCCAGAACGGGATCATTTCATCGCGCGGGCTGCCGGCATCGTGCGTGATGATCGTGTTGGCCACATCGACGGTCTGCAGCAGATCGTAGATGACGCGGTAGGGCGACAGCGGCTTCGCATTGCTCGTGAGGTACGGCATCCACGCTTCGAGCCATGGGCCGTTCTGGCTCCTCGATGCGCGCGGCGACCTCGCGAGTAAGACCGCGCGGCTTGCCGCGCAGCCGCTCGCTCAGCGCCTGGTGCAGCATCGCGAGCGTGAGCTTGGCATCGCCAAGCACCGGATGTTTGGTCGGAATAATCTTGTTGAGGTCCCGCTCGTCCACGGTGCTGTGGATGAAGCGCTTGCCCTTCGTCGGCCATCTGATGGAATAGCCGGGGCTGAAGCTCACGCCGACGCCGAAGACCACGTCCGACTCGTTGAACGTGAGTCGCCAGCGCCCGCGACATGGTATTGCCGCCGGCGCCGAGCGCCAAGCGGGTGAGTTTCGGGGAACGCGCTTTTCCCCTCCATGCTCGTACCGACCGGGGCCTCGAGCAACTCCGCCACCTGCATGAGCTCGGGCCATGCCTTCGCGTAGTGCACGCCTTGACCCGGCGTAGATCAGCGGCATCTTCGCCTTGATCAAGACCTCGGCCGCGGCGTCGATCGCCCTGGGATCCGGAGCGATGAGCGTCCGCCGGGTGGGCTCGTAGCTGAGCTCGGCGACCGTCGTGAGCGACGGAACCTCCGCTTTGAAACACGTCGCACACCTCGACCAGACACGGGCCGGGGCGGCCGTTTCGCGCGAGCGTGAAGGCGCGCCGCAGGGCCGGCACGATCATCTCTGGCGTCGTCACCGTTTCGGCGCTCTTGGTGATGTGCTGATAATTCAACGTCGCGCTGAAGTTCGGCGGCACATTGGCCAATGCGCGCGACGGTCCGGGGACGAGCACCACCAGCGGCACACCCTCGGAGTAGGCCTGGGCCACCGCGCCGAACGCGTTCTCGATACCGGGGCCACCCTGGCAGGCGAACACCGCCACGTCGTCGCCCGAGCTCAGGCGGCCACCGGCATCGGCCATGGCGCAGCCGACGCGCTCCTGGCGGACCACGATTGGACGAATATCGGCGGCGGCCGCGTACTCCGTCAGGGGAGTGAGCGGGTAGACGAACAGCACTTTCGCGCGCTCGCGCTTCATGACCTCCGCTATGACGTCGCCTACCCTCATGGCCGGCTCCTCTCGAGGTTGTCTTTAGTCCTTTTCGCCGCCCTTGTCGATGACGAAGCTCGAGGCCTACGGCACGATCGGCAGCTCGACGTACGACACGCGGGTGCGATCGTGGTACACGGTTTGATCCGCGACCACGCCGTTCACCTCCTTGCCGATCGGGCCGCCCGTCTGGAGGTTGACGTCGAACTTGGGGAACGCATGGGAAGCAATCTCGAGCCGCACGCGCCAGCCAGGCTGGAGTTCGATGCACGTCGACCACGCGTCGATCGTGTAGGTCTCGACGGCGCCAGGCGTCAGCAGCGCCTCGTGGGCGAAGCCGCGGCGGAAGCGGGCGCGGACGATGCCGTCGTTCAATCGCAGCACGAAGCCGTCGGGTCGCACCGCCAGCACCTTGGCCGCCCAGTCCGTGTCGCGCGCCGACGACGCGGCGATGAGCGACACCGTCATCGGCCCGCACATCGTGGTCGGCGTGGTGAACGCATCGGACGTGTAGACGAGCGCGTCGGCGCGCAACTCGACCGTCGCGTAGTCGTCGGGCCCGCCAATCTGTGAATACGCGTCGTCAGTGACGAAGGGGAACGGATCGGCCGGATCGGCGCGGTAGTGGTCCGCGGGCTCGTCGGTGGTCGGCGACCGACGCAGCAGCCGGCCGTCGCCGAGGCGTGAGTTCGCGCGACCGCCGCTCGACAGGTAGAACCGCGTCGGCGTCATCTCCCGCAGCGGCCACGCCGGCGCCGTGCGCCAGGCGTTTGCCCCCATCACGAAGTAGCGGACCGCGGGCATGGTCTCGACGCCGTTCTTGATGTCCTTCAGCCACCGATCGAACCAGCGCTCGTAGACGGCGTCCAGATCCAGCACCGCATCGGGGCCGAAGTCGATGGCGCCGATCCGCCGGCCCAGGTTGATGCGATGCCCCCAGGGGCCGACGAGCAGGAACTGGTGCGGCGTGTCGCGCGTGATGGCGTAGTTCTCGGTGGTGCCCACCAGCACGTCGTCGTACCAGCCGCTGATGTGGAGCATCGGGATCGAGACGTCCTTCAGCGCACGCTGGAAGCTCTGCGCCTCCCAGTAGGCATCGCGCGTCGGATGATCGAGCCAGTCGCGCCATACCTTCAGCGTGCGGCCCAGGAGGCGGTCCGCCTCGTACAGCGGCCGGTGCCCGTAGGCCGCGCGCAGGTCGTGCTCGGAGATGTCCTGCATCGTCTTGCCGGACAACGTGGCGAGCCACGAGAGCGTGGAGGGTCCGTAGGCGCCGAACT
Source organism: uncultured Acidobacteriota bacterium (assembly GCA_963720005.1). Taxonomy (GTDB): domain Bacteria; phylum Acidobacteriota; class Vicinamibacteria; order Vicinamibacterales; family CAVVIG01; genus CAVREM01. The sequence goes on along the minus strand of CAVREM010000007.1, from coordinate 4,984 downwards.
GGACCGGGAAGTTGCGGTCGGGATCGGGCGGGGTCACCGCGGGGATGAGCGCCTTCAGTGCCGGTGGCTTCCGGATGGCGGCGTAGAGCTGCACCCATCCGAGATACGACCCGCCCATCATGCCCACCTTGCCGGTGGACCACGGCTGCTTCGCCAGCCACTCGATCGTGTCGTAGCCGTCGTCGGCTTCGGTGACGATCGGGTAGAACTCACCGTCCGACTCGCCGCGCCCGCGCACGTCCTGCACCACGTACACGTAGTTCCGCGAGGCCCAGTGCTTGCCGGCGGCCACGTGCCCGGCGACGCCGTTATCATACGGCGTGCGCACGAGGATCACCGGCGCGGGCCGGCCGTCCTTGGGCCGGTAGATGTCGGCCGACAGCGTCACCCCATCGCGCATCGGCACGCGGACGTCGTAGTCGATCTGGATCGCCGTCGAGGACACCTTCGTGGGCGCCAGAGTGGGCGGCGGCTGAGCGGCCACCGTCGCCGTCACGAGCGAGGCGATGACAAGGCGCAGGGACACGGCGCGGGTGCGGGGCATTCTACACGAAGGCCTTCGAGGAAGTGCAGGAGAGACCATGATTCGACGCTGGCCGTGGGCGGTTGCCGGGGCACTGATCCTGATGATTGTGCTGGGTCTTGCGATACGCAACCAGGTCAAGGTCTACCGGAATCGCCTGGCGCAAGAGGCGCTCTCGGTTCAGGAAACATTGCGACGATCGTTACTGACGGAACTCCAACCCGTCGCGCTGAAGAAGTGCACGCTCGAACGGTTCGGTGAGGCCAACGACGGCGGATATCTGATGTGCGCGAACCTGCTCGACGGCGTCGAGGCCGGCTATTCCTACGGGATCTCCGGGTATGACCAATGGGGGTGCGACATCTCGACCAGGCTCAACGTGCCCCTCCATCAATACGACTGCTTCGACACGAAGGCCCCTGCGTGCCCCGGCGGCAAGACGACGTTTCATGCGGAATGTGTCGGCGGGTCGAAATCGACCGTCGAGCAACGGCTGTTCGATTCGATTGAGAACCAGCTGACCAAGAACAGCGACCGTGAGAAGCGCGTCGTCGTCAAGATGGACGTGGAAGGCGCCGAATGGGAGTCCCTGCTCGCGACATCCGACGCTGTGTTGCAACGGATTGACCAGCTGGCGATCGAGTTTCACTGGATCCAGAGCGCTGAGGGTGAGTGGCCCTTCGATCGTCAGGTACTCTGCGCTGATCCAGCGTCTGAAGAAGCACTTCCACGTCGCGCATCTGCACTTCAACAATTTCAGTTGCATCGAGGGGTTGGAGCCGTTTCCCGCCTGGGCGTACGAAGTGCTGTTCGTGAACAGGCGCCTCGACGTCGAAGATCCGTCGCGGCAGGCAGCCGGCCTCGACCCGTCCGATGCGCCGAACGATTTGTTCGTGCCGGACTGCCAGCCACCATCGCGATGAGCGAGGCCATTGCTGACGCCACGGCCCGGTTGAGGATCGGTTACCTAGCTATTTGGGTTGCATCGCCGCCCGCACGAATGACGCCCGGCGGGCGCCGTTCGCCATTCTTCCGGCCGCTGAGGCATCATCGTTATGCCGCGTTGGAAGCGCGGCGATGAGGAGTAGACTCCTCTGGCCAGCCATGACCCTCATCACACCGATCATCCAGCGCTGGATTGACGAAGGGCGCCGCGACCCTGACGCGTTGTGGGCGCGAGCGGCAGACGAACTGAGATGGTTCCGCAGGTGGGATCGTGTCTTCGAGTGGGATCCCGCCGACGTTCCGCTGGTTCGTCGGCGGCGAGACGAATCTCGGCTATAACGCCGTCGATCGTCACGTGATCGACGGGCACGGCGGGCGTGCGGCGCTCATCTACATCAACGAGCGCGGCGAGCGCGTCGTGCAGACCTACGCGCAGCTGCTGCACCAGGTGAAGCGCATCGCGGCGGCGCTGCGCGGACTCGGCATCGGAAAGGGCGACCGGATCACCATCTACATGCCGCCGTGCCCGGAGTCGATCGCGCTGATGCTCGCGACGGTGCGCATCGGCGCGATTCATTCGATCGTGTTCGCCGGATTCGGCGCGCAGGCGCTTGGCGACCGCATCGCGGCCAGCGGCTCGCGCGCGGTGTTCACGACCGACGTCACCTATCGCAAGGGCCAGAACGTCCCGCTGTTGCCGATCGTCGAGGAGGCCCTGCCGGTGGCCGGTGAATCGGTCGAACGCGTGGTCGTCCTCAATCGTGGTGGCGCTCCACGTGGCGGATCGCACATCACGTGGGACGACTTCCTGCGTGGCGGCGACGGCCGACTCGGGCCACGCCGTGATGGAATCGAACGAGCCGGCGTTCATCCTGGCGACCTCGGGCACGACGGCGAAACCGAAGCTCGCGATTCACACGCACGGCGGCTACCAGGTCCACGTCGTCACGATGGGGAAGTGGTGCTTTGGCTTGAGGCCGACCGACGTCTGGTGGGCGACGTCCGACATCGGCTGGATCGTCGGCCACAGCTACATGGTGTACGCGCCGCTGCTCATCGGCTGTACCACGATCGCGTTCGAGGGCGCGCTCGATTATCCGCACGCCAACGCCAACTGGCGTTCGGCGGTCGAGGAGTTCGGCGTCACCGGCATCTTCACGTCGCCGACCGCTGTCCGGATGCTGATGCGCTACGGCAACGAGCCGCTGCTCTCGATCGATCACTCTCGTCTCGAGCGCGTCGTCTGTGCCGGTGAAGTGCTCAATCCCCCCGCCTGGGACTGGCTGCAGAACACGATTCTCGGCGGCCGCGTGCCCGTGATCGACCATATGTGGCAGACCGAGACGAGCGGACCGGTGTTCGGCAACCCGTACGGTCTCGGCATGCTGCCGATCAAGCCGGGGTCAGCGGCGATCCCGCTGCCCGGCATCGAGGCGGCGGTCGTCTCGCTCGACGGCACGCCGTGCGCCGCGACGAAAAAGGCATCATGGTCCTGAAGCGCCCGTTTCCAGGGCTCACCGCGGGACTGTGGGGCGAGCCCGAACGGTATGGCCGCGATTACTGGCAGCGCATTCCGGGCGTCTACTACAGCGGCGACGCCGCGCACATCGACGAGGACGGATACGTGTGGTTCGGCGGCCGTGCCGACGAGATCATCAAGATCGCCGGCCACCGCATCGGCACGATCGAGGTCGAGAGCGCGTGCCTGAAGCACCCGGCCGTCGCCGAGTGCGCCGTTGTCGGCCGTCCCGACGACCTGCGCGGCGAGGTGATTTCGGCGTTCGTGCTGTTGAAGCACGGCCACACGCCTTCGGCGGACCTGCGCAAGGCGGTGATCGACACGGTCCGTCGTGAACTGGGCCCGGTGGCGGTGATCGGAGAGTTGAACTTCGTCGGGATGCTGCCCAAGACGCGAAGCGGCAAGCTGATGCGCCGCGTGCTGAAGGCGGTGATCCTCGACCGCGATCCCGGCGACATCACGACGATCGAAGATGAAGGCTCGGTCGAGGAAACTCGCCAGGCATGGCTGCAAATGAAGTTGGAAATGAACAGGCGACAGGTGAGAGGCCGGGCATCCGCAGATGTTCAACGCATTCAGAGTCTTTGACGAGAACGGAAAGATCTCCGGGCGCATCGACCAGGTCTCGCTCGACCAGTTGAGCGCCGGCGCCGTCGTGATCAAGGCGGCATACTCGAGCGTCAACTACAAGGACGCCCTTGCGGCGACTGGCGCGGGCAAGATCATGCGCCGCTTTCCGCTCGTCGGCGGCATCGATGTCGCGGGCACCGTCGAATCGAGTGCCGACGCGCGCTTCAAGGCAGGCGATCCGGTGCTCGTCACCGGCTACGATCTGGGCGTGGCTCACGACGGCGGCTATGCCGCCTACGCTCGAGTGCCGGCCGAGTGGGTGGTGCCCTTGCCGAGGCCTGTCCCTCTTTGACGCGATGGCCATCGGCACCGCGGGATTCACGGCGGCGCTGTCGATCGTCGAGATGGAGCGGAACGGTCTGACGCCATCGAGCGGCCCAGTCATCGTGACCGGCGCGACCGGTGGTGTTGGCAGCGTCGCGATTCAAGCGCTGACGGCGCGAGGCTACTCGGTGACGGCGCTGACGGGCAAGGCACACGAAGCCGATTACTTGCGCATGCTCGGCGCGACGAACGTCCTGACGCGGGGCTCGCTCGACATGGGCACGCGGCCGCTCGAGAAGTCGATGTGGGCCGGTGCCGTGGATCCGGTCGGCGGCGACATGCTCGCCTGGCTGACGCGGACGATGATGTACGGCGGCTGCATCGCCGAATTCGGGGCTGACCGGCGGCACCGAGCTCAAGATGACGGTGCTGCCGTTCATCCTGCGCGGCGTGAAGCTGCTCGGCATCGATTCAGTGATGTGCCCGGCCGCGACGCGCCTGGAGGTGTGGCGGCGTCTCGCCGGTGACCTCAAGCCGGCGCACCTCGCAACCGCGACGCAGACGCTGCCGCTCGGCGAGCTTCACGACGCGTTTGCGACGCTGCTCAGCGGCCAGGCGCGCGGACGATTCGTAGTCGATCTATCCGGGGCATAACCAATGGGGAGGTGGGGCCGGCTGATCACCGGCGGAGGGCCGGATGCTGAAGGAGGCCGTTTTCCATCGCGATGATCGGTGCTGCCGAACGGCGATCAAAGCGACCTCGACCGGATTAGCGCGCGCTGAGGAAGGGCCGCGCCATGGGGTGGCGGGCGTGGCTTTCGCCCTTTTCGGCGGAGCCTGGTCTGAGTGACTGGCGGTTAAAATTACACGGCATCCCTCAGCCTGGCCCACGAAAGCCTATAGAGTGTCGTTACCGGTTGCCCGCAGACTCCTCTGGTTGTTCACGGCATATGGCTTGAGCCGCTTCGACGGGCACAGCTTTTCCACCAACGTTGTTCCACCCTTGTTGCCAGACGCTGGGATCAACGACTTTCTGGAAACCTCGCGTGGCGTGCTCTGGGTGGCGACCAATGGTGGAGGCGTTCAGCGAATCAACCGATCGG
>CAVREM010000006.1:0-16353 GCA_963720005.1 uncultured Acidobacteriota bacterium | reverse complement strand
GTCGTCCTTGGAGGTCTGTTGTGAAACTCCCGATTTTCCTGCCCGTCGGTGCGCTGGCTGCGCTAGTGCTCGCCACAGGCCTGCCGCTCCTGAGGGCCGCTCAAACGACGATTCCAAAGACCCCTGACTTTGTCATCAAGTCCACGGCAGGCCGCGACCTCTTCCAGTTTTACTGTTCGTCCTGCCATGGTCGCGACGGCAAGGGGAGTGGGAGCGCGGCACCCGCGCTGAAAGTGCCACCGCCGGACCTGACCACGCTCGCCCAGCGCAACCGCGGCACGTTCCCGGCTGAGAGAGTGGCGGCATTCATCAAGGGCGAGGGCCGGCTCACGACGCCGGCTCACGGCTCGAGCGACATGCCGGTGTGGGGACCGATCTTCAAGGGCCTCGACAGCCGGGATGCCGTCAACGCGGCTCGTATCGAGAACCTCGTCAAGTACATCGAGTCGATCCAGGCAAAGGCGAAAGCCTGACGGGCCCTCGCGGGCGCTACTTCGCCGGCGGCTTGTAGCTCTCCAGGATCTTGATGTAGTTGCCGCGCACGAACGCCATCGATTCGGGGATCGACTGCTGGCTCATCGATCCGCGCAGCTGGTCGACCGACTCGTAGCCCTTCTTCTCCATCCAGTCGGATGAGCTCCGCGATGAGCCGCGAGAGACACGGCGGGCCCTGCTGCAGCAGCGCCGACGTGCTCATCACGACGTCGGCGCCGGCCATCAGGTACTTGATGCGCCTCGACCGCGCTGTGCACGCCGGTCGTCGCGGCCAGCGACGCCTTCACGTGCCCGTGCAGCAGCGCGATCCAGAGCAGCGGCAGGCGGATCTCGTCCGGCCGGCTCAGCGTCAGGGAGGGGACCACCGTCGCGGGTCTCGATGTCGAAGTCCGGCTGATAGAACCGGTTGAACAGCACCAGCGCGTCAGCGCCCGCGCGATCGAGGCGGCCGGCCATGTGGGCGAACGAGCTGAAGTACGGGCCCGACCTTCACCGCGACCGGAATCGTGACGGCGGACTTGACCCGCGCCACGACGTCGAGATACTGCTCCTCGATCTGCGCGCCGGTGCGATCCATCGCCGTCGGAATGTAGTAGATGTTCAGCTCGATGCCCTTCGCGCCCGCCTCCTGCATCAGCGTGGCGAAGTCGATCCAGCCGCGATCGCTCGTGCCGTTCAGGCTGGCGATGATCGGGATGTCCACCGCCGCACTCGCCTTGCGGAGGAGCTCGAGATACTGCGTCGGCCCGACGTCGCAGTCGTCCACGACGGGAAAATACGACAGCGCCTCGCCGAAGCTGTCCGTGCCGACGGACATGAAATGGTCGAGGGCGTCCATGTCGTGCCGGATCTGCTCCTCGAAGAGCGAGAACATGACGACCGCCGCGGCGCCGTGGTCTTCGAGCCGCCGGATCGTGTCCAGGCTCTGCGACAGCGGCGACGCCGAGGCCACCATCGGGTTCTTCAGCGTCAGGCCCATGTAGCGGGTCGTCAGGTTCATAGGGACTCCACCGCGTGCGTCGACGTGGCTGCCCGGCTCTCCCTGGCCGCGCCGGCTGGCCGCGGGCCAGCGTTCGGCCATGCTCGTGTAGATCCGCCAGCGCTGATCGACGTCCTCCTGCGCCAGCTCGAGGAGCTGCCTGGCCTCCTCCGGTTTCGTGTAGGAGAGCATCTTGTAGCGGATTTCGTTGTACGCGTACGCCTTCAACGGGATCGACGGCGCGACCGAGTCGAGCACGAACTCCTCGTGCGCGCGGCCGTCGCTCGCCGGCCGGTATCGATAGAGCGGCCAGTGCCCGCAGTCGACCGCGAGCTTCTGCTGCCGCATGCCGAAGCGCATGTTGATGCCGTGGGCGATGCAGTGGCTGTAGGCGATGATGATCGACGGGCCTTCGTGCGCTTCGGCCTCGAGGAAGGCGTCCACGGTCTGCTGCGCGGACGCGCCCATCGCGATCTGCGCGACGTAGACGTTGCCGTACGCCACCGCCATCAGCCCGAGATCCTTCTTGCGGCCCGCGCTTGCCGCCGGCGGCGAACTTCGCGACCGCGCCGCGCGGCGTGGACTTCGAGGCCTGCCCGCCGGTGTTCGAGTAGACCTCCGTGTCGAGCACGAGGATGTTGACGTTGCGGCCCGACGCGAGCACGTGATCGAGCCCGCCGTAGCCGATGTCGTACGCCCAGCCGTCGCCGCCGACAATCCAGACGCTGCGGCGGACCAGGTGCTCCGGTGAGGGTCCGCAGGGTCGCGGCCCGCCGATCGTCCATCCGCGCGAGCTCGGCATCGAGCGCCGCGACGCGCCGCCGTTGCGCGTCCACGTCGTCCTGAGTGAGCTGGCGCGCGTCGAGGATCTCCGCTGACCCGCGCGGTCCCGAGCTGCGGCTCGAGCGCCTTGAGCAGCTCCGCGGCCTGCTCGCGGTGCTTGTCGAGCGAGAGCCGGTAGCCGAGCCCGAACTCCGCGTTGTCTTCGAACAGCGAGTTGGCCCACGCGGGGCCGCGCCCCTCCTTGTTGACCGTCCACGGCGTCGTCGGCAGGTTGCCGCCGTAGATGGAGGAGCAGCCCGTCGCATTCGCCACCAGCAGCCGATCGCCGAACAGCTGCGTGAGCAGCCGCAGATACGGCGTTTCGCCGCAGCCGGCGCACGCGCCCGAGTACTCGAACAGCGGCGTCAGGTACTGGATCCCGCGGACGAGCGACGTCTCGAGACCCGCCGGGCGATTGTCGGGCAGCGTCGCGAAGAACGCGAGATTGCCGCGCTCGCGCTCGAGGATGCGGCGCCTTCGGCTCCATGTTGATGGCGCGGACGCCGGCGGCTTCGAGGCTCCGGGCCGGGCAGACCTCGACGCACAGCTCGCAGCCCGTGCAGTCTTCGACCGCCACCTGCAGCGTGAACCGCAGGTTCGGGAAGCCGCGCCCGGCGAGCGGCGCCGAGGCAAACCCGGCCGGCGCCGAGGCCAGCGCCGACTCGTCGTAGTAACGCGCGCGGATGACGGAGTGCGGACAGACCATCGCGCAGTTGCCGCACTGGATGCAGATCTCCGGCTTCCACGCCGGCACCAGGTCCGAGATGTTCCGCTTCTCCCACTGCGTCGTGCCCGACGGATACGTGCCGTCGGCCGGCATCGCGCTGACCGGCAGCTCGTCGCCGCGCCCGGCCATCATCATGGCGGTGACCTGCTGGACGAACTGCGGGCGCCTGCGGCGGCACGACCGGCAGCCGCGGGCGGGTGCTGGTCGGCGCCGCAGGCAGCGTCACCTCGTGAAGATGACTCGAGCGTCCGGTCCACGGCCGCGAAGTTCTGCTCGACGAGCTCGCGGCCCTTCTTCCCGTAGGTTGCCTCGATGGCGGCCTTGATCTTCCGGATCGCCTCCTCGCGCGGCAGCACGCCCGAGATCGCGAAGAAGCAGGTCTGCATGATGGTGTTGATGCGTCCCGCCATGCCCGGCGTCGGCCGCGACCGTGTCGGCGTCGATGACGTAGAGGCGGATCCGCTTGCGGATCAGGTCCTCCTGCATGCGGCGCGGCAGCTCGTCCCAGACCCGGTCGGGACCGAACGGGCTGTTGAGCAGGAACACCGCGCCGTCGATCGCCTCGCGCAGCATCTCGACCTGCTCGACGAACTGGAACTGGTGGCAGGCGACGAAGCGGGCGCGCTGCACGAGGTACGTCGAGCGAATCGGCCGCGGCCCGAACCGCAGGTGCGACGTCGTCTTCGAGCCGGACTTCTTCGAGTCGTAGACGAAGAAGCCCTGCGCGTAGCCCGGCGGTCTCCTCGCCGATGATCTTGATCGAGTTCTTGTTCGCCCCGACGGTGCCGTCCGCGCCGAGGCCGTAGAACACGCAGCCGACGACGTCCTCGTCCTCGGTGACGAACGTGCGGTCGTAGTCGAGGCTGGTGTGCGAGACGTCGTCGTTGATGCCGACGGTGAAGTGGTTCTTCGGCGAGGCGGCCGCGCAGGTTGTCGAACACCGCCTTCACCATCGCCGGCGTGAACTCCTTCGACGACAGGCCGTAGCGGCCGCCGACGATGCGGGGCATGAACGCGCGGCGGCCGGTGCCGACGGCCTCGGCGAACGCGGTGACGACATCCTGATAGAGCGGCTCGCCCGGCGCGCCGGGCTCCTTCGTGCGATCGAGCACGGCAATCGATCTGGGCCGTCAGCGGAATGGCGTCGAGCAGATCGTCGACCGAGAACGGCCGGAACAGGTGCACCTGGACGAGCCCGAGCCTGGCGCCGCGCGCGTTGAGGTACTCGATCGTCTCGCGCGCCGTCTCCGCGCCGGAGCCCATCAGCACGAGCACGCGCTCGGCATCGGCGGCGCCGAAATAGTCGAACAGCTTGTACTGCCGTCCCGGTGAGCGCCGCGAACCGGTCCATCGCCGTCTGCACGTGGCCCGGCAAGCGCGGCGTAGTACGGGTTCACCGTCTCGCGGCCCTGGAAGTAGACGTCGGGATTCTGCGCCACGCCGCGGACGACCGGCCGATCGGGGTTGAGCGCCGCGCTTGCGGTGCGCGAACACCAGATCGTCGTCGATCATCGCGCGCACGTCCTCGTCGTCGAGCATTTCGATCTTGCTGATTTCGTGCGACGTGCGGAAGCCGTCGAAGAAATGGACGAACGGGATGCGCGAGGCGAGCGTCGCGTTCTCGGCGATGAGCGCCAGGTCGTGCGCCTCCTGCACCGAGCTCGAACAGAGCATCGCCCAGCCGGTCATCCGCGCGGCCATCACGTCGGAGTGATCGCCGAAGATCGAGAGCGCCTGCGCGGCCAGCGAGCGCGCCGCGACGTGAAACACCGTCGGCGTCAGCTCGCCGGCGATCTTGAACATGTTCGGGATCATCAGCAGCAGGCCCTGCGACGCCGTGAAGGTCGTCGTCATCGCGCCGGTCTGCAGCGCGCCGTGCACGGCGCCCGCGGCGCCACCCTCGCTCTGCATCTCGACCACGTGCGGCACCGTGCCCCAGATGTTCTTCCGCCCTTCGGACGCCCACTGGTCGGCCAGCTCGCCCATCGTCGAGGAGGGCGTGATCGGGTAGATCGCGCAGATCTCGTTCACGCGATAGGCGATCGAGGCCGCCGCCTCGTTCCCGTCGAGCGTCTTCATCGTCCGGGCCATGCTCGATGTCCCTCTCTCGGATCCGAGTCGCCTGAGCCTGCAGCTACGGGCGCCGCTGTCAGCGTCCGGTTCCGGCGACCATCGTGATCGCGCCGCACGGGCACTGGTCGTAGCAGATCGCGCAGCCGGTGCACTTGTCGAAGTCGTACTCGTAGCGCCGGCCGGGCCCGAGCTTGATCACCGCCTGCTCCGGGCACGCCGAGTAGCAGCCGTCGCATTCGAAGCAGTTGCCGCACGACAGGCAGCGCTGCGCCTCGTATCGCGCCGCGCCGGGATCGAGGCCGCCGACGACCTCGTCGAACGTCTGGCGCCGGCGCTCGATGTCGATGCGGCTCTGACCGCGCTTCTTCGCTTCGGCGTGATACCAGAGGCGCAGCATCTCGAAGCTGGCCACTTCGTGCTTCGGCGGCGCGATGTACGTCGTCGACCGCGCAGCCACGCGTCGATGGTGCGCGCCGCCTTCTTGCCGTGGCCGACCGCGGTCGTGACCGTCCGATCGAACGGCACCATGTCGCCGCCGGCGAACACGCCGGCGCACCCGGTCTGCATGTCGGGCCCGACGATCACCGTGCCGTCCTTCCGGAATGCGATGCCAGGCACCGTCTTCAGGAACGCGGTGTCGGTGTCCTGGCCGAGCGCGAGGATGAGCGAGTCGGCCTCGAGCGTCTCGACTTCGCCGGTGGGCTGCGGAAAGCCCTTTTCGTCCAGCTTCATCACTTCGACCGTGAAGGTCGTGCCGTCGATCTGCTTGATCGTGCGCAGCCAGTGAATCTTGACGCCTTCCTCGATCGCCTCGTCGGCCTCGAAGTCGTGCGCCGGCATCTGCTCGCGCGTGCGGCGGTAGATGATGAGCGGATCGGCGCCGAGCCGCCGGGCGGTGCGCGCCGCGTCCATCGCCGTGTTGCCGCCGCCGTAGATCGCGACGCGACGGCCGATCTTCGGCCGGTCGCCGACCTCGACGCGCTCGAGAAACTGCAGCGCGTCGTAGATCTTGCCGGCGTCCCGTGCCGGGATGTCCTGACGCCTGCTCAGGTGCGCCCCGACGGCCAGGAACACCGCGTCGAACTGTCCGTCGGCCTTTTCGGCCATGAGGTCCTCGGACCTTGTGATTGAGGACGATCGTCGACGCCCAGGCTTCTGATGCGATCGATCTCGGCGTCGAGCACTTCGCGCGGCAGGCGGTATTTCGGGATGCCGAAGTGCATCATGCCGCCCGCCAGCGGCCCCGCTTCGTGGATGACGACCGTGTGGCCCAGGAGGGCCAGGTGCCACGCTGTCGACAGGCCGCTCGGCCCTGCGCCGACGACGAGCACGCGCTTGCCTGAAGGGGGATGCGCGGGCCGGACCGTCCAGCCTTCCTCGAGCGCCCTGTCGCCGAGGAACCGCTCGACGGCGTGGATGCTGACCGCCTCGTCGACGTCCTTGCGGTTGCACGAGTCCTCGCACGGGTGGTAGCAGACGCGTCCGTGAACCGCCGGCAGGGGATTGTCGCGGACGATGATCTCCCAGGCCTGCCGATACCGGCCGGCCTGCGCTTCGGCGAGCCACGCCTGCACGTTCTCGCCGGCCGGGCAGGCGCTGTTGCACGGCGGCAGGCGATCGACGTAGAGCGGCCGCATCGTGCGGACCGGCGGCAGACGGTGCACGAGGATCGCGCGGGTCGATGTCCGGCGCCACGAGGTGTGCTCCTGACTCGGCTGAGGAGGCCGTTGAGACGAACTCCTGGAACTGAAGGGACGAGAGCAACCCTCGGGCCACCACGGAGGTTGAGGAGTTCAAAGGATTACGCCGGAACCACCGCGTCGCCGTCGGGAATCGTGCATGCCGGTGCGGAAAATCTCGCAGGGGCTCGGAAAAATCCGCCAGGCATGACCTCGCAAACGAGGGCCGGAGGGGATAGTCGGACAATCTGAGAATTGACTACGTTACAATCCGGCTCGATGAGCCAACGGACGGCGCGTCGCCTTGCCCTGGGACTCGGATGGCTGTCGATGATTGCGATTCTTGTGGCCAGCCTGGCGCTTCAGGACATCTATCACGGCGAAGCGGACGTCACTCTGGAATGGACCGTCGTGCGGATCCCATGCCTGATCATCGTCGCGTTTCACGCGCTCGCCCTGCTCGCCTTACGGAGGACGTTCCAGGAACCGGACGGCAGACGAGCTCACCCGACTCCTTCGGGCGGACGTCTTGAAGGCCAGTAGACCACTGTGCGGTGGGCTGGCCGGCTCGGTTCACGATACGCGCAACTCGCTGTGCCGGAACCAGCTCCACCAGAACAGCGCTCCCACGACTGCCAGCGGCCCCGAGATCACAAGCATCCACTCGATATGGCCGTTCGCCATCACCGCGTAGAAGATGGCCAAGCCGATGAATGCCAGTCCCCCAATCCACTCCAATCGCCACGACGCGCCGACCAGCGCCAGCAGCACGAGGGCCGGGATCAGGTGCAACGAGGAAGCCGGGAAGCGCCGCGAAGAACGGCTGACCGTGGCCGAATGCGTCGAGTGCGAACATACCAACGAACAGACTCAGGAGGATGCCGAGAATCCGAGGACTCCACAGCAACAACCTGCCGGATGGTGTAGCCATGATCCTGTCTCCATCTTTCAATATGGGCTCGCCATCGTCAAAAGTCGTGAGCGCAGGCTGAAAAACCCTGTCCATAGCGGCGCTCACACCAGCGCGCCTCCGTCACGCCCTTGGCTTCAGCGCGTCCGCACGCAGGAAGACCACGCCGAGCGCCAGCCACAGTAAAGCCCTGAGCCAGTCGTGCGAACGGACGGCATCGAGCAGCGAGATGCCAAAGAACAGCAGGAAGATGGTGACGTTCGCGCCGAGCTTGACAGTCTGCAAGGTTGCCTCCTCGGGAGGGAAGACGGTCACCGCACTCGACAGCAAGCGACATTCCCTTTCCGGTGTTCGCCGTGAGTCACCGGGATCGCCTCAGAACAATCGCCAGACCGGCGGAAAGGTCGCGAGAATGCCCAGGCCGAGCAGGATCAACGTCAGCGCCGACACACGCGCCTGTCGCGATCTCTCGACCCTTCCAGCGATAGTGGAGCAGCCCCCACGCAACCAGCCACACCACAGTGGCCAGCGTCGTGCGGCCCGAGACCCCGCCGGCTGGCGCATACAACGCCGGGACAGCGAAGATGCCCGCTTCATTGAGGAGCACGATGACGCCCATGCGAACGATCCGATTCCGGCGCCCAGAAAAGCGGCCATGGCGCTGCCGTTTACGGTTGCGACGCGTTTGTCCGTTGATTCGACCGGAACGGTGGTGGCAATCATGATCAGTCTCGCGTGAGGTGCTATTGGAGGGGAGCTACTTTGTTCACGAACACACCGAGCAGTGCGACGAAGGCGACGAGCGCGAAGCAGACGGCCAGAAGCGTGGCAGTCATGGTCCGGAGACGCACGTCGCCGAGCATCTTCGATCGATATCGGACGCTGACGAAAGCGACGGCGGTTGCCAGCATCGCGGCAATCCACGGCATGTGTTCCTTGCTCTCCATCGCAAAGCCATGGAGCCACGCCGTGTCCGGCTTCGCCAGAAGCAACGAGCGCGGAAACTGGCTCAGATCCAGTATCCCGGCAGGGGGCGTCGCCCGGTAGGGAGGGAAGATGATGTACGTACCCACGAGCACGGTGAGCCAGAGCATCACCGCCGTAGACACCGTCAGCCAGGCAAGAGCCCGCGATTCGTACGGCGTCGCGCCCGGTGGCCGATCTGACGTGCGCACAGCGTACAGAGAGAACAACGCGGCCGCCAGGCCCATGAGCGCTGCGCCCCCGAGCACGATGCCGTGGACCATCGTCCAGATGCTCCGGTCAGAGAATAACGTTGCCATACAGTCTCCAGGTCGCCGATGCCTCGCGTCCGCCTGGACAGCGGTCCGGCCGGCGCAGGCAGCCCCCGCAGGTGCTCTTCACCCAAGCGGCCGCTGGGCGTACAGAAGCGCAATGCCGATGCCATCGTCAACGCGGTGTTTTCGTTGGGTGCTCCGCCGAAACGTCTTCTGATTGCCGTGCCCGGCGGCGGAATATTCCGGGGTTTCGGGAAATTTGCCGTCGCCGGCGGCGATGGCGCATGCGGCGGGCTGACCAGGCTTCTGCCGGCAGCGTGAATCGTGGTCGGAGGCGCGCCGACACCGTGCCATCTCTCTCGAAGAGAAGATGACAGGCCTGCTACGACAATTCCTTGATCGATTGAAACGCCGCGCCGGGCGACACGCAGCTGGCGCGGCCCTGACTTAGCTTCAGATTGGCTTCGTCCTGCCGGCGCGTGCGGGCTGGCTGGGGCCGCGTGTGTCCTGATGAAGAAGCCACGGCGCGTGCGCACGGCGCTATCGGGGTTGCGGAAATCTTCGCTCACCTGGAGAGATTTCCCGCATCGGTCCAGCGAGTTCTCAACACCATTCGCCAAATTTTCATGGCTTTCGATACTCATGGCCGGGCTCGCTTATTGCTCAGTTCGCGGACCGTGAGAGATGTTCCGTCAGCCTGAAAACAGGCGGACGCGAATCATCGAGGCGAGTCGCTGCAGCTTGCCTCCGATACGGTCGCCTCCCACATCTCGGCGACCGTGTCGTCCACCCAGAGATGCCGGAGGGCTCCCCTGTGAAGAGACGTGACTTCGTCAAGCTCACTGCGATGGCGAGTGCTGCGACGCTGCTGCCCTGGCAACGCGTCTACGCCGCTTTCGCGCAATCCCCGGGAATGCAGAAGTTCATCGCCCCGCTGCGAGGGCTGGGCCAGATGGCGGCTGCCGTTCCTGTCACCACCGGACCCGGCGCATCCGCCGGTTACGACTACTACGAGATCTCGGTCCGGCAGTTCATGGATCAACTGCACCCGAGTCTGCCACCCACGAAGCTGTGGGGGTATTCCAACACGGCGCAACTCAGCGGGTATCGCCACCTCGGTGGCGCCATCGTCGCGCAGAAGGACCGGCCTGTGCGGATCCGGTTCAGGAACGAGCTCCCGGCCGCGCACATTCTGCCCGTGGACGTGACTGTTCCCGGCGTCGACCCCGCGCACGATGGCGATGCACAACCGGGTCTCCGTTCACCTGCACGGCGGCCACGTCCCGTGGCCGAGCGACGGCGGGCCGTTCCACTGGTTCGGTCCGGGAAACACGGGTCCGCTCGTGCCTGGCGTCAACGACCCGGTCGTGGGCGAGTCCTTCAAGCGCTGGCTGCCGGACACCACCGGCGCGATGACCGCCGACAACTGGTACCCCAACGATCAGAGCGCCCGGCTGATGTGGTATCACGACCACGCGGTCGGCATCACGCGCCTGAACGCGTACGCGGGCATCGCGACCGCCTATCTGCTGACGGATCCCGCGGTCGAGCCGATCCTCGTCGGCTCCGGCGCGCTGCCCTCGCAGCAGATCCCCCTCGTGTTCCAGGACAAGGTGTTCGACCCCCTGAAACCGGGCCAGTTGTGGTATCCGAACCTCTACGATCAGCAGTTTTTCATGCTGATGCCGCCGGCTGGAGCGCCTCCGGTGCCGTCGCCCTCCCTGGTCGCGGAGTTCTGGGGCGATACCATGCTCGTCAACGGGACCGCGTTCCCGTTCGTCGAGGTGGAACCGCGCCGCTATCGCCTCCGCTTGCTGAACGCGTGCAACACGCGCTTCCTCAGCCTGCAGCTCGTGATGTCGGCCGGGAAGACGTTCCCGGACAGCGCCGAGCCGAGCACGGCGGCAGGGCCGATCATGCAGCAGATTGGCACCGAGGGTGGGTTCCTCGACCCGGCCGTGGCGCCGCAGGGCGCGCTGGTCGGAACCGCGAGAGCGCCGCTGGTGCTCGCGCCGGCCGAACGCGCTGACGTCATCGTCGATTTCTCGAAGGTGAAGCCCGGGCAGTTCGTGATCCTGTTCAACGACGCGCCGGTTCCGTTCCCCGGCGGAACGCCGCTCGCGGACTTCTTCCCCGGCAACAACAAGCTGGCGGTCCCCCCGCTTCCGGGTTTCGGACCGAACACGCGCACGGTCCTGCAATTCCGGGTCGTGGCTGCGACCACTCCGGCAGACCCGCCGGTGCCAGCGGCCTGGACGCTGCCGCCGCTGGATCCCCCGGTGCTCGCGCCGTGGGGTACGGCCCCGGCCGGCGTGCCGGTGCGCGACCTGACGCTGAACGAGGCCTTCGACGAGTTCGGCCGGCTGGCGCAGCTGCTGGGCACCAACGTGGCCGTGGCGCCCGGCGCCTTCGGGTTGGCCTACATGGATCCCGCCACCGAAACCCCGGTCGCCGGCGCGACGGAGGTCTGGCGGATCTTCAACCTGACGGCCGACGCGCACCCGATCCACTTCCACCTGGCCAACGCGCAAATCGTGTCCAGGCAGCCGTTCAACGTGAAGCAGTACACGGGACTGAACCCGAACTTCACGGCCAAGGCGGCACCGCCGGCGCCCAACGAGATGGGCTGGAAGGAAACGGTGGTCATGTTCCCGGGCGAGTGCACGACGGTGGTCATGAAGTTCGACCTGCCGGCGAATCCGACGATCCCCGTGACCGATCCGGTGACGGGTGTCACGACCGACACGGTCGCCGACCCGGGCGTGAGCCCGCGGACCGGCGGGCACGAGTACGTGTGGCACTGCCACATCCTCGAGCACGAAGAGCACGACATGATGCGACCGCTCATCGTCGGGTAACCGTCACCGTCGTTGCCCGTTTCACGGTCCCCGGCGCGCTCACCGCGCCGGGGACACGCGCGTTCGCAGCGAATTCGAAAGGATCATCATGCGTGCAGCACTATTAGTCGGTCTCGGACTCGTAATCGGAATTGGTGCGGGCTACGGCAAGGGAATCGATGCCCAGGAAACTGCCGGGAAGCTCAATCTCGTGGTCGTGTGCGTCAAGTGCATCCCCGACGAGATGCCGCAGGAAGCCTACAATAGCGGCGACATCCTGCTCGACCAGAACACGGGCGACCTCTGGTTCTATCCCGCGCTGAGTCCGGGAGTGAAGCCGCGCCTGCTGGGCACGTTGGTGGCTCCCGGCGAGCCGGTGTCCAAACCGAGGAGGCAATAGCCGCTCGAGGCGGCTCGGCGCGACCGACAGGAACATTGGACTGAACCGGCACGAACGGCAGCCTGTCAAGCCAGCGAAGCTGGTTTGCTCGAGCTACTGGAGGGCACCCACGGCATCGTCGTGGCGGGACTTGTGGCGCTGACGGTCAGCGGCGCCTTGCTCGTGGCTGCTGACGCGGAAACGTTTCTGCACTCCAAAATCTTCTGGCTGAAGATAGGCCTTATCGCGATGCTGCTCGCCAACGGCTGGCTGCAGCTGCAGGGCGGGCGCCGTGTGCGCCATGGCGTGCCCGATGCCTGGAATCGGCTTCACGCGACCGCTATCTCGAGCCTGGTGCTCTGGTTCGTGATCACGCTTATTGGCGCCTCGTTGCCCAATCTGGGATGACCATGGATAACTGCGTTTCGTGCGACACCGATCGACGACGGTTTCTGAGAGTCGGCTGTTTCGGACTCTCTGCGGCGCTGCTGGGTCTCACCTCAACCGACGCGCATGCGCTACCTGTCGCTTTCATCGAGGGCGACCAGAGCGGCACTGAACGCCGCTATCCCATTCCGTCTGCCGACAGCGTCAATATCGACCGCGCCGCCCAGGTCATCGTCGCGCGTTCTGCGGGACACGTGTTTGTCGTTTGCCCTCTCGTGCCCGCACCAGAACAACGCCGTGAAGTGGGTGGCCAAGGATCACCGGTTCCAGTGCACCAAGCACGATTCGCAGTACACGCCCGATGGCGTCTACACCTCCGGGCGCTCCACACGTAACCTTGATCGCTACCTGGTTGGCCGCGACGGCGATTCCGTTGTCGTGGATCTCCGCCGATGGGTGCAGTCGGACAAAGATCCAGCGGGATGGACGGCGGCGAGCATCGCCGTCTGAGCGACTGAGCCTGTCACGCTGGCGATAGCCAGGGTCGTGAATCACTGCTGCCGCTCGGCGATGAAGTGAGCGGGGACGGGCGCATGCGGCCTGTGCTTGCCGTCGCGGTCGATGCCGTGCTGAAAGCCGGCCACATGGCTCTCGGCGGCAATACCGTGTGCGCTGGCCGTTACCAGGATTTGGCCGAAGGGCACATGCCGGTACGCCGTCACTTGACGATGAGAGTGCCCTTCATCCCAGCCTGGTAATGTCCGGCGAACGTGCAGAGGAACGGGTACTGACCAGGCTTGGCCGGCACCGTGAACGTCACCTCGACGGTCTCGCCAGGCCCGGCGAACGGCGTTTTCGCGATGACCGCGTCCACCATCGCCGGCGGAATGAAGTCCGTGCCGCGGTGCGGCGCCCCGTCCTTCAGCAGCTTCAACACGTCCGTGCCGAGCTTGAGCACGACGACGTTGTGCGCCATGGCGACTTTCGGGATGGTGCCTTTCGAGATCAAGCGAATCCTCAGTGTTTCGCCGCGCTTCGCGGTGATCGTCGTGATGCTGTATTTCATGTCGTCCGAGCCGATGATGTCCAGCGTCCGGGTCGGATCGGCGGCCGTGGCCATCGCCGGGGGGCCGAACGAGACCGAGACAAAAAGCAGTGACAGGGCAGCCAGCAGTGCGCATGAGATCTCCTTGTGTCTTGCCGGGGAGCCCGGCCTTCTACCTAGCTTGGCGCGGTTGGCTCGCGTGACCTATGACGCCCGTCATACGCGCGAACCGGCTCGATCCGGTCGAGGTGGATTCGTGGCTACAATTGCAGGCATGCAGGCCGGCCAAGGTGAGGTCGAAGGCGTTCTGAGGGTGACGCCCGTCTTTCGGAAGCTCTCGCCGCAGGACCTGCACACGATTGCGCAGGCCGCCACGGTCAAGCGCTACGAGAAGGGCCAGGTCATCTTCGAGCAGGAGACGCCGTCGGACGCGTTCTACACGATCGCGTCGGGACGCGTGAAGATCTTCAAGATGCTGCCGACGGGGAAGGACCTGATCCTGGAGATTTTCGGCGTGGGCGACCCGCTCGGCGCCGTGGCCGCCTACGATGGCCGTCCGTTTCCCGCCAGCGCCGTCGCGCTCGAAGACACGGCCTGCGTCGTGATTCCGCGCGCCACCTTCTTCCGTCTGCTCGAGGAGCATCCTTCGCTGGTCCGCGGCCTGATGCTCGGCCTGACCGTCCGGCTCGTCGAGCTGACCAACCGTCTCGCGCAATTGAGCGGCACGCGCATCGAACCGCGCTTTGCGCGGCTGTTCCTGAAGCTGGCCGGCGAGATGGGCCGCACCGAGCGCGGGGGCACGTTCATCCCGCTCGCCCTTTCACGGCAGGAGCTGGCGGACATGACCGGCACCACAATCGAGACCGGCATCCGCATCATGAGCCGGTGGGGCAAGGAGGATGTCGTCCGCACCGAGAAGGACGGCTTCGTCATCCTGGACCGCGGCACGCTGGACGCGATGGCGCAGGAGTGAGCGTGGCACGCAGCAGAGCGCTGCGCGGCGCATGCGCGTGAGACGTGGCATTGCAGCGCTGTATGACCCCCGTCATACCGGAGCCCGCCCGGTGCGCTTATGCTCGGATACATGCAGCCGTCCGGCAATCACCCTGCGCTCGCGGCGTGGTCCCGGGCGCAGCGTGCGCTCGAGGAACGGCTTCACGACCGCTGCACGTGCCCCGAGGATGCGCTTGCCGCCGGGCGTGCGTTGCTGGCGTTTGCCGACTGTGAAGATGAGGCGTTCCTGGGACTCGCGTCGCTGCTGGATCCGGCTGCGCGACAGGAGTTCGTCGCCGAACATCAGCAGATCGCCGAAGATCTCACCCTGCTCGATTGGCTTCTCCAGACCACGCCTGATTCACCAGACGTCGCGGTGCTGACGGCCTCGCTGCTGCGGCGCATGCGGCAGCACATCGACCGCGACGGCCGCCTGCTGGCGAGGGCCGCACGCCTGATAGCCCGGCCGTGACCGCGTCGGCTCGACGGCCACGCCGAGCATGCGGATCTCCACACCGCGGACGGCCCCTGAATGAAGAACCTATTTCGGTGCGCTGAGGGTGCGGATGTAGGCCACGAGCGAGTCCATGGCCGCGCCGTTGATCGCCGGATGGCTCGGCATCAGCGGACGCCCCTTGATCGCGCCTCCCATCCTGATGACGTCCGCGATTTCCTTGTCCGTCAGCGCGCTCATGTACGCGTAGTCGGTGTGGTCGCGCGGCGGCGGCTTCAACACGCCGGCGCCCGGGCCGTCCCCCTTGCCGCTCTCGCCGTGGCAGGCCGTGCAGTTCGCCTGGTAGAGGGACTTTCCCTTCTCGATCATCTCCGGCGTGACGCTCTTCGCCGTTGGCGCGGCCGCCTTCGCAGCGGTCGACGCTGAAGCCAATGGATCACTATCCGACGAGCATGCGGCCGTCGCACCGGCGAACGCGAGCGCCGCGAGGAACACCGTCCCTGTTCTAATCATGAGCACCTGACCTCCTTCGCCGATGAAAGTGCCTGTGTTGCGACACGGTCGCGGCCTCCGCGGCCTCGCCGCCGCAGGGCAAATCGCATGTTTGCGCAGACGACCGGTACCGTTGTCCAGAAGGCAAGGGCCGCGAGCAGCAGGGCGGCGGCCCCCGCGTGAGAGAAGCGCGCCGCGATGTAGGCGCCGGCCGGACCCAGCAGATACAGGTCCGGCTCGAGGGCGAGGACGCCGAGCACGCGGGCGGCGTCGACGGGGTTCGCCACGAGCGCACCGGCCAGCCACTCGGCCGGCATGCCGCTGGCCGCGAGCGATCCGATCAGCAGCAGGTCGTACAGCAGCACAAAGGCAAACCACGCGAACACGGCTGTGCCTTGCGCCTGGACCGCCGAACGGCTCGACACGGAAATGAGGAGACCCACGCCCGCCATGGCCGCGCCGGCGAGCGACGCGATCGCGGGGAACAGCAGATAGTGCCCGATCATTCCGGCGCCCGCGGCCGACGCGATGAGTACGCCCGCGGGCACGAAGCCGGCGACCGTTGCCAGCACCAGCGCCACGAGGAGGCCGGCGTGCTTACCGAGCAGCAGGCCGGTGCGCGTCAGCGGCTGCGCCAGCAGGTGCTCGAGCGTTCCGCGCTCGCGCTCACCCGCGATCGACCCGGCCCCCATCAGCACCGCGACGAGCGGTGCGAGCAGCAGGCACAGATTCATCAACGTCGCGGTCGTCCGTCCGAAGGCCTGCAGCGCGAGTCCCGACGTGCTGTCGAGTCCCGTGGCGGTCGCGGCGAGCCCAAGGGCGCCGAGCACCACCGCGTAGCTA
>CAVREM010000005.1:0-11110 GCA_963720005.1 uncultured Acidobacteriota bacterium | reverse complement strand
GTTCATCCTGGCCGACGATCTCGGCTACGGCGATCTCAGTTGCTACGGCCGGCCGGATTATCGGACGCCGGTACTCGACGGACTGGCGCGTCAGGGCTGAAGTTCACGAGCGCCTATGCGGCGGCGCCGGTCTGCACGCCGACGCGGTGCGCGTTCGTGACCGGACGGTATCCGCAGCGGCTCGACGTCGGACTGCACGAGCCGCTGACGGCCGCGATCGGGACAAGGGACTTCCGGCGGATCATCCGACCGTTGCGTCGCTGGTGAAGGCCAACGGCTACGACACCGCGCTGATCGGCAAATGGCACCTCGGCTGGAAGCCGGAGTTCGGTCCCAACCAGCACGGGTTCGACGAGTTCTTCGGCATCCTGAGCGGCGCCGCCGACTACTTCACGCACCGATCCAGCGACTCCCAGGCACCGATCTCTGGGAGAACCTCGAGCCGGTCGAGCGGGTCGGGCTACCTGACCGACCTGCTGTCGGACCGAGCCGCGGCGTTCATCACCCGCCGCCGGACGAAGCCCTTCTACCTCAGCCTTCACTACACCGCGCCGCATTCGCCGTGGGAAGGGCCCGAGGACGCCGCCATCGGCCACACGAGCCATGGCGCGGGCCCGATGGTCGCCGGCGGATCGCTGAAGATCTATGCGTCGATGATGAAGAGCATGGACGCGGGCATCGGCCGCGTGCTCGAAGCGCTGCGCGCGCAAGGCTCGAACGCAACACGCTGGTGATCTTCACCAGCGACAACGGCGGCGAGCGCTACTCGTTCAACTGGCCGTTCTCGTTTCAGAAGTTCTACCTGTGGGAAGGCGGCATTCGCGTCCCGGCGATCGTGCGCTGGCCGGGCGTGATACCGGCGGGCCGGGTGACCGATCAGGCGGTCATCACGATGGACTGGACGGCGACGATTCTCGCGGTGACCGGTACGTCGCCGGACCGGCGTTCCCGCTTGACGGTGAGGACCTGATGCCGGTCTGCACTGGCGCCCGTGCCCCTTTCGACCGCACGCTGTTCTGGCGCACCCACGACCGCCAGGCGGCGCAGCGGACACTGGAAGTACCTCAAGGAATCCGGCAACGAACAGCGTTCGATCTGTCGATCGATCCCGGCGAAAAGAACGACCTGCGAGGCTCACACCCGGAGGTCTTTCAACGGATCCGAGCCCAATACGCCGAATGGAACGGGCGTATGTTGCCGAGACTGCGCGCCTCAGACGCCGTCGGGCACGCGCGACCGCATTCAGCGTCCAGAGCCGCTCGCCCTCCGGCGGCAGCAGCGACAGCCCGAGCGACTGCAGGCCGTCGACGAACGCGCGATGATTCCGCTCGTGCCGCGCCCAGCGCGCCTCGAGCCCTTCCTCCTCCACGATCGCCAGCGCCTCGTCGAGCGCGCAGACGAGCGCGCGACGACATCGTGTGGTGGTACTTGCGCCGGAGCCAGTAGTCCTCGAGCAGCTGCAGATCGAAATAGAAGCTGCGGCACTTCACGCGCCGCTCGAGCGCGCGCGGTCCGAACGACGACCGGCGCCAGGCCCGACGGCGCGCCCAGGCACTTCTGCGTGCAGCTGTAGCAGGCGTCGATGCCCCACGCGCCGACGTCCAGCGGATGGCCGCCGAGCGACGTCACCGCGTCGACGATCGTCGAGCGCGCCGTGCTCGCGCGCGATCGGCGCAAGCGCTCGACCGGATTCAGCACGCCGGTCGAGGTTTCGGCGTGCACCATCGCGACGATGTCGGCGGGCGCCCGGCCGAGCGCCGCGCGGAGCGCCGTCGGGATCGCACGCGCGTCCCCACTCCACGTCGAGCCGCGTCACCGTCGCGCCGTAGCGCTCGCACATCTGCGCGAGCCGATCGCCGAAGTAGCCGGTGACGATGACGAGCGCGCGCGTGCCGTCGGCGACCAGGTTCGCGACGGCCGTTTCCATGCCGGACGTGCCGGTGCCCGACACCGCAAACGCGAACGAGCCGTCGGGCGCGCGGAACAGCCGCGCCGAGCCGCGCGCGGACGTCGTCGAGGAGCGCGATCATCATCGGGATCGAGATGGCTGACCGTCGGCGCCGCCATCGCGCGCATCACGCGCGGCGACGTCAGGCTCGGCCCCGGGCCGAGCAGGATGCGCGTCGGTGTCGGGCAGCAGGCTCATGCGGCTGACTCTCCTCGAAACGGTCGAGCGCGTCCTGCGAGCGCCGCGACGGCCCTCTCGGGCAGCGGGCGCGAGCGGCGGGCGCGGCTCGCCCGCGTCGATCCCGGCGAGCTTCAACGCCGCCTTGAGCCCGGCGACGCCGTAGCCGCTGCCAGCAGCCGCGCGAGCGGCACCAGCTGCTGCTGCAGCGCGCGCGCCTCGTCGTGGCGCGACTCGCGCGTGAGCGTCGAACAGCCGCACGCACGCGTCGGGCACCACCGCCGCGAGCGCGAGAATCGCCGCCGGCGACGCCGACGCACAGCGCGGCGTAGAACGTCGAGCGCGGAGCCGGCGAGCACCTGGAACGACGCCGGCGTGCTCGCGACGAGATCCGCGATCTGGGCGATGTCGCCGCCCGATTCCTTCATGCCGGCGATGTTCGGATGAGTGGCCAGCCGCGCCACCGCGGCGACCGGCAGGTTCACGCCGGTGACCGCCGTGAAGTTGTAGAGGAGGACCGGCACCGGCGACGCGTCGGCAACGGCCGTGTAGTGCCGGACGAAGACGTCGGCGGTCATCTGCGACTTGAAGAAGCCGGGCGTCCGGACGAGCACCGCGTCGGCGCCGAGCGCAGCGGCGCGTGTCGTGCGCCGCGATCGCCGCCCGCGTCGACTCGCGGCCGGTGCCGACGATGAACGGCCGGCCGCGCGGGATCGCCTCGCGCGCCGCCGCGATCGCGCGATCGCTTTCGTCGTCGTCCAGGAGCGGCGCTTCCCCGTTCGAGCCGAGCACGACGAAGCCGGTCAGCGGCCCCGCCGCGAACCGTTCGTAGGCGCGCGTCAGCCGCGGGAGGTCCAGGCGATCGTCGGCGTCGAACGGCGTCGGCAGCGGCGCGAACACACCCGAGAGTTGCATCGGCTCATTCTAACCGCCGGAACTTCGCCACCCCTGAGGCATCTCGACCAGTGTCTCATCCAGAGCACTGATACTGCCGACACCCAGCAGGGCAAGGGTCCGTGCGATGTCCGCCCGCAAGATCTCAATCGCGCGTGCGACGCCAGGTTGACCCGCGGCGCCCAGTCCGTACGCATATGCGCGACCGACGAGCACCGCCTTCGCGCCCAGACAGATGGCCTTGACGACGTCGCTTCCCCGGCGGATGCCGCCGTCCATCAACACCTCGAGTTGGTGACCGGAGGCCGCAACAACTTCGGGTAGAGCGCGTAAGCTCGCCGCGACGCCATCCAGCTGCCGTCCGCCATGATTCGACACGATGACGGCATTCGCACCCGCATCCGCGGCGCGCCGTGCATCGTCGGCCGTCAGAATACCTTTCACCGCGATCGGTCCGTTCCATGTCTGCCGTATCCAGTCCAGATCGCGCCAGGCAACGACCGACTGGGCAAGCGCCGGCCCGACGCTCTCGTACTTCATCGGCCTGCCACCAGGAAGGACCACGTTCGGAAACTGCATGAGTCCGCCGTCGCGGAGAAAACCCAACAGCCACCGCGGACGCGCGAGCACCTGCCCGATGTGCGGCATCATCGCGATCGGATTGCCGCTCAGCAGCGCCGCGGCTCCGTTTCGAACATCCCGCTCGCGCATGCCGGAAACCGGCGTGTCGACCGTCAGCACGAGAGCGGAGAACCCGGCGTCCCGTGCCCGTGTGATGGCGCGCTCCGCCACTTCACGTCCACCGACGAGGTACACCTGATACCACGCCGCGTGTGTGGTGGCAGCCCGCACATCCTCGAGAGGGCAGCCGGAAAGTGTCGACAGGATGTAACCAGTGCCGGCATCTCCGGCTGCTGCCGCCGCGCACTCCTCGCCGCGCGGGTAGAACACGCGACTGCTTCCAATCGGCGCGAGCAGGAACGGCAGGTCGAATGACTGACCCAGTACCGTGGTGCGCAGGTCGACGGCGGTGACCGCGACCGCGCCGCGGGGACGCAGCGTCACACGCTCGAAGGCGAGGCAGTTGTCGCGAAGCGTGCGCTCGCCGTCAGCCCCGCCATCGATGTAATCGAAGACGGCACGAGGGAGGCGACGCTCGGCCAGCCGCCGGAGGTCGCCGATATTGACGACCCGCGAGGAGTGCAGGTTCATCAGCGTAGGGCGGACCTCTCAGGTCCGCCAACCAACAACCGGTCGAGAATCGCGTGGGCGTAGACGCGATGACCGAAGTCGTTCGGGTGATTCAAGCCGTTTCCCGAGAGGTCATGCGGGTCCTTACGGGCGACCAGCTCCGTCCAGAGGCCGGTGACGTCGGCAAGAGCCACCCCTTCGCCAGTCAGTCCGGCGAGGGCCGCCCTGTATTCTTCAAACCGCGCCGGAATGATCCAGCGGCATTCCGGCGTTGGCAGCATGGAGGAGACGACCACGAACTCCACGTCTGTGACCTCATCGCGTACACGCCGCATCACGCTCGAGACGTTCTCGACGAACTCGCAGGCCTCGGCGCCGCACGCGTCGTTCATGCCGAAGGCGATGATCACCAGGTCGGGCTCCAGAGCGGCGATACGCGCGGTGTCCGACAACGCGTCGGCGGCCGTCCATCCAGCGGTCGCCAGGTTGTGCAGTTGAACTGGCGCACCGTACTTCTGCTCGAGCGCGATCGCCACCAGCTGTCCGAACGCGGGCTGATACGGTGGCACCTGGTGAAACCCCGACACATCGTAGCCTTCCGAGATGCTGTCGCCGGTCAGACAGACCGTCACCGGCTCCCTGCGTTTCAGTCGCGCGGTCACGCGGGGAAGGGCGCCTGGAGTGCCGGGAGGCCGCCAGGTCCATGGATCGCCTGAATGGGTGTATGTCACGGCGACGAATCGGTCGTGCAGTAACACCCCGTCTGCGGATGCGATCGACTTCCGATGTGTTTCTGGCATGCGCGACCCTGGCGCTCGCACGATTCGACCGGCTCGGCGGTCGACGAGGTAGTCGGCGCCTTCGATGTAGGTGACGTCTGCGGCGACGCTCGTCACGGCCAGGACCACATCGGGCGCAAAGAAAAGGCGGCCCTCTCCCGGGCCGTCAGTGCGTGTGAGGAATACGATGCTCTCGGCGTGCATCGTCCGTGAGAGCCAGAACGGAACGAGGGATGGGTCGAGCGTGCTCATCGCAGCTACAGGTGCAGCCCGCATCGGACGATCGCCAGCGGGCGAGTGAGCGTGTGGGGGAGTCCGAGGGCGAAGCCCTCGGGAAGTGGAAGGCACTCGACATGACCCGCCGAAGGCCACACGCGTGGTCGATTCTGATCGTGTTGACCGCCGCCTCGCTGGCTGCGCAGCAGCCGGCGTCGCCGGCGACGGGGCGGCAGGCCGCGGCTCCCACGCCGGCGCCCGGGGCCGCCGCGGAGGTGCTGGCGTTCGAGCGTGAGATTGAGGACGCCGTCGTCAGAGGCGACGTCCGCTTCGTGGATGCCGCATCGGCGTCAACCTTCACCTTTACCCACGGGGACGGGTGGACGACCGGCGGCGCGCCGCTGCGCGTCGACAGCCGCGCTGACTGGCTGGCGACGGTGGCCAGGGCGCCGTATGCGTCGCGGGTGCTCGACTCGGTGAAGACCGAGGTGCATGGAGATGTCGTGATCACGTACGGGCGCTACGTCGCCCGCTTCAAGAACGCTGAACCCGGGCGCAGGCAGTTCACGGTGTGGTTCGAGCGGGTGTACGCGAAGCGCGACGGACGCTGGCAATACCTGTCGCATCGCACGGTGCATGGGCCTGTCTACGATAAGGACTGACGAGGATCATTAGTTGCTAGCAAGCACTCATCCGACCCTGAATTTGTTGCTAGCTGCGGCGTCGATGCGTACTTGCTATCGTGCGGGGATGGCATCCCCCCCGGTTTCTCTCTGGACTGTGGACGACCGCGAATGCGTGCTGTGCGTCGTCGAGGGCCACCACGAGCTGCACCTGCGCGTCCAGGGCCGGACCGTCCGTCTCCAGACGTGCGCCGACGCCGTCGCCGCGCGCCGCCTGGCCGATCAGTGGCTCAGGGAATTTCCACCTGGCGCGGAAACAGGGGGATAAAGGCGCGTCATCGCCGCGGCCGGCCCGCCGGCCGCTCAATAGATGCTAGCAACCGCTCGACCGGAGCCGGCTCAGAGAATTTCAACCTGGCGCCGTAATGGAAGGATAATAGGGAATCGTCTAAACAGGGTCCGACCATGCTGACCGAGCCGCATCCCGGCTTCGACGTCGCGCCGCTCGCCCTCATCGTCGATCGAGACGACGACAGCCGCCTCCTGTACACCGATTTCCTCGAGCTCAATCAGTGGCGCGTCATCACCGCGGCCGGCGGGCCGGAGGCGCTCGCCAAGGCGATTGCCGAGCGGCCCGACGTGGTGGTGAGCGAAACGCGCCTGCCCGGCTTCGACGGCCTGATTCTTTCCGAACTGCTCAAGAGGGATTGCAGCACCGCCCACATCCCGATCGTCTTCGTCTCGAGCGACGCGACCGCCGCCAATCTCGCGCGGGCCGCGGCGGCCGGCGCCCAGGCGGTGCTGACCAAGCCCTGCCTGCCTGAGGCGTTATTGAAGTCGATCGAACGGGTGGTGCAACGATCGCATGAGCTGCGGCTGCAGGGCACGGCCGCACAAGCCACGGCGCAGACGCGGTTCGCCCGGGCCCACGAGGTGATCGAACGGGTCGGGCGGCAGCGCGCGGCAGGCATCTCGCTGAAGAAGGCACTTCAGCGCGGCGACACGGTCGTGCCGCCGACCGCTCCGCCGCTCCTGACCTGCCCGAACTGCGACAAGCCGTTGCGGTACCTCCGCAGCCACATGGGCGGCGTGAGCATGAAGCACCGTGAGCAGTGGGACTATTTCGAATGTCCGCGCCGGTGCGGCACGTTCGAGTATCGCACCCGCACCAGGAAGCTCAAACGCGTCATGGACTGACCATACCTGCAGTTGGAGAGTTAGAGAGAGAGTTGGTGAGTTGGTGAGTTGATAGGTGCTTGGCGGCACCCGGCACCCAGCACCCGCACCCGGCACCCAGCACCCGGCACCCGGCGATTAAGTCTGCGGCCGAAGTGCCATCACCATCCACGACGTCCCGAACTTGTCCCTGAGCTGACCGAAGCGTGTGGCGAAGAACGTTTCCGCCATCGGCATGAAGATCTGCGCGCCGTCAGCGAGCACTCCCCAGACGCGCTCGGCCTCGGCGGCGCTGTCGACTGTGAGCGATAGATACACGCTGCGCATCGGCTGAAAGCGCCCCGGCGGCACGTCGGATCCCATCAGCGCCGTCTCGCCGATGTTCATCATCCCGTACTGGATCGACTGCTCCCAGCCGGGCCAGGTTTCGGGCGGCTGGTCGGGCGAGTCGGCGCGCCGCATCAGCATCGTGATCGATCCGCCGAGCTGCTGCTCGTAGAAGCGGAAGGCCTCTTCGCAATTCCCGCCGAAGTTCAGGAAGGTGTTCAGTCTCATGGTCGTTGTATAACACTTCTGGAGTGTTCCTGCGGGCTGCGCTCCGCATCGCGCTTTCTCTGCTCATCGCGCAGTCTTGCGCCTGGACCTTCGCGGAGCTGCTGCGTCCGCCCGCGGCGTCGCCCTGATCGCCGGCCAGCGCGATCGGCGCATCAAGGCCGTGTTGGCCTTCGCGCCGCCGACCGACTTCTTCGTCGCGATGGGTCGTCCCGGCGTCGATTGGGTCAGCCGCCTGGACGACGCGTCGCGCGACGCCGGTCTCCCACCCGACACGCGCGAGAGCCAGTTCCTCGATTGGTTTGTGCGAGGAGAGACGCGTTGCCGCTGACCGAGCGGCGAAGGCGGATCGCGGCGGCGTCGCCGCTCTACTTCGCGGATCGGCTGCCGCCGTTTCAGATCCACCAGGGCGAGGCCGATGTGGAGGTCCCGGTCCGGAATGCGACGGCGCTCCGCGATCGCGTCAGTGCGTCAGCCGCGCGCGGCGTGTTCATCTACGCTGGTGCCGGCCACATGCTCGACGACACCCCCGCGGCCGCGACAGCTCGCGGTTTTCTCGTCCAGGCCTTGATTAACCTGTGACGGCCCCATCACAGCGGACCTAACCTCTTACTCCCACCGACTGTGGGCCCGTCGGCTCCAGCGCGAGGTTAGCCACCCTGTTCACCTTTGGCCTCGTCGTGCTGTGACCTCGGATCCTAGGAGCACGACGGACCTTCTCGCTCCGTTCCAGGCCAGGTGCTCTCGACGTTCCTGGGATGGACAGCACATCGCGTCGCCAGGGCGCCAGACCCCGCTGGTGATCCAGAGGTCTGATTCCTGCCCCATCACAATCGTCGCGCCATACAAGTAGCTCTGTGACCACACGGAGACCAACGTGCCTCGCTCGCAGGTGTACCAAAAGACCGAGTCAAATGCGCCGCTGCCAGCCTCATGATTCCGGTTGATCACGACCAACACGAGTTGACCGCCGACGCCCCACGTTTCTGCTCTCGTCAGGGCAACGCTCCAATCACATCCTGGATCTTCCGGTCGCGCCTTCACACAACCCCTTCCGTCCTTCAGGCGCACCGGGCCTTCCCCGAAATTGAACAGCCCATTGCGAAATGTTGAAAGTGGCTCGCGGCACGGAACAGCCGTCGGACCAGATTCGTTCTGCCCCGCATAGGCCAGAACTGGGCACACGAGCACCAACGACGGAAGGAGATCCAGAACTCGGCCCAGCCTCATCATCAAGTACTCCCTCCAGGTATTGGTTCGAGGCTAGTGTGGCTAACGTCCTGCCGCTCAGCCGCGAGCGGCGGATCTACAACTCTTCGATCCCCTCGCTCCTCCGCACCGCTCGTCGGCTGCAGCGGCTGTTAGACGGCAGTCAATCCGCGCCCTGATACCACAGGTACGCGCGACCCGCTCCAGCCGATCCATCCACTCGCAGCCTCCGGCTTGACTGACGTAGAGAACCTCGCCGAACGCAACGTGGGACCGGATCCTTGAACACGTTCTTCATCCGCAGTAGGCGCTTCGCACTCTCCAATACCCAAGCCACTTGAAATCATCGCCACCGTTACCAATTGGAGTTCCAGCCCCCAGCAGGTGTGCGGTCACAATGGATGCTGCACCACTAATATTCCCCGTTTGCCGGTCGCTTTTTCCACGACGAGCACCGCTACATCGAGTGGACCGGTGCCGTCGAAATCGCCCCGAATGTAGAACGGATTGACATAAACAGGAGGATCTTGCGGGTTCCAGCCACACGATTGCCACGTAACCAGCCCGTGAGCCAGTCGGGCAGGCTTGTATTGCCCCATGTCGCACTTGGTTTCCGGCACTTGTGCGGCAGCCTGGCCCGTGGCGAGCACTGCCCCCAATACAAGGACGACAACAATTCTCGGCATCTCGCTATCTGTGGCCGCCTAACGTCTTGGCGATGAGCCGCGGCGGCCCGATGTCGAATGGACCGAGACGCTGAACGCCGCCGGCTCCATCGCCATGTTAGGCGGCATGAACGTCGACGATCTCGCCTGTCGACGACGGTAGTGGAACCGGCTCCCCGTTCTGCTTGAGGCCCTCGATGTGAAACTCATTGCCTCGCGGATGAGCGTCAACGCCTCGTCTCGTGTCGCCGCGGCAACCACACAACCCGGGAGATCGGGTACGTACGCGCCGACGGACGTCGGTCCATTTTCCAGAACGACGAGGTATCGCATGCTCTGGGTCTCCTGTTTCTTCAGGCCCGCCTGCTTCAAGATGCCGCCGAGCGTGCCGGGCGGGACGTCAACGCCGGGATTGCCCGCGATGGTCACCGTTCCACGCTTCGTCGGATGTCGAAATTGTCGGTGACTTCCTTTGGTGCGAACGACAGGCCAACCGTCTGATTGATCAGCGCGATGGACGTCGCGGACCTTCACCGAGCAAGCCTACCATCGTCCTTCAGCACCGCGTTGATTGCTTGCCGAAACGCTGGCCCTCGGAAGTCCCGCGCCACCCGCAGGCATGGGCTTGCGCAAGAGGGCCCACAATTCCGGCGGTGGCGCCTCGACACCAATCAGTCTGGTTGGCTATTGTTTTTCCTCGTCAGAAGACAGAATGTCCGTCTAACGTCACGGCTCACCCGCGCCGCGCGGAGTCACAACACACCATTGCGCGGCGTCGGGTGCAGCCGGTGTTAGCTTGCCTCGTGTTCGTTACCTCGTTGCCACCGAGCGAAAAGCTGGGGACAAGAGCCAGAATGACAACACGACCTGGCTGATTTATGGTACAACAAACGCGCCTCGCCGTACATGAACTGTAGCTCCGCGACCTCCGACCTCGCCACCACAGGTAGCAGAGTGCTCAGCCAATACGCCGTCTTGTCGAGCGCGACTTCGAAGCAAAGGGTTGCGAGATTGCGCCCCTATCGAGAGGGTCCCCGAACATTGCCGTCAAATCGGTCCACGCTGATTCGCTCCAGACAACTTGGTGAAACAGCTCGGCTATCTTGTGGTCTCCTCGGCGGACGAGTGGAATGTGAACCTTGACCCGGTCACAATCCCGGTCGGCTATCCCTCGGTCGGTGGCCAGACCTACGACTAGCTGATAACCACGCTCGCTCCGACCGGCGTCGTCCGGAACACGCGTAGGGCTGTCGATACGCAAATCAGCTCCCCTTCCCTCAAGTGCACCGAATAGCTATTTGTATTTCCACTGACACCAGTCCAGCAAGCTAACTAGTATTCAGTAGACCGCTCCGGGCTCGTTCGCAAGGATCCACCGGAAGCTGCGAGTCGGCGACGGCTTCCATCTTGTTGAGGGCCGCGGATGATAGCACGCCTTGAGCCCGACCGGCGTTCGTGTTTACCTGCGGGTCCGCGGATCACTGCGAAGACTCCGCGCGTAAACATGGACGCTGTCGGCGGATTTGCGCCAGAAATCGCGTGCGCCGATGTGGATCACTGCGGACGCCACGCGCGTAAACGCCATGATCACCGGTCGAGAGGACTCTTCACGCCAAGCCCGCCATCAAAGGGAACCGTGCAGTCACCACTACTGCAGCACTCGGTTGTAGTGCATGCCGA
>CAVREM010000004.1:0-21688 GCA_963720005.1 uncultured Acidobacteriota bacterium | reverse complement strand
TGTCCTCCTCAACTGGCCCACGCTCGTGGGCGCGACCGCTCCGGGCAGCGGTCGCTGATCGATTGGGCGTGTCTCAGGACATGTCCGCCATATTCATCATCTGCGCGAGTGCCGGCCAGCGCGGGCTGGCCCTCAACTCCGCCGCCAGCGGAAGCCGCAAGTAGAGAGAAATTCACCGGCTAGCGTTGAGCGATGGCCTTTTCGGCCCAATCCGCCGCCAGATCGATTTCCGAACACGTCAGGTGAGTAACCAACGAAGCCGAGCGGAGCGCCATACGCCGTGCCGTCTCCCAGCGCTCGCAGGACTGCAGCTCGCGCGGCTAGCGTCGCCCGCCCGCGTCAACACGCCAGCCAGATGACCCGCCACCGGCAAGCTCCAAGGCGCCAGCGAATGAGCCTTTTCGGCCGCGCGAACCGACTCTTCAAGCGCTCCTCGCTCGAGATGAATCAAGGCAAGGCTCCAATAGGCCAGGAAGTAGCTCGTCGTCGACTTCCAGGATACGGTGGCATTCGGCGGCGGCTTGCGCATCCTGGCCGGCGATCTGCAAGCCCCATCGACAGAATCACGCGGAAGTAGGAGTTCAGCGGATCCTCTTGCAGCGCGCGCTCCATCTCCTCGATGCCTCGGCCGGTTCGCCCCGTGTGCAGCAGGTAGAGGGCGTAGAGTTGACGCAGGGCCGGCGGCGCCGGATCGCGCGCCATCGCCAGCGTGAACAGCCGCCCGGCTTCCTTCCAGTCATACTCGTAAAACGCGGCGATCCTGCCCAGGTTGGCGAGGCCTTCGGGAAGCGACGGAGTCCAGCGCGAGTGCCCGCTTGGCCGCCGCCTTGCCGAGCGGCTGGACTTCGTGAGCCGATCGCATGCCCGGACGCCGCCATGACGCCATATTGCAGGCTGAGTTCCGCGTGTGGCGCGGCAAATCCCGGATCGAGAGCGATCGCCCGCTCGACGGATTCCTGGCCCCGCGCCATCGATTCGGGCGTCAGTTGATTGAAGTGATGCCGGGCCCTCAACAGCGCTTCGTATGCGGCAAACGCCGGCTTGTATCCCCGCTTGTCGGACGTGCGCCGTAAACGTCGATCTGCAGAGCGGCGGCAATCGCCGATGGCAATCTCGTCCTGCACCGCGAACACATCGGTCAACTCGCGATCGAAGCGCTGCGACCAGAGATGCGATCCGTCGGCGGCGTTGACCAGCTGCGCCGTGACGCGGACCCGGCTCCCCGCGCGTCGCACGCTCCCTTCCAGAATCGTCCGCACGCCGAGGATCTCGGCAATCCCTCGGATGTCCTGTTCCTTGCCCCGGAACGCAAACGCCGACGTGCGCGCGATCACTTTCAAACCGGCCACTTGTGCCAGCAGATTGATGATCTCCTCGGCCAACCCGTCAGCGAAGTACTCCTGATCCTTCTCCGCGCTCATGTTGGCGAAGGGCAGCACGGCGATCGACTGGCGGGCGGCCTGCGCCGACCCGAGCGCAGGAGCGATGTCACTCCGCTCGATCGCGGCGAGTACGGCGTGCACCTCGCCGGCCGTGGGACGCGTCGTGGCGTCCTTGGCGAGCATCCGGGAGATCAACGAGTCGAGGGCGCCAGCGACGTTGCTCAGCGGCAGAGGCGTGTGAGACGTGATCGCGTGCAGGTAGCCCAGCGTGGTGTCGGCGGTGAAGGGATGGCGTCCGGCGACGAGCTCGTAGAAGACCATCCCCAGAGAGAAGATGTCGGAGGGCAGGGCCAGCGATTTCGCCGCGGGCTTGCTCGGGTGACATGTACTTCACCGTTCCCATCACCTGGCCGAACGCCGTCTGCCGCGTCACGGTCGGCTCGGTGTCGTCCGCGTGGCCAGCCGACAGTCGCGCCAGGCCGAAGTCCAGCACTTTGACGTAGCCGTCGTCACGCACCATGATGTTTTCCGGCTTCAGATCGCGATGCGTAATCCCGGCCGCATGGGCGGCGGACAGCGCCCTGGCCATCTGGGCGAACAGAGGGACTAACGTCGCGACGGTCACGTCGCGCCTCCGGCAGCGCCCGCAGCGTCGTGCCGGACACCAGCTCCATGACGATGAAGCGTCCGTCGTCGCTTTCCCCGATGTCGTGCACGGTGATGATGTTCGGATGGTTGAGTGCGGAGGCCGCCTGGGCTTCCTGCACGAAGCGCCGGACGCTGTCCTCATTGCGGGTCACCGTCAGCCGGCAGCAACTTGATGGCGACCTTGCGATTCAGGCGCGTGTCTTCGGCCAGATAGACTTCGCCCATGCCGCCGGCGCCCAGCTTGGAGATGACGCGGTAGTGGGAAAGAGACCAGGGCCGGGACCGGTCCGTCATGATTGTCTGGAAGACACTGGCGGTCGCGGCTAGCATACCGCTCATTCTCGGCACGACGTCACGCTGGGCCATGCTTCAGCACAGACCCATGTGTTTACGCCGTCCATCCGTTGGCGCCACAATGCGTGTCGTTCTTCAAGAGCATCGGATGCGGCGTCCACGGATCGTTCGACGAATATCGTCGGAAGGGATTAGGCGTTTCCGACGCCGACCTGTCAGCACTGAAGGCGAAGCTGCTCGAATAGCGCGACACAGCGCGGGTTGGTTGCGGTGGGCAGGAGCCGGTGCGGGTGTCCTCGCCGGCGGACTGCTGATTTGGACCGTTCGCACCCTCGGACCTAACCTCACCGACACCGTGGTCACCAGAAAAGCGCACTCGCTCGTGACCACCGGTCCATACCGCTGGGTTCGCCATCCGTTTTACGACGCATCGGGACTTGCCATCCTGGCCAGTTCAGTGGCGGCGGCCAACTGGTTCCTTTTCTTGACCGGTGGTCTGGCGTTCATCCTGATGATCGGACGCACCCGAATTGAGGAACGGCACCTGCTGGCGCGGTTTGGTGACTCCTATCAAGCCTATGCGGAGCAGACCGGTCGGTTTCTCCCCAGAATAGGAGCCGCGGGCCGTCGCGCCTGACCAGCCGCGCGGCCGACGGGCGGCGCTAAATGATTGTAGGACGCACGTCGAGTCGAGCCATCCCGACGTGACGGTCAGGAGAGGCACGCGGCCAGGATCAGTCGGCCAATGCGGTAATCGACCTCGTGCGTCGCTCCGGGTTCGAGCCGGATGCGCTCGGTCTGCAGGTCTTCATTTGGCAGTGCCGCGACGATCGTGACCTCCGCCGCGCAGTTCAGTTCGTTGCGAACACGCGCCGGGGGACGGCCGCCGTACACGAATCCGACGACGCGACGGCCATCGGGGCTGACGGCCTGATCGAGCCGCGCCGGCCCGTGCTTGACGCCCTCGTCACCGAAGTAGCCGCCCGCCGATCGCAGCACCGCCTCCTGACGGCCGCCGTGAGAGAGGGTCCATCGCATCACGTCGGGAGCGAAGCTGCGGAGCAGGGCGCGGACGCGCGGAGTGGCGGCAAAGCCAGCCTGACGGTCAATCGGACCGCGCCAGAACACCCCGTGCTGCGACATGTAAGTGGCCGCCGATTTTCCACCGACGAGCGTCATGGCATGCAATAGCGCCAGCTCCTCGACGTCCTCAGTGTTGTCGATCGTGACGCCCGGGCCCGCGTCATGGTTGGGTCCGATGGGCTCGCCATCCCAGCCGAGCGGCGGCGCTCCGTTCGGCCGATCGTAGCCACTCGTGAACCGTCGCTCGAGTCGTTCTGCTGGCGACCCTTCGCGCAGGCCGTGGTAATACCGCACCGAAAAACCTCGCGAGTAAGCGACCACGTCCGACGGATCTTCGCTGCAGCCGGCCGGACACGACGAGGCGACCAGCGCGCCGCGCGATCTAATCGGTTCGACAATGCGCTGCAGGCCAGCCGGTCCGAAGTTGCCGTTCTGGAAATCCTCGTTGTTGCCCTCGTAGAGAGCCAGCACGTCCCAGCCGACGCGGTCGTAGATTTGCGCAATCAATTGCGAATGCGCCACGACGCGTTCGAGCGGCACCGCATTTGTCTTGCGCCCGAGATCGCCGCGACTGTGATGCGCGGCCAAACCAATCTGCTTTGAGGCGCCTCAGGAACTGTTCGAGCTTGCTGTAGTAATCGGGCGTGGCCGTGACACGCACGCCCTCGACGGTCGTCCACGAGAAGGGCGACACTTCCTTGCCGCGCCACGCCTCCGAGTACTCGCCCAGGTTGTCCCAGAAGCGAATGCAGTCGTAACCGGCGCGGCCAATCTCCTGCAACTGCGCCTCCACCGCAGCCTGGTCGCGGATCCAGGCGCTGAAGGCCTCGCCGAAGTGCGCGCACAATGGCAGCACCGGATCCCCGCGACCGTCGACAAACGCGCCGTCGCGAATCTGAAGCCGGCCGTTCCAGCGCCCTGCTGCACTCGCCGCTCGCGGCTCGAGTGAGGCCGCCGCTGCGAGCACGAATGCCAATGCTAGAGCTGTGAGGTGCGCCACGCCTCCCAGTATGGCAGGCGCGACCGGCAGCGC
Organism: uncultured Acidobacteriota bacterium; assembly: GCA_963720005.1. Classification (GTDB taxonomy): domain Bacteria; phylum Acidobacteriota; class Vicinamibacteria; order Vicinamibacterales; family CAVVIG01; genus CAVREM01. The sequence goes on along the minus strand of CAVREM010000004.1, from coordinate 17,248 downwards.
CGTGAGCCGCGATGCTTACGGCAGCGCGAATGCCTGCAGCCCGTTCCCAGCTGCACAACAATGCCGGCTTGCCCTGGTGCATGTACGGCATCAACCCGTTGACGGCTCGAGCCCGCGGTCGCGACCTTGCCAAGACGCTGACCCGTGCGCTTGTCGATCGCGAACAGTACGTGTTGCCGTCCGCCGTCAACCGACGGTCGGCCTGGTGCGCACGGCGGTCACAAATCCAAATGCGGCCAGCGCGGCGAGTACGAGGAGCGCGCTCACGCCGGCGCCGGCGTACCAGCGTGACAACTGCACGGTGACCGGAAAGACGATGAACAGCCCGGCCACGTAGAACGTCACGACAGAGGCCAGAAGTCCGACTCGCACCAGAATCAGCACGAAGAAGGCGTTGACGACAAGATTCGAGGCGAGCGTCATCCAGAAGTCGCCACTCGACACGGAGTACGCGAGCGCGACAACCGCGACAAACGCCGCGATCGCCAATCCGCGGCGGCCGAGGGCGACACGGAGGACGACCAGCACGAACACGGCGCTGAGCCCCGTGAAGACGCTCTGCGCGGCTCGCCACAGCAGGAGCGGCACGACACGCTGCACGCCATACACGACGCCGATGATGTCGGCAGGTACCACGTCCGGCGCGCGGCCGAACAGCGTGGGTGCGACGAGTCCGGTGAGACCGAGCACCGCGGTGACGGCGCCCGCCGCGCAGCCGATGAGGACGTCGCGGCCGACCAGCGGATCGCGGACGCGTCCGCCGAGCAGCGCGGGTCCACGCCACCAGCATGTGCGGCCATTGACGCCGTACGAACGGCTCGGCCGCGAGATAGCCGAGCCAGCAGCAGCCAGCGACGAGCAGCGCCCACGACAGCGCCATCGCCAGCAGGGTGGCCTCCCCAAGCGCGGCGACGTGCGTTTCCCCGAACACCCAGGCCACGAACATGCACCCGAGGATGAATGTTGAGAGACGGACCGCGCCGCGGCGATCGCCGCGGCCGGCGCGAACGTTACGCGAGGCGAGCACGGCCGCAACAGCGATGAGAGCCGCAGCGGTCACGACGAAGAACACGATGGTGGCGCGTTCTGCGGCGTTCAGCAGCGCCGCCGACGTGCGCGCAGGCGTGGACCACGGGAAGATCGCTTCGAAGTAGACCGGACGTCCGCGGAGTGCCGCCGCTTCGAGGCGCACCGGCAAGTCGGTCCGAAGCGGCCACGTCCCTTCCCATGCCGCGCGCGCGTCGGCGTAGAACGGCGGCGTGCGGCCAGGCGCCACCGATCGCCAGGCCGCCGGATCGTAGCCGCCGGCCGTCAGCAGCGCGCGCCAATCGGGCGTGCCATCGGCGCGGCGGCTTCTGGAACCGGTGGCGGGACGACCATCAGATCCACGAGCCGTCCCGCTCGGATCCAGCTTGAGTCGCGTCATGCCGGCCACGTCCAGCGGGGGATCGACGGGATCGACGCGCGAGAAATTGCCGTAGCGCATCACGAAGCGCCAACTCTCCAGCGGCTGCGGACTCTCGCGATACCAGAAGCGGAAGAACCCGGGGCTCGGCTCGTTCCAGCGCGCGCGGGAATGATCGCGGTTCCGGATGTCGCGCAGATACTCGACGTCGGTCTCGAAGCCGGAGGCCCGGTACGCCAGGTCACGGGGATGCCCCAGCGCCGTCAGGACATCGCGCGCGCGTTCGGCGAGCGCGTCGGGCGATCGTTCCAGCGCGCCGCCGCGCCAGAGCAGGAACCGGTCGCCGAGACTGAGCGCGGCGACGCTGCCGGCGATCAGCAGTGCCACCAGCCCCCAGGCCATCGAGGGTGACAGGCCCGTGTTCGTACCCATCGCCGCGACGAGCTCTGGCGAGGGCGTCTGCCCGGCGAGCAGCGCCGCTTCGAGCAGACTGCCTCCCGGTAGGGCCGCGGCCACGTGAGCGACCGACGCGGGACGCGCCTGCGGGTCGCTGGCAATGCTCGACACGATCACGCGTTCGACCGAGGGATCCATGTCCGTGACGAGCGTGCTCGGCAGCGCCGGCGTGTCGTGGCGTTTGCGATCGATCAGCGCGTCGAGCGAGGGTGCCGAGAACGCCGTGCGCCCGGTATACAGCTCGTACAGCACGAGCCCGAGCCCGTAGATGTCGCTGCGCACCGACGCGCCGCCACCGGTGAACTGTTCCGGCGCCATGTACGCCGGCGTGCCGGAGACGTCGTTCTCCCGGGGCCCGGCGTCCACCGCGACGGCCAGGCCGAAGTCGGTGATGCGGACGCCGCCGCGGCCGTCGAGCATGATGTTGGCCGGCTTCAGATCGCGGTGGAGCACGCCGCGGTTGTGCGCTGCGGCCAGGCCGGCCGCGATTTGCCTGGCGATGTCGAGCGCCTTGTCCGCGGGCAGCCGTCCGATGCGCTTCAAGAGCGAGGCGAGATCCTCGCCGTCGATGTACTCCATCGACAGAACCGGCATGCCGTCGATGTCCGCGATGTCGTGCACACGGCAGACGTTCGGATGCGACACCTGACGCGACAGGCGAATTTCCGCGAGGAAGCGCTGATATCGCGACGGATCCGCCGCGAGTGCGCGCGGCAGGAACTTGAGCGCCACGGCCATCCCGAGTTTCAGATCGTCGGCCCGGTACACCTCGCCCATGCCGCCGCGCCCGAGCAGCGCGATCACGCGATACCGGCCGGCGAGCACCGTGCCAGGGGTGAAGACGCCCGCGGTCAGGACATCACGCGGGGCTCGCGCCGGTGGAACGCGCATCCGAAGGAGCCGTGGTTGTCGAGAACGGCGACGGCTCGGGAGTCATCGTCGGCCGACGCGTCCACGATCGGCCATTCACTTACGGCAGCGCGAACGCCTGCAGCCCGTTCGACAGCTGCACGACGATGTACTGCTTGCCCTGGTGCATGTAGGTCATCATCCCGTAGCGGCTCAGGCCCGCGGTCGCGACCTTGCCGAGCCGCTGGCCGGTGCGCTTGTCGATCGCGAACAGGTACGGCGTTGCCGTCCGCCGTCTGCCCCGGCGCGAGCAGCATCGTCGCCGTCACCATGAGGCCGCCGAGGCCGGTGCGTCCGAGGTTCGGATCGACGTTGCCACGCCCTTCAGCAGCGGATGGTTGCGAATCGCATCCTGCTGCTCCTGCGGCGCATCGCCGTACGGCATCACCCACAGGTGCTCGCCGGTGTTCAGGTCGATCGCCGTGATGCGGCCGACCGGTCCCTTGAAGAGCGGGCAGCCCGCCAAGCGGATCGCGCGGCAGCCGCAGCGCCGCCGCGCCGCGGCCGCCGCCACCGCGCGCCGCCACGACCGCCGCCGCCGGCGGGCGCGTCATCGCCGCCGCTCACACCGCCGCGACCCGCCACGGCGCCGGCCTTCTTCGCGGCCTCCGGATACATCTCGATGGCCGCGTCCACCGACGCGCCCGTGCAGCCGGCGCTCGTCGGCACCCACGCGGTGACCGTCGTGCCCGTCTGGCCGAAGCAGTCGAGTTCCTTGCCCGGCACCACGACGCGCGATCCGCAGCCGCTGTGCGACGGGATGTAGATGATGCCCGTCGTCGGATCGGCGGCGGGCGGATGCGTGATGTTCGATGCCGCCGGTTTCGCCCGGACAGAACCGCCCCGGCCCGGCGCTTCTCCGCATTGCCGCGATGCGTCGGCGGATTGAACGGCGGCACGAGCAGGCCCTGCTGCATCGCGCGCTTGCAGCGCGAGCTCCTTGATCTCGGGCGTGTAGTCGATCAGGTGCTCTTCGCTGCGGCCGATGAACTCGTACGGCGCGGGCTTGATCGGGAACGGCTGCGTCGGCGACAGCTTCTCGCCGGGCACCTTCGACGCCGGCACCGGCCGCTCCTCGAATCCCCAGATCGGCTCGCCGGTCTGCCGATTGAACGCGTACAGAATCGCCTGCTTCGTGGCCTGGAACACGCCGGGGATCCGGCGTCCGCCGACGTTCACGTCCATGACGATCGGCGCCGTCGGCGTGTCGTAGTTCCACACGTCGTGGTGCACCATCTGGTAGTGCCACAACCGCTTGCCGGTCTTGACATCGAGCGCGATGAGGCTCGCGGCGAACAGGTTGTTGCCCGGGCGGAAGCCGCCGTACATGTCCTGCGTCGCGCTGTTGGTCGGGACGTAGACGATGCCGCGCTCGGGGTCGGCTGAGAGCGGCGCCCACGACGACACGTCGCCGGTCGTCCGCCACGCGTCGTTCTCCCAGGTGTCGTGGCCGACCTCGCCCGGCCGCGGAATCACGTGGAACTTCCACATGAACTTCCCGGTCGCGCGCGTCGTAGGCGAGGATGTCGCCCGGCACGTTCTCCTGGCGCGTCTGGTGATAGCCCTGCTCGGCGGAGTTGCCGACGATGATCGACGTCGTTGACGACGATGGGCGGTGACGAGCTGGTGATGTAGCCGAGCTCGAGCGGAACGCCCTCGTTCGGATCGTAGTTGCGCTTCAGCTTGGTCCACGGCTCCCAGTCGCGAATCAGGTCCTCGACGAGATCGACGACGCCGGTGCGCGGGAACGACGGGAAGCCGCACCTGCCGTCCCCAGTTCTCGAGCGGCTTGCCGGTCTCCGCGTCCAGCGCGAACAGGAAGAAGCCCGGCGTGGAGATGTAGACGACGCCGCGGCCGTTGATCTCGTGGTACGCGACGCCCTTGCCGTAGGCGGCGCGCATCGAGTACTTCGACCGGTAGGTCTCCGGCTCGACGAAGTTCCAGAGCAGCTTGCCGCTCGTCGGATCCATGGACACGACGTGACGCCGCGGCCCGGCGACGCTCAGGAGCTTGCCGCCGACGTAACTCGGCGTGGCGCGCGCGGTCATGGGACCGACGACGTCCTGCGGGTTGAAGCGCCACGCCTCCTTGAGCGTCTCGAAGTTCGCCGGCGTCACCTGGTCGAGCGGGGAATAGCGCGTGCTCCCGGCGTCGCCGCCGAGGTAGCGCCACTGGCCGTTGGCGGTTCCCTGAGCCTGAGGCGCTCTGCGCTGACAGGCCTGGCCAGGTACGCGGCCCCGAGCAGTCCAACCGCGAGCATCCCTCCAACCAGCGCGAGCAGGTGCTTCGGCATTCTCGACTCCCTCAGCAACGGTGACGTGGCGATCTGCTTGACTGCGGAGCCTAGGCCGCTTCCCGGCCGGCGTCAAGGTTCGTCGCATTCGCGCCGCGGCCGAACCACGTCGAGAGGGAGAGATTCGCCCTAGCGCATTCGTCTTTCGAACGGGATGATGTGCTCCCACTCGCTGGCGTCGGATCGCGCCACGACGGCGACGACCGGCTCGGTCGTGCTCACGTTGAAGACTTCGTGCGGCACGCCGGGCTCGATGAAGATGAAGTCGCCGGCCTCGTTCTCGACGACATGCTCGAGCGCTGGGCCGTACTCGTGCCGCACACGGCCTGCAGGATGTAGAGCATCACCTCGAAGCCGACGTGGATGTGCGCCGCGGCGACCCCGCCGGGCGGAATCGTCGCCACGTTCATCGACAGCTGACGGGCTGGCACGTTCTTGCCGGACAGGCCGGCCTTGTACTGGATGCCGTTCCAGCCGCGCGTGTTGCCGCCGCCGCGGATGACGAAGATGCCGTCGCCGCCTTCGACGGCGCCGAGTGGCTGGGGATCCGGTGAGGTGGCCATGCCGATCGCTCCTTCACTTCAGCGCAACGATGCCAGCTCCCTGCGCGCCTCGATTCAGAGGGAAGGATACGCTGATCGCCACGGTTTCGTCGGGCCCTCAGTCTGTCACGCCCGCGCCACGGGGTGCTCGGGGCCGACGAGGAGCTGATCGCGACGGACCACGTCACGTTCGACGACGATTTCGCGGTGTTTCGTTTCGCCGGGGAAAGCGCAGGCGTTCGTGGTGGTCCGATGATCAGCCTTGGCACCCACCTGCCGCGCAGTCGGATGCCGACACTCAAGATCTGACATTCCAATTACCTGCGCGCCGAGGACGGGCCGTCAGGCAGCGTCAAGGCGATCGCGCGCGCGGCCCACGCGGTTCCCGCCGCCGAGATCCATTGATGCCGGCCGAACGGGAAGCCGCTTTCGAAGTAGGGCTGCACGGGGAAGGCTCTCGTCCGCACGAACCACGAGCCGTCGGGATACTGCGTGCTCATCAGGAACGCCACGCCCTTCCGGTAGACGTCATCGGTGACGGCGACGCCCGCTTCGTGCAGCGCATACAACGCGAGGCCGGTCGCGTACGCATCCGGCTCCCACGTCGTCAACTGTGACCAGCCTCCGTCGGCGCTCTGCCGGCCGACGATGTCCTGAACCGCCGCCTTGATCGCCGTATCTGGCGCCTTGGTCCACACCAGTCCGAGGAGCCGCATCGCGCGCTCCTCGCTGGACGGCGCCGATGCCGTCAGCAGCCACTCACGGGCCTTCGCAAGCGCGCGATCGACCTGTGCCCGGCGCGCGGGGATGGGATAGAGCGTCAACCCGCGCGCGGCAATCACCGTATGACTGACCGTGCTGAATTCCATGGGCGGGCGATTGACGCCGTTGCCCAGCCAGCTGCCGTCCGGCATCTGCGTGGCGAGCATCCAGTGCGTCATCGCCGCCGTCGCTTTGTCGAGCGGGTGCCGTTCCGCGGCAAGACCCATCATTCCGTAGCCGAGCGTCAGCGCGATGGCGCCGGGAAACGTCGGCTGGGCCTGCATCGCCGGGGCTGCCGCCCTGCCGGAACACCGCCAGGATGTCGCGCACGTTGTTCGCGACCTGCTCCTCGTGCACGGGAATGCCTTTGCGGCGGGCCAGCGACGCCGCTTCAGCGGGCAGCGAATTGTGATGACACGTGAAGCAGCGGCGTCCGGCGAAGATGCCCTGCGAGCTCTTGAGCAGCAACGACACGCTCCGCTCGACCGACAGGCGCGCGTCGCCGGCGGCGGCACCGCTGCGGGCGGGCACCGGCTGGCGCCGAGGACCGTCGCCGCGCGTCGCGCCAGACTTCTCGAGCACGTCGATCTTGGCGCGGTCGCCTCTGTAGTGTGCCCAGTCCAGGGGTCGTTCACCTTCCGTGTCCTGCGCGTTCGGGTCGGCGCCGTGTTCGAGCAGCATCCGCAACGTGTCGGCGCCGGCGAGCTCGGACGCGCTCGCGGCCATCAACGGCGTCATGCCGTAAATCCCGACGCGCGCGTTGGTGTCCGCGCCTTTCTCGATCCAGCGTTTGATCACGTCGGGACTCTGCCAGTTGGCCGCGCACCAGCATCTCCTTGGGGACTCGCGACGCCTCGTGCCATCGCGTAGTCGACGACCGCCGGACGGGCACGGACGTAGATGCCACGTTGCGCGTTGGTCGGCATGTCGTTCAGGTCCAGTCCCTTGTCGACCAGGAAGCGAACCACGTCGAGGTCGGCCGACCGCATCGCCAGGGCGAGGGCGCTGAACCCGGCCGCATCCTTGGCCCGCAGGTCGGCGCCTTGCGCGAGCAGCAGCTCGAGGAGTGGCACCGTGCCCGGATACGCGGCGGCGATCAGGAACGGTGTCCGCCCGAGGGTCGCTGACTTCGCGTTGACGTTGGCGCCGTGCTTCAGGAGCACGCGGGCCTTGTCGATATCCGGCATCGCCCACAGCAGCGCGGTCGCGCCGGCGCTGTCGGCTTGATTCGGATCGGCGCCTCGTTGCAGCAGCTGCTCCACGCACGGGGCGTCGCCGAAGAGCGTGGCCAGCATCAGCGCCGGCACCGAATCGTCGTCCTTCACGTTCGGGCTGGTGCCGTTGGCGACGAGGCGGGACGCCGCGGCGCAGTCGCCGCGCTGAATCGCCTGAATCAGCGCCGGTCCCGCGTCAGGCGTCTGGGCGGACACGGAGACAAGCGCCAACGTGACCGCAGCCAGCAGTGAGAGAAACTTGCCGGCGTCCCTCGACGAGTCCATTTGTGCGTCCTCGCTGTCTCAGTCTGGATTGCCGTCGCGCGTGTGAACCACATGGCATATACACCCAACCGTGATCGGCCAGTTCATATTTCTCGCTGGAACACTCGGGGAAGCCGGCCATGTGCCGCGACTCCCGCGAGGACTCACGCCCGATGCTGGGTCAGGGTCGAATCGAGCTTCTGGGCCCGCCGAAAGGTCATGGTCACCGACCCGACGCGGATTTCGCCGCCGTCGGAAACCGCGACCGGCTGCACCGCTGATTGCCCGTCGACGTAGGTTCCATTCTTGCTGTTCAAGTCTTCGACGTGCACGTCGGTACCGGCCACGATGATGCGGGCGTGACAGCGCGAGACTGTCGGTGAATCAATACGAACAGCGCAATCAGGATCGCGGCCCACGAGGTTTGTTCCCTCCGACAGCACCCAGTCGCCCACCGACGAGATCAGCCGAGGACTGCTCCCCGTGGTGGGAGCGCGATCTCCCGCAGGGTCCGGGACGGCCTGCGCCTCGCCGTGAAATGCGTAGCCGAAACGGGGGAGCGTTCGGATGTATCGGGCCGCAGACGGCCGGTCGCCGAGCGCTGCCCGCAACTCCGCCACCAGGTTGTGCAGGCTCGCGTCCGACACGAACGAGTCGGGCCACAGGAGCTCGAGGAGTTCGGCCTTGGACAGCGCTTCCGGCCGGCGATCGAGGAGCAGTTCCAGGAGCTGGAAGGCCCGGGGAGACAGAGGCGAGACAGCTCCATGCCGGAGGACCAGCCGGCGTTTCGAGTCGAACTCGCAGTCTCCAAAGACGACGCGCACGAGGGCCCCCAAGAAGTTTTAGAGTTTGATGAGGATCGCCAGAGGACGCGGGGCCGGCCGAGGTCTATATTCTGCCACAGGGAGATCTGAATGTTGAGGCCGCATCCCCGACCGTTTATCCTGGCGAGCCTGACCGCGCTCGCGATCTTCGCGCCGCCTGCAGTGCCGTCCCTGCCGTTTCAGGAAACCGACTCCAGGACGTGGCTGGGACGTCATCACGAAGTCGAGGAGTACCTGCGCACGGCCGAATGCGACAGGTTGGAGAACCTCGGCCCGGCCACTGTTGCGCTGCGCTGCGTGCTTCCACCCGGGGGGCCCATCGCCCGTCTGGCTTGGAAGCCGCTGCTGCCGGGAGTGACGCGGGGCTTCCAGGACAGCTACAAGGCCAACATCGCGGCCTACGAGCTCGACAAGTTGTTGACCCTGGACATGGTTCCTCCCGCGGTTGAACGGGTGCTGCAGGGCCTCAAGGGGTCGGCGACCCAATGGGTCGAGAACATCGCGCCGCTCAAGCGGGATCAGGCCCCGGATGCTGCCTACGAGAAGCACTGGAACGCGCAAGTCGCGAAGATGGTGATGTTCGACACTCTCATCCACAACCCCGACCGAAACCTGAACAACGTCTTGCACGACCCGGCCTGGAACATGATTCTGCTCGATCACACGATGGCCTTCGGCACGAGCACCGATCTTGTCCGCAAGATGGTTCGCATCGACCGGGACTTCTGGGCGCGCATCGACAAGCTGACACGCGGGCAGCTCGACGCGGCGCTGCGACCGTGGCTCGAGGATGGCGAAATCGCGGCGATGCTCGCCCGCCGCGACAGAATGAGGACCGAGATCAAGGCGCAGGTTGGCGACTTCGGCGCTCGCTGAGGACACGCCAGCGGGGCGCCGTGATGGCAATGATCAGCAGGACGATCTCACACTACGAGATCCTCGACCGTCTGGGCGAAGGCGGGATGGGGACGGTGTATCGCGCCGTCGACACCCGCCTGGACCGCCCGGTCGCCGTCAAACTGCTCCGGGAAGAGTCCACTGCCTCGAACGAAAACAAGAAGCGCTTCGTGCAGGAGGCCAAGGCCGCGTCCGCGCTGAACCATCCGCACATCGTCACCATCTACGACATCGGGCAGGACCAGGGCGTCCACTTCATCGCCATGGAGTACGTCGTCGGCGCGTCGCTGGCGCAGCTTCTCGCGAGAACGAAGTTGAGCGTCAATCAGGCGCTCGAGTACGCGGTGCAGATCGCCGATGCGCTGGCCGCCGCTCACGGCGCGGGGATCATTCATCGCGATCTCAAGCCCGCCAACATCATGGTCAGTGACAAGGGGACGGTCAAAGTCCTCGATTTCGGGCTGGCCAAGCTGACACAGAAGTCTGATGAGGAGGTCGGCGCGCGCGCATCGACCGAGACGGTCAGCATGGCGGCGCAGCAGACGGACGCAGGCACGATTCTCGGCACGGCCTCCTATATGTCGCCGGAACAGGCCGAAGGGAGGCCGGCCGACGTCCGTTCGGATGTGTTCTCGTTCGGCGCTGTCCTGTACGAGATGGTGACCGGCCGGCTCGCGTTTCGAGGCGAGACCAGGATGTCGACGCTGCTGGCGGTCGTGTCGGCCGAGCCGCAATCGCCCAGCCAACTCGCGCCCGGAATGCCTCGCGATCTCGAGAAGCTGATCGAACGATGCCTTCGCAAGAAACGGGAGCGCCGTTGGCAGTCGATGGCGGACCTGAAGGTCGCGCTCGAAGAACTGCACTTCGAGGCAGAATCGGTTCTCTCGAGCGCACACCGACCAACGCCGCGGCGTCTGCGTCCGGCGGTTCAATTCACCGCCGTGGCGCTTGCCATTGGTGCGATGACACTTCTGGCCTTCGGGGCGTGGCAGCGTTGGCAAACACCGCCCGCACCCACGCGTCCATCTCTGATGCGACTCACGTCCGATCTCGGCTGGACCGACAATCCCGCGATCTCCCTCGACGGCAGGCTGCTCGCGTATGCCTCGGATCGCAGCACCGAGCGCAACCTGGACATCTGGGTCCAGCAGATTCCTGATGGGACCCCGGTCAGGCTGACGCGCAACGGCGCGGACAACGTCGACCCGTCGTTCTCGGCCGACGGCAGTCGAGTGGCGTTCCAGTCGAATCGACCTGGCGGTGGCATCTACGTCGTTCCCACGCTGGGCGGTGAAGAACGGCTCATCGCCGCAGGAGGCTTCTCGCCACGGTTCTCACCGGACGGAGCCTGGATTGCGTACGGCCTGCGGGACGCCGTGGGCGGTGGCATCTATGTCGCACCTGCGGCAGGAGGCCCCGCGACGCGCATCGCGGCGGAGTTCTATGCGGCCCGAGGCCACGTCTGGTCCCCCGACGGCACGCATCTGCTGTTCTGGGGTCAGCGCACCCGGGACGGCCCGCCGGAGGGAAATGTCGACTGGTATGTTGCGGCCGTCACTGGAGAATCGCCCGTTCCCACCGGCGCGCGCGACGCGCTGCTGCGCGAGGACTTTGAGACGTTTCAGAAGCTACCGCTGCCGGAAGCCTGGATTCGGGCCGGCCACCGCGTCGTGTTTCACGGTCACGTCGGCGACTCCTGGAACATGTGGCAAGTGGCACTTTCCCCGCAGACGTGGCAGGTTCGCGTTCGCGCCGAGCGCGTGACTTTCGGCACGACGGACGAAGCAGCCGCATCGGTCACGTCCGAAGGCCGCATGGTGTTCATCAGCCGGACGATGGGGGCGGACATTTGGAGCGTGGCGATCGACGCGGAGCGCGGCAAGACGCTTGGTTCACCGAGGCGTCTGACTCAGGATGCCGCCGATGACTACGATCCCACCCTGTCCGAAGATGGCGTGATGCTCGTATTTCGATCGCGGCGGGCCGGTCGCTTCGATGTGAGCCTGAAGAACCTGACCACGAATGCCGAAACCGTCTTGACGCAGACGGCCGCGGATGACTACCCGGCGATCAGCCGTGACGGACGGCGCGTCGCGTACTCGAGCCGACAGCACGGGAAGCTGCCCGTGTTCGTCGTCGCCGCCAGTGGAGGCGCGCCAGAGCAGGTGTGTGACGACTGCGGAGAGGTCGAAGCGTGGATGCCGGACGGTCGAGGAATCCTGTACGTGACAGGCGACAATCCGGCAGGTGTGGGCCTTCTCAATATTGGCTCGTCGCCGAATCGCGCGTGGCTGCGACATCCAGGCTATGGGATCTTCAACCCGCGCGTGTCGAACGACGGGCGATGGGTGTCGTTCAACGCTCGCGCCAATCGGCTGGCCCCCGCCAGAGTGCTCGTGGCACCGGTGGATGAATCGGGAGTGGCGCCTGAGAAGGACTGGATCGTCGTCGCGGAAGAGGGCGAGGCGCCCGCGTGGTCGCCGCAGGCCAATCTTCTGTATTTCTGGTCCGAGCGCGACGGCTCGCCGTGTCTGTGGGCGCAGCGACTCAACCAGACGACGAAACGATCGATGGGCGGACCGATCGCCATTCAGCACTTTCACAGCCGGGGACTCTCGTGGCGGAATCTCTACCTCGGCGCGCCGGACATCGCGGTCGCCCGCGACAAGATCATTCTGAATCTGGGCGAACACAGCGGCAATATCTGGATGACCGACCTTCCGCCTGGCCGTGACTGATCCGGTTCAGCCGGCGCGGAATGAAACATGCCCGACATGTGGCACGACGCCGTGGCTGCCACACCTGCCGTCGAACCGCCGGCAGGTTTCGTGATCCGGTCGAGAAGGAGTGAGATGTCCGAGGGGTCCGCAAGGTTCGTCAGCCGGGACGTCGGCGCTCAGCGTGAGCGAGTGGCCAGCGTGTCCTGGTAGAACTTCGCGACGTCGCGCGTGACCTGCCGGCGCACGGCCGGCTCGTCGTACATCATGTGGCCGCCGTCGTAGCACATCGCCGTCATGTTGCCGCCGGAACGGCGGCTCGAGCGCCGGCACGAGCACGTCGTTGGCCGCGCAGCTGTTGAGCGAATCGTAGAGGCCCGCCGCGACAAACGCCTTCAGCGCCGGGTTGATCGACCATCGCGCGACGCAGCCACGGCTGCGCGCCGCCCGGCGGCGCATCGAGGTTCTGGCGCGGCGGCCGGCGGCGGCGCCGGCGCTCCGGGCGCCGGTTGCGGCCCCTGGTTGTAGTTCCATCGGGCGCCCACCGACTGGCGCGCGCTGGCCGGTCTCGCGGCGACCGAAGAATCCCTCTTCGATGCCCTGATACGCGAGGTCGGTCTTGAACTGCAGCGTCTCGCGCAGGTAGCGATTGACCGTCGCCGCGCGCCGGCTGCCCGCGGGCGGCGGCCCCTCGACGTCGCGCGTGTCGAAGCGTGCCGAGCACTCTCTTCTGGTCGCGAAGCAGCTGCTCGGCGAACTGCTGCCGGCCGACGATGAGCGTCTGCGCGTCGATGAGGCTCGGCATCGAGACCGGTGAACCGCGACGAGCTGCGCCGACGATCGCCTCCGCTCGGCGTCGCTGAGGCTGCCGACCCGCTTCAAGGCCGGGGCGTACTCGGTTCGCGCCCATGTCTTCGACCTGGCGCAGCGTCGCCGGCAGATCCTTCTGCAGATCGGGCGCGAGCTTCTGGTGGTGAAACGCCGCCGCGGCGCGCGTCGGAATGAACAGCGCCGTCCGCAGCTCGTCGTCGATGACCGGGCCCACCTGGATGCCGCCCGAGATCAGCATGACGCCGGCGACGCGCTGGCCGCGCCGCTCGAGCGCTTCGGCGACACCTGACGCCCGCCACGCGCCGTAGCTCTCGCCGGCGATGAAGAGCGGCGCGTCCCACGCGTCGAACCGCGTCGAGTAGACGCGGACGAACTCGGCGATCGAGGCGATGTCGCCCAGCGTGTTGTAGAACTCGGCGCCGTACTCGGCTTGCGTCGGACGGCTGAAGCCGGTGCCGACCGGATCGACGAAGACCAGATCGGTAATGCTCAGCCACGTGCGCTTCGTTGTCCTGCACCTCGCATTCGCAGGACGACGCGCCGCCGGCGTCATGCGAGGTCCGCGAGCCGCTTCGGGCCGAAACCGACCAGGTGCAGCAGCACCGAGTTCGAGCCGGGGCCGCCGTTCCAGAGAAACGTCAGCGGCCGCTTCGGCTGCGCCGGGCGGACCGTCGAGCGTGTAGGCGACGTAGAACACGTGGCCGTGCGGCTCGCCGGTCTCGTTCACGCGAATCGGCAGCAGGCCGGCGCGCGCGGTGTAACGCAGCGTTCGGCCGCCAACGATGATCTGATGTCGTGTGGTCGACCGTCTCCGCGTCGCGCGGGTCCGTCGACGCCGCGCGGCATCGCAGGCGGCGTCGGACGCTGCGAGCGTGCCGCGCGGCGCCGCGCTCTGCACGAACGCCGCGACATCGCGCTTCATCGCCAGTCGGACCGCATCGTCGGTGTAGATGGCGTGGCCGCCGCCGTAGCTGCGCACGATCACGCGTTCCTTGAGCGCCGGCTCGAGCTTGACTCGCCACGAACTCGTTGGCGAAGTAGCTGCACACGAGGTCGTAGTACCCGCACGACGCGAACACCTTGAGCGAGGGGTTGGCCGTCATCGCGCGGCGGAGCGGCTGCTCGGGTCGGCGCCGCGGCGCGCCGTCGCAGCCGGCGCCCGGGCGCTCGGCCTGCGTCCAGCCCCATTTCACGCGACATCCAGTCGCCGCGGAACGCCGTCGGCGGCGGATAGCCGCCGCCGAACGGTCCCTGATACGGCAAGATCGCTCTCGAACCTGAGCTCGGACCGCAAGTAGCGGATCACCGCGACGTCGTCGATGATGTCCTTGAGGCTCGGATCCTTCGTCGGGTCGTACATCTTCTGCTGCTCGGGATCGAACGGCGCCGTCAGCCGGCTGTCGTAGCGTCCGACGATGCGGTTGTCGATCGCGCAGCAGCTGCTCGCTGAACTGCGGCATCGGGATCGCGAGCGTCTTGCGATCGATCAGCGCTCGCGTCGAATGCCGGTGAAGCGCGCGAGCTCGGCGACCACCTCGCTCGCGCTCGGCGTCGCTGAGCGCTGTCGCGTCGCGCGAGCGCCGGCGCATATCGGCGTGGCCGCCCACGCCTCGGCCTTGCGCAGCGTCGCTTGCAGGTCGCGTCTGCAGATCCGGCGGCGAGCTTCTTGTTCGCGAACGCCGTCGCCGTGTAGGTCGGCACGTTCAGCGCGGTGCGCTGCTCGGCGGTCAGTTGACCGAGCGGCAGCGCGAGGCCGATCAGGATCGCGCCGCTCACGTGCGATGCCGCGACGCTCGAGCACGTCGGCCACGCCGGCCGCGCGCGTGACGCCGAAGCTCTCGCCGGCGAGGAACGAGCGGCGCGTCGCTGCGCGTCGAATCGGTTGCGATACACGCGGATGAACTCGCCAACCGATTCGGCGTCGCCGCGCGTCTGATAGAACTCCGGCCCGTACTCCGCCTTCACCGGCCGGCTGTAGCCGGTGCCGATCGGATCGACGAAGACGAGATCGGAGAATTCGAGCCAGGTGCCCTGGTTGTCGATCGGCGCGTCCCGTGGGTCCCGAGCCGCCGCGGCCCGAACCCGAGCAGGTGCACGAGCGACGAGCTCGAGCCGGGACCGCCGTTCCAGAGAAACGTCAACGGCCGCGCCGGTTCGTTCGGCGCGCGCGCGCAGCGTGTACGGCGACGAAGAACATCCGCCCGTGCACCTCGCCGGTTTCGTTGTCGCGAATCGGCAGCGTGCCCGGCGCGCGCCGTGTAGCGCAGCGTCTTGCCGTCGACGACGACCTGATGCTCGGTCGTGACGATGCGATCGTCCGCCGGCGGGCGACTGAACCGCGGCAATCGTCTCCCACCCCGGCGCACGCACCGCAAGCACCATCGACAGGACTGCGAGAAGCCGAATCTTCATGATGCTCCGCTCTCCTTCAGCTGTTCGGCGTCAGTCGCGAAGGGCCGCAGGCTTCGCCTTTGGCGCTTCTTCCAGGAAGAACTGTCGCAGGCGGCGCGCGACGATCACCTCGTCGCCATCCTCGAGCGCCGGCGGTTGCACGCGCGCGTTGCGCGCGCCGAGGAAGGTCCAGCAGACGATCCGCGGCGTGCCCGCCTTGAGCAGGGCGCCGGCTTGCGGCACCGTCAGCGGAATGACCTTCGGATCCCAATCGAGCGTCACCACCGAATAGCCGTCGGAGCGTGGGCGTGGCCGTCGCCTTGAGCCCGGGAATCCCCTGCAGCTGATTCGGCGATGAATCGTGACTTGCGCGTCCACTCGGCGAACACCTTCTGGTGATCAGCTCGCGAGATATCCCTCGAGCGCGACCACGAGTCCCACGATTTCCTCGCGATTGATCTTCATCCCGCGGCCGACGTTCTGATTCGGCGATCCGTTCAGCATCGCCGCTTCGATCAAGTCCTTCCGCCCCGCGAGGATTCCGGTGCTCGAAGGACCGCCCAGCGCCTTGCCGCCGCTGAAGCACACCAGATCGGCGCCCATGGCGGTGAACGTGGTCAGGTTGCTCACCGGCGGCAGTTGCCCCGCCGCATCGATCAGCACGGGCACGTTCGCCTTCTTCCCGATCGCCACCAGCTCCTCGAGCGAGACGACACTGGGACCCGAGCCCGCGAGGCCGGTCGTCGAGCCCAGACCGGCAAGGCCGGCAATCATCGCCGTGGTTCCGTCGATCGCGTTGATCAGCTGCTCCTTCGTCTCGACGTCCACGATGGTCATGCCCGCCGCCCGATAGGCGCGGTCGTACATGAACCGATGCGCCTTCTGCATGAGGCAGACGCGACGCGGCCAGGTGGGATGGGGAAGGGCGTCGACTTTCTCGCGATCGGTCCCCGTCAGGCACGCGGCGGCGCCGAGCATCATGCTGCCGGCGGCGCACGAGGTGACCATGGCCGCCTCGGCCTTCATGATCGCCGCGATGCGACGCCCGGCGGCGCGATTGAGCTCGTCGAGGTCGACGAAGAACTCGCTCGCCTCGGTCATCGCCCGGATCACGTCGGGCCGCATGCGCGAGTTCCCGTAACTCGACAGGGCGCCGGCCGCGCCGATGACCGGTGTGACCCCGAACATCTTCGTGTAGATGTTGTTGGCGTACGCGGCCTCGACGCGCTGCGCAGGCCGCCTCGGCACCGCGGCCGCCCAATCCGAGAGCGCCGAGCAGGCCAGCCACCAGCGGGCTCTTGAAGAAGTCACGGCGCGTCCACCCGGCAAGCGAAGGCGAATCGGCGGCGTCAACGGCATCGCATACTCCCTGGCGTCGCAGCGCGGCAACAGAATCAGAACCTCAGAACGTGAATTTGACGGCCAGCTGGACGATCCGCGGGCTCACCGTCGTCCCGGTGATCTGCCCGAATGTGGCCGCTCGAGACGTTCGTGTTCGGGTTCGCGAAATTCACAGTATTGAACGCGTTGAAGAACTCGGCGCGGAACTCGGCGAGGCGTCGCTCGTTCGGCCAGCCGATCCGCGTGCGCTTCATCAGCGACAGATCGAGATTGCTCTGGCCCGGCCCGCGCAGGATGCCCACGCCGCTATTGCCGAAGTCGGTCGCCCGGCCGTCGGCGCCGATGATCGGCCACGCGACGCTGGGCCGACGCACGACGTGTTGAAATACTGGTTCAGGCGT
>CAVREM010000003.1:0-16599 GCA_963720005.1 uncultured Acidobacteriota bacterium | reverse complement strand
CGCACGCCGGTCCAGGCGATGACGAGGCCAAGAGCGCCGCCAAGCACGAGGAGGACGAGCCCTTCGGCGACGAACTGAGCGAGCAGCCGCCGCCGGCCGGCGCCGAGGGACGCCCGAACGGCGACCTCGCGGCCACGAGTCTCGGCGCGAACCATCAGGAGGTTGGCGAGATTCGCGCACGCGATGAGCAGCACCAGGCCCACGCCGGCTTGCAGCACCCAGAAGGCGCGCCGCGCCGAACCGACGACCTCGTCCAGCACCGGCGCCATCTGCATGATGTGTCCGCCCGGGGTGAACACATGCCCGCTCGCGCCCACACGCTCGCCCCAGCTCGCGATGAGCGACGCAAGCTCCGCCTCGGCCTGTTCGGCGCTGACGCCGTTCTTCAAACGGCCCAACACGGAAAGAAAGTGACTCGCGCGAAACTGGCGAATGGCGGGAGCGAGCTGGAGCGGCAGCCACAACTCGACGCGCTTGTCCATGAGATCGAATCCGGACGGCATGATGCCGATCACCTCATGGCTGACGCCGTCGACCTCGATCGACTGGCCGACCAGGTCCTCACGCGCACCGAAGGCCGAGTGCCACAGCTCGTGCGACAGGATGACGCGCGCCGGACCGCCGGCGCGCGTCTCCTCGCGATGGAACCATCGGCCGCGCTCGGGCGGCACGGCGAGGGCTTCGAGCAGCTCGGCATTCACCTCGCGCGCCTAGCACGGAGTGGCCGATCGCGAGCCGAGAGATTCACCTCGCCGGTCACGAACGCTCCGACCACCGAAAATGACTGATTGATTTCGGTCAACTCGAAATATTCGGCAGGCGACATCGAGCTCCGCCCCCCGTCGCCGAAGCGGGTGGTCAGAAACCTGAGCTGCTCGGGCAGCCGATAGCCGAGCGGCTGCAGGATGGCGGCGTTCACCACGGAGAACATCGCCGTGTTCGCGCCGATGCCGAGCGCGATGGTCAGTACGGCGATGGTCGTAAATGCTGGGCTCTTGCGCAGGGTGCGGAGGGCGTAGCGGACATCCTGGACGATCTCGTCGAGCCAGCGTCGCGTCCATACGGCCTGCACGTCCTCTTGCGTGCGCGTCACGTTTCCGAACGCGCGAAGCGCGGCGTATCGTGCGTTCGTTTCGGACATTCCGCCCGCGACGCGCTCTTCGGCCTCGAGATCGAGGTGTGTCTTGATCTCGCGTTCGATCTCGTCGTCTCGACCCTTCTTCATGGCAGCCTCAGCGGGCCAGCTGACCCCGCCCCTTACACCGGTTTGAGCACCCGCGCCATCGCCCGGACCAGCTCGTCCCATCGGCTCTGCTCGATGGCCAGCTGCTTGCGTCCCCTGGCCGTAAGCCGGTACATCCGCATCTCGCGCCCGCGATCGGTCTGCTCCCACTTCGACGTGATCCAGCCGTTTTTCTCCAGGCGGTGCAGCGCCGGATAGAGCGACCCATGTTCCACCTGCAGGACGTCTTCGGACGTGCGCTGGATGTGCGTGGCGATCCCGTGGCCATGGAGCGGACCGAACAGCAGCGTTCGCAGGATCAGCAGATCGAGGGTTCCCTGGACGACCTTCCGGTCAGGCATGGTAGATAGACTACTATAGTTGGTAGGCAGACTACTATCTGGCGTCGATGGCGATCACAACATCCATCGAGCCGATTCTTCTAGAGCTGGGCTGGCTATCAGGAGTTGCAAAAATCCAGGCGGGCTACTTAATCGCCCGTCGGCCGTGCAGCGCCCTGCTTCTTCGCCAAGAAGTACAGCGTCGTGAACGGCGTTCCTTCTTCTTCCACCGTGAAGCCGTTCTCCTGAAGCATTGCACGCCACGGCTCCGGATTCTGCGACGGGTGGTGCGCGAGCAGAGGTGAGACGAGCCAGGTCCTCCAGTCGACCTGGATAATCATCAGCAGGAACTCGCCGCCCGGTTTGAGGACCCGCGCCACTTCGGCAATGGCCTTCGGGCGTTCCGCTCGCCGCAGATGATCGATCGCGTACGAGCTGACGACGGCGTCGAACTCGCCGTCGCTGAACGGTAACTGCCGCATGTCGCCGACGCGGGCATCGGCTCGCTCGGCAACGCCGGCAATCCGCGCGTTCCTCATGAATCGCTCCGGCGTGTTCTCGTCGATGCCCCAGTAGCCGCTGTAGATGTCCACGCCCACGGCGGTGGCGTTCGGCCTGGCGAGAAGCACACCCATGGCCGCGCGTCCGGATCCGGCGCCGACGTCGAGCACGCGTCCGGATCCGGATGTCAGGAATCGCTCCGTCGGCAGCGTCATCGGACCATTGAGCATCGCGTTCAGGATCACGACTGCGGCGGCTGCCCACAGGGCCACGAGGGCCATCGAGATGGACACCCAGCGTGGCCAGGACCGCAACATGGCAACCCCTGCGATACCGCCCGCGAGAACGAGCGGGACGAGCATCGCGTAACGGATGGACCAGGTGTATCCGAAGTCGTAGCTGAGGAAATTGAACATGCCGGCACGATAATCAGTGGTTCCTGAACCGGCCCTGAACGAACGGAAGTGACTCAGGTGCGCGACTGTCGTCGCGCACCTGTCACCGCGCATGGACTCGGACCTCGTGACTTATCCACGGCCTCCGGGCGGCGTCGTACCGCGGCCCGCGGGAGGCGTGGCGCCGCGACCAGCCGGAGCCGGCAGCAGTGCCACGAGCTTGTCGTCTGCCAGCGGAACTGACTGGCTGACGGTGTCGAACACCATCGCCTGCGGGCTTTCCTTCGTGAAGGGTTTCCACTCGAGTCCCGGCTGGCTGGGATTGCCCGTGCGAGCGAAGTTCACCCACGCTTGGGCGACCTTGTCCTGCAGCGCCATAGCGACCGGCCCCCCACCCGTCGCCGTCCGGATCTGCGGCACGTTCAGGGCATGGAAGCAGAAGGCGAGCTCCGCGCAATGGAAGGACGTGATGCCTCCATTGATCGGATATTCCCACGCGAACAGGTAGTTGTAGACCGGCGCCTTGGTCTTCTCGAGCTTGCGGGTCATCAGGTTCTTGACGCCCGGGCGCGATCCGCCAGCGTAGTACAGGACGTCCTGGATCTTCTTCCGAGGGAACGCCTCTTTGAATTGAGCGACGATGTCGCTCGCCTTGTCCGCGAAGGCGGCGGTCAGCTGGTCGTCGATCTCCTTTTGCGACCATTCGTTCTTTCGGCCATCGCCCCGGGTGAGCGTACCCTGCATCTCGCTGAACACCGACCCCGCCATGAGCGGAATCGTGTCGGCCCAGTCGCAGAACTCGCGCATCACATACTGATCGTCGGCAATGACTTCCCAGTTGAGCGTGGGCCTGCCCACCTCCTGGGCCGCCGACCGCAGGGCCGCTACCCCCGCAGTGATCAGGGCCGTATACGGCACGGTTTTCAGCTTGTCGATCTGGTCGCCCGTCAGGTTCAGGTTCTTGAGGGTATGGGCCGCGATCGTCTGCTGCGCCTTGATACTCGCTGCGGGATCGGTCGTGCGGTACGTGTTGTTGCCGCCACTCTGCGCCGCCACCCTGTGAAACAGGCCCTTTGCGGCCGGCGTGTGCATCATGCGAACCACTTTGCCGCCGCCGCCGGACTGCCCGAAAATCATGACGTTGCCGGGATCCCCGCCGAAGGCCTCGATGTTGTCGCGAACCCACTGCAGCGCCATCACCAGATCTGCGGTGCCGGTATACCGGGAATTCGCGTACTGCGGACCATAGGCAGACAGGTCGAGCGTCCCAAGAATATTCAACCGGTGATTGACGCTGACGACGACGACGTCGCCGAACTCGCTGAGGCTGCGGCCATCATACGCGTACGACTCCATGGAGGAGCCGTTCGTGAACCCGCCGCCATGCATCCAGACCATGACCGGCTTCTTCAGCCGGGGCGGCGGCGAGACTCTGGGTCCAGACGTTCAAATACTGGCAGTGCTCGTTCTCGATCCAGTATCGATGGGGAAACACGAGTTCATCGGTGCTGACCGTCGTCTGTTCCGGACCCGGGCAGACCGGCCCCCAGGCCTGGGCGTTCTTGACACCGGTCCACGCCGCGACCGGCTTGGGCAGCTCGAACCGGTCCGCCTCTGCGTAAGGGATACCGAGGAAGGATGACGTCTTGCCTTCGCTGAGGCCGCGGAGTTTTCCTCCCTTTGACCTGGACCACCGGGGGAGCCAGGTTGGGACCTGTGGCCGGCGCTGCGCCCGCGGCCGCGCTGGGTTTCTCCTGCGCGAAAGCGCTCCCACCAGCGCTGGCAATCGCGCCGCCGATCAAGGCGGTCGTCGTTCCAAGCATCTTCCGGCGGTTCATGCGACCCAATGGTTCTTGGCACTCATTCGTCATTGCGATTCCCTTCCCTGTGGATTCTGCTGCGGCGTATTGCGATAGCGATGTAATTCTCGCGGCCGAAACGTTGACATTGGGCGCAGCCCGGTAGCCAGGTCGAAACAATCCTCCGATCCGGTCGAGTTATGGAAGGCCACCCTACCGGACCAGCCGCTTCAGCTCGTCGCCCCAGTTCAGGACGACCTGCAAGGCCGTGACGGGACGGGTCCTCCGGGAGCCCCGCGAACGATTGCATCAG
Source organism: uncultured Acidobacteriota bacterium (assembly GCA_963720005.1). Taxonomy (GTDB): domain Bacteria; phylum Acidobacteriota; class Vicinamibacteria; order Vicinamibacterales; family CAVVIG01; genus CAVREM01. The sequence continues at coordinate 12,028 of CAVREM010000003.1, read as the reverse complement.
GAAGCGCTTGCCGTCGGGGCTGACCGCCCAGCTCCGATCGGGCGACGAGTGGGCGTACGGCGCGGTAGTTTCGAGCACCAGACGCGGTGCGTCGAAGCGAAACGGCGCAACCGAACGGATCGCGACCGAGAACAGCTGCGGTTTGACTTGCGATCCCTCGCGGGTGAACGACCAGTACAGAAGCTCGCGACCGTCGGCCGACCACAACGGATCGATCCCGGCGCCGGGCGACACGCGCACGCGCTCGCCGGTTCCCGCGATCGGCCGCACGTAGATCGCGGCATCGCCCGACTCGTTCGAGACGTAGGTCATCAGCTGCCCATCCGGCGAGAGGTCCGCGTGCGACACCGCAAACGGCGTATCGAGCCAGAGCTGCGGCGTCGACGGGCGCTTGCTCATGTCGACGGTCCACAAACGCCGGCCCGCGGTGAACTCCATGAACACGAGCGCGTTCGTTCCCACTGCCCATGACGATGGGAAGTGTGTGCCGCTCGCGACCACCGGTTCCGGCTTGCCGCCATCGCTGGCGATCGTGTGCAGGTTCGGGGCCGCGTAACGCGACGCGCCGTCCGTCGGGTGACCACACGGGATAGTTGCCGCCGTCGACCGTCAATCGAGTCGGCGCGCCGCGAACGGTGTCGTAGATCCAGATGTCCGTGACGCGGTTGGTCGCGCCTCGCCTCACCGCCGCAGCGATCTTCTGACCATCGCGCGACAAACTGAAGCCCACGAATGGCGCCGGCGGCGCGGTCTCGAGCAGCTCCGCCTTGCCCTGTCGATCGAGCCACTCCAATCGCGACGAGGCCATCGCGCCAACGCCACCGGTCGCATAGATGAGCGTTCCCGTGTTCGAAACCGCGAACTGACCCGCGCCACCCTCGACGTCCGTGTTGGTCAGGTTCACCGCCTGCATCACGCCTTCGATGAGTGCGACCGGCGCGCCCGTGACCTGGCCGGAGCCGATATCGAACGGCACCGCCATCAGCGTGCCGGTCTTCATGTAGAGGATGTGCCCGGTCGGGATGTAGCGCGCATCCGTGCCGTTGGGGATCAGCACGCGCTCGCCGCCACCGTCGAGCGATCGGATCACTACCGCGGCCGTCTCCCAATCCTCGTCCGACTTCATCATCGTCAGGAGCAGGCGCTTGCCGTCAGGAAGAACGTGCGGAAGGAGAAGCCGTTCGGCCTTCGCCGGATCGCGCACGACGACGTCGGTCAGCGTGCCGCCGGCCGCGGGCACGCGCGCGATGCGTCCGCCGTCGTCATTCGTCTGCACGTAGATGTGGCCGTCAGTCGACCATGTCGCCGCTTCGCGGCCGAGCGAGTCCACTTCGGCGATCGTCACCGGCGGACCACCTGATGCGGGAACACGCTTCAGCGTCCGGCCAACCCAGAAGCCGATCGCGGCGCCATCGGGCGAAAAGAATGGCCCGCTGGCACCTTCCGTTCCCGCCAGCGGCGTGGCTGCCGTGCCGTTCAGCGAGCGGACCCACAACTGCTTGACGTCACCGCGCGCGGCGGCGATGACGACGGTCTGGCCATCGGGAGAGATCGCAAAGGCGGTGCGGCCGGGGCGGACGCTGTAGGGATCGCTCGCCAGCGCAACTGCCGGCGACAGGCTCATCTGAAGCCGCGCGATCGGCGCCGTCGCGCTCGTGCTGCGGCGGGGCACGAACCACCCGATCGCGAACCCAGCGAGACCGGCGGCAACCGCCACGGGCAGTAGCCGACGCCAGAGCGAGGCTCGGGTCGCCGCGATCCGGCCCGGCGACGGCAGCGCGCCGAGATCGGCGCCGTGCGTCAAGAGGAAACGGGCCACCGCCATGTCGCCGATCCGCAGCTTCCGATCCTTCTCCAGGCAGCGTTGGACGAGCGTCACGACGTGCGGCGGGACGTCGGGTGGAAGCGCCGACCACTCCGGCGTCGACTTCACGACGGCGGCAATCGTGTCGGTGACGCTCTCGCCTTCGAACGCGCGGCGGCGCGCGAGCATCTCGTAGAGCACCGCGCCGAACGCCCACACATCGGTGCGCTTGTCGACGGCGCGGCCGCGCGCCTGCTCGGGCGACATGTAGGCGGCGGTGCCGAGGATGATGCCGATGCCGGTCATGGCGCCCGACGTGATCGTCGGCGACTGCTCCGGATCGCCTTCTCGCGACGCTCCCGGATCGGCGAGCTTCGCGAGCCCGAAGTCGAGCACCTTCACGGTCCCGTCCTCGCGGACGCTGATGTTCGCGGGCTTGAGATCGCGGTGCACGATGCCCTGCTCGTGCGCCGCTTCGAGCGCTTCGGCGATCTGGCCGGCGATCGCCAGGGCCTCGTCGATCGGCACCGGCGCGCGGGCGATGCGATCGGCGAGCGTCTGCCCTTCGACGAGCTCCATCACCAGCGCCTTGCCGGCCGGCAGATCTTCGAGACCGTAGACGGCGGCGATGTGCGGATGATTGAGCGACGCGAGCACTTCGGCTTCGCGCTGGAAGCGCGCGAGCCGCGCGCCGTCGGCGGCCACCGCGGACGGCAGCACCTTGATCGCGACCTGACGCTTCAGCCGCGTGTCGAGCGCGCGATACACCTCGCCCATTCCGCCGGCGCCGAGCGGCGCGACGATTTCATAGGACCCGAGCCGTGTTCCGGTGGAAAGTGGCATGCGTCGCGATCACCCGCCCGAGTCGAGTACAGGACCGGTCTCCTCCGACGTGCTGCCCGACGACCCGGCGACGCAGAAGACGAGAACCGCTGGACCCACACCAATGCGATCGCCGTTCTTGAGCTCGACCGGACGATCGATCAGGGCGTCATTCACCCGGGTGCCGTTGCGGCTGCCGAGATCTTCGATGACCGCTTTCTCGGGCGACACCACGATGCGCGCGTGCCGGCGCGAGGCCTTCGACGACGGAACGGCGATCACGCCGTCGAGGGCGCGGCCGACGAGATTCTCGCCGTCGGCGAGCGGAACGAGCTGACTGCCCCACCGGATCGCATAGCGTCCGACCGGGAGCGTCGCCCGCTCGTCTTCCACGGTCGCGGTCGCCTCCGCGAAGGCGTAGCCGAAGCGATGGACCGTACGAACGATCGGCTGCGCATCGTCATGGTCATCAAGCGCCGTGCGTATCTCGCTGACCAGCCTCGCGAGCGTCGTTCCGCCGTCCGCCGCGTCGCTCCACAGCGTCCGACGCAGCTCCTCGTGCGACACCGCATCCGGACGCCGCATCACGAGCACCTCGAGCAGCCTGAACGCCTTCGGGGAGAGTGGCACCGGCCGTTCGCCGCGCGTGAGCGAACGCGTGCCCACGTCGAAGAGGAGATCACGAAAGCGGAGACGCAACGGGGCTCCAGATTCGGGAATGAATTCGGAACAATTCGGGAACGACTTCCGGTGCGATCGCCTGCTACGATCGCGGCGGATTGTAACACCAACGAAGTCAGGAGCGCCTCATGGACACGCGCTTCGTCGATCATGCGCTCCGCGACGCGCGATACGGGCTGCGGCTGCTGAAGCGCAGTCCGATCTTCACCGTGGTCGCGATTCTCTCGCTCGCGCTCGGCATCGGCGCGAACGCCGCGATCTTTCACCTCATCGACACCATCCAGCTGCGCAGCCTCGCCATCGCGCATCCGCAGGAGCTGGCCGAGGTCCGGCCCGATGGGCCGCAGGCGTTCGGCACCTACGACGGCGTCAACGCGAAAGCGACCGGACCCCTGTGGGAGCTGATTCGCGCGAACCAGAGCGCGTTCTCGACGCTGTTCGCGTGGGGCGACGCCGAGTTCGTCGTCGGGCGGGGCGCGGAATCGCGACGGGCCCGCGGCTTGTGGGTCAGCGGCGACTTCTTCGGCGCGCTCGGCATCGTTCCCGCGAGTGGACGCCTGCTCGGACCCGGCGACGATCGCAGTGGATGCGACGCGGCGGCGGTGATCAGCCACGGGTTCTGGCAGTCGTCGTTCGGCGGCCGCGAGTACGCGATCGGGAGTGCGCTCACCGTGCTCGATCGGCCGGTCACCGTCATCGGCGTGGCGCCGGCGTCGTTCACGGGCCTCGAGGTCGGCGAGACGTTCGACATCGCGCTGCCGCTCTGCTCCACCGCGCTCTGGGACGGGCGCATGCAGCAACGCGATCGCTGGTGGCTGACGATCATGGGCCGGCTGAAGCCGGAGTGGACCGTCACCGCGCGCGAACGAGCACCTGCGCGCGTTGAGCCCCGGCGTTCTCGACGCGACGATTCCGCCGGGCTACGACGCTTCGCTCGTCGCCGGTTACCGCGGCCTGCGGTTCGGCGTCGTTCCCGCGGGGCGCGGCGTCAGCCGGCTGCGCGACGCGCACGCGGCGTCGCTGACGCTGCTGCTCGGGCTCACCAGCCTCGTGCTGCTGATGACGTGCGGCAATCTCGCCACGCTCATGCTCGCGCGCGCCAGCGCCCGCGAGCGGGAAGTTGCCGTGCGCGCGGCGATCGGCGCCTCGCGCGGCCGTCTCGTGTCGCAGATGCTGATCGAGAGCCTGCTCGTCGCCGCCGCCGGCGCCGTGCTGGCCGTCCCCGTCGCGCTCGTGTCGGCGCGCGCGTTGATGACGCTGCTTGGCACATCAGCCGGGCCGATCGCGCTTCAACTCGGCGGCAACTGGCGGCTGATGGCGTTCGTCGGCGCCACAGCGACACTGACGGCCGTCCTCTTCGGACTGCTGCCCGCGCTGCGCGTCTCGCTCGTCGACCCCAACACGGTCATGCGCCACGGCGCGCGCGGCACCACGGTCGATCGCCATCGCGCGCGACTCCAGCGCGGGCTCGTCGTCGCGCAGATCGCGCTGTCGCTCGTGCTCGTCTTCTCGGCACTGCTCTTCGTGCAGACGTTCCGGAACCTCGCCGCGGTGCCAACCGGCTTCGAGCCCGAAGGCACGCTCGTGATTTCGTTCATGGATCGTGCGTCGGACGCGCTCCCCGCCGAACGGAAAGCCGCGTTCCAGGACCAGCTGACGCGTGAGATCGGATCTGGTGCCGGGCGTGGCGACAGCGGTGTCGTCGACGCACGTGCCGTTGAGCGGCGCCATGTGGTCACACTTCTTCCGCGTCACTGGCGCGGCCGGCAAGCGCAAGGCGTCGCGATTCGCCTACGTCAGTCCCGGCTACTTCGACACGCTGAGAATCCCGATCCGTTCCGGCCGCGACTTCCAGGATCTCGACAACGCACGCTCGCGCCGCGTGATGGTGGTGAACGAGAGCTTCGTGCGCAGCCATCTCGACGGGGTGGATCCGCTCGGCGCCACGCTGCGCACGCTCGAAGAACCTGGTTTCCCCGAGATCACCTACGAGATCATCGGCGTCGTCGGCGACACGAAGTACGCGGACCTGCGCGACGAGAACTGCTGGTGCCAGAAGGCCGGCGAGTCGATGGCCCCGATTGCGTACGTGCCGATCGCGCAGAACCCGAGCCCGTACGCCTGGGCGCCGGTGATCGTGCGCTCGCGCACGCCCGCCGCGGCGATCGCGGGCACCATCGCGCAGCGTGTCGAGCGCCTCACTCCCGGCATCGCGATGCACGTCAGCGAGCTGAAGACGCAGAGTTCGCGAGCGTCTCCTCAACGAACGCATGGTCGCGTGGCTCGCGGGCGTCTTCGCCATCCTGGCGATGGCGCTCGTCATCGTCGGCTTGTACGGCATCGTCGCGTATCTCGCCGCGAGCCGGAGGAGCGAAATCGGCATCCGTCTCGCCCTGGGCTCGACGCGCGCGCAGATCGTCGCGCTGGTGCTCCGCGACAATCTGTGGATGATGGCAGCCGGAATCGTCATCGGCCTGCCGCTCGCCGTCGGCGCGATGCGGGCGGCACGCGCGCTCCTCTACGGGCTCTCGCCGACGGATGGTGGAATGGCGGCAGGCGCGACGTGCCTGCTCGCGGTGGCAGGTGTGCTTGCCGCGGCGATTCCCGCGTGGCGCGCGGCACGTGTCCGTCTCGCGAGACGCGATGCGCTCCGAGTGAGCGGTTCTACCGCAGTCTTCACGAGAGCCGCGATCTTCCTCTGGATCTGCTATCACCGGTCGGCGGTGAGACCGTATAGCGGAGGCAGAGGAACCTCTTTCATCCGCAGGTAGACCGTCAGCTGGCCGAGGTATTTACTCGGTCCTCAGCGCAACCAGCGGATCGGTCCGCGCGGCGCGGCGCGCCGGGCAGATAACAGGCCACGCAGCGACGCGGCCGCGAGCAGCACGAACACGCCGAGGTAGGTGGGCGGATCCGTCGGCGTGATGCCGAACAGCACGCGGGCCAGCAGCGGTGCCGGCCCCGACGCTGAGCACGAATCCCGCGACCGATCCCGATCGCCGTCAGGCGGAAGCTCTCCGCCATGACCGACGTGACGAGCTGCTGCGACGACGCGCCGAGCGCGATGCGCAAGCCGAACTCACGGGTTCTCCGCCGCCCATCGAACGCGACGACGGCGTACTGACCTATCGCGGCGATGATCAACGAGCCGCCGGCGAACATCGTGAGCAGCGTCGACGAGAATCCAGAGCGGCGCCACTTCCGCTGCGATCTCGGTCTCGAGCGAACGCAGGCTCGCGATGGGAATTCGTCCGTCGGCCTCGCGAAGCGCGCGCGCTACAGCCGGCGCCATCGCCTCGAGTCCGGCATGATGCCGGATGTAGAAGGTTGCTTCACCAGGAGGCACGGGCCGTTCCGCGTTCGAAAAGAAGACGTATCGCGGCGGCCCTTCGGTGCCACGGCCGCTGAAGTATGCATTCTCGACGACGCCAATGACCTCCGCCCGGTCGGACGATCGGCCGGTCCTGCGAGGAGAATCTTCCCGATCGCTGATTCGTGCGGCCACAGCGTGTCGGCCAGCTGGCGAGTGATGATGGCCGACGGCGACGATACCTGACCCGCCCGGCTGAAATCACGACCCGCAACGAAGGGCACGCCGAGCGCCGCGAAAAAGCCAGGCGCGACCGCGTTGTCCACGGCGAGCACCGACTCGTCCGACTGCTCGCGGCGCACCGGGAAATCGACCCAGCTGGAGAGTCGCCGGCCGGGCACGTACGAGACGTGCTCGACGCCAGGCAGTCTGCCGAGTCGATTCTGCAGCTCTTCAAGGAGCCTCGCGTTGGTATCAGGCGTGGTGGCCCCCGCTGCGGTGTTGACGGTCGCGACGCAGGATGTTGCGCGTGTCGAATCCGACGTCGACGCTGTCCTGAAGCGAAAGCGATCGGCGGGCGAGCCCGGCGCTCGTCAGCAGGAGGACCGAAAACGCAAGCTGCAGCACGACCAGACCGTGCGTCAGCCGCGACCGTCCCTGAACGACTCCCTGTTCGCCCACCTTGAGGAACGGCAGCAGCTGTTGATGCCGCGTGCGGAGCGCGGGTCCGGCGGTGACCGCGATCGTACAGAGCAGCGCCAGGCCGAGCGCGTAACCGACCACTGTCCAGTCCGGCGTGAGATCCGGAATCACCACCGGCCCACGGCGTGTCCGGCACGAGGAACGGCACGACCGCTTTCGATACCCACCAGGCAAAGAGGCATGCCGCGACCCAGGCGACGACCGACAGCACCAGGCCTTCGGCAAGAAGGCTGCGGACGATCCGCCCACGCGAGGCGCCGAGAGACTGCCGCACCGCCATTTCCCGCTGGCGCACGACGGCGCGCGCGATCAGCAGATTCGTCACGTTGGCGCAGACGATCACGATGGTCAGAAACGTGACCGCTGAGAACACCGCGAGCATCCGGTTGCCGCGCGTGGCGACGATGCTGTTGCCGCCCGCCGTCGCAGAATAGTCGACGAGCCGGACCTTGAAGCTGCTGTTTCAGCTCCGGTTGCGCCTGCTGCAGCTGCGTCCAGAGGATCGCGAGTTGGGCCTGCGCTTCCGAAAGCGAGGCGCCCGCCGCTTCGCTGTCCGATCATTGCCACCGCCGTGCCGCGGTTCAGTTGCAGCCGGTCGCGAACTTCTCCAGTCGAGCGGCACCCAGAGATCGGCCAGCTCGGCGAAGAGCGCGCCACGAAAATCCGCCTCGGCAACGCCGACGACCGTCGCCGGCTCGCCGTTCACGGTGACCGGCCGTCCGACGATGTCGTCTGCGCCACCGAAGGTGTTCTGCCAGATGTGATGCGCGAGAACGACGACGAGGCCCGAGGCCGGACTTCGCCTCGTCGGCGAGGAAGCTCCGGCCCTTCACGAGGCGAACGCCGAGTGTGTCGAAGTAGTTCGGCGAGACGATTCCCGCGCGAACGGCATAACTGCCGCTGTCGAGCGCCAGCGTCAGGCGCGCGAAGTCGAATGCCGCGATCGGTTGAAAGGCGGTGCTGTGCTCGAGGAAGTGCGTGTAGACCTGATCGCGGCGTGCGTCTCGATGTCGCCGTTCTCGGCCACCCAGCTCACGGTGGCGAGCCTGGGGGCGCGCACGCCGGGCGAGGGTTTGGCGAGCACGCTGTGGGCGATCGAGAACACCGTCGTGTTGCCGCCGATCACGAGCGCGATCAGGATCGCTGCGGTCAGGCTCACGCCCGGCGACTTGGTCAGGATGCGGCATCCGAAGCGGAGATCCTGCAGGAGCTGCTCGAGACGCGTCGAGACCCAGACCGCGCGCGTTTCCTCTTTTGCCAGCGCGATGTTCCCGAACAGCGCGGCGCGCGGCGACTGCGGCGTCCTCGTCAGCGAGGCCGCGCTCTGACTGCAGACGCGCCTCCTCCGCCAGGTGGAACCGGATCTCGTCGTCGAGGTCGCGGTTGGCCTGCGACGGAAGAAACAGCGTCCGCTGGAGCACCTTCCGCACTCGCCTCCACGACATGGTTGTCTCCTCGTCCGTCTATTTCTGACGTGTCCTCGCCATAAGTAGGAGGCAATCTACCACCAAGGTAGGAGTTCGTCTACTACTTCGACACCTGCTGCCCTGGTACGTTCCCGACGACCTGTAGAGTCCGCTGCGGCACAAAGGACTCTCCTTGACGTCCTAGGAGAAGTGCGGCATTCTCTCCTTGCATGTCTAGGAGAGCCGCGTGAGCGACACGACAGAGCTGCTGCAGGGCACCCTCGACCTCCTGATCCTCAAGGCCGTCTCGCTCGGCCCGCTGCACGGCTACGGCATCCTGCTCCGCATCCAGCAGATCTCGCAGAACCGCCTGCAGATCCAGCAGGGTTCGCTCTATCCCGCGCTGTATCGCCTCGAGCATCAGGGGCTCATCGCCTCGGAATGGGGCGAATCCGAGAACAAGCGGAAGGCAAAGTATTACCGCCTCACCGCGGCCGGCCGGCGGCGGCTCAAAGAAGAGACGGCGTACTGGCGGCGGTTCTCCGAGGCGATCGGGTTCGCGCTCGAAGCCATGCCGGAGGACGTATGAGTCTCATCGCACGTGTCAGGTCGTGGCTTCGAGTCAGCAGCCGGCGCGCTGACTTCGAGCGCGAGATGCAGGACGAGATGCGGATCCACCTCGAGCTCTATCAGGCGGATCTGCGCCGGCGCGGCGTGCCGGAGCAGGAAGCCCGCCGGCGTGCGCTCGCCGAGTTCGGCAGCGTTGGAGCGCGCAAGGAGGAATGCCGCGAGGCGGTCGGCCTGCGGCTGGTCGACGAGCTGCGCGGCGACGTCGGCTACGCCTTCCGGCTTTTGCGGCGGTCGCCAGCGTTCACGCTCGTGGCGCTGCTGTCGCTCGGGCTCGGGATCGGCGCCAACACGGCGATCTTCAGCCTGATCGACACCGTGCTGGTCAAGTCGCTGCCGGTCGACGACCCGCAGCGATTGTTCTTCGTCGACAACTCCGGCGGAAAGTCCGGCGGCAGCAGCGGTCCTCCGTATCCGTGCTTCGAGCGCCTTCGCGATCACAACCGCTTCCTCTCCGGGTATCGCCGCCTTCGCCGAACGCCGGTTCAAGGTGACGATCGACGGCGTGCCGGAGCGCGTGCGCGGACAGTATGCCTCCGGCTCCTACTTCGACCTGCTCGGCGTCCGCGCGATCCACGGGCGCCTGCTCACAGCCGGAGACGATGCGGAGCCGGGACGCGGTGGGCCGGACGGCCCGGTCGCTGTCATCAGCGACGCCTTCTGGACGCGCCGGTTCGCCAGGGATCCGTCGGTGCTCGGGAAGACCGTTCAGGTCGGCACGCAATGGGTGACGATCGTCGGGGTCACACCTCCCGGATTCTTCGGGCTTCAGGTCGGCATGCCGGTCGACATCACGCTCCCCATGATGCTGGCCGAAGAGGGCCTGCAGTCGAAGCAGAGCTGGTGGCTCAGCGTGATCGCACGGGTCGCACCCGATGCGACCGTCGAGCAGGCGCGCGCGGACCTCGAAGCGTTGTGGGACGCCTACCTGACGGAAGTCGGGATGCCTCGCGAGAAGCGCGGGGGCTTCACTGGCATCGCGCTCGTGCCCGCGGGCGAGAGGCGCCAACGAGCTCCGCCGCGACCTACTCCGAGCCGCTGTTGATCGTGATGGGGATCGTCGGCGTCGTGCTCCTCATCGGCTGCGCGAATGTCGCCAACCTGCTGCTCGCCCGCGCGACGGCCAGGCAGAACGAGATCGCGGTCCGGCTCGCGATTGGCGCCAGCCGCGGCAGACTGATCCGTCAGCTGCTCACCGAAGGCATCGTGCTGGTGTCGCTGGGCGCGGCAGCCGGATTGCTGTTCGCGCGGTGGGGCGCGTCGTTCCTGGTTGCGGTGCTGGCCGGCCCCGCTGAACGGGTGGTGCTGGAGCCGCATTTCGATCTCCGCGTCCTGGGCTTTACTGCCGGCGTATCACTCGCCACGGCGCTGCTCTTCAGCCTTGCGCCGGCGCTGCGGGCGACGCACGTCGCGCGGCGAAACCAGGAAGCTGCCGTCAGGTCGACGCCTCAGAACCGTCTCGGTCGAGCGCTCGTCGTCGTGCAAGTGACCTTGTCGGTGCTCTTGCTCTGCGGCGCCGCGCTTTTCGTGCGAACGCTCCACAACCTGAACGGCGTCGCGTCCGGAGTTGATCCCCACGGTATTCTCACGGGGCAGGTCGAGGCGACCGTGCCGGGGCGCACGGTGACGCCGAAGACTCCAGAGGAATTTCGCGCCGACCATGCTCTGCTCGGCGCGATCTGGCGCGGTTTCATGGAACGGCTGCACCAGGTGCCGGGTGTGTCGTCCGCCGCGCTTGCGGCGAACATGAGTCCCCTGAGCGGCGCCATCCGTGGGGTGGGGATCGCCATCGACGGCCCCGCGCCCGGTCCGAGAAGGAAACGCGGCATCCGCCTCAACCAGGTCACCGACCGCTACTTCGAAACGACCGGCATCCGCCTGCTCGCCGGCCGATTGTTCACACCCCGCGATCGGTCGGGCTCGCTGCGCGTCGCCATTCTCAACGAGACCGCGGCTCGAGCGTTCTTCGGCACGGAGAGTCCGCTCGGCCGGAAGGTCAACTTCCCGGGACAGCGCGTCCAGGATCAGTTCGAGATTGTCGGCATCGTCGCCGATGCGCGCTATCAGGACCTGCGAACGCCCGACGAGCCGATGGTCTATTTGCCGCTGGAGCAGGCGATCGATCCGATCACCAGCGCCGTTCTTTTTGGTGCGAGGCGGCGGCGATGTGATGCGGCTGGTCCCTTCGATCCGCGCCAGCGTCGCCGAGACCGTCCCGGGCGGGTTCGTCTCGGGCATCGCGACGATCGAGCAGCAAGTGGAGATGTCGCTCGTGCGCGAGCGGATGCTCGCCCTCCTCGCCACGTTCTTTGCCGCGCTGGCGCTGATCCTGGCGTGTATCGGCCTCTACGGCGTGATGGCGTACCGCGTCGCCCGGCGCACACGGGAGATCGGCATCCGCATCGCCGTCGGCGCCAGTCAACAGAGCGTCGTGTGGATGATGGTGCGCGAAACGCTGCTGCTGGTGACCATCGGGGCGGCGCTCGGCACTCTGGCCTCACTCGCCGTGAACCGCTACGTCGCCGGCCAGCTGTTCGGCGTGACACCGCGCGACCCGGTGGCGATCGTCGTCGCGCTGTCCGTGCTGGGGATCGTCACGATGGTCGCTGGTTACGTGCCCGCCCGACAGGCGAGCCGCATCGATCCGGTCAGGGCGCTACGGGCGGAGTGAGGGCC
>CAVREM010000002.1:0-63433 GCA_963720005.1 uncultured Acidobacteriota bacterium | reverse complement strand
CGACTTCGACGCGGATGGCTTCGCGGCGGACCGTGCTGAATCCTTGCAGCGAATAGGCGACGGTGTAGTCGCCGGGCGGCAGGTTTTCGAAGGTGTACAGCCCCTGCGCATCGGTGATCTCGACCGCTGCGACCGCCGATCCGGGCCGGGCTCGACGCTTCGACCGTGACGCCTACCAAGACGACTTCGGGTCGTCGGATTCGCCACCATCATCTCAACCTCCTGGGCTGAACGCTCCAACAGGTTTCGGACTGGGCAGAAACTGGACCGGGAGCCGCGCGCGTGTGTGAGGCTGTAGAATTGCGCCAACCATAAGACCGTTCGCAGCGACTGTCAATCACCGGCGGCGGCCCGAAACACGCGCTGCAGCCGATTCGCACGCGTTCACGCGCCGGGAAGGACGTGAACGGCGCGACTGGTCTTCCGAGACAGCAACGAAATTGCGCTGGCGTCGTCGACGGCTCGTGAATTCGCAATATCCTGCTGGTCGTCGAATGGAAACGCCATGGTAGATTCGGGCGCTCAGACCTCAGACGTGAACATGAACCCGTCCAGTGCCCTTCAGAAGAAGACCAACTGGTGGGGCGCCTTCGTCATCGGTCTGGCCGGCACGATCCTGGTCACCGGCATCGCGCCGTTCGCGGTGCAGAGCATGGGGGCGGCGTCCATCCCGCTGTTTTTCTTCACCACCGCGGGCGGCGTGATCCTGTGCCTCTGCCTGGCGGAGCTCGCCGCGATGATGCCCGACCGGACGGGCGGCCTGCCGTCGTACGCCGTCGAGACCTACCAAGGTGTTCGGTCCGGCCGCCGCCCGCCACGTCGGCGGCGTCTCGGCGTGGGCCTACGGGCTTGGCTGGTTCCCGGTGGCGCCGATCAACATGATCCTCGCGGCACGCTATATCGTCGAGCTGTGGAACCTTCCGCCTGGACGCGAGTGGACGCCGATCGGCGCGCCGATCAGCACGACCGTGCTCATCATCTCGATTGCCGGCCTGCTGCTGCTGTTCATTCCCTGCTACAAGGGCATCCGGCTCGGGACGGCGTTCGCCACGGTGTTCGGCATCATCTCGATGGTGCCGTTGACGCTGATCGTCTTCCTGCCCTTCTTCCAGCCGTCGACCATGGACTGGAGCCGCATGCGCGGGTTCCCCCTGGCCGATCCCGGCCACCGCCAGCTTCCCGTTCTTCGTCAGCTGGGTGTTCATCATGACCTGGTCGGTCCTCGCCATGGAGGCGGCGGCCTGTTACATCGGCGAATGCCGGAATCCAGCGCGCGACGCGAAGATCGCGATGATCGCGTCCGGGCTCTACGGCTTTTTCATCTACGTCAGCATCCCGGTGATGCTCGTGGTCGTGCTCGGCACGATCGCAGACCGACCCGCTGACGGTGTTCCTGGCCTACACGGCAGCGATTTTCGGGTCGGCGGGGCCGGTGAAGTGGCTGATCGGCATCCCGTTGATCGTGGCGCTGCTGCTGTCGGTCCTCAACGCCATCATGGGATGCGGCCGGTCGCTCTACCAGATTGCCCACGACGGGCTGCTGCCGCGGGCGTTTCAGCACCAAACCGCCACGGCGTGCCGGACGTGGCCATGGGCTTCAATCTCGTCGTGCTCGATCCTGGTCGTCTTTTTCGGGTCGCCGCTCGAGATCTACATCTTCTCGAACATGGGCTATCTCCTGAGTCTTGCCCTGGCGCTGATCGGCTACTTCCTCTACCGGCAGTTTCAGCCGGACCTGCCACGGCCGGTGCGGATGCCGGGCTTGCTGCGATACGTCGCGCTGTTCCTCGGCGTCGCGTTTCTGTTCGTCTGGATCTACGGCGGCTACTACGCGTCGGATATCGCCGTGGGCCGGGAAAGCGGTGGCTGTTCTTTCTCGGCCTCGGCGTCATCGTCCTGTACGTCCCGCTGTACGCGTACCGCCGCCTGATCGAGGACCGCAAGCCGGTGCCGATCGTCACGCCAATCGGCGAGATCGACACGTAAGGGAGATCGACGCATGTGCGGAATCATGGGCTACTTCGACAAGACGTCTGCGCATCGATGGCATGGAGGGCGGAACCGGCGCGTCGCCGGATCTGCTGCTCGAGCACACCGGCATTCCCACCCTGGCCGCAGTGTGCGAAGCGCGGGCCGCGCTCGAGGACGTCGGTGCGTACGGCATCATGCAGCTCATCATCGCCGGCGGCATCCGCTCCGGCGCGGACGCGGCAAAGGCGATGGCGCTTGGCGCCGACGCGGTCTATATCGGGACGGCGGCGCTGATCGCGCTCAACTGCAACAAGCCGATCTACATCGAGGACTACCACGCGCTCGAGACCGAGCCGTACTCCTGTCATCACTGCCACACCGGGCGCTGTCCCGTTGGCGTGACGACGCAGGATCCGGAGCTGATGGCACGCCTGCCGATCGACGAGGCGGCCGAGCGCGTCACCAACTTCCTTCATGCGATGACGTTGGAGATCCAGATGATTGCACGGGCCTGCGGCAAGGGCGACGTGCACGACCTCGAGCCGGAAGACATGCGGGCGTTGACGCTCGAGGCGTCGGCGATAACGGGACTGCCACTGGTGGGGACTCGCCGCGCGTTCGGCGGCGGGCCCGGATGGAGCTCGGACCATGGAACGTAGCACCCAGACCTCGGAACCGAAAGCCCGGCCGATGACCCTCGAGGATGTGAGATTCGCTCGTCGACGACAAGCAGCTCGAGTTCTTTCTCTGCGCGTTCGTCGAGCTGACCGGCGCGCCGAAGGCCAAGCTCGTTCCCGCAACCCATCTCGACGACATGGCGGCCGACGGCGCCGGGTTCGCCGGGTTCGCGGCCGGCGAAATCGGACAGCAGCCGCATCATCCCGACATGTTCGCGATCCCCGATTTTCGCAGCACCACGGTTCTCCCGTGGCGTCCCAACATCGCGTGGGTGGCCGGCAACGTCCACGTCGGCGGACAACCGTCGCCTTTCTGCCCGCGCGGCATCCTCACGCGCTACTTGAGCGACGTGCGCCGCGATCTCGGCTATGTGTTCAAGACCGGCGTCGAGGCCGAGTACCACCTGATTCAGCACGACGGCAATGGATCGTGGCGGGTCTACGACCCGCTCGATGCGCTGCCCAAGCCGTGCTACGACCTGCGGGCATTGCACCGCAATCTCGATCTGATGACGACGCTCGTCCGCTACCTGCAGCAGCTCGGATGGGATCCGAACGCCACCGATCACGAGGACTCGAATTGCCAGTTCGAGATCAATTTCCTGTACGCCGACGCGATGATCACCGCTGACCGCCACACGTTCTTCAAGTGGATGGTCAAGACCGTGGCCGAGCAGCACGGCCTCTTCGCCACGTTCATGCCGAAGCCGTTCGCGCACCTCACCGGCAACGGCGCCCACATGAACATGAGCCTGTGGGACGCGGCCACCGACCAGAACCTGTTCGAGGATCGATCGGACGAGCTCGGCATCTCGCGGCTGGCGTACCACTTCTGCGGCGGCTTGATGAAGCATGCCAAGGGGCTGGCCGCGATTACCAACCCGCTCGTGAACTCCTACAAGCGCATCACCCGGGGAACCCCGGATTCTGGCGCGACCTGGGCGCCGGTGTACGTCACCTACGGCGGCTCGAATCGCACCCAGATGATCCGCATTCCCGCCGCGGGCCGCGTCGAGAACCGGATTGTCGACGGCGCCGCCAATCCGTACCTGGCCGCCACGGCGCTGCTCGCCGCCGGTCTCGACGGCATCAAGCACCAGATCGACCCCGGCCCGAAGAACACGCGAAACCTGTACACCGTGCCGGAGGACGTTCTGAAAAAGGACGGCATCGAGTGGCTGCCGACGACCCTGAAAGACGCGCTCGACGACTTCGAAGCCGACACGGTGCTGCGTGAGGCCCTGGGGCAGGAATTTTCGGCGAACTATCTCCGGGTGAAGCGTCAGGAATGGGAGGCGTACCACCGGACGGTTTCACAGTGGGAGCTCGACAACTACGTCTCTGTGTTCTGATGCAGTTCTCCGCATCCGCGCGTCAATTGACGAAAGGAAGGCAACCGTGCTCCGTTCACAACGACTGATCGGCGGGCTCCTGGTTCTGGGTCTCGCCGGGATCTGGACCGCTGCGGTCCGCACGCAACAACGGCCGGCTGCCGGTGAATGGCGGTACTTCGGCGGCGACAAGGGACACACGAGATATTCGCCGCTCGATCAGATCAACCGCGACAACGTCGGCAAGCTCAAGGTTCTCTGGCGGCGTCCCGCCCTTGAACCCCGGCTGGCGCAGGCCTTTCCCGACCTGAGCCCGTCCGCGTACTTCAGGCCGACACCGATCGTGGTGGACGGCGTCCTGTATTCCCCGAATGCCGTCGGGCTGGTCGAAGCGTTCGACGGCGCGACCGGCAAGACGCTGTGGGTACAGGAGCCGATCGATCCGGGCTTGCAAGGCGTTGCCGGGCAGAGCACGCGCGGCCTGGACACGCTGGGAAGCGGCGAGGATCGACGCGTGTTTGCCGTGCGCGGCCCGTATCTGTACGCCCTCAGCGCCAAGAACGGCAGACCCTATCCGAACTTCGGTGACCTCGGCCGGGTCGCGCTGAAACGGGAAGAGCTCTATGCCCGGAATTTCAACGAAACCTCCGGCCCGATCGTCGTCGGCAACGTGGTCGTGATCGCCGGGAACGGCGGCGGCGGCGGAGACCTGGGCGCCCGCAAGGAAGCGGCGCCGGAGGATGTGCGCGGCTACGATGCCACGACAGGAAAACTGCTGTGGACGTTCCACGTGCGGCCGCGTCCCGGGGAGTTCGGCGACGACACCTGGGGCAATGCCCTTCATTACTCCGGCGACATGGGCGCGTGGGGCGCGCTGAGCGCCGATGAAGAGCTCGGGTACGTCTACATTCCGCTGAGCGCGCCGACCAACGCGATGTTCGGCGGACATCGTCCGGGGCAGAACCTCTACTCCAACGCGCTCGTCTGCCTCAACGCGAAGACCGGCCAGCGGGTCTGGCACTACCAGATGGTGCACCACGATCTGTGGGACTACGACAACATCGGCGCGCCGGTCCTGGGCGACATCACCGTCAACGGCCGCCGCATCAAGGCGGTGATGCAGCCGAACAAGACGGCGTTCCTGTATGTCTTCGATCGCGTGACCGGGCAGCCGGTGTGGCCGATCGAGGAACTGCCGGTTCCGCAGTCGACGGTGCCGGGCGAACAATCCTGGCCGACGCAGCCGTTCCCGACGCGGCCGCCGCCCTTCGACCGCCAGGGGCTGACCGAGGACGATCTCATCGACTTCACGCCGGCGCTGCGGGCGGAGGCGCTCGCGGTGGCGAAGCAGTACGTGATCGGGCCGCTGTTCACGCCGCCATCGCTGGTGACAGACGGTCCCAACGGCAAGAAAGGGACGATCGTGGTGCCGGGGACGTGGGGCGCGGGCAACTGGAACACGCCGTCGTTCGATCCGGAGACCGGGATCTTCTACGCCGCCTCAATCACGATTCCGTATATCAACGATCTCGAAAAGCCCGCGGATCCGAAAGCGACGATGCCTTACGCGCTCAAGCAGGCGGGGCCGCCACCACCGACGCAGCCGGCAGGCAATAACGGGGCAGTTCAGGGCGCATTTGGTCCGACTTCTCCGGCCCAGGAGGCGCGCAGCGACCGGATGCAGCGATCGCACGAGCCGACGCTCGCGTCGGGACTGCCGATCACGAAGCCGCCCTACGGCCGCATCACGGCGCTCGATCTCAATCGCGGGACGCTGCTGTGGATGGTGCCCAACGGCGATGGACCGCGGAACCATCCGCTCCTGAAAGATCTGAATCTCCCCCCGCTCGGAACGGCCGGGCCGCGCCGCGCCGCTCATCACGAAGACGCTGCTCTTCATCGGCGAAGGCAGCGACGCGATCCCCGGCGTTCCCGCTGGTGCCTACGGCAACAAATTCCGCGCCTACGACAAGGCCACCGGCAAGGTCGTCTGGGAGATGGAACTGCCGGCGGGCACCACCGGCGGCCCGATGACCTACTCCGCGCAGGGCAAGCAGTACATCATCGTGCCGATCGGAGGGAAAGACTCGCCGCCCGAGTGGGTGGCGCTGGGGCTGCCATAACGCCCGCAGTCCCCACGCGCAGACAGAATGGAGGGACGCGATCCAGTCCTGGTGATCGCAACCGAGTGCCTCGAGCTCGGGTTGAGAGCGGACGCCATCGTCTTCCGCAATGTGACGGTCGGCGATTCGCCGCCGGCTCTGCGTGCACGGATGCGGTCCGCGGCGCAGGATCTGCGGCGCCGTTTCATCGACGTCGCTGCACTTCGGGGATCCACGGAGCTGCAAGCGTTCGCCCAAAGCTACCGGTCTGCCGGGGTGAATCCGAAGCGGCAGCAGCCGGGATGCGAGCGCCTGACCGAACTCGCGTGGAAGCGCGGCGAACTGCCGGCGATCAACAGCCTCGTCGATGCCTACAACATGGTCAGCGTCAGATGGCTGCTGTCGCTGGGCGCTCACGATCTCCGGGCGGTGTCGCTTCCCATCCGCCTGACGATCGTGCCAGGCGAAATGACGTTCACGCCGCTGGGGACCTCCGCGAGCGGCAGCGTCAGGCCGGGAGAGTTCGCGTACGTGGACGACGGCGGCCGGGTCATCTGCCGGCTCGACGTGATTCAGGCGGAGTTCAGCAAGGTGACCGCCGCGACGACCGCCGTCGTGGTGATCGTCGAGGGAACGAGCTCACACGATGGCGCGGCGTTTTCAGCGGCGCGCACGGAACTGGTCGAGCTGATTGGCGAATTCTGCGGCGGATCGGCCGCGTGATCTGGCGCCTCGGGCTATTTCGCCCGCGTCACCCGGATGGTGTTCATTTCGTTGGCGGTTTCCAGCGCGGCGCTCCCGGCCGGAAATCCGTTGGCTTCGAGCAGGTAGGCGACGATGTCGACGACGGTTTTTTCCGGCAGCGTGCCGGGGGCGTCCGTTGGCATCGTGCTGATGATGCGGCTGTAGATCGCGCGCAAGTTCTTGTTCTCCCATTGCGACATGAACGCCTCGCCAACCAGCGCCGGCGACATGGTGTCGCCGCTGAGGTTTTCCAGGTGGCATGAGGAACAGATGCCGCTGTACAGCTTCTTGCCCGCCGCCGCCTGCTCCTTGGAATAGATGCCCGCCGCCACGGTTTTTTCCGCGTCGCTCTGTGCGGTCTGGCTGAAGCCGGACGCGATCGGACGCCAGTGACCGCTCGCGGCGCTGCTCGACGCGACCGCCAGCGCGGCGCTCAGGCTCACGACACCGATCGTCGGACAACGCCACGCGAGTGTTTTTCGTGCCTCCGACGCGCCACCCATCCGGTCAACCCTCCTGCGCCGATCCAATCGTGCCGGCGCGCGCGCGAGTGTAGATCGCCCCCGATCGCCGGACCGTTGAGGATCGCGTGTCGGGCATTGTTCGACTACCTGCTGCGCGTGGTCGTGCCCGATGTCGCCACCGACGAGCGATTTCTGAAGGAGTGGCTGGCGCGGGCGGTGACCCGCCGCCGGCCGCGCCCCTCGGCCTCTCCCCGCCACCGACGTTGGCATGCGTTCGATTGAGCTCAACGAAACCGACGTGACCGTCTTCGTCCAGATCCGCTTCGACTGGCAGGCGAAGGAGCGGCTCGAGCTGTTCGAGAAGACCATGGGACAACCGTCCGCGAACGACGTCCGCGCGAATCGGCTTGACTTGGGTGGGGCAGTGGTCGAGAGTGTGGTCGAAATATCATCCCGCAGGGCGGAAAAAGGAGACCAGCACCATGAGACGTTGGGCGATCGTGTCTGTCGTCGGATTCCTTCTCCTCAGCCCTTTTCGATCGACGCACAGGTTCTGACAGGCAATCTGATCGGCATCATCCGCGACGAATCCCGCGCCGTGCTGCCCGGGCGTACTCTCACCCTCACCTCGCCGGCGCTGCCCGGCGGACCCTCGACGGCCGTGACGAACGCGCAGGGGGAGTACCGGTTCACGGGACTGCCGCCCGGGCATTTATCAAGCTCACGGTCACCCTCACCGGCTTCAAGACCTACATCGAGACAGGACCTGCAGGTCACCGTCAACGGCACCGTCGAACGCAACGTCGCGCTCCCCGTCGCCGCGGTGGACGAAACGATCACGGTGAGCGGCCAGTCGCCGGTCGTCGATACGCGGCGAGGTCGGCGTCTCGAAGAGTCTGCCGGCGGACATTGTCGAGGCGATCCCGCACAGCCGCATGGGGAGCCCCGCGGCATTCATGGCGACGCTGCCGGGCGTGACCGCGACAATTACAACCGGATTGGCGGCGCCAACGTCATGGGGTCGGCGGACCGGGAGACGTCGTACATGTCGGACGGCATCCTGAGCAACGGCGTGACCGGCGGGGCTGCCTACAACTACCTCGACTTCGACGCGATCGAAGACCTCAACGTCGTCACGCTCGGCGCGTCGTCGGAGTACCAGCAGGCGCAGGGCGGCGTCATGAACATGGTGACCAAGGCGGGGACCAACACGTTCCGGGCCGACGGCATGCACTACTGGGCGCCGGCGCGCTTGGCGAGCGCGCCGATCAAGCTGCCGTGCAACTGCCCGCTGGGCGAGACCGGGTTCAAGCATGTACAAGTACGTGGACTTCGGCTATCACGCCGGCGGGCCGATCTGGAAAGACCGCTTCTGGTATTTCGGCGGCGTGAGCAACGCCGGCCCGAGCTACCGGAATCCCGGCCAGGCCGGACCGCCGCGGAGGAATTCCAGTGGGTCCGGGACGAGTACCGGTCGAACCACAAGTTCACCTGGAAGGCCTCCAGCAAGATCAACGTCAGCCAGGTCCTGTACTACGAATGGTGGCACTGGTCGAACCCGGACTTCCCGACCTTTACGCCGACCGCTCGAGACAGTCGTCGTGGTACACGGGCGACATCAAGTCCGGCGCGTCGGAGGTGACCGCGACGCTCACGCCGACCACGTTCCTGACGGCGCGCTACACGGTCAACGACACGCCGTACGGCGACATCCCGTTCGGCCCCAACCTGAAGCACGACAGCACCAGCCTGGTCACGCCGGCGCACAACGACCTGTTCACCGGCGTCGCCATCCGTCAACGACATGTTCGCCGACGCGATCCAGTCGCGGCGCGACGACGTCTCGGTGAAGCTGAATCGCTACATTTCGGGCGCTCGCGCATCAGCCACAACATCCGGTTCGGCGTGCAGGCGGCTCGAAACCGGAGCTTCACGCAGACGGTGACGCCGGGCGGGGTCGTGTATCAGGACCAGAACGGCGCGCCGTTTCAGGCCGCAGTTCACGCCGCCCAGCACCGACGCGTCGCGATACATGGCGTCACGGCGTCTGGGCGGAAAACGAGATGACCTTCGGGCAGCGGCTGACGATTACGCCCGGCGTCCGCTTCGATCGGATGAAGGCGTCGAGCCCGGACGCGCCGATCATCGATCCGACGGTGTCGATCGGCAACGGCGGACTCTGCAAGTGCGTTCAGTCGTTCCCGTTTACCGGTGAGTCGGTCCCCGGGCTCGGAGATTTGCAGACGTGGACGACAGTGGCGCCGCGGGTCGGGTTCAACTACAAGCTGACCGAGGACGGCAAGACCGTGCTGCGCGGCACCACCGGCCGTTACTATCGCCCGATTTTCCTGTCGCGAGTTCGCCGGGATCTCATCCCGGGATCGCGAATACCACGCTGACGTCGTACAACGCCGCCACCGGGACCTACTCCAACCATCATCTCGGTGACCGATCCGAACGTGAACCTCGCCGTCGACCCGGACATGAATCCGCCCTACACCGATCAGTACTCGATCGGCGTCGATCGCGAGCTGGCGGCGAACCTGGGCATGAGCGTCACCTACGTGCACAAGCGGTCGAAGGACCAGATTGGCTGGCGGGACGTCGGCGGCGTCTACGGGACGCAGACCGTGACCGCGCCCAACGGGCAGCCGGTCACCGTCTACCCGCTGCTCAACAGCGCGAGCGCGCGACGGTTCCTGCGGACCAACGGCGAGGGGTTCTTCAGCCGTTACAACGGCATCATGTTCGCCGTGTCGCGCCGGCTCGCGAACCGCTGGACGGCGAACGTGAACTACACCTATTCGGCTGCCGACGAGCCTTGCGCCGACGTCGAGCGCCACCTCAACGACCGGAAGGGATCCGAACGATCTCGTCAATCTGGCGGGCCGGGACACGATCGATCGGCCGCACATCTTCAACACCAGCGGATCGTACGAGATTCCAAAGATCGAGGTGCAGGTGTCGGGGAACCTCGCGCTCACGTCGGGGCGTCCCGTACGGCGCGCAGTTCCAGGTCCGGCTGCCGCAGGGGCAGCGGAACGTCTACTTCGAGGCGCCGGGAGCCTATTACCGAGAGAGCCAACAGTGGCTGCACCTGCGGATTCAACAAGATTCTGTTCCGCCGCGGCCCACATCGCATCGAGGTGGGCGCCGAGATCCGGAACGCTCCTGCAGGAAACGAGCATCGACAATCTCATCACGTCGGTGTTTTCCAGCCCGAACTTCGGCAAGGCCGCCCAGTGGGCGACGCCGCGCCAGTTGATGTTCCGGTGAGAGCGTACTGGTAAGCGGTCGTGAGGGAAGGGGGAATCTGGTGAATTAGTGAGTTGGGGAAATGTGAGCTTGGTGAGACAAATCACTCGTTCTCGAATTCGCCATTCGCCGATTGCGGAGGACAGTCATGACGAAGTCCGATCGCGAGCTCGGGATGGATCGTTCGATCACCCGCCGCGACTTTCTGAACGGCGTCAGCGTCGCCGTCGGCGGCGCCATGATCGCGCCGGCGCCGGCGGACGCCGCCGAAATCGTGCAGCAGTCCGCGGCCGGCGCGCGCGGCGGACGACAACTACCCGCCCGCGCTGACCGGGATGCGCGGCAGCCACAACGGGTCGATGGACGCCGCGCACGCGATGCGCGACGGCAAGACGTTCGACGCCGGCGAAGACACTCAACGAGTCGTACGATCTGATCGTCGTCGGCGCCGGGATGAGCGGCCTGGCGGCGGCGTACTTCTTCCGGAAGAAGACCGTTCCGGACGCCAAGATCCTGATCCTCGACAACCACGACGATTTCGGCGGCCACGCCCGGCGCGTCGAGTTCAACGTCAACGGCCGCCTGCTGATCGCCAAGGGCGGGACGTCCTACATCGAGCGGCCGGCGACCTTCACGGCCGAAGGGCGCGAGCTGCTGAAGGAGATCGGCGTCAACTACTACGAGCCGACGGCCAAGCGCGACCCCGATTTCTATCGCAAGCTCGGGCTCAAGCCGGCGACCTACTTCGACAAGGAAACCTTCGGCGAGGATCGCTTCGTCATCAACGACGATCGCCGCCGCGGCGGCGTACCGGGCCCGTCCGGCCGGAGTTCCTCGCCAAGACGCCGCTGTCCGAGACGGTGCAGAAGGACCTGCTGCGGCTCTACAGCGACAAGCGCGATTACCTGGCGGGCATGTCGACGGAGGAGAAAGTCGCGAAGCTCAAGAAGATGAGCTATGCGGCGTATCTCGTCGACGTCGTCAAGGTGCATCCGGATCTGCTGAAGTACTACCACCCGATGGGACAGCCGGCGGCGCTCATCACCGAAACGACGAGCGCGTGGTGGTCGTTCAACTGGAACTATCCCGGGCTTCGACGGGCCTGGGACTCGAGAAGGCGCCGGACACCGGCGGAGAACCTCGACGAGAAGCGTCCCGACAAGAAGGAGCCGACGCAGTTCCATTTCCCGGAGGGCAACGGCGGCGTGGCGCGGCTGCTCGTGCGATCGCTCATCCCCGAGTCGCTTCCGGCGCGCGGGATGGCCGACGCCGAAATGAAGCGGGTGCGCTACGCGCGGCTCGACGAGGCCGGCTCGCCGGTGCGGCTCCGCTTGAGCAGCACCGTCGTGCGGGTCAAGAACAACCACGCCGATCCGGCGAAAGCGACCGAGACCGAAGTGACCTACATGCGCGGCGGCAAGGCGTACCGCGTGCGCGCGAAAGGGCTGCGTGCTGGCCTGCTACAACTCGGCCATTCCGTACATGGTGCCGGAGCTGCCGCAGAAGCAGAAGGAAGCGCTGCACAAGGCCGTCCGCGCGGTGATGATGAGCACCGTCGTGGCCGTCCGCAACTGGAAGCCGTTCGACGAAGATGGGCGTTTCGGGCGTCAGCAGTCCCGGGCATGCCAGTATCCGGGCTACGGCAGTGTCAGCCTGATGGCGCAGATCGGCATGGGCGGCTACCAGGCGCCGAAGACGCCCGACCAGCCGATCATCCTGACGCTCGGCGGCGGCATCGACTTCAAGTGGAAGCCGGGGATGACCGCGCGCGACATGTTCCGGGCGACGCGCGCCGGCGCTCTACGAGACGCCGTTCGAGACCTTCGAGCGCCGGATCCGCACGCATCTGGCGCCGGGTGCTGTCCGACGGCGGGTTCGATCCGGCGGCGGAGATCCAGGGCATCACGATCAGCCGGTGGGGGCATGGCTACGCGATGGGCCAGAACCTGCTCTTCGATCCGGACTGGTCGGAGGACGAGTATCCGTGGGTCGTCGGGCGCAAGCGCTTCGGGCGGATCACGATTGCGAACTCCGACGCCGAGGGCGTGTGCCTGACACAGGCCTCGTTCGATCAGGCCCATCGCGCGGTCGACGAGCTGATGCGCCGCGACGTGGCGTGGTGGAATCGGGTCGTAGGTACTAACGGTGTCTGGGCTGGGGGCTGGGCAGGGCTGATTGATAGTCGCTTGGACCGCCGGCTCCCGGTCCCAGCCCCGAGCCCCAAGCCTCCAGCCCCTGGCAGCTAGAAAGGGAGTAACCGATCGACAGCCTGCGCCGTCATCGGACCGGTACCGCTGTTGGCCTTCTCGTCTTTCGGCAGCTCCGATGCCTTCCCGGCCCGGATCGAAATCAATCCATTCGGAAACAGGATGACCTCGTTGGCGCCCGAGCCGCTGATCGTGGGCAGGAAGAATCGCTTGCCCGACTTGCTGCCGATGTACGGATTGAAGTGGAAGCCCATCTTGTAGAGGCCTTCGTCGGTGCTGGTGTCGTCGGGGATCGGGCTCCGGTCGAGCGACATGTCCGTCTTCTTGCGAATGGCGTCTTTCGCCGACAGCAGATCCTCGGTCAGCTGCCGGTGCAGAATCTGAACACCTTTGTGCATCCCCTTGTCGCGGAAGAACGTCGCGATCTTCGCCAGATCGTCCATGGTCGGATAGTAGCCAGCCTGAAACCACGCATACCCGTCCTTCCCGCCGGGCTCGCGCGTCCTCACGATCGGCGCGTGATGGATGCCGATCGGCGTGAACACATCCGCCTGCAGCATCTCCCAGATGTCCGCTTTCGGCCCGCGCACCGACTTCAGGAAATTGTCGACGGCGATGCCGAGCAGATTGAAATCCTGGTCGCGGTACCGGAACACCGTTCCCGGCTCCCACGGATAGGGACTCCAGTTCGCGCTGATCGCCTTCACCTTGTCGGCGGCCGAGTGCGCGAGGTACCACGCGTCGTAATCGCCCGCCAGGTAGCCGCTGTCACCGACGCCGTTCGGGTTGGTCACGAGCGAGCCGACGCCGCCGAAACCTGTCGCCATGTTCGCGGCGTCGAGAAAGCGAACCCGGTTCCATTTCGGATCGAGCCCCTTGATGTAGTCGCCGACTTTGAGCGTCAGCACCCAGGGGCCGTAGACCTGGGCCAGCCGCAGCAGCGACAGCGGCGTGGCCACGCTCTTGGTCGCCGAACGCACGCCGAAGCGCATCTCCAGCGGGTAGGGATAGTCGCCGTAGGGTGTCGGCGAGTTCTGGTAATAGAGGACGCCGTCCTTCACCAGCGCCGCCTCCACCATCCATCTCGGGTCGAGCGGACCGCCGAATCCGTCCAGCGTCCCCGGTGGCACCGACTTCACCAGCTCGCTCCACGGCCTGGCCGGCAGACGGTCCGCCAGTTCGGCCTTCGCTTCGGCGCGGCGCGCGTCGAGGTCGCCCAGATTGCCGGCCGCGAGCGTCGCCCGCGCGGAGCCCCAGGCGACAAAATGCGTCTTCAAGGAATACGGCCCCGTGTGCTGGACGAACTGAAAGCGGAGATCGGTCATCGCGCCGGCCTTGTAGAGGAACGTCGCCAGACCTTGGTGCGCGTGGTTCTCGGTATCGTTGACGAGCATGATCGGGAACGCGGCGCGCGACCAGTCGCCGTCCGCCGTCTCGCGCCACACCCGTCCGAACTGCGGGATGACACGCCAGTAGCTCGGCGCCTTTCCGGTCGTCCCGGTTTTTCCAGTCGTCCCGATCTTTCCAGTCGTTGCAGGCAAGGTCTCTTTCACCATCCGGCCGCGTTCCACCGGGACGAGGACATCGCCGATCGTGAAAAAGCTCAATGCGACGGCAGGAAAAAGGCGCGCATCGCGCCCATCGACGATCGGGATCGGAAGCACCGGTTTCGTCTGCATCGCCGACTGCGCGATCCTGAGCGTGCCGGAAAACTCCAACGCGGCGGTGGCGTCCGGGCCGGGGATGAACGCCGCGTTCGGGACCGGCGCGGGCGTCGGCTTGCCCGTCTTGACGAGATCCAGCGGCAGCGAGTCCGACGCCGGGCCGGCCCATCCCGCGAGCGTGACGGCGCACAAAGCCAGAGCCAAAACCACGACGAGCTTCGAGTGTTGTGCCTGCATCGCGTTTCCCTATGTCGAATTGAGCTCACGTTGATCGGCGATTTCCGAGGGACGGACGACGGCGGGCGGAACGTTCGACCACCCGAGGAGCACGCGCGACAGCACGAGCGACGCGCCTGTGATCGCCACCAGCACCAGTGTCGGAGCGATCACGATGCCGCGGACGAGGAGGAGCGGCAGCACGGTCACGATGGCGATCTCGATGAACGAGACCGGCGGATACGCCAGCCCGAAATCTTCGAGGGTGCGGCTCTGGTCCTCCGGGTCCACGACGCGCACGAGCGTGATGCCGGTGGCCACGACGCCCGTGTTCCAGCCGAACGCGAAGAGGCTGCGCTCGAACCAGAAGCTCCTGAACATGCGCGGTCCCAGGAAGCGCAGCTGGCCCAGCGTGATCGCCATGCCGAGCAGCATGAGCATCCCGAGCGGCACCGCGTACTCGAGGACGACCGTCACGGCGATCGACGCGACGCCGAAGCCGACGAGGTAGTCGGTCGCCGTTCCGCCGATTCGGCGGATCGTCGAGACGTCGATGAACGTCTCCAGCCGCGCCCGACGCGAACACGAACCGGAGCACGAGTGCCGTCAGCAGCGCGAACGCGAACAGCGGGAGCCCGTGGCCGCTGGGCAGCGCGACGAACACCGCATACGCCATCCCGGTGGCGGACCCGACAATCGCCAGGTGCCAGGTCAGGGTGTCGATCGTCACCGCACTCACCGTCTCCTCACCCGCCGGCCCGCGTTCGCCGGCAGGGACAAATCCCGTCCGGAAACTCTCCGGCATGTCGGCAGGCCGCCGCATGAATCGCGTCCAGCCCTTGCGAATCGCGAGGTGGATCAGGCTCATGCCGCCGATGAGCGCGAACGCCACCCCCGCCGTCGCGGACGTGTACGCGAGCGGCAGGGCGTTCGCCCACCCGCCCGCCTCCAGCACGCTGCCGACGGCCGCGGCCGTTCCGTGTCCGCCCGCCCATCCGGTCGGCAGAAGGATCGCAAACCCGGGCGGCAGGTCCGGAAAGAGCGGCGACAGGACGAGCAGGCCGAACAGCATGGCCACGGCGTACTGTCCCACCTCGCACGCCACGCTGTAGAAGAAGGTATCTCCGACTTCCTGCAGTTTCCTGCGCGTCATCGTCCCGCCCTTCGGGCGCGCGAGCCCGACGCAGGCGAACACGATCGCAATCAGGAACGACGGGTAGGTCGACAGCTGCGGGACGCCGTTCTCCCGCAGGCTGAACGGCAGCAGCTCGAGGCCGAACGGCCCCAACGCGAGGGCAATCAGCCCCGCCACGATCGCCGCCGGCAGCTGCAGCGCCTGCAGCCACGCCATCCGGTACCGCAGCAGTTGTGCGAGTACCAGAAGGGCGGACATCAGTCCGAAATCGACCAGGAGATCTGTGGGGCCTGCCACCGTGATGCGCAGCGATCATCTTGCGCGTCAGGTCTTACAGCTTCTTGGCGTACTCGCGGTATTCCTTCGGCACACGGGCGTCGGTCCCGAAGTAGGCGTGCTTGGACATGTCCGCCGTGTATCGGCTCGCCGGCGGCGTCCGCCCGAGCGCCTCCGCAAGACTTCGGATGTGGTGGGGACCGGCGCCGCAGCAGACGCCCAGATACCGCACACCAAGATCGTACGCCGCACGGCCGAACGCCGCGATCTCGTACCGATTGCAGAGGAACGGATCGAGCGCCGTCGGAAACGGTCGTCCACCGGGCAAATCCATCGTCGGGTCCTGGAGGGACTGGAAGGTCGGCTCGGCGTCGGTGGTTCGATACGGAACCGGCAGGGCCGCGATGTGGCCCTTCACCGCGCGACGGATCGGCGCGAGCAGCGGCAGCATCGTCCGGGGCCCGCGCGAGCAGTTCAGCCCGACGACGTCCGCGCCCTCGTCCTCGAGGCGCTTGCACGCGTCTTCGTACGAGAACCCGTCGCGGGTCCGGCCAACCTGGTGCGCGGCAAGCGTGATGACAGCGACGGCGCCTGCGCGCTTGATCTCCGCGAGCGCGATCGACGCTTCCTCGGCCCACGAGAAGGTTTCGCCGATGATGAAATCCACGCCGGCCTCGACGGCCCAGCCCACCTGCTCCTCGAACATCGCGCGCACCGCGGATCGCGACGCGTCATCGGCCATGAAGATGTTCGTGTTGCTGAGATCGCCGGCCAGCAGGGCGTTGTTCTCGCGGGCCACGTTCCTGGCGATCGTCAACGCCTGCCGGTTCATCTCTTCCAGGAGGTGCTCTTTGCCCAGAAGGCGGAGCTTCTCGCGGTGGGCGTAATACGTGAACGCCTCGACGACGTCCGATCCCGCATGGACGAATTCACGGTGGAGCTGAGTCACGAGCTCGGGGTGCTCCAGCACCACTTCCGGCACGAAGGCGCCAGCCTGGAGGTAGCCGCGCCGCTCGAACTCGAACAGATAGCCTTCGGCGCAAATCACCGGACCCTCGGCGAGGCGCTCGAGCAGTCCGCGGCGGCCGGTCGTGTCGACGTCTGTCATCCCGATTCTCCTCACGGGCCCGGGTGGCGATCTTCCACCCTCCCCGGAAACGCCGCAATGATACATTGGCTCTGAATTTCGCCTCCCCTGAGTCGCTGATCGCGCAGTAGACCGAGCGGTGGGGCGCTGAGTCACGATGGCACCCAGCTTTAGGGGAGATCGGGCCACCAGCCCCAGCGACGATCTCGTCGTTGATCGCACGGCCCAGTTGTGCGAAAGTTGACGGACTCTGGAGGACGCATGAGTAAGAAACTGAGTCGACGTGACTTCGCGCGGACGTCCGTGGCCGCGGGTGCGGCGGCGGCGGTTGCGCTTCCCAAGGCATTGTTCAGTGAGCCCGCGGCGGTCGCGACAACCGCGGCAGCGACAGCCGCCGAGGCGGCGCACGACAGCGGCGGCGAGCGGCGCGTCGGTCGCCAGGCGGCGGCTGGTGTCGCTGCCACCACAAGGGTTCGCATACGGTGGCGATCCGGCGAGCTCGGTCGCCGAGTTCCGCGACAGCATCGTGTTCGCCAACTCGGTCGCCAGGCGGGCCAGAGCAGAAGCTGCCGACCGACGGAACGTGGGCGGAGGGCCTGACCATCCCGTCGCGAGTACTACGTCGACGAGAAGCACTTCCCGCACGACGAGCGGTTCCTGGCCGAGAACCTCTGGTTCATGGCCGACCACGTGAACCGCATCCCCAAGCCCGGCGACTATTTCGTCTTCGAGTACGGCAGCGGCGACAGCGTCATCGTCCTGCGGGACAAGGCCGGGGCGGTGAAGGGATTCCATAACGTCTGCCGTCACCGCGGGTCGCGCCTGTGCCGGCACGACGACGATCCGGCGCCGAAGGATCCGCGCCTGTCGGTCAAGCAGCTCGGGGCGAGCGGCAACACGCCCGTGTTCCGCTGCCCGTACCACGCGTGGACCTACGATCTGACCGGGGCGCTGATCTCGGCGCCCAACGGGATGCCGGCCGACTTCGACATGTCGAAGAACGGGCTGAGGCCCGCTCACGTCAAGACTCCGGAAGGGTTCATCTTCGTCAATCTTTCGCTCGACGACCCGCCCGACTTCGACGCCGTCGTCAAGAACTTCGCGGCGGTCGCGAAGGAGTACGGGACGGCGGACCTGAAGATCGTCGCCCGCACGAGCGCCCCGACCAAGGCCAACTGGAAGCTGGTGCTCGAGAACTTCCAGGAGTGCTACCACTGCGGGCCGGCGCATCGATCGCTGGTCACCACGCACCCGTTCTGGGACGGCATGATGCCGCAGGAGCAGCGCACCCGCCTCGCCAAGGAGCTCGAGCGCTTTGCTCCGCCGCGAACGCCCGGACAGGGTGCCCCGGGCGTCCAGGGCAGCGGACAAGGCGGCGGAATGGCGGCGGCCGCGCCGGGTGCGGGCTATGGCGGCAACGTGCTCGGCGTCAGCATGGTGTCGGGCACGCTCGACGGGAAAGCGTGCGCGCCGCTCCTGCCCGACCCGCAAGGAATGGACGCACCGCTCACGCGCGGTGAGCACGGCATGGTCGACGGGCTATCTGCAGTGCTACGACGATCACGTCGCCGCGGTGCGCTTCACGCCGCGCGGCGTCAAGATGACCGACGCGGAGATCTTCTGGCTGGTGCGCGCCGACGCGAAGCCGAAGGACGTACAACATCCAGAAGATGAAGGATCTCTGGGAGCTCACCTACCTCGAGGATCGGTGGATCACCGGAGAACAACCACCAGGGCATCGAGTCGGCCTCTTACGAGCCAGGCCTCTACGCGGCAGTGGAAACCGGGCCCTCGCGGTTCGTGAAGTGGTACATGACCGAAGTCGTTCCCGGCAGCCGCGAAGCTGACCGACCAGCCGTAAGAATTAAGAATTGGGAGTGGGATTGAATGCCCGCGCGCCACGCTCACCCAAGGGCTCGCATCGCCAGACGAGCCCTTTATTCTTCAGCTGCCTTCCGTCGCAGCCGGTTGATTGACCGTGATGGTCATGTTCCTGGCCGTCCGCAGCATCCCATCGCTGGCAATGGCCTGCAGCACATAGGTGCCCGGCTGGCTGAAGATCGCTTTCACGACCACCTCGCCGTCCTTCACTCTCGTGAACCCCTCGGGTTCGAACGTGACGGCGGCGGGCCCGCGGTACACGATCACGGAGACCGACAACCCGGCCGGCGGGCGCGCGGCCGTGAAGACCGGCACGTTGACGGGAAGCAACGGCGTCCGCGGCGCGCCGCCGTGCCTTTCTTCTGCGGTGACGCCCTGTCGCGCCGCGAGCATCCGCCTGTAGGCCGCGTCGGTCAGGTTGTAGTAGTTGACCCAGGAGAAGCTCATCTCGTCGATCGTCCGGTTGCCATTGCCAACCCAGTTCCTCGGATCGGGGTTGTTCTTGTTCGCCGAGTTGTCGTGCCAGTTGATGACGTGCAGGATCGTTCCGGCCGGGATAGATCGGCCTCACCTCGTCCGCCCAGTTGTAGACCATCACCGACCCGAACTCGAACCTCGCGCAGGCAATCTGCTCGACGTTGTCGTCGGTTCCGCCGGTCGGATAGATCAACTCGAGGCACTGCGCCTTGCCGCGCGCGTGCATGTGCGGCTGAAACCCGGTGAGCACGCCCGCCGATTCGAAGCGGGTGTAGCCATCGCTGCGGACGTAGTCCGCGCCGCCGGGAATATCCAGCTCGCCGCCGTGCCCGAGGCCGCGCGTGTGCTGGATGTGCCTGGGACGTAGCCCTTCGGATAGAAGACGAAGGCAATCTGCGACGCGTCGGTCATCTCCTCGCCGACCGGGTGATAGTGGAGCTCGAACCGGATCTGTGCTCCCCGCCTTCAGCAAGCGGCCGGAGCCCTCGGGAAATCGTTCGCCGCCCTTGCCCACCGAGTACTCGACGAGAAACTCGCCGTTGCCGAACGGGCTGTCGTTCGCAGGCCTGCTGGTCGCGGTGACGTGCGCGGCTTCGACGGGGCCTCTTCGGCGTAGGCGAGGATGTGGTGCACGCGCCCTGGCGTGGTGGTGCTGCCCGGTTTGGCTTCGACGGCCTTGATGTACCGGTCCTCGGTCAGCCCTGAAGGCACCGTGTAGACGCCCCACCAATCGGCCCCCGCCGCAGGCACCTTGTGCGGCGTCGCGGTGACAACGAGATCCGGCTTGCCGATGTGCCACACATCGGCGGCGGCGAACTGACGCGCCGGCGGCATGTCGGCCGGATTCCCTCGAGGCGCACCGGCATCCACCCACTTGACGATCGTCGCGATCTCGTCGTCGCTGAGCGACGGATCGTCCTTGAACTTCGCGATCCCGACGTTCCGGACGACGTGCCACGGCGGCATCTCGCGCGCGGCGACCTTCGCCCGGATCGACGCGGCCCACGGACGCGCATCGTCGTAGGTGACGAGCGGCATCGGCGCGCTCGTGCCGGGACGATGGCAGCTCTGGCACGAGCGCTGGAAAATCGGCGCCACGTCCTTGGTGAATGTGACGCGCGTTCCGCGCGCTCGTCCGCCGTCGAGCGCGCGGACGCCTGGCTGGCGGTCGCAGGGGCCGGCAGGATCACCGGCTCGATCGTGATCCCCGGCATCGCGATGCGTCGTCGTCGTCTCGTCGGGGCCGCCGCCGCCGCTGTTCTGAATCTCGACGAGCGGATCGATCTCCCACCGCGGCGCGAGCGATCCATACGCCTTTTCCGTCTTCCCGTTGGCGGTGATCGTCCACACGAGTTCCTTCGTGCCCCAGTCCTTCGGCACGTTCACGCGGAAGACGAAGTGATGCACGCGCGGGTAGAAGTACGCCGGCTGTCCGAGATCGGGTCCTTCAGGCTCGAGGTTGTTGGCCGGACCGACCGGGACGATGACCTCCTCGACGTAGTTCCGGTTGAAGTACCCGAACACCATGTCGAACGTGCCGTCGGTCGAGCCGCTCCCATCCCTCGAACACGGGGACGACGGGCTGGCCCGAGTTGTAACGGATGCGGAGGTCGTCGGGCGGCTGGGCGGTCGCGCTGCTGACGAGGATTGCGCAGGCTGCCGCGACCCGCGTGACCGCGGCGCTCACCTGCGGAGTGCTGACTTCACCATCTGTTCTAGTTGCCGAGTGCTAATTCACTGGCACCCAGCACCTAGGCATCGCGCATTGAAGGGCTGCGCTCCCTTCAATTTTCGTCGCAACCGCTCTATTGCTCGACCCCCACGCGAGGAGCATGTTGCCCGGCGTTCCGCCGACGATCGAGTAGCCCGAACCACTGTAGACCATCCCATCGATCACCGTCGGTCCCGAACCGCCGAACGAGCCCGGCGTGCCTTTCACGCCGTTCGCGGTGGGGAATTCCTTGCCGATGGTGGGGAATTCCCAGATGATCTTGCCGTCTTTGGCCGCGATACGCGCGCATGACGCCGTCCTTCCCGCCAGTGAGGATTGCCCCAGGCACCGCGGTCGCCCCTGCGTTCTGACCCGTATTACAGGTCGGGGAGCCTGGTTCCCGCGGCCGCCGCCACCGCCGCCGCCACGTCCGCCCGTCACCTCGGGGCAGCTCCTCCGGCCGCGGCACTTTCGTGTACCAGACGCGCTCGCCGTTCGTCAGGCGAAGCGCGGCCATCGCGCCGGTCTGATCGCCAAACGACAGCGGCCGGTAGAAGAGCTCGCCGTCGGACGCGCCGCCCCACGGGTTCGGCGGCGTTGGGCGACAGCTGATCGCCCGGCTTGCGAGGTCCACAGGATGGCGCCGTCGTTGTCGGGATCCAGGGCGGTGATCCGGCCGCTCTCCTGCGAGGCCAGGAGCGCGCGCTTCCCGTTAGGCAACGTCGCCAGCAACGTCGCGTTGACGTCGTCGCCGGGGCCCTGGATGTAGCCGGGGCAGTTGATCCGCCGCTCGGGCCCGCGGCCGCAGCCGCCCTCATCCGCATCGTTGGCGAGCAGCTGAGTCGTCCACAACCGCTTTCCCGTGCTCATGTCGAACGCGACGACCGCGTCACAGGCGCGCCCGTCGAACCCGGCTTTGTTATCGAAGTGCTCGGTGATGTAGCAATTGCCGGTGCCGACATAGACGGCCCGCTTCCTCGTGTCGAGCGTCGGCGCGTTCCAGACCGAAGCGCCGGCCGGCCCGTACAGCTGCTTGCCGGCTGAGTTCTTCTTGTTGAGCGCCTGCGGGCCGTTCGGGCATCGTGTAGGTCTTCCAGACCTGCTTTCCGGTTTTCACGTCGACCGCCACGACGCTGCCCTGGAACTTGCAGCACTCGTAATTGACGATCGAGCCGGTCTGCTCCTCCCACGAGGCGACCGGCACGAAGAGGCGTGTGCCGGTGGGATCCATCGTCGGCGCGCCGGTGATCTTCGCGCCCGGATGCGGGTCGGACTTCAAGGTCCACAAGCCGGCGCCCGTTTCGGCGTTGACGGCGTGGACGATCCCGAACATGTCGCCGAAATATGCGGCGTAGCGGACGCCCGGCGTGGTCTTCGGTTCGCCGATGTTGACCGCGCCGCGCACCTGCGATTTCGCGTCGTAGGACCAGTGGACGCAACCGGTCTTGGCGTCGAGCGCGTAGACGAAGTTGTTGTCGCTGCCGATGAACAGCGCGCCGCCGACGACGACCGGCTGCGATTGCGCCACCGAGGCGGCGTCATGGAACGCGACCGCCCATTTCAACTTCAACTGCGGCACCTGCTCGGCCGTCAGCTTTGCCCGTGTCGGCGGGGATGAAGCGGTAGCTGGTCGTCCCATCGGGATTCCAGCCGTTCCACCGCGGCCGGCTGAGCGCGTTGTCCATCTTCAGCGGCGCGCGCAGCGATTGCTCATGCCCGGCCGCCGTCCGGTCGGCGCCGCCGCCGAACCCCTTGCCCGTGACGAGCTCGGCGATCGCGCGCTTCTGCTCATCGCGAGAGCGAGGCTCCCTGTTCCTTCATCGAACCGGTGGTCAACGCCGCGAGCACGCGTTCCGGCGTGAAGGTCCGCAGCGTCTCGCGCGTCGGCGCGCGCGAGGTCGGGTCCTGGGGATTGTCGTGGCAGATCGCGCACCCGGACTCGAACCGGCTGGTCATGCCCGCCGGAGTCGCCGGCGCGCCCTGCGCCGCCGGCGCAGCCGGCATTGGTGGCGCCGGTCGGCGCGGCCTGGCCCTGCACCCACGCCGTCGCAACGGAGGTCGCCCCGAGCGCGAAAAACACCAAGAGTTGCTTCCGCATCCTGCTCTTCTCCTTCTATGAGCGCGGGCGTGTCGTAGCCTTACAGGGTTGCAAACATACGCGGGCCGCTCGCGCGGCGTCAATCGGTTTCTTCCGTGAACATCCTGGTAGGTACAAGATGCCGCAGAGTCCTGACACTGAGGAGCGCCGGATGGCACAAGTGAAGCGTCGCGTGGCACGAAAGAAAGGCGGGAAGGCGGGGAGGCGGGAAGGCGCCACGGTGAACCGTGCGAAGACCAAGAGCGCAATGGCCGGAAGGCGCACTGGCACGAAGTCAACGAAGGGCACGAAGGCAACGAAGAGTGCGAAGGCGGGCAGGCCAAGCAGAGACGCCAGGCAGGCGGCCGAGAAGGAGGCGTCGCGCTCTTCGATCGAGCAGATCGGCCCGCTGTGGGATCGGCTCGAGGATCAATGCCGGCAGTTTGCCCAGGGGTTCAACCACGAGATCGGCGCGAACCAGCTGCACGTCGACAGCAATCCGGCCGGTCTGATGGTGAGGCTGCCGACCGACGGCGCGGAAGCGTTTTTTCAGCTCGATCGAGACAGCGCGGCACGTTTCGGTGATGTTGAGCACCGGCTGCACGAGCTTCGGCAGCTGCATTACCGATCAGGCACCGGTCGGTCTCACGATCCTCGATGGACAGCTTCGATTTCTGTTTGGCGGCGCCGCGATTTCCGAAGAAGATCTCGCGGTGAGAATTCTCACCGATCTGCATCGAGGCGGATGCGCCCAAGCCGGTTGGTGAGAAACTAACAACCTGAAGAAGAAGGAAGAACGTCGAACGTAGAAAGTAGAAATAGATGATAGGTTGACGCGCGAAGTCAGAGGTCTGATGCTGGTCGGATAGTCATCATCGAGCGATGAATATGCGTATACCCGTTCGTCCACGGCACGTGTTGAATGCGGCTCTCTCGATCTTCCTGGTGGTCGCCGTCGCGGCGATGCGCTCGCCGGTCGGCGCGGCGGCGCCGCAGGCGGCCGCCCAGCCGCAGCGATCGGTCGCCGAGGGCGTGTATACGGAGGCGCAGCGGACGCGCGGCCAGCCATCTACGCCGCCGAGTGCGCCGACTGCCACGCGGCGGATCTGCCGGGAGGCGACACTGCGCCCTCGTTGTCCGGGTTCGAGTTCGTCGGCGGCGTGGAAAGGCACGACCGTCGGCGAGCTGTTCGAGAAAATCCGCACGATGCCGCCGACCAGCCCCGGAAAGCTGAACCCGCAGCAGTCGGCTGACGTCCTTGCGTTCGTCCTCAGCAAGAATAGCTTTCGGCCGGTGCAGACCGAGCTCGCCAGCGACGTCGCCGCGTTGAAGTCGATCCGCTTCGAGGGAGGCCAGGCGTCCGCCGACGCATGCTCCCGATTCCGAACCGTTCGGTCCTCGACGGCGTGTACACGGAAGAGCAGAGCAGGCGAGGCCAGAGCGACTTACGGCCGAGGCGTGCGCGAGCTGCCACGCGGCCACGCTCGACCGGAGCGGACGTCGTGCCGGCACTCGCCGGTTCGGATTTTCTCGGCAAATGGACGGGGGCGACCGCCGGCGAGCTCTTCGAGCGGATCCGCACGACGATGCCGCAAGCCAGCCCGGAAGCCTCAGCCCGCAGCAATACGCGGATATCGTCGCGCACATCTTCAACCGGAACAGATTTCCCGCCGGACGGACGCCGCTCGATGCCGACGCTGGCCGCGCTGAGGATGATCCGCATCGAGACGTCGAAACGGTAGCTCATAGACACCGTCACCTTCGCAGGGCGCGACTTGAGCCGCGTCATGTGACTCTGGTGCTACGTACGAAACTGGATTATCCACGGAATCGGATCGAGCCCGCAGGATCGCGTCACCTGGCTTGAAACCTGTCGATTCGGATTGACTCTCCTGCGAGGGACGTAGTAATAATCGCGCAACGACAATACCTTTTTTATCAACGGGCAGCCCCGGCGCACAGGATTCGAGCGGGCCGCCGGCACTCCTCCAGGAGACACGAGATGAAGCTTCGAACGATCGTGTTCAGTGTAGCGTTGCTCCTGTTTGCGTTTGCGGCTGAAGCGCAGACTCTCCACTGGCAGCATCATCGGCGTCGTCCGCGACGAGTCCAATGCCGTTCTGCCGGGCGTCACCGTCACGCTCACTTCAGACGTGATGCCTGGCGGACCGGCAACGGAAGTGACCAACGCACAGGGGGAGTACCGCTTCGCCAGGCTCGCTCCCGGCACCTATGCGCTCAAGGCCACGCTCACCGGCTTCAGCACCTACCAGGAGACCGACCTGCGCGTCGCGGTCGGCGGCACGACCGATCGCGCCGTCACGCTCAAGCTCGGAGCGATGACCGAAACCATCACGGTGAGCGGCGCAGTCGCCGGTGGTCGATACGCGGAAGGCGGGAATCACCAACAACATCGCCGCCGAGCAGCTCGAGGCGTCGGCCAGCGAACGCTATGGCGCGCAGGCGTACATGGCCATGCTGCCGGGCGTCACGACCGGCAACTACAACCGCGTCTTCAACGTGACGGTCATGGGCTCCAACAGCAACGAGACGACGATCCTCACCGACGGCGTCTCGATCAACAACGTCCGATCCGGCGGGTCGTGGCTCTTGACCGACTTCGACGGCGCGCAGGAGGTGAGCACCACGACGCTCGGCGCGTCGGCCGAATACCAGGCCGCGGGCGGCGGCATCATGAACGTCGTCGGCAAGACGGGGACCAACGATGTTCCGCGGCGACGCGTCGGCTTTCTGGTCCCCGGATGCGCTGACGAGCCGGCCGGTAAAGCTGCCGTGCGCCACGCTGCGAGGGCGGCGAAAGCGGGTTCCACTGGTACAAGTATCGGGACCTGTCCGCCCACTCGGCGGCCCGATCAATCGCGATCGCCTGTGGTTCTTCACCGGCCTGATCTATCGCGCCAGGTTCGGCACCTCGCCCGGCCAGGCGCCGCCGCCGGAAGACGAACAGTTCCTCGACATGATCACCGACACCAACACGAAGGTGACCTGGAAGATCAACGACAAGCTCACGTTCCAGCAGACCTACTATGCCGAGCTCTGGGGCACGGTCAACCCCAACATCGTCAGCCCGACGCGGCCGATCGCGACGCTCCAGCATTCGCAGGCGGGCATCAAGGACGATCCGAACCTCGGCTCGCAGCTGACGGCGATTCTCTCGACCAGCACCGTGCTCACGGCGCGC
Source organism: uncultured Acidobacteriota bacterium (assembly GCA_963720005.1). Classification (GTDB taxonomy): domain Bacteria; phylum Acidobacteriota; class Vicinamibacteria; order Vicinamibacterales; family CAVVIG01; genus CAVREM01. The sequence goes on along the minus strand of CAVREM010000002.1, from coordinate 36,956 downwards.
TACGGCCTCACGATGGGCGCATCCCGCCGGATCGGGTTCTTCAGGGACCTGACGACGCCGAACCGCACCGACGACTCGAGCGGCGTCCAGAGCGGGAATACCAACGCCCACCGGTTCTGGCCGCGGCGCGACGAGGTGAGCGCGAAGATGAACACGTACCTGTCGGGCAACCGCATCAGTCACAACCTTTCGTACGGCGTGCAGATTTCCCGGAACAAGGATGTCTTCGTCCAGATCGAGCCCGGCGGGGTGCTCTACAACGACCTTTCCGGCAGCTCCGAACCTGGCGACCTTCGTCGGTCCTGATGCACGCGGCGCGATCAGCAAAGCACAGGGGTACTGGGCCGAGGACGAAATGACCATGGGGCGCGTGACCGTGAAAGTCGGCGGGCGCTTCGACCGGATGGTAGGGATCAGCCAGGACGTCCCGCAGTTCGACGGCGAGTTCAACGAGATCGGGACGCTCACGGGACTCGGGGAGATGGTGAACTGGAACACGTTTTCGCCCCGCGTTGGCGGCAACGTGCGGTTGACCGGCGACGGCAAGACGGTGCTGCGCGGGGTCGCCGGGCGCTACTACCTGCCGCTGTTCCTCGGCGAGTTCGAGGACCTGCATCCCGGCCGGGCGGTGCGCGATCTCTACCGGTACAATGCCGCGACCGGCGGGCTACACGACGTTCGTGTCGAGGACCGATCCGCGCACGCAGTTCCGGATCGACCCGGACATGAAGGCCCCGTACACGGATCAGTTCTCCCTCGGAGTGGATCGGGAGATCGCCAAGAACCTGGGCGTCGGCGTCAACTTCGTGCGCAAGAACGGCGGCAACCAGCTCGGCTGGGTGGACACCGGCGGCGTCTACGGCACGCAGAACGTGGTGATCAACGGCCAGAACATCACCCTGTTCCCGCTGCTCAATGCCCCGAGCGCCCGATCGTTCCTGCGAACCAACGGCCCCGGCTACTACAACCGGCTACACGGCGCTCATCCTGACCGCGACGCGCCGCCTGGCGAACCGCTGGCAGTTCACCGCCGGCTACACCCGCCAGAAGTCCGAGGGGCTCGAACCCGGCGCTGCCGGCGCGGGCCCTGGTGCAAATAGAAATGGAATTCCCGAGGGACGCGACCCGAACGACTTGATCAACCTCGAGGGGCGTCTGGGTGCACGGGACCGACCGAACATGGTCTCGCTGATGGGCTCGTACGAGATTCCGAAGATCGAAGTCCAGCTGTCGGGGAACCTGACCGCCGTCTCGGGTACAGCGATCGCCTCGACAGGCGAACGTGAGCCTGCCGCAGGGAACGCGCACGATCAACCTCGAGCCGTCGGGATCGAAGTTCCGCACGCCAGTGGAAAAGTTCATGCACGTCCGGTTCACCAAGATCCTGTTCCGGAATGGCACCTCGCCGCGTCGAGCTGACCGGCGAAGTGAAGAACGCGCTGAACGAGATGGGCACGCCGTCGATCAGGAGCCAGATCTGGAACAACGCCAACTTCCTGGTGACGAATACGTTCCCCGAGCCGCGGCAGCTCCGGTTCTTCGCGAGGGTGTTCTTCTAAAGGGAATTCGGTGGGAACGGCAAGGGCCGGCGGCTGATGCCGCCGGCCTTTCTTTTCGCTAAAAATCTTCGGTCTGCTTCGACGAGAACGTCGGCACCACTTCGCTCATGTACCACTTCACCAGGCCCGGAGGGCCCGCCTTCGCTCTCCGCGTACGGCTGCCCGCCCGTGTAGTTGTACCGGCTGTTGAGGATGCCGTGGTGGTTGTTCTCGACAATCCACCGGTCCTCCCGGTAGGTGATGTCCCAGACGGCCATCATCCGTGGGATGTCGACCTCCTTGTCCTTCGCGGCGGGGTTCACCATCCAGAAGATTTCGACGTCGGTGCTCATCACGCCGCGCGGAGTGAAGCGCGCCACGGCGACGTGATCGTCGTAGAAGGTGATGAACGAGGTCGAGAAGCCGGTTGTGGCGGACGCGCGGCGGTGCGTCCACTCCTTCCTCCCCGGCAGGAGCGGCGCCACGGCCTTGCCATCGAGGCTCGCGGTCACGAAACCGATTGGCAGGTGGGTGCCTCTGCCCCCGGCCATGCCCATCCCGCCGGCGCTTGTGCGGCGGCGGCGCGAGCGCGTCACGCGTTGGCGGCTGCTGCGGCCTGCGCGCTGGCCGTAGAGGCCGAAGTAGTCGTCGCGCGGCTGCACCGGGTGGCCGTGGCGCGCCATTTCCTGCTCCATGCGGCTGCGCTGCGTCGGTGTGGTCGTGGGAAGGAACAGCACGTGCGTCGCCGTGAACGAGCGGGTGTGCGCATGCTGGCAGTGATAGCACTCCCGGAAGTTCTCGAGCGCCAGCTTCCAGTTGGCTTTCGTCGGATAGGATTTCCTGGCGGCCACTTTCAGGTCCGCGGTCCCGTATTCGCTGCAGACCGTCCGCCAGTTGGCGACGAACGTGTCGAAGTCGGGCGGATCCTGGCGCGCCAGACTGATGAAGATGAACCCCTCGACCGTGCGCACGTGGCACGGGTGCAACCCGAGCTCCGCCTGGTCGAAGGCGGGCGGCAGGCCCGGCGGGAACGACACCAGCTTCCCGCTCAAGTCGTAGGTCCACGCGTGATAGGGGCAGCGGAACACCTGGGTGTTCCCGCTCGGCCCCTGCTGGACCACCGAGAGCCGCGCATCGATCGGCTTGCCGTCGGCGCGGGATTCGGACGGAAGAACGCCTGTCCATGTCGTGGAGGCACAGGCGTGAGCCGCGATGGCGGCAGACGTTGTGATACGCCTTCACGGCGCCCGCCTGATCGCGGACGATGATGACGCTGTCGCCGCGGCCGTACTCGAAGACGAAATAGTCCCCGGGCTTGGGAATCCGGTTTTCGTGGTCGGCCATCAGCCAGAAGTGCTCGGCGATGAACCGTTCGTCGTTGACGAAATGCTTCTCGTCGACGTAATACGTGGCGGGAATCGTCGTGCCTTCGCGCCAGCCGCCGGGATAGGGCTTTGGCGCCTGACCGGCCGGTGCGAGCGTCGCCTGTAAGGGCACATCGCGGCCATCGGGGCTCAAGCCGCCGTAGGAAACCTCGGGGGGCATCGAAAGCCGCCGGCGTTTCGCCACGGCGGCGCCTTCGGCCGCCGAGCCGAGGCGCTCGACCGCACCGGCGCCACCGAGCAGGCTGCCCGGGATGGCCACCGCCGCTGCTCCCGGCAGCCATGGAGGTGCGGGCGAAGTCTCGGCGGCTGACCGTTCTGGTCTTGCTCATCCTGTCCTCCTTGAAGGGGCCAAGCCGTGGTTTCATTGCCGGCGTCCCGCCGGTTGGCTCCTTGTAGCCGATTCGGCCGCTCTCTATTCAATGGTCTTTCCCGTCAGCGCGGCGTCCGCACCGATCGGTTCAGCAGGACTTCTGCGAGGTGATGCGTGGCGTCGTTGAGCACGAACGTCTAGCGCTGAATCGCCTCGGGGTCGGACGGAGCCCAGCACCGCCTTGAGCGTCCGCCAGCGCCGCTTCGATCCGTTCCCGCTCGCCCTGGACCAGCTCGGTCTTCGCAATCTCGGCCAGCTCCGGCGATCGGAGCGCTTTCTCGGTCGCGCGCACCACGGTCTCGGCCTCGTTGCGCGCGTCGATCAGCAGCCGCGCCGCCAGATCGGCGTCGGCGTGCGCCAGCGAATCGACCACCATGCGCTCGACTTCCTCGTCGGTCAGCCCGTATGACGGCTTGATCTCGATCGTCTGTTCGACGTCGGTCCGCGTCTTCCCTGGCGGTGACGCTCAGGATGCCGTTGGCGTCGATCTGAAACTGCACGAGGACACGCGGCAGCCCCGCGGGCATCGGCGGAATGCCGCGGAGCTTGAACCGCGCCAGCGAGCGATTGTCGGCGGCGAGCTCCCGCTCGCCCTGAACGACATGAATGTCGACCGCCGTCTGATTGTCGACGAACGTCGTGAACATCTCGCTGCCGGTTGCCGGGATCGTCGAGTTGCGCAGGATGATCTTCGACGCGGCGCCGCCCATGGTTTCGATCCCGAGCGACAGCGGCGTCACGTCCAGCAGCAGCATGTCGCGATTGCCGGTGACGAGGTTGGCCGCCTGGACCGCGGCGCCCAGCGCGACCACCTCGTCGGGATTGAGCTCGCTGTGCGGTTTTCTGCCGAACAGCTTGCGAACCATTCTGCGGACGAGCGGGATGCGCGTCGATCCGCCTACCAGCACGACTTCGTCGAGCCTCGCGGCGTCGAGCCCGGCGTCGGCCAGCGCCTGGCGGCACGGGCCGAGCGTGCGATCGACGATCGGCCGGATCAACCGTTCGAATTCGACGCGCGTGATCCGTTTCCGATAGGCTCGGCCCGAAGCCCTCGACCACGATCCGGGCTTCGCGGTGCGCCGACAGATCGCATTTGGCGCGGATCACGGCGCGGCGGATTGCCTGGATCCACTCGGCACGCCCGCCAGTGCGCGCGCGCACCGGGCGCTTCTCGAAATCCGCGAGCACGCGCTGGATCAGCAGGAGGTCGATGTCGTCGCCGCCCAGATGCGTGTCGCCGTTGGTCGACAACACCTGAAACACGCCGTCCTCGACGCGCAGGATCGAGATGTCGAAGGTGCCGCCGCCCAGGTCGTAGACGGCGATGAGACCGGTGCGCCGCTTGTCGAGCCCGTAGGCGAGCGACGCCGCAGTCGGCTCGTTGATGATTCGCAGGACTTCGAGCCCGGCGATTCGCCCGGCATCGCGCGTCGCCGTGCGCTGCGCGTCGTTGAAGTAGGCGGGCACGGTAATGACCGCCCGGTACTCTTCCAGATCGAGGTCGCCCCGATGGGCGAAGAACATCTCGGCGCGGTGCTTGAGCGCGCGCAGGATGAATGCGGAAATCTCCGGCGGCGTGAGCTGCCGTTCGCCGAGACCGATCCGCACGACGCCACCGCCGGTCGCCGGAGATCTGGAACGGAAACAGCCTCGCCTCATCGGTGACGTCGTCGATGCCCTTCCCCATGAACCGCTTGACGGAGTACACGGTCCGGCCGGCGTCGGTCAGAAGCCGCGCCTCCGCGTCGCGGCCGATGTAGATCCGGCCCTCTCTCGAGATGGACACGACCGACGGCATCAGGGCGTCGCCGTGCCGGTCGGGAATCACGAAGGGGCAGGCCGTCCTTCACCTAGGCGACGAGGCTGTTGGTGGTGCCGAGATCGATGCCGATGGCTTTGCTCATGTGTCTGTTTTGCGGACCGTGCCCGGCTTTCTGGACGGCTGCACGGCCGTGTTGTGTCTGGTCGAGCTGGCGGAAGCCCTCAAATGGCCCAGCCGGGCTCGCGGAACGTTACAGTCGGCCTGGCGGGAGCGTCGAAACGACGCGCGGCGGAGTGTACATCGGGGCAGCTGGACCGCGTCGCCTGAAACATTCGGAAATTGGCGATGTGTGCCGCCGGATGCAATTGGTGACACAGAAGGAGCTTGACTGACCCGCCGCAGTCGTGTGATGGTGTAGTCGTAAAAAAACCGTTCAGCCCTAATGCCGGCGAGAAGGAGGATGCGTGGGCAAGAACGTGCGCAAGAAACTGACGCGTCGAGACTTTGCCAGGACTTCGGTGGCCGCAGGAGCAGTGCGGCGGCGGCAGTGGCCCTGCCCGGGCTCTCATGGGCAAAGAAGCCGGTGCGCTCGCCGCCGCGGCATCGACAAACGCCGCGGGCGTGACCACCACAGCTGCCACAGCGGCGGCGGCCGGAGCAGCCGTGGCCCGACGCCGCCGAGTCAGCCTGCCGCCCGAAGTCACCTACGGCGGGATGAACGAGTTCGGCGACGGACGCAGCGCGCTGCTCGAGAACGTGATGACGCCGGCCGGGCCAGACGCCGCCGAACTATGCCGGCGGGTGGAAAGAGGGGACGACGATCCCGATCGAGTACTACATCGACGAGAAGCACTACCTGAACGATGAACGGTTCCTCGCCGAACATTTCTGGTTCATGGTCGATCATCACAGCCGCATTCCGAAGCCCGGCGACTACTTCATCTACGAGTTCGGCCGCGGCGACAGCGTCATCGTCCTGCGCAACAAGGCCGGCGAGGTGAAGGCGTTCCACAACGTCTGCCGCCATCGCGGCTCGCGGCTTGCCAGCACGGGTTCGACGAGGTCCGCCCGACCGAAGCGCTGCCCGACGGCAAGCCGGCCGACAAGGTCCTGTCGATGGTGCAACTGGGGCCGAGCGGCAACGCGCCGGTGTTCCGCTGCGTCTATCACGCGTGGACCTACGATCTGGACGGCAAGCTGGTGGCGTTCCCGACGGGGATGCCGGCCAACTTCGATGCCGTCGCAGCACGGGCTGCACCCCTGTCCATGTGCAAACGGTCCAGGGATTCATCTGGTTGAGTCTCGCGCGCAACGAACCGCCCGACTTCGAGCCGTGGATCGGCAACTGGAAGGCCGTCGCCGACAAGTTCGAGACGGCCGACCTGAAGATCGGCGACCCGCCTCAAGGCGCCGACGAAGGCCAACTGGAAGCTGGTGATCGAGAACTTCCGCGAGTGCTATCACTGCTTCCCGTCGCACACCAAGTCGTACTCGGTCGTGCACCAGATCTACGGCGATCCGAACACTGCGACCGCCGAGCAGCGCGCGCGGATCGACGCCGAGATCGCCAAGCACGGCCATCCGGCGCGGCCGCGCGGTCGCGCAACGCCGCGCAGCAGCAGCGATACGGGCGCGGCCGGCGATTCGCCGACGCAGGAGGCAGCCGGCGGCGGGATGGGCGGCGGTGGTCCCATGGGCAGCCACTTGAAGCTCGGCTACGTCACCGGGTCGCTCGACGGCAAAGCCGATCGCGCCGCTGCTGCCGACGCAGAAAACGTGGGACGACTTGTCGTACCGGGCGGTGAGCGGGTTCTCGACCTCGTGGATGATGGCGTACAACGATCATGTGGCGGTGGTGCGGTTCACGCCGCGCGACTTGCCGTCGACCGACGCCGAGATCTTCTGGCTGGTCCACCCCGACGCGAAAGAGGGCAAGGACTACGACCCGAAGCGGCTGCAGGCGCTCTGGGGCAACACCTACCGCGAGGATCGCTGGATCTGCGAGAACCAGCAGTTCGGCGTCATGTCGAGCCGCTATAACTTCGGCGGCGGGCAGCCGTATGCGGCGCAGGAGGGCGGCCCCGCGTCGGTTCGTCCAGTGGTACATGCGGGAAGTGGTTCCCACGCTCGGCGCCAAGCAGACCGACGTGCTGTAGTTGCTGAATCGGGTTCAGGGTTCAGGGTGCTGGGTTCTCGGTTGATTCGAGGAACGCAGCACTCTGAACCCTGAACCACAGCACTCTGAACCCAGAACCGAGCAGCACCCAGAACCCCACCAGAACCCGAGAACCCGCTTTTACTGTTTTCGGACCGGCGCGCCTTCCTGCTGCGGCTGCGCGTCGATCGGCCGCCGCGTGCCGGGATTGCTGGCTCCGAGCTTCTTCAGCATCGCTTCCGCATCGGGATACTGCTCGTACAGATTCGGGTAATAGACGCCGCCGGCGATGGTGAGCGGCGTCCAGCCGATCGCGTTCACGCGATCGAGGGGCGACGCTGCGGGGGCGGTTGCTGGTCGCGATGGCTGCGTCCCCTGCGTCGGATCGACTGCGAGCGTGCCGGAAGCTGAGACGCCCAGCAGCATCGCGCACCAGCAGCCGATCGAGGTGGTCGCCCGTTTCCGCATGGATTTCGCCTGCAAATTCTGCGACGTACCTGCGCGCGAGTTAATCACTCGAACCGGTCACCGGGCTGCATTTGTTCGTTCCCAATCGGGCCCGCCTGCGATATAAAAGCGGTCTGCACCCTGTCACATTTTCGAGAGCCTGCGGCTCACGATCGATGTTCGCGACAGATTGCCTGCAGGACGATGTTGAGGAGAGCGTATGTTGAGACGGGTTCTTCTGAGCGTGGCCACAATCGGGATGCTCGTGACCGCGACGATCTGGGCGCAGCCGCCTGTTCCGACCCAGGGGACGCCTGCTGCTCCAGGGCAGCAGGACGCCGCCCAGGCCGACCGACATCCACTGCCGATCAGGTGATGGGATTCGAGCGGCGCTGCGCAATCTGTCACGACAACCCGGGCCCCGACAGTCGGGCCCCGAGCCGCGAGGCGCTGCGGCAGCTGACGCCCGAGCGGGTGCTGGCCGCGCTGACCACCGGCTCGATGACGCTCACGGGCGACGGGGATGAACGACGCGCAGAAGAGGGCGATGGCGGAGCTCGTCACCGGCAAACCGTTCGGTGATGCGGCGCCTCGGTCCGCAGCCTCGATGAAGAACCGCTGCGACGCTCCGCTGGCGCTCCAGAATCCGTGGACCACGCCGCGCTGGAATGGATGGAGTCCCGATCCCGACAAACGGGTGGCGATTCCAGCCTCGCCGACGCCGCCGGCTTCACGGCTGAACAGGTGCCCCAGCTGAAGGTGAAGTGGGCCTTCGCGATGCCGGGAGCCGCTTCCGCGGCCTGGGCGGCAGCCGACGGTCGTCGGCGGCGCGCTGTTCATCGGCAGCGACAACGGATTCGTCTATGCGCTCGACGCCCGCTCCGGCTGCGTGCACTGGTCTTTCGAGGCCAAGGGCCAGGTGCGATCGGCCATCGTGATCGGCGATGTCACGGCCAGACCGGGCGTCCGCTACGGGGCGTTCTTCGGCGATTACCGCGGGAACGTGTACGCCGTGAACGCGGAAACCGGCGCGGAGTTATGGACGCTGCGCGTCGACGATCACGAGGGCGCGAAAATCACCGGCGCGCCGGTCGTCGACCCTGCCGGCGGCCGCCTGTACGTGCCGGTCACGTCGTGGGAGGAAATCCCGGCTCCAGACCTGACCTACAAGTGCTGCACCTTCCAGGGGAGCGTTGTCGCGCTGGACGTGGACGACCGGAAAGCAGATCTGGAAGACCTACACGCATGCCGGAACGCCCGATGGCGCTCAAGAAGAACTCGGCCGGCACGCAGTTGTACGGCCCGGCCGGCGGCGGAGTCTGGAACCCTCCGACCATCGACCTCAAGAGCAAGATCGATTTACGTCGGCACCGGCAACACCTACATCGTCTCGCAGAACGGCGACGCCGACGATGCCATCATGGCGTTCGACCTGGAGACCGGCCGGCGGCTGTGGTGGACGCACATGGGCGCCGCCCGATCCTCATCCCGGCGGGTGTGGCACCGGTGAAGACCGACGGATCAACTGCCCGGGCTACATCAACGGCCGCGACGACGACGCCTCGGGAGCGCCGGTCCTGCACACGCTGCCCGATGGGCGCCGGATTCTCATCGAGGGTCAGGAAAGCGGCCGGCGTGACGGCGGTCGATCCCGACAACCGCGGGAAGGTGATGTGGGTCGCGCAGGCCGGCGACGAGCTGGCGGCGTCCAACAATGGCTTCGGCGGCGCGTTCGACGGTGAGCTCTACTTCAAGCCGCTTCCATTCGCGGATCAACAGCGGCGCCGTCGCCGCGCTCAAGGCGGCGACGGGTGAGCGCGTGTGGTACACGAAGTTGCCGAAGCCGGCCAACTGCGCCGATCCCAACTCGCGCCAGACCTGCCACTCCGGGCATCTGGGCGGGAGCGACCGCGATTCGCGGCGCCGTGTTCGCGGGCTCGCGCGACGGCGTCCTGCGCGCGTTCTCGGTCGCAGACGGGAAATCATCTGGGAGTATCGCGACGCAACGGGAGTTCCCGACGGTCAACGGCGTTCCGGGGAACGGCGGCGGCTTCGGCGGACCGGGGCCGACAATCGCCGGCGGCATGCTGTTCATCGGATCGGGATACGCGATCCTCACCGGCTCGCCGGGGAACGTGCTGCTGGCGTTCGGCGTTGAGTAATCGACCTCGATGGTCGTGTCCGGCTTCAGCCGGACCGTGTATGCAGTGTCCGCCTTCAGGCGACCGTCCGGCTGAAGCCGACACTACGACGATTGCGGCTACGAACGTCCCTTCTGCCAGCTGCTGGTCCACCGTCGCGGCCCGCCGCACCAGCGCGGCGTGGCACGCGCGCGCGTCGCGGCCGGTAGCGAAGACCGTGCAGATCGGCCGGCCGGCGGGGATGCGTTCGCCGGGGTGCGGAATGTCGCGGATGGCCGCGGCTTGCCGGCATCGTCATCCGGGAGCCACGCGCGCGTGTCGCCGACCACGACGTCGCGCCGCGCGAAGACCACCGCCTTGCCGACAGCGCCCGCGCCGCGCCGCAGCTGAACGAGATCGAACTCGGGCAGCGACGCCGGCCGCGCACGCGGCCGCGTGCGCGCCGAACACCGAGAGACCATAGAGCGCGCTCGACGAGCTCCATCGACGCCGACCAGCGCGGGTTGACTTCGATGGCGTACGGCACGCCGTCGCGCGCGACGAAGTCGATGCCGTTGACGCCGACGAGGCCGAACTCCTCGGCGACCGCGCGGGCGAGCGCATGCGCGGCAGCGACCAGCGCCTCACCGCGTCGCGAACTGCGCGTCGCCGGCCGCGGCGAGGATGCTGCCGCAGTACCGGTATCCCGCCGCGCCGAAGCGTGTTCGCCGACCAGCTGGCGCGAGACGCCGAGCGGTACGGCGCGGCCGCCGGCCGCGACGAACACCACCGAACCGGGCGTCCCGTCGACGAACTCCTGCAGGTAATATCGGCGCGGCAGGCGCGTGCCGCGTCGCCATCGCCGGATGCGGTGCCCGCCGCCGGACGCCAGCGGCTTCACCAGCCAATCGATCGCCCGCTTCGGGAGTGTCAGGACCCGGTTCGCGCACCTCGGCGCGGCACATCCGCGCATCGTGCGCAGCGTCCGCGCGAGCAGGATCGGATCGCGCACGCGCCGGAGCACCGCGGGTGGGTTCCCCCACAGCGCGCGCCGCGGCGAGCGCGCTCACGGCGCCGGGATGATTCTCGAAGTTGGAGAGGTACGCGACCGCGTCGCACTCGATCGTCCGGCCGGCTTCGCCATGGCGCGCGCGCTGACGGGCGCGCCGAAGTCGCGCGGGAGCGAGAGGCCGCGCACCGACGGATGCTGATCGAGATCGCCGAAGGCATCGATCGCCGTGACCGCGAAGCCGGCTCGCGCCGCCGATTCGGCGGCCGCCCGGGTCGAGATGCCCGCGATGAGCACTCTCACCGCTCAACTCTCACCGCACCGCTCGACAGGTGAGCCCTCACGCAATCCCGAGGTCGCGCCCGTGCCGCGCCGGAGAGATCACGTACAGATGATCGAGCACCGTGCCGCACGCCTCGCGAATGCCCAGCGCATCCACGAGCGCCGCCGACCGCCCGCCCGCGAGCCCGTCGGCGAGCAGCGCGGCGCCCTGGGCCGCCTGCTTGGCCACCTTCGCGAAGCCGGTGAGCACGTGCACCGGCCGGCCGGCGATCACGCCGGCGAGCCGTCGCGCCAGCTCGTCGCGTACGCCGGGAACGCGGGCCAGCCGTCCGGACAGGATCACCTCGCGCGCGCGCGGCGCCGAGACGGCGAGCGCCGCCACCGCCTTCACGGCGCTCTCGAGTACGCCTCCCAGGCCAGGCGGCCGCGCGCGCGTGGTCGGCGCCGCCAGCGCCTCGGCTGACGCGTCCGGCGTGCCGGCGATCGTCGCGGCGCCGCCGCCGAACAGCAGGCGCTTCGAGACCGAGCCGGCAAGAAACGCGACCTCGCCGTCGAGCGCGCCCGCGGCGCGCACGCCGAGCGGTCCGGACGTTCCGCCGGCGCCGTCGACGATTCTGCCGTCCTCGACCGCGATCGCCGCCGTGAACGCGCCGCCCAGCTCGAGCAGGATGAACGACACGTCCCGCTCGCGGCAGCCGCGCCGCTCGGCCTGTTCGTGCATGGCGAGCGCGGCGGCGCACACCTTGTCCGCGGTGCCCATGTCGACGCGGTTCACCTTCCGGTGCGCCGGCACCGACGGCAGGTGGACGACGCCCGGCGTGAGAACCACCGGCGCCGGGAAGCGCGCGAGCATGCGCATCAGCGAGCGCAGCCCGCCGATGCCTCCGGACTCGCCCTTGGCGGCGAGGTACGCCAGCCGGAGGTCGTCCTCCGTGAGGTCGCGCGCGGCGGTGAGCGGCAGGCCGTAGCCGGACGGCCCGGCGACGAGGTCGAGCGGCGCGGCCCGGTGCGCGTCGTCGAGCAGCCCGACGAGAACGGAAGGGTCAGCGAGCGCCTCGGTGTGGGCAGCGATCGGTCGAGGAACACGCGCCGTCGTCGAGCCCGCACAGGTCGATGCTGACGGTGCCAGGGTCGATCCCGACCACGCGCGGCATGATGGCTAGCCCGGAGCAGGCGCGAGCTCGCGAGCGACCTCGGCGATCGTTTCCGCGTCGAGACACAGATCGTTGCGCTCGAACAGGCGGGCGATGCACGGCCTTGTGGATCTTCATCTTCAGGTCGCCGACGCCCAGGGCGCCGAACGCCGTGATCCCGTCCCGCTGCGCGCCGTCGTCGGTCACCTCGATTCCTTCGATGCCGAGCGGCGGGACGGCATTGATGTCGGCGGCCGCGCGCAACCCCGCGCGTCCGGCCAGGCGCTCCGCGGAACGAGACGGACGCCGGCCGGGCCGGCGTTGAGCAGCAGCTCTGCGCCGCTCGAGGCGGCGGCGGCCTGCGAGCCGTCGGCCAATGCGACCTCGCGCACCGTGCCCCCGAAGCGCTGGCGGATCCGGTCGGCTGCTGCCGTGCCGCTCGCCGCATTCCGCGATGTGATGACGACCTCGGCGCCGGCGCGCGCGAGGAGCCCGGCGGCGCGCACGCCGACCGGTCCGGTGCCCGCGACGACGATCACGCGCACCCCGCGCAGATCGCCGGCGGCCTGCTGCAGCTTGGCGACCGCGGCGACCGCGGTCGTGTTCGAGCCGTTCGAATCGAGCATCACCGAGACGCGCATCGGCCCGAAGAACGCCGCTTGCACGGCGGCCAGGAGCCGCTCGCCGGCGGCCATGTCGGTGCCGCCGATGAAGATCGGCGGTGTTGTGGAGGTCTTTTGGCCCGCGCGTGAAGATGGCACCGTGCACGAGGTCGCGGACGGCGTCCTCCGTCACGCCGCCGTAGCTCATCACCTCGTCGGCGCCGGCGTCGAGCGCGACGACGCGGTCGAAGACGCTCGGGTGCGGCGAGCTGTCGAGTTGCAGCAGGAGTTTACGCATCATCGCGGTGGGCGAGGAGTGGGACAGCCGGGGCCGCCCCACTCCCGGGTACTACGACAGGTCGCTGGCGCCCTTCATCTGCTTACCGCCGGCGCTGCCGACCGACTAGCCGTGCTTGCTTTCCGCGTCGCTGGCGAACGGGTGCTTCGCCGTCTTCGCCGCGGCAATCACTTCGTTGACGGTCGGCTTGTTCGCGAGCGCCCGCTGGATCGATTCCTTGGTCGCCTGATAGTTGTAGTCGTAAATCTTCTGGTCGTCCTTGGCGTCCCAGTGGATGAAGACGCCGACCAGGATGCAATAGTCGTCCGCTCGATCGCGCGGGATGACGCCGCTCTCGACCGAGTCGACCACTGCGCGGGCGACCGCGGCCTGCGCCGGCCCGAACATCTGCACCGCCTGCGCCGCGCCCTTGATCGTGACCTTGTTGAAGAGGAGCGTGTCGGGCTTCGCCGCGAGGTTCGGCGTGACGACCGCGAGAAGGGTGCTGAAGCCGTCCTTCTGGTTCGACAGAGCGTGAGTAAATGCGGTCCCCGCAGGCCCCGACTTCGAACCGATGATCAGGTCGATGTGCGCCACTTCGTTGCCGTCACCGACCAGCGACTCACCGATGAAGAAATCCGCCGCCATTCGAGCGCTCCCTTCTAAGAGAAACTGGGTAGGGCCTGATTCGGACCGGCGGTGCAGCTCGGAAGTGCACGGAACGGCATGCCGGCGGCGGAGTATATCAAAAATAGATTCCTTTGCGACCACCAGTTTTTGGCTGCTGTGGCGGGTGCCGCACGTCTCGCTTGAAGGAGCGCGATACATCGGGATCGGCGTCGGACAGCAACCCCGTGTCCGCATCGACTGCGCGCTCCACATCCTCCGGCTCCTTGAGCGTGTGGTAGTCCCAGGCGAGTGTGAAGACGATCTTTGCGATTCCCGGATCGAGATTTCGCAGGGCGGATCGGCAAGGCCGCGAATCATGGATAATCAACGCATACCTAAGACTCGAAGACCGGCTCGTGCCTACGCGCGGCTGACGCAGCCGCTCGTACGCGATGGTGGCGTGCTGCGTCCGGCGGCCTGGGACGACGCGCTCGATCGCGCGGCGGCCGGGTTCCAACGCAACCTCGATGCGCACGGACCGAACGCGCTCGGCATCTTCTCGTGCTCGAAGTCCACGAACGAGGTGAACTTCCTGGCGCAAAAGCTGGCGCGCGTGGCGTTCGGAACCACGTGGTGCGCGTGGTGCGAGCGCATACGTAGTGTCCTGTGTTCTGCCGTACCTGCCGGCGTTCAACGGCGTGATCCTGTTCCGCGAGGATGTGGGGCGAGGATATCTACCGCGTCGATCGCACTTGAACTCGTCGCTACGGCGACAGCGGCTTCGAAAACGCCAGCAGGACCTTTCCGCGGAATCTCCGTATGAACGGAAGCCAGCGAAGCACGACGGCGTCGAAGCGCTCGAGTGGCGACCACTTCAGCGACGCAGGACGCGGCACGAACCGATCGAACCGGGCGAAGAGGAAGAACGGCGTGATCACGAGATTCGGGCAGAGCGTCTTCACGAGGCGCACATCGGCCGCGGTCAGCTTTCGCTCATCCTCGGTCACATGGCGATCGAGCGAGGCTGTCTTCGGGACCATCCACGTGCCCAGCCGGGAGTTGCGCAGCCGATCGAGCACCGGCGCCTCCACGGGCTCGTGGAAAATGGCGTTGCCGCCGGGCGCGAGGACGCGAATGCACTCCGACAAGGCCGCGGCGATGTCGACGTGGTGCAGGATGTCGATGCCGACTATCAGGTCGAAGGAATTGTCCGGATACTGAAGCGACTCGGCCGTCCCCACCGAAAACTCGGTCTGCTCCGCGACGCCGTGCTGGGCGCTGAGGCCCTTCGCGGTCGCGACGTTGACTGGGGAGATGTCGAATCCGCTCACGCGGTACCCGAGCTTCGCGAGCCGTATCGATGTATCTCCGGGACCGCACCCGAAGTCCAGCACGCGCATGCCGGGACGTGTCAGCCACTTGCGGGCGAGCTCGTGGATCATCCAGTAGGCGTTCCACGGACGTTGTTCCTGGCCCGATATGACGCCGAACCAAACGTCGTGCGGTCCCTTCCGGGTGTACGCGTCATAAAACGAGCGTTCGCGCGCGGCTGGCGCTCGGTGAGTCCCTCGTCGTCGTGGACAGACCTTCGACGGGCGTCTGCGAAACAGTCGAAGTCATGGCGTAAGACTGCCTCCTCGGCCCTATCGCGGTAGGACCCTGAGGAAGCGCAAGGCTTCTAGCAAGATGTTTGCCCGACAGCGACGTGCGGAGCGCCCGGTTAAGCCCGGCGGTACCTCATTGACCTCGCGCCTTGGTCCGGCGCGCTGTCTGAGCTTAATGCAGCGGCGGCCAGCCGTTCCGCCGCGACCGGAGCGGGCACGGCACGGTCACGGCGCAATCTCTGGCTGCAGCGCAACAACATAATTCACATTTAAATAAAAGCGCGACAAACGTTTCACATTTAGGAACGGCAGGCTGAGGCGATACGCAGAAAGAAGCCGCTGCGACGGCCAGAACGGCCTCCACATCGATTTCGGCGCTGCGGGGACCATCGGTGGATCCGTGCGGGCGCCTGCTGCTCTCGGCAATGCAGATCGGTAAATTGCTTTAGCCTGAGACGCAGAGTCGCGCTGTTGCGGAGGGTCCCAGCAGGGCGAGATTGAAGCGAGTTGGTTGGTGCGCCAGGCGATCCCCATTGGGACGTTCGCGTGGCATCGCGGAGGCAGACGAAGGAAATAGCGGTGATTCGCTCGGACGGAAGTCCGACATCACCTTCATTGGTTTGAATCGAGAGATTGGTGCGCCCGCCGCGACTCGAACGCGGGACCCCCGGCTTAGAAGGCCGGTGCTCTATCCAACTGAGCTACGGGCGCACGGTTGGAAGTGTCAGTGTAACAAGCCTTAGACGACGCCTCGACGTTTTCCGAACGCATCGCGTTGTGGGCAGGCGGCGAAGGCAAGTAGACTGCCACGCCAGTGACGTCTCCACGGAATCGACGGTCCGCGTTCCGCCTCCGCCCGTGTCGCAGCGAAAGATGGCGGTCCGCCCGCGCGCGGGTTCCTGGCCGGCATCGCCGGCGGCGCGACGCTCGGGTTCGCGGTTGCGGGACCTGCTGGCGCGATTGGCGGCGCGATTGGCGGCGGAGTTCTCGGCCCGGCTATCGAGTGGTGGTACGGCCTGCCGACGCCGGTCTATCACGACCCGGCGGAGCTGGCGCGCGTGCGGCAGAACCTCAGGCCCGCTCCGCCGCCCGCCGCGTCCCGGCCTCCGATCAACCCGGCAGCGCTTGCTGCCGCGAGACGACAGCTCAATCCGACGCGGGCGGCGGCGCCGTACATCCAGCCGCCGCATCCCGCCGATCACATCCTGGCCACGGCGCGGCAGAACCTGAGGCCGGCGCCCGCGCCGGTGCCGTATCAGCCGGCGGTCACCCCCGCTGCCCTCGCGGCCGCCAGACAGAACCTCACGCCGGGGGTGGCGCCCGCGGCTCCGGCCGCCGCAGGACTCCTGCCGCATCAGGGCTGGTCCTTCGGTTTGCCAACCGTAGTCCCGCTCTCGGAGCAGACCAAGGGGAAGACGCTGCGGCAGATGATTCGGCCGACGAACGGCGCGCTGCTGTACATGAACGCCACCGGCCAGATGCTCAACGCCAACGCCGTCCTCTCGGCAGGCGTTCATCAGATCCGATCGCGATGGTCCGCGAACGGCAATATGGGGCCGGTTACGGTCACAACGCTCCACGTCAAGCCGACGATCAACCAGGTGATGACGGCGATGGGGTTTGCGTCGCGAGGCTGGAGGTGGGAGCTCGCATGGGGCGCTCACGGCACCCTGAACCATAATTTTCACCTCACGGTACCCAAGGATATGCAGACCATGCCGGAGCGCATGGACGACCTTGGCGACATCTTCAGGGGGTTGTTCCCGGCGGGACAGGGAACGACCGGCACTCACATGACCATCGAGTGCCGGCCGATGGCGGGTATGAGCAACGCGGCGTTCTTCCTCAACCGCTCGCCCAAATACCCGCAGGGGTTCTCGCAGTCCGAGGGGGAGCAGTTCGTGAACGCCTGCCGGAGGCGCCTCGATGACTGGAACCATCAGGCCTTGGCGAGCCTGAGGAACGCTCTCGCGACGCTGTAGCCGTCCGCATCAGTTCCCAGCAGAGTCCCCTCGCCACGAGTCCGGCGCGTCCCGCTACCACAGCGAGCGCTCGCGAAACGTGCGCTCGATCGCCGCGCTGACGCGCTCTCGCGAGAACTCGCGCTCGTCGCACAGGAAGCGGACGATGCCGTCGAGGTCGGGCTCGCCTGCCGGACGTCGAACTCGTCGGTCACGTCGGGATGCAGATAGATCCGCCGCACATCGTCGATCGTGGCCGGTTCGCCGAGCGCGTCGCGGATCTCGGCCGGCATGTTCTCGATCGCCCCGTGCCGCTGCACCAGCGTTCAAGGCTTTCTTCGGGCCGATGCCTTTGATGCCGTCGTTGAAGTCGGTGCCGACGAGAATCGCCAGGTCCACCAGTCCTTCGCGCGTGATGCCCCAGCCGGCGAGCAGGCGTTCGAGCACGATCGTCTCCGGGCACGATCGGCCGGAACGTGCCCTGGCTCGGAAGAAACTCCTTGCCCGATATCGTGAGGAAGCGGACGAGCCTCGGCGCGCCGAAGAGCAGCGAGTCGTAGTCCTTGCTCGCCGCCGCCCACACGTCCGGCGAGGTTGCGGCCATGTGCGCCGCCTGCGCTTCGCCTTCGGACGGCGCCTGCACGGTCGGCACGCCCATCAGCCGCAGCAGCTCGCGCGCCTCCGCGACCATCTCCCGCGTCAACCGCGAGGTCATCGTCGCCTTCGAGTACGCCTCGGCCAGATCGCCGCGCGCCAGCGCCGCGGCGCGCTCCTCCTCGTACCGCTTCCGTCCGGCGCGCCGCTTCGCGATCTCCTGGGCCTTGCGCAGGCGGCGGCGTGCCGTCGAAGACGAACACGAGCTTGAGCGCGTGCTCGGCGATCAGCCGCGTCGTCCGGTAGAACAGGCCCGACAGGTGCGACGTCGTGCGTCCCTTGGAATCCTGCAGCGGCGTGCCGTCGCGAAGCCGGATCAGCGCGAGAAACTGATACAGCTCGCCGTTGCCGTCCACGGCCAGCGTCTGGCCTCGCAGCGCCTCGAGCGCGATCGTGTCCTTGGTGATGATTGGCGTAAGAACGACGCCCACGCCGCGATTCTGACACGCTCGATGCGCAGCGTGCAGCGCAACAGGACGGATCGTGGCATGTTGGGATCGCGCGGCGGTTGGTGCACAATCAGCGCTCGACGTCGCACGCTCTGCGGCGTGTGGATGAGGGACTCCATGGCCCGCCGGAACGCATACTTTGTCTTTGCCGCCGCGACGCTCGCTGTCGCCCTGCCGCTCGTCCATGCGCAACGCGCGAGCGAAACCGCCAGCCGCCCAGGACGCCTCGACCAGCACCGAAGATCCTCGTCGAGAAAAACGTCGAGGCGCGGATGCGCGACGGCGTCGTCCTGCGCGCCGATGTCTATCGGCCCGACACGCCGGAACGCCTGCCCGCGCTGCTCGCAGCGCACGCCGTACTCGAAGAACCCGGGCCAGGACGACAACCAGTTCCGCCGCCTCGCCGCACGCGGCTACGTCGTCGTCGTGCAGGACACGCGCGGGCGCTACATGTCGGACGGCGTCGCGCGGCCGCACGACGAAGGCGAGGACGGCTACGACACGGTCGAGTGGGCGGCGACGCTGCCCTACGTCAACGGCCGCGTCGGCACGTTCGGCGGCAGCTACAGCGCGACGACGCAGTTGATGGCGGCGCCGCTGCGGCCGCCGCATCTGGCCGCGATGTTTCCGTCGTCGTCGTATCACAGCCGCTACGACATGGTCTTCCAGGGCGGCGCGTTCTACCTCGCCGACGGGCTGTCGTGGAATCTGGGCCAGGGCGCCGATGTGCGCCGCCGCACGCATCAGCCCGAGGTCGTGCGCGACGGCCCGATCGGCATGAACGAGACGGAGCGGCAGCTGTTCGCGAACGAGCTGGCTGTGGCACGTGCCGCTCAAGACCGTGGACGCGATGGAAGTGCGCCGCTACTCGCCGGCGTACTTCGAGATGCTCAGCCACCCGTCGTACGACGCCTACTGGAAGACCTTCGACATCGAAGCGCGCCACGGCGAGATCGACGCGCCGGCGTATCACGTCACCGGCTGGTACGACACGCTGCTCACCGGCACGCTGCGCAACTACACCGGCCTGCGCAAGCACGCTCGATCCGATCGCGCGCGCTCGGCGCAGCGGCTGCTCGTCGGGCCGTGGACGCACTCGCGGCCGACGACGAGCTCGACGAAGATCGGCGACGTCGACTTCGGCCCGAACGCCGGCTTTGCGCTCGAGTCGCTGATGGTGCGACTGGTTCGACTACTGGCTGAAGGACGCGCCGACCAGGGTGCTCGTCGCGGGCCCCGGTGCGGCTGTTCGTGATGGGGGCGAACACGTGGCGCGACGAGCAGGAGTGGCCGCTGGCGCGCGCGGCCGCGACGCCGTTCTATTTCCACAGCGGCGGCAAGGCGAACACGCTCAACGGCGACGGGACGCTGAGCCAGACGGCGCCGTCAGACGAGCGCAGCGATCGCTTCGTCTACGATCCGTGGAATCCGGTGCCGACCGGGCAGCGCGGCGGCTATTCGCGGATGCCGACCGACCAGCAGCGACTGGAACGTCGCCAGGACGTGCTCGTCTACACGACCGCGCCGCTCGACGACGCCGATGGAAGTGACGGGGCCGATCGAGGTGCAGCTGTGGGCGTCGTCGTCGGCGACCGACACCGACTTCACCGCGAAGCTGGTCGACGTTTTCCCCGACGGCACGGCGCGGATGCTGAACGACGGCATCCTCCGCGCGCGCTATCGCAACGGCAAGACGACGCCGGCGCTGCTGACGCCGGGGCAACCGGTGGAGCTCACCATCGACGTCGGCGCGACGAGCAACCTGTTCGCGGCCGGGCACCGCATCCGCGTCGAGATCTGCGAGCAGCAATTTCCCGCGCTTCGATCGCAACCCGAACACCGGCACGGCGTTCGGCGAGAGCGCGCAGCTTCTGCGCGCCGAGCAGACGGTGTTTCACGATCGCGAGCGGCCGTCGCGGATTGTGTTGCCGTTGGTGGGGCGGTAGAAGGAGCGCAGCCCTTCAGGGCTGCCCGACGCTCATTTTAAAACCACTCTGACTCGGCCCAGATCATGCCCGGTTGGCAACAGCGCGGATGAGCTGCTCGGCCGGCTTCATCCGCCGGTTCCGGCCCGGCATCCCGAACCGTCCCGCGGACCCGAAGAGGCGCCGGCCCAGATCTTCCGCCCGCTTCACGCACACGAGATCGTCATCAAGGACGCCTGGTTGCTGGCGCGACGCGCCGCCAAACAGGGAAACGCATGCGTCCGGAATGGACCGTCAAAGTGGATGACGCGCCGGTCACCGGCCGCCGGCGTTGAACGTCGTCGATGCCGCGGCCGGGCGTTACCAGCGGGTGCCAAACGTCAGGAAGACTCCATTGCGCTCGGGCAGGTAGGTCTCGAACGCCTGCTGGAACTCGACTCCGATCGAAAGTTTGTGTGGGGCGGCGTCGTATTGCGTGGCACCGTGCCAGATATTCCAGCGCATGCCGATGCCGCCCCGCGTGTCGCGTTTGAAGACGGTCGTGTCGACGCCGTTGAATTGGAGATGGCCGTACGGTTCGAGCGTCTGGCCGTTCGACACCTTGCGGTGATAACTGGTTCGATAGTCGGCGGTGAACGCGCGGTAATGGCTTTGAATATAGTCCGCGGCGTCGAAGTAGAGGTTTCGAGCGAACCATCCGCTGCCTGACGGGTGCCAATCGTCACCGGCGCGTCCGCCGCTCAAGAACGACGCGCTCGCACGCAGGAGCACGTCGCGACGGCTGCGATCTTCGAGACCGTTCTGGCTCTCTGCGGCCAGATACACCACGTGATTGCGCAACGGCTTCCAGCGCAACCCGACGCCGAGCACTGGATTCTGCGAGGGCAGCGCGGTACCCGAGGTCGCCACCGTCCGCCATCATGCGTACATAGGCGGAAACGGTCGCGCCATCCCGGATCGGCGGATTACCCAGGCGGATATCCGCTTCGAATTGCGAGTAGCTCCGGTAGTGGCTTCCTGCCTGCGGTGCGCTCGTGCCGGTTCCGACATGCGTTCCGCTCCAGGCGTCCGCACTGATGGTCACCCGGCGACCCAGAGTCCTCGTGCAGCCGCTGAAAGTTGAACCGCTGATCCGCCGCCGCGGCATCTTTGGCCGATGCCTCGGAAGGGGACGATGCATCCAGCACCCGCTCGGCATAACGCGCGTGCCTCGTCGTTATGTTTGAGCCGCTGATGAACGTAAACGAGTTGCTGCGCGAGCTGCTGATTGGTGGGATCGGCATGCCAGGCTGGCTCCAACACGCGTTGCGCATCGGCCGCCTGTCCGGCGCGCCAGTAGGCGTAGCCCAATTCACGCTGCATGGTCGATGTCTTCCGGAGCGAGCGCGGCGGCGCGCTCGAACGCACGCTACTGCTGAAGCTGGCCACCCGCCACGCGTGTAGGCATATCCCAACTGCGCCTGAGTCGGCGCTGTTGCCGGGATCGAGCGCGACCGCACGTTCAAGCCAGTGCACCTGCCGGGCGGCATCGCTCTTCGACGAGCGGCCAGCCGCAGGTAGTCGTCAGCCTCGGGCTGCAATTCGATCGCGCGCTCGAGCGCGGCGGCCGCAGCGGCGGATCGCTGCGCGATGGACTGTCCGCGAGCAGAGACCAGTAGCGGTGGTTCAGCGTATCGTCCGCGGTCGCGGTAGCTGCGAGCCAGCTCCACGGCCTGTTCAGCCGCCCCGGCGGCCACAGCGCGTCGTCACGGCGGCGAGCAAGCTCATCGCCCGATAAGTCGTCCGGGCCGACGCTGCGCCACGCGTCGAGGGCGAGGCCGAAATCTCCAGTCGCATGCGCCTGGTAGCCGAGCGCACGCGATGCCCGCCCGCCTGGCTGCAGCGCATGCGCCTTGCATGTACGCCTGCTGGGCTAGAGCCGGATCTGCAGAGGCCGAGCAGTCGCCCAGACGCATCCAATCGTCGTGCCCGTACTCGCGGAGACATATCTCCCAGCACCGCGCGAATCGCGCCGCATTCCTCGAAGCTTCGCCCATAACGCCGCCTGGCGGCTGCGCAGCGCCGGCGTGTCCAGCGGATCGCGCAGCGGCAACAGCCGTTCATCGGGAACGACATCGCGCTGCTGGTCGATCAGCAGAATGAGTCGCTGAAACAGCGTATCTCGTTCAGCAGGCGCGCGGTCCGCGAACGGGTAGGCTTCGCAGCAATACGCGCATCGCCTGCTCAGTCGCACCGGCGGTTACGAGCTGGTAGGTGAGTTCGTCCAACAGCGCTGCACCGCTCGCTTCGTGCGCGAGCCAGGCGTCCGCTTGTCGCTGCGCGTCGTCGAACCGGTGTTCCTGCAGTGCGAGGGCGAAGCCTGCCCCGAACTGTGCGCCGTCAGCGGATTGTTGCACCGAGGCAGGCGGCGACGGTGGCACCGAATCTGCGTCTGGCGCGCGCTCTCGCCGGGATGCGACCGGCGCTGCGGCGACGTTGCCGGTCGACGAAGATGCTGCGGACGACCGTCCGCTCGCGGCCCGGTCGGTCGACGGAGGTACTTGTCGACAGGACACGCCCACTCTGTCGGTGCAAGCGCTCGCGGCCGCGGGCGGCGCTGGCGGTGGCATTTCTACCCGTAAGGCGTCCAAGGCCGGGAGCAACCGCGCGTCGCCTGGCGTGCGCTTGATCTGCTCGCGCAGCACCGATTCGGCACGCCCGACCTCACCGAACCGTCTGATAGGCCGCGGCGAGGTGCAGTGCCACGGTCGCGACTGTGGGCGCCAGGCGGCGCGCGCGTTCAAGTTCGGCCAGCGCGCGGCTACGGTCGCCCCGCTGCATCGATTCCCACCCTTGCTGCAGGTGCGGATACACGACAAAGCGAGTGTAGCCGGTGAGATCGTTCCCGGAGTCGATTGTCTGTGCCGATGCAATTGGGGAAACCGCGAGCGCCAGGCCAGCAGCGTCGAGAACAGTTTCATAGGGCGCTCGCCTTCAACTTTCTCACCGGCCATGCCGCGCGGCCTTCACGTTCCAGCAGGGAGTTGATCGAGCACTTGCAGCGTCTTCTGCAGTTCGAGCGCTTCGTCCAGAGCGGCCGCGGCTGATGATGCCGTGCGCGACCATGTACTCGCCGAGACTGGACGCTCGCGCTCATGGCGCAGCAGCACCGCACGTGAGCGCCGCCGCGATCCAGGTGGCCGAGCGACATCAGCACTTCTGCAAACAGCACCTGCCGCGACACGTACTCCTGCCACAGCGCTTCGGCCCTGTCTGGACGCACGAGGCCTGCCGACGACCGCGGCGTCCAGCAGCTGCCGTGCGTCCTCGGTCTGGCGGCGGGCATGCCAGTGGCGCAGGCCCACCGTCACCTGCCCCTTCGGCACGATCACGTAGCTGACCGGCCGCTTCAGCTTGCGTGCCAGCGCCGCGGCGGAAACGGGATCCAGATCGCCTTCGCTGGCGAGCACGAGCGTGCCGCCCTCTTCGCGCAGCGGAAGCACCGCGTAGTGCAACGCCAATTCGGCCGGGAGCTGTTCGATGACGCTCGGGTCGATCGACAACGTGTCGACCGTCCTCCCACGGCACGCCGCTCTGTTCAGCGACCGCCGCCGCCAGTTGTCGCGCGGTGATCACGCCCTCGTGCACCAGCCAGCTGCCAAGCTTCAGGCCGCGGGAGCGGCGGACGAGCGCGGTCTCGAGTTGCGCCTCGTTGATCGCCCCTTGCTCGACGAGGATGCCGCCGAGCGGGTGGCGCGCGCGCCCCTGTTCGCCGAGCACCGGGAAATCGTGCGTGGTCTTGTCCCACGCGACGCGGCGAGCGTCGCCTTGACGGACAATCTGGCGGATCGCGCGCCAGTTCGCCATGAAGTTGATGAAGTTGCCCCAGAACAGGCGCGGGATCGACAGCAGCCCTTCGGCGAGCCCGTAGTAGCTCGACACGAAGAACACGCGCTGCGCGATACGGTTGGTCATCAGCACGAGGTTGGCCGGCAGCAGGAGCGTGAGCCACCGGTCGCCCTCGAAGATCGACAGGAACCGGTAGCTGTCCGGCACGAGTGTCTGGTAGACCCACAGCACCATCGAGCTGCAGCAAGATCAGCGATGGCCAGAAAGCTGACGAAGTTGCTGATGCCTCCCTTGCGGTCGCGCCAGAGGAAGTAGTTCAGCGCGACGTCGTCGCGTCCACCGGTGCGTCTTGAAGCCCTGGTAGACGATGCCGATGATCCAGCGCGACTTCTGCCGGACGGCGGCGGCGAGCGTGTTGGGAAAGTACTCGCGAACGCAGATGACGCTGGCTTCGCGCGCGCTCTTGCCGAACGACGCACCGGCGCGGTGCGGCGCGCCGTCGCGTCCTCGACGACCGGGAACCGCACGAAGATCTCGGTCATGCCCTTGGCCCTCAGCCGGAAGCCGATGTCGTAGTCCTCGGTCAGGCTCTGGACGTCGAAGGCGATGCCGTCGCCGTCGGCGAGCAGTGCCATCACGGCGCGGCGGCTGAAGCAGGTGCCGACGCCCGCGCTCGGCACCTGTCCCGCGAGCGCTTCGCGCACGAGAATGTCCTTGCCGTGCAGCTCGGCGAACTCGTCCATGTAGTGCGCGCTGGTGAAGTCCGTACCACTTGCGCTCGAACGGATAGACCGGCAGCTGAATCAGATCCTTGCGGTCGACCAGATAGTTGAACAGGCGCAGCTCCATCGCGGAGATGACGTCCTCGGCGTCGTGCAGGATGAAGCCGGCGAACTGCAGGCTCGGCGCGGCGTCTCGAACTGCAGGATGGCGTCGAGCACGTTGTTCAGGCAGTCGGCCTTGCTGGTCGGTCCGGGACGCGCGCACACCACCTTGTGCACGTTGCTGAACCGCGCACACACCTGGTCGACGTCGCGCTGCGTGTCGGGATCGTTCGGGTAGGTGCCGACGAAGATGTGGTAGTTCTCGTAGTCGAGCGTGGTCGCGGCGAGTTCGGCCATCTTGCCGATGACGCCGGTCTCGTGCCACGCCGGAACCATGATCGCCAGCGGCTTCTCCGCCGGCGTCGTACAGCGCGCGATAGTCCAGCCGATCGTGCGCGCGATAGACCGTCGCGGCGCGCCACGCGCGCCGCACCCAGTAGACGACGTCGATGACCAGGTCGTCGAGGCCGCTGATCAGGATCAGGACCGCCAGCGTGATGGCGATGAACTTGAGCGCGTAGAGATAGGTCGCGAAAACATCCACCCACCACATGAGCGGTCCCTCAGGCCGCCACGAACGCGGCTGCGCTTTGCGTCGTCGAGAAATGCCGCTCGAGCGTGTCGACGATGCGCTGCGACGCGGTGCCGTCACCGAAAGGATTGCCGGCTGCGCTGCATCCGCCGGTAGGCCGCCTCGTCGTGCCACAGGCGCTCGACTTCCGCGACGATGGCCGGCCGGCCGGTGCCGACCAGCGCGGCGCAGCCCGCTTCCACCGCTTCCGGGCGCTCGGTTTCTTCGCGCAGCACCAGCAGCGGCACGCCGAACGTCGGCGCCTCTTCCTGCAGTCCGCCGGAATCGGTGAGCACCAGCCAGGCGTCCGCCAGGGCCTGCTGCATGGCGAGATAGTCGAGCGGCGAGACCAGCCGCACATTCGGGCAGGCGCCGAGGATCGCGCTGCACCGGCGCCTGAACGACCGGGTTCAGGTGCACGGGAAAGAGCACGTCCAGTTCGGGATGCAGCGCCGCCACGTCGGCGATGGCGCGGCAGATCTCCTCGATCTGATTGCCCCAGCTCTCCCGCCGGTGCACGGTGACGAGCAGATGGCCGCGGCCTTCGATGCGCCGGCCGCATGCCCTTGTGCTCGCAGCTCCACTGCTGCGCATCGACGGCCGTGTTGCCGGTGATGCAGATGTCGCTGCGCGGCAATGCCTTCGCCGACCAGCGCCGCGTGCGCCCGCGGCGTCGGCGCGAAGTGGAAGCGCGTCAGGCGGCCGATCATCTGCCGCAGGCCCTCTTCGGGAAACGGGCGCTCCAGGTTGTAGGTCCGCAGGCCCGCTTCCACGTGCGCGACCGGGATCCGGTTGTAGAAGGCGGCCAGCGCGCCGAGGAACGCGCTCTCCGTGTCGCCCTGCACGACGACCGCCGACCACGGCTGCCGCGTCATCACCGCGTCGAGCTGCTGCCGGCAGCCGACGCTGAATTCGGAGAGCGTGGTGCCCTGCCGCGCGCAGCGAGATGTCTGGAACGATGTCGAAGCAGGACAGGATCTGCTGCGCCATGTCGCCGTGCTGGCCGGTGTGGAGCCATTGCACGCCGCGCCCACGGCGCCGTCCGCAGCGCGTGATAGACCGGCGCGAGCTTGATGATTTCCGGCCGCGTTCCCGAGACGAGCAGAATGTTTTCCATGTGCGCTGGCTAACGTGACCCGACCGAAGTGGAAGAGCCGGTAAACACATCAGGAGCAAGCGTTCGGCCGTGCCGGACGGTCACGTAAGTCCTTACATCACAGTTACTTACGAAATGGTATGATCCCGATAAGTCCCGTTAAAGCACACAACAATCGCGCTGCTTCTCGTAAGTGGCTGCTTTAGAAGCTGTTTATAGCCGTGTCTCGTTTTGTGCTAAAAAGCCAATATAAGACTTCGAAGAACTTTACAGACCACTAACGACAACGGTTTAAAGTCTGTGCCGCCACGCGGCCCGACCAGAAAAGAGAAGAGAAAGCGGGGAATGCTCCCCGCCTTCTTCTCCACCGCCGAACCTACTTCACGCCGAACTGGAAGGGGATGCGAGTGCCGTCGTTCAGCGTCACCACATAGACGTAGGTGACATTCGCCGGCACATTCGGAGTCATCATCATCCTTCTCAGATTCAGTAATCACTCGGCGCACCTGGCTGTTTCGCCCGGGTACCACACCTTCAGCGGCAGCACACGTCGACCTACGACGCTGACAATCGCGCGTCACCACCCGCGGTGGCGGTGCGCGTTTCGGCTGAACGGCTGCGACTCAGCAGCGCAAGAGGAATACCGGGTGAGAAACACCGATGCGCGTCAGCGGCGCACGATGCGCGCGTCGCATCGGCGCATGACTGCGCGAACGTGCACATTCGAGAGGGCGGGGAAGATGGGGTGGGGCAGCGACGGTTGCTTGTCCTGGGAAGCCGTGCCAGAAGATGTTCTGGCCGGTGACAGACTGAACGGCGACCCTCTAACGCGATGCCAGCGCGCGCAAGAACATCATGGTTCAACGCCTGTGTGAACGCCTTGGAGCGATCGTTGCTGATCTATTTGGCTATGATCACATCCGCTTTGCACTGGTCGCAGTGGGTTTGCCGGCACGAATGGCTGCATCACCGGACGCCTTCCACCTGGCAACTGAAATGTACGCGCTGTGGCGCCATGACGCCCGGCTTCGTTCTATCAAAGCGGCAGCGCCCTTCCGAACTCGCGCATGCTTCAACCGGAGATGGCGTCATCAATGACCGGAGAGACAGCCGCTCTCGTACCGCGCCGAACAGCGCTGCCGCGTAGGCGACTCGTCGACGGAAACAATCAACGGATGCGCACACATCGAGCCTGGCGCCGCGCGCGGACAATGCGCGGCTCGATGCGCAATGCGACCCGCGTCGACTACTCGCGCTCGAAACGCGTCGCCCGGCTGTGCAATCGTGACCTGCTGAACAGGTAGAACGAGCTTCGCTTCTGCGGCCGCTTCGACGACAGAATCAGGAGGCGACGCGCTCGCGTCGTGTGTTGGTGGCGAAAGGTGCCTGCCGCTCTGGGACCCCGAACTCCGGCACCAGCGCGGGCCACGTCGGCTCGGGGACCGTCGCGCTGTTTCGGAAATCGCGGAACTCGGGACGACAGTTGTGTGTCGACAGGAAGTTCATGAATTTCTTGTAATCCGACTCCGGCATGTTGAACAGCGTGACCACTCCCCGATAACTCCCGCGGGTTTCGCGCAGTCCGCATTGCACGAGCTCTCGGATGTCGCGGCGCGTCAGGTCGCGCGCCAGGAACATCCGTTGAATCGGTTCCCAAAACGTATAGCCGTCTTTGGTCACCATCCGAAACAGCTCGTCGGAGAGCCGGCGGCGGCGTTCCCGCGTGGGTATGACGATGGTCCCTCCGCCCCTGACGACAGGCGGCAGCTGAGCGACGGTGACGGGCTCTCCCGGCGACGCCAGCCAGGTGACCTGCTCGATGACGTTCTGAAGCTCGCGAACGTTGCCCGGCCAATGGTATTTCTCGAGCACCTCCCATGCATCCTCGGCGAGCCTGGTGTGCCGCGGCGATCGTTCCAGAAAGTGCGCGCCGAGCGGGCGCACGTCCTCGGGTCGCTCGCGCAGCGGCCGGGACGTGGATGTGCACCACACGGAGCCGGTAGAGCAGGTCTTCGCGAAACGTCCCGAGGGCGACCATCTCCGACAGGTTGCGGTTTGTCGCGGCAATGACCCGGACGTTCACTCGGGTGGTCGCGGCATCGGCGCCGACCGCTTGAATCTCGCCGTTCTCAAGAAACCGCAGCAGCATGCCCTGCATCCGCGGAGTCATCTCGCCGAGCTCGTCGAGGAACAGCGTGCCCTCGTGGGCGAGCTGCAGCTTGCCGCGTTTGTCGCGATAGGCGCCGGTAAAGCTCCCCTTGACGTGGCCGAACAGCTCCGACTCGAGGAGCGACTCGGTGACACCGGCGCAGTTCACCGCCACGTACTCGCGGCGGCGGCGCGTCGAGTGCGCGTGAATGTAGCGGGCGATCACGTCCTTCCCCACGCCGCTTTCGCCGGTAATCAGCACTTTTGCGTCGCTGGACGCCACTCGCGCCGCATATGCCAACAATTGCCGTATCTGATCGCTCGCCGTCACGATCTCGCCGCGCAGTCCGTTCGAGATCGTGCCGTTCTCCGTCAGCCCTTCCATGGTGGGGTCCTCTACGTCGCTGAAAAGTCGGCTGGGCGATTCCAGCGTTCTCCAACACAGCAATGATGCTGCCGTCGAGGACAAGGCAGTAAATAGAGGTCGTTAAAGGGCTTACATTACCAGCAATACCGGCGGATGTGCTTAAATAGCACACATTCAGTTGAGCTTAAATCAGTAAGTATAAGTGAAATAAACGACTTATGCGAATATGTCCTAAAATAGTGACTTGGATCGTTATATACAGACATTACAAGATTGTATATGACTTTAAAACCCTTTAATGTCAGTACTTGTCGAGTCATTGTGGCGGCGCGTAGTAGCCGCCGCGGCTGCGGAGCCGCACGGGCCGCCGCCCCGCTGCAGTTCAACACGCCGCCAGGCGCCGTCGCGCTTCGCGTTGGTGGATGTGTACCCCAGCACGTATCGGCGGTGGAGATCCTCCACCACCCGGCGATACTCCGCGTCCAGAGTGGCGAGATCGTCGGTGAAGTACGCTTCGCCGCCGGTCAGGTCGGCCAGCTGCTGCAGCCGCCCTCGTTCGACGCGGGAGCCGAGACCGATCGCGTAGACCGTCGCGTCCATGGCCTGCGCCGCACCGATCACCATCTCCCACGTCGCGACGCTGCCGGGAGCGGTCGAGGCCGCGTTCTCGTCCCGGCCGTCGGTCACGACGACGACGACGCGGCGGCCTTCGGTGGCTCTTGAGCCGCTGCATCGACAGCTGCAGCGCATCGTACAGCGCCGTGCCGCCCTTTGGAGTGTAGTTGGCGAGCGCGGCGTGCGCCTCGTCGCGTGCGACCTGGAGGTCGGCGACGAGCTCCGCCTTGTCGGCGAACTGCACGACGGCGAGCGGGTCGCCGGGCCGGACGGCGTCGACGAAATGCGCTGCGGCCTGCCGGGCGATCTCCGCGGCGCGCGTCATGCTGCCGGAGGCATCGACCGCCAGCACGATGGCAACCGGCGCCACCGCCTCATGAAAGACGTCCACCTGCTGGGCGACGCCGTCCTCGATCACTTCCAGATCCTCGCGGGCCAGGTCGATGTACTGGCGCGCCTGATCGGTGGCGGTGAACTCGACCGACGCGCGCACGGGCGGCGGGTGCAGCGCCTCGTAGCCGGGCCGCGCGCGCACCTTGTACGACGGGTTGGTGGCGCTGAGCGTAATGACGCGCCACGTGCCGTCCTTCCGCTGGTTGGTGGGCGTGTACGCCAGGCGATAGCGGTGCTGCACGTCGGCGGCGATCGCCGCGTGCGCCTCCGCGAGCTCCTTCGCGTTCCACGGGAAATAGGCGCGGCCGCCGGTCTCCGCCGCGATCTGCCGGAGCAGCTGTTCGCCTTTCAGCGACACGCCGGCCACCCCGCCGACGCCGACGACGTAGACGGTGACCTGACTCGCTTTGAGCGATGCCAGCGTCGTCTCGAACGTGTGGCGGCTGTGCTCGTCGTAGCCGTCGGTGATGAGCACCACGACCCGTCGTCCCTCCGCATCGGCCGCGCGCTCGCTGACCTGCTGCAGGGCGTCGACGATGGCGGTGCCGCCCTGCGGCGTGACGGCGGAGACCGCGTCGGCGATGGTGGCCCGGTCGCGCGTCGGTCCGGTGATGGCGGTGATGCCCTTCCGGAACGGGGCGACGACGATCTGGTCTTCGTCCCGCAGGAAGCCGGCGAGCTTGGACGGCCGCGTGCCGCACGAACCGGACGTTCGCCGACATGCTCTGGCTGCTGTCGATCAGCAGCGTAAAGGTCGCCGGCGGGAGCGTCCGACATCACCAGGTCGATCGTCTGCGGCTCGCCGTCCTCCCGGAGGATGAACTGCGACGCGTCGAGCCCGGCGACATAGCGTCCGCGGGCGTCCTGCACCGCCGCGTCGACGCCGACGCTGGTGACGTCGCTCGCTTCCACAATCGTCAGCGGCGCCAGCTCCACCGTGTCGCGTATCGGCATTGCCGAGCTGCATCGTCTGCCTCGACCGCGAGCGTGCACGGCTCGAACGGGTTCTCGTCCTGCCACTCCGCGACGTACGGCGGGCCGTCGGTGTCGGTGGCGATCAGGGTGCCGTTCACGTAGAAGCGGACCGCGGAGGGCTGCCTGCACTCGTCCGGAGTCGTCACGCGCGCGACGATGCGCACCGTTCCCGGGAGACCGGTGCGCCCGAGCGGCGACGTGATCTGAATGGTTTGCGGTATCTTCGGGTCGTCCGGCCGTGTGCCGCCTGCGCGTTCGCCCTGAAGCAGCCACGAGCACGAGCGCGAAGCGATCACCAATGCATGTCCGCGCTGCGCGCGGCTACTCAAAGGACACCAGAATCATCTTGCGATAGCGGACGGCGACGCCGTCCTTCGTCGCCGGCCGGAACTCCCACGCCTTTGCCGCGCTCAGGAACATTCCGCCCTGGACGTCGGGTCGATTGCCGAGCAGCCTGGCCGATTCCACCGAGCCGTCCCGCGCGATGATCAGCTCGATCCGGGAGAGACTTGCCGGATCGACCGTCGGCGGCAGCTGCCGCGGCAGCTGCGGCCGAACGTCGACCGGAGGCGTCACGCCGTCGGCGCCAGACGTGTAGACCTCCGAGTCGATCGGTGCCTCGACGGTTGTTCCAGCGATGTCCGCCTGCCGAGGTCTCGTCGGCCAGTCGTTCGGTGGTCGTCGGGCGCGTCGTAGGCCGACATCGTGCGTGGCGGAAGACTCGTCGACGCGCGGGTCGTCGACCGGCTTCGGCACGGCGGCTGGACGAGCCGCTGGCTGTCTCTGCGGAGCCAGGCGGCGGAGTCGGCGGCAGGCGCAGGCGGCTGGCGGCTGCATCTCGCAGGAACGAGCCGCCCCAGGCCCGACGCGTGTCGGACACTGCCGAAACGCCCGCCAGCACAGCCGCGCCGACCGCGTCGGCCGCCGCCACGGTGGCGCGAGACACCTTGCCGGCCGCTGCACGGTCATGCCGGCGTTTCGCACGTATAGAGCTGCCGCGCCCGACAGCGCGAGCACGGCGAGGACGGCGGCAGCCATCCCGATCAGCCGGCGCGAGTTCTTCCGGTGCCGGTGACGCGGGTCGCCGCGCTGGCCTTCGCGCTCGGGCAAGCGGCGCGATGCGATCGAGCGTCAGAGCGACGTCGTTCGCCGTCACCGGGCCGGCCGCCTGCGCCCGCGCGAACAAGGCCTTCGAGCAGTCCGGCGCGGTCGGGCCGCTCGAAATACGCGAGCGCCTGATCGAACTCGGCGAGCGAGGCGTACGACGGTATCGGCGCGGTCGCTTGAGAGACGATCAGACGCAACTGCACCGGCACCTCGGCGTCGGTCAGCATCGCCTGCAGGAGCTGGCCCAGACGGCGCACCGGCTCGTTGGCGGCCGTCCCCCGGTGAGCGCAACGGACCCGTCGGCGGCCAGCTCGATCTGGTGCAGCTCGGGGATGCGCAGCGCGGCGCCCTGCTGTTCGAGCAGCCGCTCGGCGACGCCGCGCACGATCGCGATCCCCTCGTACCACTCCAGGGACAGGCGCCGCGCGAGAAGGTCCGACAGTGTCAAGGCATCCAGTCATCACAGGTTCCCGGTAATCGGCTAGAAGTTTCTGACCCAGCGCGCGCGTGTAGGTGATCGCGTCGGTCGCGAACGACGCGACGGTGTTGACGAACGCTTCGGGTCCGCCAAGCGCGACCATGACGATGAACAGCAACACACTCAGAGGGATGAGCGACATCCACCCTTCGTGCGACTGTCCGGACGTCCGCATCGTCTCTCCTTCTATGTGATCGAGCCTTCGCGCTCGTCGACGAAATAGCCGGCGCACGCGGCGTCGAGCAGCTCCGGTGTCAGCTGACGCGGCTCACCGCGGTAGTCGGCGAGCGAGAGGCTCTGGTCGATCAGATCGCGCGGGTGACACCCGCGCGGCGCGATCTTCCGGGGCTCGAAGTACTGCGTGAGGAGCTGTTCGACGAGCGCCGCGATCGAACCGCAGGTTGCGCTCCCGGCAGCAGTTCTCGAAGATCTGCATGAACTCCGGGACGGTCGGCCCCTCGGCGTAGACCTTGTAGCGGATGCGCCTGAGAAACGCCTCGTCGACCAGCTCGGACGGCTTGATGTTGGTGGCGAACACCACCAGAACGCCGAACGGGATCTCGAACTTCTGTCCCGATTGCAGGGTCAGGAAGTCGACCCGGCTTTCGAGCGGGACGATCCACCGGTTCAGCAGGTCGCGCGGCGCGCACTGCTGGCGGCCGAAGTCGTCGATCACCAGGACGCCGCCGTTCGCCACCGCCTGGATGGGCGCGCGATAGAAGCCGGTGGTCGGGTTGTAGCTCAGCTCGAGGGCCGGCAGCGTCAGCTCGCCCCCGACCATCACCATCGGCCGCTTGCAGCGGACCCAGCGGCGGTCGTGCCGGAGCGACAAGCTCGAGCTGTTCCCGGTCGTCCTCGACCTCGTCGATCGGCTCGTGATTGACCGGGTCGAAGAAGCGGATGATCGCGCCTTCCACCTCGATCGCGTGCGGGATGGCGATGTCGCCGGACAGCAGCTTGCGAATCGCCTGCGCGATCACCGTCTTGCCGTTGCCGGGCGGCCCGTAGACGAACATCGAGTGGCCGGAGTTGATCGCCGGGCCGAGCTGATCGAGCACCGGCTGGCTGACGACCAGGTGCGACAGCGCCTCGCGCACCCGCTCCCGCGTCGCGGTCCGCGGCGCCGACGCCACGAAGTCGTGTCATGTACCGGCGGTACTGCTCGTATGGGACCGGCGCCACGCCGACGTACTGGTTGGTCTGGAGGAAGAGGGCCACGCGCGTCCGTCCGGCGTCGGTGATGCGGTAACGGTACGACGCCGCGCCGGTGATGGCGCCGCCGGCGATCTCCACCTGGTGCTGGCCTTCAGGAACTCGAGCGCCGGCTCGACCACCGAGAAGTTGACGCCGAGCCGCGCCGCGAGGTCGGACCCTTTCAGCTCGCCGGAGAAATGCAGGTGCTTGAGGGCGAGCTGGGTCAGCAGGTCGAGGCTCAGTCCCGCCTCCTCGAGCGTATTCGGCGCCGGAGGCATCACGTCCGGTGCGGTCGGCAGATCGAGTGTCGTTGCAGTCAGCATATTGTGGCTCTCAGTCGTGTGGCGGAAGTGATGGCCAGCATCCGCGCTTCGTGCGCGCGGGCTCTTCGCCGCCGTGAACTCGGGCCGCGCGGCGATCGCTTCCTCGAACGCTTCGGCCGCCCGGGTGTACGCCCGGCTGGCCATGTGGATGATCCCGCGGTTGTAGGCCGCACCGGCCGCGTTGCCGGTCGCGAGAAACGCCTGCCGCGCGGCCGCGGCATCGCCGGACGCGACGAACGTCAGCGCCAGGTTGTTGTCGCGCCGCCGTCATGCTGGGGTCGACGTCGAGCGCGGCCTCGCAATGCGAACGCGCCTCGGCCAGACGGCCCAGCCGCAGCTCGACGAAACAGAGATTGTTCAGCGCCCACGCGGCGCTCGGGTCGAGCGCCACCGCGCGTGCGAACGCCCGCCGTGCCTCGGCAGGCTGGCCGAGCGCGTCGAGCAGCGTCCCGAGCGTGTTCTCCGCCGACGCCGACGCCGGATCGAAGTAGGTCGCGCGCGATGCCGGTCCGATCCCGAGCCGGGGAGTCCCCAGTCCCGCCAGATCCGCGCCAGCACCTCGTGCGCCTCGGCGAACCGCGGCTTCTGCAGCACGGCGCGGTTCGCGTAGGTGTAGGCCGTGTCGAGAATCCCGAGCCGGAGATACTCGTGCGCGACCCGCAGATGATTCTCGGCCGAGGGAGCCGCCGCTGCGAGCCGCAGCGCCGCGGCGAGCTGCGGATCGGCCGATTCCGCGCTGGCGCCGGCACTCTCCTTCATGACCGGCCTGGCCGACAGATGCCGGATCATCTTCATGTGCTCCTGAAGCGGAGTTGCCGGCGGCGAGAGAGGGCCCGCCCGCATCGAAGGCGGGCTTCCCCTGCTTGACGAACTTCGCCGTGAGAGACGCACCGGTTCCCGGTCGCGCACCCGCCGGCCAGGCCGGCGCCGAGAAACAGTGCGACAGCTCGCATTGATGTCATCACGTCAGGATCTCCGATGACTGGGAACGGTGTCGCTTAGTCTTCGCTGCGCAGACGGGCCTTGCGGCGCATCATGTAGAGCACTCCGAACACGCCGGCGACGACGAGGAGGATCGATGTTCATGGTGGACATGGCGTTTTCCTTTGGTTGATGGGTTGACTGGACGTTAGTTGGCGAAAAAGCTGCTGCGAAGGAACAGGATCACCGCCGGACCGAGCGTGACGACGTAGAACGCGGGAAACAGGAAGAAGACGAGCGGGAACACGAGCTTGACGCCGACCTTGGCGGCGCGCTCTTCGGCGCGCTGGCGGCGCTTCTGCCGCGACGTGGCGGCATGGGTCCGCAGCGCCTGCGCGATGCTCGTGCCGAAGCGGTCGGTCTGCACCAGCATCGCCACCAGCGCGCGCACATCGTCGACGCGCGTCCGCGCCGCGAAGTTCTTGAAGGCCTCGACGCGCGGCTTGCCGGCGCGAACCTCGGTCGTGATCGTGCGCATCTCGGAGGCCAGGTCCGGGTGCGAGATCTCCAGCTCCTCGGTGGTTTTCAGGATGCCCTGGTCGAGACTGCAACCCGCCTCGACGCAGACGATGATCAGATCGAGCGCGTCCGGCAAGCCCGTTCTCGATCCGCTGCTTGCGCTTGTTGATCAGCCGGCCGAGCACCAGGCTGGGAACCAGGTAGCCGACCGCTCCCATGATGGCGGCCAGCATCCACCCGGAGCGGTCGCGCATCTGCGACAGGACGGCGCCGGCGAACAGCACCGGAAGCGCCGAGTTCGAGCACCGAGTAGGCGACGGCGGCGCCGAAGCTGTAGATGCCCGCGCTCGCCAGACGGCGGCGCAGCCGCGTCATGTCCTTGGGCGATTTCGGCAGCTTGCTGGCCACCGACTTGCAGACGCGGGCTGATCGTCTTCCGTGAGCCGGATCTGATCGATGAGCAGGCCTGCGCCGCCGGCCACCACGGCCGGCTCGCGCAGACGCCGCCGCTCGGGAGACGTGCGCGCCAGGAGCGCAGAGGCGCCCAGCCCGGTGATCAGGGCGACCGAAACGAACAAACCACCGACGGCGAGCCACAGTTCAGGAGTCATGACGTGTATCTCTCGTCCTCAGTAAGGGATGTTGACCAGCTTGCGGATGATCATCGTGCCGATAACCTGCAATATCAGCGCGCCGACGATCATCTTGACGCCGAGCGGATCGGAAATCAGCAGGTTCATGTGCTGCTGGAGCAATCGCGAACATGGCCGCCGCAAGCGCCGGCGGGAACCCGGCCAGAATCCATCCGGTGATCCGTCCGTGCGCGGTCAGCACCCGCACCTGCCGCTTCACCTTGAACCGCTCGCGGATCACCGAGGCGAGGTTGTCGAGCACCTCGCCGAGGTTGCCGCCGGTCTCGCGCTGCGTGAGCACGGCGGTGGCGAAGAAGCGGGCGTCGATCGAGCGGGATGCGCGCCGCGAAGCCGCGAAGCGCGTCCGGAAGCGACATCCCGAAATTCTGCTGGTCGTAGAGCCGCTTGAACTCGTCGCCCACCGGCGCGGGGATCTCCTCCGCGGCCATCAGGACGCCGGTGGTGAAGGCGTGGCCGGCCCGGATCGCCCGCCCGAGCAGATCGACCGCTTCGGGGAACTGTTCTTCAAATTTCCGAGCCGCCTGTTGCGCGCCCGTTTCAACAGAAAAACGGGACGAACGAGCGGCGGCGGCGGCGGCCAGCGCCAGCATCGAGCTGAACATCACGAAACGGACGATCAGAGTTACGCGACCGCCGCAAGGCTGAGCGAAGAGAGCAGCAGC
>CAVREM010000001.1:0-8492 GCA_963720005.1 uncultured Acidobacteriota bacterium | reverse complement strand
AGCTTTACCTGGTGAAGAGAAGGTCCGTCGGACCGATGTAGGCCGATTGCGGCCGGATCAACCTGCCATCGCGAAGTTGTTCGAGGCAATGTGCCGACCAGCCGAGGACCCGTCCGACGGCAAAGGTCGGCGTGAACAACTCGGACGGCAGTCCCAGGCCGTGCAGCAACAGGGCCGTGTAGAACTCGACGTTGGTGTCGAGCCGGCGGTCGGGCTTGCGCTCGCGGAGCAGGCGAAGCGCCGTCGTTTCGACCTTCCGCGCGAGATCGTAGAGCGCACCGATCGCCGTCGCTCGCATAGAACCGCTCGGCGGCCTCGGCAAGAACATCGGCGCGCGGATCGCGCACCCTGTAGATGCGGTGTCCGAATCCCATGAGGCGCTCGCCCCGATCCAGCCTGGCGCGGATGACGGTTTCCGCGCGCTCGGCGCGTGCCGATTTCGAACACCATGTCGAGCGCAGGACCGGGTGCGCCGCCATGCAAGGGGCCCTTGAGCGCACCCACCGCGCCGGTGATGGCCGAGATGACATCGGATCGCGTGGACACGATGACCCGTGCCGCAAAGGTCGAGGCGTTGAGACCGTGGTCGCAGACGGTATTGAGATAGGTCTCCAGCGCACGGCTTCGTTCGGCTGATGGCTCGGCGCCGAACAACTGATGGAGGTAGTGCGCGGCGTGCCCGAGTTCGGTGCGAACCGGCACCGGCCCTTCACCGTTGCGAATCCGCCAATAGGTTCCGACGATTGTCGGGAAGGACGCGATCGCGGTCATCGCGTCGTCCAGCGGGTTCTCCTCGCGGCCGAGGCTCAGAAGCGGCGCGGCCATTCGCAAGGCATCCATGGGCGGCGCCTTTGCCGCCGCGGCTTCGCGAAGCACCTCAATGGCCGCGCGCGGGAGCGCTCGCCGTGCGGCCAGGTCCTGCGCGAACCGAACGCGCTCGGACGATTCCGGCAGGCGGCCGTGCAGGAGCAGGTACGCCACCTCCTCGAAACCGGCGCACGGAGCCAGATCTTCCACGGCGTATCCGGCGATCGTCAGCCGGCCCGCCTCGCCATCGACGTGGCTGAGCCGGGTCGACGCGGCCACGACATCTTCCAATCCCTCTCTCATGTCTTCGATGTTTGGGTACGTCTGTTAGACTTGTCAATATTGATTGGACAATCAACCTAATATGAAGACCGGCCACTACTACCTCACGGCAACGCAGGCTGCGGAGGCGCTCGGCGTCACGCGGGCGACGCTGTACGCGTACACCAGCCGCGGCCAGCTGCGGTCGGAACCGGTGTCCGGCCGGCCACGAGAGCGCCGCTACTACCGGGAAGACGTCGAGCGTTTGAAAGAGCGGAAAGAGGCGCGGCGCGATCCGACCAGGGCGGCCGCGCGAGGACTCCATTGGGGCGGGCCGGTGCTGGAGTCGGGCATCACGCTGATCCACAACGGAAGGTTCTACTATCGCGGGCACGACGCGGTGAAGCTCGCGGAGACGGCGAGCGCCGGAACAAGTGGCGGCGCTGTTGTGGGCGGCGGAAGCAGGCGAAGAAGAGCGGCTGTTCGAGCAACCCTGCACGCTGACGCCTCGCCAATTGGCGCAGCTGCGCACCTGCGCCAGGGAGCCGCTCACGCTGCTTCAGGCCGCCTTGCCGATCGCCGCGGCCGCGCGACCTGGCGTCCTACGACTCTGCGCCCGGCAGCGGTCCGGCAGACCGGCGCACGCATCATGCGCTTGTTGACGACGATCGTCGCGCAGCATCGACGCGCGCGCAGCCCGTTCACCGGGTGCTGCAAGCGGCGTGGGCGCCGAAGAGAGACGCGGTCGGCGACGTGATTCGAACGGCGCTGGTCCTCTGCGCGGACCACGAGCTGAACGTGTCGGCGTTTACCGCCAGGTGCGCGGCTTCGGCCGGCGCCTCGCCCTATGACGTCGTCTCGGCCGCCATGGCGACGCTGAAGGGATATCAAGCACGGGGGAGCCGTCGGCGCGGATGCGTGCGCTGCTGGCGACAGTCCGGAACGCCAAAGAGCGCGCGGGCCGCTGGTTGCCAATCGACTGCGGCGTGGAGATGAACATGCCGGGGTTCGGCCATCCCCTGTACCCGGCTGGCGATCCGCGCGCCGCGTTGCTCATGCGGCTGGCGGAGGCCAGCGGCAACGAAGCCGAATGGCGGCCGATTCGAAATCTGCAGAAGGCAGGATCGGAGTTGCTGCACGACGCTCCGAACCTGGATTTCGGACTGGCCGCGGTGACGAGGACCTACCGGTTGCCCGAACAGGCTCCGCTGCTCCTCTTTGCGTTGGGCCGAACGATCGGCTGGATCGCGCACGCGATCGAGGAATATGCGTCAGGCCAGCTGATCCGCCCGCGGGCTCGTTATACCGGGCCGGCGCCGCAGGGTGTTTCGAGCAGCCCCTCGTAGATTGCCGCCGACCGAAGTTACGTGTTGTGATGTCGTATCGATGCGATACGCGATTCGCTCCCTGTTGAAGGCTCGGGAGTTCGCTCTGGTGGCCGTCGCGATCATCGCGATCGCCATCGGTGCGAACAGCGCCGTCTTCAGCATCGTCGATGCGGCGTTGCTCCGGCCCCTGCCGTTCAAGGATGCCGCGAGCGTGTTCATCCTGTCGCGCTCCAACCCGAAGCGCGCCACCGTCGACGGCCCATTTTCGTATCCCTCGTTCGTCGAGCTCGCCACGCGCGATCGCATGCTGAGCGGTCTGGCGGCGATCGCCAACGAACAGTTCAACGCCACCGACGGCGATCGGCCGGAGCAGCTGCCGGGTGCGCGCGTGTCGGCAAGCTTCTTCGACCTGCTCGGCATCAATCCGGCGCTCGGCCGGACGTTCACCGCCGCCGAAGACCTTCCCGGCGCGCCCGGCGTCGCAGTCATCGGGCGGCGCTACTGGATGCGCCGCTTCGACGCCGCTCCCACCGCAGTCGGGGCCACGTTGACGCTGAACGGCGCCGCCTACACCGTCGTTGGCGCGTTGGGGATCGATCTGCCGCCGCCGTTCGACGATGTGGACGTGTGGACGCCACGGGTGAATGAAATCAGCAGCTTTCCGAAAGCACTAATCAGCGGCGGTCTCGGCTACCTGACCGCGGTCGCGCGCATCGCGCCGGGCGTCCGCGTCGAACAGGCGCAAAGCGAGGTGGACGCCATTACTCACGCCTACGCGCGTGCCCATCCGACAAACACAGACGCCGATCCGGATGCGAGCCTTCGGCTGGTCCCGATTCGTCAACGCACGGCTGGCAGCGCGCGATCGCCACTGCTCGTGCTGATGGGAGCGGTCGGGCTCGTTTTGCTGATCGCGTGCGCCAACGTCGCGAATCTGCTGCTGGTCCGCGCCACCGCACGATCGCACGAGGCGGCCGTTCGCCTCGCGCTTGGCGCCAGCCGCTGGGATTTGACGCGCTGGATGTGCAGCGAAAGCCTGTTGCTCGCGCTGGCCGGCGGCATCGCCGGGGTGCTGCTGGCGTTCTGGAGCGTAGACCTCGCGACATCAGCCTTACAAGGGCTTCCGCGCGGATCGGAAGTCGCTGTCGACGGCCGTGTGCTCGCGTTCTCGCTGGTTGTTTCGCTTGCCGCAGGCCTCGTCTTCGGCCTGATCCCGTCGTCGCTCGCGGCTCGCCAGTCGCCGGTCGACGCGCTGAAGAGCGGCGGCCGCGGCACGACGGCATCGCACCGGCGTTCGCGCAACGCGCTCGTGATCGCCGAGATCGCCTTGTCGCTCATGCTGCTGGTGGGCGCCGGCCTCCTGCTTCAGAGCTTCGCGCGCCTGACGCACGTGCCGGTCGGCTTCAAAGCAGACGGCCTGCTCACGCTCCGCGTCTCGCTGCCCTCCTCCGCCTACACCGATCCCGCCGCGATGCGCGCGTTCATCGCGCAGCTGTTGCCGAAGCTCGACGCCACGCCCGGAGTCGCCCACGCCGCCGCCGCGATGGCACTGCCGCCGGCGATCACTACGATGGCGCCGTACATCACCGGAGATCGGCCGATGGTCGCAATCGGCGAACGGCCGCTCGGTCAATGGTCCGGCATCACGCCCGACTACTTCGCGACGATGGGAATCCCGATCGTGGAAGGACGCGCGTTCACCGCGGGCGACGACGAGGCGTCACGGTTGGTGGTTGTGATCAGCCGGGATCTCGCGCGCCGGGCATGGCCGAACGAGTCGCCGGTCGGCAAGAAGCTGCTCGTCGGGCGGTTTCCGGGCTTCGCCGAAGTGGTCGGCGTCGCCGGCGACGTGAAGAACAACGGTCTCGCGCGGCAGCCGATGGTCGCGATGTACACCCCGTATCCGCAGCGGCCGTGGCCCACGATGCAGATCGCGGTGCGGGCGGTTGGCGGAGATCCACACGCGCTGGTGAATGCTGTTCGTGCCGCGGTCCGGGAGGTCGATCGCGAGCTGCCGATCACACGCGTGGAGACGATGGACCGCGCGCTGGATGATTCGATTGCCACCGAGAGGCTGCTGACCAGGCTGCTGTTTGCGTTTGCTGCTGTCGCGCTTGTGATGGCGGCTACAGGGCTCTACGGTGTGATCGCGTACACAGTCGAGCAGCGCACGCAGGAGATCGGTGTGCGGCTGGCTCTGGGCGCCGAGCCGCGCGCGGTGGTGCGCCTCGTTGCCGCTGAAGGACTTCGTCTCACCACGGTTGGCATGGCCGCCGGCACGCTGGCCGCGGCGGTCGTCAGCCGTTTCATGCGCGGCATGCTGTTCGATGTCTCGCCGGCCGATCCGATCACCTACGCCGCCGTGCTCGTGCTCTTCGCGGCGACAGCATCTGCCGCCCTGATCGTTCCGGCACGGCGGGCGCTCAGCGTGGATCCGCTGACCGCGCTTCGAACCGAGTAGAGAGGCTGCATTACTCGTTACGAAGAACGACTGCGGGTTGAACCCCGATGGCGCGCCTGGCCGGCACGAAACACGCCACCAGTGCGACCGCGAGCAGGAGAATGCTGACACTGGCAAACGTGAATGCGTCGGCGGCACCGATGCCGAACAAGAGGCTCGACATCAACCGGGTAAGGGCCAGCGCGGTCAGCAGGCCAACCACGAGACCGCTCGCCACCACCGTCATGCCCTGAGCCACAATCAGACGGAGCACATCGGCCGGACTGCCCCCGAGCGCCAGACGAATGCCGATGTCTTTCGCATGCTGCTGAACGTAGTACACCATCACGCCGTAAATGCCGACGACCGACAACACGAGTGCGACTGCCGCAAAACCTCCAACCAGCAGCGACAACGAACGCGGTCTCTCGAGCGACTGTGCGACCAGCTCGTCGATCGTCGCAACGCTGGAGAACGGCACACTCGGATCGAGCTCCCGGACCACTTGCCGGACGAGGGGCAGCACCGTCAGAGGATCGGCGTGCGTCCGCATCATGAGATACCGGAAAAACGGCAGGTTCATGGGTGAATAGACAGTTCCTTGATCGGGCTTGTCCAGGCCGGCGTACTTCACCTCGCTGACGATGCCGACGACGGTAGTCCACGGGCAGCGCGTGCATCCACCTTCGCGGAATCGCTTGCCGATCGCCTCGTCATTCGGGAAAAACCGTTTTGCCCAGGCGCGATCGACGAGGACCGACTCGATGTCCGGTCGGAGTGCATCACGCTCGTCGAGGAGACGCCCCTGGAGGAGAGGGATACCGAGCACGCGGAAGTACTCCGGCGTCACCGACACCCACGGCGTGACCGGTTGGGACTGACCTGGTGGGGTGGGGAAGTCCTCCAGGTCGAAGTTGTTGGAGTTCCCCACATCGTTCGGCGGCCTGCCGTCGGCGAACGCCGCCGCCGAAACGCCCGGCAGCGCTTCGACGCGCCGCTTCAATTCGTCCCAGAAGGGCGTGGCACGGCCAGGCTCTTGATACTGTGCCCGCGGCAGCTGAACATACCCGGTGAGGACATTGTGGCTGTCGAAGCCCAGATCGACGCGTTTCAGCTCGTTGAGGCTGGCCAGCAGCAGCCCGGCCACCACGAGGAGAGGCGTGGCCACGGCAAACTGGCTGCCCACGAGCACCTGCCGCAGACGCCGCACGGCCAGGCTGTCCTGGAGCTCGACTTCTAGGAACGTGTGGCGTCGTAGGCACGTTGCGCGCGCCGGGCGCGGGCGCGCTCGACGACGACCGGCGTTGCCGGGACAAGCAACGCAAGCCCGATCAGGCCGGCGGGCACCAGAAGCCACACGGCACTAAGGCTCGTCGAGGCCCTCTCCGGGACGCTCTGGGCATCGACGCGAAACGGCGATCCATCCGACCTGCTCGGCCGCCCACTCCCGCCACCGCCGCGCGGCGACCCACCGAGTCGACGAGCCAGCGCGTCCTGGGTCCGGCCCGATCCGCGTGGAGCGACATGTCGAAGACCATCGGCCGCACGTCTCCACCGGCACCGGGAAGACAGCCACCTGGAGGCCGATCTCGTTCGCATAGGAATAGTCGAACTTCCAGCGCGCGGCGTCGACCGGATACGGGACGACCGGAATGTCGCCTTCCCGCCAGTCGGCTATAGTCGTGCCGCTGCGGAGGTTCGGGCCGACGACTCGAAGGCCCGTTCGGCATGGTCGCGCTTGACCGCGGTGTCGACGGATCGTGACGCCGTGGCGATCACCTGGCGGCGCTCGGCGGCGGCCATCTTGACGGGGATCGGTGGCACGTACAGCTCGGCGGTCCCTGCGGCGGCATCTCCACGACCGTGGCCGTGTTCCAGAAGAGGATGCTGACGAGCGCGCCGGCCGCGACGACCGCGACGAGCAGGCCGGCCGTGATGCGCGCCGCCGGAACCGAGGCGACGCGAGCCGGCCTCGCACGGGCCATCATTTCCGGGCGGTGGGGATCTGCGGCGCCGCGCGCGGAACCCAGTAGTTCACCTGCCAGTGCGCCGCCGTCCCTTTCCCGCCTTCTTCAGGCCGATGAAGAAGACCTGTGGCTTCACCTTCGGGGCCCTTCGGCAGCAGCGCCACCTCGAGAATCGCCTCGTCCGGATAGGACTCGTCGACCTTGAACCTCGCCTGCTCGATCTCCTTCGCGGGGTAGTA
This sequence comes from uncultured Acidobacteriota bacterium, assembly GCA_963720005.1. Lineage (GTDB taxonomy): Bacteria > Acidobacteriota > Vicinamibacteria > Vicinamibacterales > CAVVIG01 > CAVREM01. Next base: position 1,450 of record CAVREM010000001.1, on the reverse strand, counting down.
GACGACCGGGATGTTCCCCGTCAGCCACTCCTGCTTCGTCATGCCCTGGCGCAACTCCGGATGCGCGAGGTCATACGACTCGCCGAGGTTCTTGCGCGCGACCGCGGTGAGGATGAAGCGGCCCGCGACCTTCCGCGCCTCGACGTCGAGCGGCACCTGCTTGCGCGGCGTGAAGACCTGCGCGGGCTCGTTCGAGAGCGGCGACTCCTCCGACGTCCCGGTGTCGCCGATCCAGGCAACGGTGAAGGCAACGATCCCGGCGCAGGGTCTTCACGCCGCGCGAGCATTGGCTCGACGCCGAGGCGCGGCAGGTCGCAGGCCCCGTCATCCTCCACGGCGGTCGCGCGTCGGCGAACCTCGGCGAGTCGTACCAGCTCGCGCACCCGGAGTAACGGCAGGCGAGTGTCGAAGCGCGAGAGTGTGCTAACGGGGAGCGTCCATCATCTTTGTACTACTCGGCGAAGCGGATCGAGACCGCAACGTTAGAGGACGACCATCCTTTCCGGGCGAGGCGATTCTGGAGGTGGCGCTGCTTCCGAAGGATGCCGCCCTCGCAAAAAAAGGAGTCTTCTTCATCGGACTGAAGAAGGTCGGGAACGGGACAGCAGACGAGCCGGTTGAGTGAACCTCTAGCAACGCGCACGCGGCACTCAGATCCCCAACCGCCCGGAACTGGACCGAGGGCCCGTCCCAGGCCGGCTGTCGTCGCCCCGTTTTCCGCCGGCGCCTCATCAAGGTCTCCGCTCGACGCCGTAGGTCGGGGCGGGTGCGCTCCGTGAGCATCCTCTTCTGGAACACGGCGACGGTGGTGGGGACGCCGTTGCACGGGAGAACGGAGCTATACACGCCACCGATTCCGGTGAAGATGGCCGCACAGCCGAGGGGCCCCTGGGATCGCGACCGCGTCACGATTCGTGGACACCGCTGTGAACGCGACCACGCCGGAACGGGCCTAGAGCTCCGCCCCCCCGAATCTTCGGAGCGGCACGAACGAGAGCCGAGCTGGCGCGAGGGCGACATTCCCGTCGTGCCCTATCCGGTCGACGACGCGCGCTGGAAGTTCGACTACTCCTCCTTACGCCGACGAGTGGGCCTCCAGGTCGCCGTCTTCCCGGCTGCCGGGTCTGCAGTTTTGCGGCCGAGTCTTCAACATGTCGCTCCACGGCGGTCGGGCCCGGACCCAGGACACGCTGGCTCGTCGATTCGCTGGGTGGCCGGCGCGGCGGTGGTAGGAGGGAGCGGCCGAACAGGTCGGATGGATCGCCGTTTCGCGTGGGATTGCCCAGAGCGTCCCGGAGGGGCCTCGACGGACCCTAGACACATGTGGCTTCTGGTGCCCGCCGGCCTGATCGGGCTTGCGTTGCTTGTCCCGGCAACGCTCGTCGTCGTCGAGCGCGCCCGCGCCCGGCGCGCGCGACCTGCCTACGACGCCACACGTTCCTAGAAGTCG